>CAWBPE010000025.1:0-147044 GCA_963790595.1 uncultured Alphaproteobacteria bacterium | reverse complement strand
TGGCCTGATGGCCTATCGCCAGCCGCCGATGGTCGTGGTGCTGCCGGAGACCACCGAGCAGGTGTCGCAGGTGCTGAACTATTGCCACGAGCAGGGCATCAAGGTCGTGCCGCGCGGCGCCGGCACGTCGCTGTCGGGCGGCGCGCTGCCGCTGGCCGATGGCGTGCTGCTGGGCATCGGCAAATTCAACCGCATCCTCGAGATCGATTTCGACAACCGCGTCGTCGTGGCCGAGCCGGGCGTCACCAATCTCGGCGATCACCCACGCGGTCGCGCATGCCGGCTTCTATTACGCGCCCGATCCGTCCTCGCAGATCGCCTGCTCGATCGGCGGCAATGTCGCGGAGAATTCCGGCGGCGTGCATTGCCTGAAATACGGCATGACCACCAACAACGTGCTCGGCTTCGAGATCGTGCTGATGACCGGCGAGGTCATCCGGCTCGGCGGCAAGCATCTGCCGATGCCGGCGGCTATGACCTGCTCGGCATCATCACCGGCTCGGAAGGCCTGCTCGGCGTCGTCACCGAGGTCACGGTGCGGCATTCTGCAGAAGCCGGAGACCGCGCGCGCGCTGCTGGTCGGCTTCGCGCAGGTCGAGGCGGCCGGCGAATGCGTCGCCGGATCATCGGCGCCGGCATCATCCCGGGCGGCATGGAGATGATGGACAGGCCGGCGATCCATGCGGCCGAGGACTTCGTCCATGCCGGCTATCCGCTCGACGTCGAGGCGCTGCTGATCGTCGAACTCGACGGGCCCGGCGTCGAGGTCGATCACCTGATCGAGCGGGTCGAGGCGATCGCGCGAGCGCTGCGGCGCGACCACCTGCCGGATCTCGACCTCGCGAGGCCGAGCGCTGCTGTTCTGGGCCGGCCGCAAGGCGGCCTTCCCGGCGGTCGGGCGCATCTCGCCGGATTATCTCTGCATGGACGGCACCATCCCGCGCGCCGCGCTGCCGCAGGTGCTGGCGCGCATGCGCGAGCTGTCGGAGAAATACGGCCTGGGCGTCGCCAATGTCTTCCATGCCGGCGACGGCAATCTGCATCCGCTGATCCTCTACGACGCCAACAAGCCGGGCGAGACTGGACACGCGCCGAGGCTTTCGGCGCCGATATCCTGCGGCTCTGCGTCGAGGTCGGCGGCGTGCTGACCGGCGAGCACGGCGTCGGCGTCGAGAAGCGCGACCTGATGCCGGTGATGTTCACCGAGATCGATCTCAACCAGCAGCAGCGGCTGAAATGCGCGTTCGACGCGCAGGGCCTGCTCAATCCCGGCAAGGTGTTTCCGACCCTGCATCGCTGCGCCGAACTCGGCCGCATGCATGTCCATGGCGGCAAGCTGCCTTCCCCGAACTTCCGCGGTTCTGAGCAGGCGCGCGTGGACACTCTCAAGTACGCGACGCAGCAGATGTCGAGCAGGTGGTGCGCTCGGCTCTCGCCAGCGAACAGCCACTGGAAATCATCGGCCACGGCTCCAAACGGCTGATCGGCCAGCCGATGGCGACCAATGCGCTGCTCGACCTGTCGGCGCTCAACGCGGTGACGTCCTACGAGCCGACCGAGCTGATCATCACGGTTCAGGCGGGCGCGCCGCTGGCCGACGTATTGTCGTTGATCGACTCCAGAGAATCAACAATTCGCGTTCGAGCCGATCAACACCTCGCTGCTGCTGGGCGGGCCCGACACAGGAACCATCGGCGGCATGATCGGCGCCGGCCTGGCGGGACCCCGCCGTATCAAGGCCGGCGGCGCCCGCGACCATCTATTGGGCGCGCATGCGGTGTCCGGGTTTGGCGACAGCTTCAAGGCCGGTGGCAAAGTCGTCAAAAACGTCACCGGCTACGATCTCTGCAAGCTGCTGGCGGGGTCGTGGGGCACGCTGGCGGTGATGACGGAAGTGACATTGAAGGTCATGCCGCGCCCCGAAGCCGAACGCACGTTGATGCTGAGTGGGCTCGATGACGTCACCGCGAACCGCGCGATGACGGCGGCGCTGGGCTCCCCATTCGATGTATCCGGCGCGGCGCATGTGCCGAATTCGGCGTTTCGGGCGGCGGCGCCGGGCGTGCTGAGCGATCTCGGATCGTCCCGGCAGGCGGTCACGTTGCTGCGGCTGGAAGGGATTACGGCATCGGCCGTCCATCGCGCGGCAGCGCTCGGCAAAGTTCTTGCGCCGTTCGGGACGGTGGAGATTCTCGAAGACGCTGGCTCGGCGGAGATCTGGAGTTCGATACGCGACGTGCAGCCGTTCGCCGCCCAGGGCACCTTGGGAGCCTGGCCGGTGTGGCGGATCGTTTGCCCGCCGGCGTCGGGCGGCACGCTCGGTCAGGCCCTGGCGCGAGATACCGGCGGCGATGTGCTCTATGACTGGGGCGGCGGACTGATCTGGGCGGCGCTGCCGCCCGCGGCCGACGCCCAGGCCGCATTGGTGCGCGCGCGCGTCGACGCGGTCGGCGGTCACGCCACGCTGCTGCGGGCGTCCGAACAGATACGGCGCAACGTCGATGTGTTTCATCCCCAGCAGGGCGGCCTTGCCGCCTTGAGCGAACGCGTCCGCCATAGCTTCGATCCGAAGAACATCCTCAATCGCGGCCGGTTGACGCGAGGATCCGCGACATGAAGACCGAATTCAGCCTCGCTCAGCTTGCCGATCCCGATATCGCGGAAGCCGACAAGATTTTACGCGCCTGCGTGCATTGCGGGTTCTGCACCGCGACCTGCCCGACCTATGTATTGCTCGGCGATGAACTCGATAGCCCGCGCGGTCGAATCTATCTCATCAAGGAGATGCTGGAAAAGGATCGGCCGCCGACGCAAGAGGTGGTCAAGCACATCGATCGCTGCCTGTCGTGTCTGGCCTGCATGACCACCTGTCCCTCCGGCGTGAACTACATGCATCTCGTCGATCAGGCGCGGTCGCGATCGAAAAGGACTATGCCCGCCCCCCGGCCGAGCGGGCGTTGCGGGCGGTACTGGCGTGGGTATTGCCGCGGCCCGGCTGGTTTCGCGTCAGCATGATGTTGGCGAGGCTTGGCCGGCCGCTGGCCGCGTTGCTGCCGACATCCAAGGAAGCGGCGGCATCGCCGACCTTATTGCGACGGATCAAGGCAATGCTGGCTCTAGCGCCAGGGCGTCTGCCGCCCTCTGGACCCGCTGCAGGAAGCGTTTTCCCGGCCAAAGGCTCAAGGCGCGGACGGGTCGCATTGCTGCAGGGTTGCGCCCAGCAGGTTCTGGCGCCGCGAATCAATCAGGCCGCGATCAATCTGCTGACGCGTCACGGTATCGAGGTCGTGCTGGTCAAGGACGAACAATGCTGCGGCGCGCTAACTCATCATCTGGGGCGCGACGGCGATGCTCTGGCGCGCGCCCGCGCCAATATCACCGCCTGGCTTAGCGAGGCCGGGCGAAACGGCCTCGATGCTATTCTGGTGACGACATCGGGTTGCGGCACCGTGATCAAGGATTATGGGTTCATGCTGCGCGAGGATCGCGATTTCGCCGCTGCGGCCGTGACGGTTTCGGCGCTTGCCAAAGACATCACGGAGTACGTCAGCGATCTCGATCTGCAGCCGCAGCAACAGCACGGCGATATCGTCATCGCGTATCACTCTGCCTGTTCGCTGCAGCACGGACAGAAAATCACGGGGCTTCCGAAAGAATTGCTTTCCAAGAACGGATTCGTGGTGAAAGATGTGCCGGAGGGTCATTTGTGTTGCGGTTCGGCGGGGACTTACAACATTCTCCAGCCTGACATTGCGAGCCGGTTGCGCGATCGAAAGGTCGGCAATATTGCGATGATCAAGCCGGACATGATTGCTGCGGGCAATATTGGATGCATGGTGCAAATTGCCAGCGGTACGTCAGTTCCTGTGGTTCACACGATTGAGCTTCTTGATTGGGCGACAGGCGGTCCCCGGCCAGGATTGAACTGATCGATAGGCCCCGCGCGAAAGCGGACGACTTGAAACGCTCGATGGACTTGGATCAGCGGCAACAGGAGAACCACGATGGCTAAGGGAAAAAAGGCTAAAAAAAGCAAGAAGAGCAAGAGCAAGAAAAAGGCTCTGACGGTGAAGAAAAAATCCACCAAAAAAGCTTCGAAGAAAGCGTCAAAGAAGTCCGCAAAGAAGTCGGCGAAAACTGCCAAGAAGTCGGCGAAGAAGTCTGCCAAAAAGTCCAAGGCTGCCGCACCAAAAAAATCAGCCAAAAAAGCCAAGGCCAAGAAGGCTCCTGCGAAGAAGGCGGTGTCAGCCGCGGCCGCCAAGCCCGCAGCTTCAGCCTCTGCGCCGAAACCGGCCTCTGCGCCCAAGCCGGCGGCGGCGCCTCCGGCAACGAGTTGGGCTACCCCAAGTCCCGCTTCGTCGAGCCCTGCTCCGTCGTGGGAACATTCGGGCGGCCACAATTCGTCAACCTCAGGCGGAGATGAAGAATAGGTACCGAAGGCCTCCGGTTACTACGGATCGCGTTTAGGCCGCAGCGTCTGTCGCTGCGGCCTTTTTGATGCGCATGATGTTTTGATAGTTGGCCGAGTCCCAACCGCCCCAGCGACAGTTGATTCGATTGAATGCGCGCGCAATCAAACCTGGCATTTGGCGCAAAGAGGTATCAGGCGGTTCCGGATAGGACCCAGTACCTAATCCAGCGGCTCTGAGAAGCCAATAAGTTGTTGTCAGTTTGCAACACCCGCAAACAACATCTCAGGGAATGGCCATAACGCCTAAAAAGTCGGCAGATGCTCTTCTTTTTTGCTTCCCGCGATGGATGGGGTTGTCCAGATTGGAGTCACGATCAAGAATTTGGTCGCAGTCGGTTATCGCTTTCCCAGGGGGCGTCGAAACCAGGCTGTTTTTGAAATGTGATGGGGATCGTCATGAAGAAACTGGTTTTAGCTGCAGCGATGCTTGCGGTAACCGCGGGCTCGGCGTTTGCAGCAGATATGCCTCTGAAGGCTCCCGCCGCGGCCGCACCGGCGCCGTTTGATCCCTGGGACATCGCTTTCGGCAGCGCGGTTATGAGCGACTACATCTTCCGCGGTGTAACGCAATCCAACCATAACCCCTCGGTTGCCGCCTATTTTGAGCCGCGCTACAACGTAAACAAGGACCTGCAGCTGTATATCGGCACCTCGGCCGAGAGCATCTCGTTTGCCAATCGCGCGGCCGCTGAAGTCGACGTCTACGGTGGTATCCGGCCGACCTTCGGCGCCTTCGCGTTCGACTTCGGTGTCTGGGGCTATTTGTATCCGGGCGGCCAATGTATCGGAGCGGGTGTTTGCGACCCGGGTTCCGAGGTCCTTCCCAACGGCAACGTCATGAAGAAGGACGTGAGCTTCTTCGAAGCCTACGGCAAGGTTAATTACACCATCAACGACAACTTCTCGATCGGGTTGAACGAGTACTACTCCCCGAACTTCCTGAATTCGGGCGCCTGGGGCGATTACGCGTCGGTCATTGCCAAGTACACCGCGCCCGCCACGGCGTTCGGCACCAGCGGCGTCGGCATGTATGTGTCCGGCGAGTTCGGTCGGCAGTGGCTCGGAACTTCGGATGCGTTTTATGGCGTCTCGGGGTTTCTGGCAGGCATCCCCTACGCCAATTATAACACCTGGAATGTCGGCATCGGCTTCACTTACAAGGTGTTCACACTCGATCTGCGTTACTCCGACACCGACATGTCGAAGGGTGATTGCAACGCCTTCACCAGCGCTTTCAACGCTTCCGGCACGACCAATGTTACCGCGATCAATCCGAGCGGCGCAGGCACCAACTGGTGCGGCCCGGCCGGCATCGCCAAGCTCTCGGTCGACCTGACCGCGGCGACCAACCTGAAGTAAACTTCTCCTCTCGAGACCCAGCTAAAGGGCGGCAGAATGGATCTGCCGCCCTTTTTTGTTTTGCGGGATTGGGGGACCCACGTTTAGGCCGGCGATCGATGCGATCGCCAGACCAGGCCCGTCCTGACATGAAGTATCCGTCGGCAGGTTCGATCCCGTCACCCTGGCCGCGTAGCTGCCCGTTCGTATGAAAAAGAGCTGCGCGTTATGACGCCGGGGAATCGTCGCGTTGGTTCTCCAGCGCGAACCGATCACCTTGCCGGCCCAAGACGACGTTGCGCTGGTGGAAAGTCTTAAGCGTGCTGCGATGGCCGATCGATACGATTGTGGTGGACGGTAATTTTTCCTCAAGGAGACGATAGAGCGCGGCCTCCGACGGTTCGTCGAGCGACGCGGTCGCTTCGTCGAGAAAAAGATATTGCGGTGCGTGCAAGAGCGCGCGGGCGAGTCCAAGGCGCTGTTGCTCCCCAAGCGAGAGCATTCGATTCCAGTGCTCCTCCTCGGCAAGCCGCGCGGCGAGTTGCGGAAGACCGACCATCGCAAGTGCCTGCTTGACCTGCTCCGGGCTGAAGCGGTTGGCCTCGCCGGGATAAGCGATCGCCGCCTGCAGCGATCCGATCGGGAAATAGGGCCGTTGCGGCAGCATCATCAGCGAAGCATTGGCGGGGATTGAAATCGAACCCTTTCCGTAGGGCCAGATACCGGCGATCGCGCGAAACAGCGTCGACTTGCCGGAGCCGGACGGACCCGCGACCAGTGTCCGTACGCCGGTGTGAAAGTGGAAATCGGCGGCGGAGACCAATGGCGTCCCGTTCGGTAAAGAAACCAGCAGCTGCTCCAGATCGATTTCGTCGCCGGCACCCAGCGCAGCCATTTTGATCGAGTCAGGAGCGGTTGCCAGCTTGGCAGCACTGGCGATCGACGTCTCAAATCCGTCGAGGCGGGCCACGATGGCTCGCCATTCCGCCATGTCGCGATAGATCGAAATGAAGACCGAGAGCGCATCTTGTACGCTGCTGAACGCGGAGGCGGTTTGCATCATGCCGCCGAGCTGGACCTTTCCGGCGAAATAAGCTGGCGCCACCAGGATATAGGGAAAGATCACCGCAGCTTGCGAATAACTCGCCGTGAGCGCCGTCAGCCGCTTGGTACGGCTCATGATGGCGTACCAGTTATCGATGACATGACCGAAGCGCTCCCAGAGCCGCTCGCGTTCGGCGCGTTCGCCCTGCAAGAGCGCGATCTGTTCCGAGCTTTCGCGTACACGCACCAGGTTGAAACGAAAGTCAGCCTCGTAGCGCTGCTGTTGAAAATCGAGATTCACCAGTGGCGAACCGACCCACTGCGTCAACGCGGTCCCGAAGACCGCATAGATCAACGCGCCCCATACCAGATAGCCGGGAATTGCGAACTCCTTGCCGAAAACATGCAAAGGCGACGCCTCGGACAAACCCCAGAGGATAACGATGAAGGAGCCGAGCGTTACGATTGAGTTTAGGATTTTCAATCCGATGTAGAGCGTCCGCTCGACGAACATCTTGATGTCGTCGGATATGCGTTGGTCGGGATTGTCGGCAGCATCGCCGAGCAGCTGCATCCGATAATGATTGGCGTCGTGCAACCAGTCGCCGAGATAGCGGGCCGTCATCCATTGGCGCCAGCGGATCTGGAGCCATTGATTGAGGTAGAGCTCGTAGACGTTCACTCCGACCCAGAACGTCGCGATCACGCAGAAATAACCGGTTTGGTAGGTGAAAGCGGCCCAGTCTCGCTCTTGAAGCGCATTGTAGAAGGCATTGTTCCAGCGGTTGAGCAGAACCATCAGGAATACGCCGGCGAGTTCAAGGGCAATCACCGCGGCGAGCAGGCCACGCCCGGCCCATTTATCCTCGGACCAGAAGTAGGGAGCAGCGATCCGCCATACGGTCGTGAGCGTCGAGCGGATATTGTTCACAGATTGCCGTCTCCAGGGGTGCGACTTTAAAGCACTGGAAAAATGGAGGAATTGAGGGCGTCTATACTAAAGTCCTAATTTGCGGGGTCGGCCTTGGCTTGTTCGTGCCGCCGGGTACACCCTAGCATGGCCGCAACGGCGAGGGGTGGGGGAGCCTTCACATTTCGCGAGGTTATGAGCGGATTTTGGCGCGGCCAAATCCGTCCAAGCCTCGCGCATTGCAGAGACATTCTCGCGATCGCGCCAAGCACGCCTGACCGTCCACGCCGGTCGGAGCGCCGCATAATGCGTGGGGAGGAACTACAATGTGGAATCAGGTTTACAATCCCTTTGGCAACACCACGCTTTCGACTATCGCCGCGGCGATACCGGTCGTCACGCTGCTGGTCCTGATCGCCAGCGGCAGGGTCAAAGCGCATATCGCTGCCATCGTGGCGTTGGTGCTGGCCAATTTGGTGGCGATCTTTCTTTTTACCATGCCGGCCAATTTGGCGATCCGGGCTTCGTTGCTGGGTATCGTCAGCGGCTTTTTCCCGATCGGCTGGATCGTGCTGAACGTTATTTTCATGTACCAGCTCACGGTGCGCGCCGGCCGGTTTGAGGTGCTCAAGCGCGCCGTCGGCGGCGTCACGGCGGACCGCCGGCTGCAGCTGCTCTTGATCGCATTTTCGTTCGGCGCGTTTTTCGAGGGTGCATCGGGGTTCGGCACGCCGGTGGCGATCACGGGCGCGGTGCTGATCGGGCTTGGCTTCTCACCGCTCGCGGCGTCTGGCCTGTCGCTGATCGCCAACACGGCGCCGGTGGCCTATGGCGCGCTCGGTACCCGATCCAGGGACTCGCTCAGGTGACCGGGCTCGAGCCCTTATACGCTCGGCGCCATGGTCGGGCGGCAGTTGCCGATTCTTCTCGCTGATCGTGCCTTTCTGGGTGGTATGGGCGTTCGCCGGCTTCAAGGGCATGAAGGAGGTCTGGCCGGCGATTCTCGGTCACAGGCCTGTCGTTTGCGATTCCGCAGTTCCTGATCTCGAACTACATCAATCCCTGGATTGTCGATATCGGCGCATCGCTGATTTCGATGGGCTGCCTCATCCTGTTCCTGAAAATCTGGCAGCCCGAAGGTGCTCTGGCTGTCGCCGGCGTTGCGCGGCCAAGAGATCAGCCAGCACCATGCCGCCGGCAAAGCTGATCGATCAGACGCCGCTCTCATCGGGAGAATTGCTCACCGCGCTGCTGCCGTGGATCATCCTGTGCACCATTCTGCTGTCTGGGGCACCGGCTGGTTCAAGCGGCGGTCAATCCGGTCTTCACCTGGAATTACCCGGTGCCCGAACTGCATAATATGATCAACAAGGTGGCGCCGGTGGTTCCGAACGCCGACGCAAAGAGGGCGCGATCTTCTCCTTCACCTATTCTGTCGTTCACCGGCACCGGCATGCTGATCGCCGCCGTCATTGCTGGGTTCATCATGGGAATATCGCCGGGTGCGATCGTTTCCGAATACGGGCGCACCATCAAGTTGTGCGCGATATTCGCTGATCACGATCTCGGCGATGCTGGCGATCGGCACTCTGACCCGCCTTTCCGGGGTCGACGCGACGCTCGGTCTCGCCTTCGCCGCGACCGGCGTGTTCTATCCCTTCTTTGGCACCTTGCTCGGCTGGCTCGGTGTCGCGCTGACGGGGTCGGATACGTCGTCGAATATTCTGTTCGGCAACCTGCAGAAGATTACGCCGCACAGCTCGGCCTGTCGCCGATCCTGATGGCTGCGGCGAATTCATCCGGCGGCGTGATGGGCAAGATGATCGACGCGCAGTCGATCGTGGTCGCCTCCACCGCCACCAATTGGTTCGGCCATGAAGGCTCGATCTTGCGCTTCGTGTTCAAGCACTCGATCGCGCTGGCCTGTCTGGTCGGCCTGTTCGTCATGCTGCAGGCCTATGTCTATCCCTTCACGGAGATGGTCTTGAAATAGAAGGCCCGTTGAAGGCCGACGAGGTACATCCCCCGGCGCAAGCCGCGGGGAACTGTTGGTAGGCCTAATTTTTTGTGGCGGCCAATCTGGTCAGCCCCCCACTTGCCGAATAGAACGATTGCCACTTTGCGTGCCGGCGATATTTCGAGGGGCTGGATGTTTCCAATGACAGGCTTTTTGAAGCCGGCTGCAGTAGCGCTGGTCCTGGCCGCGATCGCGTTCGGTGTCGTCCCGGCCGCGCCGATGACGGCTTTCCGTTCGGTTTCGACATGACATTGGACGTCGCGCGGCAGCCGGGTTCGAAGCGGCTGCCCTCGCTCGAGATCGGCGACAATGGCGAGGCGAAACTGGAGCTATGGTGCAAGAGTGGCAAGGGTCAGTTCTCGGTCGCAGGCAATACCGTGATTTTCGTGGCCGCCCCGCTGCAGGATCATGACTGTCCGCCGGAGCGGGCGCAGGCTGATGATGAACTGGTGGCTGCATTGAGCGAGGCCGCGACCTGGAAGCGGCAAGGCGATTTCGTTTCCTTCCTCGGTACCAAATCGCTGCGCTTCCATCTCAATACCAATTGAGATCATTGGAAAGCGCTCGATCCTTCAGTTCGAGCATGATCTTTTCGGGAAACCGGTGCCCCCTTTTCCGGATCGTGCTCAAGACTAACCCTCCCGCAAGATCATATCGGCGCAGGCGCCGGCGGCTTGCACGACGCCGGTATAGCCGCCGAAGCCCGCATAGGCCGAGGCCAGATAAAGCCCCGGCACCGCGGTGCGCGGTGAGCCGGCCGGGGTGCGCCAGAACGCGCGCGGCGGCGTCGGCGCGAAGCCATAGACGGCGCCGCCGGGCGCGTTGAGATATTGCCGCACCGATAATGCGGTATTGAACGACGACGCCACCACGCCCTGCGCCAACCCGGGATAGATCGAATTGAGATAATTGACGATGGCGTCCTGCCATCGTCCGCGCTTGCTGCGATAGGCCTCCGGGTCCGAACTGTCCCAGTTCGACAGCAGGTCCGGTCCGCAGATCAGCAACACATAAGGCGGCGCGGGAACTCCGGAATCGATCGCGGCATAATCGACGATCGACAGCGGCGGCATTCGCTCGCCGGGTTCGTCCGCCATCAACGTGGCGCCTTGCGCATAATCCGACAGCCGCTCCATCTCGCGCGGCAGCAATTGCGTGGAATAGGCCGATAGGCCGAATTCGCGCGGTGGCTTCGACAGGCCAAGCGTGAGCGCGAACAACGAAATCGACGAGGTTCGCCGCGCATAGCCCTTGGTCAGTTTCTCGGCGGCTGCGGCCGGCATCAGCGCCGCAAGCGACGACGGCGCCGCATTGCTGATGATCCGCAGGCCTTCGACGATCTGCGGATCGCTGCCGTCGCGCGCGGTATGGGTGACGGTGCCGGCGCGGCCTTGTTGGTCCAGCGCGATATGGCTCGCGACGCGGCGGACCAGCACGTCGCCGCCCGCCGTGCGGATGGAACGGGCGATCGCGCTCGAGAGCCGCTGCGACCCGCCCTGAACGTAACGGCCGCCGCTTTGGAGATAGCTTCCCTGCGCCATCGCAAAGTAGATCCACCACAACGATGATGGGTCGTCGTGGTAATAGGACAGATTGGCGGCCAGCGCGCATTTGACGGCTTCATTGTCGCCAAAAACTTTTGCGAGCTTTTGCGACAGCGACAGCCGCCAGTCGGGCAGGGCAGGCGCGAACTTCAACAGCGCGGCCAGCGCCTCGCGCGGATTTTTGAAAGCCTCGCGGCCCTGCGACAGCGTGCCGAGCGTGGAGGCGATGCGCTCCATCTCTCCGAGGATTTGATGGATGCCGGCACAGGCCTCCGGAAAGCGCGTCGTCAGCGCCAGCCTCGCCGCGTCGAAATCGTCCGGCAGCACAAAGGGCGGGTCGATCGGGCCGCCGCGCACTTCGTAGAAAGCGCCGGCCGGAACCCATTTCACGGCGTCGATCACGCCGGCGCGCGTCAGCACGCTGTGCTTGGGATCGCGGGGGTCGTGCGGGTCGCTGGTTTCGTGCAGCGAGCCTTCGACAAAGAGATCGCCGGATTTGTAGCTCGAGGCGGCGCCGCCCACCGAGTTGCTGCGTTCGATCACCAGAACCTTGCGTCCCGCCCGCGCCAGGATCGCGCCGGCCGTCAAGCCTCCAAGGCCGGCGCCGATCACCACAACATCATAGCGCGCCATTCAGCCTGAAATCCCAAAAGCCCTGTCGGACAGGCCCCGTTCATTGCCGCTATGGCGCGGCATGTCAAATGCGCGATTGCATGGAAAATGTGCGTCCAAAGCGAAGGCGCGAAGACCGGGTTATTTCCAGGCCGATTTATCCGCGTCCCAGCGTTGGCCGCGAAATTCCTTGGCCAGCGCATCGATGGAGCGGTTGTCGGCCTTTTGCTCGCCTTCCTCTTCGCCGCTGGTTTCCTCGGCGAGGCTGAGTTTGGCGCCGGCGCTCTCGTCCGCGGTCGAGATCGCGGGATTACCGATCCACAGCATCAGCCGGTCGGACGCCCCCGGTTTGTCGGGCGCCACCAGGGCGACCACCTCGATGATTTCGGTGAGTTCGAGCGCGGGAAAGATCTGGCTCGGCCGCTTGAATGTCAGTTTCAGCTTCCCGCTATTGGCGTTCCAGACCGCTGACGATGATTTGGCCGAAAGCGTTCCGGCCAGCACATTGGAAATCGTCGCGGCGAGCTTGTCGCGGTTGAGCTTGTCGCCATCGCGCCAGTCGGCCGCCGCAAACCGGATGGTGCGCTCCATTTCCACCACGCCGGTGGTCCAGCCCACGGAAACGACCCCGGGCAATGCTTTGGATTTTGCGATCAACGCCGCGGCCCGGTCCGGATCGACGCTGAGATTGATGGTCTGCTCGCCGGCGCGCATCGCCTCGCAGGTGACCGCCAGGCTGGAGAGTGCCACCTCGACGTTTTGTCCTTTCAGACCTTTCAGGAAATCCACCGCCGCATCCAGCTTGAGCCGCACGCCGACCGATTCCGGCGACACTTCCGTGAAATCCTTCGGTGACGCGGTGATGCCGTCATCGCTGGCCTGATTGTCCAAAAATTCCTTTTCGCTGACATCGGTATTATCGCTCGAGGCCACTTCGGTCACGGTCTGGCCGATGTTGATCTGGCCCTTGAATTCGAAATTCTCGCCGGTCGGCTTGCGCACGAGTTTCACCGTGACCGGCGCTTTGTCGCCAAGGCTCTGCGTGGTGCCGGTCAGGGTCTGGCCGTTGACGGCGAGATTGACCACAAAGCGGTCCTTGCGATCGGAGCCCTTGGCCACGGGATAGCAGACGTCGAGCGTGGCGGCGGTGACGGTTCGGCCCTGGCGGGTTTCCTTGAGGATGACGTCGGCGTTGCCGTCCATCAATCCATCGATGGCGGTGAAATAGCGGACCTCGTTGGCGCCCGGCGCGGCTTTTGGCGAAAGCTTCATTTGGCCGAAGGCCAGACTGGTTGAGGCCGTCATCAGTCCGATCAGGCAGAATAGAAGCGGGCGCATCTGAAATTCCTCGCGGGAAAGAATTCGGTAAGCCTACGCCATCACTAGCAAACCCCTGCACATTTCGCCAAAAAGAAGGCCGCCCGGAGGCGGCCTTCGATGCAGGTCCTGGCTGTCTGTCTTGCAGGCTGGCCGAGAGCTTAGAAGCCCATGCCGCCGCCACCATGACCGTGTCCGCCGCCGGCCGCGGGTGCGGGTTCCCTCGGCATTTCGGCGACCATGGCTTCGGTCGTCACCAACAGGCCGGCGACGGAAGAGGCGTCCTGCAACGCGGTGCGGACCACCTTGGCCGGATCGATAATGCCCTTGGCGACCATGTCGACATATTCTTCGGTCTGGGCATCGAAGCCGAACGTCTCGGACTTGTTCTCGAGGATCTTGCCGACCACGATCGAGCCTTCGACACCGGCGTTCTCCGCGATCTGGCGGATCGGAGCTTCCAGCGCCTTGAGCACGATATTAATGCCGGCCTGCACGTCGGGGTTGTCGTTGTGGATACGGCCCACGGCCTTCTTGGCGCGCAGCAGCGCCACGCCGCCGCCCGGCACGATGCCTTCCTGAACCGCTGCACGGGTCGCGTTGAGCGCGTCTTCAACGCGGTCCTTCTTCTCTTTCACTTCGACTTCGGTCGCGCCGCCGACGCGAATAATCGCGACGCCGCCGGCGAGCTTGGCCAGACGTTCCTGCAGCTTCTCGCGGTCGTAGTCCGAGGTGGTTTCCTCGATCTGCGCCTTGATCTGGCCGACGCGGGCCTCGATGTCCTTTTTCTTGCCGGCGCCGCTGACGATCGTGGTGTTTTCCTTGTCGATCACGACCTTGCGGGCGCGGCCGAGCATGTTGACCGTGACGCTTTCGAGCTTCATGCCGAGTTCATCCGAGATCAACTGACCGCCGGTCAGGATCGCGATGTCTTCCAGCATCGCCTTGCGGCGATCGCCGAAGCCGGGCGCCTTGACGGCGGCGACCTTCAGCCCGCCGCGCAGGCGGTTGACGACCAGCGTGGCCAGCGCCTCGCCTTCGACGTCTTCGGCGATGATCAACAGCGGCTTGCCCGACTGCACCACGGCTTCCAGTACCGGCAGCATCGACTGCAGGCCGGACAGCTTCTTTTCGTGCAGCAGCACGTAGACGTCCTCGAGCTCGGCGGTCATCTTGTCGCCGTTGGTAACGAAGTAGGGCGACAGGTAACCGCGGTCGAACTTCATGCCCTCGACGATATCGACTTCGGTATCGAGCGACTTGTTTTCCTCGACGGTGATGACGCCTTCATTGCCGACCTTCTGCATCGCCTGCGCGATCATCTTGCCGATCGCAGCATCGCCGTTCGACGAGATGGTGCCGACCTGGGCAACTTCGGCGGAGGAGGCGACCGGCTTGGCGCGCTTTTCGATGTCCTTGACCACGGCCGCGACCGCAATCTGGATGCCGCGCTTGAGGTCCATCGGGTTCATGCCGGCGGCGACCGACTTGGCGCCTTCGCGCACGATCGCCTGGGCCAGCACGGTGGCGGTGGTGGTGCCGTCGCCGGCCGTGTCGTTGGTCTTGGAGGCGACTTCGCGCAGCATCTGCGCGCCCATGTTCTCGAACTTGTCCTCAAGCTCGATTTCCTTGGCGACGGTGACGCCGTCCTTGGTGATGCGGGGAGCGCCAAAACTCTTTTCGATGACGACGTTGCGGCCCTTGGGGCCGAGCGTCACCTTGACGGCATTGGCGAGAATATCGACGCCGCGCAGCATGCGATCGCGCGCGTCTCCGGCAAATTTAACGTCCTTGGCAGCCATGTGGAGTGCTCCTGATGGATTGATACGGTTGATTTTGCACCGTCATTGCCGGGCTTGACCCGGCAATCCATCGGCTTTCTGCAAGAATCTTCCGAAGAGGATGGATGCCCGGGTCAAGCCCGGGCATGACGACTGGAGTGTGCAGCGGTGAGGGCGGTATGTGCCTTACGCGAGCACGCCCATGATGTCGGATTCCTTCATGATCAGGAGCTCTTCGCCGTCGAGCTTGATCTCGGTGCCCGACCACTTGCCGAACAGCACGCGATCGCCGGTCTTGATGTCGATCGGGATCAGCTTGCCGGCCTCGTCGCGCCCGCCGGGGCCGACTGCGACAACCTGACCCTCCTGGGGTTTTTCCTTGGCGCTGTCGGGGATGATAATACCGCCCTTGGTCTTTGCCTCGGCGTCGATCCGTTTGACCACGACACGGTCATGCAGCGGACGAAATTGGGTTTTAGCCATGACAGTTCCTTTTGAAGGCCTTTTGGAGGCTTTGGTTTTCAGGTCTGGTTCAGGTCTGGTGCGTCATCGAAAGTGGATCGGAATACGGGCCTGTTCGATCCCACCAAGGGCCGGATGGCTCGCACTCTTAGCAATCGCGCTTTCGGAGTGCTAATTGTGCGCCCGGGAATATGGCTTGACGCCAGTCCTGTCAAGCAAAGGGCGGTTAAGCCCTTGGTGAGGCAGATATAGGATGCTTAAGGAAACTAAATCGGAGCCCCGGCGTAATTTGCTGGAGATCATTGCTCCGACTGGAGTTTTACGCTTGGCTGCGGATCGGTGCGGCCGGGAATTGTTTGGGGGATGCCATGGTCACGTCACGTAGCGCTCGCGCGGTTGTCAATCTGGGGATTGCCTCGGCGCTGACGATCTTCCTCGGCGCCTGCAGCAGCATGAGCCTGCCGTCGTTTTCGTCGTCTTCCGCGCCGCCGGAACCGGCTGCCGCGCCCGAAATGCCGGCGAGCATCCGCTCGGACGAGATTGTCGGCAAATGGGGCCTGGCGTCGTACCAGAATCCCAATGATCGCGCGCGCACCGAAAACGCGGCGCGGGCTCAGTGCAAGCAACCCTATGTGATCGGAGCCGGCGCCACCGGCGGCGTGATCATGCATCTGGCCGACCAGGCGACGCCGCAGGAATTGCGCCTCAAGGGCAGCCCGAGCGGCAAGAACTATATCGGTCCGCCCGGCCCGGCCGGCGGCGAACAGGACCGTGAAATCGTCTCGTTTGACGGACGTGTCCTGATCACCCGCTTCACCGACAAGGATGCGGCGACCCGTTACGGCAACATGGTCTATGTCCGCTGCGCGCCGCGGGCGTGAGCGAGAAAGAACGCGTTATTGCCTGCGACAAACGCGAAGCGTTTGCGCAAGGGACTTCGGTCGCGCCGCCGACGCGAATGATCGCGACGCCGCCGGCGAGCTTGGCCAGACGTTCCTGCAGCTTCTCGCGGTCGTAGTCCGAGGTGGTTTCCTCGATCTGCGCCTTGATCTGGCTGACGCGGGCTTCGATGTCCTTTTTCTTGCCGGCGCCGCTGACGATCGTGGTGTTTTCCTTGTCGATCACGACCTTGCGGGCGCGGCCGAGCATGTTGACCGTGACGCTTTCGAGCTTCATGCCGAGTTCATCCGAGATCAGCTGACCGCCTGTCAGGATCGCGATGTCTTCCAGCATCGCCTTGCGGCGATCGCCGAAGCCGGGCGCCTTGACGGCGGCGACCTTCAGCCCGCCGCGCAGGCGGTTGACGACCAGCGTCGCCAAAGCCTCGCCTTCGACGTCTTCCGCGATGATCAAGAGCGGCTTGCCCGACTGCACCACGGCTTCCAGCACCGGCAGCATCGACTGCAGGCCGGACAGCTTCTTCTCGTGCAGCAGCACATAGACGTCTTCGAGCTCGGCGGTCATCTTGTCGCCATTAGTGACGAAGTAGGGCGACAGGTAGCCGCGGTCGAACTTCATGCCTTCGACGATATCGACTTCGGTATCCAGCGACTTGTTTTCCTCGACGGTGATGACGCCTTCATTGCCGACCTTCTGCATCGCCTGCGCGATCATCTTGCCGATCGCGGCGTCGCCATTGGCAGAGATGGTGCCGACCTGGGCCACTTCGGCGGAAGAGGCGACCGGCTTGGCGCGCTTTTCGATGTCCTTGACCACGGCCGCGACCGCAATCTGGATGCCGCGCTTGAGGTCCATCGGGTTCATGCCGGCGGCGACCGACTTGGCGCCTTCGCGCACGATCGCCTGGGCCAGCACGGTGGCGGTGGTGGTGCCGTCGCCGGCGGTGTCGTTGGTCTTGGAGGCGACTTCGCGCAGCATCTGCGCGCCCATGTTCTCGAACTTGTCCTCAAGCTCGATTTCCTTGGCGACGGTGACGCCGTCCTTGGTGATGCGGGGCGCGCCAAAGCTCTTTTCGATGACGACGTTGCGGCCCTTGGGGCCGAGCGTCACCTTGACGGCATTGGCGAGAATATCGACGCCGCGCAGCATGCGATCGCGCGCGTCTCCGGCAAATTTAACGTCCTTGGCAGCCATGTGAAGTGCTCCTGAATGACTGATATGGTGGATTCTGCGCTGTCATTGCCGGGCTTGACCCTGCAATCCATCGGCTTTCTGCCCGCGTCTTGAAGGGATGGATGCCCGGGTCAAGCCCGGGCATGACGACTGCGCGTGCTACAGCGGTGAGGGCGGTGTGTGCCTTACGCCAGCACGCCCATGATGTCGGATTCCTTCATGATCAGGAGCTCTTCGCCGTCGAGCTTGATCTCGGTGCCCGACCACTTGCCGAACAGCACGCGATCGCCGGTCTTGATGTCGATCGGGATCAGCTTGCCGGCCTCGTCGCGGCCGCCGGGGCCGACTGCGACAACCTGGCCCTCCTGGGGTTTTTCCTTGGCGCTGTCGGGAATGATGATGCCGCCCTTGGTCTTTTCCTCGGCGTCGATACGTTTGACCACGACACGGTCATGCAGCGGACGAAATTGGGTTTTAGCCATGACAGTTCCTTTTGGAGGCTTCGTTTTCAGGTCTGGTTCAGGTCTGGTGTGTCATCGAAAGTGGATCGGAATACGGGCGTATTCGATCCCACCAAGGGCCGGATAGCTCGCACCCTTAGCAATCGCGCTTTCGGAGTGCTAATTGTGCGCCCGGGAATATGGCTTGACGCCGATCCTGTCAAGCAAAGGGGGGTTAAGTCCTTGGTGAGGCAGATATAGGATGCTTAAGGAAACTAAATCGGAGCGCCGGCGTAATTTGCTGGACATCATTGCTCCGACAGGAGTTTTACGCTTGGCTGCGGATGGGTGCGGCCGGGAATTGTTTGGGGGATGCCATGGTCACGTCACGTAGCGCGCGCGCGGTTGCCAATCTGGGGATTGCCTCGGCGCTGACGATATTCCTCGGCGCCTGCAGCAGCATGAGCCTGCCGTCGTTTTCGTCGTCGCCCTCGGTGGCGCCCGAGCCGGCGCCGGGACCCGAAATGCCGGCGAGCATCCGCTCGGACGAGATTGTCGGCCGCTGGGGCCTGGCGTCGTACCAGAATCCCAATGATCGTGCGCGCACCGAAGCCGCGGCGCGGGCCCAGTGCAAGCAGCCTTATGTGATCGGGGCCGGTGCCACCGGCGGCGTGATCATGCATCTGGCCGACCAGGCAACGCCGCAGGAACTGCGCCTCAAGGGCAGCCCGAGCGGCAAGAACTACATCGGTCCGCCCGGCCCGGCCGGCGGCGAGCAGGACCGCGAAATCGTCTCCTTTGACGGACGGGTCCTGATCACCCGCTTCACCGACAAGGATGCGGCGACCCGTTACGGCAACATGGTCTATGTCCGCTGCGCGCCGCGGGCGTGATATAATCAACAGTTCTCGAAATAAAAACGCCGGCCTTCAGGGCCGGCGTTTTGATTTATGCCGCCGAGCGATGTCTCGCCCGGCGGTCTGAATGAATTCGAGATCTAGTCGAACAGCGCGTCGATGTCGTCCTGCGAGGCGTGGCCGACGTCGCCGTCAACCTTCGGCCCGTTCAGCAGCCTTGCATCGCCCTCGCGGGTATCGACGATCGGCGGCGCGTGCGCCTTGATGGCGTCGACGCCACCCCAGATGTCCATCATGATGGTGATGTGATTTTCGATGAACTTCATCGTGGTCATCACTTTCTTGATGCGCTGACCAGTCAGATCCTGGAAATTGCAGGCCTCGAAGATCGAAACCACGCGTTCCTGGATTTCCTCGCTGAGCAGCTTTTGCTGGTCCGGCGAATTGACCCGGCTCAAGGCGGTGGCGGCGTTGTCGATCAATTCCGCGGCTTCCAGGATTTGCTGGGTGGCTTCTTCGGTGCCGCCGACTACGGCGCCGAGTTCGCCGTTGACCTTGGCCATTTCCTCGCCGTTGAAACTGTTGCCGTGCAGAACCGCGATTTCGCGCTTGGTGCGGCTGATCGCATCATAGATCAGATCGAGTTCGACCTTGAGCTTCTCGCACTGTTCGATCTGGGCGCGGTAGGTCTCGAGCAGCGCGTGGGCTTCGGCGGTCTCGCGCGACACCGACTCGCCGATCGGCCCCATCGCCACGCTCGCGCCGGGGGTCGCCATCTGGGCGCGGATCGCGCGCAACTCGCTCATGATTTCGTGGTGCATGGGACCGACCTCGCCATTGTCCACCTCCGGTAACATCGACATGTCGCCGACAAAGGCTTCTTCGATACGAAAACGTCTACGATGAACCGGCATGAGACTTTCCCTGAACTTCACTCTTCATGTTTTAAGCAGACTCGATTTAACACGGAGTTCACGCCGGAACCCATTATCAAAACCTGTGTCGATCGCCGCACACCAACGATTAACCATGTGCGTCGTGCGTTCACCGAAAATAAACGCTACCGGGCAAAACCGCGCGCAATTGACGACGTGGTGAATCGAAACGCCGATTCCGTTTACCAAACCGATGCGGTTTTGATCTTAGTTAGTGGTGTGTAAAGGCGCCGCTCCGGCGCTGTAACGACGAAACAGTACAGAGTACGTCGATGCCCAACAAAATGTATCTCGCGCTCCTCGCCGGCGCGTCTTTTCTTGACGCCGGGTTAAATCAGGCCGTTGCGCAGGCCCTCGCTACCAATGCCGCGGCACTTCCCGAACCCAGCGTGATCTATGCCGGTCAGCCCGCGCCGCGTCCGGCCGCGCCGGTGCGGATGGCGTCTGCCGACCAGAACAATATGGGCGGCGGCTTCATCCAGTTCCTGTTCGGCGACGCGCCGCCGCAAGGCGATCGTTACCGGCAGCAGCCCGGTTATCAGCAGCAGCCCTCCTACCAGCAGCAATCCTATCCGTCGCAGCGTCCGATGATGCTGCAGGGAGAGCCGCAACAGAGCATGCGCCAGGATCCGGGCGAACCCGCGCATCCCGCCTTCGATCCGAAATTCGAGAAGCAGATGGTCGACTATACCGGCAAGGAAAGTGCGGGCACGATCGTGGTCGATACGCCCAACAAGTTCCTGTTCCTGGTGCAGGGCAACGGCAAGGCGCTGCGTTACGGCATCGGCGTCGGCCGTCCTGGCTTCACCTGGTCCGGCGTCAAGCAGATTTCCGCCAAGAAGGAATGGCCGGACTGGACGCCGCCGTCGGAAATGCTGGCGCGCCGCCCCGATCTGCCGCGGCACATGGAAGGCGGTCCGCAAAATCCGCTCGGCGCGCGCGCGATGTATCTGGGATCGACGCTCTATCGCATCCACGGTTCCAACGAACCCTGGACCATCGGCACCAACGTGTCGTCCGGCTGCATCCGGATGCGCAATGAAGACGTGATCGACCTCTACGGCCGCGTCAATGTCGGCGCGCGGGTCATCGTCATCTGATCTGCAGGTTTTAAAAGTCACGCTTTCGAAAATCAAAACGGCCGCTCGAACGAGCGGCCGTTTTTTTAATGCGTGCCGAGAAATTCGTCAGTCAATTGGTCAGGCGTAGTCGCTGTCGTTATCGCCGCCGAAATCGTCGGAATCCAGATCCATGTCGTCGTGATCCTGAGCCAGATCCTGGGCGCGATCTTGCGCGGCCAGATTGTCGTCGTCGCGGTCCTGAGCCAGATCCTGGGCACGATCTTGCGCGGCGAGATCTTTCGAGCCGATATCGTTGACGCCGGCGTCACGCGCCAGATCGCTGCGGGATTGATCGCTCCACGGGCTCCGGTTGCCGGTGACCGCCGTATCGCCGAAAGCCTGGCGGCTGCCGCCCATCATGCCGCGGAAGCTGTTGAGCAGCAACGATCCGCCGACCGCGCCGGCGGCCGCGGCCGCCGCGGTGCCGAGAAACGAGCCGCCTCCACCCATCAAGCCACCCATCGGAGATCGCTGTGCGCCATAGGGCTGGCCCTGCCCAAAGCCTTGGCCCTGGCCGTAGGGCTGACCCTGGCCATAGGGAGCCTCGTTATAATGTTGTTCCGGATATTGCTGGGGCTGCTGCAGCACCTGACCGCTGTTCCAGACCGGGCGGTTCGGGACCGGGGGCGGCGGGACGTTCGGCACCGAGCCGCGCGACGGGTTTTGTCCGAACACCGTATCGCGCATCGAATCCAAAAATCCGCCGCCGGATTGCTGCTGCTGTGGTGCGCCAGCAGCCTCCAACTCCTCGATGCGATGGTGGGCCTGTTTCAGCGCCTCGTCCTGCACCAGCACGGTCTGCACCAGCGCGTAAACCGCGTTGGGCGCCGCGCGCAGGCCCTGCGCCATGGCAGCGGTCGCATCCGGATCGCGCGGCGCGCTCTCCATTTTGGCGAGCCGGTCGAAAAGATCGTCAACCATCTGGCGTTCTTGCGGTGTCATGGATTCTCTCCCTCGCTTTGCAAGCGCGGGGCAGATGTAGGGGCGGTTTGTGTCCCAAGTAGTGCCGTCGCAGATTAAATTTATGTATGCGACAAAGCGCCCCCGGCCAGAGGCCGGAAACTCACGCCCAAATATCAGCCCAATGTAACTTTATTCACTGCCAGCAAGGCCGGGAATTGCTCGCCCCCGAGAAACGCGTATTCGCGCTCGCGCTGGCCGGTGAACGGATCGAGGCTGACCAGGACGTCGTCCACTAATCCCGGGTGGCACATCACGACACCATTTTCCGGCAGAGAATCGAGAAATTGCTGCATCAGCGCGCCGAAATCGGATGGCCGGGAGAAATCATAGGCGCCGGCGAAGCCGGGATTAAAGGTGAGTCCCGCGCGCCCGGCGCGTTGACGAAATTGCGCGCTCAAGACATCCAGCACCAGTGCCTTGGGCGAACCGAGCCGCTGGCTGAGGGGTTGACGGCGGCCGCACTGGCGTACCCAGGCATCGGGCGCGGCTTCCTTGACCGCGGTCAGAAAGGCGTCGCGGATTTGCGGAAACAGCTGCGCATGCTGGTGACCATCGACGAAATCAGGCGCGCGGCCGAACAGTTTGCTGAAGGCCGCGAGTTGCACCTTCACCTCGGCATGGACGATCTCGGGATCGAGCTTTCGCAGTAGCCCCTTACGCAGCAGTTTTGCGAATTCGAAAAACATGCCGCCATCGAGCGGCTGGAAATGCATCGTCAGCGGCCTGAACGGCGCGGTCAAAGTCACATGGAGCCCGATCGCGCAACGCGGGTTGCCGGCGGCGGAAGCCTGCAGCGCGCTTGCTTCGTCACGGCCGATCGCGGGGCCCACCACCATCACCGAGGTGGCGTTGAGACGGCCGCGTTCGATCAGGTCGCGAATGGCGCGGTTGACGCCGGGACTGATACCGTAATCGTCGGCGCACAGCCAGATGCGGCGCGGCGGCGCGGCGTCGTTCATTCGGCGGCGGTCCTCTCGCCGGCCCTGCTGTCATCAACGCGCTTTTCGCAGTGCTCGGCGACGAAATAGATCGGGCGGGCTTTCAGCTCGGACAGGATCTTGCCGATATATTCGCCGACAATGCCAATCATGATCAGCTGCACGCCGCCGATGGTCATCAGGCCGACCACCAGCGAGGGATAACCGGGGACGGATTTTCCGCTCATCCAGGTTTCCCACAGGATCGAAAGGCCGAACAAGAAGGCGGCCGAAGCCAGGAAAACGCCGAGCAGGCTGGCGAACCGCAGCGGTGCCACCGAAAACGACGTGAGGCCCTCGATCGACAACCCGACCAGCCGGCCGGGACTGAACGTGGTGACGCCATGCGCGCGGGCGGCGGGTTCGTAATCGACGCGGATCTGGCGAAAGCCGATCCAGCTCGCCAGGCCCTTGAAGAAACGATTGCGTTCGGGAAGCTGCTTCAGGGCCGCCGCGGCGCGCGGCGACAGCAGCCGAAAGTCGCCGGCATCTTCCGGGATTTTCTGCCGCGCGCCCCAATTGATCAGCGCGTAGAAGCCGTGCACGGCGAGCCGCCGCAGGAACGATTCATTGTCGCGATGGGCCTTGGCGGTATAGACCACGTCGTAGCCGTCATCGATCCAGTGGCTGACAAGCTTCTCGACCAGAGCCGGCGGGTGCTGGCCGTCGCCATCCATGAACAGCACCGCGCCGCGCCGGGCGTGATCCAGGCCAGCCATCAGCGCGGCTTCCTTGCCGAAATTGCGCGACAGCGACACCACCTGGACGTCGAGCGCATCGGCCATTAGCCCGCGCGCGATCGTGAGCGTCGCATCCGCGCTGCCGTCATCGACATAGATCACCTCGCAGGTGAGGCGATAGCGATCCGCAAGCGTGCGCGCCAGGGCGCCAAGCCGCTGGTGCAGCGAGACCAGCTCGGCAGCTTCGTTATAGACGGGAACGACGATCGACAGTCCCTGCGCCGCAGCGGTGGCTGCGGTCGTCGATAGGCCTGAAACATCGGTACCCAGCATCATCGATCAGATTCCAACCATCCAAAACACAGCATATGGCAATCGCAGGCGGTTGTCGCCACGGGGGCGGCTGCGGCTGTCAGTCTCATGGCCGCAGGAAGGCCTCGAGCTTGGCGAACAACGGATTTTCCCGGTCGAGCACATAGTCGAGCGACGCCACCGAAACCGTGTCGGCGCCGTGCGTGCGCAGGAAGCTTCCGAGCGCGTAAAGCTGCGCCGGCGGACAATGCAGCGTCACCATGCCTGACGAGGTCGGCCCGCCGAACGGCGACACCACGCCGAAGCGATTATGGGCCTCGGCCAGCAGGGCCGCGGTGCACTCCGCAAAACGGGTGCGGACTTCGCGATATTTGCTGGCGCGGGCACGTGCGGCGATGTGATCGAGAATCACGCGCGCGGTCTCGCGCGCTTCGCTCGACCAATCGGCCTCGCGCGAGGCCACCAGATTGGCCTGGCTGCGCAGGATCACGCCGTCGTCGAGCACTTTGAGGCCATTGGCGGCCAGCGTCGCGCCGGTCGTGGTGATATCGACGATCATCTCGGCCGTGCCGACCGCGGGCGCGCCCTCGGTCGCGCCGGCGCTCTCCACGATCCGGTAATCGACCACGCCATGCGAGGCGAAGAACGACCGGGTCAGATTGATGTATTTGGTCGCCACCCGCATGCGCCGGTTATGCTGCTCGCGAAAACCGGTGGTGACGTCGTCGAGATCGGCCATGGTACGCACATCGATCCAGGCCTGCGGCACCGCGACCACGACATTGGCGCTGCCGAAGCCGAGATTGTCGATCAGCAACACCCGTTTGTCGGCATCGGTGATGCTTTCGCGCACCAGGTCTTCGCCGGTGACGCCCAGATGCACCATGCCGCGCGCGAGCTGAGAGGCAATTTCACTGGCCGACAGATAGGCGATCTCGACATTGTCGAGTCCGCTGATGGTGCCGCGATAGTCGCGGGCGCCGCGCGGTTTTGCCAGCGACAATCCGGCGCGCGTGAAAAACGCTTCGGCGTTTTCCTGCAGCCGTCCCTTGGAGGGAACGGCGAGAACGAAGGGGGCCGTCATGAAGCGCTCCCTTTTTTGTTGGCAGAAGGTTTGCCGATATTGGCGAGGGTTTCGACCCAGACCGAGAATCCGACTGCCGGGATCGCGGTGGCAGAGCCCAGCCGCTTCAACAGCCCGTCATAGCGGCCGCCCGCGACCAGCGGTTCGACGCCGTTGCTCTTGGCGTGCAGCTCGAATTCGAAGCCGGTGTAGTAATCGATGCCGCGGCCAAATGAAGTGGAGAAACGCGTCTGGCTTGTATCGACGCCGCGCGCGGCCATGAAGCCGACCCGGCTTTCGAATTGATCGATCGCGTGGGTGATGTTGAGCCTGGTATCCGCCGCCAGGGCGCGCAGCTGTGCGATCGCATCGTCGGGATCGCCTGCGATGGCGAGGAAGCGCTTGATGGTCGACAGCGCATCGCGCGGCAACGCCCCGCCCTTCAAGGTGGACTGTTCGAGGAAGCGATCGGCGATTTCCGACACCGAGCGGCCGCCGACATTGGTGGTGCCGGCGATCGACATCAGATCGGTCACCAGCGCCAGCGCCGCCTTGCGGTCGGAGCCGGCGAGCGCGGCGAGCACGCCTTCATATTCGTTGCGGCTGGGCCCGGTCGCGAGCGTAAGCCGCTCGATATCTTCCGCCAGATTGATCTTGCGGTTGAAATCCTTGATCAGCCGCCGCCGCCATACCGGATAGAGATCGAGCGCGTCGATCAGTGCTATGAACAGCGCGACATCGCCGGTGCGGATTTCGACGTCGGTCAGGCCGAACGCGCGCGTCGCTTCCAGCGCCAGCGCCAGCATCTCGGCATCGGCGGCGGGGCGATCCTGCCGCCCGAAGGATTCGATGCCGGCCTGCAGGAACTCGCTGGATTGTCCGCCGCGATAACGGAACACCGGGCCGAGATAGCTGAATCCGGCCGGCTTTCCGGCCTGGCTGGAGGCGAGATAATCGCAGGCCACCGGAATGGTGAGGTCGGGGCGAAGGCACAGTTCCTCGCCGCTGGCGTCGGTGGTCAGATAAAGGCTCTTGCGGATGTCCTCGCCGGAGAGATCGAGAAACGGCTCGGCCGGCTGCAGAATGCCTGGCTCGGCTCTGATGTAGCCGGCCTGCGCAAACGACAATAGCAGCGCGTCCGCCCATGCGGCGGATCCGGTCGCGCGAGGGGCGGCGGTCTCTGTCATCTCGTCGTCCAATAACCCGAAAAGCGGTTCCCAAAAAGCGGGTTCCGAAGGATAGGGCGCAGCCCATAGCATGGCCCGGGCCGGGTTTCGACAGGGATCGGCCGCCTTAATGCCAAGTCGCTTAATATTAAGTCCCTTAATCAAGCGTCGCCGGGCGAGGGCCAAGCTACCCGCTAAGGGTCCAGTCGCCGAGCGCCGCCTGGATCAGCGCCAATGCGGCCACCCCCGCGGTGTCCGCGCGCAGGATCCTCGGCCCCAGCGAAAGCCGCAAGGTTTGTGGTTGCCGCAGCAGGATGGCGCGCTCTTCCTCGGCAAAACCGCCTTCGGGGCCGATCAGGACGTCGATGCCATTCGTGGCCGAGGGGCCGCCTTGCAGCGCCTGCAACGGATTGATGACTTCTGCTGCCTCGTCGCAAAACACCAGCAGACGCGTGGTTTCCCGCTGGCTCAAATAACGGTCGAGCGGGATTGGTTCGGCGACGGCGGCAATGCTGAGGATGCCGCATTGTTCTGATGCCTCGATGACATTGGCCCGCATCCGCTCGCTGTTCACGCGTGAAACCTGGGTAAAACGAGTCAACACCGGCTGCAGGGATGAGGCTCCCATCTCGACCGCTTTCTGCACCATGTAGTCGAGCCGGGCATGCTTGAGCGGTGCAAATACATAAGCGAGATCGGGTAGGCGGTCCTGCGGCCGGGTCTGGTCGATAATCTCGAGACTGTCGGGCCGCTTGCGGCCGGCAATGGCCGCCTGCCATTCGCCATCGCGTCCATTGAACACCAGAATGGTGTCGCCGGCGGCCAGGCGCAGCACATTGCCGAGATAATTGCTCTGGTCGCGCTCCAGCGCGACGCTCTCGCCCGGGGCCAGTGCGGCCTCGACGAACAGCCTGGGCTTGCGAAAATCATGTTGTGGCATGTGAACGGGTCCAATCGGGCGGCCTTTTAGCCCAAAGAATGAGAATTTACGCGATTATTGGCCGTTCGGCGCGGCGCAACGCCGCGCTGTCGCCCAATTCGACGGGTTGTTAAGGGCTGGCAGGAATTGTAAAATAACCCTATCGGAGTCGCTCTTCTGTTTGGAAGACGCGAGGGGCCATTGGGCCTTGCCTGAGGAACAGCTTTGATGATCCGTCGCCTGATTGTGCCGCTCACGCTGGCCGTCGCCACTTTCCATGCCGGCCAGATCTTTATGAGCCAGGCTTTAGCGCAAGGCGCTTTTCCCGCGCCGCTGCCCGGTCGCGCCGCCGCTCCGGCCAATGATCCGGCGTTTCCGCCGGTGAATGGCTCCGCGCCTGCGACGTCCTTTGGCGGCGCGGGTCCTGCCTCGTTTCCGTCGGGCGGCGCGCCGCCTGTTGGCGGATTCGGGGGTGGGGGTGCGCCAGCCGGGCCGTCGATGAGCCCCACCGAAGCCGAGTGCATGAAGGCTTTCATGCCGCTGCGCGAGGAGGCGGAGAAACGCGGCAAGCTGATCAAGGCCGCCAGTGATCGGCACGCCCCTCCGGATGAAGCCTGCAAGCTGATCAGCAATTTCGGCGTGGCCGAAACCAAGATGCTCAAATATGTCGAGGCCCACCAGGTTCAGTGCGGGATTCCGCCGCAGGTGCTGGACCAGTTGAAGGGTGGTCACAAGAACAGCGAGGCCATGCAGCAGAAGATTTGCGCGGTGGCCCAGCAGATGGCGTCGCAGCCAAAAGGACCGGCTGGTCCGAGTCTGAGCGAAGTGCTGGGTTCCTCGACGGCGCTGCCGGAAGCGAACAACACGAAGAAAGGCAGCACGTTCGATACCTTGAACGGTAACGTGCTCGCGCGATGATCGAACGGCGACGATGAGCGGCGCCGCCGCCCCCGTTGCGGATGCGACCGGCAACTGGGTCGACACGCTCGCGCCGCGATGGTCGCGGCCCTATCTGCGGCTCTCCCGTTTCGACCGGCCGATCGGATCCTGGCTGTTGCTGATGCCGTGCTGGTGGTCGGCGGCACTCGCCGCCGGCGTCGCCCACACGGTCGCCCAGCTACCCCTCATCATCGTATTGTTCTTCGTCGGCGCCTTTGTGATGCGCGGCGCCGGCTGCACCTGGAACGACATTACCGATCGCGATCTCGATGCGCTGGTCGAGCGCACGCGCTCGCGGCCGATCCCGGCCGGGCAGGTGAGCGTGAAGCGGGCGGCAGTATTTTTGGTCGTTCAGGCGCTGATCGGATTGGTGGTGCTGCTGCAATTCAACCGCTTTGCGGTCGCGACCGGCATCGCGTCGCTGCTGATCGTCGCGGTCTATCCGTTCATGAAGCGGATCACCTGGTGGCCGCAGATCGTGCTCGGGCTGGCATTTTCCTGGGGCGCGCTGATGGGATTCGCTGTGACCTTCGGGCGGATCGATGCGACGGCGGTATTGCTCTATGCCGGTTCGATCTCGTGGGTGATCGGTTACGACACGATCTACGCGCACCAGGACACCGAAGACGACGCGCTGATCGGTGTCAAATCGACCGCGTTGCTGTTCGCCGAACGCACCCATCAGGCGCTGCTGGCGTTTTATGCCCTCGCGGTGGTCTTGATCGGTGCGGCGCTGGTGCTGGCCGGCTCCGGTTTGATAGCCTGGATCGGGCTTGGTGTGTTCGCCGCGCATCTGATCTGGCAGATCAGGCGCCTCGACATCGGCGATACGGCGTTGTGCTTGCGGGTTTTCAAATCCAACCGCGATGCAGGATTGTTGCTGTTTGCCGGACTGCTCGCGGATGCGGTGATGCGGGCGGCTGGTTAGAGCGTTTTCAAGCGAGTGGATACCGGTTCGCGTAAAGCGCGGCTACCCGTCGAGGCGAGGACGGTCCTCATCCTGAGGAGCATCGCGAAAGCGATGCGTCTCGAAGGATGGTCGCGAGTCCGCGTGTTGCATCCATCCTTCGAGACGCCGCTTCGCGGCTCCTCCAGCGATAACGGCGAAGCCGTTACGCGGGGATGAGGTCGGAACTGGATTCAGGGCGTAGGGTGGGCAAAGCGAAGCGTGCCCACCCTCCATCCACTTGCATGTACGTTGGCTTGAATGGTGGGCACGGCGCAAGTGCGCCTTTGCCCACCCTACGATTCCCGAGTTCACGCGACTACCCGACGGGCAAATCACGTCACGTGCCGCGGATCGCGTGTCCAGCCCTTGGCGGGAAAAATATTCTGATTTTCAGAAATACCAAATCATTGGTATATTCTCACCGTCCCGTCCCATCTGAGGGGCGGCTCGCGATCGTCACGGACGCGGGACGGGATGCGGTGGACGCGGAGGGCGCTTCTGACGAGAGCGCCTGAGGCGGACGGCGAAGTCGTGTGGTCCTGACGCCTCGACGCTGGCGTCAAGTCTCGCGGAATTGTCCGCGAGGTGACGGTGGCAAAAGAGCCCGATCACCGGGGAGAGCGCGAAATAAGCCGTAAACCATTGCGCGGGGAATGCCGGGTGTTTTCGGTGTGACCTGACTAACGCGTGTGCTTCTTACTTACGACTTCGCACACGCGACAGCGGGCGCACCAGGCGCCCGGCATTCCCTGCGCCCTCTGTAAGAGGAGGGCGGGAAGTTGTACTTATAGTTCGGGCGCTTTGCGTCGCGATCACTCACTCGTCATGCCCGGACTTGATCCGGGCATCCATCAATCTTCGCAAGAAATTTTCCCGAAGAGGATGGATTGCCGGGTCAAGCCCGGCAATGACGAACTAAACAGGTGTCGTCCCTGCGTACGCAGGGACCCATAACCACAGGACGTTGTGTTGCGCGAAAGTCTTCCAACGGCGGCTTTCAACGATAGGCCGCGGCGTATGGGTCCCTGCGTTCGCAGGGACGACTCTGAGAGAGGAGGAGGTTCAATCCCGCGCGATGATCTCGCGCTCGCCTTGATGGATATTCGCCGGATTGAGCAGGTCGCCGCCACGACGACGCACCAGGAATTTCGGACGCCGGGCGCGGATCGCATTGTGCCGCCGCCGGCGGGCGGCCGGCTCGCTGGGTTTGTCTTCCGGCAATTGCGGAAGCGCGAAGATCTCGCTCCACATCTGCCAGGCCGCCGAGATTTCCTCGCGGTCGGAACTTGCGCCAAGCGGAATGCTCAAGGAGGGATCGCGGTGAACCAGAACCAGCATCTGCGCGTCGTCGATGCCGCGCAAGGCAATGCCGAGAAAATCGCGGACGCGAACGTTGATCGCCATCCGCATGCCGTGGACGGCGCGATGCAGGACGACACGTTCGCGGTGAAGTTCGATTTTACGCACGCCGCCATCGGCGCGCGCATCATGTGCGTCGAAGCTGACGGGCAAAGAGAGAGGGTCGAGCCGCAAGGCGCGGCTCGACCCGGCGGGATTGAACCCGCTTGTTGCTGTTTGACGCCTCACGGCTTTATCTCCCCGCCGGGATTATGTTCCCGGTCGATGGGTGGACCTTAGCGGAGCCGTGTCCGGATTAGCTTAAAAAGGCTGGTTAACCCGGCGTCATCAGGCCTCATGATTGACAAGACCTTGGCCTACATGATTGACGAGTCGTTGCGGGGTTGCAGAAAATCTTTGGTTTTCGGCCGCGAAAAATGCTTGAAATCCCTGTGAATCAGGCACATCTCATATGTCTGTTGATTTGCCGCCACATCGCCTGCGACCCGCTTCAATCCGTCTTGAATCCCAGAGGTTTTGTTCGTGATCTCTTCACCATCCGCGGCATCGCCGCTTTCGACGAAAAGCGCCCCCTCCGATTTGTTCGATCAATCCGCTCTGAGCACGCTGGCGCAACGCCTTGTCGAGGCGGCCCGGCGCGCCGGCGCGGATGCCGCCGACGCGGTCGCGGTGCGCGGTGTTTCGCAAGGCGTAGAAGTACGCGACGGGCGTGTTGAAGAATCCGAGCGTTCGGAAGGCGATGATGTCGGGCTGCGCGTCTTGGTCGGACAGCGCCAGGCGGTGGTCTCGACCAATGACGTCAGCGGCGATGGTATCGCGAAGCTTGCCGAGCGCGCCGTCGCGATGGCGCGGGTGGCACCCGATGACAAATATGTCGGTCTCGCCGATCCCTCCTTGCTGGCGCGCGATTTTCCCGATCTCGATCTACTCGATCCCGTGGTGCCATCGACCTCCGAGCTTGAACGCCGCGCCTGTGAAGCCGAAGCGGCAGGGCTCGCGGTCAAGGGCGTCACGAAATCGGGCGGCGCATCGGCCTCGACCGGCATCGGCGGCATGGTGCTGGTGACCTCGACTGGTTTTCAGGGCTCCTATTTGCGATCCAGCCAGGGTATCTCGATGACCGCGATATCGGGCGAGGGTACCGGCATGGAGCGCGACTATGACTTCACATCGGCGCCGCACGCGTCCGATCTGGCCTCGCCGGAAAGCGTCGGCCGCACCGCGGGCGAGCGCACGGTGGCGCGGGCCAATCCGCGCAAGGTCGAGACCTGCAAGGTGCCTGTGGTGTTCGATCCCCGCGTGTCCGGTTCGATCGTCGGTCATCTCGTCGGCGCGATCAACGGCGCGTCGATCGCGCGCAAGACCAGCTTTCTGAAGGATCGTCTCGGCGATCAATTGTTTTCCAAGAATATCCGCATCATCGATGATCCCTTGCGGGTGCGCGGATTGCGCTCGCAGTCGTTCGACGCCGAGGGTGTCAAGGTCAAGAAGCTCGCGCTGGTCGATGAGGGCGTGCTGACGTCGTGGCTACTGGATTGCGCGACCGCGCGCGAACTGGGATTGACCACGACCGGCCACGCCCATCGCGGGGTGTCGTCGTCGCCCTCGCCGGGGTCCTATAATCTTCATCTCGAAGCCGGCGAGCCGACCCCGGCCGAACTGATGTCCGATATCAAGCAGGGATTCTACGTCACTGATTTGATCGGCTCCGGCGTCAACGGCGTCACCGGCGATTACAGCCGCGGTGCTTCGGGATTCTGGATCGAGAACGGCCAACTCACCTATGCGGTGAGCGAGGTCACCATCGCCGGGCATCTGTTTGAAATCTTCAAGTCGATGGTGCCGGCCAACGACCTGGTGTTTCGCTACGGCGTCAATGCGCCGACGCTGCGCATCGAGGGATTGACGCTTGGCGGACGCTAGCTCCGGCCGGGTGCATGACAAAATTCTGACGCGCGACGTTCTCTCGCGTGAAATTCTCGCGCGCGACGCTACGCTGCTGACGGATACGGTGCGCGAAGCGGGCGCGCTGGGGCTGTCACTATTCCGGACCGAACTGAAAAGCTGGACCAAGGGCGCCTCGTCGCCGGTGTCCGAAGCCGACATCCGGGTCAACGATCTGATCGAGCAGCGGCTGCGATCCGCCACACCGGATTATGGCTGGCTGTCGGAGGAAAGCGCCGACGATGACGCGCGGCTCGGCAAGCATTTGGTCTGGATTGTCGATCCGATCGACGGCACCCGCGGCTATCTGGCCGGCCGCGAAGACTGGTGCGTGAGCGTCGCGCTGGTCGAGGATGCGCAGCCGGTGCTGGCCGCCGTGTTCGCGCCGGCCAGCGACGAATTTTTCTTCGCGATGCGCGGGCAGGGCGCCTTGCTCAATAATTTGCCGGTCCATGCGACCACCGGCACCGGGCTGGATTTTTCCCGGATGGCCGGCCCGAAACCGCTGGTTGAACGGCTCAGCGGCCGGCCGTCAGACGAAATTACCCTGCATCCCCGCATCGGATCGCTGGCGCTGCGGCTGTGCCGGGTCGCGCAGGGCAGGCTGGATGCGGCCTTTGCCGGGGGCCAAAGCCGCGACTGGGACCTTGCCGCGGCCAATTTGATCGTGCAGGAAGCGAATGGTAACATGACCGCGCTTTCCGGGGACGCTATCCTCTACAATCGCCGGGAAGTGACGCACGGGGTGCTGGTGGCGGCGGGGCGCGATCGTCATGCAGGCATTGTCGAGCATTTTCGGAAAAGCCCCTTGCCCTGAACGCGCGCCCTGCGCGCCGGGCGTTTCGTTTGCCATGCGACGCATGAGGAAAAGAGACCATGTCAGATAGTGCTCCGCAGCAATTGCTCCACCTCGTTATCGGGGGCGAACTGATCGATCTCGAGCACATCACGTTCAAGGATCTCAATCAGGTGGAAGTCGTCGGCGTGTTCCCGAATTACGCGACCGCCCATGTCGCCTGGAAGGCCAAGGCGCAACAGACGGTGGATAACGCCCATATGCGCTATTTCATCGTCCACCTCCACCGGCTGCTCGATCCGGGTCAAGACACGAAGCCTGCAAGTTGAAACATTTATTTCGTAATGTGCTGCGCGGCAGCTGGGTGCAGCGCGCGGTGGGGTTCCTTGCGGCCGAGTTTTTGCGGCTGGTCTGGCTGACCAACAGGTTCAGCTTCGACCCGCCCAATGTCTATGACATCGTTGAACCGCAGATGCCGGCGATTTTCGCGTTCTGGCATGGCCAGCACTTCATGACGCCGTTCATCAAAACCAAGGAAAGCCATCGCGCCAAGGTTTTGATCTCGCGGCATCGCGACGGCGAGTTCAATGCGCTCGCGGCCGAGCGGCTCGGGATCGGCACCATCCGCGGATCCGGCGATCACGGCGCGGCGTTTCACCGCAAGGGCGGCGTCGGCGCATTCAAAGAGATGGTGCGCGCGCTCGATGAAAATTATAATGTCGCGCTGACCGCCGATGTGCCGAAGCGCTCGCGCATCGCGGGCCTTGGCATCATCATGCTGGCGCGGGAGTCCGGACGGCCGATCATGCCGTTCGCGATGGCCACCAGCCGCTTTATTCGCCTGAAAAACTGGGACCGCACCACGATCAATCTGCCGTTCGGACGAGGGGCCCTGGTGGGAGGCGACATTATCATGGTTCCACCGGACGCCGGCGCGCAGACGATGGAAGAATTGCGCGTGCGGCTGGAAACGACACTGAACGACGCGACCCGCCGGGCCTATGCGCAGCTCGGCCGTCCGGAAGAGGCAGGAATTCCGGAAGAGGCAGGACTTCCGGAAGAGGCAGGTCATGGCTAGTTCACTGCCGATGACCCTGCGCGTCTACCGCAGGCTGTCCGCCGCGGCGATGCCGCTGGCGCCTGCGTTGATCAAGCGGCGCCTCAAACAGGGCAAGGAAGATCCCGCGCGGGTCGGCGAGCGCCGTGGCGTGAGCCGGGACGTCCGTCCGCAGGGACCGCTGGTGTGGATTCACGGCGCGAGTGTCGGCGAAGTACTGGCCGCCGCCGCGCTGATCGAGAGACTGCGCGCGTTGAACCTTCGCATTCTCCTGACCTCGGGCACGGTGACCTCGGCGGCGATCGTCGCCAAGCGGTTTCCGGCGGATATCATCCATCAATATGTGCCGTATGATTCACCGCGTTACGTCGCGCGCTTTCTGGATCACTGGCAGCCGAGCCTGGCGCTGTTCATCGAATCCGATCTGTGGCCCAATCTGATCCTGTCGAGCGCGGCACGCCGTCTGCCGATGGTGCTGATCAACGGCCGGATGTCGCATCGCTCGTTTCCGCGCTGGCGCCGGGTCTCTGGCACGATCTCGGCGCTGCTCGGCCAGTTCGAGGTCTGCCTCGCGCAGTCGCAAGTCGATGCCGAACGCTTCGCTGCACTGGGCAGCCGCAACGTCGTGACCACGGGTAATCTGAAGCTCGATGTACCCGCGCCGCCGGCCGATGCCGCCAAGCTCGAACGGTTGATGTCGATGACACGCGGCCGCCCGGTGATCGTCGCGGCATCGACCCATCCCGGCGAGGAAGACATTCTGCTCGCCGTGCATCGTACCCTGTCGGGATTCTTTCCATCGCTGCTCAGTGTGATCGTACCGCGGCATCCCGATCGCGGCGAAGCGATCGCACGCAGCATCGGGGCAACGGGCCTTCATGTGGCCTTGCGTTCGCACGAAGAATTGCCGACCGCGACGACCGATATCTATGTCGCCGACACCATGGGCGAGTTGGGGCTGTTCTATCGGCTGTCGCCGATCGTGTTCATGGGCGGCTCATTGGTGCCGCATGGCGGACAGAATCCGATCGAAGCGGTCAAGCTCGGCGCGTCGATCGTTCACGGGCCGCATGTTTTCAATTTCACCGATGTCTATGAGGCGCTCGATGGCGCCGGCGGTGCCAAGCAGGCCGACACCGAAGAGGCGCTGGTGAAACAACTCGGCCAGCTGCTGGCGAATCCGGCGGCGCGGCAGGCGTCGGTTTCGGCGGCCGAGCGGGTGGTCGAACAACTCGGCGGCGCGCTCGAGCGCACGATGGCTGCGCTCGAACCCTATCTGTTGCAATTGCGGCTCGAAATGGGGGCATCCAATGCGTGAGCCGGCCTTTTGGTACCGGCCCGCATCATGGATGTCGCGACTTCTGATGCCACTCGGCGCCATCTATGGCGTGATCGCCGGTCACCGGTTGCAGCGTGAAGGTTTCGATGCCGGCATCCCCGTGCTGTGTGTCGGCAATTATCATGTCGGCGGTGCGGGCAAGACCCCGACCGTTCTCGCGCTGGTGAAGCTGCTCCGCGAACTCGGCGAGACGCCGGTGGTGCTGAGCCGCGGCTATGGCGGCAAATTACATGGACCGATCAAGGTCGATCCCGAGCGGCATGTCGCCGCTGATGTTGGCGACGAGCCCTTGATGCTGGCGCGGACGGTCGCGGTGGTGGTCGCGCGCGATCGTATTGAGGGCATAGCACTGGCGCGCTCGCAAAACGCCAGCGTGATCCTGATGGATGACGGCTTTCAGAATCCGACGATCACGAAGGACGCCTCGCTGATCGTGATCGACGGCGGCCGCGGCCTCGGCAATGCCTGCATATTTCCCGCAGGGCCGCTGCGGGCACCGCTGCCGCCACAGTTGGATCGCACCGACGCGCTGATTGTGGTCGGCGATGGCTCGGCGGCCGAGGCGGTCGCGACCGCCATTGCGGCGCGGGGCAAGCCGGTGATGAAAGCACAGGTCAGGGCCGATGAGACGTCGGTCGCGGCGCTGCGCGGCAAGCGGGTACTGGCGTTTGCCGGGATCGGCGATCCCGCGCGATTCTTCAGAACGCTGCGTACGAACGGAATTGAGGTCGTCCGGGAGCGTGCCTTGGCCGATCATCATCCGTTTTCGGAAAGCGAAATCGAAGCGCTGACCGCGGAAGCCAGGCGCGATGCGCTGACGCTGGTGACGACGGAAAAGGATCTGGCGCGATTGCGTGGCCGCGGCGGGTTGCCCGATCGGGCGCAACAGATCGTGCCGTTCGCGGTGACGCTTGAATTCGACGACGCCGTGCAGTTGCGGAAGTTCGTGAGCGGCCAGCTGTTCAAAGCGCGTGAGGCGAAATTTCGCGGGCGCAACTAGAGCGTTTTCGAGCGAAGTGGATACCGGTTCGCGTGAAGAAAACGCGTCAAAACTAAAAATTAGAGCCCGGTTCTGATGCAATCAGAACCGATAAGGCTCTAACCCTGCGTCTTCAACGCGCCGGGAAAATGCCGTTCCAGCACGGCGGTCGGGACGGCATAGGCCTCCTGCAGATCGACGCTCCAGTATTTCAATTCGTCGAGCGGGATCCGCGCGTCGGTCACCGCGCAGCGCACGTAAGTGCCTGGCGAGATCACGCGGAAATCGCCATCCAGATATTGCAGCTGCGCTTCGCCGTGGCCCGAGGGGCCGAATTTATTCAACACGGGTAGAACTCTCCGATCGGTTCGGTTCCCGGCGGTGCGGCCGGCAACATTTCATAAATGGTATCTAGCATAAATAGGGTGTGGTGTCCGCCCGTCAAACCCACCGATTTGTGATGAATCGCCTCCAGCCCGCATGCTAGCCTTTTCACCTCATGGATCGCTGCTGTTCCAGCGCCATAACGGCCCGGTAAACGCGATGCGCCTTCTGTCAGCAATTGCATTCCTGACGCTGCTTGCCGTGGCTGGTGCGGCGGAAGCGGCGCCGTTGCCGGCCCCGCATCAGGTCGAGATTCCCTTGAACGCCGGGACATTGCGCGCGCAGTTGTACAAGCCCGATGGTAACGGGCCATTCCCGACCGTGATCGCGCTGCATGCATGCGGCGGCCTGTCGGGCCATTCCGAACCGATCCTGCCGCGCTATCGCGACTGGGCTGAGCGATTGCTCAGGGAAGGCAATGCCGTGCTGCTGCCGGACAGTTATGGTTCGCGCGAACTCGGCCCGCAATGCCGGGTTGGCGAGCAGCGGATCCATGCCCGGCGCGAACGGGTGGCGGATATCGTGGCCTCCCGGCAATGGCTGATGCAGCAGCCCTGGGCCGCGCATGACCGCATCAGCCTGGTTGGCTGGGCCAACGGCGCCAGCGCGCTGTTGTGGGCGGTGCGTCCGCAATTATCCTCGCGCGGCACCGAGCCGGACTTCCGCTCGGCGATTGCGTTCTATCCGGACTGCCGCATCTCGTCGGGGCTCGGATGGAGCGCGCGTGTTCCGACATTGCTTCTGATCGGCGCCAAGGACGACGTCAGTTCGCCTGCCGCCTGCCATCAGATGATTGATGGCGCGCGCGGGCGCAGTGCGCTGACGCGGATCGTGGTCTATCCCGGCGCCTATCATGATTTCGACCGCGTCAATTTTCCGCTGCACGCCCTGGGTGGCACCTCCGATGCGGCGGTGCCGGAACGCGGCCATCTCGGCAGCGATCCCGAGGCGCTGGCCGATTCGCAAAAGCTCGTTGCCGAATGGCTGGCGCGGTAAGCGCTAAAACAGGCTGCCCTGCTCGATCGGCTTGACGGCGCGCTTGGGCGCGGTGGCCTTCGGCTCGCTCGCCGCCGGCTTGACGGGTGTTGCTGTGGCCGCGGGCCGATCCGCATCGGCTGTCGCGCCAACGCGTCCATCGGCGAATTCCAGATTGAGCCGCGCTCCCGGTCCAACGGCCGCGGCCGCATGCAGCGGGAGACCCTGCTCGTCGCGCACCAAAGCAAAGCCGCGCGCCAGAACGCCGCGATAGGACAGCGCACCCAGCAATTGACCGCTATGGGCGACACGCGCCTCCAGCCGTTGCATGGCAAACCCAAGCGCACGCCGCGCCCGCTCGGCCAGCCGCGATGTGCGCTCGCGATCGCGCGCAATCGCATTGCGTTGCGCCTGCGCGTTCGAGAGCTTGGAGGCCTTCAGCCTGACTTCGAGCCCGGCAAAGCGATCGCGCCGCTGTTGCAGCAGCGATCGCGTGGAGTTTCGCATCCGTTCACCGGAGACGGTCAGCCGATGGCCGGCCTGTGCGAGTTGCCCGCGCAGCACCCGCATCGTCAGCCGGGCACTCGTGCCCGCGAAGCGGCGGAAATGGGCGTGGGTATTGGCCTTCAGAGCGCGGGGCAGGGAGCCCGAAGCATTGTCCAGCCGCTGTCGCGGAATGCCTAAGAGTTCGCTGAGCCCGGGCAGCGCGCGCACGGCAGCGCGTAGCTCGTTGCGACGGGCTTCCTGGCCGCGCGCCCAGCACACCATCGTGCGGCGCGCGAGGCCCGCGACCTCGATGAGCAATTCGCTGCGCACAGGGACCGCCATTTCGGCGGCCGCAGTCGGTGTCGGCGCGCGCTTGTCGGCGGCAAAATCGATCAGCGTAATATCGGTCTCGTGCCCGACCGCCGAAATCAGCGGGATCATGCTCTCGGCGGCGGCGCGGACCACGATCTCCTCGTTGAACGACCACAAATCTTCCAGCGAGCCGCCGCCGCGCGCAACGATCAGAAGATCAGGCCGCGGAACCTTGCCGCCTTCCGGCAGCGCGTTGAAGCCGCGGATCGCCGCGGCGATCTGTTCGGCCGAACCTTCGCCCTGCACCCGCACCGGCCACACCAGCACACGGCGCGGAAAGCGATCCTGTAACCGGTGCAGGATGTCACGGATCACGGCACCCGTTGGCGAGGTGACGACGCCGATCACCTCCGGCAGCCAGGGCAGGAGTTGCTTGCGCGCCTCGTCGAACAGCCCCTCGGCGGCCAGCTTGCGCTTGCGCTCTTCCATCAGCGCCATCAGCGCGCCGATGCCGGCAGGCTCGATCGCTTCGATGACGATCTGGTATTTCGACGAGCCTGGATAGGTCGTGAGCTTGCCGGTCGCGATGACCTCGAGGCCTTCCTGCGGCTTGAAGCGCATCCGGCCGTGGACGCCCTTCCAGATCACCGCCTCGATCTTGGCGCTCTCGTCCTTGAGCGCGAAATAGCAATGCCCGGAGGAGTGCGGCCCGCGAAAACCGGTGATTTCGCCGCGCACCCGGACGTGGCCATAGGCGTCCTCCACCGTCCGCTTCAGCGCGGACGACAATTCGGACACCGTGAATTCCGGTGCGTTAATCAAGGCTTCGGCTGCAGTCATCTCGGGCAATCAGGTCGGGCGTTAACGAATCGGGCGTTCTCGATCTGCGCACAAGGTAGGGATTTCGGCCATCACCGCAAATCAGTACTTGCATTTTAGATTACTCTGTAATACAGAGTTATCTGTCATTAGGCATCATGGAAAGGGATCGATCATGGTCACCACGTTAGTGTCAGGCGGCCTCAAGGCCGTGTTCTGGGGTCTCGCCGTCGCCGGTTTCGCGTCTCTGCTGCTGGGGGCGCTGATCGCCTGGCCGGTCCAGCAGCCGCCGGAACTGAAATCGATTTCGGCCTATCGCAAATTGATGGACTACAGCGCCCTGCCGGAACTCTCCCGGTTCCAGGCCCGCGACGGCAGCGCGCTGGCATACCGGCATTATCCGGCGCAGGCGCCTTCGACCGGCCGCATCGCGGTGGTCGTGCATGGCTCCTCCGGTTCGAGCCAGGGCGCTGTGCATGCGCTTTCGATGGCGTTGGCGGCGCGCGGCGTGCAGACCTATGCCGTGGATATCCGCGGACACGGCGCCTCCGGCAGCCGGGGCGACATTGCCTATCTCGGTCAGCTTGAAGACGACATGGCCGATCTCGTGGGTGAAATCCGCAAGACCAATCCGAGCGCGCCGCTGACGCTGCTTGGTCATTCCTCCGGCGGCGGATTTGCGCTGCGGATCGCCGCCTCGCCGATCCAGAACCTGTTCACGCGCACTGTGCTGCTGGCGCCCTATCTCGGCTACGACGCGCCGAGCAGCCGTCCCAATTCCGGTGGCTGGGCCAATCCGGATGTTCCGCGCTTCCTCGCGCTGACATTGTTGCGCAAACTGGGCATGCCGTGGGCGGAATTGCTGCCGGCGATTGCCTTCGCGGTGCCGCCGGATTCGAGCCAGCGGCTGACCGCGAGCTATTCCTACCGGCTGATGCGCAACTTCGCCGCGTCCGACTACCGCGCCGATTTCGCGGCGGCGACCCGGCCCGTGACGGTATATTCGGGCGCGGCCGACGAGCTGATCGATCCCACCAAGTTCGGTGAGACTGTCGCAGGCCATGCGACCGTCAGGATCATCGACGGCATCGACCACATGGCGATCGTCTATGATCCCGCCGCCATATCGGTTATCGCCGATGACGTCGCGACCACAGGTGTAAGCTCATGACCGGCATCGATCACAGGGGAGCCGCTTGCGCCAAGACCTTTTGCAACAAGGCGTGGAGAGACCGATGAAGAACCTGCTCGAAGCCGGAAGGTTGCTGCTGCTCGACATGGCGGCGACGCTGCTTTTTCTCGTGCTCTATCTGCTGACGGACAATATCGCATTGTCGGTGGTGCTCGGCATGGCTTTGGGCACAGCCCAGATCGGCTGGCAACTCGCGCGCCGGATGCCGATCGATACCATGCAGTGGATGAGCCTGTTTCTGGTGCTGGGCGCGGGCACTGTCACGTTGATGACGCACGATCCGCGATTCATCATGATCAAACCGAGCGTGATTTATATCATCGTCGGCGTCGTGATGCTGAAGCGGGGATGGATGAACCGCTATCTGCCGCCTGTCGCGATCGAGCTGGTGCCGGATATCGCCGTCATTCTCGGTTATGCATGGTCGGGCCTGATGTTTTTCTCCGCGGCCCTGAACCTGATCGTGGCCCTCAATTTCAGCGTGGTGAGCTGGTCGGTGACGATGTCGATCTGGGCTATCGCAAGCAAGGCCGCCATGTTCCTGATTGGTTATGCGGTCATGCGCACCATTGGTGCCGCGCGCTCGCGGCGTCGACGGCTGGGCGATATTACCGGAGATCGCCTGGTCACAAATGACTTAATCAAAACAGAGCTGGCCAAGGCAGGAAGTGCGTCATGACCTCCATCGACCCCAGAGAAGCCGCCTCGGCATTGTCTGATATCGACGACATCGTCGCTCGCGTCCTGCAGTCCCGGATCTACGATGTCGCCAGCCTGATGCTGATCATGTGGGGCGCACTGACATTCGCGGGCTATCTTTCGACCTATCTGTTGCCGCGCAGCGGCGGCTATGGGTGGATCGTGGTGTATATCGCGGGAATCCTGGGATCGATCGTCATCGGCACGTCTAAAAGAAACGGGTTAGGCGCCCGCGCCTTCGACGTCAGGATGTTCACGGCGTTCTTCCTGTTTATCGCGTTCGGGGTATTTTCCAGCTGGCTTGGCCATTTCTCGCCGCGCCAGCTCGGCACATTCTGGCCGATCTATTTCATGGTGTTCTACATCATCGCCGGGCTGTGGGTCGGGCAGGCGCTCGCCGCGATCGGCGCATCGATCATCGTGTTGACCCTGGTCGGTTATTTTTTCATTGGCGATGCGTTCGACCTGTGGATGGCCTTCGTCGATGGCGGCGGGCTCATTTTGGGCGGCCTCTGGATGCGCCGGAGCTGACCGATGGCTGAACTCGACGACATCATCCATCAGCCGCTGCGGCTGAAAATCATGGCGGCGCTGAATGCGCTGCCGGCCTCCGCGGGGCTTGATTTCTCCCGCCTGAAGAAGCTGACCGGCGCCACCGACGGCAATCTCGGCGCCCACATCGAAACCCTGGCGAAGGCCGGCTATGTCGCGGTCGACAAGGCCTTTGTCGGCAAGAAGCCGCAGACCACGGTGACCGCGACCGCCGCGGGACGTGGCGCGTTCGCGCGCCACGTCGCGACGTTGCAGGAAATCATAGCGGCCTCGGCGCGGCAGACTTAGCCTCTGCTGTCATTCCGGGGCGATGCGAAGCATCGAACCTCAGATGTGCAATCGCACATCGGGGAATCTCGAGCTAATTAGTCCGTGCAAAACAATCTCGGGATTCCGGATCGGTGCGCAGGCCGCACCGTCCGGAATGACGGTGGTTGGTAATCCCCCCTTGCAGGGGAGGGCGGACTCGTGCGACCGAATCGAAACCGCTCCCCTCACTCTGGCTGCATCTCATGCATATTCTTCTGCTCGGTTCAGGCGGCCGCGAACATGCTCTGGCGTGGAAGATCGCGGCGTCCCCGCTGGTGACAAAACTCTGGTGCGCGCCGGGCAATGCCGGCATTGCGCGCGAGGCCGAATGCGTGGCGCTGGATATTACCGATCATGCCGCGGTGATCGATTTCTGTCGCAACAACACCGTCGATTTTGTCGTGGTCGGGCCGGATGCGCCGATCGCGGCGGGGATCGTCGATGATCTCAATGCTGCCGGCTTCAAGGCGTTTGGGCCGACCCGGGCCGCGGGCCAGCTCGAGAGTTCGAAAATCTTCACCAAGGAACTTTGCAAGGCGAACCAGATACCGACTGCGGCCTTTGGCCACTTCAAGGATGCCGAAACAGCGAAAGCTTATATCCGCCAGCAGGGCGCGCCGATCGTGGTCAAGGCCGACGGACTTGCCGCCGGCAAAGGCGTGGTCGTCGCGATGAGCGTTGAGGAAGCACTCGCTGCGGTGGACATGATGTTTGGCGGTGGTTTCGGCGCGGCCGGCGCCGAGGTCGTCGTCGAGGAATTCATGCAGGGCGAGGAGGCCTCGTTCTTTGCGCTCTGCGACGGCGAACACGCACTGCCGCTCGCAACCGCGCAGGATCACAAGCGCGCCTTCGATGGCGACAAGGGTCCGAACACCGGCGGCATGGGCGCCTATTCGCCCGCGCCTGTTCTGACCGAAGCGCTGTGCACGCAGGTGATGGAGGAGATGATCAAGCCGACGCTACGCGCGTTGAAAGCGATGGGGTCGCCCTACAAGGGTGTGCTCTATGCCGGCGTGATGCTAACCAAAGACGGCCCGAAGCTGGTCGAATACAATGCCCGTTTCGGCGATCCGGAATGCCAGGTGCTGATGCTGCGGATGATGTCCGACATCGTGCCGGCGTTGATCGCCAGCGCCGACGGCCAGCTGAAGAATTTCAGCCTGCGCTGGTTCGACGACGTCGCGCTGACGGTGATCATGGCCACCAAGGGCTATCCCGGCGACTATGGCAAAGGCTCTGTCATCGAAGGTCTCGATGATGCCGCCAAGATCAAGGGCGTCGAGATATTTCATGCCGGCACCAGGGCCGAAGGCGGCAAAATTCTCGCCAATGGCGGCCGTGTACTGAATGTCTGCGCGACGGGCTGTTCGGTTACCGAGGCGCAGCAGCGCGCTTATGAGGCGGTCGACCGTATCAACTGGCCCGACGGCTTCTGCCGCCGCGACATCGGCTGGCAGGCGGTGGCGCGGGAAAAGGCGGGCGGGTAGAGTCACTCCGGGGCGGCGCTTCGCCTCGCACGCAAGGAACTGCCCAACGAACTTCCCAAGAAACCGCCCAAGGAACTGCTAATGCCCGATCTCGCCGACCTGTTTCCCGGCTATGCCTCTGAATGGATCAACACCACATCCGGGCGCATCTTTGCGCGGGTCGGCGGCAAGGGGCCGCCGCTGTTGCTGCTGCATGGCTTTTCCGAAACCCACGTAATGTGGCACCGCGTCGCGCCGCAGCTCGCCGACCGGTTCACGCTGATCATCGCGGATTTGCCGGGATACGGCTGGTCGGACATGCCGCGCAGCGATGAAGCGCACACGCCCTATACCAAGCGCGCGATGGCGCAAACCATCATCGAGGCGATGGAGCAACTCGGCCATGTACACTTCGCACTTGCCGGGCACGATCGCGGCGGGCGCGTCGCCTATCGGCTGGCGCTCGATCATCCCGGCCGGCTGTCGCGGCTGGCCGTGCTCGATATCCTGCCGACCTATGATTACTGGATGAAGATGGATTGGCGCTACGCGATGAAGATCTATCACTGGACGTTTCTGGCGCAGCCTTATCCGCTGCCGGAAACCCTGATCGGCGGCAGTCCGGATTTCTTTCTCCGTCAGAAAATGGCGAGCCAGACCAAGTCGAAAAATCTCGACGCGATCGATCCGCGCGCGCTCGAGCATTATCTCGCGGCGTTTCGCGATCCCTCGCGCGTGCACGCGATGTGTGAGGATTATCGCGCTGGCGCCACCGCAGACTTCGACATCGACAAGACCGATCACGACGCGGGCAAGAAGATCACAATCCCGATGCTGGCGCTGTGGGGCGAAGTCGGCATCGCGCGCGCCGCGGCGACGCCGCTTGACACCTGGAAGAATTGGGCGACCAATGTTTCGGGTGGCCCGGTGGATTCCGGTCATTTCCTGACCGAGGAAAATCCGGATGTTACGGCGAAAGCGCTGAAGGAGTTTTTTGCGGCGGGGTGACCCGAGAAAAGCGAAGCCCTCATCCTGAGGAGCCATGCGGAGCATGGCGTCTCGAAGGATGGATGCAACACACGGACTCGCGGCCATCCTTCGAGACGCGCGCAAGAGCGCGCTCCTCAGGATGAGGCCCTTCACCTTCTCGCCTTGAAAAACTCCCGCAACAGCGTCGCCGCTTCGCTCTCGCCCACCGCGGAATAGACCTCGGGCATGTGATGGCAGGTCGGCGAGGCGAAGAACCGCACGCCGGAATCGACCGCGCCGCCTTTGGCGTCGGCGGCGCCGTAATACAGCCGCCGGATCCGCGCAAACGAGATCGCGCCCGCGCACATCGTGCAGGGCTCCAGCGTGACATAGAGGTCGCAATCGACCAGCCGCTCGCTGCCGATGGCCTCGGCGGCCTGCCGGATCGCGAGAATTTCGGCATGGGCGGTCGGATCGCGGTCCGTCAAGGTGCGGTTGCCGGCCTCCGCGATGACCTCGCCGTTAAGCACGATCACACATCCAATCGGCACTTCACCGGCTTTTCCGGCGTTTTCGGCCGCTTTCAGCGCCAAATCCATGAAAGATGGTGCGGTCATGCCTCGTATCGCCCGTCAAAGTCTGCTACTAGAGGTGCCTTCAGCAAAAGTGGCTACCGGTTTTGCGTGAGAATGCGCCTCGATAAAAGAGCGTGCGCGTTATCGCCGTGCCGGTTCGTCCGTATCAGTCTGATTGCCATTCATCGTATTCGAAGTGAGACCATTCATGCCCCGCGACAACGACAAAAACAACGATTCCCGCGGCCGGCGTGATCGCCCCTCCGGTGGCAAGGGCCGCTCCGGCGCGGCCCGGGGGCCTGAGAAAAAATTCGCCAAGCGCGGCTTTGCCGGCAAAAGCGATGGTGACGGCGAACGGCGTCCCTATGCCGGCAAGCCCGACGGCGCCAAATCCTATGGCAAGAAGCCCTATGCGGGCGCGGGCAAACCCTACGCCGGCAAACGCGATGGCGCGCCGGCGCGTTTCAACCGCGATGACCGCCCGGCGCGGGACGACGGTGAAAAGCGTCCATTTAAGCCGCGTGGTGATCGCCCGAACTATAACCGCGACGATCGTGCGCCGCGTGCCGACCGCGGCGATGCACGGCCGCCCGCGCGTTTTTCCGACCGGAAATTCGGCGACAAGAAGCCTTATGCCTCCAGAGACGGCGGTGGCGAGAAGCGGCCCTACGCGCCGCGCGGCGAAGGTTTTCGTAAAGACGGCGACCGGCCGCAGCGGGATCGTCCGTCCGGAGATCGCCCGTACAGCGCGCGGCCGCCGCGCGATGGCGACCGTCCCGGTGGCGATCGGCCTGAGCGAAAATTCGGCGGTGACAAGAAATTTTCGCGCGGCGCGCCTGACCGGGGACCGCGCAAGAGCTTTGGCGATCGCCCCGAGCGCAAGGAATTTGGTGCGGATCGCGGTGATTCAAAGCCGTGGCAGAAGCGCGATGCGTCTTCACCCGATCACGCCGGACGCAATTCTCGCCCCGCCCGCGATGGCGCACGAAACTTCGACAAGCCGCGTTATGACAAGCCACGCGAAGATCGTCCGCAAGGTGATCGGCCGTTTCGTGAGCGGCCGAAGTTTGATCGTCCCCGCGAGGATCGTGGAGACCGTCCGAAATTCGAACGGCCTCGTGAGGCCCGCAATTCCTGGCAGGAGCATCCGCGCAACGACGCGCGTTCATCGGATCGGGAAGACCGGCCGCGGCGCGACAATGAGGATGACAGCAAGGTATTCGCCAAGCGTCCGGCCTTCGGCGGTCGCGGTGAATATCGCGAGCGCAAGCCCGATTTCGAGAAACGCGCGGCGCGTCCGCCGCGCGAAAAGAAATCCGGCGAGCGTATCGCCAAGGTGGTGTCGCGGGCAGGACTGGCGTCGCGCCGTGACGCCGAGGAATGGATCGTGCAGGGCCGCGTCACCGTCAACGGCCGCGTGATCAATTCGCCGGCGCTCGACGTCACCGCCAATGATGTGATCTCGGTCGATGGCAAGCCGTTGCCGCCGCGCGAGCGCACAAGACTGTTTCTGTTTCACAAGCCGCGCGGATTGATGACCACCCATGCCGACCCCGAGGGACGGCCGACGGTGTTCGACAATCTGCCGGAAGGCCTGCCGCGGCTGATCAGCATCGGCCGGCTCGACTTCAATACCGAGGGCCTGCTGCTCCTGACCAATGATGGCGGGCTGGCGCGTGCGCTGGAATTGCCGGATACCGGCTGGCTGCGGCGCTACCGCGTTCGCGCGCACGGCGAAGTTACGCAGGCGCAACTCGATGAACTGAAAAAGGGCGTCGAGGTTGACGGCGTCAAATACGGTCCGATCGATGCGACGCTGGAACGCGACCAGGGCGCCAATGTCTGGCTGGTATTTGCGATCCGCGAAGGCAAGAACCGCGAAGTCCGCAACGTGATGGCGCATCTGGGGCTTGAGGTGAACCGGCTGATCCGGATCTCCTACGGTCCGTTCCAGCTGGCCGAACTCGAGGAAGGGCAGGTCGAAGAGGTCAAGACCCGCGTGCTGCGCGAACAACTCGGCGAGAAAATCGCCGCCTTGGCGGGCGCGGATTTCGCGCGGCCGATGCAGGGCGAGCCGCGTCCGGAAGCCGAGGGCGAAGAAGGCGATGCGCCGCGCGGCAAGAAGCCGTTCAAGCCGGCAGGCAAAAGTGGCCTTATCGCCGATCGCAAGGGCCGCCGCGTGCTGGTGCAGCGTACCGGCAGCGAGGAAGCCCGCGCGCGCAACGAGGCCGAGGCGAATGGCTTCGGTCCGCCGCGGCGTCCGCAGCGCGGCTATCACGGCAAGCGTGATCTGAAGCCGCGGGACGAGTAAGCTTCGATGCGTGTCGTCGGTGGTCGATTGAAGGGCCGTAATCTGGCGTCGCCGTCCTCGCGCGACATCCGGCCCACCGCGGACCGGCTGCGCGAGTCGCTGTTCAATATCCTTGTTCACGCTTATGACGATCCGATCGCGGATGCGCGAGTGCTCGATCTGTTCGCCGGCACCGGCGCGCTCGGCATCGAGGCGATCTCGCGCGGAGCTAAATTCTCGCTGTTCGTCGACAATGGCGCCGAAGCCCGCGCGCTGATGCGCAACAATGTCGAATCGCTTGGGCTCGGCGGCGTGACCAAAGTGTACCGCCGCGATGCGACGGACCTTGGTCCGGCCCACCCGATGGAGCCGTTCTCTCTGGTGTTCCTCGATCCGCCCTACGCAAAAAGCCTGGCCGACAAGGCACTGGCCTCGTTGCGTAGTGGCGGCTGGCTGACGCCGGGCGCGCTGCTGGTGGTCGAGGAAGCCAAGGCCGCGGCCTTCACGCCGCCGGAGGGTTTCGAGGAGCTGGAGCGGCGCGCGTATGACGATACGGAGTTTGTGTTTTTGCGGGCTAAATAACCGGCCTCATCCTGAGGAGCGGCCCGAAGGGACGCGTCTCGAAGGATGGATGCACAGGCGGACTCGCGGCCATCCTTCGAGACGCGCGCAAGAGCGCGCTCCTCAGGATGAGGACGGAGCTCTACCTCCGCCCGAACAACCGCTCGATATCCGCGAGCTTCAACTCGACATAGGTCGGCCGGCCGTGATTGCACTGTCCGGAGTTCGGGGTGTCTTCCATCTCGCGCAGCAGCGCATTCATCTCTTCCGGCTTGAGGCGGCGGCCCGCGCGCACCGACCCGTGGCAGGCCATGGTGGCCGCGACATGCATCAAGCGCCGCTCCAGCGGCAGCGCCTCGTCCCATTCGGCCATGTGTTCGGCGAGATCGCGCAGCAGCGATCCGGCGTCAGTCTTGCCGAGCAGCGACGGCGTCTCGCGCACCGCCACCGCGCCGGGCCCAAACGATTCGATCGCTAGCCCGAACGAGGCAAGTTCGTCGGCCCGCGCGGTCAGTCGTTCGACCGTGGCCTCGTCCAGTTCCACGATGTCGGGAATCAAAAGAATCTGCCGCTGCACGCCATTCTTCGCCAGCGAGGCCTTCAGTTTTTCATAGACGATGCGCTCATGCGCGGCGTGCTGGTCCACCACCACGAGGCCGTCGCGGGTTTGCGATACGATATAGGTCTCGTGGATCTGCGTGCGTGCCGCGCCGAGCGGGCGATCGAGCAGATCGGCTGACGGGGTTTCCTGAAAGCGCACATCCGCGGTGGGTGTGCCGACGTCGAACGCGGCTTGTCCGGGTTCGGCAAAGGCTGATACCGCGGCGCTCTCGAACGCCGACATTGGTCCGACCGGATGCGCCGGCGAGTGGCGCCAATCCCAGTTAGCGCGCGGCGGAGGTGCAAAGGACGGGCGGAACGAGGCGAGCGCTGCACCGTCGCTGTTGGCCGCAGTGCGCTTGCCCTCGCGGGCCAGGCCTTCTTTCAGCGCATGCACGATCAGCGCGCGGACCAGACCGGCATTTCTAAATCGCACTTCGGTCTTGGCGGGATGCACATTGGCATCGACCTCCTGCGGATCCGATGTCACGAACAGCGCCACCACCGGATGGCGGTCGCGCGGCAGATAATCGGAATAGGCCGCGCGCACCGCGCCCAGGATCAACTTGTCGCGCACCGGCCGGCCGTTGACGAACAGATATTGCCCGAGCGCGTTGGCGCGGGTCAGCGAAGGTGCTGCGGCAAAACCCTCGACCACGACGCCGTCGCGCTCGGCGCGCACGTCGATTGCGCTGGCGCGAAAATCCGCGCCCAATATATCGCCGAGCCGCGTCAGGCGGCCGGCGGCGCCGGGCAAGGCCGCGGCCCAGGTCACCGGCGCGCGCTCCTCGCCGGCCAGCGTGAAGGCGATGTCGGGGCGCGCCATTGCGAGGCGGCGCACCACTTCGCGGATCGCCTCGGCTTCGGTGCGGTCGGTCTTGAGAAATTTCAGCCGCGCCGGCGTTGCGTAAAACAAATCGCTGACCTCGACGCGGGTGCCGCGGGACAGCGCCGCCGGCATGATCGCGGATTTCTCGCCGCCTTCGACCGACAGCGACCATGCATGCGGCTCGTTGGAGTGACGCGTGGTGATGCCGAGCTTCGCCACCGCGCCGATCGAGGGCAATGCCTCGCCGCGAAATCCCAATGTGCGGATTTGCAGGAGGTCTTCATTGTCGAGCTTGGAGGTGGCGTGGCGATCCACTGCCAGCGCCAGATCGCGCGACGTCATGCCGTCGCCATCGTCGGTGATGCCGATACGGCGTCGGCCGCCGCCATCGGTGAAAATGTCGATCCGGCTCGATCCGGCATCGATCGCATTCTCCACCAGTTCCTTGACCACGCTCGCCGGACGCTCGACCACTTCGCCGGCGGCGATGCGGTTGACGACCTGTTCGGGAAGCTGGCGGACGGGCATGGGCTCTAAAGTGGCTCGTGGAATACAGGCTCAATGTAGGAGCTTTCAGGGGGCCGTGGGAGAGCAGGAAGGCAGCTCTCCCCAGTGTTCGCATGGGACGTTCCCCGGATGCTGCGCAGCGCGGAAGCGGTGCGCAGCATCCGGGGCCCATTCTTGATCGACAGCGAAGGTGGGTCCCGGCTCTGCGGAGCGGCGTGAGACGCCGCACCGCGTCCGGGACACGAAATCTCAATCGTCAAAGCCGCCCGAGCGCTTCGCCTTGACGTCGCTGCGGCGCTTCTTGCCTTCGAGACGGCGTTTTTTCGAGCCCAGCGTCGGCTTGGTCGGGCGCCGGACGATTGGCCGAACCATGGCCTCGCGCAGCAGTTCCAGCAAGCGGTCGATCGCGTCGGCGCGGTTGCGCTCCTGGGTGCGGAAACGCTGCGCGTGGATCACGATCACGCCGTCCTTGGTCATGCGCTGGCCGGCGAGCCGGTCGAGCCGCATCTGCGCATCCGACGGCAGCGTGATCCGTCTTGTATCGAACCGCAATTGCGCCGCGGTCGAGAGCTTGTTGACGTTCTGCCCGCCCGGACCGGAGGCGCGCACAAAGCTGATCTCGATGTCGTTTTCGTCGATCGTGAGGTCGCGGGAAATCCGCAGCATGGCGTCACCAAAGGGCAGGATTTCCCGGACGGGAATCGGCAGCCCTGAGGATAGCGGGTTTGTGCGCGGTGCTGAAGGACGGGGGGAACCGTTTCCAGCGGTTGCAGCCCGCCGGATCAGTTGGCCTTATCAGTTCGGCTTGTCAGTTCGCTTTGGGTTGGTTGGCGATAGACGGCGCCGTCACGGCCGCAGGCTGAGCGGTGGCCGGCGGGCGACCGACGACCACGGTAATCAGGCCCTGTCCCCACAGCCGTTGGGCGGCCTTTTTGGCGCTATCGAGCGTGACGGCGTCCACGATGGCATTGCGCTTTTCGATGTAGTCGATCGGGAGTTCGATCCAGCTGATATTGCAGCAGCGCCGCTGCCAGCTTTGACGAGGTGTCGAGCGCCAGCATCTGCGAGCCCTTGAGATAGGATTTAGCCTCGTCCAGTTCCTGCTGGGTCGGACCGTTCTCCGCCATGCGGCGGATTTCGCTATCGACCGCCTCGATCGTTTCGCCGGCACGATCGGCGCGGGTTCCGGTATTGCCAACAAAGAGCGCGGAATGATCCATCCATAACAGCGCGTCATAGACCGAATAAGCGAGACCGCGCTTCTCGCGGACTTCATGGTAGAGCCGCGATGACAGCGTGCCGCCGCCGAGAATGTGGTTGACGACATAGGCGGCCATGAAATCCGGATCGTGGCGCGGGATGCCGGGGCCACCGAACGTCACCACGGTCTGCGGCACGTCGAGCGGGATGAAGGCGATCTGCGGCGGCTTGGTGGCTTCGATATCGGCGACCGGCGTAAGACTGGCCTTGGCCGGCAAGGCACCGAAGGTCTGGTCGAGCAATTTGCCGAGCGAAACAGCATCGATGTCGCCGACCACCGCGATCCTGAGGGTATCCTTGGCCAGCACACGACGAACATAGTCCTTTAAATCGGCAACCGTGATGGTCGGAACGCTTTCCAGCGTGCCGCTGGCCTGACGCCCATAGGGGTGATCGCCGAAGGCGATTTCCAGGAATTTGCGGCTCGCCAGCGCGCCGGGATTCGAGGTGTCGCGCCTCAGGCCCGAGAGTAGCTGCGTGCGGATACGCTCGACATCGGCGCTGTCGAAATGCGCTGATGTCAGTGATAGCCGCAGCAGGTCGAACGCCTCGTCCTTGTTGTCCTTGAGCATGCGCAGCGAGCCGCGGAAATAATCCCGGGTCGCGCTGAAGCTCAATTCGATGGCGCGGCGGTCGAGGCGCCCGTGGAACGCCTGGGAATCCAGATCGCCCGAGCCTTCATCGATCAGATCGGCGACCATATTGGCGACGCCGGACTTGTCGGCCGGGTCCTGCGCCGAGCCGCCGCCGAAGGCGTATTCCATCGCAACCAGGGGGACGGTGGCGTCCTGCACGAACCAGGCTTCGATGCCGCCGGGAGAAACCAGATGCTGGATCTTCGCCGCAGCGTACGACGGCGTCGGCGCCCATGACATCGTCAGGCACGCGGCAAAAATGAAGGCCAAGCGCCGTGAGCCAATGATGGGATGAATCACGAGCGCTTCTCCTCACGTTTCGGCCTGGTCAGCGGGACCGCCTTGATCAGATAGCCGGTCACCGAACGTTTCTTGTCGAGCCATTTTTCCGCGGCCTGCCGGACCTGTTCGGCGGTGACGGCGCGAATGCGATCCGGCCAGCTTCGGATGTCTTCGATGCTGAGCCCGGTGGTGAGGGCGCCACCATACCAGCGCGCCAGCGTCGCCTGGTTGTCCTGGGCGTAGATCGCTTCCGCAATCAGTTGCGTCTTGACGCGTTCGAGATCTTCGGCGCGAATGCCATTTTGCTGGATGTCCGCGATCACCTCGTCGATGGCCTGCTCGACCTGCGCAAATTCGACGCCAGCGCGCGGCGCGGCCGAGATCGAGAACTGCGTCGCGTCGAGCGAGGTGCCTTGATAGCCGGCGCTGGCGCTGACCGCGAGCGGCTTGTCCACGACCAGCCTGCGATTGAGATAGGAATTGCTGCCGCCGCCCATCAGTTGCGCGAGCACGTCGAGCGCCTGGCTTTCTCCCGCCGCACCGGTAGTTGCGGAGGGCACGAGATAATAACGCCGCAGGCTCGGCTGTTCGACCCTGGGGTCGGACAGCGTCACGGTGCGCGGCGCGGCCGGCTCGGGTTCCTGCGGCCGCACGCGCGTTACCGGGATCGAAGGCTGTGGCGGAACGGGGCCGAATGTCCGCTCCACCATCGGGCGGATATCCTTGGCCTCGACGTCACCGGCGATCACCAGCGTCGCGTTGTTCGGCGCATAGAAGCGCCTGTAGAACGCCAGCGCGTCTTCGCGGTCGAGTTTCTCTATTTCCTGGTGCCAGCCGATCACGGGCCGGCCATAGGGATGATTGAGATAAAGCGCGGCCATGATCTGTTCGGTCAGGCGCGCTTCCGGATTGTTGGCGACCCGCATGTTGAATTCTTCGAGCACGACGTCGCGCTCCGGCAGCACGTTTTCATCCTTCAGGACCAGGCCGGTCATGCGATCGGCCTCGAACTCCATCATTTTGGGGAGCTGTTCGCTCGGCACCCGCTGGAAGTAGCCGGTGTAGTCGGTCGAGGTGAAGGCGTTCTCGTTGCCGCCGGCCCGAAGCACGGTCTGGGTGAACTCGCCGGCCGGATGTTTGCTGGTGCCCTTGAACATCAGATGTTCGAGAAAATGCGCGAGGCCCGATTTGCCGGGGGTCTCGTCGGCCGAGCCGACCTTGTACCAGATCATCTGCGTCACGACCGGCGTGCGGTGATCCGGGATCACCACCACGACGAGGCCGTTACTGAGGGTAAAGGTCGCGGGAGGTGCCGCGGTGACGGTGGTCTGGGCGAAAGCGCCGCTTGCGGAAATTGCGAGCGCCGGCAGCAGCGCGGCGAACAACGGAACGGCAAAACGGTGCAAGGTCATTCTGGCCTGTCTGTTAAGCCCGAACACAAACGTTCAGGAGAAAATCACGGCATCCTACACTGCACGGCTGCCGGTGAGCGTCACGACGCCGGGAAACAGACGACTATTCTCAGCCATTTTGTTTGGCTGGATGGACTGGAGCGTTGCGCAAGCAAGTTAATTTCGGGATTGGATTGCCCGATGAAGATTCCATATCAGCCGGGATCAGGGCGCTTTTGCGGCGGGTACCCCCACGAAGGAATTGTACAGCAGGCCTGCTACCCCGGCAACAATCGCCACGTCGGCAAGATTAAACACGTACCAATTGAGGGTTTTTCCGCCGATCTGGACGTGGAACAGGGCGAAATCGACTACCGCACCATAGGCGAAGCGGTCGATGGCGTTGCCGATGGCCCCGCCGATGATCAGGCCGAGCGCGATGGTCGCGATCGGGGTGCGGGAGCGGGCCATCCAGATCGCCAGTACGATCACGGCCACGGCCTTGACCAGCATCAGGACGATCTGGGCGACCGGGCTGTCATTCTGGAACCAGCCGAAACTGATCCCGACATTCCAGGCCAGCACCAGATCCAGGAACGGCGTCAGCTTGACCGCGCCGCGGTGGCCGATGTCGAACACGAACAGCAGCCAGAGCTTGGAGGCCTGATCCAGCGCCAGTGCGGCGATGGCGGCGATCACGCCGGGGCGCAAATTGGCGGTCAAACCGCTACTCCCAGCGCCTTCCATTCGCGCAGCGCCTGCGCATCGCGCGGCGACACGTCGGGGTATTCGGGGTCTTCGCCCACGGTCGGGAGGATCTTCCACGACCGCGCGCATTTGATGCCCTGCGCCTTCTCGACCACGACGGCGACACCCGCGACGTCGTTGAGCCGGAACGCGTCGGCCGGCGCATCGTCGTTGGTCACCATCGCATTCGAGGTGATGCAGACTTCGGCCAGATCAGATGTCAAACAGCGTGGCGAAGATCGTCTTGTCGGAAACATAAACCATCGGCGAGGCTTCCAGCGAGGAGCCGATGCGCTTGGCCGCGCGCTCGACTTCCAGTGCGCCGGTCACGACGCGGCGCACATTGCGGATGGTTTCCCATTTCGCCGCCAGCGCATCGTCGCGGAAATCTTCCAGCCCCTGCGGAAACAGCGTCAGATGCACGGAGGGTTCCGCGTCAGGCTGGTATAGCCGCCACGCTTCCTCGCAGGTGAAGCTGAGCACCGGGGCAAACCATTTCAGGATCGCATCGCAGATCATGTTGATGGCGGTAAGCGATGCCTTGCGCGTCAGCGAGGACGGCGGATCGCAATACAGCGTGTCCTTGCGGATATCGAAATAGAACGCCGACAATTCGGTGTTCATGAAGGCCGAGAGACTGGCGACCACGGTCTTGTAGTCGAAATCAGATAGGCCTGGCGCACGATCGCGGCCTGCTCGGCGAGCTGGTGCAACATCAGTCGCTCCAGTTCAGGCATGTCGGCGGGCGCGACCGCGTCTTCCGGCTTGAAGTGATGCAGCGTGCCGAGCATCCAGCGGATCGAATTGCGCAGCTTGCGGTAGGTCTCGATGGTGTTTTTGAGGATTTCCGGACCGATGCGCTGGTCGTCGGCATAGTCTGTCGCGCAGACCCACAGCCGCAGGATATCGGCGCCGGATTGCGCGATGACCTTTTGCGGCTCGACGGTGTTGCCGACCGATTTCGACATCTTGCGGCCGTTCTCGTCCAGCGTGAAGCCGTGCGTGAGCACGATGTCGAACGGCGCGCGGCCACGGGTGCCGCAGCTTTCCAGCAGCGAGGACTGGAACCAGCCGCGATGCTGGTCACTGCCCTCGAGATACATCACGGTGTCGGCGCCGCCATCGACCTTGCGCTTGATGCCGGCGAGGCCCGGAAAATGCACCGGGTCTTCCAGCACGAAAGCGTGGGTCGAGCCGGAATCGAACCAGACGTCGCAGATGTCGTCGACCTTCTTCCACTCTTCATTGGCGTGCGAACCGAGAAAACGTTCGCGCGCGCCGTCCATGTACCAGGCGTCGGCGCCCTCTTTTTCGAACGCGTCGGCGATGCGCGCGTTGACGGCCGCGTCCTGCAGGATCTCGGCCGAGCCGTCGCCCTTTTCGCGCACGAATACCGCGATCGGCACGCCCCAGGCGCGCTGGCGCGAGATCACCCAGTCGGGCTTGCTGTTGATCATGCCGTTGATGCGGTTCTGGCCCGACTGCGGCACCCATTGGGTCACGGAGATGGCGTGCAGCGCGCGGGCGCGCAGGGTATCGCCAGATTTTGCCTTGCCGGCATCCGCAATATCCTTGTCCATCGCGATGAACCATTGCGGCGTGTTGCGGAAGATCACCGGTTTCTTCGAACGCCAGGAATGCGGGTATTGATGTTTTAATCGCCCGCGCGCCAATAGCCTGCCGGCGTCGACGAGGGCCTTGATCACGGCCTCGTTGGCGTCGCCCTTTTCGCCCTTGTCGTTGATGACGCGCTTGCCGGTGAAACCCGGCGCCTGATCGGTCAGCGCGCCGTTTTCATCGACGGTATAGGGGATGACGGTGTTGATGCCGCGCTGATCGAGTTCGCGCGCGTTCGACATCCAGACATCGAAGTCCTCGCGGCCATGGCCGGGCGCGGTATGGACGAAGCCGGTACCGGTGTCGTCGGTGACGTGGTCGCCGGGAAGCAGCGGCACCGTGAACTCATAGTCCCCGCCAAAACCCTTCAGCGGATGGGCGCATTCCACGACATCAAGCGTGTCGGCGGGCAAGTCGCGTACTTTTTCGTAACCTGTGACGCGCGCCTGCTTGAACACGCTTTCCGCCAGCGCGTCGGCCAGGATCAGCAGGTCGCCGTTCTTGGCCCAATTATCCGCGGGTGCGTCGGTGACCTTGTAGACGCCATAAGCAATCTTCGGCGAGAAGCTGATGGCGCGGTTGCCGGGCAGCGTCCATGGCGTGGTGGTCCAGATCACGATGCTCGCATCGGCCAGCACGCCATGCGCCGGTGACGTGACCGGAAACTTTACCCAGACCGTATCCGACGTGTAATCCTCGTACTCGACTTCGGCTTCCGCCAGCGCGGTCTTCTCCACCACGCTCCACATCACCGGCTTGGAGCCGCGATAGAGCGTGCCGTTGGCGGCGAATTTCATCAGCTCGCGCGCGATCTGCGCTTCGGCGGGAAAGCTCATGGTGGCGTAGGGATGATCCCAGTCGCCGATGATGCCGAGCCGCTTGAATTCCTCGCGCTGCACGTCGAGCCAGTGCCCGGCATAGGCGCGGCACTCCCGGCGGAATGCGACCATCGCGGTGGAGTCGCGAAAATCCGGCTTCTGCTTGCCCTTGGAGCGATAATTCTCTTCCTCGATCTTCCATTCGATCGGCAGGCCGTGGCAGTCCCAGCCCGGCACGTAATTGGAATCGAAGCCGAGCATCTGCTGGCTCTTGGTCACCACATCCTTGAGGATCTTGTTGAGGGAGTGACCGATATGGATGTTGCCGTTGGCATAAGGCGGGCCGTCATGCAGCACGAATTTGGCGCGGCCGGCGGCGGCCTCGCGCAATTTGCCGTAGAGGCCGATCTCGTTCCAGCGCTTGAGGATTTCCGGCTCGCGCTGCCGGCAATCCAGCGCGCATCGGGAATTCCGTCTGCGGCAAATAAAGAGTTTTGGAATAGTCTGATGCGTCGGACTTTTGCGGCTTTTCGGACATGAATTCTCTGGTTTGGCTCAAGGGGCGCTGAACGCGATCGATCGCGGATGAATTAGGGAGGTCCCGGTCTTGCGCTGAGCCGAAACTCAGGCGGAAGCCGGGCCGCTAATGCTGATGATGCGCCGTGCAAACATGCCGCTTCCATAGCAGCCGGGGGCTGGATCGCAAAGCCCCGAGGCCTGTAAGAGGCCGGTTTAAGGGCCTCCCGCGGCCATTCGCGGGCCTGATCCTTAAGCCGGCGAGGCAATATCGCCCAATTTCGGGAAGGCATCGGGTTCGGCGGCCAACATGGCGCGGGCGCGGGCGCTGTCTTCGTCCATCTGGCGGATCAGCGCATCGATGCCGTCGAACTTCAATTCGTCGCGGATGAAGCCGATGAAGGCGATATCCAGCCTGACGCCGTAGAGATCGCCCTTGAAGTCGAACAGGAAGACTTCCAGCAGCGGCGCGCCATTGTCGAAGGTCGGGCGGCGGCCGAAACTGACGACGCCGTCAAAACGTTCCGAACCCCGGCCGACCCGCACCGCATAGATGCCGTGCTTGAGCCCGCAATTCTTGTCGAGACGGATATTGGCGGTGGGATAGCCGAGGTCGCGGCCGCGCTTCTCGCCGTGGATCACCTCGCCGTTCACGAACCAGGGGCCGCCCAGCATCGCGGTGGCATCCTCGATCTGGCCCTCCGCGAGCGCCATGCGGATCGCGCTGGAGGAGACCGGCCGTTCCGCAATGTCGATATGGGCCTGGACATCGACCTCGATGCCAAGCCGGGGCGCTTCGCTGACCAAGAGGCTCGGCGAGCCGACGCGACCTTTGCCGAAATGGAAGTCATAGCCGACGGCGATGCCGCTGATCCCGAGTCGCTCGATGAGATCATGGTGAATGAAATGTTGCGCAGTGGTCCCGGCGCGATTCTTGTCGAACGTCATGATGACCGCGCCCGCGAGCCCGGTGCCGGCCAATAGCCGCAATTTTCCGACCTCGTCAGTGAGCCGGAATTGGGGGGTATTGGGGCTGAAAAAGCTGCGCGGATGGGGCTCGAAGGTCACGGCCAGCGCAGGGCGGCCATGCGCCCGCCCCATCTGCAGCGCGGCCTCGATCACGGCGCGGTGGCCGAGGTGGACGCCGTCGAAATTACCCATCGCCACGACCGTCCCGTTGGGGATCGCGGAGGCGGGGGTGGTATCGCGGATAACCAGGAAATCAGACGTCATTTCAACGGTTCTTCAACTCGATCGGGTGCGGCGGGACGGCGATTTGACGGTGCCTCGACCGTGATCTGACCGTGGCTTGACGTTGGCTTGGGGCTGCCCGCGAAGTCAAGCCGGGCCCGATTTGGCACACGATTTGGCACACTTGGCGGGGGCCGATTAACGGGCTGTTTAACGGCTGATGCTAGTAATTCAGGCGGACCGCGGGGATGTCGCCCTTGCGGGCGAATTAATGATTTTTGCGCGTTGCGTGTCGTGCGGGGGATCCAAGATGGCGGTTGATTTGTCGATGTCGGTTCTGGTGGTGGATGACTACAACACCATGATTCGCATCATCAGAAATCTGCTCAAGCAGCTTGGCTTCGAAAACATCGACGATGCCAGCGACGGATCGGCGGCGCTGAACAAGATGCGCGGCAAGAAATATGGCCTGGTGATCTCCGACTGGAACATGGAGCCGATGACCGGCTACGACCTGCTCCGCGAAGTCCGCGCCGACCCCAATCTCGCCACCACGCCGTTCATCATGATCACGGCGGAATCCAAGACCGAGAACGTGATCGCCGCCAAGAAGGCCGGCGTGAACAATTACATCGTCAAACCGTTCAATGCCGCGACGCTGAAGACCAAGATCGAGGCGGTGTTCCCGGATATGGCGAGCGCGTAAAGCTCGGTCACTTCCGGCCCCTTTTGTTTTGACGCGTTTTCTACCGCAGATAAGTCTACGCAATCTGCGTAAACTTGATTGCTATGCGAACCGGTATCCACTTCGCTCGAAAACGCTCTCAGATTTCATTGAGCTATCTGCGCGGCGCTGACCGGGGAGGTGGGGTCCTTGGTCCCCGACTCTCTGTCCGCGTCAATCTGATCCTGCACCGCCTTATCGGCGTCGATCCCCGGCGTATCCGAGGTCGGAGTGCCCCACGACATGGGGTTCGATTGTGCTTCCCGGGTGATTTCCTTGACCGCCCAGCCGCGCGCCAGCATGCATTTTATCAGCGCCTGGGTGTTGTGGACTGTCCCGTCTTTGGTGACCCCGCAGGCCAGCGCGTCGGCCCGTTCCTCATTGACATGCCGAGCCTGGCCGTTGGGCTGGGCGATGTCCTTGAAAGCATAGGTCGTTGCGGTGTTCGCGGCTTGCGCGGTCAGCACGGTGCCGAACAACATGATGACGGTGATGATCGCACGTTTCATGTCACATTGGTGGGGCCGGCTTTCAGACGGTTCAACGCCCCCGCCGGAAAATTTAAGCCAGATTCTTTTTGACGCGTTTTCTTAACGCGAACCAGTACCCACCCCGGATCAAGTCCGGGGCAGGCTTTCGCTCGAAAACGCTTTACCAGCGCAATTCCCGGGTCAGCGCGCGGGGCGGGTGGCCGAACAATTCCTTGACCGAGGCCGGGTCGAGCTGGTCGATGCCCTCGAACTCCTCGGCGTGGATGCCGCGGGTCACGAACAGGCAATCGATCCCGAAAGCGTGCGCGCCGGCGAGATCCGTTCGCACGGAATCCCCGATCGCCAGAACGCGTTCAAGCGGCGTCGCATGGCCGCGGCGCCCGGTCGCGAGCTCGATGGCGCGTTCATAGATCGGCCGGTGCGGCTTGCCGTAGAAGATTACCTCGCCGCCGAGTTCGCGATAGAGTTCGGCGACGGCGCCGGCGCAATAGATCAGCCGGTCGCCGCGTTCGACCACGATGTCGGGATTGGCGCAGATCAGCGTGAGCTTGCGCTCGCGCGCCTGCAGCAGCATGTCCCGGTAGTTTTCGGCGGATTCGGTTTCGTCGTCGAACAGGCCCGTGCAGATGATGTAGTCGGCCTGTTCCAGCGTTGTATGCACCACATCAAGTCCGCGATGGATCGAACTGTCGCGTTCCGGGCCGACCCAGAACACTTTCTGGCCGGGATGACCGGCGATGAAATGCCGGGTCAGGTCGCCCGAACTGACGATGGCGTCGTAGGTGCCGTCCGCGACGCCAAGCTTGCGCAACTGCCGCTGCACGGAGTCCGCCGGGCGCGGTGCGTTGGTGATCAGGATGACCGTGCCGCCCTGCGCGCGAAACGTATGCAGCGCTTCGCAGGCCTCGGGAAACGCCACCAGGCCGTTATGCACGACGCCCCAGATGTCGCTGAGCACGACATCGGTGTTGCCGACGAGGTCGCGCAGCCGCTCGGCAAATCGCAATGTCGTCATGATGTGGCTTGCCGATCAGCCGTGCATGATCGGGTTCGGTTAGCCGGGGCCGCCGACGCGTCGCGCCAGAGCGGCATTGCCGGTCGCCGTCCGTGGTGGTTCGACGGCCGGAGATTCGGTCTTGCCGAGGCTGTTGGAGAGGCCATTGGATGCGCCATTGGATTCTTGCGCCTTGTTCGCAGACGCACCGCCGGTAGCAGATGCGCCCTCGGGCCGCAACGGCCGGGGCGGGGCGAACAGAAATCCCTGTCCGAACCGGACGTCAAAATCGAGCAGATCGACCACGGCGCGCTCGCCTTCGATCCGCTCGGCGATCAGGTCGATGCCAAAACGCCCCAGCAGGTCCGAAAGGTCCGAGGGATGAATATCCGAGGTCGAGCTTTGCCGGGGATCGAGCAGCAGCGCGGCGGGCACCTTGATGTAGCGGACGCCGCGGTCGGCCAGTTCGCGCGGCTCGATCCGCAAATCCGTGACGTGATCGATCGAGAAACGATAGCCGCGCTGCGCGAGTGCGGCGAGATGTTCGGTTTCGGTCGGACCCAGCGCACGAAACGTCGCCTGTTTGAATTCGAGCACGAAGGAGGGCGCCAGGGCGCGATTGGCTTCAAGGAAATCCAGACATTGCGCGAAGGTGGCGGGATTGGCGAGCGTCGCCGCGGCGACGTTGCAGAACACGCCGACATCCTTGTTGCGCACCATCAGCCGGCGCAGCACCTGCACGCATCGCAGCATCACCATGTGATCGATCCGTCCGATCAATCCGGCGGCTTCCGCGATGCCGACAAAATGGTCGGCGGTGATGATCTCGTCCTTGTCGTCGCGCAGCCGCGTCACGGCTTCATAGAAGCGCACCTTGCGCTGCGGCAGCGTCACCATCGGCTGCAGGTAAATATCGAGCCGGTTCTCTTCGACGGCCGCTTTCACCACGGCGAGGATTTGTGCCTCGCTGCGGGGAGAAGCGAGTTTTTCGACGGTAGCAGCCGGCGCTATTGGAGCGGCCGTGATGCCCGAATTCTCCGCTGACAAAGACGCGCCCTTCGGCGGTTCATCATCCTTCAGCTGTTCCGTAGGGTTTGGCGCGGCATTGTCCGGTTTGATCACGGGCGCCAGCGCCGCCACGCCCGCGGTCAGCATGTCGTCATGGCTGGCGACGGAGGCGGCGAGTTGCTTCACCAAGGTGCCGAGTTCGTTGATCTCGCCGACCACGGCCTGAATGCGGTCCGCGCCGGCGGAATTGGCCGATACCACCCGGCCTTCGACCGCAGCAAGCCGGCGGCCGAATTCGGCGACCTGACGCGCCAGATCGGCGGTGCCGCGCGACAAATCCGAAATCTGGCTGCCGACATCGGTACGGTCGCGCAACCGCATCGACACGGCGTTATAGAGGATCAGGAAAGTCAGGGCGGTGAGCGCGACGATCGCGGATTCCGAGGCGCTGATGCCGGCCATGGAATATAGCACGAGGCCGAGCGATGCTGCGACCAGCACCATGCAAATGGCGATGAAAATCGTGGAAATGCGGATCATTTAACGCAAACGTCCCCTCCAGAACCGGTGCTTGCGATCGCAGCCGGTGCGCATGGCCTCCGATGCTAGCACCATCGCTGATTCGGCGGACGATTGTTCTTCTTTTTACGTCCGCCGGGAACCGGTTGCGATTACCTGCCGCTCCCCGCCGCCGGGGAGAGGCAAGGAAACTGCGTCAAAACCGCGTCAGGCGACCGCGCGGATCACCTTGGCGACCTTTTCGATGATCTCGCCGATCTCGTCCTCGCTGACGATCAAAGGTGGGGTCAGCGCCAGGGTATCGCCGGCGACGCGCAGCATCAGGTCGTTGTCGTGGAAGGCACTGTTCAGGCCGTCAAAACCGCGCTTGCCCGGCAGGTCCGGGCGCGAGGCGAGGTCGATGCCGGCCGTCAGTCCAATGGTGCGGATGTCCACCACGTTCGGCTCGCCCTTCAGCGACATCACGGCGTCGGCAAATTTGGATTCGAGCGCCAGCGCCCGCTCGAACAGCTTTTCGTCGCGGTAGATGTCGAGGGTGGCGAGAGCCGCGGCGCAGGCCAGCGGATGCGCCGAATAGGTATAGCCATGGGTCAGCTCGACGACATGTTCCGGGCCGCTCATGAAGGCGTCATGGATAGTGTCGCGCACGATCACGCCGCCCATCGGGGCCGCGCCGTTGGTGATGCCCTTGGCGAAGGTGATCATGTCCGGCAGCACGCCGTAACGCTCCGCGGCGAAGGCATAGCCGAGCCGGCCGTAGCCGGTGATGACCTCGTCGAAAATCAGGAGAATGCCGTGCTTCTGGGTGATCTCGCGCAGCCGCTTGAGATAGCCCTTCGGTGCCGGCAGCACGCCGGTCGATCCGGCCATCGGCTCGACGATCACGGCCGCGATGGTGGAGGCGCCATGCAAATTGACCATGCGCTCCAGTTCGTCGGCGAAATGCGCGCCATATTCCGGCTCGCCCTTGCTGAACGCCTGCTTGTCGCGGTCATAGGTGTGGGGCAGATGATCGACGCCGGCCAGCAGCGTTCCGAACATCTTGCGGTTGTTGACGATGCCGCCCACGGAAGTCCCGCCGAAGCCGACGCCGTGATAGCCGCGCTCGCGGCCGATCAGCCGCGTGCGGGTGCCCTGGCCCTGAATCTGGTGAAAAGCCAGCGCGATCTTGAGCGCGGTGTCGGCGGCCTCCGATCCGGAATTGCAGAAGAATACATGGTCGAGCCCGGCGGGCGCGAGATCGGCGATCCGGCTGGCGAGTTCAAAGGCTTGGGGAATGCCGAACTGGAACGGCGGCGCGTAATCCAGCGCTTCGGCCTGCTTGGCGATCGCCGACGAAATCTGGGTGCGGCCATGGCCGGCATTGCAGCACCACATGCCGGCGGCGGCATCGATGATCTTGCGGCCATCGACGGTAAAATAATGCATGCCTTTGGCGCCGGCCAGCAACCTGGGCGCCTTCTTGAAGGCCCGGTTGGCGGTAAACGGCATCCAATGCGCGGCAAGGTCGTTCGGCACATTGACGGCGGCGGGGGTCGGGCTCTTGTCCAGCATGGTGGCCTCTTCAAGTTTTGGGACGTGGCGGCTTTTGCGCAGGCTAGCAGCTTCATCCCGCGACGGAAACCCGGCCGTTATTTCAGCTCAATCCGTCGGTTTTAAGGAGCTGAGGGGGACATCCAGGGCATAGACGAAGCCGCCGGGGTCGTAGGTCAGCTCGACCGTGCCCTTCAATTGGGTGCCGAGGGTTTCGATCATCCGGGTTCCGAAACTGCGGCGGGTCGGGGCATGGACCACCGGGCCGCCTGTTTCGGTCCAGATCAGGTGTAACCGCTGCTTGTCATCGTCGACGGTCCAGCTGATTTCGATGCGTCCTGACGGCATCGACAGCGCGCCAAATTTCGTGGTGTTGGTGCAGAGTTCGTTGAACGTCATCGCCAAAGCGATCACTGCGCCGGAGGTAATCCGGATGTCAGTGCCCTGGATCGAGAATTTCCCCTCGCTTTGGCTGTCGTAAGGCTCTGTCGCGCCCGCAACGATGCGCGCCAGACTGGCGCTCGACCATTGCACCTGCAGCAACATGTCATGGGCGCGGCCCAGCGCCAGCAACCGGCTTTCGATCGCCTGCTGGCCCTGCTCGATGCTGGTGGCAGTGCGCAGGCTTTGCGAGGCGATGGCGCTGACCGTTGCCAGGGTATTTTTGATACGATGGTGCAGCTCTTCCAGAATGAGCTTCTGCAGTTTGTCGGCGGTTTCACGCTCCGCGGCGTCGAGCCCGGCCTGCGCCAGCAACGCCCTCGCATCGATACTCGCCTGCTCCAGCAGCATGCGCAGGCCGATATTTTCGGCCTTGAGAAACTCTTCAGGAACAGTCGGGCCGGCCATCCATCACCTAGCCCCCGGAGGACGTCCTCGGTTGGGGTTGGACGTTGTTAACACGGTTATCGCCGGGACATGCGGCTAATTCCGGTACCGGACACATATCAACGCGCATGGAACCCATGACGGTCTGGCGGAGGCTAATTCACAGACTGCCGGCACCGATCCAGAACACTTCGCCGTCGGAGTCCTCGGTCTCAAGCCAGAGAAAATCGGCCTGTGGATAGGCCGCCTCAAGCGCGGGCCGGCAGCGGCCGATCTCGCATAACAACCCGCCTTGCGGCGTCAGGTGCTGTTTGGCCTGCTCCAGAATGCGCTTGACGATATCGATCCCGTCGGCGCCGCCGTCGAAGGCGAGCTTCGGCTCGGCGCGGCATTCGCGCGGCAGGTCCGCCATCCCCTGCGCATCGACATAGGGCGGGTTGGAAATGATCAGGTCGTAGCGTCTGTCGCCGAACGGACGAAACAGGTCGCCGCGGTGCAGCGTCACTCGGTCTTCAAGCCCATATTCGGCAACATTGCGCGCGGCGACATCGAGCGCGTCTTTGGAAATGTCCACAGCGTCGATCTGCGCCTGCGGGAACGCCTGCGCGGCGAGAATCGCAAGGCAGCCCGAGCCGGTGCACAGATCAAGCACATTTTGCACCGAACCGGGATCGTCGATCAGCGAATTGTTGTCCTCGTCGCTTGCGTTGAAATGAGAGTCCAATAACTCACCGATGAAGGAGCGCGGCACGATCACGCGCTCATCGACATAAAACGGCAGGCCGCGCATGTAGATCTTGTTGACGAGATAGGCGGCAGGTTTTCGCGTCGTGACGCGGCGCGCGATCACGTCGAGAATCTGTTCGGCTTCGGCGGCCGTGACCCGCGCGGTCGCAAAGGTCTCGAATTGGTCGGGATGAAGATGCAGGGTTTCGCACACCAGAAAAGCCGCTTCGGCGACCGGATCGGTGGTGCCGTGGGCGAATACGAGTTTGGCTTCGATGAAGCGGCTCACGGCGTAACGCACGAAATCAAGCAGCGTGTGCAATTCGCCGGGGGCGACTTTCGGGGCTTTAGGCACGGCAAGGCCGCGTTTGGCCGCCGGTTTCGCGCGTTTGGCCATCAGGATTTATTCCAGCGCGCGGCGGCTTGGTCGTCGTGCTCGCGGGCGTCGACCCAGCTCGTTCCGGCAGCGCTTTCTTCGCGCTTCCAGAACGGCGCATTGGCCTTGAGATAATCCATCAGGAACTCCGCGGCCTCGAACGCCGCCTGCCGGTGCGCCGATGCGGTCACCACCAGCACGATATTTTCGCCGGGCACGATGCGGCCGACGCGATGAATGACGGTGAGTCCGGTCAACGGCCAGCGCGACAGCGCGGTTTGCGCATGCCGGGTGATTTCGGCTTCCGCCATTCCAGCATAATGCTCGAGCGTCAGCGCCGCGATCGCTTGATCGCCCTCGCTGCCGCGGCAAATGCCGCTGAAACTCACGGCCGCGCCGATGTCGGTGCGGCCTTTTGTCAGCGCGGCTATTTCCCGCGCGACGTCGAAATCGGCTTCCTGGATACGGATGGTGACGGGGATCGCCATGACCGGCTTCAGCCGCCAGTCATCGGCGGGAAGAAAGCGATCTCGCGGGCGCCGGCGATCGCGGTGTCCGATTTGACATGGGCGTGGTCGATCGCGGCCCGGATCACCCGCGGCGTTTCGAAGGCGTGGGCGTAAGTTTCGCCCTGACGCGCCAGCCACGAGATCAGGTCTTCGACCGTGCGCACGCTGGCCGGCGGCTCGATGGTTTCTTCCGCCTTGCCGATCCGTTCGCGCACCCAGGCGAAATACTTGACCTTCATCCCTCATCCTCCTCGATGAGATGATGGATGCCGGCGCGGAAATAATCCCAGCCGGTATAGATCGTGAAAATCGCCGACGTCCACAACAGCGCGATGCCGATCATCGTGGTCGGCGGCAAAATCTGTTCGCCCGCCTCGCCGGCGATCAGGAAGCCGATCGCGATCAGCTGGATCGTGGTTTTCCATTTCGCGAGCTTGGTGACGGGAACGCTGACCCGAAGTGCTGCGAGATATTCGCGCAGTCCCGATACCAGGATTTCGCGGCACAGGATCACGATGGCAGCCCACAGCGTCCAGCCATGGATGCTGTTGTCGGCCGCCAGTATCAGCAGGCAGGAGGCGACCAATAGCTTGTCGGCGATCGGATCCAGCATCCGCCCGAACGCCGAATGCTGATCCCAGATTCGCGCATAATAGCCATCGAGATAGTCGGTGATCCCGGCGGCAATGAATACCGCCAGCGCGACCCAGCGCAGCCACAGCGGCCCCTCCATTATGGACTCCGCATAGACGCAGCCGACCACCACCGGGATCGCGGCGATCCGGGCGTAGGTCAGGATATTGGGGAGCGACATCGTTTTAGACGTTTTCGCCGTCTTCGTCGTCCCTCTGGTCGTTGCAACGTTCATCTGTCTTACCAATACCGCTCAGCCATGAAGGTCAACCTTGCGCCGCACATGGCTTGTCGGCGACGACACAATGATGAATCGGAGCCCATCTTTACCCCGGTTGGGCGTGGAAAAACTCGAAAATCTTGCGGGCGCTTTCGGCGCTGACGCCCGGAACCTTGCCGAGATCGGCGATCGACGCCCGCTCGATCTCTTTAAGGGTTCCAAAATGGTGCAGCAGGGCCCGTTTGCGTGATGGCCCGATGCCAGGGATTTCCTGCAATCCGGCTTCGCGGATGTCCTTTTTGCGCAGCTTGCGGTGCGAGCCGATCACGAAGCGATGCGCCTCGTCGCGCAGCCGCTGGATGAAATATAGCACGGGATCGCGCGGCTCAAGCTTGAGCGGCTCCCGGTCCGGCATGAACAGGGTTTCGCGGCCGGCGTCGCGGTCCGGTCCTTTGGCCACCGCGAGCAGCGACACCTGCGTCAGCCCCATCCCCTCAAAGGTCTCCCGGACGGCGTTGAGCTGGCCGCGGCCGCCGTCGATGATCACGAGATCGGGCCATTGCGGAAACGAATCATCGTCGGGCCGGGGTTTTGTGGCATCGCCGTCAACTGGGGGCGCCAACAGCCGCTTGAAGCGCCGTTCCAGCACCTCGCGCATCATCGCGTAATCGTCACCCGGCGTCAGGCCTTCGGAGCGGATGTTGAACTTCCGGTACTGATTTTTAATGAAGCCGTCCGGCCCCGCCACGATCATGGCGCCGACCGCATTGGTGCCCTGGATGTGGCTGTTGTCATAGACCTCGATCCGCTTCGGCGGATGCGGCAACCCGAGCGTGGTGACGAGGCCCTGGAGCAGTCGGCTTTGGGTTGCGGTATCGGCGAGCTTGCGGCCGAGCGCCTCGCGCGCATTGGTGAGCGCGTGCGCGACCAGTTCCTTCTTTTCGCCACGCCGCGGCGTCGAGACTTCCACCTTGAACCCGGCCTTGATGGACAGCGCATTGGCCATCAATTCGGCCTCTTCGATGGCGTGCGACAGCAGGATCAGTTTCGGCGGCGGCTTGTCGTCGTAGAACTGCGTCAGGAAGGACTCCAGCACCTCTTCGGGCGTGAAGGATTTTTCCGCACGCGGGAAATAAGCGCGGTTGCCCCAGTTCTGCCCGGTGCGAAAGAAAAACACTTCGACGCAGGAATAGCCGCCCTCCTGATGGATCGCGAACACATCCGCTTCCTCGACGGTGCGCGGATTGATGCCCTGCTGCGACTGGACCGCGGACAACGCGGCAAGGCGGTCGCGATAGAGGGCGGCGGTCTCGAACGCGAGATTGGCCGAGGCCTTTTCCATTTCGCCGGCGAGTTCCTGCTTCACCAGCCGGCTGCGGCCCGACAGGAAGTCGGTCGCCTCGCGCACCAGTTCGGTATAGCCGGGGAAATCGACCTCGCCGGTGCAGGGCCCGGAACAGCGCCGGATTTGATACAGCAAACAGGGCCGGGTGCGGCTTTCAAAAAACGCGTCGGTGCAGGAGCGCACCAGGAACGCGCGCTGCAGCGCCGTGATGGTTCGATTGACCGCGCCGACCGAGGCGAACGGTCCGAAATACCGCCCGGGCCGCGATTGCGCGCCGCGATGCTTGAGGATCTGGGGGGCCCAGTGATCGCCGGTGATCAGAATATAGGGAAATGATTTGTCGTCGCGCAGTTGCACGTTGAAGCGCGGGCGCAATTGCTTGATCAGGTTGGCTTCGAGCAGCAGCGCCTCGGTTTCGGTCGAAGTCGAGATGATTTCGACCGCTACCGTGGCCGCGATCATGCGCATGATGCGTGCCGGCTGCGCCGCGGTCACCCTTGCGTAGGAGCCGAGCCGCTTGCGGACATTCTTGGCCTTGCCGACGTAAAGCACATCGTTGGCGGCATTGAGCATGCGATAGACGCCGGGCGAGGTCGGGGCGTGACGTACCGCGTGTTCGATCGCCGCATGGCCGACCGCAAGCCGCGCTTCGGGCTCGGCCTCGCCGGGCTCCTCGGAAATATCCGGCAGCCGCGCCTCGTCGTCCTCCTCCGCGCCCGAAGTCGCGGGGTCGAGATCGTCAGACGCGTCCTGCGGCGGCAAATCGGCAGACGGCCGCGCCGGTTCGGAACCGGGCGGTAGTTTGGGCGGAACTGAGGCTTTCGGGTTGTCGGTAGAATCGTGATCCATGAGCCCAAACTTAAGCGCCGGCACCGCGCATCGCCAGCGTTGCGGCCGCGGCAAAAGCCCGATCCGCGCCGGATAATGGGCGACGCCGGCCGCTGTCAAATGGTTGCCGTTTTTGCCATGCGGGTGCCGGTAACGCTTTTTTAAGAATGCGAAGCGGCCGGCGGCAGGCCTTAACAACCCTTTAACTTAAAAGTCTCGATAAATCTTACCGATAAAGAGTGGAATTCCGTAACCACGCCGGTTCGCCTCACGCAGTGTTTTGCGCGGGCGAAACGGGGGCACGGCAGTTGCGTTGAGGAGAGTGAGTGATGAACAGGATCGCTTTAGGCGCCGCGGCGTTGATCGCGGCCGGGTGGACGATGTCGGCGCAGGCCGCCGATCTTCCCTATGGAACGCGCGCTCCCTACACCGTCAACCAGCCGCTGAACGGCTACAGCTGGGCCGGTCCTTATTTGGGCGGCAACCTCGGCTACGAGTGGGGTACGGTCGACAACAACCCGACCAAGCCGTCGGGTTTCGTGGGCGGCATTCAGGCCGGCTACAATTGGCAAGCGGGCAGTCCCTGGGTGTTCGGTGTCGAGGGCGATATCCAGGCGACCGGCGCATCCGATACTTTCGCACCGTGGAAATTCTCCAACCCGTGGTTCGGCACGCTGCGCGGCCGGGCCGGCTATGCGCTCAACAACGTGTTGTTCTACGGCACCGGCGGTCTGGCATTCGGTGAATTGCGCGGCCAGACCTTCGGCCTGACGGAAACCCACACCAATGTCGGCTGGACCCTGGGCGTCGGCGCCGAAGTCGGCCTCGGCCAGGGCTGGAGCGCGAAGATCGAATATCTCTATGTCGATCTAAACGACAGCAATTTCACCACCATCACCGGCGCCTCAAACGGCTCCCAGTTCGGTCTGGTCCGCGCCGGCGTGAATTATCACTTCTGATAGCAACAAGAAAATCACGACCTCAACCTCCCGGCCGCGATGCGGCCGGGATTTTTTTGTCCCTTTAGCAAGGGCTCCGTCATGGCCGGGCTTGTCCCGGCCATCCACGTCTTCGTTACACATAGAAAGAAAGACGTGGATGCCCGGGACAAGCCCGGGCATGACGTTGAAATGGAAGCGGCGCTACGAAATCACGAGATTGACCGCCTTGGGTCCCTTGCCCTTCTTGTCCGGTTCGACCTCGAATGTGATGCGCTGTCCTTCGGTCAGATCCTTCAATCCGGCCCGCTCCACGGCGGTGATGTGAACGAATACATCGCGACCGCCGTCATCCGGCTTGATGAAGCCGTAGCCTCGTTCTCCGTTGAAGAACTTGACCGTCCCAGTCATGGCCATCGGGAAACTCCTCCCCCGCATTGCTCCGCCGCTACGCCCCCCGCGTATCGGCCGGACCGGACTTACGCCGCCGGAAAGCTTGGCCATCTGAGCGGATCGTTAGCGATGATCCGCCTTGAAAAAAATTTGTGGCCTTGTCACTCCGCCGCTACCATTCGCGGAAGCGGAACGTAAAGCCGATCCAATGGCCTTGAGCATAATACGGATTCCGGCGGATTGCCTATCGGACTTTTCGCAGTCGGCCTGACCAGAGCGTTTTCGAGCCGACGGGTCGCGCGAATGCGCGCCCGATGACAGGCTCCGTGATACCGGTTCGCGTGAAGAAAACGCGTCAAAACAAAAGATTAGAGCCCGGTTCTGATTCAATCAGAACCGATAAGGCTCTAAGGTTTGGGCGTCTCCAGCCTGAACCGGCCGGCGCCGCCCAGGCCGAGCGGCTTTTCAAGTTCGGGAAGGATCGCCTTGAGTTCGCCCGCCAGTGTCCATGGCGGATTGACGATCAACAGGCCTGCCGAAACGAGACCGGCATCGGCGGTTTGCGGCGCGACGCTGAATTCCAGACGTAATGCCTTTCCGGGTGTCGCGGCATTTTCCACAATCTGCGCGACATGCCGCGCCAGGGTGTCGGTGGCGCGCCGGCTTTTGACCGGGTACCACATCAGGTAACTGCCGGTCGGCCATTTCGTGAAAGCTTCCGTGAAACCCTCGGCCAGCCGCTCGAACTCGTTCTTCTGCTCATAGGGCGGATCGATCAGGACCAGGCCGCGACGCTCCTTGGGCGGCACGAAGGCCGGCAACGCCGTCCAGCCGTCGAGGTCGACGACCCGCGCCTGGGTGTCGCGGCGCAACGCCTCGATCAGTTGCTTGCGCGCCTTGGGCTCGACTTCGCAGGCCGTCAGGCGATCCTGCGGCCGCAGCAGCGCACGGGCGATCAGCGGCGATCCCGGATAGGCTTGGAGGTCGCGCTGCGGGTTGAAGGCCCTGATGATGTCGAGATAGGGCAGGACCAGCGGCAACGTCGTTTCGGAAAACCGCGCCTGCATGATCCGCGCGATGCCGGTGAGCCATTCGCCGCTGCGCTGCGCCTCCTCGCCGGTGAGGTCGTAGAGCCCGGCGCCGGCATGGGTGTCGATGACCCGAAGCGGCGTCTGCTTTTCCTGCAAATAGGTCAGAATCCGCACCAGCACGATGTGCTTGATGACGTCGGCAAAGTTACCGGCATGAAAGGCGTGGCGATAGTTCATGGGGCCAGCAGTACGCCACCGCGGACTATGGAGCAAAGAAACTCTGATCTACGTGTCCCGGAAGCGGTGCAGCGCTTTTCGCGCTGCTCCGCCGAGCCGGGACCCACGATGGTCGTGAGAGATTAGTCGTGAGAGCCTATGGACCCCGGATCAGCGGCGCACCACGTCGCAAGTGCGACGCGCTGCGCAGCATCCGGGGAACGTATCGTCACCCCCCGCGCACCGGCGGCATCGTGACCTGATCGCGGCGGCAGCCGCGGCGATCGAGTTCCTCGCAGGCGCGGAACTGGAGATCCTTGCTGAGACAAATCCGGACTTCGCTGAGCCGGTTGCGGTTGCAGGTGATCGAGATCGCCGCGTTGCTGAGCCCGGGATTGACCTTGATGAAGGCGTCCTCGACGTCGGACGGCGCCACCGTCTTCGGATCGGACAGATTGAGGAATTCGGCGGGGATTTTCACCCCGGCGCGCGCCTTGCGGATGGTTTCGAAATAGGGCCGGGGGCCCAGACCGGAGCAGGTGCCGTGCTTTTTCCACTCGTTGAAGATCAGGCCGGGCGCCGGCATCAGATCGAGCATCGAGGTCATGATATTGCGGTCCAGGAAGGAATCCCGGTCGCAATATTCGGGAAAGCCGCGCTCATATTGCGGCCACAGGCCATGGACCACAAAGGAGAACGGCCGCCCGCCGCATTGGGCGCCGGCGCGCCGCTCGTTGCCGCGTTCCGAGGCCTCCTCGCAGAAGGAGGGCGACCACGACAGGGACAGCACGTAGAAGTCGAACTCGCCGGGCGTATTCTGCCGGCTATCCTGTGCCGATGCCGTCCCGCCGGCAACCAGCGCCACGAAGGCGAAGCTGATAAAAATCCGCGCAATCGATCCAGACAGAAAATGAAACATGGCAACGCCCCTCTACCAGACCACCCGAAAAGCTAGCAGGGGAGCCTAGCAGGCGATCGGAACATTTCAAGAACAAAAGAAAAGAGGGCTAACCGCGGCAAGCCCTCGAAAGGAAATTGAGAAAATTCTGGCCCTTAAATCAGGGGCGGGCAGCCCGGCAGCCGGGATTATAGGCCCAGTTGCGATCAAGGCCGGTGACACACCATTCCACGCCCTGGCCGTACCCGGCAAAGCCACCATCCTCGATGATCGAGTAGTGGACGGTGCGCAGTTTGCCGTCGCTCAGCATGACGTCACCGCTACAGTAACGGCGCGGAATGTTGTCGGACTGCCAAGGCCGGAATGCAGTTTCATGGATCCGGCCGTAGCCCGTAATCTTCAGCGCGGAATTCCAGAAAGTGCTCTCTTTTTCCTGAAACTGCGAAGTGATCGACCCGAGCGCGGTCTCGCAAGGTGCTACACGTCCGTCATAGCGCGGACCCGACAGCCAGAAGTTCAATTCGAGCGGATTGGCCGCTTGTGCCGTCTGGCCAAAAGCAAACAGACCGAGCAGGACGCCGAGTGCGGCGCCCAAGCCTGCTTTTCTAAACAAGCCTGTTTTTCTAAAGGAGGCGGGTTTTCTCAAAGATGTGATGAGCGCGCGCATGGGAAATCCGGTGGATGATCCAGTGTTTTGACCGTGCCGTGAAGCCCCGCCGAGGTCAAGTGCAACGCGGCAACACCTGCCAATAAGTCGATGCCAAACCCTCCGGCGTTCTTTTCACGGCAATCGATGCGCTCTAAGGTACGCCCAGCGAAATGGAGTCTGCGATGCGAATGATTGGGGCCGCGTGCCTGGTTGCTGTGTGCGGAATGCTGGTCGGTGCGCCGGCACAGGCCGATTGGGTGCCGCCGTTCAAGGGCAATGATACCGGCGGCATTATCGCCTATCCGCTGGCCAGGGAGACGGATGCCCGCCAACTCGCGGTCGATCACTGCGCCTCCTACGGCAAGGTGGCGAAATTCCTGGCCGTGGAGCCGCATTATGGCGGCTACGTTTCCTTTGCCTGCCGTTGGGTACCGTATGGCGCCCGCGAGCTGCCGCTGCGCACCCGCTACTAGAGCGTTTTCGAGCGAAGTGGATACCGGTTCGCGTGAAGAAAACGCGTCAAAACAAAAGATTAGAGCCCGGTTCTGATTCAATCAGAACCGATAAGGCTCTGAGCCGGGTCACTCTCTTCGACGGATACATGCATCGGGAGCGCGAAGCATGACGCGACGGATTCTTTCGTTTTGTCTCGGGGCTTGTCTGTTGATGGCGGCGGTCCCCGGCACGCGCGCGGCGGAGTTGCCGATTCGCAAAGCGGGCCTGTGGGAAATGAAGGTGGTGCGAACCGGCTCGCCGCTGCCCGAGATGACAATGCAGCACTGCACCGATGAGACCACCGACAAGCAGATGAGCACCGCGTTCTCGCCGCTGTCGAAGGAAATCTGTTCCAAGAACGACGTCCTGCAGACCGCGACCGGTTACGCCACCGATTCCGTGTGCAGCGTCGGCGGCGCCGCGATGACATCGCATTCCGATATCACCGGCGATTTCAATTCCGCCTACACCGTCAAGACCACCACGCATAGCGACCGCGGCCGCGCCGGCCTGCACGATGTGACGATGGCGATCGAGGCGAAATATCTGGGCGCCTGCAAGCCCGACCAGAAGCCCGGCGACATCGTGATGCCCGGCGGTTTCAAGCTGAATATCAAGGACGCCGAAAAGCTGAAGGGCTTGTTGCCGAAGTAATGGCTGGTTGAACCTCTCCCGCTTGCGGCGGGTGGGGAAATCTCTCCGCGGGCTCTGGCAGGAGTTATGTTGCGACACCCCTACCCCGGCCCTCCCCCCGCAAGCGGGAGAGGGGGACATACCGTCTTCGGCGAGATATCTCGATCACAACTGTCTTACACCGGCACTCTCACCGAAGCGCGCAGACCTCCCATCGGGCTGTCGCCAAGCGTGATGTCGCCGCCATGCGTGCGCGCGATGTCGCGGGCGATCGCCAGCCCAAGCCCGGTGCCGCCTTCGTCCTGGTTGCGGGCGTCGTCCAGCCGCAGGAACGGCTTGAACACTTCCTCGCGCATGTCGGGCGGAATGCCCGGCCCGTCATCATCGATGGTCACCGTCAGATAGCGGTGGTCGCGGTGGCCGGTGATTGAAATCGCATTGGCGTGCCGCGCCGCGTTGGACACGAGATTGCCGAGGCAGCGCTTGAACGAGGCCGGCTTCACCGTCACGACCGGCAGGCCGTGGAACGACACGGTCGCGGTATGGCCGTTGCGTTCGGCGTCGCTGCGGAGTTCCTCGAGCGCCAGCGTCATGTCGGTCGGCTGCGCCTGCTCGCCTCCGTCGCCGCGCGCGAAAGCCAGATATGCCTCGAGCATCCCGGCCATCTCGTCGACATCTTTTCGCATGCCGTCGATTTCCGGACTGTCGCCGATCAGCGCCAGCTCCAGCTTGAAGCGGGTCAGGATGGTGCGCAGATCGTGCGACACGCCGGCCAGCATCGCGGTGCGCTGTTCGATCGAACGCTCGATGCGCGCTTTCATTTCGAGGAACGCCCCCGCTGCCCGGCGCACTTCGCGCGCGCCGCGGGGGCGGAAGTTAGGCGCCTCGCGACCCTTGCCGAAACTCTCGGCCGCGTCCGCAAGACGCAGGATCGGCTTGATCTGGTTGCGCAGGAACAACACCGCGACGATCAACAGGATCGAGGACGTCCCCACCATCCAGAACAGGAAGATCTCGGAGTTGGAAGCATAGGCCGCGCTGCGCTGGGCGAAGATGCGCATCACGGCATCATCGAGCTGGATGCGGATTTCGACGAGATTAGAGCGGCCGACGGTATCGATCCAGAACGGTTTTGCAATTTGCCGGCCGAGTTGGACCGAGAGCGTCTGGTCGAGCAGCGAGAAAAACGGTTTTGGGCCCGGCGGTGGCATGTCGCTGACGCTCAGAAAATCAACCACCAGCCCGAGCCGTTGCTGGGCGATGCGCCGCAGCAGCGCGTGGTCCTTGTCCTGCGGATAGCCCTTGTAGACGTCAATAAGACCAGCGATGTCCTGCACGACAGCCGCGGACAGATGCCGCGTCACCGTGTTCCAGTGCCGCTCCATGAACACGAACGCCACCACCGATTGCAGCACCACCATCGGCACGATCATGATCAGCAGCGCGCGGGCATAGAGCCCGGTCGGCATCCAGCTCTTGAACGCGTTGCCCATCCAGCCATTGGCCGCGGAGACGCGCCGCGAGGCGGTGCGGATCAACGTGAGGCCGGTGTCGAGCGTGCTCATCGTTCGGGGATACTCTACGGGTTACATCTCAGGGCGACGCGACCAGGCGATAGCCGATGCCGCGCACCGCCTGCAGGAACAGCGGATTGGCGGGATCGCGCTCGATCTTGCGCCGCAGGCGGTTGATCTGCACATCGACCGCGCGCTCGTTGACGGTGCCGTCGCCGGTCAGCGCGCTGCGCGGTACGGTCTCGCCCCGCGCCAGTGCCAGCACGCGCAGCATGTCGCGTTCGCGGTCGGTGAGATGGATGGTCTCTTCGCCCTGGCGCAATTCGCCGCGTTCCAGATGATAGACGTAGGGGCCGAATGCGGTCTGCTCCAGCGTCTCCACCGGCGGCGGCGCACTTCGTTTGAGAATATTGCCGATCCGCAGCACCAGTTCGCGCGGCTCGAACGGCTTGGCGACATAATCATCGGCGCCGATCTGCAGGCCTTCGATCCGGCTTTCGGCCTCATGGCGCGCGGTCAGCATCACGATCGGCACCGACGAGGAGGTGCGGATGAAGCGCGCCAGATCGAATCCGGTTTCGCCGGGCATCATCACGTCGAGTATCAACAGGTCGAAATGCAGGCCGAGCAGCTTGGCGCGGGCGTCGCTCGCGCTCATCGCTGTCGTGACGCGGTAGCCCTCGCCGCACAGAAAGCGCGACAACAGATCGCGGATACGGCGATCGTCATCGACCAGCAGCAGATGCGGAGCATCATCGGCCGGTCGCGGCGGCGTTCGAGCGACGATGGCAGCCTGGGCCACGATTATTCCTTTGTCTTTGCGGTGCCGGTCCCGAAGATCGTTTCCAGCACCTTGTCGGGATCGTCGCGGTCGATCATCACGCGCAGGAACTGGCGGACGGTGTCGGCGCCTTCAGGTCCGATGTCGCGCAGCGCCCGGTTCAGCCGGTCGGTCTGCAGGCCCGCCAGCTTGGCGACCAGCGCCTCACCCTTGGCGGTGGCGAAAAGCAGGCGTTGCCGCCGGTCGTTATTGCCGGCCTTCTGCACGATATAGTCTTCGTCGAGCAGTTGCTTGAGCACCCGCCCAAGGGATTGCTTGGTGATCCGCAGCACGTCGAGCAGATCGGCCACCTTCAGCCCGGGATAACGGTGCACGAAATGCAGCACCCGGTGATGCGCGCGGCCGAACCCGAACACCTCGAGTTCGTGGTCGGCATCGCCGACGAAATCCCGATACGCGAAGAATAGCAGCTCGATGATGTCCCAGCGCAGATCGGCCGAAGCCAGACTCGGCGCATGCGCGTCGCCAGCCCGCGAATCGGGGATAGCCGGGGGAATCGAGAAATTTATGTCAGCCATGTTGACATATCTTGGGTTCAATGTTACAAAACTGCCAGTCACGACGAAACATTAGATCGTTTAGCCGTGGCGATGTTCCAAACGGGGTGAGAAAGCCCTGAACCGGCGGCAAGGGCCGCAAATCAACTGTGCAACTGTCGAGCAGCATCTCGGCAAACATACTGGACTTCCGCCTTCCACAAAAGCGGGTCCTCGGGACCCATCAGGCGAGGGCCCAGTCCTGAACCAACAGCGCCACGGCGTGGGGCGCGTAAAGCGTCAATCCGGGAGAGAGCCCATGGGAGTTTCGTTCGATAAGATCGATGGCGTCATCTGGTACGACGGCAAACTGGTGCCGTGGGCCGATGCCAACGTCCATGTGCTGACCCATGGGCTGCATTACGCCAGCGCGGTATTCGAGGGCGAGCGTGCCTATGGCGGCACCGTCTTCAAGAGCCTGGAGCATTCCGAGCGGCTGAAGCGATCGGCGCAAATTCTCGATTTCGAGATCCCTTATTCGGCGGCCGAGATCGATGCCGCCAAGCAGCTTGTGATCGACACCAACAAGCTGCCGGACGCCTATGTCCGTCCCATTGCCTGGCGCGGATCGGAGATGATGGGCGTGGCGGCGCAGACCAACACCATCCATCTGGCGGTCGCGGCCTGGCAATGGCCGAGCTATTTCGATCCGGCCGAAAAGCTGAAGGGAATCCGCATTGGCTTGGCCGACTATCGCCGGCCGGACCCGCTGACGATTCCCGCGATGGCCAAGGCCGCCGGCCTTTACATGATCTGCACCATCTCCAAGCACCGGGCCGAGCGCGCGGGCTATGCCGACGCGATGATGCTGGATTGGCAGGGTCGCGTTGCCGAATGCACCGGGGCCAATATCTTCTTCATCAAGGACGGTAAAATCCACACCCCGATCGCCGATTGCTTCCTGGCCGGCATCACTCGCGCGACTGCGATCGATCTCGCAAAGCGCAGGGGTATCGAGGTGATCGAGCGCCGCATCCTGCCGGAGGAACTTGACGGGTTCAGCGAATGCTTCATCACCGGCACCGCTGCCGAAGTGACGCCGGTGTCGGAAATCGCGCAGTGGAAATTCAAGCCCGGCGCCATTTCCGAGCAGTTGATGGCGGACTACAGCGCTGAGGTGCAGCCGAAAAAGGGGAGGGCTGTGGCGGCGTAAGGGGCGGCGCTCTTTTCCCTTCTCCCACAAGGGGAGAAGGGAAGTAACTACGGCGGCCGTCATCTCGCCGATCGGCAAGGTGTGTTCCGCCAGCGGTGATTTCCTGATCAGCGGTGGTGCCGCCGGCCCTGTCGCTATGGGCTTTCGCAAGAAGCTCGTCGATATCCAGTACGGTCGCGCCGATGACCCGCACAACTGGATTCGGACGCTCGTGTAGCTGGCTGTATTGAATAGCGTCAGAGGATGAATTACGACTGCTCTAGTCTTGCAACTTTGGCGTGATGGTATGGCTAAATTTCTGACGGGGGATGATCCGCCAATCGTTGGTGTCCGCGCGGCTGATGCCGAGATGAACGCTGCGATTGCTCATGCCCGCGACACGCTTCCGACGTTCTGGGCTTCCTGCGAGGCGCCGAAGCCGACAGAGACAGGACACGCCCTGAAAGTTCGTTTTGACGTTGGTGCCGAGGTCGAGCATGTCTGGGTGAGCGACGTGAGGAAGCTTTCGGACGGCAATTGTTCCGGCCGGTTCGCCAATGAGCCGAGTGATCTGCTAGGCAAGAACGTCGGCGATCAGGTTGAATTCAAACAGATCAATATTTCCGACTGGATGTTCATGCGGAATGAAAAGGTCGTCGGCGGAGAGACCATCAAAGTGCTGCTGAAGTCGATGCCGAAAGAAGAAGCCGACGTTATGCGTGCGCGGATGGAGTAGCCAAAGGCATGAGGGGCTGCGGCGGTACATCGAACCGGGTTGCCGCATCGCGCCGGCGCTGGTACCAACGCCGCCGATGGCTGAGAAACCCAAGAAACCCCAAAAACTACGCGCCCGCCTGCCGCGCGGGCTCGCCGATCGCGGTCCCGCCGAGATCGCGGCGACCCGCGCGATGGTCGAGAAAATCCGCGAAGTCTATGAGCGCTATGGCTTCGAGCCGGTGGAAACCCCGGCGATGGAGTACACCGACGCGCTCGGCAAGTTCCTGCCCGATCAGGACCGGCCCAATGAGGGCGTGTTCTCGTTCCAGGACGATGACGAGCAGTGGATCTCGCTGCGCTATGATTTGACCGCGCCGCTGGCGCGGTATGTCGCGGAAAACTACGGAACGGAGAACCTGGTTCTTCCCTATCGCAGCTATCGAAACGGCTGGGTGTTCCGCAACGAAAAGCCCGGCCCCGGCCGCTTCCGCCAGTTCATGCAGTTCGACGCCGACACGGTTGGCAGCGCGTCACCGGCCGCCGATGCCGAGATGTGCATGATGGCGGCGGATACGATGGAAGCGCTGGGCGTTCCGCGCGGCAGCTATGTGGTGAAGGTGAATAACCGCAAGGTGCTCGATGGCGTCCTCGAAGCCATCGGACTCGCTGGCGACGAAAACGCAGGGCGGCGTCTGACGGTGCTGCGTGCGATCGACAAGCTCGACAAGTTTCCGGCCGACGAAGTTCGCAAGCTTCTCGGTCCAGGCCGATGGGACGGCGGCGAGGAGGGCAAAGGCGACTTTACCAAAGGCGCCAACCTCAGCCCGGAAGAAGCGCATGTCGTTCTCGCGATCACGGAAAAGCGCGACGATTGGCGGGAGGCCATAGCCGCTGCAGATATTTATCTGGCGAAGAGCGAGACCGGCCAAGCCGGTGTGAGTGAGTTGGAAGATATCGCCAAGCTGGTTACGGCATCCGGCTACGGCTCTGATCGCGTTAACATCGATCCCTCCGTCGTCCGCGGCCTCGAATACTACACCGGTCCGGTTTACGAGGTCGAGCTCACGTTAGAGACCAAAGATGAAAAAGGCCGCCCGGTACGCTTCGGCTCGGTCGGCGGTGGCGGGCGTTATGACGGCCTGGTCTCGCGCTTTCGCGGCGAGCCGGTGCCGGCGACCGGATTTTCAATCGGCGTGTCGCGGTTGCAGGCCGCGCTCACGATGCTCGGCAAGCTCGATACCACGCCCGAATTCGGTCCCGTGGTCGTCACGGTGTTTGATCGCGACCGCGTCGCCGATTACCAGAAGATGGTCGCGGTCTTGCGTAATGCCAAAATCCGCGCCGAACTCTATCTCGGCAACCCGAAGAACATGGGCAACCAGCTCAAATATGCCGACCGGCGCCATTCGCCGTGCGTGATCATTCAGGGCAGCGATGAGAAATCGCGCGGCGAGGTGCAGATCAAGGATCTGATCGAGGGTGCCAAGGCGGCCGCCGCGATTGCCTCCAACCAGGAATGGCGCGAGACCCGGCCGGCGCAGTTCTCGTGCCGCGAGGACGAACTGGTCGCCAAGGTGCGCGAAGTCTTGGCGCGGCATGAGGTGAAGTGGGGTAATTAATCCAGGCCGTCATGCCCGGCCTTGTGCCGGGCATCCACGTCTTGTTTGATGGAGAAGCTCGTGGATGGCCGGGACAAGCCCGGCCATGACGAAAAGAAAGAGCAAACAAAAGGAGATAAAAATGCCTGAAATTACCGTGAGCATGGCCGCCGGCCGCAACGACGAACAGAAGGCCGGCATGATGCGCGACATCACGCAGGCGCTGGTGAAGAACCTCGGCGTCGACGCCGATAACGTCGTGATCCAGATCAACGAAGCCCCGCTGGCTCACAAGATGAAGGGCGGCAAGACTTTTGTGGAGCGCGCTGCGGCCGCGAAGAAGTAAGCAGGCGACTGCGCCACCTGCGAGATTACCAACATCGTCATTCCGGGGCGCGCAAAGCGCGAGCCCGGAATCTCGAGTTTCCCCGATGCGCAATTGCGCATCTGGGGTCTGGTCCTTCGGACCATCCCGGAATGACGACTGAAATCGGATCATCCATGGATGCACGCGACGTCATCACAATCGGCATGAGCGCCGAGCGGTTGCTGGTGGTGCCGCCGGAGCGCACCGTCGGGCATTTTGTTCCTGATATGCCGATGGTCTATGCGACGCCGATGATGATCCTGGAAATGGAAATGGCATCGGCCGACGCCATCACCCCTTATCTGGAGCCGGGCTGGGTCACGGTCGGCACCGAAGTCGATATCCGTCATCTTGCCGCGACGCCGGTCGGCGCGACCGTGCGAACCACTGCGCGGGTGATCGCGGTCGAGCGCCGGGTGATCCGTTTTGCGGTCGAAGCCTTCGACGACAAGCGCCGGATCGGCGAGGGACGCCACGCCCGCGGGCTCGTCAATGTCGAGGCGTTCAACAAGCGGTTGGCGGCGGGGTAGTATAAGCCACGCTTACTGGCCTCATCCTGACGAGCGGCCACTTGGCCGCGTCTCGAAGGATGGATGCGCAGGCGGACTCGCGGCCATCCTTCGAGACGCGCGCAAGAGCGCGCTCCTCAGCGACTGTCTTGTCAGTCAAGCGTTTTGCCATGGGCGATTGTCCCGCAAGATGGCGTTGAGAGTAGTGAGGAGTTTTCTGGCGACGGCGATCAGAGCCACCATTTTTGGTTTTCCGGCGGCCAGGAGGCGTTGATAGAAGGCCTTGAGAGGCGGGTTATGGCGGCTGGCGACAAGGGCAGCCATGAAGCTGGCCGCCCGCACCGTGCTGCGTCCACCGCCGATCATGCTCTTGCCGCGCCAGCGTCCTGATTGGCGCGTGTAGGGTGCAAGTCCTGCCAGGCTGGCGATCTCGCGTCGACCGAGCGTTCCCAATTCCGGCAAGTCGGCCAGCAAGGCGCGGGCGAGCGTTTGGCCGATGCCAGGTACGGAGGCCAGCAAGTCTTCCTTGGCGCGCCACACCGCAGAGCCGCGAACCAGCATATTGATGTCCTGATCGATCGCGTTCAACTCCTTTTCGAGCACGGCAATATGACGAACCAGACTCTTGCGTACGCGAACGTTGGTGGCTCGCTTCTCGCGATGGCGTTCGGCAACCATCATCTCGATGATCTGCCGGCGCCGGCCAACCAGTTCGGCAAGCAGGCGCGACGCCTCGTCGGGAAGGGTCCGTGGTGCCGGACGCACCGCTTCGGCGAAGTGGGCGATGACGCCAGCATCAATCGGATCAGTCTTCGCGCGCTTGCCGACAGCCTGCGCGAAGTGACGGATCTGGGCCGGGTTCACCACCGCCAACGGCAGCTCCGCACCGGCGATCGCCGCCGCTACGATCGTCTCAAAGCCGCCGGTCGCCTCCACGGCAACCAGCGTCGGCGAGATTGTCCGCAACCGCTCGACGAGCTGTTCCAACCCTTTACCGTCTCGACTGACCAGGAACGCCTCGCCGCCTGGACGCACGTGCACGTCAAGGCGATCCTTCGAGACATCGATGCCGACAAATAAGTGCTCCATCCTATCCCTCCCTTGTGCAACCGGGCTCGCTCTGCGGCCCCCGCGACTGTTCGGGTTCGATGGAACGGCGGACGAAGTCCCAAGCTGAGGATCGGGCTTCAACACCCTAGGATGAGCCGGTCTCTCGTCCGCCACCGCACGAGGCAGCTTACCTCGAACAGCGGTTCTTGAGTTACAAGGATGAGGACTGGAGCTAGCCTACTTCGCCAATTCCTGCGACCGCCGCGTCGCGGCCGCGACCGCGCGGGTCAGCAGCGATTGCATGCCGTCTTTTCCCATCAGCACTTCGAGCGCCGCCGCCGTGGTGCCGCCGGGCGAGGTGACGTTCTGGCGTAGCGTGGCCGAGGCGAGTTCCGAGCGATGCAGCAACTCGCCGGAGCCGGCCACGGTTTCGCGCGCGAGTTTGGTCGCGAGTTCCAGCGGTAAACCGGCTTCGACCCCGGCGCGTGCGAGTTCCTCGGCGAGCAGGAACACATAGGCCGGGCCGGAGCCGGAAACAGCCGTCACCGCGTCCATCAGTTTTTCGTCATCGACCCATTCGACCGATCCGGTGGCGCGCAGCAGCGCGTCGGCGACGCTGCGCTGCGCGGTGCTGACTTTTTTCGACGCCACCGCGACCGTGATGCCGCGCCCGATCGCGGCCGGGGTGTTGGGCATCGCGCGCACCACGCTGCCGCCGCAGACGTCTTCGATCGAGGCAATGGTGGTTCCCGCCATGATCGAGACGACCAGCGTGGCCGGCCCCACGAATGGCTTCAGGTCAGGCCCGGCCTCGCGGAACGATTGCGGCTTCAGCGCCACCACCAATGTCCCGACCGCACCGATATCTTTGGCGGAGGGATTGAGGCGCACACCCTTGGCGGCGAGCGCGCGGATGTCATCGGAGGGATGCGGCTCGATCACGGCGACGCGTTTGGCGTCAAGGCCCTGCGCCAGCCAACCCGCCAGCATCGCGCCGCCCATTTTTCCCGCGCCGGCGAGGACGATGGTGTCTTTGATGGTTTGCAGGGCGTTCGCGGGGTTCAAAGCTATCACCACACATACAGCTGTCGTCCCTGCGAACGCAGGGACCCATAACCACTGATGTTTCTAGTGAAGCGAAGGACAGGCCACAAGCAGTTTGCTTGAACGCGGGCGGCACGGCGTATGGGTCCCTGCGTTCGCAGGGACGACACTGAATTTGTTGAAATGCCGTGCGACCGCCCTTACGCCTCGCCCTCGGTATCGAACATCGCGGCACTCATGGCTTCCTGCGCCGTTTTGCCGGCCCAGACCACAAATTGATACGCCGGAAAATAGCGCTCGCAGGCGTGGATGGCGCTGACCAGCATGGTTTCGCATTGCGCGGCCGAGGCGGTGAGGCCGCCCGGCAGCACCAGCGCCTGCCGGTACATGATCATGCCGCTGTGGGTCCAGATATCGAAATGCCCGACCCATAATTGCTCGTTGATCGCGGCGATCAGCCGCTGCACTTCGGCGCGGCGCGCCGGCGGAATCTTCATGTCGAAGGCGCAGGCCAGATGCAGCGCCTCGATCTCGCCCATCCAGGTGAAGGAGAGCTGGTAATCGGTCCAGTCGCCCTTGGAGACGATCGTCACTTCATCTTCGCCAGAGCGCTCGAACGCCCAGTTGTGATCGGCGGCGATATCCTCGACCACTGCGAGCGGATTGTTCCGGGAATCGATAATGCCTTCGAGGAGGGACATGCCGTCTCGACCTTGCCTTTACAAAAATTCGGATACGAGTGTGTACGCACGCGGCCGGCGCGACACGCGCTGACATGCGCGCCGTTGCCGTCTGCAACTCCCCGATGGTCCGGCGCCCGCCGATATCGGAGCTTGCTCGGACGAAGTGATGTGATTTGCGGAATCCGCGCAACGGCACGAGGAGTCCATCCACAGGCAAAGCGGGATCGTCCACAGCTCTTCGCGCGCGTTAACGATTGCGATGAGAACAAACCGGAATCGGATTCATGCGAATGCCTTAATCGTTAATTTTTTTGAGCCGAATACCGCGTTGCGACCTCGGCCGGAGCCCGACTCCGGCATCATGGCGTCCATGCGCATTCCCGCAGGGAACATGCTTGCTGGCACCTGCGTGCTTCGGCATAGTTCCCGCAGATCGAGGTATGCCATGAGTGAGACGCCGCAAGAGTTCACCAAAGAACCCGCAGGACAGCCACCGGAACATCCGCGCTTCGCCAAGCCGCAGCGGGTCGCCTTCGTGCAATCGGCCTGGCATCCCGAGGTGGTGGAAGCGGGCCGGCTGGCGTTCCTGGCCGAAATCGAAGCGCGCCACGTCGCACGCGCCCAGATCGACGTGTTCGAAGTGCCGGGCTCGTTCGAGATCCCGCTTCACGTTCAGTTGCTGGCCAAGACCCGGCGCTACACCGCGATCGTCGCGGCCGGACTCGTGATCGACGACGAATATGTCGCCGAAACCGTGATCAAGGCCTTGATGGACGTGCAGTTGCGCACCGAAATTCCGGTGTTCTCGGCCGTGGTGACCCCAAAACAGTTCAGCGAGACCGAGGCGAATGTCGATTTCTTCCGCAAGCATTTTGCGGCCAAGGGCGCCGATGTCGCGAAAGCCTGCGCCAATACGTTGCTCAGCCTCGAGCGGTTACGCGGCCAGGTCGCTGCGGGGATTGTGTGATTGAGGGGAACTGCGTGCCCCGGATGCGGCGCAGCGCGTTAGCGGTGCGACGCTGATCCGGGGTCCATGGTGTGGGTCGGTCTATGGATCCCGGCTCTGCGGAGCAACGTGAAGAACGCTGCACCGCGTCCGGGACACGAAAGTATCTCTTAATCGAACAAACTCGACACCAACTCTTCCGACGCCGTGCGGCCGATCGCTTCGGCGATCAGCGAGGCGATCGGGAGGGTGCGGATATTCGGCGCGTTGCGGACCGCCTCGGTCGGCTGGATCGAGTCGGTAATCACGAGCTCTTTCAGCTTGGAGGATGTGATGCGCGCGGCGGCGCCGCCGGAGAGCACGCCGTGGGTGATGTAGGCGTAGACTTCCTTGGCACCGTTGGCGAGCAGCGCGTCGGCCGCGTTCACCAGCGTACCGCCGGAGTCGACGATGTCGTCGACCAGGATGCAGGTGTAGCCGGCGACGTCGCCGATCACGTTCATGACTTCGGATTCGCCGGCGCGTTCGCGGCGTTTGTCGATGATCGCCAGCGGCGCGTTGATGCGCTTGGCAAGGCCGCGGGCGCGGACCACGCCGCCGACATCAGGCGAAACCACCATGACATTGGCGAGATCGAATTGCTCACGGATATCACGCACCATCACCGGCGAGGCGTAGAGATTGTCGGTCGGAATATCGAAGAAGCCCTGGATCTGCCCGGCATGCAGGTCGAGCGTCATGACGCGATCGGCACCGGCATGGGTGATCAAATTGGCGACCAGCTTGGCCGAAATCGGCGTGCGCGGACCGGCCTTGCGGTCCTGCCGGGCATAACCGAAATACGGCACCACCGCGGTGATGCGGCGCGCCGAGGCGCGGCGCAGCGCGTCGGTGATGATCAGCAATTCCATCAAATGGTCGTTGGCCGGAAACGACGTCGATTGAATGATGAAAACGTCGGAGCCACGGACGTTCTCCTGGATCTCGACGAAGATTTCCATGTCGGCGAAGCGGCGGACGATCGCCTTGGTCGGCGGCAGATGCAGCCAGTCGGCGATGGCCTGCGCCAGCGCGGGATTGGAATTGCCAGCAACGAGCTTGATGGAGCCGTTCTTGGCCGACATCGAGGCTTCTCCCCGCGCCTTGCTGGAGACAACGTTCAGCATATCGCAATACCCATGGAACCAGCGCGTTTCGATGAGCGAGGTGATATCAAGGAGGGACCTCGGCTGGCAACCCGTCGATTCGGGTTTTCCTGCGCAAAATCAGCGGCCAATGACTATTTTGCGTTAATGCTCGCTGTAACCGAGCGCGCTGACGCTGAATTCGCCTGAGGCGGGTGACGCGGGTTGCGCACTCGCGACCGCGGGGCCCCGTTTGCCGGCTGGCGCGGGAGCCGGGGCGGGCGGCGGATCGGCGGGGGCGGTGCCGTTGATCATGCCGCTGAGGCCGCTCAATCCGGCCTGCGCGATCTTCCGCAACACCAGATCGTCGGCCGCGGCCCAGGCGTCGCGCCCGGACTTGCCGGCCGGTTCCTCACCGGACAGGCGCAGCGCGCGCTGCTGGTTCTGGTCATAGACGTCCCAGACCCATGCAATCACGGTACGGCCGTGGTTGACCTCGGCGGCCAGATAAGAGCGCACCCGGTATGCGGCCTGACTTTCGCGGGGCACGATCGCAAGGCTGCGCAGCTTCGATTCGCTGTCGAGCACATTGACCATCCGGTCGAATACCTGCGGCGGCGGGCCGTCGATCGATTCAAAGGTCACGGTGGGGCCGCTACCGGCGCTGGCCATCGCAAACGACGCACTCGCGGCGCCGCCGGCGCAGCCGCCAAGACCGCAGCCGATCACCAGCAGTGTCACGGCTACAACGGCGCGCCGCGTAGCTGTCGCGATATGAAACAATGTTGCTGAGGTGTCGCTCATCACGCGCTCAGCGATATCGTTAAAATGCATTAAGGTCTAGGGCAGCGTGTCGCCACGAAAAAACCCCGTAGAGATCACGGCCTAGCCAATGTGGCGGCCACCGCCTTCGATCTCGACCTTGTTTTTATCGCCGTCGATGAGATCGATCACGTCATCGCGTCCGTCGACTTTGAGCGTGAGCCTGACGAGCGACCACACGCCGTCTTTCTTGATCGCTTCCAGCAAAACCCGCCCGGTGGCCTTGGGGCCTGTCGCGGAAAAATTGAGGACCGCGCGCCCCGTTGCGCCGTTCGTCGAAATCGAGCCCATCGGAAAACTCGTCGATATCGGGATTCCCAAAGCATCGGTCGCCGCGCGGCTGGCCTTAAGTCGGGATTCGCCGAGTTCGTAAGCCTCGGACTGCCTGAGAAGAAAGAACGTGCCGCCAAATATCGCGCCGAACAGCGCGATCGCGCCGAGCCAGATGACGATGCCCCAGATCGCCCACTTGCGTTGCACGCGCTTGAAATGCGCGACGCTGTCCCAGCGCCCGTTGCGCCAGGCCCAGCGGCTTCCTTTGGCGCCGAGCACGAACGGCATGACCAGGCCGACAAAGGGAACGAACACGAGTAGTGCAATGAAGGTGTTGTTTCCGATGCCCCAGATCCAGTTGAGCAGAAACGCGCCCCAATTCCAGCGGTCGACCTCAGTGGGGATCACTTGCGGATCGGTATCGATGGGCTGGTTGAGCATTTTATGTCCCGCCGGAAAGGATGCCGTCTTCAATCAGAACAATAGGTCAATCAGAATGATTATTCGCTTTCGAGCGCAATCGCATGAACATGCCGGCCGTAGTCCGGCTCCTTGCGGTGTACCGAGCGACGATAGCTGAAGAAGCGTTCGTCGGAATAGGTATCTGTTCCAATATCGTCGATCATCAACACGCCGGCGTTTTCGAGCCGCATCCGGATGAAGCCCGCCAGATCGAACATCGAATGGTGTTCGCGCGTGGCGGGAATAAAGAACCGGCCGTTTTCCGCGTCGGCATCGACGAAACGTTCGACGAATTCGTCGCCGACCTCGTAAGAAGACTGGCGGATCAGGGGGCCGATCGCCGCGACAATGCCGCTACGTTCGGCGCCGAGTTTTTCCATCGCCGTGACCGTGGATTCCACGATGCCGGTCAGCGCGCCCTTCCAGCCGGCATGGGCTGCGCCGATCACGCGGGCATTGGGATCGACGAACAGTATCGGCCCGCAGTCGGCCGCGGTGACGCCGATCGCAAGCCCTTCGGTGCGGGTGACGAGGGCGTCGGCGCGCGGACGCTCCGGGGTCGGCCACGGTCCGGTCGCGACCACCACATCGGGCGAATGAATCTGGTGCAGGCTGAGAAACTGCCCTGATGTCACGCCCATTGCTTCCGCCATCCGGCGGCGATTTTCCGCGACATGGACAGGATCGTCATTGGAGCCGAGGCCGCCATTGAGACCTGCATAGATGCCGTCGGAGACGCCGCCCTCGCGGCTGAAGAAAGCGTGACGCAGGCCGGGAATGGCCGATAGCAGCGGCGATGCCGTGATCATGGAGTTTTGGTCCCGCTGCCTTCAGCGCCTTGCCCGGCGTTTTGGGCTTCGTCTTCGAAGCCCGCTAGCGAGGTGAGGTTGGGTTCGGAAACCGCCAGCACCTTGAACATCTGTCCCATCGCGCCGCGGCCGCCGCCGATCAGCCGTTTCAGCGCGCTGGAAATATCCTCGGAAATCTCATGGGTGGTTTTCGCCATCAACGTGACCGCGCGGGTCTCGATGCCGAGCCGCCTGAGAAAATCGCCTTGCGTGACCGGGCCGTGGACCCGCGCGCCGATATCTTCGGTCGCGCGCACCAAAGCCTGGAAATCGACATGGGCTGTCACGTCGGCCTGTCCGGGGCTTTTCAGCGGATCGGTGAAGCTGTGGCGGGCGATGGCCTGAAAAGTATCGCCGGCGTCGCTGCGCAGATGGCCATAATCGATGATCAGCGCGGCCCCGTCCTGGTCGCGCACCCGGCTCGCGATCTTCATGATCTCGGCATCGGGGCGCCACTCGAACACGGCCCCGACCGGCGCGGCGCGCACCAACGGTGGCAGCAGGACTTCGAAACGCGGCGTCGGCTCGGCGGCCGCGCCGAACACCAGTTTGCCGTTGCCGTCGATCTCGACGGTGCGCTCATGCCAGCCGTTTTGTCCTCTCACGACCTGGTGGATCGGCAGCACGTCGAAATATTCGTTGGCGAATATCACCGAGGGGCCGTCGGGCACGTCGTCGATCGTGTCGTGCCAGGCGATGTTGCGTACGCCCGACAGCGTCGCCTTTTGCTTGTCGCGCAGCAGCGGATTGATCTCGACGAGATGGATGCTCAGCGATTGATAGAGCGGCGGCAGCACCCGCAGCGCGCGCAGCGCATCGGCCATCATGGTGCCGCGGCCGGGGCCGAGTTCGATCAGCCGCAGCAGCCCCGGCGAGCCGATCGCCTTCCATACCGATGCGGCCCACAATCCCAGCAGCTCGCCGAACATCTGGCTCACTTCGGGCGCGGTGATGAAATCACCCTCGCGTCCCAGGGGATCGCGGGAAACGTAATAACCGTGCTTGGGATGGGTGAGGCACATATCCATGTAGCGCCAGACCGGCATCGGGCCCGACGACTTGATCAGTTTCTTGATCTCGGACTGCAGCGGCGAATATTCGGTCACAGCGTTCCCTGAACGGAGCTCGTTACCTGCGGCAATGGCTTTCTGCGCCATGCCATCACAATAAGGATCGCTCCTGCAATGATCATCGGTACCGACAGCAACATGCCCATGGTCAGCCCGCCCCATAAAAATCCAAGCTGGGGGTCAGGCTCCCTGAAAAACTCGCCGAAAATACGCGCCAACCCGTAAAATGCGATGAAGCTGCCCAGGATCAGTCCCGGCCGCTTCAGGGCGCCGAGGCGAATCATGACAGCCAGAATCACAAAGAGAACAATACCCTCGAGCGTCGCCTCGTAAAGCTGGCTGGGGTGGCGCGGCAGCGGGCCGCCGTTCGGGAATACCATCGCCCAGGGCACGCTGGAGTCGGCCGGCCGGCCCCACAGCTCGCTGTTGATGAAATTGGCGATGCGTCCGAGAAACAGCCCGATCGGTCCGACCCCGGTGATGATGTCGCCGAGCGACAGGGTCGGAAGCTTGTTCAGGCGGCAAAACGCCATCACCGCGAAGACGCAGCCGAGGAAGCCGCCGTGAAACGACATGCCGCCCTTCCACAGTTCGAAAATCTCGGCCGGATGCTGGACGAAGAAGCCAAGATTGTAGAACAGCACATAGCCGGTGCGGCCGCCGAGGATGATCCCGATCGTGACCCAGAGAATGAAATCGTCGAGTTGCGGCAGCGAGATCGGCGCCGGCCCGCCCCACAATTTCTCGTTCTTGATCAGCGCGCGGGCATAAATCCATCCCAGTACGATGCCGCCGATATAGGCCAGCGCGTACCAGCGGATCGCGATCGGCCCGATCGCAACCGCAATCGGATCGAACACCGGAAAGGCGATGGTAAGAAAAGTCATCGCGCCGGCTTAAGCGAGGTTGCGTTCGGAATAGGTGACGATCATGGGGCGCTGATTCTCGCTTGCTAGCCTGCCGATCGATACGATTACAAGGAAACCGTGGCATGACAAGGCGAGCGGGGATCGCACCGGCCTTGAACAGGATCGTTTGGATCGCCATTGTCTTGGCTGTGCCGACCTACAGCGCAGCCGACCGGAGATTTTGAGATGACCCAGACCAGCAATCGGTTTTTCGACGAAATCGGGCGCCTGATGAACGATGCCGCCGGTGCGGCCCAGGGCGTCAAGCGCGAGGTCGACACGGTGGTGCGCAATCAGGCCGAAAAGATCCTGCGCGACCTCGACATCGTCAAGCGCGAGGAGTTCGAGGCGGTCAAGGACATGGCGCGGCTGGCGCGCGAGGAAAACGAGGCCTTGAAAGCCCGCATCGCGGTGTTGGAAGCCAAGCTCGGTGGGACGCCCGGGGCTTGATGCTCTTCACCCTCCCCCTCCAGGGCCCTCCAGGGGAGGGTAAGAACCGGGTAAAAAATCCCTTCATTTCCTTGTCATTTCCGGCCTTTGGGGCTAGAACGCCGCCACGTCCGCAGCCCCCGCACCCCTGGAGGCTTGCTGCGCACCACAAACGGGCCGCGATGCGGCCTTTAACTTTTTAGAAAACAAGGACTTAGACCAATGGCGACCGTCAAGGAATTGAAGGCGACCGCACGTCCGTCAGGCGGCAAGGGGGCCGCACGGGCAGAGCGTCGCGCCGGGAGAGTGCCCGGAGTGATCTATGGAAACAACCAGCCCCCTGTGACCATCTCGGTCGAGGATGCCGAACTGCGCCAGCGTATCCTGGCCGGCCGGTTCCTGACCACGATTTACGACATTGATCTCGAGGGCAAGAAGCACCGCGTGATTCCGCGTGACTTCCATCTCGACCCGGTGCGTGATTTTCCGATCCATGTCGACTTCATGCGGCTCGGCGAAGGCGCGACCATCCGCGTCAGCATTCCCCTGCACATCCAGAACGCGGAAGCCGCACCGGGCGTGAAGCGTGGTGGCGCCATCAACATCGTCACCCACTCCATCGATCTGGAATGCTCGGTCGATAACATTCCGCAGTTCATCGAAGCCGATGTCAGCAGCCTGGAAATCAGCCATTCGCTGCATCTGTCCGATATCAAGCTGCCGACCGGCGTGAAGTCGCTCGCGCGCGAAGACGTAACCCTGGTGACCATCGTGCCGCCGTCCGGTTACGCCGAAGAACTCAAGGCGGCGGCTGCCGCTGCTGCGGCTGGTCCTGCCGCCGCAGCTGCGCCCGGTGCTGCTCCTGCGGCCGGTGCTGCTCCTGCCGCGGCTGCGGCGGGTGCCAAGGCGCCTGCAGCGGGTGCCAAGGCTCCGGCGGCCGGCGCGAAGGCGCCTGCCGGTGGCGGCGACAAGAAGAAGTAGTCCTGATCGAGCGCGGGATGCCGCGTCATGCGACTGTTTGTTGGTCTCGGCAATCCCGGCGCGAAATACGCGCATAACCGGCACAACATCGGTTTCATGGCCGTCGATGAAATTGCGCGGCGTCATGGTTTCGCACCATGGCGCCGTCGCTTTCAGGGCGAGACCACGGAAGGCTCGCTCGATGGCGAGCGGGTGGTCGTGCTTCGTCCCGCAACCTTCATGAACGAGTCCGGGCGCGCGGTTCAGGAAGCCGCTGGCTTTTTCAAGATTGCGCCGGGCGAAGTCACGGTGTTTCAGGATGAGCTCGAACTGCCTCCGGCCAAGGTGCGGGTCAAGGTCGGCGGCGGTATTGCCGGTCATAATGGATTGCGTTCGATCTCCGCGCATATCGGCAATGACTATCGCCGGGTGCGGCTCGGGATCGGTCACCCCGGCGTCAAGGAACTGGTGCACGGCTACGTGCTGGCCGATTTCGCCAAGGACGAACGGCCCTGGGTGCAGGCGCTGTGCGAAGCGGTCGCCGACAACGCGGCGTTACTGACCAAGGATCGCGACTCGACGTTTCAGAACAAGGTGCATCTGGCGATGCAGGCCAAGGGATTTTTCGACAAGGACGATAACGGGGCTGCGTGAAGCGGCGCGTGGCGAACAGGTTTCAGGACACATCATGGGATTTAAATGCGGTATCGTCGGACTGCCCAATGTCGGCAAGTCGACGCTGTTCAATGCGCTGACCGAGACCGCCGCGGCGCAGGCGGCGAATTATCCGTTCTGCACGATCGAGCCGAATGTCGGCGAAGTCGCGGTGCCCGATCCGCGGCTGGATAAACTGTCGGCGATCGCGAAATCCGCGCAGATCATCCCGACGCGGTTGACCTTTGTCGACATCGCCGGCCTGGTGCGCGGCGCGTCGCAGGGCGAGGGCCTCGGCAACCAGTTTCTCGCCACCATTCGCGAGGTCGATGCAGTCGCGCATGTGGTGCGCTGCTTTGAGGATTCCGACATCACCCATGTCGAAGGCAAGATCGCCCCGCTGGCCGACATCGAGACCATCGAGACCGAACTGATGCTGGCCGATCTCGACAGCCTGGAAAAGCGCGTCGACAATCTGGCCAAGAAGGCCAAGGGCAACGACAAGGACGCAAAAGAGCAGCTCGATCTGGTCAACCGCGCGCTGGTGCTGCTGCGCGAAGGCAAGCCCGCGCGGTTCCTCGAGCGCAAGCCGGACGAAGAGCGCGCCTTCAGCATGCTCGGATTGTTGACCTCCAAGCCGGTGCTTTACGTTTGCAATGTCGAGGAAGGCGCGGCCGCGACAGGTAACGATTTCTCCAGGGCCGTGGCCGAGCATGCCAAAAAGGAAGGCGCGGTCGCGGTCGCGATCTCGGCCAAGATCGAATCGGAGATTGCGACGCTGTCACGCGAGGAGCGCGCCGAGTTTCTCGACACGCTCGGGCTTGAGGAAGCCGGTCTCGACCGCCTGATCCGCGCCGGCTATCAACTGCTCGACCTCATCACCTATTTCACGGTCGGCCCGAAGGAAGCGCGGGCCTGGACCATTCACCGCGGCACAAGGGCGCCCGCGGCTGCAGGGGTGATCCATACCGATTTCGAAAAGGGCTTTATCCGCGCCGAGACCATCGCCTATGCCGACTATGTGGCTCTTGGCGGAGAAGCCGGCGCCCGCGATTCCGGCAAGCTGCGGCTGGAGGGCAAGGAATATGTCGTCGCCGACGGCGACGTCATGCATTTCAGGTTTAATACCTAGAACCTGTTCCGTTCCGATCGGATTGAAGGTTAATGCCCCGCGCCCTGGTCGCGGATCGCGCCGAGATGCTCGTTGATGCGGAACACGATCAGGATGAATTCCGCGGCGATGCGCGAGAAGATGACTCCGACCACAACGCTGGCGATCGAGGACAATAACTGGATGAAACCGCCGAACGGGCTGATCGCCATCGCGGCGAGGCCTGAGAAAATACCGGCGATGCCGAACAGCCCGATCAGCGCGATCACCAGCCAGTAGAATGTCTTGATGATGGTGGGCGTGATGAAGCGGTCCCACTGAAACAGATCCCGAAATTCAAACATCGATCGTTCTCCCGGCAAAATCGAATATCGGCGGCATCGAAAACGCGTACTGACCGCACAGGGCCTAGCCGCGAATGGCATTCCCCGCAAGATCAGGGGCGGCACCGAAGCGCGGTGTTCGCGGATTATGCACGAGCCATGCGAGCGCGCGGGTTGAGATTGCCGCAAATAGCGGCCACAATCGGGCTTTAGTGCTGGCAATCCCCAATATGACGCTGACCTTCGAAGATTTCCCGCCCGGCCATTTCGGCAGCTTTGGCCCGCGCCACGTCACGCGCGAGGAAATACTGGCGTTCGCCGCCGAGTTCGATCCGCAGCCGATGCATCTCGACGAGGAGGCCGCTTCGCAGTCGATGCTCAACGGCCTTGCCGGTTCGGGCTGGCACCTGTGCTCGATCATGATGCGGATGATGTTCGACGGCTTTGTCGGCCGCGCCGCGTCGCTGGGCTCGCCCGGCGTCAACGAACTGCGCTGGCTCGCGCCGTTTCGGCCGGGTGACGATCTGATGCTCGATGTCGAGATCACGGACGCGCGGGTGTCCCGCAGCCGTCCCTCGACCGGCATCGTGACGTTCAAATGCGTGATGCGCAACGCGGCGGGACAGCTGTTGTGCGAGATGATCTCGCCCATCATCATCGAGCGGCGCCCGGAACCTGTAGTGGGGCGGGCCGGCTGATGCGTTTCTTCGAGGACATTGAAGTCGGGCAGCGGCGCGATCTGGGATCGTTCACCTTTACCGCCGAACTGATCAAGAAATTCGCGGCGCAATTCGATCCACAGCGCTTTCATCTCGACGAGGAGGAAGGCCGCAATTCGCTGTTCGGCGGGCTGGCCGCATCGGGGTGGCATGTCGGCTCCGTCTGCATGAAGCTCCTGGTCGCCGACGGTCAACGCGAGGCCAGGGAGGCCGCGGCGCGCGGCCAGAAGGTTGCGATCTGGGGACCGTCGCCGGGTTTTCGCGAATTGCGCTGGATCAAGCCGGTGCTGTCGAATGACACGATTCATTTTGTCAGCGAGATCGAGACCAAGCGGTCGTCGGAGAAGCGGCCGGAGTGGGGCATCCTGCAGGCCCGCAACACCGGCACCAATCAGCGCGGCGAAGTGGTGTTTTCGTTTCTCGCGACCGCCTTCGTGCCGCGGCGAAATCCCGGCTGAGCGCGCTGTCGAAGATGGTTACTGAATTACTGCTGCATTTTCATTGCAAATGCGGAACTTGCGGAACGATTTTTTCGCTAACGCATTTTGAACCTGTGTCTGTCAAATAACACCGGGACAGAAGTCAGGGGATGACGATGGCAGACCGTGCCGGATTGAAATTTGTGGGCTTTATCTTCGCAACCGTCACGCTGGCGGTGATGCTGGCCACCGGGATGGTCGTGAAGGGCTATGCCGACGGCGCCTATTCGCTCGAAGGCACGTCGGTCGCCAGCCGGTAATTCAGCGTTCGCTAACCATAGCGGCGAAAGCCTGCGAGCCCGGGAAATATCAGCGGCTCCAGAGCAGCGCCAGAACCACCACAATCGCCACCAGCAGTCCGACAAACCGGATCATGATGGTCCCCATATTGTGCGGCGAATTCCGCAACGGAATGGGATCGGTATTGTCTGGCCGAACGCTCTTCATCAAGATTAAGTCCCCGAACTTGCTCGCCAGATATGGCGCCTGCCCTTGGTCGCGGTTCGAGGGCCGCAGGTTCAAAGTCTTAAGGACTGCTTTTTGACGCGTTTTCTTGACGCGAACCGGTGCCCACTTCGCTTGAAAACGCTTTGTAAAAAAAACCGCCGCGCTCCGTTAAGGAAGCGCGGCGGGATCAATCCTTGAAACGATAGCGAATCAGCTCAGCTGTTGCGCAGCCCGTCCGCGGCGCGCTTCCATTGCGTGACGTTGTCGGCGATCATGCGGGTGGACTTCATCGCCGCCTGGCTGAGCTGGGCGTAGCCGGAGATTTCGCGCTGGACGCGCTGACCTTCGGCATGCAGCAGGTCGCGCAGGCTTTCGAGTTCGGAAATCAGGTTCTCGATTTCCGCCAGCGACGTTCCGGCCACGCGCTGGATCAGCGAGTTGACGTTGTTGACGGTGGCCTCGGTGTTCGGCTCCAGCGCGTTCTCGCCGGTAGTCACCGTGGTGCCCGGGCGGCGCAGATAGGCGACATCGTTGCGAACGAAATCGCGGATGCCGGCCTCGACTTCCGAGACCGCCGCGAGATTGCTGTCTTCTTCAATTGATTCAACTTTTTCAGAACGAATGGCATTATTCATCGGCCCGTTTCCCTGTTTCGCGTTGAGCGAGCGCGGATGTCCCCCGCACGACGAAAGTAAAGCAACACCATCAGGGCTTCCGATTTTGACCGCATCGGGGCCAATATGCGGCAATGCTAGATCATTAGCGGGACTTGTCGGGCGCCAACGAAGGCGCTTCTACCAGCTCTGCTTGAAGCCTGCGGTGAGGCTCTTGTTGGTAGGGCCGTACGGAGTCTCGCCGATCGAGCCGGATATGCTGACGCCACCGAACAGCTTTTGTTCGGCGCCGATCTTGCGCAGCCATCGGTCATCGCCGGAGGATAGCGTCTGGCCGGCGCTGAAGCTCGTGCCGGTATCGGCAATGCTCAGCTTCGCCGACTGATCGGTTTCATAGTTGCGCGACGGGTGCGGGATGATGCCGGGCACCGGAACGATGCCTTGCTGGATCACGCTGTAACCGTTCTGCAGCGTGACCGAATAACGCTCATTGAGAGCGACGGATTTGCTCAGCGACGTACCGAGCTTGCTCTGGTCCTGCGAGGGATCGACGCGGGCTTCGACCGCGGTCTTGTCCCAGATCGCGCCGACGCCGGGCGTCGTGATTCCGGCCCATGCCGAACCGGAAGATTGCGGGTCGTTGCCGCCATTGGCGGCTTTCTCCGCCAGCAATTCGGACATGGTCTGCGGCTGCCGCACCACGGTCATGTCAGCGCCGACATGGGCATCCCACAGCGATGACAAGGGCTGCTTGACCGACACGGCGGCGCCATTGGACCGGTCATGCGAGGACCAGGTCATTTCGGTCGATTTCCCTGTTATCGGCGCGAGGCGCGCCTTCGATGTCGGGCTTTCGTTGAGCAAAGTGGAGGCGTCGACATTGAGCTGGCTCCAGTCGAGCTCGAGATCCTTGATATCGGGATCCTCCGCCGCTTCTTCATCGGCGGTATCGGCTTCCACTGCGGGGGTGTTTTCGGTGTTCCGGTTTACGGTGGCCGGTACAGCCTGCGCATTTGCCGGCATGGCGGACGAGCTAAAGCCAGCCGCCAGCATCAGCAGCACGATCAGCCCGTATCCTGTCCTGGAAATCATCGCCTTGCCCGCAACCAGTCCCGCCAGGATGCGCGCCTATCGTTGCGAAATTGTGGCAGAGGAGCGAGGGCGCCTCAGCGTCGTACCCGTCCCTCGCAAGGACGGCTTCGAATCAGGACGCAATCCTTGGCAGATGAATCGGACGCCCGAGCGCCTGCTCCACGAGGTCAAACGTGTCGACTAGAATGCGGATGCTGCTCAGCCGGCCGGCCCTGAACTGCGCGAACTGGGCGAGCCGCAGGCTGATCGGCTTGTTGGAGTCCAGTGCGGTCAGCGAATAGCGCATCATCGAGGATGCCGAATCCACCCCCAGCATGACCGACTCGCGATCGAAGCGATGTACCCTGACATTCTCCGCGACCTGCCGGATCACCTCGAGCACGGCTTCCTTGCCGCGGCGTGCGCCGAAGAAGGGAAACATGTCGATCGGACCATAGACCGCCCAATCGACATCCTCGTCGATCAACCCTTCGAGGTCCTCGTATTGGCGGTCGTTGATCGCGCGGTGCAACGCGCGCGAGAAACGCCAGAGACTATGCTCTGTCATGATGCGGTTTCCTGAATTGGAATTTGGCGTCCAGCAACCGGCCCTGATGGGCGTCATCGATGACGCCGTGCCTGGATGCTGCACTTAGTAGTTGATGAGTGAGCTAGTAGCACTTGATTAAAATACAACGCACAATTTTGCATTGCACGGATGCCGGTAGCTCCGAATTACCGATCGGATCGGCCGATAGGCTCACGGCTGACGGCGATTTCGTTGTCGCGGATCGCGATCACGCCGAACAACAGCGCGCCGCCGAGGGCGCCGATCATCGCGCCGAGCGGCATGAAGGTGAAGAACACCAACATGGCGCCATAGCCTTCAAAGTTGGAGGTCTTGAAGATCTCGACCCAGGCCAGGCCGGCGCCGACACCCAGCGCAGCCCCGCCGAGCGCGCCTAACACCAGACCGAGCAACACCAGCAACGCGATTTTCATGGAAGTATTTTCGTCCAACCGACAACCAACAACGCCCCCCGCAAGAGGATGCCGCCAGACCTCCCGTTTAGTCACCGCAGGGCGCCGCAAGGTTCAACGGCATCGATGCCGGGGCGGCGGCCAAGTCCTGTTGAGCGGTCAAGTCTTGTTGATTTATGTCTTGTCGGGATTGGTTGCCGCCAGGATCGCGGCGACGTCGCGTTCCAGCACCTGCTCGACCAGGTCGAACGTATCCATGATTTCGCGAATCCGCGCGATGCGGCCCTCGCGCAGGGTATAGAACGTCGCGATATCGAACTGCACGACGCGGGCATTGCTGCGCTTGCGGAAGAACGCGCGGATATTCGCCGCGACCTGGTCGCCCTCGGCGATCAGGATCGGTATCTCGTAGCGCATGCTGGAATAACGGCTGTGTACCGTCTTCCACATGCTCATCAGATCGGCCTTGCCGTGACGCAGGCCCATATGCGGCAGGATATCGACGGGGGCATTGCTGAAAAATTCGATATCGTCGGTGCAGCGGGACATCGCTCCCTCGAGGTCGCCGTTGGAAAACATGTCGAGAAAATTCAGAACGCGCTGCCGGTGAAGATTCTCGACCATTTTTTCTCCGTCGGTGTTGGCCCCGACTGGCCTTCCCATTGCGGGTTCCATTGTGAACAGAATTGCGTGACGTTCAATCGGCAAAAGATTCCCAGTGCCGAAGACGCCCTGATGTGAGTGACCATTTTTGGTGGTGAGGTTCGAAATACATTCTCAACCATGAAATGCAATCTCAACCATGAGATGTATTTTCAGCGCAGTTCGCAAAATCAATAATGCGACGAAAGCATCATGACGTCCGTCGCGCGGTGACCTGCTACCCATCCGGTATCTTACTTACGGTCAGGCGGCGGAACGCCGCGGCAGGGTCGCGGACGCTTCACAGCCGCCACGCGCCGCCGTATCGTCGCCGCCAGGGGGGCGGCCGATCAAAAGTCCCTCCGCAATCCGATGGGGGAAAACTTGAAACGCATTGCACATTTCGTGGCGGCCAGCTTGTTGCCGTCGCTGCTCTTTCTATCGCTGCCCGGCCTCTCGCTATCTGCCTTGGCGCATACGCCGCAGCAGCCGCCGCACCAGCTCTACAGCGAAGGCGACCTCAAGCTGGAAAGCGGCGAGGCGATCAAGGATTTCTCGATCTCCTATGTCACCCACGGGACATTGAACGCCAAAAAGTCCAACGTCATTTTGATGGTGACGGCAATCTCCGGCAATCATCACCGCATCGATTTCATGATCGGCCCCGGCAAGGCGCTCGATCCCGACAAATATTTCATCATCTGCACCGATGCGATCTCCAACGGGCTGACCACCTCGCCGAGCAACTCGAAGGCGCAGCCGCGCATGCAGTTTCCGAAATTCACCATCCGCGACATGGTGGAATCGCAATATCGCCTCTTGAAGGAAAAATTCGGCATCGACCATGTCGTCGCCGTGGTCGGCCCATCGATGGGCGGCATGCAGGTGCTGCAATGGGGTGTCAGCCATCCCGACACTATGGACGCGCTGGTGGCGATGGTGCCGCTGGCGAAGACGCCGGCCTGGAGCGTTGCGGTGCTGGAAGCCACCCGCAAGGCGATCATGACCGATCCGGCCTGGAAGGACGGCAATTATGATGCGCCGCCGGAAAAGGGCGTGCGGCTGTGGCGCGACATTCTCAATCTGCTGGCCGCGCGCACGCCGGATATGTATTCCGCGCAGTTCAAGAACGGCATGGACGTGCTGCCCTGGATGGAAGCGCAGGAGACCGCGGTCATGAAAGCGTTCGACGCCAATGACTGGATCTACCAGACCTGGGCCTATGAGCGGCACGACGTCGGCACCACGCCCGGCTTCAACGGCGATACTGCCAAGGCGCTGGCCTCGATCAAGGCCAAGACGCTGATCCTCACCGGCACCAAGGATCTGCTCAATCCGGAATTCGAGCCGGTCACGATGGGCAAGAACATCACCGAGGTGAAGATGATGACCATCAGCCCCGGCACCGTCACCGGCCACGCCTCCGCCGGTGGCGCCGGAGCTGGTGATGTCGAGTTTCTCAACCGCGAGGCCGGTGCGTTTCTCGATGGCGTGACGGACGGCGGGAAGAAGCTGAATTGAGCGTGAGTTGCTTCGGGTGTCATTGCCGGGCTTGACCCGGCAATCCATCCTCTTCGAAGAAGATGGATACGCGGGTCAAGCCCGCGTATGACGAACTGTATGTGTTGAGCTGCCGAGGCTTTATATCCATCCTTTACACCCGCGAAGGCGGTAGACAGCCCCTTGAAACACCCCCGCGCGCCCCTATTTGCCTCTCGCCAACGATACGATGGCAAGAGACAATGGCAAGAGACCATGGAACGGGATCGCCGCTCCGCGATTGATTGTTTACGGTGCGACCTGATCGCATCGGCCATGTTATTCAAGGGGACCATGATGAAGACGATTGCCGTTATATTCGCCGTCGCGACGCTCGCGCTGGCTTCGACCTCCGCCGATGCCAAGGGCTGCCTGAAGGGCGCGGCGGTCGGCGGCGTCGCCGGTCACTATGCCGGCCATCACGGCGTGCTCGGCGCCGTCGCCGGCTGCATCTACGGCCGCCGCCATGCCAGGCAGCAGGATTTGCAACGGCAGCAGCAGCAACAGGGTCAGGCCCCGGCCGGGCAGGAAAAGCTGTAAGGGCTGGTTGCGCGGTCGACGTCGTCCCGGCAAAGACCGTGGTTATGCGAAGATCTTGTAGGGTGGGCTAAGCGAAGCGTGCCCACCATCTAACATCAATGGTGGGCACGGCGCAGATGCGCCTTTGCCCACCCTACAAATCTTTATCGTCATCCTGGCGTACGCCCGGACGACGGCGCATTGTTGATCCGATATCGTTCTGATTCAATTTTCAAACAGCCAAGGACTTTGAAGTCGTCATTGGGACCAGCTCGCAATGACGCGCAGATACACGTCCGCATTCCCGCGGCGCGTCACGCCCGGATTATGCCCATAACTTCCGCCCCAGAGAGGGCGCAGGGAATGCCGGGCGCCTGGTGCGCCCGCTGCCGCGTGTGCGAAAGTCGTGAGTAAAAAGCACACGCGTTAGTCAGGTCACACCGGAAACACCCGGCATTCCCCACGCAATGGTTTACGGCTTACTTCGTGCTCTCCCCGGCGATCGGGCTCTTTTGCCACCGTCGCCCCTGAGAAGCTTGCTCCTCAAGAACTTGACGCCAGCGTCGAGGCGTCAGGACCACACGACTTCGCCGTCCGCCTCAGCACCATTCGTCAAAGGCGCATCAGCGTCCACCGCATCCCGCCCCGCGTCCGTGACGATCGCGATACGCCCCTCGAGTGGGACGAGACATTAGGAGATATACAATTGATTTGGGTCTTCGGAAAATCAGAATATTTTTCGTGTCAGGACTGGACACAGGTGGAATCAAACGGAAGCTAAAGAAGAATTCCGATTTAGGCGCAGGCCATTTCTCCTGTCGTTCCGGGGCGATGCGAAGCATCGAACCCGGAATCTCGAGATTCCGGGTCCGATCCGTCGGACCATCCCGGAATGACAGCTTAACCTCTTTCAATAGAAGCTTGAAATTCCTCGGCCCCGGCACGAGTCGGAAAGCGGCCGAGCTCAAGATAATCGGGATCGTGCTCAGCGGTCTCGGGCGAACGAAGCACGACAAAGTCGGTGCCGTCGGTTTCGACAACAACCGTCAAGTCGTCGCTCTCAACAGGCGTGGAGTGTCGAGCGCCGCAATGCGGACAGTCATCGTCGCATGTGCATGACCAAGGGTCGGACCAGTCCTGATCGCAGCGATAGCAGGTGTAGTGGTTGAGAAACCAGGCCATGCGCATCTTCTAAGATCGCAAACGATAATTTCCTCGAGAAACGAAATCAATAAATCCACGATCGCGCAGGTATTGAAGCTGTTGACGTATCTTGGGCCTGACATTCTGGTTGCCAGGATAGAGATCACCGAGGTGCCGTTCGAATGCATAGACATCACCGAGCGTAAAGTCGCGCTGGCCTAGCGATTCCACGCATTTCATGACGTCGAGCAACCAGCCACGCGTATCAGGTGACTCACTTCTAAGAAAGAGTGTCTTTTGCCATGCTGCAAGCACAGCTTCCTTCGGGCGGATTTGACTATTCTGCACGATGTGAATCTTGCCTGAACTCCGGGACCCGGCTGAGCAGGATATTTGAACCGATCCAGCCCGCGCGGCGTGCGGTGGCGGCCAGTGGCTTTCGTTCCTCGATGATTTCGCGGACAAAGTAGTGCTTCGGCACAATGAACAGGTTGACGACTGTAAGGGATTTGATGTCGTAATTCATGAGAAGTAGATTCGGATTGTTGCTCGCGGCCAGACGCTCGCATTTCGTCTTGAATGCGCCATCGACAACCCGTGTGCCGAACTTGCCCTTCTGGCTCTTTAGCTCGAATTCTTCGTTGCACGACGGGCAGAAGAAATCAGCGAGCGGGCTATTGTTCGGGAAAGGAGAGATTTTTGCGCTGCCGCAGTGTGGGCAGTAGGCCCATGCACTCACCCAGGCTTCCGTCCATGCGCGAGCATTTTGCGAGCCGCTGGAATAGGACGATTGGGATTCTTCGAAGCCGAGTTTCATGACGCCAGCGTAGCCGAAGATTCGTTCCCCTCAAATCACGTCCTTCATCACCATCCATCCCACCAGCCACACAACAAACCCAACCACTGTGCCCAGCAAAGCGCCAGCGATCCGATGCGCTCGCCACAGCAGCGCACCGGGGATGGCGCCAAGCAGGATGCCCGGGCTGCCGAGCAAGAAAACGATCGCGATCAGACTAACGGGATCGTTGAGGATGCCGATGTCCGACATCGGCGGCTAACGCTTCTTCCATCCACCCCGATGTCCTGGCGCGCCGCCGCTGGAGCGCGGGGCGGGGCCGAATTCGGGGCCGGACTGGCGCGAGTCGGTGGGCTGGAAGATTTTGCTGCCGGGGCTGGTGGGCTCGGGCGCGGGTTTGCGCGACGGGGTGCGGTTGGGGCGGAAGGGCAGGGATTCCGGGCCGTGCATTTCGTCGAGATGGGGTTTGTGGACCTTGGAGGGAGCGGGACTCGTTGACCCCCCATCCGCCTTCGCCCTTTGGGCTTCGGCGGACACGCCCCGACCCTCCCCCGCAAGGGGGGAGGGAGAAGAGGCACCGGCGCGCGCTGATGCGCCGCCACGTGAAGCACCCCCGCGTTTCTTCATCGCGCTCGCGGGCAAATTCGCGGCTTCGCCGTATTTCTTGGTGCCGGCATAGGCGCCGGCTTTGCCTTGCACGGTGCGCTGCTTGGCGGTGGGATCGTCGACCACGGCGAGTTCGGTGGCGCGCAGGCGTTTGACTTCGTCGCGCAGGCGGGCGGCTTCCTCGAAGTTCAGATCGGCGGCGGCTTCGCGCATTCGGGTTTCGAGGTCGGCCAGCACCGTTTCGAAATTATGCCCGATCGAGATCACATCGTCGGCCATGCCGCCGTCGCCGATTTCCACCAGCACATGGTCGCGCTCATACACGCTGTTCATGATGTCGCCGATGGATTTCTTGATGCTCTCCGGCGTGATGTTGTTGGCGGTGTTGTATTCCACCTGCTTCTCGCGGCGGCGGTCGGTTTCGGCGATCGCGCGTTCCATCGAGCCGGTGATCGCATCGGCATACAGAATCACGCGGCCGTCGACATTGCGCGCGGCGCGGCCGATGGTCTGGATCAGCGAGGTCTCGCTGCGCAAAAAACCTTCCTTGTCGGCATCGAGGATCGCGACCAGCGCGCATTCGGGAATGTCGAGGCCTTCGCGCAACAAATTGATGCCGACCAGCGCGTCGAACGCGCCGAGCCGCAAATCCCTTATGATTTCGATGCGCTCGATGGTGTCGATGTCGCTGTGCATGTAACGCACGCGAATACCCTGCTCGTGCAGATATTCGGTGAGGTCTTCCGCCATCCGTTTTGTCAAAACCGTAATCAGGCTGCGATAGCCGGCCTGCGCGGTGGCGCGGACCTCGCCGACGAGGTCGTCGACTTGCGTGCGCGCCGGGCGGATATCGACCGGCGGGTCGATCAGGCCGGTGGGGCGGATCACCTGTTCGACGAACACGCCGCCGCTCTCGTTCAATTCCCATGCGCTCGGCGTCGCCGACACCGCGACCGATTGCGGGCGCATCATGTCCCATTCCTCGAAACGCAGCGGGCGGTTGTCCATGCAGGAGGGCAGGCGGAAACCATATTCGGCCAAGGTCGCCTTGCGGCGGAAGTCGCCTTTGAACATGCCGCCAATTTGGGGGACCGTGACGTGACTCTCGTCGGCGAACACCAGCGCGTTGTCGGGGACATATTCGAACAGCGTCGGCGGCGGCTCACCGGGCCGGCGTCCGGTCAGATAGCGCGAATAGTTTTCGATGCCGGCGCAGGAACCCGTGGCTTCCATCATTTCGAGATCGAAGGTGGTGCGCTGCTCCAGCCGCTGCGCTTCCAGCAAGCGGCCCTGATCGTTGAGCTGATCCAGCCGCAGCTTCAATTCTGATTTGATCGACTTGATCGCCTGCACCAGAGTCGGCCGCGGCGTCACATAATGCGAATTGGCGTAGATCTTGATGAATTCGAGCTCGTCCTGCTTGTGGCCGGTGAGCGGGTCGAACTCCTCGATATTTTCCACCGTGTCGCCGAACAGGTTCACGCGCCAGGCCCGGTCTTCATAGTGGGCCGGGAAGATGTCGATGACATCGCCGCGCACGCGGAAGGTGCCGCGCGTAAAGTCCGCCTGGGTCCGCTTGTATTGCAGGGCCACGAGATCGGCGATCAATTGCCGCTGGTCGATGCGCTCGCCCTTCTTCAGCGCGAATGTCATCGCGGTGTAGGTTTCGACCGAGCCGATACCGTAGATGCACGACACCGAGGCGACGATGATGACGTCGTCGCGCTCGAGCAGCGCCCGCGTCGCCGAATGGCGCATGCGGTCGATCTGCTCGTTGATGGAAGAATCCTTTTCGATATAGGTGTCGGTCCGCGGCACATAGGCTTCGGGCTGGTAGTAGTCGTAATAGCTGACGAAATATTCGACGGCATTGTCGGGGAAGAAGCTCTTGAACTCGCCATAGAGCTGCGCCGCCAGCGTCTTGTTCGGCGCCAGGATGATGGCGGGGCGCTGCGTCGCCTCGATCACCTTGGCCATGGTGTAGGTCTTGCCGGAGCCGGTGACGCCGAGCAGCACCTGGGTGCGGTCATGGCGGCCGATGCCCTCGACCAATTCCTTGATCGCAACCGGCTGGTCGCCCTTCGGCTCATATTCGGACTTGATGACGAAGGGCACGCCGCCTTCGGATTTCTCCGGGCGCGGCGGGCGGTGCGGCGTCCAGATCTTCACCTGGCCGTCGTCGCCCTTGAATTCGGGGCGTCCCTCGCGGATCAGGCTTTCCAGCGCATCGGCGGTCGCGGCGACGCCCAGCGCTTCCATCTTGTTGCGCGGCGGCCGCGCCAGCGCTGCGGCGTCTTCTTCTTCGGTGGTGAAGCCGAATTGTTTTGCCAGTTCGGGATTGAGCGTGGGGATGGTCGCGGCGGTGTTGTAGTTGGCCGGCGCAAATTCGCGCTGCGGGGATTCGCCGAAGCCGCTTTTTTGTTCTCCCCTCCCTCCGCGAAGCGGCGGGGAGGGGTCGGGGGTGGGGGGTCCATCGGCTCGCTCAACCGTTGACGGCGAGTTTGCTGAGACACCCCCCACCCCCGACCCCTCCCCGCCACGCGCTTCGCGCGCGTGAGGAGGGGAGAAGGAAGCGTCATCGCGTTGAGCACCATCCTTTTTCGCCACATCGTCGCTCGTACCGCGCGTCGAGGCCCGCGCGCGGTGGGCGGCGGCTTCGCCACCAGCCCGGCGGTCCCAGGAATTATCCGGCGGCGGCTGCAAGCCGGTCGACGAGCCCAGCCCGCTCTCGCCGCGATTGATCGCGGGATTGAGCAGTTCCGCCAAAGCCGGCCCGATCGGCTGCACATCCGGCCGCGACGCCTTGGAATTCGGCGTCTTCGGCTTCGGGGATTTTGCGGGTTTTTTCGGGGTCTCGGGATTTTTCGCCATGACCTAGAATATGGGATGAGTCAGTGCGTTAGAAAAGGGCAAAAGCCCTCGAACGCGCTGCGTCTGGAACCTTGTCGTGAACCGCGGCGTTCCTGTCAGCAGATGTCAGCACGCTCTCTTGTTCTGCCTCGCAAAACCTATCTACAATGCTGCGCCGGATCGTTCCGCCGCACAAAGGAATCCCAGTGTCCGCCAAAATCAATCCGCTCGCCGGCAAACCCGCCGATCCCGCCATGCTGGCGAATATTCCGCGATTGGTGACGGCTTATTTTGCCGGCCAGCCCGATCCTGCGATACCGGCGCAGCGGGTCGCGTTCGGCACGTCGGGGCATCGCGGCTCCGCGCTCAACAACGCGTTCAACGAGGCGCATATCGTCGCGATCACCCAGGCGCTGTGCGATCACCGGCAAAAAGTCGGCCTTTCCGGGCCATTATTCATCGGCATCGACACCCACGCGCTGGCGGAACCCGCGGTCGCGAGCGCGCTGGAGGTGTTCGCGGCCAACGGCGTCGAGGTGATGATCGACGAGCATGACGGCTACACGCCGACGCCGGTGATTTCGCACGCAATCCTGACCTATAATAAAGGCCGCGCGCAGGGCCACGCCGATGGCGTCGTGATCACGCCGTCGCACAATCCGCCTGAAGATGGCGGCTTCAAATATAATCCGCCCAATGGCGGGCCGGCCGATACCGATATCACCACAGGGATCGAGCGCGCCGCCAATAGCTATCTCGAAGACGGGCTGCGTGGCGTCAAGCGAGTGCCCTATGACCGCGCCCGAAAAGCCTCCTGCGTGCATCGCTATGATTTCATCGGGCCGTATGTCGCCGATCTGGTCAATGTCGTCGACATGGAAGTGATCAAGAGCGCGGGCGTCAAAATCGGCATCGATCCCCTTGGCGGTGCGGCGGTGCGCTACTGGCAGCCGATTATCGAACGCTATGGCCTCGACGCGACCATCATCAGCGACGCGGTCGATCCGACATTCCGCTTCATGACCGTCGATTGGGACGGCAAGATCCGGATGGACTGCTCGTCGCCCTATGCGATGGCGCGGCTGATCGGCATGCGCGATCGCTTCGACGTCGCCTTTGCCAACGACACCGATGCCGACCGGCACGGGATCGTGACCCGCTCCAACGGCCTGATGAATCCCAACCATTATCTCGCCGCGGCGATCGCCTATCTGTTCGAACACCGTCCGCAATGGAGAAAAGACAGCGCGGTCGGCAAGACCATCGTCAGTAGCGCGATCATCGACCGGGTCGCGAAAAAGCTCGGCCGCGATCTGGTCGAGACGCCCGTCGGATTCAAATGGTTCGTCGACGGCCTGATCGGCGGCGGGTTCGGATTCGCCGGCGAGGAAAGTGCCGGCGCCTCGTTCCTGCGCAAGGACGGCACGGTGTGGACCACCGACAAGGACGGCCTCATCCTCGGCCTGCTCGCCGCCGAGATGACCGCGCGCACCAAACGCGACCCGAGCCAGCTCTTCACGAAGCTGACCGACGAACTCGGCGTGCCCTATTATGAGCGGATCGATGCGCCGGCGTCGTCCGCGCAGAAAAATCTGCTGAAGGCGCTCACCGGCGAAAAGCTCGGGATGAAGGAATTGGCCGGCGAGCCGGTCCGGGCGGCGGTCACCGCGGCGCCCGGCAACGGCCAGGCGTTCGGCGGCATCAAGGTCTCAACCGACAGCGGCTGGTTCGCCGCGCGGCCCTCCGGCACCGAGGATGTCTACAAGATCTACGCGGAGAGCTTTCGCAGCGAAGCGCATCTGCGGCAGATCCAGCAGGACGCGCAGGCGGCGATTTCGAAGGCGTTTGGGGGGTGATGTTGGATGCCTCGGCGACGGAAGTGCGCTCCCTCCCCCCTTGTGGGGGAGGGTTGGGGAGAGGGGTGCAGTCTATCGGTGGTCCGTAACCCCTCACCCGGATTGCATCTGACGATGCAATCCGACCTCTCCCACAAGGGGAGAGGTGAAGTGAAGTCGGACTACGCCGCGGGCGAAGGCGATGGCGAGGGCGACGTCGGCGCCGCACCCTTGACGATATCCAAATGAATGCCGCCGCATTTGGTGCATCGCATGGTCCAGTATTCGGACCCGGCGCGGCCCGAAATGATGCTCAGGACTTTCAACCCGGCATCGCATTCCGGGCAGTTGGACCGCACCGCAGCGGACGTCTTGGTGTCGGATTCACGCATGGGCAGTCTCCCGCATCTGATCGACATTGGCGCAGCGCTGGTTGAGATAGTCGATGCGGGTCTTGGCATCCTCGATTGCCGCATCGGGATTGGACCAGGCGAAACCGACTTCGAGTTCGGGAAACGACACGCCGTCGATGATGACGGGCCTTAAATCGGCGCGCCGGATTTTGGCGTGCCAGAGGCTTCTTCCGGCCTCGAACGTCATAATGAGAAAGCCGTCATAGATCATGTCATGGGTTCCGCTGATTCCGGGAGCCCGAGAAAACCATGCGGCCGCCAAAACGACTGTGAACTGGTTCACATCTCCCGGGCTATTTTGATCCCGGATGTTTTTCCGGGGGACTTGCCGGGGGCGATCGGGTTTGCCGCGGCGCGGACGATCCAGCGCCGGAACGCGGCGAAGTCGCGTTGTTCAGTGCGAAATTCGCGATAGACCAGATACCATTGCATGCCCTTCGGCACCGGCAGCGCAAACGGCGCGATCAACCGCCCGGCGGCGAAATCGTCATCGATATAGGGCCGGATGCCCATCGCGACGCCGAGCCCGTCGGCGGCGGCCTGCTGGGCCTGGCCGTAATATTGAAATTCCGGTCCGCGCGCCGTCACCCGTCCGGCCCCGGCGGCTTTCAGCCATAACGGCCAGTCTTCGGCGGCATGCGCGACGCGCAGCAGGCTCGGCCCCCGGAGATCGCCGGGACGTTTCAATTGCGCGGCCAGCCGCGGCGCACATACCGGCAACAGATCGGCGGCAAACAACGGCTCGGCAACCAGGTCGGGCCACGTGCCGTCGCCGAGCTTGATGCCGCAGCTCCAGTCGTCGCCGAACGGCGCCGCCGCACCGCCGGTGGTGATGCGCACCTCGATGTCGGGCTGCTCGCGCTGAAAATCCGCCAGCCGCGGGATCAGCCACCTCATTGCAAAGGTTGGCCCGACGCCGATGGTCAGCACCCGGACGCTATTGGGCGCGGTGACCTGCGCGGTCAGGCTGGCCAGCGCGTCGAAGATCGGCGTCAACCCGCTTTGATAGGCGCGGCCGGCCAATGTCATCGCCAGCCGGTTCGACTTGCGTTCGAACAACGCGACGCCGAGCCGCTGTTCCAGCAGATGCACCATCCGGCTCACGGCCGCGGCCGACACGTTGAGTTCGGCGCCCGCGCCGGCAAAGCTTCCGCTTCGCGCCGTGGCTTCGAATGCCCGGATGCCGTTGAGAAACAAGAGCCGTCGCATCTCACCCTCAGGAAAACTGATGCCAGGCCAAGATAACTCAGTTTGCGGGACCGGTCCAAGCCGGGCCATGACAGCATCGTCAAACCAACGCATGGATGCGCAACCCATGGCGGAAGTCGCAGATCCGCTGGTGCTCGATTTTGTCGAATGGATCGCGCGCGAGCCGCGGCTTTATTCCGAGGTGGTCGCGACCTGGCGCACCTCCTGCCCGCGGCTGACGATCTGGGAGGACGCGGCCGACGGCGGCTATGTCGTGCGCGAAACCATCGCGGGCTTCGGGATGGTGGTAACCGTTACGGAAGACGGCGAAAAACTGTTGCGGGCGCTTGGCCGCGTGAACTGAGCCCGCCGTTCCGGCATGGCTGTCATCACTTTTGCACTATTCGGGGCGGATGCGATTGACTCATTGAAACGGCGTGACAAAGTCCATGCATCCGCATCCATTTCGCGATGCATGGATTCTCTTAGTCTAGGGAACGCGCCGATGATCGATCTGTATTACTGGACCACGCCGAACGGCCACAAGATCACGATCTTTCTGGAAGAGACGGGGCTGAAGTACAAGATTTTCCCGATCAATATCGGCAAGGGGGATCAGTTCAAGCCGGAGTTCCTTAGCGTCGCGCCGAACAACCGCATTCCAGCGATGGTCGATCACGAGCCCCAAGGAAATAGCAAAGGCGGCGGCAAGCCGATCTCGATCTTCGAGTCCGGTGCGATGCTGCAATATCTCGCCGAGAAGACCGGCAAGTTTTTGCCGTCCGATCTCCACGGCCGCTACGACGCGCTGCAATGGACGTTCTGGCAGATGGGCGGGCTCGGGCCGATGGCCGGCCAGACCCATCACTTCCGTAACTACGCCCAGGACAAAATTCCATACGCGATCGACCGCTATGTGAACGAGACCAACCGGCTCTACGGCGTGCTCAACAAGCGGCTCTCCGACCGCGAATTCATCGCCGGCGATTATTCGATCGCCGACATGGCGAGCTATCCCTGGGTGGTGCCCTACGCCAATCAAGGCCAGAACATCGACGACTTCCCGCATCTCAAGCGCTGGCTCGAGACCATCCGCGAGCGCCCCGCGACCGTTCGCGCCTACGCGCTCGCCAAGGAGATCAATCCGAATTTCGGCCAGCCCTCGATCCGCACCGAAGAAGAGCGCAAGCTGCTGTTCGGGCAGACCGCGGCGGTGGTGAAGTAGGGCGAGGTTAATACAGGTCGTCATACGCGGGCTTGACCCGCGTATCCATCTTCTTGAAAAAGATGGATTGCCGGATCAAGTCCGGCAATGACGGCGCGGGTGACGCGCGCATATTGCCGAAGGCCTTCAGCATGTCCCTAAAACTCTTCGAACTCGTCGGCGCCGACGACACCCGTCCGTTCAGTCCGTATTGCTGGCGGACGCGGATGGCGCTGGCGCATAAGGGGCTTGGCGCGGAAACCATTCCCTGGTGCTTCACCGAAAAGCACGCGATCGCCCCGCATAATTCCGAAAAGGTGCCGGTGCTGATCGACGGCGAAACGTCAGTGGCCGATTCCTGGGCGATCGCCAATTATCTCGAAGATCGCTATCCGGACCGGCCGTCGCTGTTCGGCGGCGAGGGTGGCCGCGCGATGGGCCGCATGATCAACTGGTGGGCCGATGTCGTCACGGTCGGCGGGCTGGCGCCGCTGCTCGTCGCGGATATCCACAAGCTGCTGAAGCCGGTGGATGCGGCCTATTTCCGTCAAAGCCGCGAGGCGCGGCTCGGCAAGACGTTCGAAGAACTCGCGGCCGCGCGTGACACTACGGTCGAGGGCTTTCGCCGCACGCTGGATCCGCTGCGGCTGACATTGCGAAGCCAGCCTTATCTGGGCGGCGCGGCGCCGAACTACGCCGACTACATCGTGTTCGGCGGCTTCCAGTGGGCGCGCGTCGTCAGCCCGTTCAAGCTTTTGGCCGAGAACGATCCTGTTTATGCGTGGCGCGAAAAACTGCTCGATGCTTTTGAGGGCATGGCGCGGAAATCGCCGGGGTTTGATGTGTAGCGTTCGTGGCCGTATGGATCGATACGGCCCGGCAATCATCAGCAACATAAATAAATAATATATTTTTGCACGCTTCGTGTGATGAAGCGCGCGCGCATCATCATGCGGAAAGGGTTTCAACGCGTTGGCGCAACGTATAATCTCGCGCGCATGGGGGAATGTGTCAGTCTGTTTCCCGACAGACTGCGCCTCCGCGATCATCAGCGTCGACGCTGAATGCAAATACAGGAGAGAGAAGTGTCGCTCGGAAAATCCATGTTCAGGAACGGCATCACGATCGTGCTGTTGCTGACAACAGGATCTCTCGCCTTTGCGCAGTCCGCTCCCCGTCCGGACGCCATGCTCAACAACGGGCCGCCGGTCTGGGACGCCAATCACGACGGCGTCTACACCTGCGAGGAATGGAAAGCCTTCATGGACCGGCTGTTCAAATCGGGTGATCGCAACCACGACGGAAGTCTCAACCGGGCCGAGTTCGACGCGGTCAAGAAAGCCGATCCGACCCTGGCGGACGCCGACTTCGGCTATTTCGACGAAAACCAGGACGGCAAGATCACGCGCAACGAGTTCGTCGACAAGCCGAGCGTGTTCATTCTGCGCTTCGACAAGAACGGCGACTGCAAGGTGACCCCGGAAGAAATAAAAGCGGTCGCGACACCCGCAACCGATCCGCGGGCTCCGCAAGAGCGGCCGCGGGACCGGTTTCATTGATGGCGTGAATGCTGTTGGCTCTTTCGCATCCTTCGAGACGCATCGCGATGCGATGCTCCTCAGGATGAGGTCCGAGCCAAGATCGAGATGTGGTCTCAGTCCTCATGGTGAGGAGCGCGACGGAGTTTATCATCGGGCCGCGCTTCGCGCGGACCCGTTGGCGCGTCTCGAACCATGAGTGGCACGAACCTACGGCGTCGCGGCCGGATGTTGCGAAGCATGCTCCGCCGCCATCTTCCGCAGGCAGTCGCGGCACAGGCAATCGCCGCCCTCGGCCGGCATCGGCAGGATGAAGGTTTCCTCGGCGCACCAGCATGATCCCCCGACGTTGCAGGTGAATTCCGTTCCGCACCCGGAACAGGCGAGGCGGCGCGGGGGCGCCTTTTCCAGCGAGGTACTTTCCAATCGGGTATTTTCTAACCGATTTGTCATGAAGCCAACCGAAGTTTCGCCCCGTTTTTCATGTCGGGTTCATCCCGAACGGCGCTATGATCCGCAAGATACGAGCAGGACAAGTCCAAGGAAAGCCCAAAGGGAAATCCGATGGCCCGCGATTCGCAAGCCGCTCTGGTCGCGCTCAATCGCTTCGGGCTTGGCGCGCGCGGCGGCGCATCTGGTGATTTTGTCAACGCGGCCTCCGATCCGCGCGGTTTCGTCAAGTCCGGCCTGAGCCGCCCCAACGGCGTTCTCCTCGAACTGCCTGGATTACTATCGACCCCGGCATTGGCTACCGCGGTGTTTGCCTATCAGGCGGAGGTCAAGCGCGCGCGCGAGGCCGCCGCGAAATCGGGCGCAACGGCATCCGAGGCCAATCCTGTACCATCAGTATCGGACACCACCGCGCCGCGGCGAGGCCTATCGCTCAACACTGTTGCGACGGAGATGGCGGCGAAGCCCGAGACGCCGGGCGCCAATGCAGGGATGCAATCTGCCGAAATCATGCAGCCCAACGCGGCGATGCAGCCGAACGCACCCAAACCGCCGCCGCCGCAGCTCAACGTGATTCAGAAGACGTTCCGCACCGAAGCGCTGGCGCGGTTGCAGCGCGCGATGCTCTCGGAGTCCGGCTTTACCGAACGGCTGGTGGTGTTCTGGTCCAATCATTTTTGCATCTCGGCCAACAAGGGCGAGCTGGCACGGATGTGGGCGGGCTCGTTCGAGCGCGAAGCGATCCGCCCCCATGTGCTCGGCCGTTTCAGCGATATGCTGAAAGCGGTCGAACAGCATCCGGCGATGCTGTTCTTTCTCGACAATCAGCAATCGCTCGGCCCGGACTCCCGCGCCGGGCAAAACCGCAAACGCGGCCTGAACGAAAATCTCGCGCGCGAGATCATGGAGCTGCATACGCTCGGTGTCGGTGGTGGCTACACCCAAGACGACGTGACGTCGCTGGCGCGTATCATTACCGGCTGGACCTTCGCCGGACGCCAGGGAAAACTCGGCCCGCCGGGCAATTTTGTCTTTAACGCCAATGCGCACGAACCAGGCGCGCAGCTTCTGCTCGGCAAGACCTATGCGGACGACGGCGTCGCGCAGGGCGAAGCGGCGCTGGAGGATATCGCGCGCCATCCCTCGACCGCGAAATTCATCGCGACCAAATTCGCGCGGCATTTTGTGGCGGATGATCCGCCGCCCGCCCTGGTGGCGCGGCTGCAGGATGTGTTTCGCAAAACCGGCGGCGACCTCAAGGCGCTCGCCACCACGCTGGCGGATTCCGACGAGGCCTGGCAGGCGCCCCAGACCAAGATCCGCAGCCCTTACGAATTTCTGGTCGCGATCGGGAGGCTTTTGTCGCAGATCCCCGAGGACCCCAGCCGCTATATCGGAGGCCTCAATTTGCTGGGCCAGCCGCTGTGGACGCCGGCGGGCCCGAACGGCTTTCCCGATACCAACGCGGCCTGGGCCGCGCCGGAAGGAATAAAACTGCGTCTCGATATTTCGGCGCAGGTCGCCTCGCGTCTTGGCGACAATTTCGACTCCCGCGACCTCCTGGCGTTAGTCGCGGCCGACGCGGCCTCAGTGGAGACGCGGCGTACCATCGAGCGCGCGGAATCGCGCCAACAGGCGCTGGCGCTTTTGCTGATGTCGCCGGAATTCCAGAGGAGATGACTTCCATGGAAAAGACCTGCATGGACATGAATTGCTGTGAGAGCCGGATATCGGCGGCGACTTCGCGCCGCGCGCTGTTGCTCGGCGGCGCGTCCTTTGCTTCCTGGGCCTATTTGCCGAAATTCGCCCGCGCTGCCGACGGGCGCGATCCGCGCCTCGTCGTCATCATTCTGCGCGGCGCGCTGGATGGTCTTGCGACCATAGCCCCGGTCGGCGATCCTGATTATGCCGGCCTGCACGGCTCGATCGCGCTGACATCCGATGGCCCGCACGCGGCGTCGATGCTGGATTCGTTTTTCGCGCTGCATCCCTCGATGCCGCAATTCGCGCGGATGTACCGCGAGAAACATGCCGCGGTGATCCATGCGGTATCGACGCCCTATCGCGACCGTTCGCATTTCGACGGACAGGATGTGCTCGAAAGCGGTTTTGCCGGGCCGGGCCGGGTGCAATCCGGCTGGCTCAATCGCGCGCTGGAAGCGCTGCCCAAGGGCGAGCGCGTGATGAGCGGCCTTGCGATCGGCGCGACGACGCCGCTGGTGCTGCGCGGTGCCGCGCCGACCGTCGGCTGGACGCCGGCGGCGTTGCCGCAGGCCGACGACGATACCGCGGCGCGGCTCGTCGAACTCTACAGCCATCGCGATCCCGCGCTGGCCTCGGCGCTGTCGCAAGGATTGCAACTCGACAAGGCGGCGCAGGGCGACGACATGAAACCAAAACCCGGCACGAACAATGCCGGCGCGATGAAGCTGGTGGCGCGCGGCGCCGCCAAGCTGATGGCCGCCGATGACGGCCCGCGGATCGCCGCACTCGCCTTCGACGGCTGGGATACCCATGCCAATGAAGGCGGCCCGGTCGGCCGTCTGGCGCAATTGCTGTCAGGCCTCGACGGCGCGCTGGCGGAATTCGAAAGCGGGCTCGGCGAGCGCTGGCGCGATACGGTCGTGGTGGTCGCGACCGAATTCGGCCGCACCGCGCGGATCAACGGCACCGAAGGGACCGATCACGGCACCGGCACCATCGCCTTGTTGGCGGGTGGCGCGGTGAAAGGCGGCCGGGTGATTTCGGATTGGCCCGGGTTGAAGCCCGCCAGTCTTTATGAAGGCCGCGATCTGGCGCCGACCACCGATCTGCGCGCGGTGCTCAAGGGCGTGCTGCACGATCACCTTGGTCTTGCCGACCGCGTGCTGGCGCAAGCGGTATTTCCCGACAGCGCGGCGGTGAAGGCGATGCAGGGATTGGTGGGGTGATTTTTTTCAACCTCTCCCCGCCCTTTTGCGGGGAGAGGTTGGATTGCGACGAGCGACGCGAAGCATCGTCCGGAGCAATCCGGGTGATGGCGAGGCAGTGCGAGGTCCAGATCGCAAGATGATCCGAATCGCGAGACGCTTGCGCGTCGATCAAACGGATGCGGAAACCGTTCTCTGGAATCGCATTCGTAATCGTCAGATCGACGGCATAAGTTCGTTCGGCAGCAACCAATCAGCGGCTACATCTGTGATTTTGTTTGTCGCGAAAGGCTTCTCATTATCGAAGTGGATGGCGGACAGCACAGTGAATCCGCTGCAGACGCTGTACGCGACCGTCACTTGATCGACGAAGGTTTTAAAGTGCTCGATTTAGGAATAATGACGTTCTAGGAAATCTTGAAGGTGTTCTGGCAACTATCCAGAGCGAACTTGCTAAATGAGGGTCGCTCTGCGGAGGGCATGCTCTTCTAACCTCGCCCCGCTTGCGGGGAGAGCATAGGCTGCCTCCGGCGGCCGTTCTTGAGAAGAACGCCGAAGCTACGCTTCGGCCATCGCGCTTCGCGCGGTGGGTGAGGGGGTACCGGAATCTCCTCATCTTCAGAATTTGCGGAACGAAGAGCCCCTCACCCCAACCCTCCCCGCAAGAGCGGGGAGAGGGAGGAAAAAGGCACTACCCCGTCGTCATCCCGTCAATCTCCGCGATCTCCTCCGCGCTCAGCGTCCAGTCGATCGCCTTCACGTTCTGCTCGACTTGTTCGACACGGGTGGCGCCGGCGATGACGCTGGAGACTTGCGGGCGCGAGGCCAGCCAGGAGAACGCCAGCTCCAGCATGGTGTGGCCGCGCGCCTGCACGAAAGCCTGCAGCTTCTCGACGATGTCCTCGTTGCGTGGCGTGACATAGCGGTCGCGCAGCAGCGGGACTTTGCCGAAGCGGCTGTCGTCAGGTGCCGCCGTGCCGCGTTTGTATTTGCCGGTCAGCAAACCGCTGGCGAGCGGGAAGAACGGCAGCAGGCCGAGTCCGTATTCCTGCGCGGCCGGCAGCAGGTCTTTTTCGATCTCGCGCACCACGAGGCTATATTCGTCCTGGCATGACACGAACCGGCTGACATTCATCTGCCGGGCGATGAGCTCGGCTTCCGCGATGCGCCACGCCGGAAAATTCGAATTGCCGATGTAGCGCACCTTGCCCTGCCGGATCAGGTCGTCCAGTGCCCTTAGAGTCTCTTCGATCGGCGTCAGCGGATCGTAATCATGCTGCTGGTAGAGATCGATGTAGTCGGTCTTGAGCCGCGTCAGGCTGGCTTCGACGGCGGACATGATGTAGCGCCGTGATGCGCCCTGTTTGGTGCCGTCGGTGCTCATCGGCTTGGAATATTTCGTCGCCAGCACGATGTCCTTGCGCCTGTCGCCGAGCACCTGGCCCAGCACCGTCTCGGAGCCGCCCATTCCCGCATAGATGTCGGCGGTATCGAACAGCGTGATGCCTAGGTCGATCGCCTTGTGGATCACCTTGCGCGAGGTTTCGAGGTCACAGCGCTGGCCGAAATTGTTGCAGCCGAGGCCGACAGCGGATACGCGCAGGCCGGAGCCGCCGAGGTTACGAATTTGCATGAATGGATCCTGTGAGACGAAGCGCTGCAGATGGATCGCATTCTCGCGCGCTGACCTCTTGGGCGCAAGTTGCGGCGGTATCAGCGCAATTGGAGGCGGCACAAAAAAATGCGGCCCCGGTCAGACGCGGCGACTGACGGGGACCGCTGGGGGCGCGTGATCTGCGACGGGGGGCCTGATCAGACGCAATGTAAAATTAGGCCCGTATTGTTACGTGCCAATGACAGGGGGAGTTATCCACAGGCGGGTTTGGCGCGGCGCGTGCGCTTATTCCGCTGCGCGCAAATGCCGGCTCAGACCGCGATCGCCGCCACCGCGCAGCGATTGATAATAGCTGGTATCGGCGGGGTCGTCGGTGTGGCGCACGAGATCGGTCACCGGCGTGTAGCTTAGCATGCGTCCGCCGTCGGGCAGCGCGGTGCAGGAAAAGCGCAGCACTTTTCCGTTGGTGAGATTGATATCGATCGGCGTGGAATCGCCGGCGCGCATCATCTCGGTTCGCTCGGCGATAAAGGCGCTCAATTCCTCTTCCGGCATTTCATACGCGCCGTTGTCGCGGCCGTGATACATCAGCGCGATGAAGGGCGGCTTGCTGTCGGCCTTGGCGTCGGAGAGCGAAAAGTAATCGCGGAAGGCGCGGTTGATGAATTCGGCGCGCGTGTCGGTATCGAGCAGGACGATCCCGATGTCGACCTGATCCAGCGCTGCGGACAGGCGCTCGGCGATGGCGTATTGCCTGCGCTCCAGCGCGAACGCGTCCATCAATCTTTTGCGGAGAAGACCGGTGATCGCAGCGGTGCCGATCGCGGTGACCGCCAGCATCGCCAGCCGCACAAGATCGGATGTGTCGTAGCCGGGCGTGGCGCGGTGATTGAGAAAAAACAGCGCCGAGCAAGCCACCGCGATGGCGGCGCTGGCCATGCCTGAGGCCAGGCCGCTCAGTGAGGCTGCGAACGCGACGGTGCAAATGAACAGCGGTGCCGGATTGGGAACGGCGGTGAGGCGATGATCGACCAGAATGGCGATCAATGCCGTGATTGCGGTGAGAGCCGGACCCGAGATCGCGCGCCAGTTGAACTGCATGCCTGTTCTCGCTTTTCCACGAGGATAAGTCCTGTGGCGTGACAGTTGGTTGCATCGGCGGCGGGCTTTCCTCCGATGTCCCTAAAGAACGGTTGAACGATTTAATGCGGCTTTCCGATTCTTTGCCGATCTTTTGGATCGAATGATAGAGATTCGGATGGAACCGGGTTCCATCTCCATGTGTTAGCGCCGGTTCGCTCGAGTCATTGCCGCTTCTAAGGTGGCCTTCATGGTTCGAGACGCGCGAAGCCGCGCTCCTCACCATGAGGGTCTATGACCTCATCCTTGTAACTCAAGAACCGCTGTTCGAGGTAAGCTGCCTCGTGCGGTGGCGGACGAGAGACCGGCTCATCCTAGGGTGTTGAAGCCCGATCCTCAGCTTGGGACTTCGTCCGCCGTTCCATCGAACCCGAACAGTCGCGGGGGCCGCAGAGCGAGCCCGGTTGCACAAGGGAGGGATAGGATGGAGCACTTATTTGTCGGCATCGATGTCTCGAAGGATCGCCTTGACGTGCACGTGCGTCCAGGCGGCGAGGCGTTCCTGGTCAGTCGAGACGGTAAAGGGTTGGAACAGCTCGTCGAGCGGTTGCGGACAATCTCGCCGACGCTGGTTGCCGTGGAGGCGACCGGCGGCTTTGAGACGATCGTAGCGGCGGCGATCGCCGGTGCGGAGCTGCCGTTGGCGGTGGTGAACCCGGCCCAGATCCGTCACTTCGCGCAGGCTGTCGGCAAGCGCGCGAAGACTGATCCGATTGATGCTGGCGTCATCGCCCACTTCGCCGAAGCGGTGCGTCCGGCACCACGGACCCTTCCCGACGAGGCGTCGCGCCTGCTTGCCGAACTGGTTGGCCGGCGCCGGCAGATCATCGAGATGATGGTTGCCGAACGCCATCGCGAGAAGCGAGCCACCAACGTTCGCGTACGCAAGAGTCTGGTTCGTCATATTGCCGTGCTCGAAAAGGAGTTGAACGCGATCGATCAGGACATCAATATGCTGGTTCGCGGCTCTGCGGTGTGGCGCGCCAAGGAAGACTTGCTGGCCTCCGTACCTGGCATCGGCCAAACGCTCGCCCGCGCCTTGCTGGCCGACTTGCCGGAATTGGGAACGCTCGGTCGACGCGAGATCGCCAGCCTGGCAGGACTTGCACCCTACACGCGCCAATCAGGACGCTGGCGCGGCAAGAGCATGATCGGCGGTGGACGCAGCACGGTGCGGGCGGCCAGCTTCATGGCTGCCCTTGTCGCCAGCCGCCATAACCCGCCTCTCAAGGCCTTCTATCAACGCCTCCTGGCCGCCGGAAAACCAAAAATGGTGGCTCTGATCGCCGTCGCCAGAAAACTCCTCACTACTCTCAACGCCATCTTGCGGGACAATCGCCCATGGCAAAACGCTTGACTGACAAGACAGTCGCTGAGGAGGCCGCAACGCGGCCGTCTCGAAGGATGGACGCAGCCAAGGAAGTGGAAATTACGTCAGTGCTGAAATTTCGAAGGGATATCCATGCCAGCCATTTCGCCGTCGGTCCTGCCGGTCCTGATGCTGTTCGCCTCCAACGTCTTCATGACCTTCGCCTGGTACGGCCATCTGAAATTCAAGGAGAGCTGGCTGCCGCTGGCGGTGCTGGTGAGCTGGGGCATCGCGTTCTTCGAATACTGGCTGGCAGTGCCCGCCAATCGCTGGGGCAGCGCGGTGTACAGCGCGGCCCAGCTCAAGACCATGCAGGAAGTGATCACGCTCGTCGTGTTCGCCGGCTTCTCGGTCCTGTATCTGAAGGAGCCGCTCGGATGGAATCACGCGCTGGGATTTGGGTTCATTGCGCTGGGGGCGTTTTTCATTTTTCACAAATGGTCGTGAGACGCACGCGTGTGCGTGACCGTTACTTCGCAACCGGCGAAGTCAGCACCGTTCGCGCCGGAGCGCGCGCGAGCGCGTTCTCGCCGCGCGTTCCCGTGGCGATCAGGAACGACGCCGCCAGCAGGATCGCCACGGTCAGGGCCGCGGTAACAATAACAACAGGTGACTTCATCCTTATCCGATCGAGTATCTGATCGTTGCGCCAAAGAATCTGATCGTTGCGCAAAAAATGCCGATGGCTTTGGAAAGACCTACGCCGGTATCGGCATCGCCATGCCGACCTTGATCGACAGCACGGTGAGGGTCACGATCAGGCACAGCGACAATGAGCCGATCGCAAGCGAAGCTGCGACGGCATCGATCAGTCGGGACGAGGCAACTGGCGCGGAGCGGCCGTTAAAGCCCACTGCACCCGGCGACCGTATCATGGCCGGAATCCTTCAAGGCGCGGGCGAATCACCCGCAACGCATTGAAATATCGCCGGGATCGCCGGCAATATTGCGGCGGTCCGACCCTCGAAAATGGCCAAATGACGGCGGTTTGTAAGGTTATGCCCGCTATTTCGGCAGTCCAACCGTTTTCGGCCGAACTGTATACCGGGCCTTAAGCCTCGGCGGCGATGCCGGCCGATTCATCCACCGCGGTGCCGGGACGCCAATCCATCGCGACGAAGCCGGGGGTCTGTTCGACCCGCCGCAGCCAGGCTCGGATCGCGGGGAAAGTTGCGAGATCATAGTCGCAGCGATCGGCGACATGGGTGTAGCCGTAGAGCGCGATGTCGGCGACCGTGAGCTGGCCGGCGGCGAAATATTCGTGGGTCTTGAGGTGATTTTCCATCACCTGCAACGCGGCATAGCCGCGCTCCATCCAGTCTTCCAGCGCGTGGGTTTGCAGGTCGCGGCCACCTCTGACCAGCGACAGCCAGAAATAGGCTGCGCCGATATTTGGCTCCAGCGCATGCTGTTCGAAGAACATCCATTGCAGCGCTTCGGCGCGCTCGATCCGCGCGTCGGGGGCGAGCGGGGTGCCGACCGCGACATACCAGAGAATGGCATTGGATTCGGCGAGGTAGCGTCCCTCGGCGACTTCGAGCAGCGGAACCTGGCCGCTGGGATTCATCGCGAGAAAATCCGGCGTGCGGCTTTCGCCATGCAGAATGTCGATCTCGATCGCGTGGTAGGGCGCGTTCAATAGCGCCAGCGCAAGGCGCACCTTGTAGCTGTTGCCGGAGCTTTGCATTGAGTAGAGCTTGTACATCAGGATTTCGTTCGAGAGGTATTCGAGAGGTGGCGCGGTGCGCCGAACGCCTTGTCACGCTGCAACGCGGCTAAACAATGATACCGATGTGGTGCGGTCGCAAGGTCTCGAACATGGAAAAGGTCGAAAACCTTTGCCGCACTGCAACCGCGCAGAAAATCATGCCAACACGGCCAAACAAATCAGATCACGCTTGCGCGATTCCGTGGCCGCCGGCCGCCACGCCGATATGTTCACGACCGGACATCGCGCGCCGCAAGATGAAAACATACAGCGCCAGCAACACCAGGAGACCGAGGGGGATGCCGGTGACGCCGGCAATGCCCCGCGCCAGCAACGGCACGATCCAGGCCGCGGCCAGCAGGTTGATTTCGAAGCTGCGAAAACCGGTGCTGATGCCGTGGCGGACAAAAAATGCGATCGCGATCGCGAGCACCACGAGGTCGTAATCGAGCACGTGCGGCGAAGCCAATAGTGTTGCGACGACGAGGAGTGCCGATTTGAGGTCGCGGTTGCCAGCCGACGACCATGTCCATGCGGTGCCGCACACGACCGCGAGTGATACGATGCCCTGGATTGTATAGGCGAGCGGGATGCCGCCGCCCCACATGCGCACCGCCGCGAATACGCTTTGCAATTTCTCGAAGCCGACGTCGCCCTGCTCGAGCAATAGTTTGCGCGACGTCTCGGTCGAAGCGGCGAAGGCAAGCCAGAGATCGAAGCCGAAGATCAGGCTTGTTAGGCCCACCAGCGCGATCACGGTGATCCCTGCGGCAAGGATGGCGCGCCATTGGCCGGCCGTGAGCAAGGCAATGGGGATGACCAGCGCAAATTGCGGCTTATAGGCGAGAAGACCAAACAACACGCCGGCGAGCAGTTGCCAGGAGGGCAGCGCCAGCAGCGCCGCGCCAAACAATCCGGCGGTGAGAAAACCGTTCTGACCGTGGCCGAGATTGATCAAAACTGCGGGAAAGCCCGCGGCGACCACTAGCCAGGTTGAGCCAACCGCCATTTTCCGTTGGCCGATACCGCCGACGACGAGGCCGATGACAGCGAGGTAGAATGCAAAACTGCTGATTTGCCAGACCGCCAGCGCCACCGGGTACGGCATGGCGGCGAGCGGGGCCGCCAGCAGCAGGAAGATCGGCGGATACAGCCAGCCATAATAGGGTGTGGCCGGACCGAAGATCTGCTGCTCGCGGGCGTAATGGGCGGCCATGTTGTAGACATCGCCGGCCCGGCCATCGAGCACCAGCGAACCGGCAGCGTAGAAGCTCGAAAAATCAGTCCCGATCGGCTTGCCGTTGCGATCGCTGAGGCCGTCCGACAGTGCGATCCAGCCCACCAGCGCGATCACGCCGATGGCGAGCAGGATCAGGCTGTAGCCGCGGATGCGCGCAGGGGTCAGCCACGCGCCCGACCGTAGCGCCTCCCACCACGGACTTTGCCGGAAATAAGCCATTTCGCCGCAGAATTTTATGAATGTTGCGCCGACCCTAAAGTGGCGCCCTTTAACGTTCCCTAAAGTTTGCCTGACGGGATCAAGCTTCTTGCGATGGGGAGCCACGGGCTTTAGGGTGCGCCGATCCCAAAAAGAGAGTCGTGGATCGGTGCGGATGCACCAGCCGTGTTCACGACGTTTGCAAGGAGATGATGATGCCGTTCCTGTCCGCTGCGCTCGACCGTGTGAAGCCGTCCGCGACCATCGCGGTAACGGATAAAGCACGTGAGCTCAAAGCGGCGGGCCGCAACGTCATCGGCCTTGGCGCCGGCGAGCCGGATTTCGACACCCCGGCCAACATCAAGCTCGCGGCGATCCACGCCATCGAGGCCGGCAAGACCAAGTACACGGCGGTAGACGGCATTCCCGAGCTGAAGGCGGCGATCATCGCCAAGTTTCAACGCGAGAACGGCCTGACCTACAAGCCGAACCAGATCATCGTCGGAACCGGCGGCAAGCAGGTGCTCTACAACGCGCTGATGGCCACCATCAATCCGGGCGACGAGGTGATCATTCCGGCCCCCTATTGGGTCAGCTATCCGGAAATGGTCGCGCTCGCGGGCGGCGAACCGGTGCCGGTGATCTGCACCGCGGAGCACGGCTTCAAGCTGCAGCCCGAGGCGCTGGAAAAGGCGATCACGCCCAAGACCAAGTGGATCATCCTGTGCTCGCCGTCGAACCCGACCGGCGCCGCCTACACGCGCGCCGAGTTGAAGGCGATCACCGACGTGCTGGTGAAATATCCCAACCTTTGGGTCATGACCGACGATATGTACGAGCATCTGGTCTATGACGATTTCGTCTTCACCACGCCGGCGCAGATCGAACCCAAACTGTACGACCGCACGCTGACCGTGAACGGCGTCTCAAAAGCCTATTGCATGACCGGCTGGCGCATCGGCTATGCCGGCGGTCCCGCGGCCTTGATCAAGGCGATGGCGACGATCCAGTCACAGTCGACTTCCAATCCGTCGTCTGTGTCGCAATGGGCGGCGGTGGAAGCCCTCAACGGTCCGCAGGACTTCATTCCGGTCAACAACGCTGTCTTCAAGGAGCGCCGCGATCTCGTGGTGTCGATGCTCAACCAGGCCAGGGGCATCGATTGTCCGCGGCCGCAGGGCGCGTTCTATGTCTACCCGTCCTGCGCGGGCACTATCGGCAAGACCGCGCCGTCGGGCAAGGTTATCGCCAATGACGAAGACTTCGTCACGGAGCTCCTGGAAACCGAAGGCGTCGCGGTGGTGCAGGGTTCGGCGTTCGGACTTGGCCCGGCATTCCGCATTTCCTACGCGACCAAGACCTCCGATCTCGAGGATGCCTGCAAACGCATTCAGCGGTTCTGTGGCAATTTGAGATAGTCAAATCACATCGGGTTTTAATTCTTGATGTTTTGACGGCGATAGTTTGGAAGCGCCTTGTTTTGGACACGGCGCTTCCTTCCTGTCCCGCCCGCAAACCTTAGTTCCTCTTGCGGAGATCAAAACTCATGAAATTTACGACCCTCGGCATCGCCGTCGCCTCGCTGGTTGCGTCGGCTGTGACTGCCAACGCGCTTCCGCCGGTTCGTGCCGGCATCCTGCAATGCGAGGGCGGTCAGAATGTCGGCTTCGTGGTCGGCTCGGTGACCAGTCTCGAATGCGTGTTCCAGAGCGAAGGCCGCCGTCCCGAGCCCTACATTGCGACTGTGCACCGCTACGGCGTCGATCTCGGCTTTACCGACCAGACCAAATTTTCCTGGGCGGTGAATGCACCGAGCCGCCAGATTCAGCGCGGCGACCTCGCGGGCAATTACGGCGGCGTCGGCGCCAATGCATCGGTCGGTGTCGGTTTCGGCGGCAACTTCCTGGTCGGCGGTGCGCAGAATTCCTACGGGCTGCAGCCGCTCAGCGTGCAGGGCCAGACCGGCTTGAACGTCGCGGCCGGTATCGCGGATATCGAACTGACGCCGGTCCGGATCGGGCACCGCCACACTCGGCACCATCGCCACGGCTGAAACCAAACAACTTTAATGAAAGAGGCCCGCGCAAGCGGGCCTTTTTTATGAGGGTTGTTCATGTTGGATCGTTTCTGACAGGTTTGCTGTGCGGCCAATCTGGCGTGCCCATAGATGTTGTGCCATAGACAGGCCCGGCGTCCGGGGCAGGGCGCTCTATAATTCTCTGCTCGCATCACACTCTTCAGCCGGAGATTTTTTCATGCGCCGTTCATTCCCCCTTGCCGGAGCCGTTCTCACCACGCTGGTTGCATCGCTCACTGGCGCCAATGCGCAACAGCCGATGCAGCGCGTCCAGGTCGGCATCCTCGAATGCCGCGGCGGCGCCAGCATCGGATTCATCGTCGGTTCTGTGACCAATCTCGGTTGCGTGCTGCGCGTCGACGGCATGCCGGAAGATCGCTATGTCGCGACCATCCGCAAGGTCGGCGTCGATCTCGGCATCACCCAGGAATTGGCGCTGGCCTGGGGAGTGTGGGCGCCGGTCGCCCGGCTCGGGCCCGGCGATCTCTCCGGCAATTATGCCGGCGCGCAAGGCAGTGCCGCGGTTGGCGTCGGCGTCGGCGGTAATGCACTGGTCGGCGGTTCGAACAATTCGATCGCGCTGCAGCCGCTCAGCGTGCAGGGCCAGGTCGGTCTCAGTGTCGCAGCCGGGCTGGAAAGCCTGGAACTTCGGCCGGGACGTTAATCAAATTGTCTTTCGGCTGTCGGTTGCACGTTCTGCACCCGACGGCCGGTACGCGTTGGCAGTTCGTCTAAGGATGCACTGCAGCGACGTTTTCCGATTGCCAAATCGTCGATGCGGGGGGAGCATCCCTCCGCCGACCCGATCAAGGGCCGAGCTCCAACTCAGGAGGCGGCAATGGGACATGACGTCAGAAGTCCTCGCGGTCCACGGTGCATTGCATTGGTGGGCCCTTTCCAAAGCGGTAAGACCACACTTCTTGAAGCAATATTGGCGCGCACTGGCGCCATCCCCCGCGCCGGCAGCGTCGATGCCGGAACCTCGGTCGGCGATGCCAGCCCCGAGGCCCGCCGCCACAAGATGGGCGTCGGACTGACCGCCGCCACGGCGACCTTCATGGGCGACAGCTACACCTTCATCGATTGTCCGGGCTCGGTGGAATTCGCGCACGACATGCGCGCCGCGCTGCCGGCGGTCGATGCCGCCGTCGTGGTGTGCGAAGCCGACGAACGCAAGCTGCCGCAGCTTCAGATCATCCTGCGCGAGCTCGAGGACCTCGGCATTCCGCGCTTTCTGTTTCTCAACAAGATCGACCGCGCCAACAAGCGCATCCGCGAGACCCTCGCGACCTTGCAGCCGGCGTCGCGAATTCCGCTGGTGCTGCGCCAGATTCCGATCTGGAACGGCGACCTGATCGCGGGCTTCGTCGATCTGGCGCTGGAGCGCGCCTTTGTCTATCGTGAGCACAAGGCTTCCGAAGTGGTGACGCTGGCTGGCGGCGATCTCGACCGCGAGAAGGAAGCCCGCTTCTCGATGCTGGAAAAACTTGCCGATCACGACGACGCGCTGATGGAGCAATTGCTCGAGGACATTCCGCCGCCGCGCGACGCGGTGTTCGACGATCTCGCCCGCGAATTGCGCGAAGGGCTGATCTGTCCGGTGCTGCTGGGTTCGGCGATGCGTGAGAACGGCGTGCTGCGGCTGATGAAGGCACTCAGACACGAAGCGCCCGGCGTTGCCGAGACCGCAAAGCGTCTCGGGGCGTCCTCGCCCAAGGACGCGCTGGGTTACGTGTTCAAGACCGTGCATCTGCAGCACGGCGGCAAGCTGTCGCTGACGCGCCTGCTCGCCGGCCATCTCGATGACGGCGCGACATTGCAATCTTCCTCCGGCGAGAGCAGCCGGGTGTCGGGGATATCGGCGGTCAATTGCGCGCATGACACCAAGCGGCCCGCGGCCGAGGCCGGCGATACCGTGGCGCTCGGCAAGCTCGATACCGTCAAGACCGGCGACACGCTGTCGAGTAGCAAGATCGCGCCATCCGCATTGGTGCGCGTCGAGCCGTGGCCGCCGGTGCTGGCGCTGGCGCTGTCGGCGAGCGACCGCAAGGACGACGTCAAACTCGGCCAGGCTTTGCTGCGGTTGAACGAGGAGGATCCCTCGCTGACCATGATCCATAATCCGCGGACCCACGACATTGTGTTGTGGGGACAGGGCGAGATGCATCTGCGGGTCGCGCTGGAGCGGCTGCGCGAGCGCTTCGGCGTCAACGTCCAGTCGCATTCGCCGACGATCGGCTATCAGGAGACCATACGCAAACCGATCACCCAGCGCGGCCGCCACAAGAAACAATCCGGCGGCCATGGCCAGTTCGGCGATGTGGTGCTGGAGATCAAGCCGATGATTCGCGGCGGCGGTTTCGAGTTTCACGAAAAGGTCGTCGGCGGTGCCGTGCCGCGCAACTATATCGGCGCGGTGGAAGAGGGCGTGGTCGATGGACTAACGCGCGGGCCGCTCGGCTTCCCCGTCATCGATGTGCAGGTGACGCTGACCGACGGCTCCTATCACAGCGTGGACTCTTCTGATCTGGCGTTCCGCACCGCGGCGCGGATCGGCGTCGCCGAAGCGCTGCCGCAGTGCCAGCCGGTGCTGCTGGAGCCGATCCATGTGGTGGAGATCGTCTGTCCCACCGACGCCACCGCGAAGATCAACGCGATCCTGTCGGGACGGCGCGGGCAGATTCTCGGCTTCGACACCCGCGAGGGCTGGCCGGGCTGGGACCGCGTCCGCGCCATGATGCCGGAAGCCGAGATCGGCGAGCTGATCGTGGAATTGCGATCGGCGACCGCCGGCGCCGGCAGTTTCACCCGGCAGTTCGACCGCATGGCCGAAGTCTCAGGCCGCGCCGCCGACCAGATCATCGCCGCGCACCGCGTCGCGGCGTAGCTACACCTTTTACCGACTTCAACATACGCCGTCCCCTCGCGGGGACGGCGGCGTTCGTTCGGGCGTAACAAGCTTGCTTGCAATGTGATGTTTTTTACATCATTGTAACTATATGAGATATCATTTATCACTTATTTCATATGGAATGACCGCATGATCACGTCCTTTCAGATGAGAGCGGCGCGGGCGTTGCTGGGCATTGACCAGAAGGCGCTGGCCGAACTGGCCGGAGTTTCGCTGCCAACCATTCAGCGGATGGAAGCGAGCGTCGGCAATGTCCGCGGCGTCGTCGAATCCCTGACCAGGGTGGTCGATGCGCTCAATCGCGCCGGTGTCGAACTGATCGGCGAGCATGCGCGCAGCGATGATGGCGGACGCGGTGTGCGATTGAAGGAGCCGGGTCCGCCGCGTGGGGTCCGGTGAAGATTTAGCATCGTCGCGCCGGCGGCCTTGCGACCTGATACGGGAGCAGTGAGGGGAATGAGCATCGCAAGCGAGCGGGTGCGTCACACTCATCAGCCGACCTTTGCCGAATTATATTCGCCGAAGCTGATCACGGTGTTGCGTGAAGGGTATGGCCTGACGGATTTTCGCGCCGACGTGATCTCCGGCTTGACCGTTGCGATTGTCGCCCTTCCGCTGTCGATGGCGATTGCGATCGCGTCGGGGGTGACGCCGGATCGCGGACTCTATACCGCCGTCGTCGGCGGCTTCATCGTTTCGCTGCTGGGTGGCAGCCGGTTTCAGATCGGCGGACCCGCCGGTGCGTTCATCGTGCTGGTGGCATTGACCGCCGAACGCCATGGTGTCGAGGGCGTGATCCTCGCTACCTCCATGGCCGGGGTGTTGCTGATTGCCGCGGGCCTGCTCCGGCTCGGCACCTACATCAAATTCATTCCCTATCCGGTGACGGTGGGATTCACCGCCGGGATCGCCGTCATCATCTTCGCCAGCCAGCTCAAGGATCTCTTCGGTATCACGTTGACCGCGAAGGAGCCGGGCGAATTTATTCCGAAGCTGGAGGCGCTGGCCGGCGGGCTGCACACGGCCAATGTTTCGGCCATCGCGGTAGCCGGCGTCAGCATCGCCATCATCGTCGTGCTGCGCAAACTGCGGCCGCACTGGCCCGGCATTCTGATCGCGGTCGTGGTTGCGGCGCTCGCGAGCTGGGCGCTGTCGTTGCCGGTGGAAACCATCGGCACCCGCTTCGGCGGGATTCCCCGGCAATTGCCATGGCCGGCATGGCCGCTGTTCTCGCTTGCGAAGGTACAGGCGGTTATGCCGGACGCGATCGCGTTCGCATTGCTCGGCGCCATTGAGTCCCTGCTGTCAGCCGTGGTGGCCGACGGCATGACCGGGCGCCGGCATCGCTCGAATTGCGAACTGGTGGCGCAGGGATTTGCCAATATCGGCTCGGCGCTGTTTGGCGGCATCTGTGTCACCGGCACCATCGCGCGGACCGCGACCAATGTCCGTGCCGGTGCGCGGGGCCCGGTCGCCGGCATGCTGCATGCGGTGTTCCTGTTGCTGTTCATGCTGATCGCCGCGCCGCTGGCGAGCTTTATTCCGCTCGCGGCACTGGCGTCGGTGCTGGTGGTCGTCGCCTGGAACATGGCGGAGAAGCACGAATTCGCGACCTTGATCCGCTCCTCGCGCGGCGATGCCACCGTGCTGCTCGCGACCTTTCTGCTGACGATCTTTCGCGATCTCACCGAAGGCATCCTGGTCGGCTTTGCGCTCGGTGCGGTATTGTTCATCAACCGGATGGCGCAGATGACCGGCATTGAGGCCGCCGCACCGCTGGTGACCGACGATGTGGCCGACGATAGAGACGGCGATCGGACGCGTTACGATTCCCAAATGGCCGTCGATCCGGATGTATTGGTCTACCGCATCACCGGGGCGTTCTTCTTCGGCGCGGCATCGACGGTAGGGGCCGTGCTCGACGGCATCGCCGATACCCGCAAGGCGTTCGTGGTCGATTTCGCGGCGGTGCCATTTCTGGATTCCACCGCGGCCAATGCAATGAGCCGGGTTGCGACCAAGGCAAGTCGCCAGGGCATCCGGCTTTTCATCACCGGCGCATCGCCGACGGTGCGGCGGGCGCTTCTCACCCACGGGGTGAGGCCGCCACGCGCGACCTACCGTGAAACGATCGCGCGGGCCATTGCCGATATCAAAGGGGATCGCCAGACTGAGCCTGCCGCGCCGGATCGTCTCGCCGCGGGTTAGGGTACTGAGCGCCTTGTGGCGCGATCACTGCTTCCCAATCCAACCGCTTTCATGAACACTATCGCCCATCACGGCGATGGGGCCCATGATTTTCTGCTTCGAGACGCAACCTTGCGCTGGCCTGTGCGCTGAGTGCGCTGGCCGGTTATGTCGATGGCATCGGCTTCCTGCATCTCGGCGGGCTGTTTGTCTCCTTCATGAGCGGCAATTCGACACGGCTCGGTGTCAGCCTCGCCGAAGGACGCTGGTCGGGTGCGGCCGAGGCGTTGGTCCTGATCGCGTTGTTTGTGACCGGTGCCGCCTGCGGCAGCCTGATCGTGCTCGGCCGCGGCGCCAATCGTCAGCCCTGGGTGCTTTTGGTGGAGGCGGCGCTGCTTGCGGTTGCAGCACTTTGCTATGCGTTGGGTTTCTCGAATGCGGCAGTCGCTGCGATGGTCCTGGCGATGGGACTAGAAAACGCAGTGTTCCAGATCGATGGTGGCGCCGGTCTTGGCCTCACTTACGTTACAGGGGCACTGGTCAAGGTCGGCCAACTCGTGGCGGCGGCGCTGACCGGCGGCGCGCGCTGGGCCTGGCTGCCAAATCTGTTGCTGTGGGCGGCGCTGGTGGCGGGCGGAGTGTGCGGCGCGCTCGCCTATCACTGGATCAATCTCGCCGCGATCTGGTTTGCCGCCGGTGCGGCGCTGGCGTTGAGCGCGATCGTTGCCGCGACCATTCACCTGTAGAGCGTTTCAGACCAACGACCTGCTACACCCGAATGCCGCTTGCGAGGATGGCGTCCGCCAGTTCGGCCGCGGGTCCGCTCAAGGTTTTGCCGGTGCCGAGCAGAACGAACTCGACGGTGCCGAGATCCGGCAGACCGTGACCGCTCGGCATTTCGGCAAGGCCGGTCGGGATCAGGTCGCCTGCGAAAATCGTAACGCCTAGTCCGGCAAGCGCCGCGGCGCGCAATCCGCTCAAACTGCCGCTCGCGCACACGATGCGCCACGGACGACCGCTCCGTTCAAGCGCAGCGAGAACGATTTCGCGGGTGATGCTGGGCGGTGAATAAAGAATCAGCGGTACCGGCATCGATGGATCGAGGCGCGGAAGATCACCGGACACCCAGGCTAATCGATCGCGCCAGACCACGCGTCCGCGATCCTCTCCCGGACGGCGTTTGCCGCAGACGAGGTCGAGCTCTCCGCGCTCGAGCTTCTCGTTGAGTTCCCCGCTCAGGCCAACCGTGAGCTCGAATTCGACAAGTGGATGTGTGCGAACAAACTCCCGCAGCACTTCCGGCAGCAGCGACGTCACAAAATCCTCCGATGCGCCGAAGCGTAGCCGGCCGCGCAACTCGGAGCCCGCGAAATAGCGCTCCGCCCGTTCGTTCGCGGCCAGGATGCCCCGGGCGAACTCGATCATGGCTTCGCCATCAGCCGTCATCGTTACCGAATGGGTATCGCGGACGAACAGCCGGCGTCCGGTCTCGTCCTCAAGCTTGCGGATGTGCTGGCTGACTGTCGACTGGCGCAAGCCGAGGCGCTCGGCGGCCCGGGTGAAACTCCGGGTCTGGGCGATCGCCAGGAAGGTCTGAAGCAGCACCGGATCCAGCATGGCTCTATCATCACAATATTCGATTACAGTAATAGATGTATGCGGTATTTACAATGACCAGCGCGCACCGATATCGAGGGGGGACATCACTTTCAAACGAGGCTTGAAATGATTTTGATCCGCGCCGTCTGGTCACGCGTCGACAAGTTCCTCGCGGCCATCTTGCTGACGGTTGCTTTCGCCGCCGTCCTGCCGGCGCGCGGCCATGCGGCCGAGGCCGTTGGCTGGCTGACGGATGGCGCGATCGTGTTGTTGTTTTTCATGCATGGCGCGAAGCTTTCGCCCAAAGACGCGCTGCTCGGCGCGCGGCACTGGCGGCTGCACGCGATGGTGTTCCTGAGCACGTTCGCGCTGTTTCCGTTGCTTGGGATTTCCGCGCACTTTCTGGTCCCGGATTTTCTCTCCGGGCCATTATGGGCCGGGGTGATTTTGCTCACCGCGCTGCCTTCGACGGTGCAGGCCTCGGTGGTTTTCACGTCTGTCGCAGGCGGCAATGTGCCGGCCGCGATGTTCAGCGCGACCGCCTCCAGCCTGCTCGGCGTGTTCCTGACGCCGCTGATCGCCGGTTTCCTGCTCGCCCGCCACGGCCTCGATATCTCCGCGCACTCGATGCTGGCCATCCTGGTGCAGTTGCTGCTGCCTTTCGTTGCCGGTCAGCTGTTGCGGCCGTGGATCGGGGGCTATCTCACGCGCTATCCGCGCGCGCTCAAGGGCGTCGATTACGGCTCGATCCTGCTCATCGTCTACATGGCTTTCAGCCGGGGCGTCGTGGACGGTATCTGGCATCAGATCGATGCGGGAGATCTGTTCAGGGTCGCGCTCGTCGATGTCTCGCTGCTTGCGGCCGTCATGAGTATCCTGATTTTCGCGAGCAGGCAGCTCGGGTTTTCGCGGGCCGACGAAATCACCATCGTTTTCTGCGGATCAAAGAAAAGCCTCGTCAACGGCATCCCGATCGCAACCTTGCTGTTTGCCGGGCATGTGGGGCTCGTGGTCATCCCGTTGATGCTGTTCCACCAGATCCAGCTCATGGTCTGTGCGTCGCTCGCGCGATACTACGCGGCGCGCCGGATCACGGCGACCGACGCATCAAACCGGGAATCCGATGCCCTTTCTGTTTCGATTTGATCGAAGCGGCAGCCCCAGCATTGACAGCGAACGCGGTCTGTCGGATTTGAGCAGGACGGCGCCGCTTTTGCTGGGCGCTGCAACGGGATCGACGATGACAGCCACGACCAAACCGCGCGCCGCGTGCCTGATCGGATGGCCGGCGGCGCATTCGCGCTCGCCGCTGATCCATCATTACTGGCTGCGGACGCTCGAGATCGAGGGCGGTTACAATATCGAGGCGGTGCCGCCCGAGGGCTTTGCCGAATTCGTGCTGCATCTGTCGGCGCATGGTTTCGTCGGCGCCAACGTCACCATTCCGCACAAGGAACGCGTGCTGGCGCTGTCGACGCCGGATGCGCGTGCTCAAGCGGTCGGCGCCGCCAACACGCTGTGGTACGAGGGCGATGAACTGCGCTCGACCAACACCGACATCGAAGGCTTTATCAATAATCTCGACGCCTGCGCGCCGGGCTGGGACGCAACAGGAGACGCGTTGGTGCTCGGCGCGGGCGGATCGTCGCGCGCGGTGGTGTTCGGACTGATCGAGCGCGGCATCAAGCGCGTGCATCTGGCGAACCGGACCATCGATCGCGCGCAAGCGCTGGCGGATCAATTCGGCGCCAACGTTCATCCTGTCGCGTGGGATACGATCGACGATCTGTTGCCCCGCGCGGGACTGTTGGTCAACACGACGTCGCTCGGCATGCACGGCCAGCCGGCGCTGGAGATCGATATCGCCCGGCTGCCAACGCAGGCGATCGTGGCCGACCTGGTTTATGTCCCGCTGGAAACGCCGCTGCTGGCGGCGGCGCGCAAGCGCGGGCTGAAGACTGCCGACGGGCTCGGCATGCTTCTGCACCAGGCGGTGCGCGGATTTGAATTGTGGTTCGGGCGGCGCCCCGAGGTGACCCCGGCGCTTCACGCGCTGGTTGAGGCCGATCTCACAGCCGATCTCACAAAGGATTGAACCGGAAGTTCGTGGAGGCTCCGGTGTCCCCTGCTAGGGATGACTATCGGAGGACGCCCCATGAAATCCCATCGTTTTGCTTTCTCGCTCGCTTTGCCGCTTGCCGCGCTCACGCTGATCTCGGCGGTGTCTCTCGCGATCGCCCAGCAGCCGCCGACGCCGTCCCGGGTTCGCGGCACGATCGAGGCCGTCGACGGCGATGTGCTGTCGGTCAAATCGCGCGGCGGCGAGGACGTCAAGCTGCGCATGTCCGACGATATGAAGGTGGTGGGGATCATCAAGATCTCGCTGACCGATATCAAGCTCGGCTCATTCATCGGCGCCACCACGGTGCCGGGACCGGACGGCAGCCAGAACGCGGTTGAAGTGCATGTGTTTCCGGAAGACATGCGCGGCACCGGTGAGGGAACGCGGCCTTACGATCTGCGGCCCAACAGCACCATGACCAATGCCACGGTGGCCCAGACCGTCGCCGGCAATGACGGTCAAAACCTGACCATCAAATACAAGGACGGCGAGAAGAAAATCGTGGTCGGGCCCGACACGCCTGTCGTGACTTACGTTCCAGCCGACAAAACCGAATTGAAGCCCGGCGCCAAGGTGATCGCTTTTGTGAAGAAGCTGCCGGACGGCATGTTCGAAACCAACCGTATCAGCGTCGGCAAGGATGGGCTGACGCCGCCGATGTAACGATCTACTCCTGCTTTTCGTAACGAGCAGGAGACCTACCCCACGGGCATTCGCCCTGGATTGGCCGCTCAACCGAAATCCTTGAGGGAAAAATCATGCCGAAACTATCTTCGTTCGTGCCGCGTGCGCTTGCTTCGCTCGCGCTTGTGACTGTGCTGGGTTCGGCAGCGTGGGCCCAGCAGCCGCCGACGGTGCGCATTCGCGGCACCATCGAGAGCGTCGATGGCGCGGTGCTGACGGTCAAATCGCGCGAAGGCACGGACCTGAAAGTTCGCGTCACCGGCGACGTCACAGTGATCGGTGTCGCCAAGACCACGATGGCCGACATCAAGCCGGGGTCGTATATCGGCGTGTCGGCGATGCCGGAGCCGGACGGTACCCAGAAGGCGCTGGCCGTTCATATTTTCCCCGAAGCCCAGCGTGGCGCCGCCGAAGGTTTCCGGCCCTGGGATCTTCGCGCGGGCAGCACCATGACCAATGCGACCGTCGCCCAGACCGTCGAGGGTACCGACGGCCAGAACATTCTGGTTCGTTACAAGGACGGCGAAAAGAAAGTCGTGGTGCCGCCGGAAACCCCGATCGTCGCGTTCGTTTCGGGTGACAAGTCCGAATTGAAGGCCGGCGCCAAGATCATCATCTTCGGCGCGGTCAAGAAGGAAGACGGCACGCTCGAAGCCAACCGCGTCGGCGTCGGCCGCGACGGCATCGCGCCGCCGATGTAAGGCGAGCGCTTCCCCTACTTCCCTTCTCCCCTTGTGGGAGAAGGTAGCGCGAAGCGCCGGATGAGGGGGCTCTTTCTATCGATAGACCGTAACCCCTCACCCGTCCGCGATGCCAAGGCATCGCGTCCACCCTCTCCCACAAGGGGAGAGGGGAAGTGAAGAGGGGCGCTGCGAAATCACACCGCGATCACGTGATCGTCGATCTCGGCGATAGTATTCACGCCGCACAGTCCCATCGTGGTGTTGAGTTCCTTGGCGATCAGTTCGATCGCCTTGCTGACGCCGGGGCCGCCATAGGCGCCGAGGCCGTGGATATAGGCCCGTCCGATCATGCAGGATTTGGCGCCGAGCGCGAGCGCGCGCATCACGTCCTGACCCGAGCGGATGCCGCCGTCGAACAACACTTCCATCTTTGAGCCGACCGCCTCCGCGATCTCGGGCAGCACTTCGATCGACGATGGCGCGCCGTCGAGCTGACGGCCGCCATGGTTGGACACCACCAGCGCCTGTGCGCCGGTCTTGACTGCTTCCTCGGCGTCCTCGACATCGAGAATGCCCTTGAGGATCAGTTTTCCCGGCCAGATGGAGCGGATCCACTCGACATCCTTCCAGTTCAGCGTGGTGTCGAACTGCGTCGCGATCCAGGTTCCGAGCGCGGTGATGTCGTCGGTGCCCTTGAGATGGCCGACCAGATTGCCGAAGGTGCGGCGTTTGCCGCGCAGCACGCCGGACACCCAGGCCGGCTTGGTGGCGAAGTCGACGAACTTCGACAGCGTCCATTCCGGCGGCACGGTCATGCCGTTCTTGATGTCGGCATGGCGCTGCCCGATCACCTGAAGGTCGACGGTCAATACCAGCGCGCTGCATTTGGCAGCGATCGCGCGCTCGATCAGCGCCTTGATGAAGCCGCGGTCCTTCATGACGTAGAGCTGGAACCAGAATGGCTTGTCGACATTGCCAGCGACATCCTCGATCGAACAGATCGACATCGTGCTCAGCGTGTAGGGAATGCCCGCGGCCTGCGCGGCGCGGCAGGCGTGGATTTCGCCGTCGCCGAATTGCATTCCGGTCAGGCCGACCGGCGCCAGGATCAGCGGCAGCGCGGCGGGTTCGCCGAGAATGGTGGTCGACATATCGCGCTTCGACACATCTACCAGAATGCGCTGGCGGAACTTGATCGCCTGCAAATCGTCGACATTGGCGCGCAGCGTGTCCTCTGAATAGGAACCGCGGTCGCAGTAGTCGAAAAATGCCTTGGGCACCTTTCGCATATGGCGCTGGCGCAGATCTTCGATGCAGGTGATGTGTTTCATGGACGTTCCAAACCCCTTTGCCTTCTTGTATTCACGGTGTTGGCTGTTCATCTACCATGCTTGAGCCTGCCGCAAAATCGCTCGACGCCCGCAGGCTGCCAACCCCATGAGGACGTTGCCATGACCGGACCGCGATCCAAGGCTGAAGACGCCAAAGACGCCGACAAGCGCCGGCTCGACGAGGCCCTGGAGGAGGGGCTGGAGGAGACCTTTCCCGGTTCGGACCCGGTCAACGTCACCCAGCCGGCACCCTCGAAAGCCGACCATCACGTCAAGCGCCGGGATTGATGTGCGCTCCGGCGGAAGGCCGTACGTGGGCGTAATGCCTGCGATAACAGCAGGTTAGGTGCCGATCGCGGGATTGGCCGGTGGAAATGATTCATCATATTTTTTGAAGCCATTTTAGCGTCGAAGGCCGTATAACCCCCTGCAGGACAGGACGATTGGGCGTTCGGGGGGTCTCGGGTTCGAGAATCCCGGGGCGCTGTTGGGGGTTATATGAGCCGCAAATATTTCGGTACGGACGGGATTCGGGGCCGTGCCAACGGTCTGATCACGCCGGAACTGGCGCTCAAGGTAGGGCAGGCGGCCGGCCTGGTGTTTCAGCGCGGCGATCATCGCCACCGTGTCGTGATCGGCAAGGATACTCGGTTGTCCGGCTACATGATCGAATACGCGATGGTGGCCGGCTTTACCTCGGTCGGCATGGATGTGCTGCTGCTCGGCCCGATGCCGACGCCGGCGGTGGCGATGCTGACCAAGTCGATGCGCGCCGATCTCGGCGTGATGATTTCGGCTTCGCATAATCTGTTCGAGGACAACGGCATCAAGCTGTTCGGTCCGCAGGGTTTTAAACTGTCCGACGACGTCGAAATGCAGATCGAGCAATTGCTCGACGAATCCCTCGACCGCCGGCTGTCGCAGAGCGCCAGCCTCGGCCGCGCCCGCCGCATCGACGGCGTGCACGACCGCTACATCGAATTTGCCAAGCGCACGTTGCCGCGCGATCTCAGCCTCGACGGCCTGCGCGTGGTGATCGATTGCGCCAACGGCGCGGCCTACAAGGTGGTGCCGGAAGCGCTGTGGGAACTGGGTGCCGACGTGATTTCGATCGGCGTCGAGCCCGATGGCTTCAACATCAACAAGGAATGCGGATCGACCTCGCCGGAAGCGTTGAGCCGCAAGGTGCGCGAAATGCGCGCCGATATCGGCATCGCGCTCGATGGCGACGCCGACCGGGTCATCCTGGTCGACGAGCGCGGCCATGTGGTCGATGGCGACCAACTGCTCGCGGTGATCGCGCAGAGCTGGAAGGAAGACGGCCGTCTCGCCAAGCCGGGCATCGTCGCGACCGTGATGTCGAATCTGGGCCTGGAGCGGTTTCTCGAGGGCCAGGGCATCGAACTCGTGCGCACGCCGGTCGGCGATCGCTATGTGCTCGAACAGATGCTGAGCCGCGGTTACAATCTCGGCGGCGAACCCTCAGGGCATATCATCCTGTCGGATTACGCCACCACCGGCGACGGCTTTGTCGCCGCGCTTCAGGTGCTCGCCGTGGTGCAGAAACTGCGCCGTCCGGTGTCGGAAGTCTGTCACCGCTTCGACCCGCTGCCGCAGATCCTGAAAAATGTCCGCTACCGCAGCGGCAAGCCGCTTGATGACGCCGATGTCAAATCGGCGATCGTCGACGGCGAAAAGCGGCTCAACGGCCATGGCCGGCTGTTGGTGCGCTCGTCGGGAACCGAGCCGGTGATCCGGGTGATGGGCGAGGGCGACGACCGCATCCTGGTCGAGGAAGTGGTCGATCACATCGTCTCCGCGCTCGGCCACGCCGCGGCGGCCTGACGGCTTCGTTCCAATCCCGTTATCGGCGCTGATCGCATCGCAGCCATTATCTAATGGTGGTGGTCGCCGTGGCGCGGCCATCGTAGGAAACGCCTATTGAGCGTCTTACGAATCTCTTTGGGAATTTTGCCTTGAACAAGCCTGTCATCGTCTCCGAAGAAGCGCTGGTATCGCCGGTCGTCGTGCCGGACGTGTCGGCTGCTTCCGTGACGGGTACTTCAACAAATTCTGCTTCGATCGCGAAGATGGCGGCGGGGCCGGCCTATGTCGTGCTCGCCGGCATCAGCTTCTCGCATTTTCTCAACGACACCATGCAGTCGCTGATCGCCTCGGTGTATCCGATCCTCAAGGACAATTACGCGCTCGACTTCACGCAGATCGGGCTGATCACGCTGGCGTTCCAGTTCACGGCGTCATTGCTGCAGCCGGTGGTCGGACATTTCACCGACAAGAAGGCGCAGCCATTCTCGCTCGCGATCGGCATGGGATTTACGTTCTTCGGCCTGCTGCTGCTCAGCATCGCCCATCAATATACCATCATCCTGATTGCCGCATCGCTGGTGGGGCTGGGCTCGGCCGTGTTTCATCCGGAATCGGCGCGCATTGCGCGCCTCGCCTCGGGCGGCCGCTTTGGTTTCGCGCAATCGGTGTTTCAACTGGGCGGAAGTGCTGGAACGTCGATGGGGCCGCTGCTGGCAGCCTTGATCGTGGTGCCGTTCGGTCAGCGCAGCATCGCCTGGTTCTCGACGATCGCGTTTCTGGCGATCGTGATTCTGTGGCGGATCGGGCTGTGGTACAGGCCGCAGATCACGGAGAAGAAGGCGGCGGCGGTCGCGCCGCATCCGGATGCACCGACGTCGCGTCAGGTCACGATCGCGCTCTCCGTGCTGGTGGCGTTGTTGTTTTCCAAGCAGCTCTACGTCTCGAGCCTGTCGAGCTATTACATCTTCTATCTGATCGACCGGTTCGGCGTCTCGACCCAGGCGGCGCAGATCTATCTCTTTATCTTCCTGGCCGCGAACGCGGCCGGGGCTTTCTTCGGCGGCCCGCTCGGCGACCGCTTCGGCCGCAAGATCGTGATCTGGTTTTCGATTCTGGGCGCGCTGCCGTTCACGCTGGCGCTGCCCTATGCCGGCCTCTATGCGAGCGCGGTGCTGACGGTGTTCATCGGCCTGATCATTTCCTCGACGACATCCTCGATCATCGTGTTCGCGCAGGAACTGGTGCCGCACCGGTTCGGGATGATTTCCGGCGTGTTCTTCGGCGTCGCGTTCGGCATCGGGGGATTGGGCGCGGCGGTGCTCGGCAAGCTCGCCGACCACACCAGCATTGCGTTCGTCTATCAGGTCTGCGCGTTCCTGCCCGCGATCGGATTGCTCGCGGTGTTCCTGCCGAAGATGCCCAAATCATCGCATTAAAGTCGGCGCACTCAAGGCTGCGCATTGATGCGGCGCAAAATCCCGCTGGTTCCCTGATAATACATTGTTAGGAATTATGGCGCGCTCGCCATTTTCGCGGCTGGCTTTTTGCCGGCGCAAAAAATCACTCCGCATGCAACAGATTATCAACCTTAAAAATTAGGGTTAAGCGCCGCTTAAGCATTTGGTGGCATCGTCCGACCGTGAGTTTTTGGATGTGAGGCCTCCGTTGTCTCACCGGACAAAAGGACGAAGCCAATGCGTAGCGTTAAGTATCTAATCGCCGCCGGAGCGGCATCCCTGTTGTCGTCGGCTGCGCTTGCGGCCGACATGCCCTCCATCATGCCGGCGCCGCAGCCCTATTATGCGCCGCCCCCGGTCGAGGATTTCGGCGGATGGTATCTGCGCGGAGATATCGGATTCAGCAATCAGAACGTGAAGAGCGTTCTCGATACCAACAGCGCTGCCTACAACAATGTGGCTGTCTCTCAGACCAGCAGCTTCGGTAGCGCGGGCATCTACGGCGGTGGCGTTGGTTATCAGTTCAACAACTGGTTCAGGGCTGACGTCACCGGCGAATATCGCGGCAAGTCAAATTTCACGGGCCTCGATGTCATCACCGGAACCGGTCCGTTCGCGGGTTTTGTAGGAACGGATGCTTATACCGCGACCAAGTCGGAAGTTCTCTTTCTCGCCAACGCCTATGCCGATCTCGGTACCTGGTGGTGCGTTACGCCGTTCGTCGGTGCCGGTATCGGTACTGCGCGGGTATCGGTCGGGAACTTCACTGACACCGGTGACTTCATAAACGGTGGCATTCAGAATCACAGCTTCAACTATGCTGGCGAGTCCTCGAAGTGGAATTTCGCCTGGGCGTTGCATGCGGGTGTTGCCTACAAGGTCAGCCCCGGCCTTACGATCGAACTCGCCTATAGCTACGTCAACATGGGTAACGGTCTGACCGGCCCGACCTCGTCATTCGATCAGGTGACCAACACCACCCACGCTCCATTCTCGTACAACAGCATCACGTCGAACGACGTGAAACTGGGCCTGCGCTGGGAGCTCAACACTCCGCAGACCTATACGCCGCCCCCATTGATGCGGAAGGGCTGATCGCTCTCTGACTTGTTCATGTTTGCTAACGGCGCGGGATCTTCCCGCGCCGTTTTGCTGTGTGCCGTCGCGCGGTCCTGAAAAGCGATTCGTGAAAAGCGATTGCGATCGTCCCGTTCGGCGCGCCGCGACAACGATTGGTTAAGGTTAACGAGCCATGATCAACGCGAGTTCAAGGTGTTCGACGGGAGCGTTGCGATGCGTAGACTTTTGCTGGCGGCGATGATGTTCGGAGCGGCGAGCGGCGCGCAAGCGGCCGACATGCCCGATTTCCTGCGCGGCTCGGTTGGCGTACCGGTGACGCAAAACTGGCGCGGTTTTTATGTCGGCGCCCAGGGCGGTTACGGATCGTCGGACGAGAATTTCAATGGCGGCGGCCCCTCGAACATGCTTGCGGCCTTGATTGCGGACGACGTCATCCAGCAGATGGGGGTCGCGCAGTGGAATCTTCAACTCGGCAAGGAGTCCCAACGTTCGTCAGGATACGGGGCCTTCGCCGGATATAACTGGCAATGGGATGAGGTCGTTACCGGCCTCGAAATGTCCTATTTGCATGGTGCATTCGGCGGCTCGGCCAACGCCACGGCGGGCCCTCTCGTCGGTGGCCCGTTGTCCGATACTTTCTATCATGCAGTTTCGGTGAACTCGGCGTCTTCGATCGCGATTACGGACATGGCGACGTTTCGTGCGCGTGCGGGTTACGCGTGGGGCTGCTTCCTGCCTTATGTGTTCGGCGGGTTCGCCCTCGGTAATGCTGATATCTCGAGTTCTGTAACGGTCAATGACGCCGTCAGTAAAACGCCGCTTGGCAATTTTACCCAGCTAATGACGTTGTCTGCCGACAACGCCGTGCATAATCACCTGATCTATGGCTACACGGCGGGTATCGGTTTCGACTACAATCTGATCGGCGGTCTCTTCCTGCGCGGAGAGTGGGAATATATCCGCTTCACGTCGTCGGTTGATACCAGCGTCAACACGGTGCGCGCCGGTCTCGGCTACAAATTCTGAGCAGCGCGCGCCGCGCGGATAATTTCGCGGTTCAATCCGGTTGACAGAATTCCCATGGGCTGTTGGTCTATGGCCTCGATGGAGGCATCGGCAGCCCATGAAAATCTATGGCGATCTTGGTTCCGGCAATTGCCTGAAGGTGAAATGGGTCTGTGACCGGCTGGCGCTGCCCTATGTCTGGATTTCCATTGATATTCTCAAGCGCGAGAGCCGCACGCCGGAGTTCCTGAAACTCAACAATGCGGGGCAGGTGCCGACGGTCGAATTCGATGACGGCCGCACGCTGGCTCAATCCAACGCCATCATTCGCTATCTCGCCCGCGACAGTGACCTGATCCCGACCGATGCCTTTGCCGCCGCCAAGATGGATGAATGGCTGTTCTGGGAACAGTTCAGTCATGAACCCTATGTCGCGGGATGCCGGTTCCAGATGGTGTATCTCGGCAAGCCGGCCTCCGATCTCGACTCGGACAAGATCAAGCGCGGCTACGCTGCGCTGGCGCGGATGGAGCAGCAACTCGCACAGACGCGATTCCTGGTCGGCGAAACCTTCTCGCTCGCTGACATAGCACTGCTGGCCTACACAAGGCTGGCGCATGAGGGCGGCTTTCACCTCGATGGCTATGCCGCCGTGCGGCGCTGGATCGGCGAGGCCGAGACAGTTTTGGCTCTGCCGGCGGCGCGTTGAGCAACTGGAACAATCATGGCTGAGATTTCCCCGGTTACCATCCGGCGCGCCGGTCGCGGCGACGTTCTGTCGATCGTGCGGATGCTGGCGGACGATCCCCTCGGCAGTGGCCGCGAACGCGTTGAGGATCCCTTGCCGGAATCGTATTTTCGGGCGTTCGAGGCGGTCGATCGCGACCCGAACATCCAGCTTATGGTAGCGGAAGATCGCGAGGGCGTTGTCGTCGGCTGCCTGCAGTTCTGCATCCTGCCCGGATTGAGTTCGCAGGGCGCCTTTCGCGGGCTGATCGAGGACGTTCGTGTCGCCACGCATTGCCGCAGCCGCGGCATTGGCGAGCAGATGGTGCAATGGGCGGTTGCGCAAGCACGCTCACGCGGTTGCAGACTGGTCGAGTTACTGACGCACAATAGCCGCGTCGATGCCCAGCGATTTTACAAGCGGTTGGGATTTGCGCAGAGCCACGCCGGTATGACCATACGATTTTGATACCGCGTTGTTTTGATACAGCCTTATCGTTCAGCTGGATGAACGCGGCGTTGCAGCGATTGCCAAACGAGTTTTGCCATTCGTTCGGATTAACACCCGATAAACTAACCGGCTCTTCATCATTTTTTCTGCGGAACGAATTGTGCGAGTTTGGCGTATCCCGTCGGGCTCGGGCAGCTTGGGGACCGCACATGAAAAATTACTCGATCGTTCGGATCGGCAACGAATACGTCGTGCAGGCCGGCGATGAGAGCGTGCTGAAAATCTCCAGCCGGCGCAGGGCGGCGCGGCTGGTCACCGACGCCGACGAATTGCTGGATTCGGAGCCTGCGCTGCCGGAGCAGACCTTGCCGGCGCAGGCTCTGCCACAGCAGGATGTCCCATCAATCGCCTGTGATCCCATCCTTGATCCTTCCGAAGCTCCTTGACGATTCCGCCCTATTCCCTTATGCACCGCGGCGGGACACCTCCCCCCAACGGGAGGCTTGCTATCTGGAAGGATAGATCATGACTGCAGCGAAGCCCGCTTCGCGGCCTGACGTGCCGCATTTTTCCTCCGGCCCCTGTGCCAAGCGCCCTGGCTGGACCCCCCAAACTCTCAAAGACGCCGCGCTGGGCCGTTCGCATCGTGCGAAGATCGGCAAGGCCAAGCTCAAGCTTGCGATCGAACTGACCCGCGAAGTGCTTGAAGTGCCTGCGGGTTACAAGATCGGCATCGTGCCGGCGTCCGATACCGGCGCGGTCGAGATGGCGCTGTGGTCGCTGCTCGGCGCGCGGCCGGTGACGACGATCGCCTGGGAATCCTTCGGCGAAGGCTGGGTCAGCGATATCGTCAAGGAATTGAAACTCAAGGACGTGACCAAGCTGCATGCCGGCTATGGCGAGATTCCCGATCTGAGCAAGGCGGATCCGGCTTCCGACATCGTCTTCACCTGGAACGGCACCACCTCGGGCGTGCGCGTGCCCAATGCCGACTGGATCAGGGCGGACCGCGAAGGCCTGGCCATTTGCGATGCGACCTCGGCGGCGTTCGCGCAGAATCTCGATTGGGCCAAGCTCGATGTGGTGACGTTCTCCTGGCAAAAAGCGCTGGGCGGCGAGGCCGCGCACGGCATGCTGGTGCTTAGCCCACGCGCGGTGGCACGGCTGGAGAGCTACACACCTGCATGGCCGCTGCCAAAGATCTTTCGCATGACCAAGGGCGGCAAGCTCAACGAAGGCATCTTCGAAGGCGAGACCATCAACACGCCGTCGATGCTGTGCGTGGAGGATTATCTCGATGCGCTCGGCTGGGCGAAGTCGGTCGGCGGCCTCAAGGGCCTGATGGCGCGCGCCGATGCCAACACCAAGGTGCTCGCCGACTGGAAGGCGAAGACGCCGTGGATCGACTTCCTCGCCAAGGATGCGGCAATCCGCTCCAACACCTCGGTCTGCATGAAGGTGATCGATCCCGCGATCACGGCGCTGAGCCCGGATGCGCAGGCGGATTTTGCGAAAAAGCTGGTCGCCCTGGTGGAGAAGGAAGGCGCCGGCTACGACTTCGCGCATTACCGCGATGCGCCTGCCGGTCTGCGGATCTGGTGCGGCGCCACCGTGGAAGCCAAGGACGTCGCACTGCTGACGCAGTGGATCGATTGGGCTTTCGCCGAGACCAAGTCCACGCTCGCCAAGGCGGCGTAGCTCTTACCCTCCCCCTGAAGGGGGAGGGGCGACGCACCGTAGGTGCGGCGGGTGGGGTGATCTCCCTCCGATCCGGCGCACCCAGGATTTCATTCGGCAGCTTCACCCCACCCCGGCGCTTCGCGCCGACCCTCCCCTCCAGGGGAGGATGAAGGAACACCAAATGACAAAACCCAAGGTTCTCATTTCCGACGCGCTGTCGCCCGCCGCCGTGCAGATTTTCAAGGACCGCGGCATCGAGGTCGATTTCCAGCCCAATCTCGGCAAGGACAAGGACAAGCTCGCCGAGATCATCGGCAATTATGACGGCCTTGCGATCCGCTCGGCCACCAAGGCCACCGCCAAGATCATCGAGAAGGCGACGCGGCTGAAGGTGATCGGCCGCGCCGGCATCGGCGTCGACAATGTCGAGATTCCCGCTGCCACCGCCAAGGGCATCATCGTGATGAACACGCCGTTCGGCAATTCGATCACGACAGCCGAACACGCCATTACCTTGATGCTGGCGCTGGCGCGGGAAATTCCGCAGGCCGATGCTTCGACCCAGGCCGGCAAGTGGGAGAAGAACCGCTTCATGGGCGTCGAGATCACCGCCAAGACGCTCGGTGTGATCGGCTGCGGCAATATCGGTGCCATCGTCGCCGACCGCGCGCTCGGGCTGCGCATGAAGGTGATCGCGTTCGATCCGTTCCTGTCGCCGGAACGCGCCAAAGATATCGGCGTCGAGAAGGTCGAGCTTGAGGATCTGTTCAAGCGGGCGGATTTCATCACGCTGCATACGCCGTTGACCGAGAAAACCAAAAACATCATCGATGCTTCGGCGCTGGCCAAAATGAAAAAGGGCGTGCGCATCGTCAATTGCGCGCGCGGCGGCCTGGTCGACGAGCAGGCGCTGGTCGATGCGCTGAATTCCAAGCAGGTCGCGGGCGCGGCGTTCGACGTGTTCGTCGAAGAGCCTGCCACCACCAACGTTCTGTTCGGTCATCCCAATGTGATCTGCACGCCGCATCTCGGCGCCGCCACCACCGAAGCGCAGGAGAATGTCGCGCTGCAGGTCGCCGAGCAGATGTCCGACTATCTCCTGAACGGCGCGATTTCCAACGCGGTCAATTTCCCCTCGATAACTGCGGAAGAAGCGCCGAAGCTGAAGCCGTTCATTGCGCTTGCCGAAAAGCTCGGCTCGTTCGCCGGCCAGCTCACCGAGAGCGGCATCGCCAAGGTGCAGATCACCTATGAGGGCCATGTCGCCGAAATGAAGATCAAGGCGCTGACTTCGGCGGTGTTGTCGGGGCTGCTGCGGCCGATGCTGGGCGACGTCAATGTCGTCTCCGCGCCGGTCGTTGCCAAGGAGCGCGGCATGGTGGTCGATGAGATCGTGCGTGCGGCCCAGAGCGATTATGAAAGCCTGATCACCGTCACGGTCACCACCGAGCGGCAGGAACGCTCGGTGTCGGGCACGGTCTATGCCGACGGCAAGCCGCGCCTGGTCGATATCAAGGGCATCAGGGTCGATGCCGAATTCGGCAAGTCGATGATCTACGTCACCAACGCGGACAAGCCCGGTTTCATCGGCGGCTTTGCCAGCCTGCTCGGCGCGGCCAAGATCAATATCGCGACCTTCCATCTCGGCCGCAACAAACAGGGCGGCGATGCGATCGCGCTGGTCGAGATCGACGGCGCGGTGCCGGCGGACGTGCTCGCCAAGGTGCAGGCCCTGCCGCAGGTCAAGCAGGCCAAAG
>CAWBPE010000024.1:0-93575 GCA_963790595.1 uncultured Alphaproteobacteria bacterium | reverse complement strand
CTGCGGATGACGCCCGGCAGCCATGATGGACAATATATCGCGGAATGGCAGATCGACGTCTCCACGGACTCGCGGCTCGACATGCATCAGGATGCTTCGCACATCACGCACGTGCTGACGCATGGCCCGATCGCCGATCTCACCATCAATGTCGGGGGCCTGGATCGAGACCCATGATACCGGGGGGGTATTGCGGGGCAGCGACGAGCGTTTTCCGGCGAGCTTTTTTCTGCGTTCGACCGGCCTGACCGAGGTCAACCCGGCGATGGCCGCGTTCGCGAGCGAGCTTCGTTCGGAATCCGGAAAATGACGTACTCGGATTTCTGCATGCGCTGATGATGGAGATCAACGAGCACATGACGTTCGACGAGGACCCGACCAACACCGGCACCTCGGCGCAGGAAGCTTTCGCGTTGAAGCGTGGTGTCTGCCAGGACTATTCCCACATCTTCATCGCCTGCGCGCGATCCGGCGGTGTGCCGGCGCGTTTCGTCGCGGGACATTTTCTGCGTTCGGACGGAATGGTCAATCAGCAGGCGGGCCACGCCTGGGCCGAAGCCTATGTTCCCGATCTCGGATGGGTCGGCTTTGACCCCGCCAACGCGATCTGCAGCACCGATGCCCATGCTCGCGTTGCCGTCGGGCTGGATTATCTCGGTGCTGCGCCGGTGCGTGGCACCCGCTATGGCGGCGGCACCGAAAACAAGACGGTGTCGGTCAAGGTCGATCAGGCCGGACGGCAAGGCCATTGGCAATCGCAGTCGTGATCTCGCCGTTTCGCAATTCACCTGCCTGACGGACAAAACCCGATAACGGCACGGCATGCGGCCCGAATAAGGTTGGAGCCGTGGGTAAAATTAGCTAGTAATTCCGCCGCCGGCTTGAGTTTGGGGATCGCGAATGACCTATTGCTGCGGGGTGCTGGTGCGGGACGGGCTGGTGATGATCGCCGACACCCGCACCAATGCCGGCCTCGACAACGTCTCGACCTTCCGCAACTTCACATCTTCAGCAAGCCGGGCGAGCGCATCATGGCGATCGCCAGCGCCGGCAACCTCGCGATCAGCCAGTCGGGCTCTCGACCCTGACCGAGGGCCTTGAAGACCCGCACACCGGCGAGATCGAGACTCTGCTGAACGCGCCGACCATGTTCCAGGCGGCGCAGCGCATCGGCCGGGCGATCCGCGCGGTCCATGCCACCGAAGGCATGGCGCTGCAGTCCGAAGACATCAATTTCGACGTGTCGTTTCTGTTCGGCGGCCAGATCAAGGGCTCGCGGATGCGGCTGTTCATGGTCTATTCGGCCGGCAATTTCATCGAATGCACCACCGACACGCCCTATCTGCAGATCGGCGAGCACAAATACGGCAAACCGATCCTCGACCGCGCCATGCATTACGACGTCGAGCTCTATGAAGCGCTCAAGACCAGCCTGATTTCGATGGACTCGACGATGCGTTCCAATCTCGGCGTCGGCCTGCCGATCGACGTGCTGGTGGTGCGGTCCGACGTCTGCGACGCCGATCTCAATCACCGCATCGAAGCCGGCGAGCCTTATTTTCACGATCTGCGCTCGCGCTGGTCGGCGGCGTTGCGCGCGGCGCATCAGAATATTCCAAGACCGCCCTACAAGACCGAAACAGAAACAAAAACATAAAAGGCGGAAACACATGACCGAGCAGAAAACAAGATCGCGATCGTCACCGGCGCCGGCACCGGCGTCGGACGCGCCGCATCGCTGGCGCTGATGAATGCCGGCTTCACGGTCGTGCTCGCCGGACGGCGCATGGAGATGCTGGAGGAGACCCAGAAGCTCGGCGAGCCCGGCAAGAGCCTGCCGGTGCCGCCGACATGACCGATCCGGATCGATCGGCGCGCTGTTCGCCAAGGTCATGGAGACCTACGGCCGGCTCGACGTGCTGTTCAACAACGCCGGCATGGGCGCGCCGGCGGTGCCGCTCGAGGATCTGACGTTCGAAGCAATGGCAGGCGGTCGTCGACTCAACCTCACCGGCGCCGTTCCTGTGCACGCAGCACGCGTTCCGGATGATGAAGAGCCAGACGCCGCGCGGCGGCCGCATCATCAACAACGGCTCGATCTCGGCGCATGCGCCGCGGCCGTAACTCGGCCCTATACCGCGACCAAGCACGCGATCACCGGGCTGACCAAGCGACCTCGCTCGACGGCCGCGCCTACGACATCGCCTGCGGCCAGATCGACATCGGCAACGCCGCGACCGAGATGACGGAGCGCATGGCCGAAGGCGTGCTGCAGGCCGACGGCACGATGATGGCCGAGCCGCGCATGGACGTGAGGCACGTCGGCCGATGCGGTCGTCTACATGGCCAGCCTGCCGCTCGACGCGAACGTCCTGTTCATGACGGTGATGGCGACGCAAGATGCCGTTCGTCGGGCGGGGGTAGAGCTACTCCAGCCGCTCGACATCGCGCAGCGTCGGGAAACAGCTTCATCCACAACAGCGCGATCGCGATCGTGCCGACGCCGCCGAGCACGGCCGCCGGCACCGCGCCGAACAAGGCGGCGGTCACGCCGCTTTCGAACTGGCCGAGCTGGTTGGAGGCGTTGATGAACAGGAAATTCACCGCGCCGACCCGGCCGCGCATTTCGTCCGGCGTCGCCAGTTGCACCAGCGAAAAGCGGATCACGACGCTGACGGTATCGGCCGCGCCCAGGATCGCCAGCGCCAGCACCGACAGCCACATCCAGTGCGACAGCGCGAACACCACCGTCGCCACGCCGAACACGATCACGGCCTGAAACATCCGCATGCCGACGCGGCGATTGATGGTGTGGCGCGCCAGCACCGCGGTCATCACAAGGCGCCGACCGCAGGCGCCGCGCGCAGGATGCCGAGGCCCGAGCGGGCCGGTCTGCAGGATGTCGCGCGCATAGATCGGCAACAGCGCGGTCGCGCCGCCGAGCAGCACCGCGAACAGATCGAGCGAGATCGTGCCGAGGATGGCGGGATTGTTGCGGACGAACCTGACGCCGGCGAACAGATCGGCCAGATGTCGCGGTGTCCCTGACGGCGGCCGGTTGCGCCAGTCGCGATCGCGCCGGTCAGCGATCGTGCCGAACAGCCAGAACACAGCCATGATGCCGTAGGGCACGCTCGGCGCGATCGCATAGGCGAGACCGCCCAGCGCGGGGCCGGTGATGGTGGCGAGCTGCGCCGCGCCGCTCGAGATCGCGGTGGCGCGCTGCAGCGAGCCCTGCGGCGCGATCAGCGGCAGCAACGCCGCAACGCCGGGCTTTCGAACGCGCCGGCGTTCCCAGCACGGCCGTCGCGATGAAAATATGCGCCACCGTCAGCCAGCCGGATAGGCGCCCCAGGCCAGAAACAGCGCGGTCAGCGCCTCGACCAACTGGCAGACCTGCACGACGCGCTTGCGCTCGTAACGATCGGCGGCGTGGCCGGCGACGAACACCAGCAGCGCCGTCGGGCAGGAACTGCACCAGGCCGACCATGCCGAGGTCGAACGCGCTGCCGGTCAGATCGTAGATCTGCCAGCCGATCGCCACCGCGCCGATCTGGCTGGAGAAACGCGAAAGGCTTCGCGACAGCAGAAAGAACAGAAACGATTGGTGCCTGAGCAGAGCGCTGGCGCCCGCAGGCATCGTCGACGACATAAGTCGGCTGGATTCTCTTCGTGAGCGAAGCCTGCCGGCTCCATATGCCCTCGGTGTGACGCGCAGCCGGCCCGCTGTCAATGTCGATGCACCGCGCTCAACAGAAGACTGCACGGCATTGCGCTTTGAAGCGCTGCCGCTGCCATAATCGCCTGCGGCTCGGGGGAATCATGCTTCAACTGCAATCGGCGTTCGGCGTGTTGGCGTTGCTTGCTGCTCGCCTGGGCGTTCGGCGAAAATCGCCGCGCGGTCTCGCTCCGGCAGGCCGCGATCGGCCTCGTCGCCACGCTGCTCACCGCCGTCGCGCTGATCAAACTGCCGTTCGTCGCGCACGCGTTCGGCGCCATCAACGACGCCGTCGGCGCGATCGCGGCGGCCTCGCGCGCCGGCACTTCCTTCGTGTTCGGCTATCTCGGCGGCGGCGCGCTGCCGTTCGACCTGAAAGCGCCGGGCGCCGATTTCATCCTGGCGTTTCAGGCGCTGCCGGTCGTGCTGGTGATGAGCGTGCTGACCACGCTGTTGTTCTACTGGCGCGTGCTGCCGCCGATCGTGCGCGGCATGGCGTGGCTGCTGGAGCGCACGCTCGGCGTCGGCGGCGCGGTCGGGCTGTCCACCGCCGCCAACATCTTTCTCGGCATGGTCGAAGCGCCGCTGTTCATCCGGCCCTATCTGGCGCAACTGACGCGCAGCGAATTGTTCCTGGTGATGACCGGCGGCATGGCGGGAATCGCCGGCACCGTGCTGGTGCTCTACGCGACGCTGCTGGCGCCGCTGATCCCGGATGCCGCCGGCGCATTTCGTGATCGCCTCGGTGCTCGGCGCGCCGGCCGCGATCCTGATCAGCCTGATCATGGTGCCGGAGACCTCGGACAAGCGCACCGGCGGCGCTGGCTGATCCGATCGCCGACGATCCGACATGCGGCCTCAGCACCATGGACGCCATCGTCAAGGGCACCACGGCCGGGCTCGAACTGCTGCTCAACATCGTCGCGATGCTGATCGTGCTGGTGGCGCTGGTGTATCTCGCCAATGCGATCCTCGGCCTGTTGCCCGACGATCGGCGGCGCAGCGATCTCGCTGCAGCGGATGCTCGGCTACGTCATGGCGCCGGTGTGCTGGCTGATGGGCCTGCCCTGGCCGCAGGCGATCACGGCGGGCAGCCTGATGGGCACCAAGACCGTGCTCAACGAACTGATCGCCTATGTCGATCTGTCGAAGCTTGCCGCCCGACGCGCTCGATCCGCGCTCGCGGCTGATCATGCTCTATGCGATGTGCGGCTTCGCCAATTTCGGCAGCCTCGGCATCATGATCGGCGGCCTCGGCACCATGGCGCCGGAGCGCCGCGAGGAGATCAATTCGCTCGGATTGAAATCGATCGTCTCGGGCACGCTGACGACCTGCCTGATGGGCGCGATCGTGGGGGTGCTGAGTTGACGGCGCTTACGCCGCCAGTTCGACCGTCTTGAACTCCGCGGGCAGGATCACTTCCAGCAATTCGACATCGTCGGAATAGTCCAGGATCAGGTGCTTGATGCTGCGGCGGCTGGGTCCAGGCACTGCCGGCCTTCATCAGGGTCTCGCCCTGCCCTTCCAGTAGGTCTTCACCCAACCCTTGAGCACATAGACCATCTGGAATTCGACGTCGTGGAAATGCAGTTTTGAAACTTCGGCCGGATTGCAGGGACCGATCAGCCGGATCACGTGCGCCCGCGCCAGCGCCCTGGCTGGCCGCGGCCACGCCGAGATCGCGATAATGCGCATAGGCGCGCAGACCGTCGGCCTTGAAGTCTTCGTCGCGGTAATGGCTGATCGCGATGCGCTGTTTCGGGCGGGTGTGTTTGGCGGCAGGAACGGCGCGCGCCTTTGTCTTCAGTTTTTTCCGCGCGGAGGATTTGACGGCGGTTTTGCCGGCAGGCTTGCCAGCGGCTTTGCGCGCCGGAGACTTCTTCTGTGCGCTGCTGCGGCTGGCGGCTCGTGAGGTCGGCTTCTTCCTGGCCATTGAGGTGCTCCCTTTCCGTTATGGGGAAAGGATAACACAGAATCATGTGCCGTGGTGCCGTAGGGTGGGCAAAGCGAAGCGTGCCCACCACTTACACCAACCGTGGATCGTGGTGGGCACGGCGCAAGCGCCTTTGCCCACCCTACCGACCTCTACTTTTCAATGCAGCCGAAACACGCCGTCGATGGCGCGAAGTTCGGCGGGCTTGATCAGCTTGGAATGGGCGACGGTGACCGCGAACAGGGGCCCCTCGAGCTTTTGCTGCCAGAACGAGAGGAAATCCTTCAGCGCCGGAAAATTCGGAAACAGATCATAATTTTGCCAGACGTAGGTTTGCAGCAGCGAGGGATGATCCGGCATGCGATAAAGAATTTGCGCCGTCGTCAGCCCATAACCCAGCACCTGTTTCCGGAAATCGTCCGAAACCACCCCAACCCGCGAGACCATGCCAACCTCCATTGCTGGAGCGCATTTTCCTAAAGTGGCCGCCGACCGGGAGCCACCCGGTGGAGATGCGCTCACATGAGAGAAATGTGACGCACGTGACCAACCCATCACAAGCCTAAAAGTTTAACGAACTGTTGATATTTCCAGCGTTGGCAGCGACTTACCGCATCTGCTAACAGCCCGTACCGCGCTCGATCGCCGGCGTTAACGATGCCGGATAAATCTGGCAGGCGTCATATTCGAGTGCCATTTTTCTGCTACAGGCCCTTGTTCCCCAGACAACTCTGATTATGTCCACACCTCCCACGTTTTTCTGTTACAGGGCCTTGTCCCCCATTCAAGTCTGGCTTATGTCCAGTCAGTCGCGCTGGCACTCGCCGGCGGAGACTGCTAATTTCCAAAACTCGACAACATCTTCAAAAGCTTAGGAGGACTGCATGAAATTCCGTCCGCTTCACGACCGCGTTGTGGTCAAGCGTATCGACGCCGAAGAGAAGTCAGCTGGCGGCATCATCATTCCGGACAGTGCCAAGGAAAAGCCCTCGCAGGGCGAAATCACCGCCGTCGGTCCGGGTGGCCGCGACGAAGCCGGCAAGCTGATCCCGATCGACCTCAAGGTCGGCGACCGCGTCCTGTTCGGCAAATGGTCGGGCACCGAGGTCAAGCTGGATGGCCAGGAACTGCTGATCATGAAAGAGAGCGACATCATGGGCGTTCTCACCGATCTGCCCGCCGCCAAGAAGAAGGCCGCGTAAGCCACTGCAAGCCCCTCACCCTGAGGAGCGCCCGCAGGGCGCGTCTCGAAGGGTGAGAGAGAATTGGCTTCACCCTTCGAGACGCGGACAAGTCCGCTCCTCAGGGTGAGGATGAAAACCTCAACCAGGGAAAACAAATATGTCAGCTAAAGAAGTCAAATTCGGCGTTGATGCCCGCGATCGCATGCTGCGCGGCGTCGACATTCTCGCCAACGCCGTCAAGGTGACGCTCGGCCCCAAGGGCCGCAACGTCGTGCTCGACAAGTCGTTCGGCGCTCCCCGCATCACCAAGGACGGCGTCACCGTCGCCAAGGAAATCGAACTTGAAGACAAGTTCGAGAACATGGGCGCCCAGATGGTGCGCGAAGTCGCTTCCAAGTCGGCCGACGCGGCCGGCGACGGCACCACCACCGCGACCGTTCTGGCCGCGGCGATCGTCCGAGAAGGCGCCAAGTCGGTTGCCGCCGGCATGAACCCGATGGATCTGAAGCGCGGTATCGACATGGCGGTGGAAGCCGTCGTCGCCGACCTCGTCAAGAACTCCAAGAAGGTCACCTCGAACGAGGAAATCGCCCAGGTCGGCACCATCTCCGCCAACGGCGACGCCGAAATCGGCAAGTTCCTCTCCGACGCGATGAAGAAGGTCGGCAACGAGGGCGTCATCACGGTTGAAGAAGCCAAGTCGCTCGAAACCGAACTCGACGTCGTCGAAGGCATGCAGTTCGACCGCGGCTACATCTCGCCCTACTTCGTCACCAACGCCGACAAGATGCGCGTCGAATTCGATGACGCCTACATCCTGATCAACGAGAAGAAGCTCTCCAACCTCAACGAACTGCTGCCGCTGCTCGAAGCCGTGGTGCAGACCGGCAAGCCGCTGGTCATCGTTGCGGAAGACGTCGAAGGCGAAGCCCTCGCCACCCTCGTCGTCAACCGTCTGCGTGGCGGCCTCAAGGTTGCCGCCGTCAAGGCGCCGGGCTTCGGCGATCGCCGCAAGGCGATGCTGCAGGACATCGCCGTTCTGACCGGTGGTCAGGCGATCTCGGAAGACCTCGGCATCAAGATGGAGAACGTGACGCTCGCCATGCTCGGTCGCGCCAAGAAGGTGATGATCGACAAGGAAAACACCACCATCGTCAACGGCGCCGGCAAGAAGGCCGACATCGAAGCCCGCGTGGCGCAGATCAAGGCGCAGATCGAGGAAACCACCTCGGACTACGACCGTGAGAAGCTGCAGGAGCGTCTGGCCAAGCTCGCAGGCGGCGTCGCGGTGATCCGCGTCGGCGGCGCGACCGAAGTCGAAGTCAAGGAGCGCAAGGATCGCGTTGATGACGCGATGCATGCGACCCGCGCGGCGGTTGAAGAAGGCATCGTACCGGGCGGCGGCGTCGCTCTGCTGCGTGCTTCCGAGCAGCTCAAGGGTCTGCGCACCAAGAACGACGACCAGAAGACCGGCGTCGAAATCGTGCGCAAGGCACTGTCCTCCCCGGCCCGCCAGATCGCGATCAACGCAGGCGAAGACGGCTCCGTCATCGTCGGCAAGATCCTCGAGAACAAGACGTATGCCTACGGCTTCGACTCGCAGACCGGCGAATACGGCGATCTCGTCAAGAAGGGCATCATCGACCCGACCAAGGTCGTTCGTGCGGCGATCCAGAACGCAGCCTCGGTTGCGGGCCTCCTGATCACCACCGAAGCCATGGTGGCCGAACTGCCGAAGAAGAACTCCCCGGCCGGCGGCGGCATGCCCCCGGGCGGCGGCATGGGCGGCATGGATTTCTGATCCATCCGTTCAAGCGGTCTCAAGAATGCAAAACCCCGGCAGCGATGCCGGGGTTTTTGTTTGGGGAGTGCGTAGTCTGCACGATACGAAGCGCAATCCCAGGGAGTCCGTCACTCCACCAGCGCCCGACCACCCCCGAGATACGCGCTCTTGCCGATTTCAAATATGATGTACGGCGTGTCGCCGGATAATTCGCGGGTAAAAAGTCCGCTGCGTTTGACGCCGCCGATCTTCGTCATCGCGCCCTGGGAGCGCCAGTTTTTCTCGCCGACCCAGAAGATTACCGTATCGAGGAGCGTGAAGGCGTGATCGAGCATCAGCCGTTTGACTTCGCGATTGGCTTTTCCGCCCCAATGGCTGCGGGTGATGAAGGTCCAGCCGATCTCGCTTTCGCTGTGCTCGGCGTCATATCCATAATAACGGCTGGAGCCGATCAACTGGCCGGTCGAGCGATCGACGAACACAAATCCCATTTTTGATGTGAGCGCGCCGTCGAAATATTCCCTGAATGCCCGTTCGGTATAGCGATCGGGAATGGGATGCACCTTCCAGATTTCCGGATCGGATCCGGCAGCGAACAATGCCGTCCAGTCATCCGCCCTCACCGGCCGTACGATCACGGTCGGGCCGGTCAGCGTTGGCTGGAAATCAGGTGCGGACATCAAGCGGTGATAGCGTCGTTCGCGCGCGTGATGCAAGTCGCCAATTGACCCAAACGGCGATCGACCCGCATCGGAATGCAGATCAGTCGATCCGTGCGACCACCGCGAGCCGCTTGATGCCCTGGTTGCGATAGGCGTTCAGGAAGGCGTTGTAATCGCGGAACGAGACGCAGCCGTTGGAATCGCCGTTGGGACCGAGCATGAAGGTGTGCGCAAGCAAGCCGGCGCGGCCATAGATCGCCTGCTCACCGCCGACCGGATTGAGGCGCAAGGCCGCGACGCCGTGGAACAGCGCTTCGCGCGGAGTCAGGTCATACATATGCGGCGGCGTGACGCCGCGCATCCGGATGCTGGCCGAGCGCGGATCGTCCAGCTGGCTGCCGAGACCCGAATGCGCTTCGAGCTTGGAGCCATCCGGCAGATAGACCATATGCGCGGAAATATCATAGACCGCCGTCGATTGATCGTAGCGCGGCGTATTGCCTTGCAGCGCCGGATTTTGCGCCGGGCCGAGGCTTCCGGTTGCGCTGGCATCGGCGGATGCAAACGACAGCAGCGATCCACCATGCGGCTGCTGCGGTTTCGGCGTGCCCCAGAGTTTTTCGACCATGGTCTGCCGCTCGTTCGAGGCGAGCGACATCACGGCGTTCTTGGCGCGCTGCGCCATGTCACGAATGGAATTGCCCGACTTGGCGGGCGCAGGATCAGCCGCGCGCGGTGACGGCGGGGGAGCGATCGCGGCAACCTGAACCGGTGCCGGTGCGGCTTCCTTCGGTTTTGCCACTTCCGCCAATTTTGGCGCGGCGGCGAGCTTCGGTGCTTCCGCCAGTTTTTGCGCCGGAGCAAGCGGCTTGATGACTTCCGCCAGCTTCGGCGCGGAAACTCGCGGCGCGGCTTCGGCCAGCTTCGGCGCTTCAGGCTGCGCCGTCGGCTCGACGCTCTGCGGCGCCGCTGCGGCGAAGCGATCCATGAACGACAATGAGGGGGCGGCCGGAACCGTTGCCGGCGCAGCAATGACCGGCTGTGCCCGGGTCTCGACGATACGTGTGATGCTCTCTGGCGGCGTACTCGCGGCAGCAACGGCCTGCGGCCGCCGGATCACCGGCGCATCAAAATTCGTGCTGCCGAGCTGCGGATAGGGACTGGCCGCGAAGATATTGGCGTAGACCGTCCAGCCGCACCCCAGCACGAGGCTCGCGACCGCAGCACTGCCGAAGAAACTTCGGAAGCTGATTTTCCGGGCTGAACTTCTGGGTTTGTTGGCCGCGAAACTGTAACACGCAACTGTACTGGTACTCATCCGCCCTGCATCCAGACTGCTTCCACCATATTCCCCCTGCAGTCAGCATCCGATCATGCGCCATACGCCGGCACGTTCGAACGCCAACCTGCGTGCGATGATCAACCGAAGTTCTTTCGATAGATCGTCTCGCAGAGGCGCGGAGCGTCATTAAGGCGAGTTTTAGTTAAATGCGGATTAAGTTAAGGGCGCTGCCGGATCGTCCCAAATTGATACGAAAATATACGGGCTTTTCCGCACATTTACGGAGCGCGCCACCTCCTCTCGCGCCCCAAAAAAACCTGATTGTGGCACCTTCGCCCTCCCGCCAGCGACATGGCTGCCCCTGCGAAGTCTTAGTAAGCTTGCCCAAGCGATTCGGACGCAGCCCTTTCCGGGCCTTCAGGAGACAACAATGCAAAGCGTGGGGCGCAGGCTGGCATTCGTATTGGCTTCATCCAATCACGGAACCATGATCGTCAACCGGTTCGACTACCGAATGATCGACGCCCAGAACGGCATCGGCGTCGGCTTTCAAATCCTGGAGACCGCGTCGTTCGATCCCTCGGAAGTCAAGCTTGCAGTTGACCTGCTGGCCCTTCGCCGCAAGCATCATGGTGACGGCGTCGTTGCGTTCGATTGCGGCGCCAATATCGGCGTCCATACCATCGAATGGGCGATGGCGATGACGGGGTGGGGATCCGTTGTCTCGATCGAAGCCCAGGAGCGCGTCTATTATGCCCTCGCCGGCAATATCGCGATCAACAACTGTTTTAACGCCATCGCGGTGCACGGCGCGGTCTCGTCCGAAAGCGGCGTTATGAAAATTCCCAATCCCAACTATTTCGTTCCCTCGAGCTTCGGCAGCCTCGAACTGCGCCAACGCAGCGGCAACGAGTTCATCGGACAGCCGATCGATTACGAGAACACCGTCAACGTCAGGAAATTGACACTCGACGAATTCAACCTGCCGCGGGTCGACTTCATCAAGATCGACGTCGAAGGGATGGAACTGGAGGCGCTGGAGGGCGCCAAGCGCTCCATCACGCAAAGCCATCCGATCATGCTGATCGAGAAGATCAAGACGGACGCCGAAAAACTACGAACGTGGCTGAAGGCGCATGGCTACGAGATCATCGATGCCGGGATTAACATGCTGGCCATCCATCAGAGCGACAAGACGCTCGCGGACGTACGGGTGGTACCAGCCGCGCAGCCGGCGGCCTGAGACAGGCCACGCGGGTATTGCTTAAGGCAATAATTCCGGCGGCGGGGAGCGGTCGAGCACATCGCCCTTGGCGCCCTCGAGCAGATCGAGCGCGTAGTTTTCGATGATCAGCGGACCCCGCTTGCGCGACAATTCGGCGACCCTCTCGATCCGCGCAAACGAATCCTTCAAAGACGACGGCAGATAAGGTTGCCCGCCCGGCCGCGCCTCGTCGACATACAGCAACTTGCCGGACAATTGCGCGGCATCCGGCTCGGGCATGTTGACCCAGCGAATTCGCTGGGTGATCTGCGCCACGCAGGTACCCTTCGGCAGATAGAAGGCAAGCCAGCCGGTGGTGCCGTAATCCGGCGCTAGCACACAGGTTGCGCCAGCACGTGCACGAACCGTTTCGATCGCGGCGGCGAGTTCGGTCCAGCCGACGCCGACGCTGCGCACGGTGGCGTCACGGCGATAGCCGGTCAGCGCGCCGGTATTGGCCTGCACGATCAACAGCGCGAACATCAGGATGCCGGTCGGCGCGGCCCAGCGCAGGCAAAAGTCGACGACGCGCTGCTGGTATCGATCCCAGCGCGTCAGATTGGCGGCCACCGCGGCGGCGATCGCGAAGACTGGATACACCGGCGCGAACCAATTAGCCTCGACCCTGGCATGCAGCGCATGCAGCGTGAAATACAGCACAATGGTCCAGAATATCGCATTGATCAGCGCGCGCGCGGCCGAGGCGCCGCCTCCCCGCTTGAGTAGCGCGTAAAGCCCCATCGCGCCCAGAACGAACACCAGCGGCGTTGCGAACACGATCTGCGTCGGGATCAATTCGGCGAGGAAAACCGGCTTGAAATCCTCGACCCGGGACCGGCCGAGCTGCTTGATGAACGAGACCCAATGGTGGTCGGCGTTCCAGAGCAGGACCGGGGAAAATATCAGAAGCGAAACAAGGCCACCGAGAAATAGCCAGGGCGAAATCAGCCAGCGCCGCAGCTTCGGAACGCCGATCAGCCAGATCAGGATCGCCGGGCCGAAAAACAGCGCGGTGTATTTCGACAGTAACGCGGCACCAACAGCGGCGCCGACCGCGAGCCACCAGGCGCCGCGCCCGGTCTCCAGCACTTTTGCAAGACAGAGGACAATAAAGCTCGAAGCCACCAGCAGCGGCGAATCCGGCGTCACAACCAGCGTGCCGACCGCAGCCATCATGGTGACGTTGAGCAGAATGGTCGCGGTTGCCGCCACGCGCTGGCCGCCAAACAAGATCACTGCCGCGCGGTACACCGCGTAGCTCATCGGCAGAGCCAGCAATATCGACACCAGCCGCACACCGAGTTCGGTATCACCGGCGATCATGGTGCCGAGACGGATCACGAGTGCGACAGCGGGCGGATGATCGTAATAGCCGAACGCCAGATGTTTCGACCACATCCAGTAATAGGCTTCGTCGAAAGTCAGCGGCGTCCAGGCCGCGCCGATCAGCCGCAGCGCCACCAGCGCCAACACCGTGACGGCGGTGTTGCGAACCAGCCGCGCGTCATTCGGGCTCATGATCAGGACTCATGACCAGGATTCTTGGTCATCGCTTGCGCCAGACGAACAGTCCGGACATCGCGTAATTCCAGACCACGCCCATCAAGGCGCCGGCCGCGCCCGCCAGCCACCAGATCGGCTCCTGATCGTACACCGAGAACGCCACCCCGACATTGGCGAGCAGGCCGACGCTGCAGACGACATAAAACAGCAACAGGCCGCGCAGGATCGCAAAACCCTTCAGGCGCTGATCGCGATAGGTGAGGAAATTGTTCAGGATAAAATTGCTGGTCATCGCCAGCAGCGCGCCGCAGGCCTGCGCCTCCGGAAACGGCAGTGCGAAAACTTCCAGCGCCGCGAACAGTGCCGCGAAGTGCACGAACAAGCCGATCGATCCGACCATCGCGAACAGCAGAAACCGCAGCGACACCACGTCATGGGTCAGCTTCGCCAGCACGAGGCCTAGGAAATCCAGCGCCACCATGGAATTGAGCTTGCTCTCGCCATGCAGCCGCGAGCCGAACGTATAGGGAATTTCCTTGACCTTGAGATCGCCGTGCGCGGTGGCGACGACATCGAGCAGGATCTTGAAGCCCTGCGTGGAGAGCTGCGGCGCCAATTGCTCGAAGCGGTCGCGCTTGATCATGAAGAAGCCGCTCATGGGATCGGCGATCTTGACCCGCAACACCCGCTTGGCGACCTCGGTCGCGAGCGCGCTGGCGCCGGCGCGCTGCTTGTTGAAGCTATCGGCGCTGCCGCCTTCGATATAACGGCTGCCGACCACGAGTTCGAATTCGCCGCTTTGCAATAGCTTCAGCATCGCAGGCAGCTGGGTTTCGTCATGCTGCAGATCAGCATCGATGACGGCCGCGCAGGGCGCGCTCGAGGCCAGGATGCCCTCGATGCAGGCGCCGGACAGGCCGCGCCGCCCGATCCGCCTGACGCAGCGGACCCGGGAATCCTCGCGCGCCAGCGCCCGCACCACCTGCCAGGTTCCGTCGGGGGAATTGTCATCAACAAAGATGACTTCAAAGGCTGTGCCCGCGAGTGCCGTTTCCAGCCGCCGGAACAGCGTGGTGACATTGTCGCGCTCGTTGAAGGTCGGAACAATGACCGAAAGCTGAGGCGAACCAGCGACCTGCGGCGGGTTCACGGGCCCCGGGGAAATGGCGTCATTCATGCCGCAGCGTATATCTGCAGGCTCCGGCGATGCCAAGGCGCGGGGATCTAAACAACCCAAAACAGCGGTGAACAGGAGCCAAAACGGTCAAAAAAGGGCTTTTTCGGACGCGTTTTCTTCACGCGAACCGGTAACCACTTCGCTTGAAAACGCTCTGAAAATGCCAACGACCACGAACAGAGGGCGCGCGTACATCCGGCGCAGCCGAGCTATTCAGTGGTCGTCCCAGCGCCGGAGCTATCAAGCATCAACGTCGCCGTTAAGAACCAAATAGGAACGATCGGAGCATTTGCAAGGGGGCTCGTTTCAGTACCCTCCGGGGGCCGCAAGAGGTCGCGCGTTTAACATGTGTTTACGGGGCCGGACTAGATTCAGGGGCGAATAAAGCGCGCCAAGGGCTGACGCATGTTCAAAGAGCACTCCCCGATCGTCTACGACGCTCCCGCCGACCTCAAGAAATGGCCCTCGCTCAACGGCCAGCGGCTGAACGGCAAGAGCCAGCCCTACCTGGTTTACAACGGCACCCTCGCCGACTGCATCCGTGAATTGCTGGCCAAGCCCTTGAAGGGCATTTCCCTGTACGACATCGTCACCGAGCCGCAACCGGCCTTCGACCAAAAAGTTCTTTCGCCGGGCGATGCCGCCGAAATCGCGATGCGCAAGGATTTCCCGAAGGACTGATTCAAAGGACTGATCCGAAGACGTGAGCCGCGGCTATTTCGGCGCCGCCGAGCGGCTGCGCCCGATGAAGGCCGTCACGATATCCTTTTGTGCCACCGCGATGGCATTGTTGGCTGTCGTCACATGAGCTGACGCATCGACATCGGGGAATTGCTGCGACAGATAATCCAACAACGAAACCCGGAAATGCTGCCGTTCGGAAGAACATGCATTGGCGATCAGGGATGTGAAATCCTGGCCTGACATGGTTTTGTTGCGGTCGCGGGTATATTCCTCGGCGAGGCAGTTCCAGTAGGCGTCTCGCCCCTCCAGGGTCTGCTTCTGCGCCCTTTCGAGTTCGTCGGCCATCGCGGCTGACGTGAGCATCGCCAAGGCCGAGGCCATGACCATGGCACCTGCAACACGCGCTCGCATGTTTTTTCTCCCTTTTTGCGACCCTACCCTGAAAGGCCGCTGCAGCTAAAGGGCGGACGGAGCATCCCGGCGAACTGGCCAATCACAATTGATTTGATTAGGCTGCGCGCCAGCAAGCCCCTTCCCTCCTTGACGCGAGCCGCCGGTGAGCAAGCCCCCCAAATCCACCCCGAAAAAATCAGGCAATATCTATATCGGCATCGGCGGCTGGACCTTCGCGCCGTGGCGCGGGGTGTTTTATCCGGAGAAGCTGACGCAGGCGAAGGAGCTGGAATATGCGGCGTCAAAACTGACCTCGATCGAGATCAACGGCACGTATTACGGCTCGCAGAAGCCGGAGAGCTTTCGCAAATGGGCGCGCGAGGTTCCCGATGGTTTTGTGTTCTCGCTGAAGGGCCCCCGCTTTGCCACCAACCGCCGGGTCCTCGCGGAAGCCGGCGATTCCGTCAAACGGTTTTACGATTCCGGCGTGCTCGAACTCGGCGACCGGCTCGGGCCGGTGCTGTGGCAGTTCGCACCGACCAAGAAATTCGACGAGGCCGACTTTGGCAAGTTCCTCGAATTGCTGCCGCGCAAGCTCGAGGGTCGCGCGCTGCGCCACGTGGTCGAGGTGCGCCACGACAGTTTCTGCGCGCCTGATTTCATCGCGCTGTTGCGCAAGTTTGAGACACCCGTGGTGTACGCCGAGCACGGTAAATATCCCGCCATCGCCGATGTGGTCGGCGACTTTGTGTATGCGCGGCTGCAAAAGGGCAATGACGAGATCAAGACCTGCTATCCACCGAAGCAGCTCGATGCCTGGGCCAAGCGCTTGCAGCTATGGGCCGATGGCGGCGAACCGGATGATCTGCCGCGCGCGGATTCCACCAGCGCCAAAAAGACGCCGCGCGATGTGTTCGCCTATGTGATCCACGAAGGCAAAGTACGCGCCCCCGCCGGCGCGATGGAACTGATCGAACGCGTGAAATAACCGGGACGAGCGATGGCCAAAGCCAAAAAACTCTTCACCATCGGTTATGAACAGACCCCGGCCAAGGCCGTGCTGGACGAACTCGTCGAAGCCGGCGTGAAGCTCCTGGTCGATGTGCGCGCCGTCGCCTCCTCGCGCCGCCCTGGATTCTCCAAGACGCAGTTGGCGGCCGGACTGGATGAGCGCGGCATCGCCTATCTGCATCTGCGCGGCCTTGGCACGCCCAAGGAAGGCCGCGAGGCCGCGCGCAGCGGCAAGTACGACGTATTGGAGAAGATCTATACGAAGCATCTGAAAACCGCACAGGCCAGGGAAGAACTCGACGAGTTGTCGGCGCTGGTCAAGAAATCCGGCCCGGTCTGCATTCTCTGCTACGAGCGCGATCATCAGCATTGCCACCGGCGCTGGATCGCCGAAATCATCGAAGATCGCGACGGCGTCAAAATCGAAAACCTGGCCGCGCCGCAGGTCTAACATAAAGCCATTATTCCTGAGCGCGACGATCGGAAGTATGGATTCCCGGATCTGCCGATGCGGCATTGGGGAATGACGACGATTCGATCAAGGCTGGGGCACGGATTTTGCTTCGTGGCCAACGACAAAGCACCGAGAAAGATCAGCCATGAGCACCATTCCCGTCATTGACGTTGCGCCCTTGATCAACGGCTCGTCCGCCCAGGCGCAGGATGTCGCCAAGGCGTTGGGCGATGCCTGTCGCGACGTCGGTTTCTTCTACATCACAGGGCATGGCATTCCCCCGGCTTTGAGGGCGCGGGTGTTCGAGAGCTCGGCGGCTTTCTTCTCCGGGCCGGCGTCGATCCGGCAGGCCGCGTCGTTCAGCGGTCCCGGCGGCAACCGCGGCTACATCGCGCTCGGCGGCGAGGCGCTCGATCCCGGCAAGCCGGCCGACGTCAAGGAGGCTTTCAATATCGGTCTTGAACTCGCGCCTGACGATCCCGAACTGCTGGCGCGCGCGCCGTTCCGGGATGCCAATTTGTGGCCGGACATTCCAGGCTTTCGCGAGACGATGCTCGACTATTTCAACCGCGTCTGGCGGCTGGGACGCGATCTGCATCGCGGATTTGCGTTAGACCTCGGGCTCGCGCCCGATTTCTTCGAGTCAAAACTCGACAAGCCGCTCGCGATCCTGCGCCTGCTGCACTATCCGCCGGTGACAAGGCCGCCGTCCGACGGGCAACTCGGCGCCGGCGTTCATACCGACTATGGCAATGTCACGCTGCTGGCGACCGATGCGGTCGGCGGGCTGATGGTGCAGGATCGCTCCGGCCGCTGGCTCGACGCGCCCGTGATCCCCGATGCGTTTGTCTGCAACATCGGCGATTGCCTGATGCGATGGTCGAACGATGTTTATGTCTCGACGCCGCACAAGGTGGTCAGCCCGCCAGGCGCGGATCGTTATTCGGTGGCGTTTTTTCTCGATCCCAATCCGGATGCTGTGGTGGCGTGCTTGCCGACTTGTATCGCGCCGGACCGGCCGGCCAAATATGCCCCGATCAGCGGTGCCGATTTCCTGCGCTCGCGGCTTGAACCGACCTACGCCGTGGCGAAGAGCTGAATCTATCCCAGCTGCCACACCGTCATCGGCCGGTCATAGCCCAGGACATCGACCTCGCCGAGCGACACCGCATCGCCGCCCGCATCGCCCAGCGCATCGTGAACCGCAGCCGAAATCAGCAATTGCGAATTGAATTGCTTGTTGAGAGCTTCGAGCCGGGCGGCGAAATTCACGGTATCGCCGATCACGGTGTACTCCTTGCGCCGCGGCGAGCCGATATTGCCGGCGACCACCTCACCGAAATGAAGGCCGATCCCGATGCGCAGCGGCCACGTCGTCGCTTCGTTGATGCGCTCCATCGCGACCAGCATCTCGCGCGCCGCCGCGACCGCGTGCTGCGCAGCCCCGGGCACTTCGAACGGCGCGTTGAACAAGGCCAGAAAACCGTCGCCCAGAAACTTGTTCACGATGCCGCCGTGACGGTCCAGGATTTCCACCAGCACAGCGAAGGCGCCATCGAGACGCTCGACGACTTCTTGCGGGCTCCGCAGACGCGCCGCCGCGGTAAAACTTCGAAAATCGATGAACATGACCGCGACCCGGCGGATTTCGCTGGCGGTAGAGGCGCCCTCCACCATCAACCGCTCGACCACTTCAGGCGACACATGCTGGCCGAACAGATTGGTAACGCGATCGCGCGCGGTGGCGGCCGCGATACTGGCCTCGAATTGATGCCGCAGTTGAACGCCGACCGCGCCCGCCAATATTCCGCCGACCAGAAACATCGCGCTTCGAATCAGTTGAAATCCGAATTCCGGTGCGGGTTCGCCGGCAAAAGTCACCGGGTGATACCACATCGCCATCGCGAGTAATTCTGCGGCAGCCACGAATCCGGTAAAGGCGGATATCCAGAAATCCAGTCGCAGCGTCGACAGAATGATGAAGACGAAATAGGCCAGGGGCGCCACGAATCCCAGCGCCTCCGCCGGTCCCATCCAGTTCATATGCAGATAGAGCGCGAATGTCGGAAGGCTGGTCTCGACCAAAGCGGACATATAGCGCCGCAATGTCCGGATGTCGCCGTGCAGCGCCATCCGCCGCGTGATCAGATGCAGAACCCACAATTCGGCCAGTATAAACGGAGCATAAACCGCGTACAGCCGGGCCAGACTAAACTGGCCGTGCGAGATTTTTATCAGCCCCGACGGTGCGACCAAAAAAATCACGGTCAAGACCGCAACCAGCAGCGAGACGGTGACGATGACCGCCTTGACGCGCAATATCTCGGTCAGCAGGATTTCGCGGGTCAGGGCGTCGCGAAAGCCGGCCGGCACCAGCGAGCGATCATGCCGGCCCAGCCATCGCCGCAACACCGTCATACCGTGGCTTTCGAGAGACGTCATCCATGCAACCGGCGCGACCGCATCATGTTGCGGGATTTCCTGATGGAGCGTTCAAACTGATCGTCAGGCGTGAAACTTCAACCCATCGACGATCTTGTCAATCACCTTTCGCTCGGCCCGCATCGCCAGGCCCACGAGATTGAGCTCGGCGCGGATCACGGCCTTGACCACTTCGCGGTTGGCGGCATCGTGCGTCGTCTTGAACATATCTTCGGTATAAATCGCCGGCGTGACGTTTCGCGCCAGCGCCCGCTCCAGCGCACGGCTCAACGCTGTGCGGTCGGCGCCATAGATCAAGATCGGTTGACCAATCAGCGACAAATATTGCGTACCCGAACCGTCGCCATAGGGCTCGCCGATGCATTCCGGAAACGCCGCGGCGATGCCGCCGGCCAGAAACGAAGCGACGTTGAGCTTCTGCCACGCCTCAAGGTCGGTTCGGATCACGACCGCGATCTTGGTGTCGAATTGCATGATGTGTTTTCCCGCCGTCATTCCGGAGCGCATCAAAGATGCGAACCCGGAATCTCGGAGTAATTTAAATCGAAATTCCGGGTTCGCCTACCGCGCGCCCAGGAATGACAGATCAAATTACCCCTTGGCGTCGCAGGCCCAGGCGCGGATCACGCATTCCTTGCCGCCGAACTCGTAGCATTTGCGCGTGGCGGCATTGAGCGAGCTCGAAATATGCGGCTTGACGGCATAGCCATGGGCGCCGCAGGGATTTGCCATGTCGACCGCAAACGCGGCACAGGCACGCTTCATGGTGACAGTGGTGGCGCAGTCGCCCTTGCATTGCTTGCGTGCGGCGGCGCGCGCATCGGCCTCGCCGGCAAAATCATAGGCCTGGCCATAGGCGCCGCATTTGCCGATCGCGAAAGCACCCGCGGCCCATGATTCCGTGACGAATCGGGTCCCGGCCACGGCCAAAGTCAGGACAAAAACCAGCATCGCGCGGCGTTGCGCAGCAGTCGAAAACGTCAAGATTCACTCCCCCGAGCCCACGAGTCCCGGGGCAAATCTAAGGAGAGGACGTTTCAACTTGGTGAACGAGCGATTGAAAAGGAAGCTTAGGGCGTGATGAGGGCCTCACCCCGCCGCGCCGCCTCCAGCGTCTGGGGCGTATCGATATCGAGAAACGCGCCGAAGCCCTCGACCGCGACTTCCGCCACCGCTTCGCTGTGCCGCGCGATCAAATGACGGGCGCCGATATCGCCGTTGAGCGTCATCAACTCGTTGAAGAAACGGCGCGACCACAATACCGGATTGCCGCGTTTGTTGTCGCTGACCGGCACCGCAATCAGATGGCCACGGTCCGGCGCAAAGGCTTCGATCAGCCGGTCGATCAGGTTCGACGAGATCAGCGGCATGTCGCCAAGACAAATCACCGCGCCGTCGGCATTGTCAGCCACTGCCGCGACGCCCGCCTTGACCGAGCTCGCCAGCCCTTCGGCGAAGTCAGGATTGTGGACGAATTTCACTTTAAGTCCGTGCAAGGCTTTCTCGACCTGCTCGGCCTGATAGCCGGTCACGACGATCACGCTTTGGACTTTCGAGGCCAGCGCCTGTTCGGTCACGGTCCGGACCAGCGGTTTGCCACCGAGATCGGCGAGAAGCTTGTTCGGACCGCCCATCCGGGTCGAGCGCCCGGCCGCCAGAATGATCGCGGCGACGTTGCGGTTGCCGTCGGCTTCGAAATTCTCGCGTGGCTGCGGCCGTGTCACGATTTCCATCAGCAATCCGCCGACACCCATGACAGTGAGTTCGCCACGCGTGACCTTCAGTCCCGCGAGCAGCCGCGTCAGCACCCAATCGAAGCCGTTCTCGACCGGCGAACGTGCACAGCCCGGCGCGCCCAATATCGGAACGCCGCCAGCATTGGCGATCAACAGCAAATTGCCGGGATCGACCGGCATGCCGAAATGCTCGATCGCGCCGCCAATGGTGGTAACAGCCGCCGGAATCACATCGCGCCGGTCGGCGATCGCAGACGCACCGAACACAATCACAAGCTCCGCACCGAGGCCGAGCAATTCCTTGATCGCCGCCGCCAGCACCATCTCGTCATGCCGCACCCTGCGCTCGGCGATGATGGTGGCGCCGGCGGGCGCCAGCCGGTCGGCGGTGACCCGCAGGGTTTTTTCAATTACCTTGGGCGCCAACCCCGGCAGCAGCGTCGAGATGATACCGACACGCTTGACGGTATAGGGCGCGATACGCAATGCGCCGCCGGCGGTCGCTGCCACCGCGGCATCGCGCAGCTTGGCTTCGACCCCGAACGGAATGAGCTTCACGGTCGCGACCATCTCGCCTTCGACCACCGGCTTGTAAGCGGCGAGCGTCGCAAACGTGATCGCTTCATCGACGCCGTTGATGCGATCGACAGCCGCGCGGTCCACCACCAGCACGCCGGCTGCGGCCGCGAACAGATTGGCGCGGCCGGTAAAGGCGCGCTCGACATTGATGCCCTCGCCCGCCACAGCCTGCGCGATGCTGGCGGCTGCGACGTCCTCCGAGACGTCGCCTTCCTCGAGCCGCACCACGACGACTTCCTTGACCCCGGCGCGAGTCAGCGCCTCGGCTTCGTCGGGACCGATCATAGTGCCCTTCTTGAGCACCAGCGGACCCTGGCGCAAGGTATGAACGGTGACGCCGCCGATTGCGTCCGCCGGGCTGGCGGGACCGAATTTCATGCCGCACTTTCTTTCGGCAGTCGTAGCTGCGCGGTGATCTCGGCCATGATCGAGACCGCGATTTCGGACGGCGACACCGCGCCGATGTTCAGGCCGATCGGCGCATGAATGCGGGCGATATCCGCATCGGTGGCGCCTTGCGCCTTCAGCCGATCGCCGCGCTTGGCATGGGTTTTTCGCGACCCTAGCGCGCCGATATAGAAGCAGTCGCGCTCAAACGCGTGCAGCAACGCCGGATCGTCGATCTTGGGATCGTGCGTCACCGCAACGAACGCCGTGTAGTGATCGACGTTGAGCGGCGGCAGCGCGACGTCGGGCCACTCGGCGACCAGCGGTACATCCGGAAATCGCTCGGGGCTGGCGAAAGCCGTGCGCGGATCCACCACCGTCACGTCATACCCGAGCGAACGCGCCAATGGCGCCAGCGCCTGGCTGATATGGACCGCGCCAATGATCACGAGTTTGGCGGTCGGCGCATAGACGTTGAGAAACAGCTTTTTGCCCTCAACCTCGATCGAGCCGCTCTTGCCCATCCGCAATTGTTTCATCAGTTCGGCGCGCAGCGGGTCGCTGGCGATATCCCCGGCCTTGACCAGGCGCTGCTCGCCATTGGCGGTATCCGTGATCAGGATCACCGGCCGGCGCGCGGCACGTTCCACATTTACTTCCGCGAGGGTCTCAAGTTTCACGATTACCGACTTTCTCGACGAACACGCGGATGGTGCCGCCGCAGGACAGGCCGACATTCCACGCGGTCTCGTCGGCCACGCCGAATTCAAGCATTTTCGGCTGACCGCTGGCGATCACATCGAGCGCCTCGGTCACCACCGCGCCCTCGACACAGCCGCCGGAGACCGAGCCCAGGAAGGTGCCGTCGTCGTTGATGACAAGGCTGGAGCCGGCCGGCCGCGGCGCCGAACCCCAAGTGTCGACCACGGTCGCCAATGCGACGCCGTGACCGGCCTTCTGCCAGTCCTCCGCCGCTTTGAGAATGTCTTCGTCGCGATCAAGCATGGGATCCTCTTTCAAGCTGCGGGGCGGATGTGGCCGGCGTAACGTGGCGGTGACGAGGAAAGTGCCGCAATCAGCCCCTCAATTGAACTCAAATTATGTACCGGACGGAATTCGTCAACGTGGGGCAGCATCATTTTGATGCCCTGTGCCTTGGCCTCGAAGCCGCCATAACGCAACAGCGGATTGAGCCAGATCAGGCGGCGGCAGGATCTATGCAGCCGATCCATCTCGAAGGCCAGCTTGTCGTCGGCCTCGCGCTCCAGCCCGTCGGAAATCAACAGTACGATGGCGCCCTGCCCGAGCACGCGCCGGCCCCAGAGCTTGTTAAAACTGTGCAGCGAGGTCGCGATCCGGGTACCGCCGGCCCAGTCCTCCACGCTCAGAGAACAACTGGCCAGCGCCTCGTCGGGATCCCGTGCCCGCAGCGCCCGCGTCACATTGGTCAGCCGTGTGCCGAACAGGAACACCGAAACGCGCTTGCGGGCATCGGTAATCGCATGGAGGAAATGCAGAAACAGACGGGTGTATTCGCTCATCGAACCGGAGATATCGAGCAGCGCCACGATCGGCGCCGGCTTGTCGATCCGTCCCAGGCGGTGGATATCGATGATGTCGCCGCCGGTGCGCAGACTGCCCCGCAGCGTACGGCGCAGGTCGAGCCGCAGGCCCCGCCTGTCCGGCTGGTAGCGGCGGGTGCGCAATTCGGCCTGCGGCAACTTCATCTCGGCGATGGCGCGGGTGACGGCGGCGATTTCGGCCGCGCTCATCTGCGCGAAATCCTTTTTCTGCAGCACTTCCCTGTCGGAGACCGAGAGCCGGAGTTCCTGCTCCTGCGCTTGTGGTGTTTCGGTCATCTGAGGCTGCGCGAAAGCCTCCTGGACCCGGCGTGAGGCCGGCGGCGGCTTTTTCTTGGCTTGATCCGGCAGCGGAACCGAATCCAGCATATGCTTCCAGTCTTCGGCGGCGCGAAAAAATAGATCGAACGCCTGCGCAAAGACCAGCGCGTGCTCGTGACGCTTGACGAACACAGCCTCCAGCGTCGTGAAGACATCGGCGCGGTTGCCGATCTCGATTACCTGCAGCGCATTCAAGGCGTCGACGACGGCGCCGGGCCCGACCGGAATCCCGGCCGCCCGCAACGCGCGGGCGAAGCCGACGACGTTGTCGGCGATCTGGCCGGTTTCAGGCGCGAGATGATTGATGGCCATCGGAAAACTTTCTTACACCCTGACCTGGGACAAAACCTGCTCCGGGAACAAATCTTCAGGCGCGAGGCGGCGGTGGCACACACCCTGTTCGTGGGCGTATTGCAGGAAGCCTTCGAGCGTCGTGCGGTTGCCGTCGACACCATAAGGCCAATGATCCCTGCCGAACAGTTTTTGCGCCTGCCGCGTATGCTCGGAGCACCACGGAATCGGAAAGCGCGGCGCCGTCACTTCCAGCGCGCGGGCGACACTGCGTTGCTTGGCTTCCTCAAAGGCCTTGAAGAGGTTCATCGCGATCCATGGATGCGCGTCGACCACCTCACGCTTCAGCGCCATGACATGCATGATCGGAAAGATGCCGGTCGCGCGGTAATATTCCGCCTCGACCGTCATGTAATCCTCGAACAACCTGACGATATCAGGGTGGCCACTCTCGAAACAGTCGGGCGGGTGCGCCGACAAAACCGCATCGACCTCACCTTCGACCAGCATCCGGTTCAAGCTCTTGGTCGGCGCCGGTGTCAGGCGGATGCCGGGCGGCAGATTGAGCGTCACTTTCTCGACGCGGCCGGGTTCGTTCACGCCGGCCTGTATCCACTCGATGCCGGCGAGATCGACGCCGTATTGATGGGCGAGCAGCCCGCGCGAATAAACCGCCGCGGTCTGCGCCCATTCAGGCAGGCCGATCCGTTTGCCGGCAAGGTCTTGTGCCGTGCGTACGGGGCCATCGCGACGAATATAGATCGAAGAATGGCGAAAGATGCGTGAGGGAAACACCGGAATGGCGGTCAATGAACGATCGCCTTGAGAAATCAGCGAGGCATATTTCGCAAAGGATACTTCGGATACGTCCCACTCGCGGTACTTCAGGAAGCGGAAGAAGATTTCCTCGATCGGCAAGCTCAGACATGTGAGCCGGATGCCTTCGGGCACGATGCGTCCGGACGTCAAATCCTCCACATGGTCATACCGGCTGATCGCCAGCGTGAGCGGCACTTCGTTCATGGGCGATGACCTTCTGAAGCAGGATACAGCGGCGACGGCGGCGCGGTTGATTCGGCCGCCATACCCGCCACGCGGTTTCGAAGGATGGGAAGCCGTCCAAGAAAGAAAAGCGCACTTGCCGAGATCAGAACCGGCGCCGAGGCGGCCGCGAACAGCATGCCGAGCGGCAGACCGAATGCGAGCAAGTGCCCCCCGATTACCGGCCCCAGGATCGATCCGGCGCGGCCCACGCCAAAGGCCCAGCCGGTGCCGGTCGAGCGCATATAGGTGGGATAGAGCGTGCCGGCCAATGCGTTGATGCCGACCTGGCCACCGATGATGCAGAAACCGGCGACAATCACCAGCGCCATGAGCTGAGTCTCGTTGGTTCCGATATGGCCGAGTGCTGCAACGCAGGGCACCGCGACCAGGAAGGCGGCGACGATACCAAGCGTGCCGATGCGGTCGAGGAGCCGGCCGACGACCACGCTTCCGACCGCGCCGCCGCCCTGCAACAGCGCCGTCGCGATCACCGCATGCGCCAGCGGTACGCCACTTTCGGCGACAACGGTCGGCAGCCAGCTCGTCAAAAAGTGCAGCGAGACCATGTTGGCGGCATAAGCGAGCCACAACAGCGCCGTCATCGACGCCCGGCCGTCCGCGAACAGATGCGCCACCGGCAAGCCGTCCTTGTTCTCCTCTTCAATCGCAAGAGAGGCGTTATCGGGAACGGAGAGGTCGGGCCGGATGCGGCGCAACAGACCGAGTACGAGGTCGGTGCGCCCGCGCTTCACCATCAAAAAGCGCACTGACTCAGGCAGGACGAAGAGTGACACAAGCGCAATCGCGATCGGCAGCACGCCGCCCACGACAAAAACGCTGGGCCATCCCCAGCTCGGAATGAGGTGCGCGGCGATCAAGCCGCCAACCGCGGAGCCCACCGTGTAGCCGATAAACATGATGCCGACGCGGGTCGCGCGCTCTCGCGCCGGGGCGTATTCCGTCACCAGCGCGATGGCATTTGGGATCGAACCGCCGAGCCCGATGCCGGCGATGGTTCGCAGCACCAGCAGCGATGTGAGACCGTCGGCCCAGGCGCTCGCCAGCGTGAACAGGCCAAACAACAGCGAGCCCGCGACGATCATGCGCTTGCGGCCGAAGCGGTCGCCAAAGTCGCCGAGAATCGTGGCGCCGAGCATGAAACCGCCAAGGCCCGCACCAAACACCGCGCCGAATGCCGCCTTGTCCGAGTGCCACGCTTTGATGATGGCAGGCGCGGCATAACCCACAACCTGCATGTCGTAGCCTTCGATGAACATGAAGGTGCAGATCCAGAACATCAAACCGGCCTGGAAACGGCCGAACCTCTGACCCTCGATCAGAGCTCCGACATCGATCGATGCCGCCTTGGTCATGCTTTCCTCGCTCTGGTTAAGGTCTGCAAATCGCTCCTGGAATTCTCTCTTCGCAGAGAAACGCCAGGCGGAACAGTGGACCTCACTCGAAGGCTAGGTTTCGCTGGTTTCCTTCAAAATCTTCTGCAGCGTGTCGCCCTGCATCCGCGCGATGTCGTCCTGGTATTTCAACAGCGCGCCCAGGGTATCGCCGACCACCTGGGGGGTCAGCGAGCGGGCATCGAGTTCGGTCAGCGCGGTAGCCCAGTCGATGGTTTCGGCAACGCCCGGCGACTTGTAGAAATCCTGATCGCGCAGCACCTGCACGAAGCTGACGACCTGCCGCGACAATTTCGCTGAAATGCCCGGCACGCGCGATTTGACGATCGCGAGTTCACGTTCGGCGCTGGGATAGTCCACCCAGTGATAGAGACAGCGGCGCTTCAACGCGTCGTGGATTTCGCGGGTGCGGTTCGACGTGACGATCACGATCGGCGGCTGCGGCGCCTTCACCGTGCCGAGTTCGGGAATCGTGACCTGGAAGTCCGAGAGAATTTCCAAAAGATACGCCTCGAAGGCTTCGTCGGCGCGGTCGAGTTCGTCGATCAAAAGCACCGGCGCACCGGCCACGTCCGGCTCCAGCGCCTGCAACAGCGGCCGCTTGATCAGATAGCGCTCGGCGAAAATATCCGAGGATAGCTGGTCGCGATCAGTATCGCCGGCGGCTTCCGCGAGCCTGATCGCGATCATCTGCGCCGCGCTGTTCCATTCATAGACCGCCGACGCAACGTCGAGACCCTCATAGCATTGCAGCCGGATCAGCTTTCGCCCAAGTGCTGCCGACAGCACCTTGGCGATCTCGGTCTTGCCGACGCCGGCCTCGCCTTCGAGAAACAGCGGCCGGCCCATCCGCAGCGACAGATACGTCACCGTCGCCAGCGAGCGCTCGGCGAGGTAACCGCGCGCGGTCAGGAGTTCGAGCATCGCATCGACGGAAGTGGGCAGCGCCTGATCAGTCATGGGCGATGCACCATGGGCGAGAACTCATTGGAGAAAACCGATGCGTTGTGTACCGGCAATGTCAGGCTTTGCCGGTCGCAGCTTCAACGGCGCGGCGCGCCAGTACCGAGATCAGATGCGCACGGTATTCGGCGCTGCCGTGCAAGTCGCTGTTCAGGCCCGCTGCCGGCACCGACAGACCATCGAGCGCTTTCGGCGAAAACCGCTTCTTCAAGGCCTCCTCGAAAGAGGTGACGCGGAACACGCCGTCCGAGCCTGCACCGGTGACGGCAACGCGCACATCCGACGGACGCTTGGCGACGAACACCCCGACCAGCGCATAGCGCGAGGCCTGGTTGCGGAATTTAATATAGGCGGCCTTCTTGGGCACCGGGAACATCACTTTGGTGATGATCTCGTCGCTCTCAAGCGCGGTCGTGAACAGCCCCTGGAAAAACTCTTCGGGCTTGAGACGCCGCTTGTTGGTGACGATGGTGGCGCCGAGCGCGAGGCAGGCCGCGGGATAGTCGGCGGTCGGATCGTTGTTGGCGAGCGAGCCGCCGATGGTGCCTCTATGGCGGACCGCGGGATCGCCGATCAGGCCGGCGAGTTCGGCCAGTGCCGGGATCGCCTCGCCGACGACGGCCGAGTTGGCGACCTCGGCATGTTTGGCGGTGGCGCCGATCACCAGCGCGCGGCCCTTCATTTCGATGCCGTTGAGCCCTTCGATGTGCGAGAGATCAACCAGATGCGGCGGGCTCGCGAGCCGCTGCTTCATGACCGGCAACAAAGTATGGCCGCCGGCGATTACCTTGGCGTCTTCATTCTTGATCAGGAGATTGGCGGCCTGCCGCACCGTCCCCGGACGATGATATGTAAATTCGTACATCAGTAATTCCTCATCGCCGTACGCAGATATCGGTTACGCAAGATCGGAATTGGCCATCGCCTTGGCGCCGGCCGCGATCGATAGAACGATATTCTGGTAGCCGGTACAGCGGCACAGATTGCCTTCCAGTTCCTCGCGGATCGTGTGGTCACTGAGATCGTGGCCCTTGCGATGTACGATATCGACCGCGGTCATGATCATGCCCGGGGTGCAGAAGCCGCACTGCAGGCCATGATGTTCACGAAACGCCTCCTGCATCGGATGCAGCGGGCCGCCATCGGCGGCAAGCCCCTCGATGGTCTTGACCTCGTGCCCGTCGGCCATGACCGCGAGCGTGGTGCAGGATTTGACGGCCTTGCCGTCGAGATGCACGACACAGGCGCCGCATTGCGAGGTGTCGCAGCCGACATGGGTGCCGGTCAGCCGCAGATTTTCGCGCAGGAATTGCACCAGCAGGGTGCGGGGATCGACATTCGCCTTGACGGGATTGCCGTTCACAATCAGGGAGATTTTGGCCATTCAGCACTCTCGTTTGCTGTCCCGTCGCATGTCGGCGGCACAGTCAATAGAACCATTCCAGCGCCATAATATGGGCCATCCCGGCAATGAGCAACCTCAAGACGGCATGGGCCTGATATGACTTACGGGACGCAGGCGTGATCGGGCGCGGTCTAAGCGCCGAATCTTGGCCCTGACTTGTTAGCCTTGCACCGCCTTGGCAAAGTTCGTGAAAAACTCGTCCGCCAGTTTCTTGGCCGAACCGTTGATCAGCCGCTGGCCAAGCTGAGCCAGCTTGCCCCCGATCTGCGCCTCGACGTCATAGGTCAACAGCGTGCCGCCGTCCTTTTCGGCCAGCGCCACGGTGGCGCCGCCCTTGGCAAAGCCGGCCACGCCGCCCTCGCCTTCACCCGATATCTTGTAGCCGTTTGGCGGGTCGAGATCGCTTAGCGTGACCCGGCCCTTGAAGCGGGCGGACACCGGCCCGACCTTCATCTTGGCCACGGCGCGGAAACCATTGTCCTCGGTTTTTTCCAGCTCTTCGCAGCCGGGGATGCACGCCTTGAGCACCTCAGGATCGTTCAATTTGGTCCACACGGCCTCGCGCGGCGCCGCTAACTGGACTTCGCCGTTCATCGTCATGGCCATGATGGTGCCTCCGGGGTCGCTTACTGCCTCATTCCCCAAGTAAAGCACGCAGGCGCCAAATGAAAGGGGATCGGCGGACCAGGAGCGATGCATATTCGCGGCGCAGCAGGCCAGCACCAATGCTTGGGCTGAACTTCCTGGGGCAAATTCTTGGGGCAAATTCTTGGGCGGATTCTCGGGGGCAGATTCTCGGGGTATTGGCAGAGGCCAGCGGGGATGGTTAGGTCCGCGCATCATGAGTACCTCTCTCTCGCCCCTGCTCGCCCCCATGCTGTCGAGCGCCGCTATGCGCGCGGTCTGCGACGATATGGCGTGCCTTCAAAACATGCTCGATTTTGAAGCAGCCCTTGCGCGCGCCGAGGCAGCGACGGGCGTGATTCCGGCCAATGCGGCCGGTCCGATCACAGGGGCTTGCAAAGCCGGTGCGTTCGACCTGGCCGCCTTGGCGCAGGCCGCGACGCGGTCTGGCAATCTTGCTATACCCCTCGTTAAGGCGTTGACCGCCGATGTCGCCAAGGCTGACGCCGAGGCCGCGCGCTACGTGCATTGGGGCGCCACCAGCCAGGACGTGATCGACACCGCCACCATGTTGACGCTGCGCGCCGGCATCGACGCGCTGCTGGCGGATATCGGCCGCGCGATTGCGGGCTTCGCCAAGCTGGCCCGGCAGCATCGCAACACGCCCGTCGTCGCACGCACCTGGCTGCAGCATGCCCTGCCGATGCCGTTCGGGCTCAAGCTCGCCGAATATGCCGCCGCCCTTCATCGCTCGCGCGGACGATTGCAACGGCTGCGCCGCGAATTGCTGGCGCTGCAGTTCGGCGGCGCCGCCGGCACCCTCGCCGCGCTCGGCGACAAGGGATTGCTGGTTGCGGAAAAGCTCGCGCAGGAACTCAAGCTGCCATTGCCGGATGCGCCGTGGCATACCCATCGCGACCGCATCGCGGAAGCCGCCTCGGTGCTGGCGATTCTGGCGGGCAGCTGCGGCAAAATCGCCCGCGACGTCCAGCTGATGATGCAGACCGATGTCGCCGAGGCGTTCGAACCGGCGGGCGAAGGCCGCGGCGGATCCTCCACCATGCCGCACAAGCGCAACCCCGTCGCCGCCGCCACCGCGCTCGGAGCAGCCATGATGGCGCCGAACCTGGCCGCAACAATTTTCGCGAGCCAGATCCAGGATCACGAGCGCAGCGCCGGACCGTGGCATGCGGAATGGCCGACCTTGCCGGCCCTGCTGCTGGTCACGTCAGGCGCGCTGGCCGGAATTGTCGATATCGCCGAAGGCCTCGAAGTCGATGCGCCACGGATGCGCGTCAATCTCGAGGCCACCAAGGGATTGATCATGGCCGAAGCGATCACGATGGCGCTGGCGGAAACAATCGGCAAAAGCGAGGCCCATCATCTGGTGGAGGCTGCAAGCAAGCAGGCCGTCGCCGGAAAAACGAGCCTGCGCGACGTGCTGGCGAGAGATACCAAAGTCACCGCACATCTGAGTGCCGAGCGACTGACGCAATTGTTCGAGCCGATGGCCTATCAGGGCGTCTCGCAAGCCCTGATCGATCGCCTGCTCGCCTCCCTCGACGACCAATAAGAAGATAGAAGGAGAACTCCCATGCCCATGATCGACGCCGACGGTTGCCTGCTCAACGTATCCGTCGAAGGCCGCGACAGCGGACCCACCCTGATGCTGTCGAATTCACTGGGCTCGACGATGCAGATGTGGGAGCCGCAGATGGCGGCGCTCAAGCAGATCTTTCGCGTCATCCGTTACGACCGGCGCGGCCACGGCAAATCGGGCGTACCGCCGGGCCCCTATTCGATGGAACGTTTCGGCCGCGATGTGCTGGCGATCCTCGATGATCTCAACATCGAGAAGACGCATTGGTGCGGGCTCTCGATGGGTGGCATGGTCGGACAATGGCTCGGAGCCAACGCGCCGGAACGCTTCGGCAAGCTCATTCTCGCCAACACCGCCTGCTACTATCCCGATCCGACCAATTGGCTCAATCGTATCAAGGCGGTCAAGGAAGGCGGTCTGGCCTCGATCGCCGACACCGTGATGGCCGCGTGGCTGACCGCGGATTTTCGCGAGCGCGAACCGCAGGTCACGGCGAACCTGAAGGCGATGATGATCGCGACGCCGGTTGAGGGTTACATTGCCTGCTGCGAAGCGCTGAGCACGCTCGACCAGCGCGATCTCCTGCCCACAATCAAAAGCCCGACGCTGGTGATCGCCGGCCGTCACGACATGTCGACGCCCGTTGCCGCCGGCGAGTTCATCCGCAGCAATATCCCCGGCGCGGCCCTGACGATCCTCGACGCCGCGCATATTTCCAATGTCGAGCAGCCGCACGCCTTCACCGACGCCGTGGTCGGTTTCCTGACACAACGCTGAGGCCAACATGGACGACCAACAACGCCGCGACGACGGCATGGCTCAGCGCCGCAAGGTGCTTGGCGACGCCTGGGTCGACAAATCGATCGCCAACAAGAATTCGTTCAACGGCGAATTCATCGACCTGATCACGCGCCATGCCTGGGGCGAAATCTGGACCCGGCCGCATTTCGATCATCGCACGCGGCGCGTGCTGGTGATCGGCACCATGGTCGCGCTCGGCCAATGGGACGAATTCCGCCTGCACGTACGCGCGGCGCTGTCGGAAGGCGGCTTCACGCCGCAGGATATCAAGGAAATCCTGCTGCAGCAGGCGATCTATTGCGGCGTACCGGCGGCCAACCACGCCGTCAAGGAAGCCTCAGCGATTATCAGCGAGCTCGGGCTGCTGAAGGGATAGATCGGCCGACGCCATGTTGGTCTCGGGTTGATTGGGCCGTTCCAGCAACAGCACGATCGCGGTGCCGAGCAGCATCAGAAGTTCGGTCGCATGCAGCAGCATCGCGGCGGGTTCGCCAACCTGCGACGCCATGATCATGCTTGTAAAACTGATGACGCTGCCAATGGCCAGCGCCATCCCCAGCGCCTCATCGCAGCCGCCGGACTTGCGGATCGAGGGGCGGGTAATGAAAACCAGGAAGATCGCAAAAAACGCAACGACCGTGAGCCGGCCCAAAGCGAACAGCCATGCGAAGCGGATCGTGGTCGTCGCCGCCAGATGCAGATGGTCGCTGATGAACAATCCCACCGAAATATTCGGCCGCTCGTAGAGGCCATGGATCGGCGAAACCATCATCCGGAACGCGATAATGGTCCAGGTCGGGATAAAATAGGCCGCCAGCAGCGCCCCATTGAATGAACTGATCCGCCAATTTGTGGCGTTGAATGAGTTGATCCGCTGGTTTGTGGACATGTCGCTTCCCGCTTGTCCGCTGGCTCATCCGGGAGCCACGGCTTCTGCGGCGACGTAACGCGCTTAAATAGCGACGGGCAATTTAAACCCTTTGTTTACCTTAATGGCCGCTCGGAGCGGCGTTGGTTCCCGTTCAGGAACCAAGTCGTACGCTTGGCCACGCTCCAAAACGCGGCCAAGCGGGATCAATGGCGAGAATGAGCGAGCCGCGGCGATTTACACTGCCCCTCGCGCTTCAACATACAAAGCATAAAGCGAATGACTGCTCGCCATGAACAGGCGGTTCTTCTTGGGGCCGCCGAACACCAGATTGGGGCAGCGCTCCGGCAGGTGGATGAAGCCGATGGCTTTGCCCGCGGGATTGAACACCTTCACCCCATCGAGTTCTTCCGGCTTGGCGGAGGGCGAGCCATTGCTGCCCCAGCCGCACCACAAATTGCCGTCGGTATCGAGCCTGAACCCGTCGAGCGCGCCGGGCCCATCGGCGTCGATGAATTTTGTCTTGTTGGACAGCGTCATTCCGTCAGCGCCGACATCATAGGACCAGATCAGGCGGTTGGGCTGCGCCCGCGCTTCAATGATGTAGAGCTTCTTTTCATCCGGCGAGAACGCCAGCCCGTTCGGGCCCTGAAGTTCTGCGGTGACAAGTCCGAGCTTGCCGTCGGGCGCGATGCGATAGACCGAATGCGGCAATTCAGGTGTCGCCTTGTCGCCTTCCCATTCGCCGGAGATGCCGAACGGCGGGTCGGTGAACCAGATCGAGCCGTCGGATTTACACACGATATCGTTGGGCGAGTTGAGACGCTTGCCGTTAAAACTGTCGGCCAGCACGGTGATGCTGCCGTCATATTCGGTGCGCGTCACGCGGCGGGTCAGATGTTCGCAAGAGATCAGCCGGCCTTGGCGGTCGCGCGCATTGCCATTGGCGAAATTGGACGGCTGCCGAAAAACGCCGAAGCGGCCGGTGACTTCGTCGTAGCGCATGATGCGGTTGTTCGGGATGTCGCTGACCAGCACATAACGGCCATCGCCGAACCAGACCGGCCCCTCGGCCCATCGCATCCCGGTGCCGACCTGTTCGACCGTGCTGCTGAACAGGCGGTATTTGGCGAAGCTCGGATCGAGAATCTCGACGGCGGCGTCGGGGTAGCGCTGGTTGGGTTTGAAATCGAAAGACTGGGCGCTGGCGCGCTGCGGCAGAGCCAAAGCGGTCGCAGCAGCCCCTGCGGTCGTGATTACACCCCGTCGGGTCATGTTCATCGGCGTTCTCTCCCTGATATCGCGCGGTCGTTACGCCTCGACGGTGGGATCCATCAAACTGGCGTTGCCGCTTGGCCGGGACCGTAGTTGAGGTTCCCGGTCAGGTCCAGACTGCCAAAGCGCGCGGCCGGTGCGCCGAAATGCCGGGGAATTTGCGAATTAAGTTACTGAAATAAAACAACAAAGGAAGGATCTACGGGATTTAAAAGACGGGCGTCGAACGAAAAGTCCCGCCTTTCGGCGGGACTTCCCTGAATTCCACTAACTGGTCAAGAACTAGCGCTCGCCCTTGCCGTGCTGGCCGGGGTTCTGGCCCTGCTGGCCCTGACGGTTCGGATCTTGCTGCTGCTGTCCGGGCTTCTGGCCACCGCCTTGCTGCTGACCGGGCTTCTGGCCCGGATTCTGGTTCTGCTGGCCCGGATTCTGGTTCTGATTGGACATCGGGATCTCCCTTGTTGAATGTCGCGGGGACCAACCGCGGAACCGGGGATTGGTTTCATGAAATTGCGGTTCCCAAGGGATGCCGGCGCGGCCGGGACAGCAGCTGCGGAACCGGCTCCCCGGAACTAGCTCTGTACAAGCCCTTTAGACACCACCCCACGCTGTTGCCGCCCCCGGTTCCCGCTGTTAGAAAATCAGACGACGCGTCGTTCCGGCTGCCGGAGCCATCGCCGCGTAATTGTTGAAGCGCGTACTCCAGACAACGGCAGCGCATGGACTATTTCGCCCAGCAACTGATCAACGGCATCGTCCTTGGCTCGATCTACGGCCTGATCGCCATCGGCTACACCATGGTCTATGGCATCGTCGGCATGATCAATTTCGCCCATGGCGATATTTTCATGATCGGCGGCTTCATTGCACTGATCACATTCCTGCTGCTGGTCTCGTTAGGACTGACCGCCGTTCCGGTGATCCTGCTGATCGTGCTCCTGGTGTCGATGGCGATCACCGCACTCTATGGCTGGACCATCGAGCGCATCGCCTACCGGCCGCTGCGGCACTCATTCCGCCTCGCCCCGATGCTCTCGGCGATCGGCATGTCCTTTGTGCTGATCAACTACTCGCAGATCGCGCAAGGCGCCCGCGTAAAACCAGTGCCGCCGATCATCACCGGCGGCTACACGCTGCATGAAGGCAGCGAAGGTTTCGTGGTCCGGTTGTCCAATGTGCAGATCATCGTCGTCATCACCACCATCGTGCTGCTGGCGATCTTCACCTGGCTGGTATCGCGGACCCGGCTCGGCCGCGACATGCGCGCCTGCGAGCAGGACCAGACCATGGCCGCACTGCTCGGCGTCGATGTCGATCGCACCATCTCGATGACGTTCGTGATCGGCGCCGCGCTCGCCGCGGTCGCAGGCATGATGTACCTGTTGTACTACGGCCTCGTCGATTTCTTCATGGGCTTCGTGGCCGGCATCAAAGCGTTCACCGCGGCCGTGCTCGGCGGCATCGGCTCCCTGCCCGGCGCGATGCTGGGCGGGCTGTTGATCGGGTTGATCGAGACCATGTGGTCGGCCTATTTCTCGGTCGAATACAAGGACGTTGCGGCGTTCTCGATCCTGATCGTCGTGTTGATTTTCCTGCCCACAGGCCTGCTCGGCCGGCCCGAAGTTGAAAAAGTTTGACGGACGAGCGCGTGACAGCACCCGCAGGCCAACCGACGTCATTCTCGCGCGCGCCTGGCGTTGCCTTCATCTTCAAGAAAGCCCTGATCAGCGCCCTGGTGGCGCTGGTGCTATTCTCGCTGATGATCGGCATCCGAACCGAAGCCGGGCCAACCGGGCAGTTGATCTACTGGACCAGGTTCGGCGACCTCGCTTCCATGGTCGCCATCGTCTTTGGCGGCAGTATCGTCGTCGAATTGCTGCGGCAATGGTGGGGACCGGTCGAGACCGTCAGGATCGTCCCGCCCTCCGCGCAAAACGCACTGGCGATCGGACGGCGCGCCATCGCGCCGGTGCTGTTGATCTTCACGTTCTTGGTGCCGGTGATCTTCTACGATCAGCGCTACATCCTCGATCTCGGCATCCTCGTGCTGACCTATGTGATGCTGGGATGGGGACTGAACGTGGTGGTCGGCCTCGCCGGACTGCTCGACCTCGGTTACGTCGCGTTCTACGCCGTCGGCGCTTATTCCTACGCACTGCTGTCGACCTATTTCGGTTGGTCGTTCTGGGTCTGCCTGCCGCTGGCCGGCATTCTCGCGGCGTTCTGGGGCGTGCTCTTGGGATTTCCGGTGCTGCGGCTGCGCGGCGACTATCTCGCGATCGTGACGCTGGCGTTCGGCGAGATCATCCGGCTCGTCATCATCAATTGGCAAAGCCTGACCGGCGGCCCGAACGGCGTGTCGGGTATCCCGCGGCCGACCTTCTTCGGCATCCCGCTGACATCAGGCGATGACGGCCTTGCGGCGAGACTCGGCATCGAATTCTCCACGACCCATCGTATCGTGTTTCTGTTTTACATCATCCTGGCGCTCGCGCTGCTCACCAACTGGGTGACGATCCGGCTGCGACGCCTGCCGATCGGCCGCGCCTGGGAAGCGCTGCGCGAAGACGAGGTGGCCTGCCGCGCGCTTGGCATCAACACCACCACGACCAAACTGACGGCGTTCGCCACTGGCGCGATGTTCGGCGGGTTCGCCGGCGCATTCTTTGCGACCCGACAGGGTTTTATCAGCCCGGAATCCTTCACCTTCCAGGAATTGGCGCTGGTGCTGGCGATCGTCGTGCTCGGCGGCATGGGCTCGCAACTCGGCGTCGCCCTCGCCGCGCTGGCGATGATCGGTGGCTTCGAACTGTTTCGCGGCTTCGACCAGTACCGCATGCTGGTGTTCGGCGTCGCGATGGTGCTGCTGATGATCTGGCGGCCGCGCGGGCTGATCGGCCACCGCGCGCCGACCGTCTTTCTCGAACGCAATCAGGCCATCTCCTCTGAGCTAACCAGCGAAGGCAGGGGATGAGCCGCCGATGAGCGACCAACACATTCTCAGTGTCGATCATCTGTCGATGCGCTTTGGCGGTGTCGTCGCCGTCAATGATCTGTCGTTCACCGCCGAGCGGCGCAAGATCACCGCGCTGATCGGGCCGAACGGCGCCGGCAAGACCACCGTGTTCAACTGCATCACCGGCTTCTACAAGCCGACATCAGGCTCGATGCGGCTGACCCATGATGACGGCCGCATGATCCAGCTTGAGCGGCTGAATGATTTCCGGATCTCCAAGCAGGCCAAGGTCGCGCGAACTTTCCAGAACATCCGCCTGTTTCCCGGCATGACCGCGCTCGAAAACCTGATGGTGGCGCAGCACAATGCGTTGATGCGCGCCTCGGGCCTGACCTTTCTCGGGCTAATCGGCGCGCCGTCCTGGCGCGCGGCCGAAAAGGACGCCATCGCGCTGGCCACGCAATGGCTCGACCGCATCGGCTTGCTTGAACGCGCCGACGATGCCGCCGGCAACTTGCCTTACGGCGATCAGCGTCGGCTCGAAATCGCGCGCGCGATGTGCACCGAACCGGCGCTGCTGTGCCTCGACGAGCCGGCCGCCGGACTGAACGCCCGCGAAAGTGCCGCGCTCAGCGAACTATTGCTCTCGATCCGATCAGAGCAAGGCACTTCAATCCTGCTGATCGAACATGACATGTCGGTGGTGATGGAAATCTCCGACCATATCGTCGTGATGGATTATGGTGTGAAGATCGCCGAGGGCGCGCCAAAGGATATCAGCGATAATCCCCGGGTGATCGCGGCCTATCTCGGCGCCGACGAGGAAGAAGCGATCGCGGTGATGGAGAGCGGAACGTGACCGCGTCATCCCCCGACCCCTTGCTCGCGATCAGGTCGCTGCGCGCCGCCTACGGCAAGATCGAGGCGCTGAAGGGCGTCGATCTCGACATCAAGTCCGGCGAAATCGTCGCCCTGATCGGCGCCAACGGGGCCGGCAAGTCGACGCTGATGATGACGATCTTCGGCAAGCCGCGCGCGCGGGCAGGCTCCATCACATTCGACGGCCGCGATATCACCGATGTGCCGACCCACGAAATCGCCCGGCTGCGCCTGGCGCAATCGCCCGAGGGCCGGCGGATTTTCCCGCGCATGAGTGTGGCGGAAAACCTGCAGATGGGGGCCGATGCCACCGACAGCAGCGAGGCGGAACGATCCGCCGGACTGGAACGCGTGCTGACACTGTTTCCTCGCTTAAAGGAACGCATCACCCAGCGTGGCGGCACTTTGTCGGGCGGCGAGCAGCAGATGCTGGCGATCGGCCGTGCGCTGATGAGCCGCCCTCGCCTTTTGATGCTGGACGAACCTTCGCTGGGCCTGGCCCCGCTAATCGCGCGTCAGATTTTCGATGCGATCCGGACCTTGAACCGGCAGGACGGCCTCACCGTGCTGATTGTCGAGCAGAACGCCAATCACGCGTTGCGGCTGGCCCATCGCGGTTATGTCATGGTCAACGGCCTGATCACGCTCAACGGAACGGGCGCGGAACTGCTGCAGCGCCCGGAAATCCGCGCCGCCTATCTGGAAGGCGGCAGACGGGGCTAGCCATAACGCCACCCGTCGTCCCGGCCTGCGCCGGGACAACAATCGGCGTGGTTTGCCCGAAATTTGCCGATGACTTCGCGGCAAAATCAGCCGACAATGGTCCCGATTTTCGAGCCCGGCGGCCTGCCGGGTCCTTCCCGTAGCGACCTACCCGCGAGGACTCCTCATGAAATCACTAAAGCTCATCGGCCTGGCACTGGGCACCTCGCTTGCGCTGTCGACGGCAGCACTTGCGCAGGACATCACCATCGGCGTTGCAGGCCCGATGACGGGCGGCGAATCCGCGTTCGGCCGGCAACTCAAGAACGGCGCCGAACAGGCGATCAAGGATTTCAACGCCGCCGGCGGCGTGCTCGGCAAGAAGCTGGCGCTCGAAATCGGCGACGATGCCTGCGATCCCAAGCAGGCGCGTTCGGTGGCGGAGAAATTCGCCAGCGCGAAGATCCCGTTTGTCGCCGGCCACTACTGCTCGTCGTCGTCGATCCCGGCCTCGGAAGCCTATGCCGACGGCAACGTCCTGCAGATCACGCCGGCCTCGACCAATCCGCTGTTCACCGAGCGCAATCTGTGGAACGTCGCCCGGGTCTGCGGCCGCGACGATCAGCAGGGCCTGGTTGCCGCCGAGTACATCGTGAAGAACTACAAAGGCAAGAACGTCGCCATTCTCAACGACAAGACCACCTATGGCAAAGGCCTCGCCGACGAAACCAAGAAGGCGCTCAACAAGGCCGGCTTTACCGAAAAAATGTTCGAGTCCTACAACAAGGGCGACAAGGACTTCACCGCGATCGTCTCGCGCATGAAGCGCGACAATATCGATCTGGTTTTCGTCGGCGGCTACCATCAGGAATCCGGTTTGATCGTGCGCCAGATGCGCGATCAGGGTCTCCAGACCGTCTTGATGGCCGGCGACGCGCTGGCTGACAAGGAATTCGCCTCGATCACCGGACCGGCCGCCGAAGGCACGCTGTTCACCTTCGGTCCCGACCCGCGCAACAAGCCGACCGCCAAGGCCATCGTCGAGAAGTTCAAGGCCGCCAATATCGATCCCGAAGGCTACACGCTCTACACCTATGCCGCGATGCAGGTCTGGGAGCAGGCAGTGAAGAAGGCCGGCACCATCGACCCGAAGAAGGTCATGGCTACGATCAAGGCCGGTTCGTGGGATACGGTGATCGGCAAGATGGAGTTCGATGCCAAGGGCGACATCAAGCAGATCGACTATGTCGTCTATAAGTGGGATTCCAAGGGCGGCTACACCGAGATTAATCCGAAGGGGTCGTAAGACCGCTAGGCCTGATCTGATACACGACGCTGCCGTCCTCAACGCCCCGGTTCGCCGGGGCGTTTTGCGTTCGGCGCGATAGTAAAAGGCTTATAGGGCGCAAAAGATTTGCAGGGCGTCGGCGCGAAACGGACGATCCGGAAACAGCCGGATCAGGGCGTCGTTCCCGCTACGAGCTTGCCGGCGGCAACGCCGGATGAGCGGGGCCTGGTCGCCACTTCGACCGCAAGCGTAAGTTCCGCGGGGCGAAACGGCTTCTGCAGACACACGACATTGGCGAGTTCGGGCGTCTCGTTGACAAAGTCGAGCATCGTCATGCCGGATATCGCGACGATCGGAAAATCCGGGATGCGCTCGCGCATCTTCATGATGACTTCGAAACCGTTGGTTCCCTGCAGGAAGATATCGACAATCGCCAGGTCGAATTTGGAACTTTCGAATTCCTGTAGTCCTGCGACCGCATTGGCGGCTTCAACCGCCTCGAAATGATTGATCCGCAGCACGATGGAGACCATCGTGCGTACATCGGGCTGATCGTCGATCACGAGAACACGGGGCAAAGGATGGCTCACACAATGGCTCCGGTCAGCCTATTGTCAAATCCTGGATTTGGAGGCGGACCCTTGGACATTATTCCCCCTTGCCGTAAAAATGCGGTTACTCCATCCGCCGCTCTGGCCAACAGCCGCATTAACAATTATGTAACCTTGGGTTGAGGTCGTCAATCACTTGAGGGGAACCCGTGGCGAGCATTCTCGTCATCGACGATGATCGGGCGGTTTTAAGCACCGTCAAATTATTGCTTGAGCGCGCCGCACATGCCGTCGAGGCGGTCGATAACAGCCAGGCCGGCCTGCGACTGCTGGAAACCCAGCGGTTCGACCTTTTGGTCGTCGACATTTTCATGCCAGGGATGGACGGTTTCGAGACCATGCGGCTCGTGCATCAGTCGCGGCCGGAAATGCCAGTTATCGTCATGTCGGGTCAGGAATTCCGTTCGGCGTCCGAACGGGGACCGGATTTCCTTCATATGGCAACAAAACTCGGGGCGATTTCGAGCCTGCAAAAGCCGTTCAGACCGCAGGAGTTGCTTGCCGCGGTCGCCAAAAGCCTGTCAGATTCGCAGCATTCGCCGAGGCCATCCCAAGCGACTTAAGGAAACAGGCCCCGATCGATCTTAGCATATCGGCTACCTATGCCGGTTCGGCGGGCAAACTAACATGACAATATGGCGCGTTCGACGCCAAGTTCGATGCCAAGTCGCGGGAGACGACCTTGCAGGCAGATGACCGTAATATCTTTCTTTCGACTTTGCCGGCGACAGCTCGCGAACGTGCCACGGCGCTGGCCGTAGTCGGCGTCTCCTTGGTTCTGTTCGTCTGCGCCGTACCGTTTGCGGGGACGCCGCTAACGCAGATTCCGGCGTTCGTCGCGAGCTATCAATCTGCGCTTGCGATCATCGATCTCATCACGGCGATCCTGTTGTTTTCGCAGTTCGGCATCCTGCGGGCGCACGCACTTCTGCTGTTGGCGAGCGGATTCCTCTTCACAGCAGCCGCGGCGATCGCCCATGCCCTGAGCTTTCCAGGTCTGTTCGCCTCAAACGGGCTTTTTAACGCCGGCTCGCAGACCACCGTCTGGCTTTACATGATCTGGCATGGCGGATTTCCCATCCTCGTGTTCGGCTATGCGCTGCTCAAAGACAGGGATGGCGGCCCCAAGATAGAGGGATCGGTCGGTTCGGCGATTCTGGGAAGTATCGTCGCCGTGGGCGTTGCGATTTCAACCGTGGTCTGGATCGTCACCAGCGAGCATGACCTTCTGCCGACGCTGCTGAGTGAGGGACGATATACGCCCGTCATGGCCGGCGTGGTGTCGACGGTGTGGTTTCTCAACCTCGCGGCCCTGCTGCTGCTGTTGTTGCGGCGGCCCTATTCCGTGCTCGACGTCTGGCTCATGGTTGTCATGTGCGCGTGGATGTTCGACATCGCATTGTCAGCGGTCGTCAACGTCGCACGATTTGATCTCGGCTTTTATGCCGGCCGTATTTACGGGCTGTGTGCGGCCATTTTCGTCCTGGCGGTGTTGCTGGTCGACAATGTCGGCCTGCAGGCCCAGATCACGCATTTGTTCGCGATTCTGCGCCAGCGGGCCGCTTCCGACCGGCATCGCCACAGTGAACGCGAGCGGCTGTTCAGCGCGGTGGTGGAATCATCCAACGACGCGATCATTACCAAGACGCTCGACGGCGTCATCACCGGCTGGAATCGCGCCGCGGAGCGCCTGTTTGGATTTTCCGCCGCTGAAGCTGTCGGCAATCGCATCGACATCATTGTTCCGCCGGACCGGCTCACTGAAGTGCGCGACATCCTCGCCCGCATCGGGCAGGGCGAGGCGATCGAACAATACGAGACCGTGCGGCAACACAAGGACGGCCGGGAAGTACGTGTCGCGCTCGGCGTCTCCCCGATCAAATCGGCCAGCGGCGAGACCATCGGCGCCTCCAAGATCGCACGCGATATCGGTGAGAGCAAAAGAACGCAGGAGGCCCTCAATCAGGAGATCGAGGAGCGGCGACGTATATTCGAAACCTCGCAGGACCTCATTCTGGTTACGGACACTTTTGGCCGTTTTGTTCAGGTCAGCCCGAGTTCGATGACCATCCTCGGATATCGGCCCGACGAGATGATCGGGCACGTCGCGCTTGAATTCATTCATCCCGAAGATCTCGACAGCACGCGTGAGGAGATGCGCGCGGCACGGCACGGCCGGCAGATGCGCAATTTCGAGACCCGTTACGTCCACAAGGATGGCAACGCCGTGCAACTGACCTGGATGGGAACGTGGTCGGAACCGGTGCGGCGGCACTTCTTCGTCGGCCGCGACCTCACGGAAAAGCACGCCGCGGAAGCCCTGTTCCGGCAGGCGCAAAAAATGGAGGCCGTCGGCCAGTTGACCGGCGGCATCGCGCATGACTTCAACAACATCCTGACCGTGATCACCGGCACTATCGGTATCCTCGCCGACGCCGTCGCCGGCGATCCGCAGCTCGTCGCCATCGCGCGAATGATCGATGACGCTGCCGAACGCGGCGCCAATCTGACCAAACATTTGCTCGCATTCGCGCGCCGCCAGCCGCTGCAGCCGCGCGAGGTTGACGTCAATGCGCTGATCCTCGAGACCGTGAAACTGCTGCGCCCAACGCTCGGCGAACATATCCAGATCGAGCCGCTGCTGGCGGATAACGCCTCGGCTGCATTGGTTGATCCCAGCCAGCTCACAACGGCTATTTTGAATCTTGCGCTCAATGCCCGCGACGCGATGCCGACCGGCGGCAGTCTCGCCCTCGAGACCAACAATGTTTATCTCGACGAGAGCTACGCGGCCATGAACAACGAAGTGGTGCCGGGAAACTACGTCATGCTGGCCGTCAGCGACACCGGCGCCGGGATCGCCGCCGCCGACCTGGAAAAAGTGTTCGATCCATTCTTCACCACCAAGGAAGTCGGCAAGGGTACCGGCCTTGGTCTCAGCATGGTGTTCGGTTTCGTCAAGCAGTCCAACGGGCATATCAAGATCTACAGCGAGGAAGGCCACGGCACGACCGTGAAGCTCTATTTGCCCTGTGCCACCGGGCTGCATACGACGACGGCGGAGCCGCTGGCGCCTTCCGGCATTGAAGGCGGCACCGAGATCGTGCTGGTCGTCGAGGACGACGCTCTGGTGCGCCGATATGTGATTACCCAGATCGAAAGCCTGGGTTACACCACGCTCCAGGCGGGCAATGCCGCGGAAGCGATGACCATCATCAACACGTCAGCCGCCATCGATCTGTTGTTTACCGACGTGATCATGCCCGGGTCCATGAACGGGCGCCAGCTTGTCGACGAGGCGTTGAAGCATCGCCCCGCGCTCAAGACGCTGTTCACCTCAGGTTATACCGAGAATGCCATCGTGCATCACGGGCGCCTGGATTCCGGCGTGCTGCTGCTCGCCAAGCCGTACCGCAAGTCCGATCTGGCGCGAATGATCCGGCAGGCATTGGGCTGTTGATGCATGACTGGTCAAGGCTGATATATCCTTCAAGGAAAGCCGAGCCTGACGGGATCAAGGTTGGATAGACCTGCACCATGAAAAATCTCCTCACCGACATTGCCGGCGTCCGCGTCGGGCACGCCGACGACGCCGCATTGGCGTCCGGCGTCACCGCGGTGATTTTCGATCGGCCTGTGGTGGCGGCGATCGACGTGCGCGGCGGCGGTCCCGGTACGCGCGAAGGCGCCCTGCTCGATGTCGCCAACACCGTAGAGCGGATCGACGCTATCGCGTTGTCCGGCGGCTCCGCGTTCGGGCTGGAAGCCGGCGGCGGCGTGCAGGCCTGGCTCGCCGAACAGGGCCGCGGCTTTGTGGTGCGCGAAGCCGTGATTCCGATCGTGCCCGGCGCGATCTGCTTTGATCTGTTGAACGGCGGCAACAAGAAATGGGGCCGCTTCGCGCCCTATCGCGATCTCGGCTACGCCGCGGCTGCGGCGGCGGCGGCCACGGATTTCGCGCTCGGCAATGCCGGTGCCGGGCTCGGCGCCACCACCGCGAATTTCAAGGGCGGGCTCGGTTCGGCGTCGGCGACCACGTCAGGCGGCATCACGGTCGCCGCCCTCGCGGTGGTCAATGCGGTCGGTACCGTGACCGTCGGCGATGGGCCGTGGTTCTGGGCCGCCCCGTTTGAGATCGACGGCGAATTTGGCGGACGCGGATTGCCGGCGTCGTTTACGCCGGACATGCTGAAGGCGCGTCTCAAGGGCGGGCCCAGCGCGACGCCGGTTGAGAACACTACGCTAGCCGTGGTCGTGACCGATGCGGACCTGACCAAAACCCAGGCCAAGCGGCTTGCCATGATCGCACAGACCGGATTTGCCCGCGCGATCTATCCGGTGCACGCACCGCTCGACGGCGACGTGCTGTTTGCCGCCGCAACCGGCGAAAAGCCGATCGATCCCCTCGCCGGCCTCACCGAACTCGGCATGGTCGCCGCCAATGTCGTGGCCCGTGCGATCGCGCGCGGCGTCTATACCGCGACCGCGCTGCCTTTTCCCGGCGCATTGCCAGCATGGCAAGATCGCTTTGGATAGAGATCGCTGACCGTCTCGAGCAGTTGCTCAATTTCAGACGTTGAACGAAAGCGGATTGAGCGAGAAGGAGGCGGAGCTGGCCTCGCGCTGAATCAGTTGCTCGATCGCATTGTAAGACGAAGACGCGGCGCTGGACGAGAGTGGCCGACACAGCCGAGACCTGTGATCCCGTGTCGGATGTCGTGGTCGGTTGCGCTGCTACCGGTTGTGGACGTGAAGGAAGCCGCCTGCAACGCCTGCTGCAGCGGATCGGTGCTCGATCCGTCGGCGCTCGTGCTGCTGCCGTCGCTGGAACCAGCGATATGGGTGCGTGATGATGACCGCCCCCCTTGCCCTTGAGCGCCGACGACAATTCGCTGAGGCTGACCGTACCGTCGCCATTGGTATCGAGCTTGTTGAAGACGTCGTCGGCCTGCGCGAGGTTGGTCCCACCGGCGCCAAGCGCGTTTTCGAATTCCGATTTGGTGATCTGGCCGTCGCCATTGCCATCGATCTGCGAGAACAGGTCCTGCAGCGCGCTCGACTGGCTGGTCGATGCCGATGTGGTGGACGCTGATGTAGTGGCTGTTGCCGTCGATGACTGGCTCTGTGCCGCCAATAGCGCGCTGAAGGTGCCCGGCGATATCTGCGAAAATCCCGTTGTGCCCGAAGGCGCCGCCGGACTTCCCGACGCCTGGGCCCCGCCCGAAAGACCGAACATATCGGCCGTCGCCTGGCTGAAGCCGGTGGATTGGGACGACGACGACGAGGCAGACGAGGCCAACGACTGGATGGCGTCCAATGCGGTCGACGCGGCGCCAAGGGCGAACAGCATGGCAAAACTCCGAACAATGCCGCAAAGCGCGGCTTTCACCTTTCGAAAACCTGAGATGAGCAAGCGGCGTGCCATTGCGGAAAAGCCAATAAAACATGGGGTTTCTATAGCCGGAACCGGCCGGGGCCCCCGGCAATTGATGCCGCTGCGGCAGAATTTTCCGACCTCCCTGCGCCCTCATCCCCGCATTGCTCCCGGCCATGGCGCATGTTACGCGAAACCATTCGCACGCTTCGAAAGTGGTTCGGGAAAGCGCACATGTCTCAGCAATTTGCGGCACGCCCCCTCGTCATCGCGCCATCGATCCTGGCTTCAGATTTCGCCAGATTGGGCGAAGAGGTGCGCGCCGTCGATGCGGCCGGCGCCGACTGGATCCATCTCGACGTGATGGACGGGCATTTCGTCCCCAACATTTCCTACGGTCCTGACGTCATCAAGGCGATGCGCCCGCATACGAAAAAGATTTTCGACGCGCATCTGATGATTTCGCCGTGCGATCCGTATCTGGAAGCTTTCGCCAAGGCCGGCTGCGATCACATCACGGTTCATGCCGAAGCCGGTCCGCATTTGCATCGCTCCTTGCAGGCGATCCGTGCGCTCGGCAAGAAGGCCGGCGTTTCGCTCAATCCGGCGACGCCGATCTCGGTGCTCGAATATGTTATCGACATGATCGATCTGGTGCTGGTGATGTCGGTCAATCCCGGCTTCGGCGGGCAAGCCTTCATTCACTCGGCGCTCGGCAAGGTCAGCGATGTCAGGGCGATGACCGCGGGGCGGCCGATCGATATCGAAGTCGATGGCGGCGTGGGTCCGGATGTCTCGGGTGCGCTCGCGGCTGCGGGCGCCAATGCGTTTGTCGCGGGCTCCGCCGTATTCAAGGGCGGCACGATGGAAAGCTACAAGGCCAATATTTCGGCGATCCGCAATGCTGCGGCCCACGCGCGCGGCGAAATGGTTTAGCGAGATCGTTTAGCCCTTACGCGGCGCTTCCAGACCCCTCAGCACCAGAGCCAGCAACGCGTCGATCCGCGCCGGCAGCTCCGGATCCTTCCATTCATCGGAATGGGCCGGATGGTGGAAGCGGATCGAGGCATCGAAAACCGCACGCGCTGAGGTCTTTACATCGGCGACCTCAAAGGCGCCCTGCTTGACACCATCGGACAGGATAGAGGCGACCTGGTCGATCAAGCCTTCCTTGTGCCCCTTCACGACCTTGCACGCTTCTTGTGCCAGCGTGAGATAGGTCGCGAACATCTCGGGGTCTTCGTTGAAGCGCTTTTGCTTGGCGGTGAACAGCGCGCGCAGCCAGCGTTCCAGTTTTGCAGGCGCAGGCGCGTCGGCTTGTGCAATCTTTTCCAGCGGCGCGCTGGCGCGGTCGAGCCAGCGTTTCGCCACCGCCTCGCGTAACGAAGCCTTGCTTGGAAAATGACGGTAGACGCTGCCGTGGCTGACATCGAGCGCGCGTGCGACATCGACCACGGTGGCTTTTGCCAGCCCGTAGCGGCGCAGCACGTCCTCGGTCACCTCAAGAATTCGTTCAGGCGTTAAAACCAGGATCTCGTTCATGCGCGCACCGTCGCTTTCTTGCTGTCGTGCATTTCCATCCCTGCCGGAACATAAAATGTGCCCGTGACAGCGATGCCGTAAACGTCAGAAATCCTCTTACAGCCAAATTCCTTGCAACCCAGATCGATATCGCAGACCGGGAGCCCATCGGCGCCGAGCTTTCGCAAAGCAAACTGATGGGCTGTCATTGTCGTTCCCTTTAGCGGGTCAACCTCTCGGCCTGCGCGGCCAGGTGACGAGCTACGCGCTGGTTGACCCAGCGCTGGAGTTGGGTGGTCAGGTAAAAAAGTTCGATAGCCATGGCGAAGTCCTCTGAAAATCCCCAACTCGCGGTCTATCGGCAGCGCGCTGGGGGACGCCTTCATACCAGCGTCGGATTTGTATATAGCGTATCTCGCTGACAGATTTCAATATCTGTCAGTCAATATTTCGTGAGAACGGCAGCTAAATGGCTTGCAAGCGGTATCTCCGCACCTGATTGAGCCGACGTTTGTCTCACCGGGGCGGCTCTGCTAAAGCGCGGCTTAACCTCAGAAACCCCAGAGTCGTCGATGATCCCCCGCTATACCCGCCCGGAAATGGCCTCCATCTGGGAGGCGCAGACGCGTTTCAAGATCTGGTTCGAGATCGAGGCGCATGCGGCCGACGCGCAGGCGGAACTCGGGGTCATTCCGAAAGAGGCCGCCAAGGCGGTCTGGGCCAAGGCCCGTGACGTCGCCTTCGATGTGGCCCGGATCGACGAGATCGAACGCGAGACCAAACACGACGTCATCGCCTTTCTGACCCATCTGGCGGAAATCGTCGGCCCCGAAGCGCGCTTCGTGCATCAGGGCATGACCTCCTCCGACGTGCTCGACACCTGTCTTAATGTGCAACTGACCCGCGCGGCGGATCTGTTGATCGCGGATGTCGACCGGGTATTGACGGCGCTGAAGAAGCGCGCGTTCGAGCACAAGATGACGCCGACCATCGGCCGCTCTCACGGCATTCATGCCGAACCCGTCACGTTCGGGCTGAAGCTCGCTTTTGCCTATGCCGAATTCACCCGCGCCCGCGAGCGGCTGGTGATCGCGCGCAAGGAAGTCGCGACCTGCGCAATCTCGGGCGCCGTCGGCACTTTCGCGCAGATCGATCCGCGCGTGGAAGAACATGTCGCCAAGGCGATGGGCCTGACACCCGAGCCGATCTCGACGCAGGTGATTCCGCGCGATCGTCACGCGATGTATTTTGCCACGCTCGGGGTGATCGCCTCTTCCGTCGAACGCCTTGCCACCGAGATCCGGCACATGCAGCGCACCGAAGTGCTGGAAGCCGAGGAATTTTTCTCCGAGGGCCAGAAAGGCTCCTCGGCGATGCCGCACAAGCGCAATCCGGTGCTGTCGGAAAATCTCACCGGTCTCGCGCGCATGGTGCGCGCCTATGTGACGCCGGCGATGGAGAATGTCGTGCTGTGGCATGAGCGCGATATTTCGCACTCCTCGGCTGAGCGCATGATCGCGCCCGACGCCACCGTGACGCTGGATTTCGCGCTCAATCGTCTGGCCGGCCTGATCGACAAGCTGTTGGTCTATCCGGCCAACATGCAGAAGAATCTCGACCGCCTCGGTGGCCTCATCCATTCACAGCGGCTCTTGATCGCATTGACGCAAAAGGGCTGCAGCCGCGAAGACGCCTACAAGCTCGTGCAACGCAATGCGATGCCGGTGTGGCGCGGCGAAGGCGATTTCGAGACGCTGCTGAAAAAAGACGCCGATGTGAAGAAGTATCTGACCGACGCCGAGATATCCGAGCAATTTGACCTCGGCTATCACTTCAAGCACGTCGATACGATCTTCAAGCGCGTATTCGGCGAAAGCTGAACGACGGTTATCGCTCAAGCGCGGCGATCAGCCCGGTGCGCCGTCAACCATCCGCGCAGCCACGCGATCGCGCCTGATGAAGTGATGCCATGCCGCAGCGGCGATGTGGATCACGATCAGCGCCAGCAGCACATACGCCATGAAGATGTGTCGGTCCTCAAAGGCATCGGCGGTGGCCTTATCCGGCGACGTGAACTGCGGCACCTTGAACAAACCAAAGAAGCTCGAATAGTTCGGATCGCGTGCGCCGGAATGCGCCCATCCCAACATCGCCACCAGGATTGTGACGCCATAGAGCGCCCAATGGCTGACGCTCGCCGAGATCCGTTGCCAGCGCGGCGTATCCGACGGCAATGCCGGCGTCGGATTTACCCCTCGCCAGACCAGGCGCAGCACCATCAAGAGCAGGATCAGGTAACCGATATCGGCATGGATCGAACGATAGAAGAAGCGATCCGGCCGCGCCGGGATATGATTCATCCACCAGCCATACGCCAGCATCCCGACGATCGCGCCCCCCAGAATCCAGTGAAACCATCGCGCAACGCTGCCCCAGCTCGCCGTCGTATTTCGAATCATGTCTGCGTTGCCCTTTGGGAATTCATGCGTGAAGGCTTCTTGGTAGCGCTCTGTTAAAACCCGTGCCAATTGAATTATTCCAAATCGTAGCCCCGGTACCTTATTGACACCGCCCAGCCTTGCTGGTGCGCAAAAACAGTGAACGGTAAACCCGGATCGGCTAGGATCGCCGCGTGCCAGCACCTGCGACAATTCTCGTTATCGATTCCGGCCTCGGCGGCCTTACGGTCCTGCGCGAAATCGTCCCGACGCGGCCGGACGCACATTATATCTATGTCGCCGACGACGTCTTCTTTCCCTATGGGCACCATAGCGAGGACGAGATTATCGCGCGGGTAGTGCCCCTGGTCGGCGAATTGATCGCCGCGCACAGGCCCGATCTCGTGGTGATCGCCTGCAACACGATGTCGGTTTCTGTGATGGCCCCGCTGCGTGCAGCCTATAACGTGCCGTTCGTCGGTACCGTGCCGGCTATCAAGCCGGCCTGCGCGGCGTCGAGGACCAAGCGTGTGTCCGTGCTCGGCACCCGGGCCACCGTCAAGCGCGAATACACCCAGGCGCTGATCCGGGATCATGGCCAGGGCTGTGAAGTGACCTTGGTGGGTTCGGGCGAACTCGCCTCATTGGCGGAAGCAGCGCTCAACGGCGTTGAGGTGAGTGATCAGTCGATATTCACCGAACTCGCACCATGCTTTGTCGGCGAGGAGGATGCGGCCCGCACCGACACGGTCGTGCTGGCCTGCACCCATTATCCCTTGCTGATGGATCGGCTGATCAGGCTCGCGCCATGGCCGGTGGACTGGATCGACCCCGCGCCCGCGATTGCGCGACGTGTTGCGGGTTTGATGAAGCCCGCTGATGGCGCAATCGACGAGGCCGGCGCTGAAATGATTTTCACATCAGGCCGGCCGCATGCGTTGAGCCAGGCGTTGATGCCGTTTTTCGGCGGCCGTATTCCCGCGTAAATCAGGATTAATTTTTTCTCTATTTTGTCTCCGGGAGAAAAAATCCGGCGCATTCACGTTTTATTGAGGTTGACGGTTTACCTTGTTCACAACGTGTGGACTGCGCAGAAGCGCAGAGTGTTTTTACAGTAAGTAAAGGATTGCGTACATGTCCGGTATCGTTCTCTCGGCTTCGGTTCGCCAGAACCTTCTCTCCCTGCAGTCGACCGCGTCGCTGCTCGCCACCACCCAGAATGACCTCGCCACCGGCAACAAGGTCAACTCGGCGGTCGACAACCCCACCGAATTCTTCACAGCGCAGGGCCTCAACAACCGCGCCAGCGACATCAACAACCTGCTCGATGGTATCGGCAACGGCGTGCAGGCTTTGCAGGCCGCCAATACCGGCATCACCTCGCTGCAGAGCCTGGTCGCCTCCGCCCAGTCGATCGCCAACCAGGTGCTGCAAAGCCCGGTCGGCTACTCGACCAAGTCGAATGTAACGTCCGCCGCGATCACCGGCGCGACCGCCACCAACCTGCTCGGCACCGGCACCGCAGCAACCTCCGGTTCGGTCACCGCGGGCGCTTTCACGACCCTCGACTATGCGGCTACCGGTTCGGCCGCGACGGCAGCGGCTCCCATTACCGGTGGCGCCTTCACGACGCTCGACGTCAGCTCGGGGTCTGTTGCCTTCGCGCTGAACGTCGACGGCGCTACGACGAACGTGGTCATCAATGCCACCGCTGTCTCCAACTTCACGGGCGCCGGTGGCACTCTCGCCGCTGGCGATACCAACGCCACGCTCTCGGCGGCTGATGTCGCCAAGATCATCGATTACCAGGTCAGCAGCGCCGATACGACCGGCACTGGCCCGGTCACGGTGTCCGGTGGCGTGCTTTCGATCGCTTCCCCGACCACCGGCACCTCCTCGCATCTGGCCATTGGCACCATCACAAACACGGCCAACGCCGGCTCGCCCGGCCTGGTTGCCGTCGCCCTCGAAACGGGTGCTGCCGCGGGTGCCGCGCCTGCCCAGACCTTCACGGTTGCGGTCGATGGTGGCTCGGCCAAGACCATCACGCTCTCCGCCGCAAGTGTTGCGACCTACAACACGGCCAAGGGTACGACGCTCAATTCGACCAGCCTGAGCTCAACTGACGTCGCCAGCCTCATCAACTACCAGTTCGACAGCACCGGTGCGACCACTGTCGCTTCGGGCGCGGGCGGCAAGCTGACGTTCGCTTCGTCGACCACGGGTACGTCCTCCAGCGTCACCCTTACTGCCGTGACCGGCTCGGCCACCTCTGGTTCGACCGGCGTCGTTGCAGCGACCAACACCGGCGCGGCGGCTGTTGCCGGCGGCCTCTCCGGCAAGGTCCTGACCATTGCCGCCACCAACTCCAGTTCGACGGCGACCAGCATCACCTTCGGAACTACCGGCAGCCAGATTTCGACGCTCAACGGGCTTAACAGCGCGCTGGCGGCGAACGATCTTCAGGCCACGATCGACGCCTCCACCGGCGCGATCAACATCGTGACCACCAACGATGCGGCTTCGTCGACGATCGGGGCGATCGGCGGTACGGCTACCGGAGCCGGCCTCGCGTTCTCCGGTGTGACCGCCGGCGGTTCAGCTCCTGTCGTCGATCCGAACTCGCAGGCCACCCGCGCCAGCCTGGTCACGCAGTACAACAACGTGCTGCAGCAGATCAACACGACCTCGCAGGATTCGTCCTTCAACGGCGTCAACCTGTTGAGCGGCGATACCCTCAACCTGACGTTCGACGAAACCGGCGCTTCCAAGCTGGCGATCACCGGCGTCACCTTCAACGATGCCGGTTTGGGTCTCTCGACCCTGACCTCGGGCAGCGCGTTCCTGGACAACAACTCGGCCAACACGGCTCTGACCGCGCTGACCCAGGCCTCGACCACGCTCCGCACGGAAGCATCCTCACTGGGTTCGAACCTGTCGATCGTGCAGGTCCGTCAGGACTTCAACAAGAACCTGATCAACGTGCTGCAGACCGGTTCGTCGAACCTGACGCTGGCCGACACCAACGAGGAAGCGGCCAACAGCCAGGCGCTGTCGACCCGCCAGTCGATCGCGGTGTCCGCGCTGTCGCTCGCCAACCAGTCGCAGCAGAGCGTGCTTCAGCTCCTGCGCTGATCGAAAAAGTCAACCAGAAGACGGAAACGGCGGGGCAAACCCCGCCGTTTTTGCGTTTGGCGCCTCGAAAAACCCGAGATCAGGCCCAACGGTTCGTGCTAAACGCGGCAGCTGGTGGACGGACCATCCGGCCAGCCATTTAGCCATGGCGGAAACTTGGCAGGAAACCTGGCAGGAATTTGAGCGGAACATGCGCGGAACGGTTCGAAAAATCTCTCTGCCGCGCCGGTTCCTCGCCGACCTCATGCACGCCTCGATCAGCGTGCCGTTCGTCTCATTGCGGCGAACCCTTCAGATCCGGCAATTGATCGAAGCCCGGGAAATGATGGCACAGCCGCCCGGCTTTGCGGCGATCTTCGTCAAGGCGTTCTGCCTGGTGGCGAAAGACGAGCCTGTGTTGCGCACGCTGTATGCCAAATGGCCGTGGCCGCATTTTTATGAACTGCCGCGCAGCGTCGCCGCGGTCGCGATTGCGCGCGTCGAGGACGGCGAGGATTGCGTGCTGCCGCAGAAAGTCACGGCGGCAGAGGAGCTGCCGCTGACCGAAGTAGATGCGCTGATCCGGCATGCAAAGGACGCTCCGGTCGACGAGGTGCCGGCGTTTCGGAAAATATTAATGACGACCAAGTTCCCGTTGCCACTGCGCCGCCTGATCTGGCTGATCGGCACCAATTTCGGACGTCAGCACGCCAATTATTTCGGCAACGTCGCGGTGACGTCGGTCGCCGCTTATGGCGCCGGCGAGCTTCATGCGCTCAGTCCCGGTCCCTATATCCTCAGCTATGGCGTGGCCGAGCCGGACCAGAGCATCGATGTCGTGATCCGCTGGGATCACCGCGTTACCGACGCGGCCTTGATCGCCAAGACCTTGACCCGGCTGGAACAGGTGCTGAACACCGAGATAACAGCCGAATTGCGCGCCCAAACGCTCCAGAGCGAGCCACAGCCGGTCCGGGCGGTCGCGACCTGACGGCTTTCCCCGGAATGACCGGTTTTTGAGCCAAAAACTCCGGTCTAATCGTTTGACAGAACGGTGGTTTCTCCCTAGAAACCGCCTGCTCGCGGGCCGTTTTCGGCCCGCGATGCGTTTCGCGACCCGTGGTCTGTTTCCTTGCTTTAGGGATTGGACCTGTCGGCCCCGGGAAATTCCCGGTGCACAGGAGGGCGCGTCTCCTCAAAACTCAAACTTTACAAAGAGGACGCGATGACTAAGCGCAGTGAGGCGAAATACAAGATCGATCGCCGTATGGGCCAGAATATCTGGGGCCGCCCGAAGAGCCCTGTGAACAAGCGAGAATACGGCCCCGGCCAGCATGGCCAGCGCCGCAAAGGCAAGCTCTCCGACTTCGGCGTCCAGTTGCGCGCCAAGCAGAAGCTGAAGGGCTATTACGCCAACATCAGCGAGCGCCAGTTTCACGGCATTTATGTCGAAGCCGGCCGGATGAAGGGCGACACCGGTGAAAACCTGATCGGCTTGCTGGAGCGCCGCCTCGACACCGTGATCTATCGCGCCAAGTTCGTGGCCACCATGTTCGCCGCGCGCCAGTTCATCAATCACGGCCACGTCAAGGTAAACGGCCGCCGCGTCAACATCTCGAGCTTCAAGATGAAGGTCGGCGATGTGGTCGAGGTCAAGGAATCCTCCAAGCAACTCGCCGTTGTGCTGGAATCCAGCCAGCTCACCGAGCGCGACGTGCCTGATTTCCTCGAAGTCGATCACTCCAAGATGACCGCGAAGTTCAACCGCGTCCCGCATCTGTCCGACGTGCCGTTCGCCGTGCAGATGGAGCCGCATCTGATCGTCGAATTCTATTCGCGCTGATCGGTACCGTCGGCGTATCCCGAGATCGAAGGCCCCGGTTTTGCCGGGGCCTTTTTCTTGGATAAGATCAGATGTCATTCCGGGGCGCGTCGAAGACGCGAACCCGGAATCTCGAGATTCCGGGCCTGGTCCTTCGGACCATCCCGGAATGACGGAGCCAACTCAGAGACCTCGCCATGTACACCCCTGCCCCACGCGACCCCAAGGCCATCCCGGTCCGCATCAATCTATTGTCGGATACCCAGACCCGCCCGACACCGGGGATGCGCGAGGCGATGGCGCACGCGGAAGTCGGCGACGAGCAGATCGGTGACGATCCTTCGGTCAATCTGCTGTGCGAGCGTGTAGCCAGTTTGCTGGGCAAGGAAGCCGCGGTGTTCCTGCCGTCCGGCACCATGTGCAACGTCACCGCGACGCTGGTGCATTGCCGCCCCGGCGATGAAATCCTGGCGCATGGATCCGCCCATATCATCGCCCGCGAAGGCGGCGCCCATGCCGCGCTCGGCGGTTTCCAGATCACGGCGCTGCCGGGCGCCGACGGCAAATTTACGCCCGATACGTTTCGCTCGGCCCTTCACCCGCGCACCCGTTATCAGCCGCCGCAGACCGTGATCAGCGTCGAGCAGACCGCCAATATCGGCGGCGGCACGATCTGGCACAAAGCCGATCTCGACGCGATCGTACAGATCGCAAAATCAAACGGGCTCGCGACCCATATGGACGGCGCGCGGCTGTTGAACGCCTGCGTCGCGACCGGCATCAGCGCAAGCGACATGGCGTCGGGATGGGATTCCGCCTGGATCGATTTCTCGAAGGGGCTCGGCGCGCCCGTCGGCGCCGTCATCGCGGGCTCGCGCGATTTCATCGACGAGGTCTGGCGTTGGAAGCAGCGCCTTGGCGGTTCGATGCGCCAGGCCGGCATTTGCGCCGCCGCCTGCACCTACGCGCTTGACCATCATGTCGACCGCCTTGCGGACGACCACAGCAACGCCCGGGCGCTGGCGCGCGGACTGGCGCAGATCGCCGGCGTCGACGTGCAGCAACCCGAAACCAATCTGGTGTTCTTCAAGCCCGATGGCGCGGGCATCAGCGGCGACGACCTGGTCGCGCGCCTGCGCCCGCATGGCGTGCTGCTCGCGATGATGGACGGCCGTATCCGGGCCTGCACCCATCTCGATGTCACCGCCGAGATGATCGAGGAAACGATTGGACTGGTGCGGGATATTGCGCGGGGGGTTTGAGGCGGTGCACTGTCAGATATCAGCGGCATCAGTCGCCAGCCGCAATGCCGCCAGCAGCGACGTGAAGCACATTGTGAACAGCATCACCACGACGACCGTCTCGCGCAGATCCTGAATACGCCAGATGTGGTTGGCCGCGTCAGCGACTTCACCGCTCTGGTCCATGATCCATGGCGTCACATGGGTGAGACCGGAAGCAAGATAGAGCAGGATCGCGACCAGACGGAGCTTGCGCCCGCGTTCTGTTGCGGCTCCCGACACAACACGCCGGCGGCCGAGATAGATCGCAAAAGCCTGATAGAACAGCCACGAGGTCAACAGCCAGCCGAGGTAGTTCGACAAGGGAACGCCGAAATGCGCGCCGCCGTCATGCCATATCCAGGCTTTTGAAATGGTCGCTTCGGGCGGATCCATCACCACGTCCCACTGCGTCATGACGAATGCGGCGACGACGGGCAAGGCGACGCGCGCGATATTCCCGTTCAAGCGCCGGTCCGCGCCGCCCAGCAACGTTCCCGCCACGATCCACGAAAGATATCCCATGCCGAACCACAGGGGGCCGACAATGACCGGGATGGCGCCGACATGAATCAGATTCGAGCCGACCTCAAAATGATAATGGCCGAACGGAAACCCGGTCGCGGCGCCGATGTTCTCCACCGCGAATGTGATGGCGAGACAGATCGTCAATAAAACCAGCGCATCCTTCCAGCCATAGAACAAGGCCGCGTGCGTGCAGGCAATCGCAATTCCAAGCGCCGCCAGACCTTGTGCAAAAGGCGTCGGATTCCAGGCGAAACCGACCACCAGCGCGAGATAGATCGCAAGCGCGATCCAGCCGACCGCTTCAAACGGCGAAAATGAGCGCTCGCCACTCACCGGTCGAGCGCCTGATAGATCAGGGTCTTCAACTCGATCTCGATCCGTCCGAGTTGCGACGGCGCCTGCACCATGAAAATTGCGAACATGTCGTCCTTCGGATCGATAAAGAAGAAGGTGCCGCCGACGCCGTCCCAGCGATATTCGCCCGACGGCAACAACGCATTTGGCAATTGCGCGGTTCGCACCGCGAAGCCGAGGCCAAAACCGCTGCCGCCGCCCGGAAAGTAGAAATAGTCGCGGGCGATTTTCGTTTCGGGCCCGATATGGTCCGACGTCATCAACGTAATGGTCTCCGGCTTGAGATAATTCCGACCATCCAGCGTACCGCCGTTTAATAGCATCTGCGCGAAGCGCGCATAGTCGCCTGTCGTGCCGACCATGCCCGCTCCGCCGGATTCCCAGCGCCGCGGGACGGTCGGATCACTGACGAGGCCTGCTACCTGGCGCGCAAACCGCTCGGTCGGCAGCGGCTCGGCAATCAACGGCCACTTTTGGGCAACGTAGAAAGCCGTCTCGGTCATACCAAGCGGATCGAGAAGCCGCTGCTTTTCGAAGGCGAATAGCGACTGCCCCGAGACCACCTCGATGACACGGCCGAGAACATCGGTCGAGTGACCGTAGTCCCACAGCGTTCCCGGTTGCTCGGCAAGCGGCAGTTTCGCGAGACGTTCGACGAACAAGGCATTGTCGGGATCGCCTTCGAACAGACCCGAATCCGCGTAACGTTTTCGCGCCGGACTATCGCCGTAGAAGCCGTATGTCAGGCCCGAAGTGTGGCGCAGCAGATCCTCGACCGTGATCGGGCGATTGAGCGGCTCAAGCGCCAGCACCGGTTTGCCGCTCGCATCCACCTTGTCAACACCGACCCTCACGTCCGCAAATGCGGGGATGTATTTCGACACGGGATCGCCGAGCGCCAGCTTGCCGTCGTCGACCAGCATCATCGCCGCAACTGACGTAACCGGCTTCGACATCGAATAGAGACGAAAGATCGTATCCGCGCTCATCGGAATCCTGTTTTCGACGTCGCGAAAGCCGAAACACTCGAAATAGACGGGACGGTTGTGTTGCTGGATCAGCAGGATCGCGCCGGGGATTTTTCCGGCGGCGATCTCGTTGCGGATGTAGTTGCCGACCCGTGCCAATCCTTCGCGTGAGAAACTGGCTGGCGCCGGCGATTCTGCCCGGCTGGCATTCGGCCATCCAGCCGCGATCGCGGCCAACAGAAGCGCCAACCCCGCGGCGACGCAGCAGCGCGCCGCGCCGTCAATTCTCCATCGCTTCATAGATCAGTTTCTTCACGCTCGCCTGGATGCGCCCGCGCTCCGTGGGCGTCTGCTCCATCAATACAAAAAACATATCCTGCTTGCGATCGATCACGAAATAGCACCCGCTGGCGCCATCCCATTTCAATTCGCCGAGCGAACCCGGCGGTGGCGGCTTGGCCACGCCAGGATCGGAGCGCACACCGAAACCGAGTCCATAGCCAAAGCCATCGCCGGGAAAATAGAAAAACTCGTGCCCGACGCCGGAGCCCGGTCCGACGAAATCCGTGGTCATCAACTCGAACGCCTTCGGGCTGAGATATTGCTTGCCATCAAAGCTGCCGCCATTGAGCAGCATCTGCGAAAAACGCGCATAGTCCGCCGGAGTCGAAACCATGCCGCCCCCTCCGGATTCCCACTTCTTGGGAATTTTGGGATTGTTGTCAAAGCCGACCCTGAATTCGCTGTCGTTGGGCATCGGCTGCGCGATCAGCTGGAATTTTGCAGGATCCGCCACGAAAAAGCCGGTGTCGGTCATGCCGAGCGGAGCGAACAGATTGTCTTGCTCGAACCGCAACAGCGATTTCCCCGACACGACCTCGATGATGCGGCCGAGAATGTCGGTCGAGTGGCCGTAATCCCAATTCGTGCCAGGCTGGATCGCCAGCGGCAGCCGGGCGATGCGTTCGGCGAATTCGGCATTGTCGAAATCGCCGGCGTAGATATTGGCATCGCGATAAAGATGCCGAACCATGCTGTCGCCGTAGAAGCCGTAGGTGATGCCGGATGTCTGCGTCATCAAATCGTGTATCGTGATCGGCCGGGTCGGCGGTACAAGCTCCAGTACTTTTGCGCCGTCGGCGGCTTTCTTTTCGACGCCGACCTTGACCGCGGCAAATGACGGAATGTATTTGGCAACGGGATCGTCGAGCTTCAGCTTGCCCGCATCGATCAGCATCATCGCCGCAACAGACGTGATCGGCTTGCTCATCGAATACAGACGGAAGATGGTGTCATCCGTCATCGGCAGCTTCGTTACGACATCGCGCACGCCGACGAGTTCATGATACACCGGCTTGCCGTGCTGCTGGATCAGCAGGACCGCGCCGGGGATTTTGCCGTTCGCAACTTCATTGCGAAGAAAATCGCCGACGCGTTGCAGTTTTTGCGGATTGAAATGTGCTCCGGCGGGAAGATCGAATCCGCCCTCAGCCACGGCCGGCGATATCGTCGCGACCGTCAGCAACGCGCCCGAGATCAGCGACCGCATGGCGTGTCGTGAGGTCATACCCGCTCCCTGCCCGCTTCCCGAACTCTTAAGTGACGAGTTTAGCGGGCGGCTCAATCCGCACAAGGGTTGCCGAACCCAGCCAGCGACTGTGCGTGCAGCCGGGCGCTCTCATTCGAAAAACAGCAGAAGATCACCCGCTTGAGCGATGGCGCGGCCGCCAACACCTCGACCGCAGTCGCCACCGCGATCCGCGCGGCGCGATCGGCAGGGAAACGATAGACGCCGGTAGAAATGGCGGGAAATGCAATCGAAGCCAGGTTGTGGGTTTGGCAAAGCTCACATGCGCGCCGATAGCACGACGCCAGCGCTTCGTCTTCGCGCTGGTTTCCGCCGTGCCAGACCGGACCTACAGCATGAATCACATGCCGCGCCGCCAGCCGATAACCCCAGGTGATTTTGGCGTCGCCGGTGGCGCAGCCATGGAGCGTACGGCATTCCGCCAGCAACTCCGGCCCGGCCGCACGGTGGATCGCACCGTCCACACCGCCGCCACCGAGCAAAGAGGAATTCGCGGCGTTGACGATAGCGTCAACGCGCAGTGTCGTAATGTCGGCGACGATGACTTCCAGCCGCGCCGGGCCGATCTGGCGCGCGCTCAGGCTCAGGCCGTGGCGGGCGCGCTGAGGGTGACGCCCTTGTCAGCGAAAAGCTGCTGCAGTTCACCGGCCTGGAACATCTCGCGGATGATGTCGCAGCCGCCTACGAATTCACCCTTCACATAGAGCTGGGGAATGGTCGGCCAGTTTGAATAGGTCTTGATGCCGTTGCGCAGGTCAGCGGACTCCAGAACATTGAGACCCTTGTAGCCGACCCCGACGTGATCGAGAATCTGGACCACCTGTCCGGAAAAACCGCACTGCGGAAACTGCGGCGTCCCCTTCATGAAAAGCACGACGTCGTTCGACTTCACTTCATTGCCAATGAATTGCTCGATGCTCATATTCGCTTCCTTTTGGGCACTGCCCCTGCGGCATAACCTCTCGGGCCCGGCATCAACCGTTAAACCCGACGCTGACGATATATGTACTCCAAACCATTGTGCACCCAAAGTAAAATGGCGGGGAGCTGGCATGCACAGGTCTGACGGGCCGTGCCCGGCCGGGCCCCCACGACCATACCCTCGTATACACCCAAACATACCTCAGGAGAGGCTTTTATCCCGGACGGAAGCCCCTATGTAGGACGGGCTGTTCTTGGGGAACCGGTCCGCCGGACTAACGTTCTCTTTCGCGAACCGGAGACACCAGTGACGAAATCAGCATCCGCCGCTGCGGCCGCCCTTGGCACCCCCAGCCCGTCATTATTCTCCGATTCCGGCAGCCCCGCCCAGGTTTTGGCGGAAGCCTTCCTGGCGGTCCGGGGCGAGACCGAGCGCCGCGCGGCCCCCCTGACCCCTGAAGATCAGCAGATTCAGTCGATGCCGGATGCCAGCCCGGCCAAATGGCACCGTGCCCATACCACCTGGTTCTTCGAGCAATTCCTGCTTGGCGAGCATGCTGGGGGATACAAGCCCTTCCACCCAGACTACGCCTTCCTGTTCAACTCCTACTATGTCAGCGCCGGGCCCCGGCACGCCCGCCACCAGCGCGGCCATCTGACCCGGCCAAGCGCCGATGAGATCACCGCCTATCGCCGGCATGTCGATGCCGCGGTGGTGAAGTTCTTTCACGAGGCTGACGCGGAGACGCTGGCGGCGATCGCGCCGCTGGTGGAAGTCGGCCTCAATCACGAGCAGCAGCATCAGGAATTGATGCTGACCGACATCCTGCATGCGTTCGCGCAAAACCCGATTCCGCCGGCCTATGATTCGCAGTGGACATTTCCGGCTGCGACGCCCGCCGGCGGACAGGCTCGTCCGGGCGACGACTGGGTGACGCTGACCGAAGGCATCCACAGCATCGGGCATGCCGAGGATACATTCCACTTCGATAATGAAAAACCCGCCCACCGCGCGTTGGTGGGTCCGGTGCGGCTGGCGCGCGATCTCGTCACCAATGGGCAGTGGCTCGCCTTTATGGCGGACGGTGGCTACACGACGCCGACGCTCTGGCTGATGGACGGGTTTGCCGCCGCCACCAATGAGGGATGGCAGGCCCCCGGCCACTGGCGGCAGATCGATGGCGAATGGCACATCATGACGCTCGGCGGATTGAAGCCCGTCGCCCCCACAGCACCCGTCTCCCACGTCAGCTATTACGAGGCCGACGCGTTTGCGCGCTGGAGCGGCAAGCATCTGCCGACCGAAATGGAATGGGAAGTCGCCGCCCGCGCCGGCCAGCTCAATGACGCCTTCGGGATCGTGTGGCAGTGGACGCGCAGCGCCTACGCAGCCTATCCCGGCTACCGGGCGATCGAGGGCGCGCTCGGCGAATACAACGGCAAATTCATGGTCAACCAGCTGGTGCTGCGCGGCTCGTCGCTTGCAACCCCCAGCGGACACAGCCGTATCACCTATCGAAACTTCTTCTACCCGCACCACCGCTGGCAATTCACGGGACTGCGTCTTGCCGACTATGCCGGCTGATATTTTGCGAATTCAAACTGCGCCGCAGAGCGCGTTCGGGAGATTGTCATGAATATACACGCTGCCACCCTGGCAAAGGCGCATCCCCTTGATGAGGAAACTTCAGCCTTTGGCCGCGACGTGATCGGCGATCTGTCGCAGCATCCCAAACGGCTGTCGCCGAAATATTTTTACGATTCCACCGGTTCGGAGCTGTTCGAGCAGATCACCGTGCTGCCGGAATATTACCCGACGCGTACTGAGTTGACGATCCTGCGCGACCGCGGCCGCGCGATCTCGGCCATCATCCCCAAGAAAGCCGCGCTGGTGGAATTCGGCGCCGGCGCGACCACCAAGGTGCGGCTATTGCTGAACCAATGCGCATTCGGCGCTTACGTACCCGTGGACATTTCCGGCGACTTCCTGACCGCGCAGGCCGATGCGCTGCGCTCGGATTTTCCGAGCCTCGCCGTTTACCCGGTCACAGCCGACTTCACCGCGCCGTTCGAATTGCCGCAGGCTATCAGTACGATGCCGAAGGTCGGGTTTTTCCCGGGGTCGACGCTCGGCAATTTCGAACCGCATGAGGCCTGCGCCTTCCTGCGCAGCGCCCGCGACATTCTGGGCGACGGCGCGCGGATGGTGATCGGCGTCGATCTCGAGAAAGACGAGCGCGTGATGTACGATGCCTACAACGATGCCGCCGGCGTCACCGCGCGCTTCAATCTCAATGTGCTCCATCGCATCAACCGCGAATTGGGCGGGGATTTCGACGTCGGCGCGTTCACCCACCGCGCAATCTACAATCGCGAGCGCCATCGCATTGAAATGCACCTGATCAGCCGCAAGGCGCTGACCGCGCGGGTGCTGGGCAAGAATTTCTCATTCCGCGCCGGCGAGAGCATCCACACCGAGAGCAGTTACAAATACAGCCTCGATCGCTTCAATGCGCTGGCGCGTGGTTCAGGCTGGACGCCGCTGGAATCCTGGACCGATGCGGCCGGAATGTTCTCGGTTCACGCGCTGGTGGCTTCGGACTGAGGCTTTTCAGACAGCGCTTCCCCGTGCGATTTGGCCGGGGATCGCAGCGAGAGCGTCTCCCAAACCGCGACCACAACCATGAGCGCCGTTGTGCTGATCGACAGCAACAGCGGCGACATGTCGCTGGCGAACCAGGCCAATCCACACAGCGTCAGGATGCCGACGCCATGCGAGAGCTGAAGCCAGCCTCGAATGGTGTGCTTGAACAGGATGGTTCCGATCAGAAACACCAGCGGTCCGCCGATCGAACTCACTACCGTCTTGAGGTCGGAACGGTCGGCTGGATGCGTCAGCACCAAATTGTCGGCCACCGCCGACAGAATGATCCCGGCCACGATCGGCAGATGCAAATAAGTATAGGCCAGTCGCGCCAGCCGCCCGGGCTCGCTCGATTTTGAAATCAGCTCCGAGCCGGCTTCGGCCCCCCTGTGGAAATAGATCCACCACATCGCCAGCGAGCCGATGAACGACGACAGGAAGGCGCTCACGGTGGCGCCGGTCCAAGTCAGATCGGCAAAGGTAGCGCCTGTCACGACGATGGATTCGCCGAGCGCGATGATGATGAAGCCGGCACTGCGCTCGGCCATATGGCCGCCGTCGACATACCAGTCCGTGACAGATGAGGCGCCGTATTTCGGAATCCAGAACCGTACCGCCGGCGAGACATATTCGACGCCCAGCGCGACGGCCCAAAGCACGAGCCGCTGGTTTCCTTCAGAAAAGCCGCCCGCGATCCAGAACAACGCCGAGACCGATAGCCAGACCAGGACGCGCAGTGCGTTGGCACGCGCCGCAACTCTTGTCCGCGGCGTCATCAACCACCAAAAAGTGGTCCGGCCGACCTGCATCCCGGCATAGGCGAGCGCGAACCACAATCCGCGGCTTTCGAATGCCGCCGGAATTGACGTGGACAGCACAAGGCCGCCCAGCATCAAAAGAAACAACAGAACGCGAACCGGCGTCAGTTCGGGATTGAACCAGTTGGTGATCCAGGCGGTGTAAACCCAGGTCCACCACACGCTGAGCAGCAGCAGAGTGGTTTGCAGCGCCCCCAGAGGCGTAAACCGGCCCAGCAGCGTATGCGAAATCTGCGTGACGGCGAATGCGAACACCAGGTCGAAAAATAGCTCGGCGTAGGTCACACGCTGGTTCGACGTCGCGAGGCGAAACAGCGGGCCGCGATCCCTGTCCACCGCCATGGCGCTCCCCCGTCCCGCCTGCGCGATCTAGCCCTCCGGTACCCCGGTCTGGAGCGCCAAAGCGTGCAGCACGCCGCCCATCTGGCCTTTCAGCGATTGATAGACGATCTGGTGCTGCTGGACGCGGGATTTGCCCCGGAACGAGGCCGAAATCACCGTCGCCGCATAGTGGTCGCCATCGCCGGCCAGATCGCGGATCGTTACCTCGGCGTCGGGGATAGCTGCCTTGATCATCGATTCGATATCGTGGGCGTCCATCGGCATCCCAAATTTCTCCCATTCGGCGGCTCGAACCGCGCCGGCTGACCGGCCCTCAAATCAGGGGGCAGTTTTGCCGATCACGCTCTGGATGTCACGCTCCTCGCCACTATATTCTTCGTCCGAACATTACAAAACCGGAACGATCGTCGCACGCGATCACAACGGGCTGACCGAAAGGCTACCATCCTATGAAACTTCCCGGTCCTGACCATCCGATCACCATTACCGCCAACCCGAAGCGCATCCGCGTCTCCGTGGGCGGCGTCGTGATCGCCGACACCACCCATGCCCTGACGCTGAAGGAAGCGAGCTACCCGGCGGTGCAGTACGTGCCGCGCGAGGACGCCAATATGTCGCTGCTGACGCGGACCGAACGATCGACGCACTGCCCCTACAAGGGTGACGCGAGCTATTTCAGCGTCGTCGCCGACGGCAAGACGCTGGAGAATTCGATCTGGACCTACGAAACGCCTTTTCCGGCGATGACGGAAATCACCGGACACCTGGCGTTTTATCCGGACAAGATGAAGATCGAGGAAGTGGCGTAAGGGGATTAGCCGGCTTGGCGTTTTAGAACGTCATTGCGAGCGTCAGCGAAGCAATCCATGAACCGCAGCAAAAGGTGGATTGCTTCGTCGCTGCGCTCCTCGCAATGACGGAAGGAGCCGTTTCGCCGCCTCACACCCGAAAGATCGTCAGCCCCAATATCAATAGCGCCAGGAAGATCACGACAAACACATAAAACAGAAATCGCGCGATATCGGCTGACGCGGCCGAGATGCCGGTGAAGCCGAGGACGCCGGCCACCACGGACACCAGGAAGAAAATCAGCGCCCATTTCAGAATTGTCATCGCTCGCTCTCCCGTGTCCAGAATCGCTGGACTTAACGGCGAGCGATGGAACTGGTTCCCGCCCCAACAGGGAAGCGTTACGCCTTGCCGCTCATATAGGCCGGCAACCAGCTCTCGAAGCCGGTCTTGAGGGATTCGACCGGCACCGGCGTCTCGCCGACAATGGCGACATCGTCGCCACCGGTGGTCCCGATCCGCGCACAGGGCACGCCGGCGCCCTTCATCTTCGCCAGCACCAGCCCGGCCTGATCGGCCGGCACCGTGACGATGTAGCGCGCCTGATCTTCGCCGAACCAGTAAGCGTGCGGCACGGTCTCTCCCGGCGCGGCCAGCAACAGCGCGCCGATACCGCTCGCCATCGCCATTTCGGTCAGCGCAATCAACAGCCCGCCGTCGGAAAGATCATGCGCCGCGGTCGCGGTACCGGCGCGGATCATGCCGCGCACCACGTCGCCGTTGCGTTTTTCCGCCGCGAGATCCACCGGCGGCGGCGCGCCCTCTTCGCGGCCGCAGATGTCGCGCAGATAGACGGACTGGCCGAGCCAGCCCTGGGTTTCGCCGATCAGGATGATCGCTTCGCCTTCGGCCTTGAACGCCAGCGTGGCGGATTTGGTGAAGTCATCGAGCAGGCCGACACCGCCGATTGAGGGCGTCGGCAGGATGCCACGGCCATTGGTTTCGTTGTAGAGCGAGACGTTGCCGGACACGACGGGGAAGTCGAGCGCGCGGCAGGCTTCGGCGATGCCCTTCAGGCAGCCGACGAATTGGCCCATGATTTCCGGCCGCTCCGGATTGCCGAAATTCAGATTGTCCGTGATCGCCAGCGGCCGGCCGCCGACCGCCGTGATATTGCGCCAGGCTTCGGCCACCGCCTGCATGCCGCCCTGATACGGATCGGCCTCGCAGTAGCGCGGCGTGACATCGACCGTCAGCGCCAATCCCTTCGGGCCGTCCTGCACCCGCACCACGGCCGCATCGCCGCCGGGCCGCTGCACGGTATTGCCGAGGATGACGTGGTCATATTGCTCCCACACCCAGCGCCGCGAACACAGCTCCGGTGTTGCGATCAATTTTTCCAGCGCAGGCATGATACCGATCGGCGGCTTCACCTCGCGCGCCTGAACCACCGGCAACAGCGGCGTCTCGACATGCGGCCGATCGTAGAGCGGCGCTTCGTCGCCGAGTTCCTTGATCGGCAGATCGGCCATCACGTCGCCGCCATGCTTCACCACAAAGCGCTTGCTCGGCGTGGTGTAGCCGACGACGGCAAAATCCAGACCCCATTTGCGGAAGATCGCCTCGGCCTCTTTCTCTTTTTCGGGCTTGAGCACCATGAGCATGCGCTCCTGGCTTTCCGAGAGCATCATCTCGTAGGCGCTCATGCCGGTTTCGCGGGTCGGCACCGCGTCGAGATTGAGATCGACGCCGAGATCGCCCTTGGCGCCCATCTCGACCGCCGAGCATGTGAGGCCCGCCGCGCCCATGTCCTGGATCGCGATCACGCAATCGGCTTCCATGATCTCAAGGCAGGCTTCCAGCAGCAGCTTTTCGGCAAAGGGATCGCCGACCTGCACGGTCGGGCGCTTCTCGGCCGAGTCATCGTCGAATTCGGCCGACGCCATCGAGGCGCCGTGAATGCCGTCGCGGCCGGTCTTGGAGCCGAGATAGACGATCGGCATGTTCACGCCGGAAGCCGCCGCGTAGAAAATCTTGTCGGTATCGGCAAGGCCAACCGCCATCGCGTTGACCAGGATGTTGCCGTCATAGCGGGTGTGGAAACGCACCTGCCCGCCGACGGTCGGCACCCCGAATGAATTGCCATAGCCGCCAACGCCGGCGACCACGCCCGAAACCAGATGACGCGTCTTGGGATGCTCCGGCGCCCCGAAAGAGAGCGCATTGAGGCAGGCGATGGGACGCGCGCCCATCGTGAACACGTCGCGCAGGATTCCGCCGACACCCGTGGTCGCGCCCTGGTAGGGCTCGATGTAGCTCGGATGGTTGTGGCTCTCCATCTTGAACACGACCGCCTGGCCATCGCCGATGTCGATGACGCCTGCGTTCTCGCCCGGCCCCTGAATCACCCACGGCGCCTTGGTGGGCAATCCCCGCAGATGCAGCCGCGAGGATTTGTACGAGCAATGCTCGTTCCACATCGCCGAGAAGATCCCGAGTTCGGTAAAACTCGGCACCCGGCCGATCAGCTCGAGAATGCGCTGATATTCGTCCGGCTTCAGCCCATGGCTGGCAACGAGTTCGGGGGTGATTTGCGGCTGGTTCATGAGGCTCTTTAAAGCGAGTGAAGTCCCTATTTAGGGAGATCGGGAGGGGTGGAAAAGGCCTTTTAGGACGCAATGCCCTGCTGTCCAGAGCTTTGCGCCTAGTCTTCGGCACGTTCACGGCCAAACCAATGCAGTTGATCAAAAAAAGCGATCAACCTAGAAAAAGCGTCATCTTCCCTTACGACACATGCCACTGCTTCTCTCGAATGTGGGTGTCGATGTATCGAAATTCGATGGTCCCATCGAAACGAGGAGAAATCCTGAGATGCGGACTGTCAGGATATGGGGAGCTTGCTATCTGCGTAAGACACAAGTCATGCATAGACGTCTCACCGTGGACTCCACTAACGTAGCGGGACTTCTCGATCTGTTCGATCAGCCGAACCATTCCTTCGAGCGGCGATCCGCTGGCAACACGCTCCTGATAGAAGGCCCTGATATCCTTCCACGGTTTGATCATTGCCCAAACCCCAACAGAGAGAAGTCCTTCGGGTCAGCGCCTAAGCCGCGCGCTCCAGATGCGCGACCAAGCCGGCGAACAGGCCGCGGCCGTCGGTACAGCCCATGATGTCTTCGACGTGGTTTTCCGGATGCGGCATCATGCCGAGCACATTGCCGCGCTCGCTGACGATGCCGGCGATCGATTGCGCCGCGCCGTTGATGTTGGAGTGCTCGTCCACCACGCCGTCGGCGGAGCAATAGCGATAGAGCACCCGCCCCTCGCCTTCGAGCCGCTTCAGGGTTTCTTCATCCGCCTCGTAATTGCCCTCGCCATGCGCGACCGGCACGCGAATGACCTGCCCGGCATTGTAGCCGCGCGTAAAGGCCGTGTCGGAACGTTCGACTCGAATATGCACGTCGCGGCAGATGAATTTCAGCTGCGCGTTACGCATGAGTACGCCGGGCAACAGGCCTGACTCGCAGAGAATCTGAAAACCGTTGCAGACGCCGAGCACGAGGCCGCCCTTGGCCGCAAAGGCGCGCACCGCATCCATGATGGGCGCGCGCGCCGCGATGGCGCCGCAACGCAGATAATCGCCGTAGGAAAATCCGCCGGGCACCACCACGAGATCGGTGCCCGCAGGCAGCGCCGTCTCGGCATGCCACACCATCGCGGCTTCGTGACCCGACGCCAGCTTGAGCGCGCGGGCCATATCGCGCTCGCGATTGATTCCGGGAAAAACGAGAACGGCGGATTTCATCCTAGAGCAGCTCAACCCGATAGTTTTCGATCACGGTGTTTGCCAGGAGCTTGTCGGCGGCGTCTTTCAACGCCGCCTCGGTCTTGGCCTTGTCGGAGCCCGAGATCTCGATGTCGAACACCTTGCCCTGACGCACGCTGGCGACGCCATCGACGCCGAGCGATTTCAGCGCGCCTTCGATGGCCTTGCCCTGCGGATCGAGAATGCCTGACTTCAAGGTGACGGTGACGCGCGCTTTCACAAAAATAACCTCAGCTCTTCACCAGCACCGGGCCGGAGCCCACCGGCCGTTCGTTTTCCATCAGGATGCCGAGCCGCTTGGCGACTTCGGTATAGGCCTCGAGTAGACCACCGAGATCCCGGCGGAAGCGATCCTTGTCGAGCTTCTCGTTCGACTTGATGTCCCACAGCCGGCATGAATCCGGCGAGATCTCGTCGGCGACGATGATCCGCATCATCTCGTTCTCGAACAGCCGGCCGCATTCCATCTTGAAATCGACCAGACGAATGCCGATGCCGAGAAACAGCCCGGTCAGGAAGTCGTTGACACGGATCGCCAACGCCATGATGTCGTCGATTTCCTGCGGCGTGGCCCAGCCGAACGCCGTGATGTGCTCTTCGGACACCATGGGATCGTTGAGCTGGTCGTTCTTGTAGTAGAACTCGATAATCGAGCGCGGCAGCTGGGTGCCCTCCTCAATGCCGAGGCGCTGCGACAGCGATCCCGCCGCCACGTTCCGCACCACGACCTCAAGCGGCACGATCTCGACTTCGCGAATCAGTTGCTCGCGCATGTTGAGGCGGCGGATGAAATGGGTGGGCACCCCGATGTCGTTGAGGTGCTGAAACAGGTACTCCGAAATCCGGTTGTTGAGGACACCCTTGCCCTCGATCACCTGGTGTTTCTGCTTGTTGAACGCGGTCGCGTCGTCCTTGAAGTGCTGGATCAGGGTTCCCGGCTCCGGACCTTCGTAAAGGACCTTGGCCTTGCCTTCATAAATGCGGCGTCGACGGCTCATTGGGATGTACCGTGTGTTGTTGAAATCCATGAATTTGGTGTGCTCCGGATGACAAGGGACTGCGACCCACGACGGAGCTGCCGTGAAGGCCAGGGACAGAAAACAGAACGAGAACCAAGCCTAGAATCCAACCTATCCGATTGGGCTATCCAGCACAATCGATCCGGTCTTCCAAGACACAGTTTTAGGGGCGCAGTTTTACCCGGTTTGCCTGCGGCCCTAAGGCCCGTTGTGTTAACGATTCGATCCAATATCTAGGCATTCAGGAGCGGCCCCACAATAAGGCCGCCGCGGCCGGATTAGCGAGCAACCGGCGTCAAAAGAGGAACTTTCTGTCATGACCACCTTCGACAAGCGGGAGGAAGGTTTCGAGAAGAAGTTCGCGCTCGACGAAGAGCAGAAATTCAAGGCTGAATCCCGCCGCAACAAGCTTTTGGGTCTGTGGGCGGCCGATATGCAGGGCCTATCCGGCGATGCCGCCAGCGCCTATGCCAAGGATGTCATCACGGCCGATTTTGACGAGGCCGGCCACGGCGCGCTGCGCAAGGTGACCGCCGATCTCACCGCCAAGGGCATCACCGTCACCGAAGCGCAGATTCGCACCAAAATGGACGAACTGATGGCGCTGGCCATCGCGCAGGTGAAGGCGGGAACGTAGGGACGCTCACGCAGCCCTCATCCTGAGGAGCGGCGCTTGCGCCGCGTCTCGAAGGATGGTTGCAGGCACGGTGCCAGATGGTTCGAGACGCGCCAACGGGTCCGCGCGAAGCGCGGCCCGATGATAAACTCCGACGCGCTCCTCACCGTGAGAGGCTGTTTGCGTAGCGCGCCCCTACCCTCACCCTTCCTTAAATCCATATTCCGGCACGTTGCCGCTGGCGCCGTAATATTTGTACGGCAGGAATTTGCCCGACATCGTGATCTTGACCCGGTCGCCTTTGGGATTGGGCAGGCGCTCCATCACCATGTCGAAGTCGATCGCCGACATGATGCCGTCGCCATATTCCTCCTCGATCAGCGCCTTCCAGGCCGGACCGTTGACCATCACCAGTTCGTAGAACCGGTAGATCAATGGATCGGTCGGCGGCATTTCCATGCCGCGCATCGGCGTCTCGTTGAGCATCGTGGTTTCGGATTTCGACAGGGCGAACAGTTCCTGCGCGTTCGCCGCCTGCGGCTTTGTCAGTTTCATCTGTCCCAGGATGGCGCCGACGATCAGGACTTCGGAATAGCCGCCGATCTGTTCGCAGATATATTTCCAGGTCCAGCCCTTCTCGCGCTTGATATCGAGCAGCTTTTCGGTGAGGTCGGTTCGTTTCATCTGTCTTCTCCCTTTTGAGACCCAAAATTATGCGGACGTCGATGGCCGCGACGCACCTTGCCATGACGCCTGTTTTGATTCCTCGTGCACCACTTCGGATACCGACGCGATCGCCAGTTCGGGCTTGCCGATCTTCACCACCGGTACGTTTTGCGGATCGTGGCCCGGCGTGTCGCTTGCAAAACTCTTGCTGCGGCTGACCAGGAAATCGACGATGTGATTGCGCAGCGCGTAGTAATAGGGATGGCGGTGCAGATCGGTGCGGCCGCGATCCTTGGGCAGCGGATTTTCCACGATCTCGGCCAGCACCGCGCCCGGACCATTGGTCATCAGGAAAATCTTGTCGGCGAGATAGATCGCCTCGTCGACGTCATGGGTGATCATGAACGCGGTCTGCCCGGTCTCGAGGCAAATGCGGCGCACCTCGTCCTGCAGCGTACCGCGCGTCAAGGCGTCGAGTGCCGAGAACGGCTCATCCATCAGCATGATCTTCGGCGTGATGCTGAGCGCCCGCGCGATGCCGACGCGCTGCTTCATGCCGCCGGACAGTTCCGACGGGCGCTTGTGCTCCGAGCCGGTCAGGCCGACGAGATCGATGAAGGTCTGCGCATGCGCTTTCACCCGGGCGCGGTCCCAGTCCGCGCCATTTCGATTTCACGGCATAGACGACGTTGCCCATCACGGTGAGCCACGGCAGCAGCGCGTGGCTCTGGAAAATCACGGCGCGGTCGAGGCTGGTGCCCTCAATCGCCTGCCCATCGACGATGACCGCGCCCTCGCTCGGCGTATCGAGCCCGGCCAGGATATTGAGCACCGTGGTCTTGCCGCAGCCGGAATGGCCGATCACGCAGCCGAACTCGCCGCGGCCCATCGACAGCCAGAGATTTTCAAACACTGCGATCTCGCCGCCGTCGGCGCCCGGATAGCGCTTGGCGATGCCCTCGATGGAGATGAATTTGTCGATCATCGCATCACTCCGGGAATGTAACCATGCGGGTGAAGCGGGCCAGAATCTGATCGAGCAGCATGCCGACGACGCCGATCAGGAGAATGGCGATGATGACATTGGTGATCGACAGATTGTTCCACTCGTTCCAGACGAAATAGCCAATGCCGGTGCCGCCGACCAGCATTTCGGCCGCGACGATCACCAGCCACGCGATGCCGATCGAGATCCGCATTCCCGTCAGAATGGTCGGCGCGGCAGCCGGCAGGATCACGGTGAAAGCGCGCCGCAGCGTGCCGACCTCGAGCGTGCGCGCGACGTTGATCCATTCCTTGCGCACGGCAGCAACGCCGAACGCGGTATTGAGCAGCATCGGCCATACCGAACAGATGAAAATCACGAAAATTGCCGACAGCCCGGAATCCTTGATGGTGTAGAGCGCCAGCGGCATCCAGGCGAGCGGCGAGATCGGTTTCAGAACCTGGATGAACGGATCGAGCGCCTGGTTGATCAAGGGCGACATCCCGATCAGGAAGCCGAGCGGAATGGCGACGATGACCGCCAGGAAATAGCCGAGCCCGACCCGCGCGATCGAATAGCCGAGCTGGATGCCGAGGCCCTTGTCGTTCGGCCCGTTGTCGTAGAACGGCCGCTTGAGGTGTTCCCACAATTTCGCGCCGACATCGAGCGGACCCGGCATCGCCGATTTGCCCTGTGTCGCCGTCAGGCCCATCAGCTTGGCATATTCCGGATTCATGCTGGCGACCGGACCATTTGTGCGCGTCGCGAGGTGCCAGATGCCGAGGAAAGCCGCAAACAGCGCGATCGATACGATCGCCGCGCGAAAACGGAGGGAGACCGTCATGACGCCGAGCCTTTCAAAGCTAAGCCTTTCAGCGCGTCGTCCCGGCGAAGGCCGGGCCCCACAACCGCCGATGTTACCGGATGCGGAAAGTATCCGCCACCGTGCCTAAACGCCACGCCCCGGCGGGATCCCCGCCTTTGCCGAAACGATCGCTGCGAATCCAGTCGCGCCATTCCGCTACGACGCCTTCCTGATCTTGAAACTGTTGAGATAATCCTCCGGCATGGCGGGATCGAAGGTCTTGCCCATCACGGCGAAGGATTTGTAGGACGAAGCAGGCGGCGCCAGTCCCATCTCGGTCATGGCCTTGCGCGTGTCGGTGGCGAGATAGACCTGCTCGGCCACTGCCTTGTAATCGACATCGCCCTTGATCTGGCCCCAGCGCTTCATCTGCGTGAGCATCCATACCGCAAAGGACTGCCAGGGAAACGGATCGAAATCGACGCGCTTGGTGTCGGTTTTGACGCCGCCCAGCCCGTCCGCATAGGTGCCGGTGAGAACCTGCTCCAGCACCGTGACCGGCGCATTGATGTAGTTCGCCGGTGCGATGGCTTCGGCAATCTGTTTGCGGTTTTCGGCCTTCGAGGCGTAGGCGGTCGCGTCGAGGATCGCCCGCGTCAGCGCCGCAAAACTGTTGGGCGATCCCGTGATGAATTCCCGGCTTGCCGCAAAGCTGCAGCAGGGATGCCCGTCCCAGATTTCCTTGGACAGAAGATGCATGAAACCGACGCCGTCATAGATCGCGCGCTGGCAGATATTATCGGGCGCGAGGAAGCCGTCGATGTTGTCGGCGCGCAGATTGGCGACCATCTCCGGCGGCGGCACCGAGCGCAATTGCACGTCGGTATCGGGATCGATGCCGTGCTCGGCGAGATAATAGCGCAGCAGATAATTGTGCATGGAATAGTCGAACGGAATGGCGAATTTCATGCCCTTCCAGTCTTTCGGGTCGCGCTTGTCCTTGTGCTTCATGGCGAGCGTGATGCCCTGCCCGTTGATGTTCTCGATCGCCGGCACCGCGAACGGGATCGCCTGCGCGCCAAGCCCCAGCGAAATCGCGAGCGGCATCGGCGCCAGCATGTGCGCGGCGTCATATTCCTTGTTGATGGTCTTGTCGCGGACCACCGCCCAGCCGGCGGTCTTCACCACTTCGACGTTGAGACCATGCTTGGCGTAGAAACCAAGCGGCGACGCCATGATGATCGGGGTGGCACAGGTGATCGGGATGAAGCCGACCTTGAGGTCCTTCTTCTCCGGCGCGCCGGCTTCCGCGAAAACCTCGGTCGCGGTCTTGATCGGAAAAAATTGCGAAATGGCGGCGAGCGCGGTCGAGGCGCCGACCGATTTCAGGAACGCGCGGCGCGCCGCATCCCGTGGAAACATCGCGCGCATCACGGCCGAGGCAACGACGCCTTCGTAACGCTGCTGTTCGGTTTCGGTTGGCACCGGTTCGCAGCGCAGCGCCAGCGCGGCCTGGTCATGTTCACCCGCAGAGCGATGCTGGCCGCAGACGCAGCCAGACCGCGACAACGCGCGGTCTGCATCAAAGGGATCGTCGAAGGTGGACATGCTGCATTTCCCTCACGTGGTGACGAAATGATTTGAAGGCAAAACCCGCCACATCAGGGGATTTCACCGCCCGGCCGCTAGGGAGCAGCCGGGCAATGAAAACATGCATGTTCTGTGCCGCTTTATTAGGCGGCTTTGGTCAGCTTGCTCTCGGTGGGCAAGCCCTCCTCGATCGGCAGCGAAGGATCACGCGACCATTCGTTCCAAGAGCCGAAATACATCCGCACGTCCTTAATCCCTGCATTCTTGAGCGCGAGGAACGTGTTCGACGCACGCGCGCCCTTGAAGCAATAGAGATAGACCGGCGTGTTTTCGGAAATGCCGACGGTAGCGCATTCCGCCAAAATCTCGTCCTTGGACTTGAAGCGCTGGCCCTCGGAAGTCGGCTTCATCATGCGGTACCATTCGAGCCAGACGGCGCCGGGGATGCGTCCCTTGCGCGGGCAGAAATCCTTGCCGTAGGGCGAAGAGCTGTCGCCGATCCATTCATCGACATCACGCACGTCGAGCAACGCGATGCCGGGCTTGCCGACCGCCGCGAGCATGGTCTTGGCATCGATCAGGATCTTGGCGGCGTCCGGAACGATCGCGAAGGAAGCCGGCGTCGGCGAAGGAACTGCTGTTGTGACCGGCAGGCCCTTGGCGGACCAGGCGTCGAAGCCGCCATCCAGCACCTTGACCTTGGGATAGCCGAGCATGGTGAGGAGATAATAGCCGCGGCAGGACTGGCCGAAGCCGGAATTCATCGACTGCTCGTAAATGACGGCGGTTTCCTTGCCCGACAACCCGGCCTTGCCGAACGCGTCGGCGAATTTCGTCTTCAATTCGTGGATACCTTCCGGCGTCGAAGTCGCGAGGAAGGTGAAGATCTCATGCACGTTCACGGCGTTCGGGAGGTGTCCCGCGCCGTAGGCATCCGGATTTCGGGTGTCGATGATGACAACCGGCTCCTTGGATGAGAGTTCGGCGAGTTCGCCGGCAGAAATCAGAACGTCCGTCATGGCAGCCTCTCCTGTTGTGGTTGGTAGTTAGGGTCGTCCGAAATCCTCTTTAGAAAGAAGTCACATGTCGGCCAGCATCTTGCGAAGCTGCTTGGTGGCCGGCGTCACGATCGCGACGAAATAGGCCTCGCGCAGCCGGCGCTGCACGCGATGGCTTTTGAGGTAGCCGCGCGCACCGCAATGAAGCATCGCCGCATGCGCGGCTGCGACGCTGGCGTCGCCGATATGCAGCCGCAGTGTCACCACGCGGCGCCAATAGTCGTCGCTGGGGTTGAAGGGATCGCGCGCGAGCGCCATGGTTTCGGCTTCAAGCTCGGACAGCAGTTGGTTGAAGTCCGACGGCTGCTGCGGCAGATAGCGATTGACGTGGCCTAAGGGACCGTCGACTTCGTTCATGATCGCGATGCAGTCGCGGATCAGCCCGAGGCCCATCCCGGCCTGCAGCAGGATGAAGCCGGCGCGGATTTTCCGCACGAATGGTCCGGCCTTCTCGGCCAGGATGAGACGATCCGGCACGAAGACATCGCGCAATTGCACGGCATAAGTGCCGGTGCCGTCCATCGCGAGGAACGGTTTGCAGGGCTGCAGCGTCACCGCAGGATCGGAACAGTCGACGAGAAACATCGCGATCTCGCCGGGCGCATCTTCGCGCTCGAAGATCGTGCCGAAGAAATGATCGGGCCCGAGATTTGAGACCCAGGGCAGCGCGCCGCGCACGACATAGCCGCCTTCGACCTTGCGGCCCTTCAGCTTGAATTTCTCGATTCCGAAGAAGGTCTTCATCGGATTCGAAAGACCCGTGCCGCCGAGAACTTTTCCGGTCGAGACGCCGTCGGTAAATCCAGCTGAAAGCGCCGGATTGTCGGAATTCGCCGCGTACCAGACCAGCGTGTTCTGGCACCACGCCATGAAGGCGGTCGCGCCGCAGACTTCGGCGAGTGCGGAAATCGATTGAATGGCGCAGCGCAGATCGGCTGCGCCATCCTTTGGTTGATGGCTGCTCCAGGCCCCGACATCGCCGAGGCGCCGCAGCAATTCGTCCGGATAGACCGTACCCTCGTCGATCGCCACCGCCATGGGTGCAAGGTTTTTACGCGCGATGGTCGCGACCTGCTCGGCGATCGATGCCGATACAAGGGCTTCGTCGGCCAACTGCCGCGATAAAGCTAGTGAACCCATTATTGAACCCATGGGATTCTCCGCACCGAAGGTTTGCGAGAACGACTGGCGACGAGAACGATTGGCTACGCGGACGATCAGGCGCTGACTTCGAGGTTCACCGGCCGAGTGAAAGTGTTGGCGACCGGCGACCACTTCTTGACGTGCGTGACCAGCGCGTCGATCTCGCTTTGCGGAATGCCTTCGCAGACCATGTCGACCTTGACCCGCACATCGGTGAAGCCGACCGGCTTCTCGCTGACGTCGCCGGTGCCCCAGACCGCGGTGATATTGAGATCGCCCTCGAGCTGAAGCTCCAGCTTGTTGACGATCCAGCCGCGATGCACCGCGTTGGCGTGGAGACCAACCGCAAGGCACGAACCCAGCGCGGCCAATGAGGCCTCGGAAGGATTGGGCGCGGTGTCGTCGCCGAGAAGACCCGGCGGCTCGTCGACGATGTAAGGCGGCAGGCTGCGGATATAGTTGGCGTGACGGAACTTGCCTTCGGCCACCGTCTTGCATTTCAAGGTCTTGATGACCTTCGGATTGGCCTTGCTGGTGACGATCAATTGCTCCAGCCCGTCCTTGTCGATCGGGGCGAGGCAACCTGTAAGTACTGTTTTTTGAGCGACCGCGGTCATTGATTTTCTCCCTAGGCGGCAGGATACCGAACGGTCTGTATCCTGCACGAAGCGTGCCAGACATGGCCCGAGGGAAAACGCGAAACAATGAAGCCGCTTAGCCCGCGCTGCCTGAAAAACGATCAGGGCTGCGATGCACAATCGCGATGCATTTGCTGCTGCGAGCGATTATTTTGGTCGCAGAAAGATGCGACTTGATGCGAACCATACAGTTGGATTAACAAAGGTCATGGGCAAAGCATCTTCGAAGGCACGTTCCGTCGCGGCTGGCCACGCCGCGGGCGACGATGAATCCGCGCGCGGGCGATTGCTGAGCGCAGCTACGCATCTGTTCTGCAAGAATGGAATCAATGCGACCGGCATCGACGCCATCATCAATGAAGCCGGCACCGCCAAGACCACGCTCTACAAATTATTCGGATCGAAAAACAATCTGGTGCACGTCGTGCTCGAGACCGAAGGAAAGCAGTGGCGTGAATGGTTCATCGACGCCATCGAATCTGGCGGCGGCAGCGCCCAGGAAAAACTGGCGCGGATTTTTCCGGCACTGAAGGACTGGTTCCGCCAAGAGCGGTTTTACGGCTGCCCCTTCATCAATGCGGTCGGCGAACACGACAAAGACCAGAAGCAGCTTCGCGCCATTGCGATAAAGCACAAGAAGGTTGTTCTGGCCTATATCGAAAAACTCGCCGACGAAATGGGCGTGGCCGAGCCGGAAGTGCTGGCGCACCAGCTTGGTCTCTTGATGGACGGCGCCATCGTGGCGGCCATGGTAACGCGCGATCCCGGCGTTGCGGACACCGCGGGACTGGCCGCGGGCTCGCTGTTCGTGCCTTCAAAATTGAAGAAGCCGAAACGCGCCGGCAACACGCCGAAGGAGTTGATGGCCGTCTGAACGGCCATCAGCCAGTTACCCTGCTCTCTCTACTTTCCGAGATGCTTGTCGAAGAACCCTGCGATTTCCTCGAACACTTCCTTTGACTCCGGCGCGGTGTCGTCGCGGATGTAATGCGCGTGCGACATCCCTTCATAGACCTGAAGCTGGGCCTCGACGCCCGCCTGACGAAGCTTGCGGTGAACGCGAACCGTGTTGCTCAGCAGGAGATCGCGGGTGCCTGATGTCAGGATGGTCGGCGGAAAACCCGTCATGTCGCCGTACACCGGTGACAGCATCGGATCCTTCAGGTCGCGGCCGTTGGCGTAAACCTTGGCGCCCGCGTCACAGAAGCCATCCGGCGAGACCAGAACATTGTCCAGCATCGCGTTCGTGTAGAACGTGTCGCCGACCTTGGTGACGTCCGACATCGGCGTGCCCGGCGCGATCGCCCCCGGCAGCGGCAGCCCGAGTTCCTTGGCCTTCAGCACCATTTCAAGCGTCAGCGCGCCGCCGGCCGAGGTGCCGAAGATCGCCATGTTCTTGGGGTTCGTCGTCTTCAGGGCCGCCTTCCAGACCGCGATGCCGTCATCGAGCGCCGCCGGGAACGATGCTTCGGGCGGCATGCGATAATCGACCGAGATCACCTTGATGTGGCCGAAGCCGGCCATGAAGATCGCCTCCGGCAACCCGGCGTCGCCCGGGTTGAGAACGTAGCAGCCGCCATGCATGTGGATCAGCTGGCGGTTGCGGTTTTCCGGCGCGACCGTCTCGGGCGTGACGATATAGGCCCGCACGCCGTCGATGGTGGTCTTCTCGACCTTGACCTTGAGCCGCTCCAGCATGCCCGGCACGTTCTTGACCAGCGCCGCCGCGCCCGCGTCCGCCACCGGCTTCCACTCCTCGCCGGTCTTGGGCAGGAGATTCCAGTTCGACCGCAGCGGCATCGCGATGATCTTCTGCAGTTGCGGACTAACCGTGCTCGGCACCTGGATGGTTTTGGCGGGCACGTCGATCGGCCCGGAGGCCGGCGTCTGCGCGGTGGCGGGTGCTGCGACGAAAACCGACGCGGAAACGAATAGCCCAAGCCCGAAAAGACGCATGTATTGGCCTCCCTTTTTATGTTTTGTTTTTGTTGAACACTCAGCCGCATGACTTAATCCCGGCGGCGGCGAGAAAATCACAGGGATTGGTCGCTGCAAAGCGACAGCTTGCCGCGGAATCCCGAAGCGACGCGCCTAGGGAAGGCAGCCTAGGGAAGAGTTGGCAAACTGGCTTCAAGCCGGTCGAGTTCAACCGCGAGATCACGCTCGACATCCGCAACGGCCATCTTCACCACTCGGTATCCGCGTGCCTCCAACCACGCTTGGCGCGAGGCGCGATCGCTGACAATCACCTCAGACTCTTCGGGATTGACCAGTTCGATCGCGACCCGGACCACGAACGAGACGAAGTCGGGAATATGGCGGCCGACCGGGGTCTGGCGCTTGAACTGTCCGGCGAAGCGGCGATCGGTGGTCAGCGCCTGCCACAGGATACGTTCGGCGTCGGTCGGATTTCGCCGCAATAGCCGCGCGATCCCGCGCACCGTGCCGCTTTCCGACGGCAATGCGCCCTGCCCGTGTTCAGCCAAAAGCGCGCGCAGCCGGGTGGCCTGTTCGCCATCGAGCACGCCGCCCTTGGCCGGCCCCTTGCGCCCCTCGGCGATCGCCATCACCACGCCGTGCAGCGTGTGCATGTCCTGCTTGGTCGGCTCCATCCGGGTAAAGATATTGCGCAGATTGACCAGCATGGTCTCGCGCTTCTCCGCCGGGCGCAGGAATTCGACCTTGTCGAGCTCGCGCACCAGATTGTCGAAGAAGGCCTGCATCTGGTGCTGCGAGGCGCGCTCGGAGCGTTCGGGCATCCCGAACGGCAGCGCGCCCGAGGTGGCGAGCTTGAACCATTCATAGCCGACCAGCAGCACCGCCTGCGCCAGATTGAGCGAGGCAAAGCCGGGATTGACCGGAAACGTCATGATGCGGTCGGCCAGCGCGACCTCCTCGTTCTGCAGGCCGTAACGTTCGCGGCCGAACAGGATGCCGACCGTGCCGCCGCCGGCGATCTGCCGCCGTCATCTCGGTCGCGGCGGCTTCCGGGCGCTACCACCGGCTTGGCCTGATCGTGGGCGCGGGCCGTGGTGGCAAACAACAGCGTGCAATCGGCGACCGCCTGCTCGACCGTATCGAACAGCTCGACATGATCCAGAATATGGTCGGCGCCGGAAGCGGCGCGCCGGGCGTGGACATTGGGCCAGCCGTCGCGCGGGTTGACGATGCGCAGCCGCGTCAGCCCGAAATTGCCCATCGCGCGCGCGGCCATGCCGATGTTCTCGCCGAGCTGCGGCTCGACCAGAATGACGACGGGTCCGGCGAGCGTGACGCCTGATTTGGTCTTGTCGGTGCCCGAGCCGGACATCTCACTTCACTTTCTGATTTAAGGTCTGAAGGCTTTGAATCAAGTTCCGAAGGATCTGATTTAACACCTCAGCGGCAAGGCTATTCGTTTGCCTGTCTGGCAGAATTTCTCAAGCAATATAATCGGCTTAGTGACAGTCTTTTTGATCTCGGTCGAACCTCAATCGATCGCAGCCTCGAGATGCCGGAATATCGCAGGCCTGCGGCGTTGTGGCCACGCTTGCGCCAAGCCGGGTTCGCGGCTCTGCCGCTGACGCCGGGCGAAAACGCGGCACCGCGGCGAAGGCGGCTTCCCCGATCACCCGAACGCCGCAGCTGCCGCGAAACTGCATAACGCCTTGGCTTTCGCCAGGGCGTTTGCGGTGCTATAGCGCGGGTGTACCCATCCCGAAACGCGCTATTCCAAAAAGGCCCGATCTCCATGGCAAAAATCAAGGTGACCAACCCCGTCGTCGAACTCGATGGCGACGAGATGACCCGGATCATCTGGCAGTACATCAAGGACAAGCTGATCAACCCCTTCCTTGACGTCGAACTGCAGTATTTCGACCTCGGGATGGAATACCGCGACAAGACCAACGATCAGGTCACCATCGACGCCGCCCATGCGATCAAGAAGGTCGGCGTCGGCGTCAAATGCGCCACCATCACCCCGGACGAAGCCCGGGTGAAGGAATTCGGCCTCAAGGAAATGTGGAAGTCGCCGAACGGCACCATCCGCAACATCCTCGGCGGCGTGATCTTCCGCGAACCGATCATCTGCAAGAACGTGCCGCGGCTGGTGCCGGGCTGGACCAAGCCGATCATCATCGGCCGCCACGCTTACGGCGACCAATACCGCGCCACCGACATCAAGTTTCCCGGCAAGGGCACGCTGACGATGAAATTCGTCGGCGAGGACGGCACCGTGATCGAACGCGAGGTGTTCAAGACGCCCGGCTCCGGCGTTGCCATGAGCATGTACAACCTCGACGATTCGATCCGCGATTTCGCCCGGGCTTCGCTGACCTACGGTCTCAACCGTGGCTATCCGGTGTACCTGTCGACCAAGAACACCATCCTGAAAGTCTATGACGGGCGCTTCAAGGATATCTTCGAGGAAATCTACGAAAAGGACTTCAAGAAACAGTTCGAGGCCAAGAACCTGACCTACGAACATCGCCTGATCGACGACATGGTCGCCTCCGCGCTGAAGTGGTCGGGCGGCTACGTCTGGGCCTGTAAGAACTACGACGGCGACGTGCAGTCCGACACGGTTGCGCAGGGCTATGGCTCGCTCGGCCTGATGACCTCGGTACTGATGACGCCGGACGGCAAGACCGTCGAGGCCGAGGCCGCCCATGGCACGGTGACGCGGCACTACCGCGAACACCAGAAAGGCAAGGAGACCTCGACCAACTCGATCGCGTCGATCTTCGCCTGGACCCAGGGCCTGTCGCACCGCGCCAAGCTCGACAACAACGAGGCCTTGGCGAAGTTCTCCAAGACCCTCGAGAAGGTCTGCGTCGATACCGTTGAATCCGGCTACATGACCAAGGATCTGGCCTTGCTGGTCGGCGCCGACCAGCGCTGGCTCTCCACCACCGGCTTCCTCGACAAGGTCGCAGAAAACCTGACCAAGGCGATGGCGTAAGTACAAGTCACGAAAATTGGTCTCGTCATTGTGAGCGCGGCGAAGCAATCCATGGAGTATGGATTGCTTCGCCGCCGCCTTGCTCCCTTGCGCGAACGCTTCGCGTTCGTCGCAGGCAATGAGGAAAATTAGGAAACATGACCATGCCGTTCGCAAGAACTACTGCGCTTGCACTACTGTTGCTGTCGGGCTCATGCGTGAGCGCATTCGCCGCCGAGACCACACTTCCCGATTCCATCGCGGCGCCGGGCGAGGCTGTGGTGCTCAGCACCCACGCCGAAGGCGCGCAGGTCTATGAGTGCAAAGCAGGCACCGATGGTAAAACGGCCTGGGCGTTCCGCGAGCCGATCGCGACCTTGCTGGTCGACGGCAAGACCATCGGCCGGCACTATGCCGGACCGAACTGGGAACATAGCGATGGCAGTGCCGTGGTCGGAAAGGTCATCGGCAATGCCCCGGGCGCCACAGGCAATGATATCGCCTGGCTGAAGCTCAGTGTGGCGTCCCAGCGCGGCAGCGGCGTCCTCACCGGCGTCACCACCGTGCAGCGGATCAACACCAAGGGCGGCAAGCTCGAAGGCGCCTGCGACAAGGCCGGTACCTTCTCCAGCGCGCCCTACTCCGCGGACTACGTTTTCCTGCGCAAGGGTTAGCGCTTTTTTCGGTTCGCTCATTGCGGTGGCTTCATGGTTCGAGACGCGCCAACGGGTCGGCGCGAAGCGCGGCCCGATGATAAACTCCGACGCGCTCCTCACCATGAGGATCTGATATCTCATCCAGGCTCGGACCTCATGCTGAGAAGCCATGCGCAGCATGGCGTCTCGAAGGATGGAGCTTTGGAATTACTCTAGCGAAAGGCCTGCATCACGCGCCCGCCATCGCCTTTTCGATCGCTGCCAACGCCGCATCGGCCTTGGTCCCATCGGGTCCGCCGGCCTGCGCCATGTCGGGGCGCCCGCCGCCACCCTTGCCGCCGAGCGCTTCGGAAGCGACCCGCACCAGATCCACCGCGTTGTAACGCGAGGTGAGATCGGCGGTGACGCCGACGACGACGCCGGCCTTGCCGTCGCCGGTGACGCCGACGATCGCGACCACGCCCGATCCAAGTTGCTTCTTGCCGTCATCGGCGAGGCTCTTGAGATCCTTCATCTCGATGCCTTCGACCGCACGCGCCATCAGCTTGACGTTGCCGACTTCGCGAACGCCTGATGTCGCCGCGGCCGCGCCGTTCGATGCTGCAGCGCCGCCGCCCATCGCCAGCTTCTTGCGGGCGTCCGACAGATCGCGCTCGAGTTTCTTGCGCTCTTCCATCAGAGCGGCGATCCGCGCCGGCATGTCGTCGAGCGTGGTGCGCAATTCGGATGCCGCCGTTTTGGCAAGCGCGATGGTATCGTTGGCGTGCTTGCGCGCATGGTTTCCGGTCAGCGCCTCGATGCGGCGCACGCCCGAAGAGACCGCGCTTTCGCCGGTGATCGAGATCAGGCCGATATCGCCGGTACGCCTTACATGCGTGCCGCCGCACAGTTCAACCGACCAGCCGAGCGCGTTGGCGCCATGATCGCGTGCGGTCTTGCCCATCGAGACCACGCGGACCTCGTCGCCATATTTCTCGCCGAACAGCGCGCGCGCGCCGGCGTCGCGGGCGTCATCCACCGCCATCGACCGCGTGGTGACCTCGTCATTCTCCAGCACCACCGCGTTGGCGATGTCTTCGACGCGGCTTAATTCTTCTGACGTAATCGGCTTCTGATGCACGAAGTCGAAGCGCAGGCGATCCGGCGCCACCAATGAGCCGCGCTGCGCAATATGATCGCCGAGCACCTGCCGCAACGCTTCATGCAACAGATGCGTCGCGGAGTGATGGGCGCGGATCGACGAACGTCTGGCGTGGTCGACTTCGAGCAACAGCGCCATGCCCGATTTGAGCGTGCCTTGTTCGACCGTGCCAAGATGCACAAAGAGATCGCCAGCTTTCTTCTGCGTATCGGTGACGCGGAAGCGCACGCCCTCGCCGGTCAACACGCCGGTATCGCCGACCTGGCCGCCGGACTCCGCATAAAACGGCGTCTGGTTCAGGACGATCGCGCCGCTCTCGCCGGTTTTCAGGCTCTCGATGTCCTTGCCATCCCTGACCAGCGCCGAAACGACGCCCTCCGCGGTCTCGGTCTCGTAGCCCAGGAATTCAGTCGCGCCGAGTTTCTCGCGCAGCGGAAACCAGACGTTCTCGCTCGCGGTATCGCCCGATCCGGCCCATGCGGCGCGCGCCTTGGCGCGCTGTTGATCCATCGCATCGGTAAAGGACGCGATGTCGACGGAGATGCCGCGGTTGCGCAGCGCATCCTGTGTGAGATCGAGCGGAAAGCCATAGGTGTCGTACAGCGTGAACGCCGTGTCGCCGTCGAACATGTCGCCTTTTTTGAGGGTGGCGCTCTTTTCGTCGAGAATCGTGAGGCCGCGCTCCAGTGTCTTGCGGAAGCGGGTTTCTTCCAGCCGCAGCGTTTCCTCGATCAGGTTTTCCGCACGCACCAGTTCCGGATAGGCCTGACCCATCTCGCGAACCAGCGCCCACACCAAGCGATACATCAGCGGATCTTTGGCGCCGAGCAACTGCGCATGGCGCATCGCGCGGCGCATGATCCGGCGCAGCACGTAGCCGCGGCCCTCATTCGAGGGCAGCACACCGTCGGCGATCAGGAATGACGAGGCGCGCAAATGATCGGCGATCACGCGCAGCGAGGCCTTCTGCTCGCCCTGCGGATCCGCACCGGTCAGTTCCGAGATGGCGCGGATCAGCGCGACAAACAGGTCGATGTCGTAATTGTCGTGCTTGCCTTGAAGGACCGCAGCGACGCGCTCGAGGCCCGCGCCGGTATCGATCGACGGTTTTGGTAGGGGATTGCGCACGCCGGGTGCTGTCTGCTCGTATTGCATGAACACGAGATTCCAGATCTCGATGAAGCGGTCGCCGTCCTGCTCAAGCGAGCCCGGCGGTCCGCCCCAGATCTTGTCGCCATGGTCGTAGAAGATTTCCGAGCACGGTCCGCACGGGCCGGTGTCGCCCATCTGCCAGAAATTGTCCGAACCGGCGATGCGGATGATGCGAGATTCAGGGAGCCCCGCGATCTTCTTCCAGAGATTGAACGCCTCGTCGTCGTCGATGTAGACCGTGGCCGTGAGCTTATCTTTCGGCAGGCCGAACTCTTTGGTGACCAGATTCCAGGCCAGTTCGATCGCGCGGTCCTTGAAGTAGTCGCCGAACGAGAAATTGCCGAGCATCTCGAAAAACGTGTGATGCCGCGCGGTATAGCCGACATTGTCGAGGTCGTTGTGCTTGCCGCCGGCGCGCACGCATTTCTGCGAAGTAGTCGCGCGCTGATAGGGGCGCTTCTCGACGCCGGTGAAGACGTTCTTGAACTGCACCATGCCGGCATTGGTGAACATCAGCGTCGGGTCGTTGCGCGGCACCAGCGGCGACGACGGCACGATCTCGTGACCGTTTTCGGCAAAGTAGTTCAGGAATGTCGACCTGATTTCGTTAACGCCGCTCATGTCCATCCAATCGCAAAACCGTCGGGAATCAGCCGGGAATCACTTGGGAACCCCGGTTATTTTTCTGTCATTTGGCGCGCCACCGCCAGCCGCACCGCTTTTAGACAAGCGAGCCCAAGCTGTCCAGAAAGTGTGCAAGATATGGATTTGGGATCATGGACTTGCCGCATCCGCTCAAAACCTGTGAGAGAGGCCGCGGCCGCGTTGACAGCCCGGGTCCGGCCGTGGTTTTCTCCCACCCGTTCAAGACAGTCACGTCGGGAGAGATCGGCTTAGACGCCGGCGCCGAAGGAGCAACCGCCCCGGAAACTCTCAGGCAAACGAACCGCGTGACTCGCTAGCATCTGGAAAGAGACGCCGAAGGGCCTAATCCCTGACGTGTCCGCCGACGGGATAATACTCTCAGGCACAGCGACAGATGGGGCTTCGACAGGTTTTCGGGGAATCACCCCCGCAAAACCGCGAGGGCCCCGTGATGCTTGCGCGCCAAGATCAACCTTCAGACCAATCTGCAGCTCAATCCCCGTTGAAACGCACGCCTTTGCATGCTTTGCACGTCGCAAGCGGCGGCAAGATGGTGCCGTTCGCCGGCTATGACATGCCGGTGCAATACCCGGCCGGCGTACTGCGGGAACATCTGCATACGCGAACCGCCGCCGGTCTCTTTGATGTGTCCCATATGGGCCAGATCGAGTTGCGGCCCAAATCCGGCAAGGTCGAAGATGCTGCTTTGGCACTGGAACGGCTGGTGCCGCAGGACATCCTTGCGGTTGCGCCGGGACGGCAGCGCTACGCCCAGTTCACCAACGATACCGGTGGCGTTCTCGACGATCTGATGGTCGCGAATTTCGGCAGCCATCTGTTTCTGGTGGTGAACGCCGCCTGCAAGGCCGACGATGAAGCGCATCTGCGCGCGCATCTGTCGGATGTTTGCGAGATCGTGCCGCTGGCCGATCGGGCGCTGATCGCGCTGCAAGGACCAAAGGCCGAATCGGCGCTGGCGGAGTTTTGCGCTGAAGTGAGCGTGATGCGCTTCATGGATGCCGGCCCGCACAGCATCGGCAATATCGACTGCTTCGTGTCGCGCTCGGGCTATACCGGCGAGGACGGTTTTGAGATTTCAGTACCTGCACAACAAGCCGAATCGCTCGCCCGGGCCTTGCTATCAGATCATGACGTGCTGCCGATCGGGCTTGGCGCGCGCGACAGCCTGCGGCTCGAGGCCGGGCTTTGCCTGTATGGCCACGACATCGACACCTCGACCACGCCGGTAGAGGGCGCGCTGGAATGGTCGATCCAGAAGAGCCGCCGCACTGGCGGCGCCCGCGCCGGTGGTTTCGCCGGCGCCGAAAAGATTCTCGCGCAACTTGAGGTGGGCGCGCCGCAGCGCCGCGTCGGATTGAAGCCCGAAGGCCGCGCCCCGGTGCGCGAGGGCGCGCCGTTATTCGCGGATGAAACATCGACCGAACAAATCGGTTCGGTCACCTCGGGCAGCTTCGGCCCGAGCCTCAATGCACCCGTCGCAATGGGCTACCTGTCGTCATCGCATGCCACGATGGGCGGGCGGGTATTCGCCGAACTGCGCGGACAGCGCCTGCCGCTGCAGATATCGTCGATGCCTTTCGTTGCCAACAATTACAAACGCTGAAGGATCCGTCATGACCACGCTGTTCACCACCGATCACGAATGGCTCCGCATCGAGGGCGATATCGCCACCATCGGCGTCACGGATTATGCGCAATCACAGCTCGGCGATGTCGTGTTCGTCGAACTGCCGAAGGTCGGCCGCAGCCTCAAGAAAGCCGAAGCCGCCGCCGTGGTTGAATCCGTCAAGGCGGCCTCCGACGTCTACGCGCCGATCTCGGGCGAAGTCCTGGAAGTGAACGACGCGCTCGCCGCCGAGCCCGCATTGGTCAATTCCGACGCCGCTGGCAAGGCGTGGTTTTTCAAATTGAAGATCGCTGACAAAAGCGAACTCGGCGGCCTGATGGATGAGGCCGCCTACAAGGCACACACGGCTTGAGGACATGACCATGACCGCGCACCGTAACTTCGTCGAACCCGCCACCAATTTCGTGCGCCGCCATATCGGCCCCTCGCCCCGCGATGTCGCGGCGATGCTGGAGACCGTGGGCGCCAAGAGCCTCGGCGAATTGATGGCGCAGACGCTGCCGTCGCCGATCCGGCAAACCAAGCCGCTCGATCTCGGTGCACCCTTGAGCGAAACCGAAGCGCTCGCGCATATGAAAGAACTGGCGTCTCAGAACCAGGTCTTCACCTCGCTGATCGGCCAGGGCTATTCCGGCACGATTTTGCCGGCCGTGATCCAGCGCAACATCCTGGAAAATCCGGCCTGGTACACCGCTTACACGCCGTATCAGCCGGAGATCAGCCAGGGCCGGCTGGAGGCGCTGTTCAATTTCCAGACCATGATCTGCGATCTCAGCGGTCTTGATGTGGCCAATGCCTCGCTGCTCGACGAGGGCACCGCGGCCGCCGAAGCGATGGCGCTGGCCGAGCGCGCCGCGAGCGCCAAAACAAAATCCTTCTTTGTCGATGTTGAAGTGCATCCGCAGACGCTGGCGGTGCTGCGCACCCGCGCCGAGCCGCTGGGATGGACCTTGATTGTCGGCGATCCCCTCGCCGATCTCGACCGCGCCGATGTGTTCGGCGCGCTGCTGCAATATCCGGGCACATCGGGCGCGGTGCGCGATCTGCGCCCGGCCATCTCTACGCTGCACGCCAAGGGCGCGCTGGCGGTTGTCGCCGCGGATTTGCTGGCGCTGACGCTGTTGGCGTCACCGGGCGAACTCGGCGCCGACATCGCGATCGGATCGGCGCAGCGGTTTGGCGTGCCGATGGGCTATGGCGGCCCGCACGCGGCCTATATGGCGGTGCGCGACGCGCTGAAGCGCTCGCTGCCCGGACGTATTGTGGGCCTGTCGATCGATTCGCGCGGGCAGCCGGCCTATCGGCTCGCGCTGCAAACCCGCGAGCAGCATATCCGCCGCGAGAAGGCCACGTCCAACATCTGCACCGCGCAGGTGCTGCTGGCCGTGATCGCCTCGATGTATGCGGTCTATCACGGCCCGGAGGGGCTGACCCATATCGCCCGCCAAGTGCATCGCCGCGCGACCGTGCTGGCGGCGGGACTGCGCAAGCTCGGCTTTGCGCCGAAGTCCGAAACCTTCTTCGATACCGTGACGGTCAATGTCGGCGACAAGCAAAGCGCTGTTGTCGCGCGTGCGCTGGCCGAGAACATCAACCTGAACATCGGCAAGGGCACACTCGGCATTGCGCTGGACGAGACCACCACGCCGGAGATTATCGAAGCCGTGTGGTGGGCTTTTGACGGCGAACTGACTTACGCCGATGTCGAAGCCGAGACGCGTGACGCGCTGCCCGCGGCATTGAAGCGCGCCAGCGCTTTCCTCACCCATCCGGTGTTCCACGCGCATCGCTCCGAAACCGAGCTGTTGCGCTATATGCGCAAGCTCTCGGACCGCGATCTCGCGCTCGACCGCGCGATGATTCCGCTGGGCTCCTGCACCATGAAGCTCAACGCCACCTCCGAGATGATCCCGCTGACCTGGCCCGAATTCGGCGCGCTGCATCCGTTCGCGCCGCGCGCGCAGGCGCAGGGCTATCACGCGCTGTTTGCGCGGCTGGAACAATGGCTGTGCGATATCACCGGCTATGACGCGATCTCGCTGCAGCCGAATTCCGGCGCGCAGGGCGAATATGCCGGGCTGCTGGCAATTCGTGGCTATCACGCCGCGCGCGGCGAGCCGCATCGCAACGTATGCCTGATCCCCTCCTCCGCGCACGGCACCAATCCGGCTTCGGCCAGCATGGTGGGCATGGAGGTCGTGGTGGTGGCCTGTGACGCGCGCGGCGACGTCGATGTCGGCGATCTCAAGACCAAGGCGGCGCAGCACGCGAATAATCTCGCCGCCATCATGATCACCTATCCCTCGACCCACGGCGTATTCGAGGAGCACATAAGCGAGATTTGCGACATCGTGCATGGCCATGGCGGGCAGGTCTATCTCGACGGCGCCAACATGAATGCGCAGGTCGGGCTGTCGCGGCCCGGCGATTACGGCGCCGATGTCAGCCATCTCAACCTGCACAAAACTTTTTGCATTCCGCATGGCGGCGGCGGACCCGGCATGGGACCGATCGGCGTCAAGGCGCATCTCAAGCCATTCCTGCCCGGACATGGCGTTGGCGATGGCGCAGCTCAGCCGGTCGGGCCGGTATCGGCCGCGCCGTTCGGTTCGGCGTCGATCCTGACCATTTCCTACATCTACATTCTGATGATGGGCGGCGAAGGTCTTACGCGCGCGACCGAGGTCGCGATCCTCAACGCCAATTACATCGCCACCAAACTCGATCCGCATTTTCCGGTGCTCTATCGCAACGCCAAGGGCCGCGTCGCACATGAATGCATCGTCGATCCCCGCCCGCTGAAGGCCTCCAGCGGCGTCACCGTCGACGATATCGCCAAGCGGCTGATCGATTACGGCTTCCACGCCCCGACCATGAGTTTCCCGGTGCCGGGCACGCTGATGATCGAGCCGACGGAATCCGAGAGCAAAGCGGAGCTGGACCGGTTTTGCGAGGCCATGATCGCAATCCGGCGCGAGATTACCGAAATCGAAAGCGGCCGCTGGAAGGTCGAAGCCTCGCCGCTGCGCCACGCGCCGCACACCGTGCACGACATTGCCGACGATGCCTGGGCCCGCGCCTACACGCGCGCCGAGGGCTGTTTCCCGGCCGGCACCTCACGCACCGATAAATACTGGTGTCCGGTGGGCCGCGTCGACAACGTCCATGGCGACCGCAATCTGGTGTGCTCGTGCCCGCCGATCGAGGAATATGCGCAGGCGGCGGAATAGCAGGTTTCGCAAATTCTCGTGTCCCGGACGCGGTGCAGCGTCCTACACGATGCACCGCAGAGCCGGGACCCACCTATCGTCTGGTATGGACCCCGGATCAGCAGCGCACACGAAGTAAACAAGTCTATTCCGTATTTGCGCGTGAAGCCCGGAACAAGCCCGGCATTGTGCTCCAATAACCGCCGCGTGAGATTGTTGGTGACACGACACCGACGTACAATGTCCCATTTTGTTTGCTCGCGAGGATGTAAACAAAGAACGGCATGCACACACCACTAAGGCGCGATCAAAGCTTGGTCGTTAATTGAGTCCCGCTACATCATCGGGAAAAACAAAAACGGGCACCGGGAACGTCGGCAACTCAACGTCCTCAGCGCCCGCTTGTGTCGGAACTTGAGTCTATCGGCTCAAGCCCGGAAAAGATCAATCCTCCGCGGGCTCCTCTTCGCCCTCGGCGTCACGCTCGGGCGAGCCGGCCAGGATCTGTTCGGCGATCAGGCCGGAATTCTGGCGGATCGCGACTTCGATCTTCGCGGTCATGTCGGGATTGGCCTTGAGGAACGCCTTGGAGTTCTCGCGGCCCTGGCCCAGGCGCTGGCTGTCATAGGAGAACCAGGCGCCGGATTTCTCGACGATGCCGGCCTTGACGCCGAGATCGAGGATTTCGCCCATCTTGGAGACGCCCTCGCCATACATGATGTCGAATTCGACCTGCTTGAACGGCGGCGCCAGCTTGTTCTTCACCACCTTGACGCGGGTCTGGTTGCCGACCACTTCGTCGCGCTCCTTGATCGCGCCGATGCGGCGGATATCGAGGCGCACCGAGGCATAGAATTTCAGCGCATTGCCGCCGGTGGTGGTTTCCGGCGAGCCGTACATCACGCCGATCTTCATCCGGATCTGGTTGATGAAGATTACCATGGTGTTGGATTTGTTGATCGAAGCGGTGAGCTTGCGCAGCGCCTGGCTCATCAGCCGCGCCTGCAGGCCCGGCAGCGCATCGCCCATCTCGCCTTCGAGTTCGGCCTTCGGCACCAGCGCCGCGACCGAATCGATCACCAGCACGTCGACCGCACCCGAGCGCACCAGCGTGTCGCAGATTTCCAGCGCCTGCTCGCCGGTGTCGGGCTGCGAGATCAGCAGTTCATCGATATTGACGCCGAGCTTGCGCGCATAGACCGGATCGAGCGCATGTTCGGCATCGATGAAGGCGCAGATGCCGCCCTTCTTCTGGCCCTCGGCCACCGTATGCAGCGCCAGCGTGGTCTTGCCCGAGGATTCCGGCCCGTAAATCTCCACCACCCGGCCCCTCGGCAGGCCGCCGACGCCGAGCGCAATATCAAGCCCGAGCGAGCCGGAGGAGATGGTCTCGATATCCATCGAGCGGTCGTTCTTGCCCAGCTTCATCACCGAGCCCTTGCCGAACTGGCGCTCGATCTGGGAGAGCGCGGCGGACAGGGCTTTGGTCTTGTCCATGGAGGATCCTTCGACGATACGCAGCGCAGTGGCGGACATTGGGTGGTGCTCCTTATGGCGGGGATTCGCTAGCGGGACAAACGGGCGGCGGATTTTTCGACGATGCCGGCCTTGACGCCGAGATCGAGGATTTCGCCCATCTTGGAGACGCCCTCGCCATACATGATGTCGAATTCGACCTGCTTGAACGGCGGCGCCAGCTTGTTCTTCACCACCTTGACGCGGGTCTGGTTGCCGACCACCTCGTCGCGCTCCTTGATGGCGCCGATGCGGCGGATGTCGAGGCGGACCGAGGCGTAGAATTTCAGCGCGTTGCCGCCGGTGGTGGTTTCCGGCGAGCCGTACATCACGCCGATCTTCATCCGGATCTGGTTGATGAAGATCACCATGGTGTTGGATTTGTTGATCGAGGCGGTGAGCTTGCGCAGCGCCTGGCTCATCAGCCGCGCCTGCAGGCCGGGCAGCGCATCGCCCATCTCGCCTTCGAGTTCGGCGCTCGGCACCAGCGCCGCGACCGAATTGACCACCAGCACGTCGACCGCGCCGGAGCGCACCAGCGTGTCGCAGATTTCCAGCGCCTGTTCGCCGGTGTCGGGCTGCGAGATCAGGAGTTCGTCGATATTGACGCCGAGCTTGCGGGCATAGACCGGATCGAGCGCGTGTTCGGCATCGATGAAGGCGCAGATGCCGCCCTTCTTCTGGCCTTCGGCCACCGTGTGCAGCGCCAGCGTGGTCTTGCCGGAGGATTCCGGCCCGTAAATTTCGACCACCCGGCCCCTCGGCAGGCCGCCGACGCCGAGCGCGATGTCGAGCCCGAGCGAGCCCGAGGAAATGGTCTCGATATCCATCGAGCGGTCGTTCTTGCCCAGCTTCATCACCGAGCCCTTGCCGAACTGGCGCTCGATCTGGGAGAGCGCGGCGGACAGGGCCTTGGTCTTGTCCATGGAGGATCCTTCGACGATACGCAGGGCAGTGGCGGACATTGGTGGTGCTCCTTATGGCGGGGATTCGCTAGCGGGACAAACGGGCGGAGGGGTGAATTC
>CAWBPE010000023.1:0-172997 GCA_963790595.1 uncultured Alphaproteobacteria bacterium | reverse complement strand
GCTCGTCGTTACCGGCCTGATCATCTGGATCACCGAATACTACACCGGCACCGAATATCGCCCGGTGAAGTCGATTGCGGCGTCGTCGGTCACCGGTCACGGCACCAACGTGATTCAGGGTCTGGCGATCTCGATGGAATCCACCGCCGGTCCGGCGCTGGTGATCATCGCCGGCATTCTCGTGACCTACAGCCTTGCCGGTCTGTTCGGCATCGCGATTGCGACCACCACGATGCTGGCGCTGGCCGGCATGATCGTGGCGCTCGACGCCTTCGGCCCGGTCACCGACAATGCCGGCGGCATTGCCGAAATGGCCGGCCTGCCCAAGGAAGTCCGCAAGGCGACCGACGCGCTCGACGCGGTCGGCAACACCACCAAGGCCGTCACCAAGGGCTATGCGATCGGCTCCGCCGGTCTCGGCGCGCTGGTGCTGTTTGCGGCCTATAATGAAGACCTCAAATTCTTCATCGCCAATGCCGCGAAGTACCCGTACTTCCAGGGCGTGCTGCCCGACTTCTCGCTGAACAATCCCTACGTCGTGGTCGGCCTGCTGTTTGGCGGCCTGCTGCCGTATCTGTTCGGTGCGATGGGCATGACCGCGGTCGGCCGTGCGGCCGGCGCGATCGTCGAGGAAGTGCGGCGTCAGTTCCGCGAAAAGCCCGGCATCATGCAGGGCACCGATAAGCCGGACTACGGCAAGGCGGTCGACATCCTGACCAAGGCGGCGATCAAGGAAATGATCATTCCGTCGCTGCTGCCGGTGCTGTCGCCGATCTTCGTCTATTTTGTCATTTTCGGCATTGCAGGCGGCGGCGCAGCCGGCAAGTCGGCGGCATTCTCGGCCGTCGGTGCGATGTTGCTCGGCGTGATCGTGACCGGCCTGTTCGTCGCGATCTCGATGACCTCGGGCGGCGGCGCCTGGGACAACGCCAAGAAGTACATCGAAGACGGCCATTACGGCGGCAAGGGCTCGGACGCCCACAAGGCCGCGGTGACCGGCGATACCGTCGGCGATCCCTACAAGGATACGGCGGGTCCTGCCGTCAACCCGATGATCAAGATCACCAACATCGTGGCACTGCTGCTGCTGGCGATTCTGGCGCACTGAGCCGGTACGCAATCAAAAACAAAAACCCCGCGGTGCAAGCCGCGGGGTTTTTTAATTGAAGCATGAGCGGAAAGGGATCAGCTCGCGTTCGCGCCTCACGACGCGCTTCGTTCTTGTGATCGTCTTAGTTACCCTGGCCGACGTTAAGCGCCTTGAACAGCGGCGCCACGTAGTTGACCTCCTGGCCTGATGTCGGCGTGGTGCGGCTGATGAAGTCGAAGATCCTGCCGTCCTGCAGCCCGTAATTGGCGAGCTTTCGCACCTGGCGGTTCTTGTCGAAATAGATCGCGATGACACGCTGGTCGACGATCCTGCTCGTTCATGAATGCGACCGGACGCGAGGAGCGCTGCGAGATGTAATAGAAGACCTCGCCGCTGAGGGTTGCGACCGTGGATGGGGTGCCCATCACGATCAGCACCTGATCCTGGCTCGCGCCGATCGGAATTTGCTCAAGCGCGCCGGGCGGCAGGACGTAGCCCTTCTGGAACTGCTCGCCGGCGCAGCCGCCCAGCGCCGCACATACCAGGGCAATGGCGGCAGCCGTACGCAGACCTCGCCAGCGTGCCGTCAGGCCGCGCGGAGAGCATGTCTGTGAACGTGTCTGGATCGGCTCAATCATTGCGGAAATGGTCCCGTCCCCTTGCATCGGGTGAGGCGTTGACGTACCGGGCAGCACGCTGGATTGCAACATGCGCGGGCGCCCAAGACACCAACCTTGGGGCTCGCTTGCGGAACCCACAATGCTTTGGCCGTTCAATCACTTCAGGAAACCCCGGGCACCCCTGCGCGGCACCATTGAGGCCATCTATGGCATGATCGTGACGCAGACGCGAGAACCGTTGTTTTATCGGGACTTGGGCGTGCCGGATACGGTTAACGGCCGTTTTGACCTCTTGGTGTTGCATTTATGGATCGTGTTGCGGCGATTTAAGCCGCTCGAGGGTGGTGCGCCCCTCTCGCAGGCGCTGTTCGATCGCTTCTGCGACGATATGGACGCCAATTTGAGGGAAATGGGCGTCGGCGATATCGTCGTCCCCAAGCGCATGCGGGCCTTCGGCGAGGCCTTTTACGGCCGGGTGGCGGCCTATGATGTGGCGTTGGACCAGGGGCAGGAGCCGCTGGCGCAGGCGCTGTGCAAGAATATCCTCAACGGCGAGGGCATCGCAAAAGCACGGCGGCTGGCCATCTATGCCGACAAGGCCATGGCAAGTCTGGCAGCAACAGACGATGCGGCGCTGCTGGCCCCAGCGTGGACATTTCCGTCGCCGGCGCAAGCGGACGCGGAGCCATGAACAGAAACGATTGATGTGATGATTACAGCAGATCCCTGGAGCGTTCCCGTCGTGGTGGCGCAAATACCCGACACCGGATTGCACCGCGACATCGAAGCCGATCCGGCCGCGCGCGCGTCGATGGCTGAAGTCGCAGGCTTGCGCGAAGTTCTGTCGGCGAGCGCTTCGCTTGACGTGACGCCCCAGAGCGGCGGCCGTGTCCATGTCACGGGCCATGTGCGGGCGCGGATCGGACAGACCTGCGTGGTGACGCTCGATCCGATCGAGAACGACATCGATGAGCCGATCGATCTGATGTTCGCGCCGCCGGAGCAAATTCCGCAATTGTCCGATCTGGTCGATGACGCTGCCGAAAGCGACGCCGAGATTCCCGATCCGCCGGAGCCGATCGTAAATGGCGTCATCGATCTCGGCCGGCTTGCGACCGATGCCATTGTTTTTAGCGGTCGATCCCTATCCGCGCCGGCCCGATGCGGTTTTCGAGCCGCTGATCGAAGCCGCCGACCCCGAGGATCATCCGTTTGCGGCGCTCAAGGCCTTGCAGGTCGACGCCAAGCCGGCGGGTTCCGGGAAACAGCCGAAGAAGCCCGGGGGCGGCAAGGGGAGTTGAAGTGTGGTCGCAGGGCGGTTGTGACACTCGCAACGCAACAATGGCCGATCTGAGCTCAATCCCGAAATTCGATTTAATGCCTTGAATAAACTCGTATTCTTCGCATATATCGAATCCGCCCCGGCGCGGCACAGACTGCAAAAGGCGGCGGTCAAGAGGTTGTGTCGGGGCGGGGAAACGCTATTGTCGCGGCCCGGCTTGGGTGCAGCTTCGCGCTCTGCCGATCGCTGCTATCCCTGGCGAATTACAGTCCGAGGCCAAGCGCTTCAAGTCCGCAAAAGATCAGGTTTCCGGGACGTTCATGCCTCAAAAGGTTCGAATCGCGCTTGACGCCATGGGTGGCGATGTCGGCGCATCGGTCGTCATTCCCGGCGCCGCAATTTCGTTGACCCGACATCCCGACACCGAATTTCTGCTGTTCGGCGATCGCGCATTGATCGAGCCGGAACTGGCGAAGCATCCGGCGATGAAGGCCGCATCGCGCGTGATTCATACCGACGTCGCCGTCAGCATGCACGACAAGCCCAGCCAGGCGTTGCGCCGCGGCCGCAAGTCCTCGTCGATGTGGCTTGCGATTGAAGCCGTCAAGAAAGGCGAGGCCGATGTGGCGATATCGGCCGGCAATACCGGTGCGCTGGCGGCGATGGCGCGGTTTTGCCTGCGCATGCTGCCCGGCATCGACCGGCCGGCGCTCGCGGCGATATGGCCCACGGCGCGCAGCAATTCGGTCGTGCTCGATCTCGGCGCCACCATCGGTGGCGACGCGCATCATCTGGTGGCCCTGGCGGTGATGGGCAGCGCGATGGCGAGCGTGCTGTTCGGCCTCGAGCGGCCGACGGTCGGCCTGCTCAACATCGGGGTCGAGGAGATCAAGGGGCGCGAGGAAATTCGCGAGGCCGCAGAATTGCTGCGCGCGATGAACCTTCCGCAACTCGAATATATCGGATTCGTCGAAGGCGACGGCATCGGCAAGGGCGCTGCCGACGTGATCGTCGCCGAAGGCTTCAGCGGCAACATCGCGTTGAAAGCGGCCGAAGGCACCGCGCGCCAGATCACCGAATTCCTGCGCAGCGCCATGGCGAGCACCTGGCGCTCACGGATCGGCTATCTGTTTGCAAAGAATGCTTTCAAGTCGCTGCGCGACAAGCTCGATCCCTCGAAGTCCAACGGCAGCGTGGTGCTCGGCCTCAACGGAATCGTCGTCAAGAGCCATGGCGGAACCGACGCCGAAGGCTTTGCCTATGCGGTCGATGTTGGCTATGAGATGGTCCGCTACGATCTCCTGACCAAGATCAATCAAATGCTCAATCGCGACGGCAGCGCGCCTCCCTCGGCGCCGACCGCGCAGGAGGCTGTCTCGTGACTGCGATACGTTCGGTCGTGCTCGGCTGCGGCTCCTATTTGCCGCAACGGATCCTGACCAATGCCGAATTGGCGGCGCAAGTCGACACCTCCGACGAGTGGATCGTTCAGCGCACCGGCATCCGGCAGCGCCATATTGCGGCGGAAGGCGAGTTCACCTCGCATCTGGCGCTCAATGCCGCGCGCGCGGCACTCGCCAATGCCGGGGTCGATGCGCAATCGATCGACCTGATCGTGCTGGCGACCTCGACGCCGGACAACACTTTTCCCGCCACCGCGGTCGCGGTGCAGAACGGGCTTGGGATCAACCACGGCGCAGCCTTCGATCTGCAGGCGGTGTGCTCGGGGTTCGTGTTTGCATTAGCCACCGCGGATAACTTCCTGCGCACCGGTGCGTTCAAGCGGGCGCTTGTGATTGGTGCCGAGACTTTCTCGCGCATTCTCGACTGGAGCGACCGCGGCACCTGCGTGCTGTTCGGCGACGGCGCCGGCGCTGTGGTGCTGGAAGCACAGGAACAACCGGGCAAGCCCTCCGATCGCGGCATCCTGACCACGCATCTGCGCTCCGACGGCCGGCACAAATCGAAACTATATGTCGATGGCGGGCCATCCTCGACCCGCACCGTCGGGTTCCTTCGGATGGAAGGCCGCGAAGTGTTCAAGCATGCCGTCGGCATGATCACCGATGTGATCGTCGACGCCTTCGAGGCCACCGGCACTACCGCCGAGGACATCGATTGGTTCATTCCCCACCAGGCCAACAAACGAATCATCGATGCTTCAGCGCACAAGTTGCATATTGCGCCGCAGAAGGTGGTGCTCACGGTCGACCTGCACGGCAATACCTCGGCGGCCTCAATTCCATTGGCACTATCGGTTGCGGTTGCCGACGGGCGCGTGAAGAAGGGCGATCTGGTGCTGCTCGAGGCTATGGGTGGCGGCTTCACCTGGGGCTCGGCACTATTGCGCTGGTAAGCGTCTCGTTAAAATGTTTATCTATATTGCGAGCTCTTTTGATGTTGTTTCATGCTTTTGAATTGATGAGCGCTGTTGACCGTCGCTTGTTAAGCTCATAATTTCAGATACATATTGTTCGCCGTGAGTTGGGGCAGGCGATGACTGGAACCGGAAAAACCGTTACGCGCGTTGATTTGTGCGAGGCCGTCTACCAAAAGGTGGGCTTGTCGCGCACGGAGTTGTCTGCGTTCGTCGAATTGGTGTTGAAGGAAATTACCGACTGCCTTGAGAAGGGCGAGACGGTGAAGCTTTCATCATTCGGCTCGTTCATGGTGCGCAAGAAGGGCCAGCGCATCGGCCGCAATCCCAAGACCGGCACCGAGGTGCCGATTTCTCCGCGTCGCGTGATGGTGTTCAAGCCGTCGGCCATTCTGAAGCAGCGGATCAACGGCCACAGCGTAAGTAACGGCGACGGCAACGCCGACTGAATTCCTTCAACCGGGGCGACCAGAGGAGCTAGCATTTGGACAAGGCGCCGGATGCGTTCCGAACCATCAGCGAGGTCGCTGACGACCTCGACATCCCCCAGCACGTCCTGCGGTTCTGGGAGACGCGGTTCGCCCAGATCAAGCCGATGAAGCGCAGCGGTGGCCGCCGCTACTACCGCCCCGATGATGTCGATCTGCTGCGAGGTATCCGCCGCTTGCTGTACGGCGAGGGCTACACCATCCGCGGCGTGCAGCGCATCCTCAAGGAGCACGGGATCAAGTCGGTCCAGGCGCTGATCGACGATACGTCTTCGGTCCCGTCCTTTGCCATGATCGACTCGGCCCTGCACGAGGCTTTGCACGAGCCGGAGGAAGAGGGCAGTGACGAGCCCGATATCGACGCAGAGGACGACGACGAGGAAGCGATCGAGCCGCCGGCACCCGTGCGGCGTGCGCCTGACATTGCCGTGCCATCGCCCCGGGCCAATCTGACGCCAATGCCGCCGCCATCGGCGCTGCCCGCCCCTCGGGTAGAAGTTGCCGCGGGCCTGCGCAAGCTCGATACCGCCAAGCTGGAGGCCGTGCTGCAGGACCTGCTCGCCTGCCGGCAATTGCTCGATTCCGCGCTCAAAGACGGCTAGGGCGCGGGTTCTGATCGAACCGGCATCACCCCGGATCAAGTCCGGGCAGGCTTTTGCCCGAAAACGTTCCCGCGGTGCCTGGGAACCGAACCGCCCCCGGGCATGGAGCATCCCGCCGATCGTGCCTTCCAGCCGATCGCGCTTCTTGCGCGCCAGCCTGATCGAAGCTAATGGAACGGCATCGGAGCGTGGCGCAGCCCGGTTAGCGCACTAGTCTGGGAGACTAGGGGTCGGAGGTTCAAATCCTCTCGCTCCGACCAATAACCCCCCTGTTTATAAAGGGTTTTCCAAGACCGATCGCTCGGGTGTCGGTCGTGAAATTAGAACGAAAAGGCGCCAACATGCAGCGATTGGCGCGAAAAGTCCCGAAATAATCCCGAAGCTGTTCCGCGGATGTTCTCCGCGGTTCGGATCAAGTAATCAAAAATCACCGCCGAGCGTCCCAACGTCCTCGCGATCAGCGCAACGGCGCGATGGAGCATGTCTATTTTCGCCAGCACCCCAAGGTGCGGTGACGCCAGGTAGCCACCTCAATCGGGTGCGGCCATGAGCGCCGCGATTTTGAAATTTGGGCCGAATGATGGGTCGATTTTAGCAAGGTCAGAGGGTCCGCAAAAGTCTCCGAATTTCACATTCGAGCGGCCGGACTGGACCCTGTTCCGATCGGTCGGCACCTTGTCGCAGAAGGCCGGGGTTCCGGCAGCGCGACTGCGCCGGCTGGTGTTGAAGGAGTTGACCGACAACGCCCTCGATGCCGGGGCGAAGGTTGAGGTCAGCGAAGACGAGGGCGATCGGGGTGTCACCTATAGTGTCCACGATGACGGCCCCGGCATTGATGGAACGCCAGCCGACATCGCGCGCATGTTCTCCATCGACCGGCCGTTGGTGTCGTCCAAGCTGTGGCGTATGCCGCAGCGTGGAGCGCTCGGTAACGGGCTCCGCGTTGTCGCCGGGGCGGTCGCCGCTTCTCAGGGATGGTTGCGGGTTACGACACGCAATCAGAGAATGGTGCTGACGCCGCAGGAGGACGGCAGCACCGCGGTAGAATCCGAGGCGACCGTCTTCCCCGTCGGCACGCTGATCGAGATCGTATTCGGCCCAGAGATTCCCGATGACGATCACGCGCTTTTATGGGCGCGCCAAGCTATCACGATGGCCAGAGGTACAGGCTATACCGGCCGCACGTCACCGCATTGGTACGATGGCGATGCCTTCTTTGATATCCTGCAGGCTACCGATCGATTGGTGCGAGAGTTCATCGCTAACCTTGACGGCTGCAGCGGCGCAAAGGCCGGCAACGTCGCGGCGCAGTTCAAAGGCCGAGCCTGCAACTCGCTGAGCCGCGCGGAGGCCGATCGGCTTCTGGCGCTTGCTCGAAATCTATCCAAGCCAGTCAGGCCGGAGCGGCTCGGCTGTATCGGGCCGATGTCAATCAGAGGGTCGAATTTTTATGGGTACGGCTGCAGGAAGGATAGCATTGCCGTTGGCGGCCGTTCACCCAAGGCCGCCATTCCCTTCGTGATCGAGGCATGGGCGGCGCCAGCACGGACATCTGCCGTCGCGAATATGTTCATCAATCGAACTCCGATCACCGGCAAGTTCACCACCTATTTTGAAAAGGCAGAGATGCAACTTTGGGGTTGTGGATTAAGGCATGCGCTCAAGGTGCCGAGGGGCAAGGAGTTTGACGTCTTCATCAACATCACCACACCCTACTGCCCGATCACGACCGACGGCAAAGAGCCTGATCTTTCGCTCTTCGTAATCCAAATCGTCGAAGCCGTTCAGAAGGCGATCAACGGTGCGCGCAGAGCGATGCCGGCGACCGATAGGAAGGAGACCCAGAAATCCATCGTCCTTGACAACCTTGACGACGCGATCGACAAGGCGAGCGGCGACCGCAAATATCGGTTCAACCTGCGTCAGGTCTATTACGTCTTGCGTCCGATCGTGCAGGAACAACTATCGGCAGAGCTTACCTACAACAACCTTGAAGGAATCATCACCGACTACGAGAACGAGCACGGTGATATCGAAGGCATGTATCGCGACCCAAGGGGCACGCTATATCAACCGCACACCGGCGAAAACATCGCGCTGGGAACGCTTGCCGTTGAACAGTACAGCCGGCCACCGTGGACCTTTAACAAGGTGCTCTACATCGAGAAGGAAGGATTTTTCGAGGCGCTGAAGGCGGTGGGCTGGCCCGAGTTGAACGACTGCGCGCTGCTCACATCGAAAGGATACAGCACCCGCGCTGTGCGTGATTTCCTCGACCTGCTTGGCGAGGACGATGAACCGGTGACGGTATTCTGCGTCCACGATGCCGACGGTCCAGGGACCATGATCTATCAGACCCTACAGGAGGCGACGCAAGCGCGACCGCGGCGCAAGGTCGAGATCATCAACCTGGGACTCGAGCCATGGGAAGCGATCGAGACGGGACTTCAAGTCGAGACCGTTGAAGAGCGCAGAGTTCCTGTCGCCGACTACGTCACCAGCCGAACAGATGGCGATTATTGGAAAGGCTGGTTTCAGACCAAGCGCGTTGAACTCAATGAAATGTCAACGCCGGAATTCATCGAATGGCTGGATGCCAAGATGAAACTGCACGGCGCGGATAAGATCGTCCCGCCGTCTAGCGTAATCAATGATCGAATGAACACAGAGATTGAGCGCCGCTTGCGCCAGCAGTTTACAGAGAAAATCCTGCTGGATGCGAAGATCGAAGATCAGGTCAGCGCAGCGCTTGACGATCTAGACCACATCGACGCCGACGAATACGCGCTTCGCGTTTGGTTTGAAGAAAATCAGGGCAAGTTGTGGACGGACTGGGTCGATGAGGTCGCGGCGGCAAACATCGCGGGGGTAACGCTGTGAGTTCATTTGCCCAACAATCTTGCCTATGCGGGCATGAGGACGGCGGACGGGATAATCAACGCCGAACGCGCGGATGCGCGCAGTTCGGTGCCGCAGGTAGCCTAACCTTTCGCAAGGATTCGAACCATCTCAGACATCGATTGGCGTCATGGCCGCACGCGCCGTGAATGATTTCTGGCCGAAGTCAGCGAGGCATCGCTGCCATGGCAATCGAAGACCAGACGCCCCACCGGGCGCGATCTCCCGTCACACTCTAGCGAGCGCGGTACGCCGCGCCGCTGATTTCTCCGACCGAAGCGTCTGCTTGTTAGCAGACACTGGTTTCCTCCTTCCAACTTTAGAAAGTAATCAAATGACAGATGTAACTCTCGCAAATTCGATCGACAACACTGAAATCTGCTTCCTGGAAAGCGTTAAGGTGATCGACGGTCACCTCGGTAAGGGCTACGCGGAAAAGCATCCCATACTGCTCGGCGCGTTCATGCAGGCAACAATCATCGACTGGGCCGCAAAGTGGATTAGCGATGATCTTGGCAATGTCGCCACTGCCGTGAGGGATTACGCGTGAGCATCATGAGCAAAAATCGGGGCAAATACGCCATGAGGGCAGCCCAACTAGATGCAGAACGTGCACAACGAGCGACCGAGGGGGGAGGCCGTATCCCCGAAGGCGAATACGCCAAGATGGCAGCCAAACTAGACGCAGAACGTGCGCAGCGTGCGACCGAGGGAGGAAATGTTATCCCAGACGAATACGCCCTGATGGCAGCCAAACTGGACGCAGAACAAGCGCAGCGTGCGACCGAGCTTGCAGCAGAAGCAAATGCGAATGAGTACGCCAACAATGTAGTCGTGCTCAGGCCACGCAAAGCCAAGACTATCGGCCCGAAGCTCGACGGTAAGTCGCCGCTTCACATGCTGGTCGGAAGCACCGTGTTGCATGTTCTAAAAAACGTCCGCGGCGAGGACATTATGTTCACTGAGAAGGCGGCCTATCGCTACGCCGACGGCATCTGGTCTATGGAAACTGATGGAATGGCGTTCTGACTTAACCACGAAATCGAGATTGCAGCGAACCATCTCTACATCAGCACGAACAACAAGCTGATCAATGAGACGCGCGGCTGGATTCAGCGGCAAGACGGGTTGAGCCGGAGGCACGATGGGATCCTGTGGGACGCGCACGGCATGATCCCGACCAAATCCGGTCTGGTAAATCCACGGACATTGGAAGTTCGACCAATCCAACCAGAGGACTATTGCACTTGGCAAATCGAGGAAGACTTCGACCCGAACGCGAAATGTCCATGGTGGTTGAAGATGCTGGATGACGTATTCGCCGATCGGGAACCAACCGAGCGGGCGCAAACCATATGTGTCATTCAAGAGTTGCTCGGCGCCGGGCTGATCGACCAGAAGCCACGCGCCTTGAGCCGTGCGCTTATCTTCCAAGGCGGTTCCAACTTTGGCAAGTCGGGTCTGATCGACGTGTTGAGCGGGTTATTCGGGGCCGACGTGAATTCGAGCAATCTTGAATTGCTCGAAGGGCCGCACGGCATGATGGCGTTCATCAAGCGCAGGCCTTGGGTGCTGCATGAAGCGTTCGATCAGAGGAAATGGCACTTCTCTTCCAAGGTGAAAGAGGTCGTAACGGGTGACCCCGTGCAGGTGAACATTAAGAATGGCCCCATCCTGACGATCAGGATCCGCGCGCCGATATTTTGGGGTAGCAATCATCCGCCTCAGTTCAAGGAAAGCACCAGGGCCATCACGAACCGTTTAGCTGTAATAAAGTGCAACCGCGAATTCTTCGAAGACAAGCCGGTCGGTGCCGCCGTCGAGGCGCGGCGACTCGGGTTCTCCAAGCCTTCCGAGCTTGTCTTGAAACATGAATTACAAGGTGTTCTGGCTTGGGCTGTAGTCGGGCTTAAACGGGCGCTTGAGCGCGGCCGCTTGCTCATGCCGAAGTCGATGACCGATGCGATCGAGGAGATCCATAAAGACTCCAACTTGGTCGCGGGCTTCTTGGAGGAGTGTTGTTACTACGACATGGACAAGAGAGTTTCGGTGCCTGATTTCTGTTTGGCATTCGCAGCGTGGTTTCTTCAGAACAAAGGTGAGAACAGGTCCGTGCCATCGAATGAGATTATTGGCAAAGCCATGCAGGCGATGGCGGATCCGCACATTGCGATGGGCGGGGAAGAGTTACGTGACAACACACGCCGCTACTACGGCGGCATCATTTTGAACGACGCCGGTATCAGCTTCCATGAAGCTGGATCGGACAACCAGGATCTCAAGGGCAAAACGGCAAACACCACCGAGCCGAACAAGGCTGTCAACCAGCCGCTGCCACCCCAATGGCTGGATAAGCCGAGGATCAAGGCGATGAGGGAGAGGCAAATATCTGATGCTGCATTGCCGACGTGACACCACCCAATAGGGTGACGGGTGAGGTGACGGATGGGTGACAGTTAAGCCGATTTCACCACCCGTCACCCTTTACCAAGGTGATGGGTGGTCAGGTTTACGGTCATCCGTCACCCATCAGTCACCCTGCCTGTCACCTGCTTTTCCGACGCAACATCAAGCCGTTAGCCGAGAGGGTGACGAGTGTGACAGAGAAAACCTATTTTGCTCCAAACCCTTAGAAAAGATACTTATAGGGGAATCTACAGGGAGATAGAGCGGTTAGGTTTTTGCTGTCACACCCATCACTTCATGGTACGGCTCCACTGGGCGTCGGGACACCGGCCCCAGGGGAATTTGACTAGCACGCGGCTACGGCATCGACGTTGCCAACGGCTACCATTAGCCTTCGCATGCGTCGTCAGTTCAAAGGCCTGATTATGGATTTGCAGAAGCAAAAGGCCGCACTTCATCCGAAGTAGGAAATAGAATCCATGGAGCTGCAACTATCCGGCCGCCACCGTGTTGTCATGCTGTCGCCGTCCCGCGACATTGCGTCCCCAGCAATAACGGCCCAGCCAGTCCCCCGGTTGGGCCGTTTTATTTGCGCCCGGCGGCCATTAGAATACTGTCGGCTGATCTCGGGGGCTGTGGCGGCCTGACGGGCAGCGCGGTCGGCCAGCCCCGGAAGTCGGTCGGCCGCGCTTCTGAATATTGCGGTATTTAGGATCGTGCGTCTCCACCACGACATCGGACACATTGCTGATGATGAGGCGAGACATCTCAAACGCAGCGTCGACGATTTTTTGATAACCAGCGTCGGTCAGCTTCTCGAACAACACGCGGCAGCGTCGCCGGTGTAGTCACCTCTAACGACGCCCAACTACTGTGCCTTCAGGAAAATGGTACGACGACCTGTGGCGCGGTTACCAACCGAGCGGAACGTAGGCGCGTACTTATTCGTATTTTGAGATGGCAGGGCCGCTAAACTTATAGTTCAAGCCAAACCGAACGATGCTGTCGGTGACGTGAGAATTGAAGCTGCCAATGAGGGTCCCGCCGCCGACGGTCAGGACATTCGAATTGAACGTTTTCAAATCCCGCGCGAGATCCAGATAGAGATATTCGATCCTGGCACTCCAGCCACCGCCCATCGCGGCTTCGATGCCACCGCCCGCTGTCCATCCCGGATTGTAGTTTTGCGCTTTGACCGCACCCAAAAGGTTTGTATTGGCTTCAACTTGTCCGTAAGCGAGGCCGGCAGTCCCATAGACAAGGACCGTTGGAACGATGGTGAAACCGGCCCGCGCGCGGACCGTTCCGAAAAAATCAAGTTGCTGGTTCATGGTGACGGGAAGTAAAACCCCCGTGCATACGCCGGCCGGACAGGTAAGTGGATGCGTACTCTTCTGGTCGGTTCCCTGAAAGTCTGCCTCAATCCCGACGACCCAATTTTGGATTTGCGCATTGTAGCCGATTTGAGCGCCTCCAAGGACGCCATTCATGTTCGACGTGACCGTGTCGGAGAACACAATCGGCGCACCTAACCCTGACGTGTCCGCGGACCGTCCCCAGCCATATCCGACGTTCACGCCGATATAGCCACCTGACCAATTATAGACGGGGACGATATAGTCCGGCGTTTTGGCATATGGGGCGGCTCCAAGATCTGCTGCCGTCGCCACACCTGCACAAACGATCGCACCGATGGCAACTGCCATTGCGGCAACGACTTTGAATCTACGCATGAGCAGCCCCAAAACTTGACGGGCCTGAGACGTTAGGCCAGATCAATCGTAACCTTACCTACAGTCTGATGACAGGCACTTATCCGGGGAACTGAATGATTCTTGCGGGCTGTTACCGCAAAAGCGCATCAATGTCGGTTGCCGGACGGTTCCTTTTTGGGGCAGAGCGGCTTGGCGCGGCCTCGTTGTCCACCATCATCAACGGCATATCGATTGCACCGATGTCTCCGGGGACAGGGAAGGCGTCCCGGCGCGTCGCTCCCCGGCTACATGTGCCGGGCCGTTTCCCTCTGTCCAAAAGCTTATGTCGTGCGAGCGACAGTCTCGAGCCCTGGGCAAAAGATCGAAGGATTCTTCCCGCATAAGAACCTTTTATCTGGCCGCCGTGATCCGACTGTGCCGCGCACCATAAGCAAAGTAGATCATCAAGCCGATCACGAGCCAAACTGCCAGCCTGACCCAAGTGTCCGCCGGCAATCCGAACATCAAGAACACTGACGTCGCGGCGCCGGCCGGTGCGACGATCCAGATGGCAGGTGCCCTGAACGGTCGGTCAAGCCTCGGCTGGGTGACGCGCAGCACCAGGGTTCCGATCGATACAACAGCAAACGCAAACAACGTCCCGATGCTGACCAGTTCACCGACGAGGTCGATCGGCAAGAGCGAAGCGAGAACCGCCACGATGACGCCTGTCGAGATCGTCGAGATATATGGCGTGCGGAAACGCGGATGGATTTTCGCGGCAACCGGAGGAAGCAAACCGTCATAAGCCATCGCCCGCAAAATTCTTGGCTGACCGAGCAGCGAGACCAGAATGACCGAGGTTAGACCGAGGACGATCCCCAACTTTATCAATGGTGAGAGCCAGCCGACCCCGGCCGCATCAATGCCAACCGCGATCGGATCAGGCACGTTCAATCGATCAAAGGGAACAATGCCGGTCAGGACCAGGCTAACAACGACATAAAGCACCGCACAGACAATCAGCGAGCCCAGAATGGCGATCGGCATGACCAGGCTAACAACGACATAAAGCACCGCACAGACAATCAGCGAGCCCAGAATGGCGATCGGCATGTCGCGCTTTGGATTCTTGGCCTCCTGTACCGCCGTCGATACGGAATCAAATCCGATATAGGCAAAAAATACGACCGCCGCGCCTCGGACCACGCCTGACCAGCCAAAGATCCCGACACCAGCGTTCGGCGGGATAAAGGACCCTTCTGGATTGCTTGACGTTATCCAATTCGCCGTGCTGAAGGCCGGGACCGCGCAAACAATAAACAGCGCGATCACAATCAGCTTGACTACGACGATGAAGTTATTGACCCGCGTCGTCTCCTTTATGCCAACGACCAAGAGCGTGGTAGCGACTACAATCACCGCTGCCGCCGGTATGTTCAAGACGGCGCCGTTAGAGGACCAGGCGTGCTGTACGGCATCATAGTCATATGGCGCCGAGACAAAGCGCGCGGGTAGATTGAGTCCGAAATCCTTTGCCAGGCTAACGACGTAGCCGGACCAACCTATCGCCACCGTGGCGGCGCCAACCGCGTATTCCAGGATCAGGTCCCAACCGATGATCCAGGCAATGAGCTCGCCAAGCGTGGCATAGGCAAAGGTATAGGCACTACCGCTGATTGGCACCGTCGATGCCATCTCGGCGTAACACAGTCCGGCAAAAGCGCAGGCGACAGCGCCAAGAAGAAACGATAGCGATATCGCCGGTCCCGCATTGGTGGCGGCCGCTTGGCCGGTCAGGATAAAGATTCCCGCGCCAATGATCCCGCCAACTCCGAGGGCAGTCAAGCTGAGCGCAGACAAGGTTCGTCTCAAGGCCGGCGCTTGCCCATCCGTACCCCGTCCTTGAGCAGCCTCGTTCAGCAATACCGCGGTGGATTTGCAGGCCCAGATATTTGCCATCGAGGACTGATGCCCACCCTGGAAAGGATAAAGTGAAGCAAATACGATACGCTTTGATTGCCTATGCTGGCCCGCGTATCTTTTGTGCAGGCAGCCGGAAAAGACATCGTTTTTCTTGGCCCGTTGTAGTGATCCAGAAATAGGATGGAGCAATCGAGCACACCTCGCCACTGCCGGTCATGATCGCCCTCGTCGTCGCGATCATCGGTTCTATCGTCCTCTACAGAATGGACTTCGTACACGCCCACTCTGTGCGGAATGACGGGATCAATAAAATCACCCGCGCCGCGCTGGCTCGCGCCGGTGCAACCGCGACACCAACGCAGCCGAACGAATAAGCCCTCTGGCGGTCGGTTGGACGGCTGTCTCGGATGGCGCGCCCTCCCAACGGTCGGCACCTCCACGTCTGCGAGCTAACGGCGTCCCAGGGGGTGCCTTGCGCGACCGGCAAGTTCTCGGCAATCCAACCCATTGAAATGATTTCCGGGCCGCCTGCGTCAACTCAAGCGCGACATGCGTGGCCATGCGCACAGTGACCAAACCATTCCGAACATTAATATACCGAAATCTTGCAACGGGTCTGACAGCTCACCAGTTACCTCGTTGGCTGCTTCGGAATACGCCCCCCTCCGTAACGGCCAGCACGGCCAGCTTCCCCAACGTCCCCCCAGACGCGCTGGTCGTGCGTCCTTTCTGTTGGCAGTGGTTGCGCTCGGCCCGCTGACCGCGCTTTAACGTCGCATTCGGCATGCCAATTGCACCGGCTGTACCGGTCGATCTGGGACTAGGCGGTCTTACGGTCTTACAGGGTCGGCCCGCGCGGCCGGCTGGGCCCGGAAACCCGTCGGCCGCGCTCCGTACCCTCCATATGCTTATCCACAGCTCACCCAAAAGTTACCCTGTCGCAACCTTCCACTCGGTCCGACTACCTTGAAGCGAGTATGCTCACCGCATGGCCGATTCTTCTGACAGGAACGCGGTCTTAGCGCGGCCTCGTTTTAGCCCCCAAGCCAGCCACGAGGCCGCGCCCCCCTGTCTGAATGCTGCCATCGGTGTGCCGCCGTTCTCGCTTGATCCCAACCATCAGCCTGCCATGATTACTCCGCCGCGCTTTTCAGTCGCATGGGCGGCGCGGCAGGCGCGGCTCTGGCTTGACCCCAGCCGGTTGCCGGAGCCGCGCTGTATTCACCGAGTTGCATTTTTTTGAAATTTTTTTTGGAATTTTTCTGGGCCGCGAAAGGTGGTCGGCACCGACGATTTCGAGCTGGGATTTGGGTTCACCCCTTTGCCGAGATCCAAATCGACCGGCCCCGTCGTGGCCTGCAGATTGTCGAATTGCTCAGCCCAGCCACTATGCTCACATCCCAGCGCCATTGACACTTACCGGAGAATGTACATTATACGGTAAGTTAAACCTCAGGATGGACGAAAACCTCAATGAGTGCGCACCTTCACCTCGTCGAGCCATGTAACGAAAACCGGCAAGTTGAGAGCAAAGCTCTCCGCCGTCCTGCCAATGCCGACCTGCGCACCAGGGAGTATTTGACCCCTACCGAGATCGAGAAGCTGATCAAGGCCGCCAAGCATGGCCGCTGGGGGCACCGGGATGCGACCATGATCCTCGTCGCCTATCGCCACGGCCTGCGAGCCAAGGAGATCAGTGAGCTGGAATGGTCGCAGGTGGAATTCGGCCGGTCGGCTTGCCTGCATGTGCGCCGTGCCAAGAACGGCAAACCGTCAGTGCATCCGATCCGCGGCGACGAACTGCGGATGCTGACGGCGCTTCGAAGGGATTATCCGGACACGGCGTATGTATTCTGTACCGAGCGTAGCGGCCCATTCACGGCGGATGCCGTCAATCGCCTCGTCAAAAACATCGGCAAGCGCGCAAGGTTGTCGCTGCCCGTGCATTGCCACATGCTTCGCCATTCGTGTGGCTACAAGCTGGCCAATGACGGCATCGACACTCGCGCGATTCAGGACTGGTTGGGCCACGTCTCAATCACGCACACCACGCGCTACACAGAGCTCAGCCCCGTGCGCTTCAAAGATTTCTGGCGGGACTAGCGGGTTAGCCGGATTAAGCTCACCACCGGCCTGCGCTACGCCTTGGCGGAGCCATCTGAAGTTCATGGCCACTCAAGTGATTGCACATAAGACTCGCCATGCGTTCGATCTGAAAACCTTACCCTGACTCATCAATCAGCCACGCAACCTGAGCCCACCAGCAACATCTATCCGAAGACTGTCGGTTCAGCTCGATTATACAATCGGAATTCATGCCCATGTTCTCGCGCGTAAGGGAGAGCGAGAGAATAGAACGCTGTTCTCACCCGATCAGCGCGCACTCACACTCCGTTTGGTCAATAACAGCAGGCATTACTGCAATTTGAAACTGATCCTGTATGGTCGAGGCGTGCAGCCTATTTGAGCACTTTGAACGTACCTCAAAATCATAGTTTCTGCATGTCGTGATCACGGGGGCGTGAGCAGTAATCTCTCGTCTAACGACGGCATCGGTGTGTTCAATACGGGCTCAGAGAGCGCGGCCGCGATCGATGAGTTGAGGGCGCGACTCCGGGCGTGCAATCTCAGTAGCGTCGATGTCGTCGCGGAAGCCCTGATCAACGAACGCCGCCCGACCGGATCAAAACTATTATCGCCAGCGCGCTGCACCGGAGACCTGCGTTGTGTCCACGGACTTTCGGAATTAGGGGCAAAGGAGACATCGCCCAATCTGGCTGCTAGGACGCGTTTGACCCACAAGAGAAATCTTGCCGTCCGTGTCGGCGCGATTTAAGCTCCTGCAATCGAGGGGCCGTTATGGATATCGAACGGGCATTACCCCGCCCCGAACTTCAAGGCGTCGTGCGCTCGTTCCAGGAGAGACGCGCGGAATTGGGAAGCGCGGTGCTCACCTGGCCCGTCGCGGCGCGGCCTCATCAGATCCTCAATATTCACCTGGCCGAGCCATATCGGGTTCGCATCGACAATGGCCCGGCAAACGCGACACCGGAATTAAGTGTGGTTGGACCGCAGACCTATCGTCGAGCCCATGTCTATCTGTCAGGCTCGCTTCATGTGTTCAACATTCTGTTTCAACCAACCGGACTGAATCGATTGGTCGGAATCAACATGACATCGCTGCTCAACCATGACCCTGCAGCAGAGGATGTTCTCGGTCGATCTGCCGTCACCCTTGGCGACGCTGTACGCGCGGCACCAGACTTCCGTGAGCGTGTAGCCGCCGTCGAACGTTGGGTGGGGATGATGCTGGATAAAACCGAACCCGACGGGGCGATTGGCCACGCGTCGCGTCTGCTGATAGCCGCGCAAGGCCGTGCGCGGATTGAACGCCTCGTTGCAAAGTCCGGTCTCAGCACGAGCCAGTTTCAGCGCCGGTTCGCGACACAGGTGGGCATGACGCCAAAACTGTTCGCACGAACGATCCGATTCGACAGAGCGCTGATCGCCCGTCGCAATGCTCCGGGCAGGCCCTGGACCGACATCATCCACGAACTCGGCTACTTCGATCAGGCCCACTTCATCCGCGAATGCCATGCTTTCGCCGGCCTCCCGCCTGGCGGCCTCACAGGCGATTGGGACAATATTTTTTTTCCGACGGATGACCAAAAAATACAAGCGCTTTCGTCAAGCTCTCCCGCAAGGTCTGCCCGAACGGGTGACCACGGCGGCCAAGATCATCACGCGACGCAAATTTGGCATCATCACAGCTGGCATCGCGGTCGCCATGACCGACGCAGGCAATGAAGTCTGCGCCGCGCACTACGACGTTGAGAGGCGGGGACCTATGGCACCACCAAGAGTACTCGGCCCGAGTGATGGTCAGCTGGCAATTCTAGGAGGCACCAACGCCCGATTTATGATCGAAGGGGAAGACGCCGCCAAACGTTTTTCGCTTGTCGAGCATCCGATGCAGCCGCGCGCCCTAGCGGCTCCCATGCACCGACACCACCGCGAGGATGAATATAGCTTTGTCCTTGAAGGCAGCATCGGGGCGTTGCTCGGGGATTCGGTGGTGATAGGCAATCAGGGGGACTTGATCTTTAAGCCGCGCGAACAATGGCACACGTTCTGGAACGCGGGCGACGCGCCGGCCCGTGTATTGGAAATCATATCGCCAGCCGGCTTCGAGAATTATTTCCGCGAGCTAGGAGCGGAGCTGGTCAGCGGCCCTCCTAATCCGCAGCGGCTCGGGGCGCTCTGCGCACGCTATGAGCTCGACATGGACATGGGCAGCGTTCACAGCCTCATCCAAAGATTTGGAGTTCGCTTTCCGGGGGGACCGCCGTCGGCGCCGCACTGATTTAGCTCTGGGGCCGGCAATAAGGCCTTGGCGAGCTGCGTGAACTACGGCTGCGGGTGTGAATAGCCGAGGTTGATGGCCTGGTCAGCGGGACAGTTGCCCTACGTCGCTACATCATCTGCGACGCTTTGGCGTATCGACAACAACGCCCTCGCAGACGATGCGACCGTCGCTCAGCTTAAATTCCAACCTGTCATATCTGGACAGCACCTCGCCAGGATTTGGCGGCAGCAACTCAACCCGCCCTTGAATACCCAACGCCGCAAGTCCGGCACCATGAAGATTGAGATTCCAAAGTCTGACCCCAGTCTCTGCCCAACGTCGGCGAATTAATTCTTCTCTCTCGGATCGAACGTCGATCGGTTTTATTACAGCAACTACTATGTCGTCGGTCGATTTAGGTCGATCGACTCTCTGCCCAGTGACGACGCGACTGTCGTCGAGAAATTTGCTGATGGGCGGTTCGCCGATCGCACTGTCATTGCGCAGCAGTGCCGCAATTTTGCTGACTACAAACTGCATCGCACGGAAGTTGCGCAGCGTGCGAGCCAGTTGCGTAAAAACCGGGAGCGACGCGTACTCGGCGTGAAACATCATTCACTCTCGGGGCAGAGGTTCGAATTCGTCTAATAGTCAAACATCGAACCGATTCGGTCCAGTACTCAATACGGTGCGGCGCTCGGGAATTAATCTGTCGCTAGGTCGTAGTTGCGGCGCAAGGTGTTCTGGACATCGAACGCAGCGCGTGCCGCCGTATTGGCATCGGCTCTGCCCCGGCGGATAGCACACACATTGACCAGTTATTCGAAGCTCGCTCGTCCGTGACGCGATTGATTGCGATATCCCGAACGTCCGAGCAGCCGGGCCGCCTCTTTATTTCGGCCAGCGCCCGTGTCTGCAAATCTCGGATCGAAAGTAGGGTCTTTGCCACGGCTCCCCCGGCTATGCATTTTGCTCTATAATGCCGCGATGACCGATTTGCCGCAAATTCCAATTGATGATCAGCTTTCCATTGAAGAGGGCAAAGCCATCATGGCCGGTGGTTTGGGAGCGTTTGAGCTACGCTTGGTGACGTCCTTCTGTGTGCCACTAGCATGGCGCGAATATGATAACCAAGGTGCAATCGCGCCGCGCAACGGCACAGCGTTCTTCTTAAATACGGGCGAGAGATTCATCGGCGTCACGGCGCACCACGTCATTGCAGGGTATTTAGAATCAGACGCGCGGAAAGGACCGCTAACGCTCACTACAAACGGTGTCGGCATTCCTCTTAACGTAAATGGGAGCCTGATCGACTCTCATTCTAGTATCGACATTGCAACGTTTGCAATAACTGAGGAGGAGGTGAAGCGTCTCGGAAAAGAGGTGTGCGGTGGCTATCAGAAAACATGGCCACCAAGTCAGCCGATGCAAAATGGAGGAATTTATTACAGCGGTTATCCCGGAGTTGGCACGCGGCAAACGCCCGGTGTGATCACATTTGGCGCAGTATGCGGTTCAGGGGTTGCAACTCAAGTGAACGAAAAGGTTATCTCTTCGCAGATTGAACGCCAACATCTAATGCCCGCGCTAGGAGACGGAATTATGCCGGAAAATTTTGATTTCCGTGGAATGAGCGGCGGTCCGATGATCACGGTGGTACAGCATCTAGGTTTGCGCTCTTGGATGTTGGCCGGTGTAATCTTTCAGGGACCAAGCACAAGCAACGATGCCAACGAAGCCATTGCTGGCCTCGAAATTATCCGTGCGCGCCCAGCACACTTTATTATGTCAGACGGCACGCTCGATAAGGCTCGATGGGAGCGATTGCACTGGTGATTGAGTATGTTCGTGTTGGCAGTAAGCGCCGCGAGGCGCATCTTGAGATATGTACGAGGCAATTGATTGATGGTAATTTTCGGACAGGCTTCTCTCTGAAAGCCGGAACGCTTCTTATGGTTGGCCGTTTGCCTTTGTAACACAAAGGAAGGTCGGCCAATGAAACAGAAGACACTTGAAGATATATCCGAACGGATGGCTGGAATCGATATTGCGGTTCTCTCGACCCACACCGAAGGCGGTCAGATCGCAAATCGCCCGATGAGCAACAACGTTGACGTCGCGTATGACGGTACGTCTTATTATTTCACCTTTGAAGAAGCTCGAGCGGTTCGCGATATCCAGGCCAACCCGAACGTGGCGCTTGGATTCGTCGGCGAAGGCGGAATCTTTACCGATGCGATCTACGTCGCAGTCGAAGGTTCCGCCGAGTTGGTTCGAGACAAGGCCGCCTTCAAGGCTCACTGGACAAGCGATCTAGACCGCTGGTTCGAAAAAGGCGTGGATACGCCGAATATCGTGCTCATCAAAGTGAAAGCAACGCGCATCACTTATTGGGACGGTGAGGACGAGGGCGAAGTGACGGTCTAGGAGCCATAACATGTTTCCGTGCGTCGGCGTGTCGTGGAATTGCAGACCGGACGGAAGAGGCCACTGGCTAGCGCGCTGCTTCGTTAGAGCGCAACCGGCCCAAAGTTTACGCTTATCGAGCGATTGCTTGATCCTCCGGGCCTTGCTTTATTATGTGTCTTGGCTGGTATTGCGGTTCCGACCGAGAACGTAAGCTTGTAACGGGAGTGCGTGATATGACGATGCGATCATCGACGCTGTTAATTGCTTGCTGTTCGCTGGCCTTTTTTGTCTCCAGCCAAGCCCAAGCCAATGATTGCGAGACCAAGGCGGTCCAGATCGTCAGCAAGCTTGGCGCGACGATAGAGCGGCAAAGCCCGATGATGGTCTACCTGCACCACGACGGTGTGCCTGACGGGTTATCAATCGGTTGCGATCCTGCATCCTCGCCCGCTGATGGCCCTGATATCAATCTGTCTTCGAGCACTAAGTATCCGCCAAAGGAATTTTGGTCACTGGCTGGATCGGCCGGCGCAATCGTCGCTGAAGCACCATCGAAAGCAATCGAAGACGGCGCGCGCGCGTGTTACGCCGCCGCCCTGAAAGCGAGTGAGGGCATCGCAGGACTAAATCGCCGTGGAGTTCGATACGAATGTACGCTGCTCACGGAGGAGCAAGAGGACTCGTTCCTCGTCAGCATCTTCCGGCGCGACGCCTCCAAGCAAAAGGAGATTGAAAGGCAGTTTGAGAAGTCGGTGGTGCGGGTAAAGTCGCACTCGTAGCCACTGCTCATCGGAACGGTGCCGTGTCCAGCCGGCGGGTGAGGGGCCGGGGGTAGCGCTCCCTGATTGGAGAGCTATTGTTAAATCAACGTGGGTGGGGTGGCTTATGAGTTGGATTGAAGATCGCGATCTGTTGCTTCTTGAGACTCAAAAGCTCATTAACGAGCTCGCAGGAGCAAAACTTGGTGTGGCGATAGCGCCGATTTGCCAGTCCGAACCGGCACAGGACCCAAGCTTGTGTGAGCCACTTCAGTTCAAACGGATGACACCTCTCCCGACCGTGAACCAGCGGGAGGAAATTGCGAGCCGACTGGCAGCCTTCAAGGCAACGCAGGCCGGGTTTCAACGCGAGAGAGAAGCTTATTCCGCGGCGATCTTGAACAAGGCGCGCGCGGGAACGCCTCGGTAAATATTTGAGCCGAACGCCTCACGCAGTCTGGTGTAGCTAAAACCCGAATTCTGCGCCCAAACAACTCATCGGGTCCCAGTTTCGAGCCCTGGTGCGCCCACCAAGCTTTTTCAAGCACTTAGCAGGAAAATCCCGGACATAGCAGGCTGTGTTTCTCTGGTGGGGTAAACCCCGAGGTAACAGCATCGCTGGTGGATTTGCAAAAGGAAAGGCGTCGAACGTCGGGGCCTTGTTCCCAACTCGGCTATAAGGGTGAGCGCCGTTCTTTGACCGGTGATAGAGCGCTATGGGTACGTGACGGGGTGCTTTAGCTAACGTGTGTAGAAGGCAAGCTGGGTGAAGTGCGCGGCGGCTGATGAAACCGTCGCGTGTGCTTTAGGGCAGCCAGGGCCGTATAAGGCTTTGTACGGATCAATCCGCGCCGTTTTGGCCAAACTGTAAAATCGCCTTTCATAAAACAGCCGACCTAGAAGCCAGACAGTTCTCACGCGAAGCGAAGCATCTGCAGAAAGGTCTCCGTCGCCACCATCTTTGATATCGCCGTGGATAAAGGCGCCCTCCAAGTCGTCCATGTTGGGCAGCGGCGTCTCAGTAAAATCAGGAAGAGTGCCGTGATCCCATGTATGGGAGATTTTGTTTCGATACCCTCTTAGCTGGTCGAGTGCCGTGACCACATCGGGATGGATCATATCAAAAGCAAACGCGAATTGAATGCGCGAGAATAGATCGGAGATCGGCCCGAAGCTTCCGATCATACTCTTCTTGCCACCTGGAATATTTTCAGGAAGAAATTGTTTGAACATCTGCTTAAGCTCTTCGTCGGCAAACGCACACGCAATCACTGGGACAAATCGAATGTCCTCCGTCACCAACTGGCTCATGACGCGCTTCAAATCAGAAACATCAAGTGCCGCCGCATCGATGCCTGTCGCAAAGCGTTGCTGGCGCTCTGTTTCGTAGGCGCGAAGGGCGTTCATAATTATCATCTTGTTGTCAGTCATAACTACCCGAGAAACTTCGTCAGTTTCGACTGCTCGAAATGGTCGTCAGCAAAGGTGGATGATAGTGGCCTATCTGAATAGCCCTTGATTTTGGTTATCAAGTCCATCAGGGGGCCCGGTGGAGGCGTAATCGTCGCTCTGGGGTCGCGCTTATCGAGGATATTCAGGCCGCTAGGGTCAACGATGAATAATTCAAGCTTATGATTCAGCGCCGCACCGAGAATGACCTCGTTGATGTGCTCGTCACTGAAGCTGTATCCGATGATCATAAGCCTGGCGCCCGGCCGCGCCACAAGCGCCCGAAACTGTTCATGGTAGAAGGTGAGAATAGGAAAACGCCCAATGGCTACGGTCTTCTGACCACCCATGATTAGAATTCGGCCGCCGCTCGAACTCTCAACCCAGTTACTGGAACCGTGGAGTTTGATGTAAAACTGCACGTTGCCACTCAGCGTGAAGTCCGAAGGGTTAGGCTCCATCTGTGCGATGCGATCGTAGACGTGGCCTTGGAAGGCTGACGGATTACTGAATTTCATTCCGGGGATGTGCGCGCGGCCAAACGGAGTGGGGCCGATAAGAGGCATGTAGAGCGATTCCAGCAACGTGTCCTGATTAGTCGTGAAGATATGCTGGAATCTCTGGAGAAAGCCACGCAGCCAATATCGGGTGTCGGCCGGCGTCTTAAATTCTAACTCGTTGCGTTGGGTGAAAGCTTGCCCCATGCCGTTAAACAGGCCAACGATCGCGCCGATAAGCGATGAGTATTGAGCCCTTCCCACGGGATCTGTTGCTCCTTGAAGGGCTGCAAGAACGTCCTCAAACGAGCCATTCGAACTGTGCGCTCGAAGAAGTAGGCCGCGTGTGTGATTGTCTAGGCTTTGATCGCCCAAAAGATGGGAGAAAACGTCTTTCGCGAGCATCCCACCCCAATTCCGAGAAAAGCCTGCGCCGGTCAGGAGAATATTTGTCATGTGAATTCGCCAAAGTGGAAGGCGTTGCCAATATCACCTTTCCGGCTCACGGTAGAGGCACCCAACACCCAATGTCGATAAATATTGGACCGGAGAGCCGCAGCAAAAACAAGGGGTCTCTCCTTGCGATCGTCGGCAAGCAATTGAAAAAACGCTAGTAGTTGGAGACGACGCGCAGTTCACGCAGCTCCAGAAAGGGCAGGAGCGGCAATCCTGGTACGTTTGAAGGGGCATGCATAGCCCGAACGCTCGAAGGCACCGTCGTTGTTGGCTCAGGTAACACTGGATAGGCAGGCCGCACCCAGCGCCGCTCCCGAGCCGAAAGTACAGTCGCCGCACCCGCTCCAGCCCCCAGCGGAGCCGCGCCGACAGCGACGGAGACCGCGCCAACTCCTGCGCCGCAAAGGCTCGCACCAACGACGACCGCTGCGCTCATGCAGGCCCCGGCACGGCAGCCCACGGCACCAAGGACTGGAACACTCGAAGCTGGCCAGTTTGCGGATGAAGGGTCAGCGAAAGCACGCTGTCCGACCGACACGGTCGTGTGGGTCAACTTACCCTCGAAGATTTATCACTTCGCGGGAACGAGGAACTACGGAACGACAAAGCGCGGCGTCTACATGTGCGAGAAAGAGGCCATCGGGACTGAAAACCGGGCCTCGAAGACGGAATCCCATCCGTAAGCTCCCAACCAAATGTGTCAACCAGCCGCTCAGCTTTCTGCGGCTGTGGTGATTTGAGCCGCGCGCGCGAAGGTAGAAGGCGTTTTGGCCGCCATAAATGAAACGAAAAACGTTGAGACTACTTAGACCCAGCGTCATGCCCAAACCAAATTCGACATCCACTTCTGGGGTATCAACCCAGGAATTAGCCGGTATCGCCGCTGCCGTTACGGTGGTTACTAAGTTGCTGACTGCTTATCGATACTGACGGGAGTTTGCGGATAGCGCGGGAAGGCGCTCCAGACCGCGCATCATACTTATCTGCCAGCGCGAGCAAGCGCTTATTGGTGAAGGGATCAGCTTTGCGAAACGATAGGCTGGCGATTTGATCTAGGCTGCTGCTAAGTCGTCGTGGGCTACCGACAATTTCTCTTCGTCGATGAAATCGATAGCGCCGTCGTTCTCGATAGCGTAGCAGCGCTTCCCTTCAATCGTCGTGAAGATCGCGCGGATCACTCCGCTACGATTTTTGGTTGTCTTCACTGTCTCGCCAATCTTATAGGTGGTCATGCTCAAGTCCTGCTCGCTGATTTTGGAACGCGACTCAACACTCGAAAATTCTGAGACAAATTTATGAATAGTCTACTTAGAGCGTTTTGCTCTAGTTCATGAGTTGTTTCAACACCGTAGTCTGGAACTGCTGAACAAGGGAACTAGCGAAGACTGCGCCGAAGAATCACGTCTGGCAGAATGAGCCCAATTCCGGATCCTTGATACCAAATCGGCCGCGGGCTTTGATGTTTGGTGATGCTTGCGAGACTAATCTGCGAAGCGCCGATTGCTACGATCACGTTCGTGGATGATCATAGGCAGTGGTTCAAAGCGGTATCCGGCCTCGACTTTTGTAAATCACCGATCGCCGAATCGATCTGCGCTTATGCGATAAAGTAGCCGGGAGCATTCGTGATCCCTGATCTAACCGCCGATCGCGCACGCGCGACATGCGCATTGTAACGGGCGAGCCGTGCGTGCGGTGCCATGCGGGGGCTCCGCTGAAGGTTCCATCGGGAGCGGCTGGGCACCATCTACATCATGGATACGAAGGTACGGTCGCAGTTAATCAAAACCTATTATTGGAAACGTTGGCCAGGCAGGTGGTCGTGAACCTTCAACTCCGACGCGCTGCCGAGATCGGCAAGCTCCACGAAAGTTAAGGTCGGAAGTAACACTTCCGGCTGGATTGCTTCACCGGTTCCCGGAACGGCGTGAATGTTTTTCGGTTATCGTCTCGCAGTCAACGCGGAGGGAACTGCCATGCCTTTGTTCCATTTTAACTCCTGCATGGGCGCGCAGGTGCTCCATGACGACGTGGGAGAGGAACTTCCGAACATCGACGCTGCGCGTGAGGTCGCGCTGAATTCCGCGAGGGAAACACTGCTGGAGGCGGTGAAGATTCGGGATGTCCCGCCCGACCGCATTCAAGTGACCGATCGTGACGGTCATGAAGTCATGACGGTTTTCCTGGCGGAGTTATTGCGCAACTGACCCTGGGCAATGGCAGGCGGAGTTAGTACGTGAGGTAATTTTAAAACACGGCGCCAAGCTGAATTTCGAAGGGATTGTTGCAAAGCGATCAGATGCGCAGATCGGAACGCATCGAGGCGTGGTTGAAAGTCAAAACTGTCCAAACCGGAAAATTCGCGGTCATTCGTTTGAAGGACCCGACCGGCGTTGCGGCGTTATACCTCGGCAAGCGGCAAGGCAAAGACCTAGTCTACGTGGGTAAGGTCGGCACAGGTTGGTCGCGGACGGGCGAAATCGAAGCTCACCAAGCCAATCAGAATGCGCCAGGCGGTGTGGGTTGAGCCATCGTTCGTGGCGGAGGTTGAATACCGGGATATCACGTCGGAAGGACTGCTGAGGCAAAGCTCCTTCAAAGGTTTGAAGCGGGACTAGCCAGCGGACTGTCGGCCCATTTCGTCGCGTCGGTTTTCATCGGATCAACTTTGTCGCATTTCAAACAGCGCAGCTCGGTGTGGCCTGTCCGGTCGGTCATTGCCATTAAAAGCTTGTTGCACTTCGGGCAGCGAGTACCCATAACGAGCCTCACATTTTGGCAAAAAATGTGGGTCAGGAAATCCAAAAAGGAAGTTGCCGAAATCATTAAAAGTGCCGCTACAATTTGTCGGATACCGGACTCAGGAACGGATCACGGTATGGCGACTTCTTTTAGTGAAGCTTCTCCCCCGAGGCTTTCGACCCTTGGCCCGTCGCACTTCGTCTCCCGTGCGACGGGTCTTTTATCCTGGTGTGCCCGTGTTGCTCGAAGCGTCTTTCAATATCGCCTGGGATTATCTTCAGAGGACGAATGCTCTGCAAGACGAACGATGCAGCACGGTTCCTGACGGATGAAATCGAACGTCTGATCCGCAAGGGCCATAAAAACCGGATGTTTGTGGCAAACATCGCGATTATTAAATACCGGGAATTTAGCAACAAGGTCGTGCCACTCAGAGATTGAACGGTGTTCAAAAGCGAAGCTCTACACCGACGCCCTTGAACTTCTTCGCGCTCTTTTTGGCCGCCGTGAACTGACCACCCTCCTTATTTCTCTTCGTTGAAGTCTTGGTCAGCGGATTTTTCAACTGCGTCCGCTTCTTCACTGCGCCTTTACGAGCGTCGTCACCAACGGGTTAGGTTCCTCTGATTGGAAGCTTATGGATTTCTCGCCCATCATTGGTTTTGATCGAGACCTTCCGTTCCCGGGCGCTCTTCACGTCTATCTCAATCAAGCAGGCGATCGCTTGGGCGACCTCGATGGCATGGGCCTCTGACTTACATTCTAGCCCGACAGGATCTTCAACCGTGTAACCGTCTATAATCTCAAAATGAAACCTGGGCATTTGCGCCTCCGAAAGAAATATAAACGCTGGTGAAACCAAGTAGTTTCGTCGGAGATTTTTCGATAAGGTTGAACAGTATGAGCACCAACTTGCCTTGTACGAACACACCTGGTTCAGTCACAGTCGGAACGATCGCAAGCCCCGCGGGCTTTATTTCGGCCTGACAATGTCAATCGGACCCCAAAGCAAAAACGCCCCTGGCGTTAGCCAGAGGCGGTTCTGAAAATTAGATATTGTTAGTGGCCGGTGCCGGGTGCAGTGGTCTTCGGCGCTTTGCCGTCCTCGACGCGGCCCTCGTTTCGCAGGTCGCGACCTTCCTGGGCCTTCTTCTGGCTCTTGGGGTCGTTCTTGTGCTCGTTCATCTCTTCCTTGATGTAACCGGCGCCTTCTTTGATCTTGCCTTCGACGCTCATGTTCGTTCTCCTCTGTGTCTGGAGATAACGAAAAGGCTAATGCAACGTTCCCAACCTTCTGCGCCGGAACCGTTCGACTACTTCTGCGGATTGCGCGTTTGGCGGCAGGATGGCGAGCCGAAATCCAAGCCAACCAAGCCGATCAGGATGGCGCGGGCGTCTATCCCGGAAATAGGTTCAAGTAGAACCTGTTGGAAATGCCGCAAAGGATTCCCGACGCTATTTGGCATTGCCCTTCAAGAACGTCAGACCGCTTACCGTCAAACGGTCAACGCTGGTTTCTCCATTCGCGACGAGCTCTTCAAGGTAGGTTTCCAGTTCGGGCAGCTTCCCGTCGAAATCGACTCCCATCAGGTCACAAGTCTTTTTGATCCGTTCGATTGGCTGCTCAAAAACGTTCAATTCTGTATGCACGATGTCCTCCGTTTGCTGCAAAACGCGAGCCGGAAGGATTGGTTCCGGCACCCTAATTATGTGCCGGGATAGGGCTCTGTGCTGTAATGCACAGAAGTTTTTGTACCGTTCCTCGAAATTGGTTGGGCATGGAAGTATTCCCCGGTCGGGGAATACCTAATGCGTGTTCGTCCCAGGCGGCACTAACGGCCCCAGCTCCTGTCAAAATCGTGCCAGAATCTTTGGCGAGATGCGCGATTCCGATAAGCCGCGCGCAGAGCGCCTTTTGCCTCGTCGCTGCCGACCGCGAATTATGCGCTAACCAACCTTCGCGGAATTTAATCAATCACTGAGGACGGCCTTCAGGAGGGTGGTCGGCTGATAGGGCTTGAGGAAGAAGTGGGTGTCCTGCGGCACGTAGGGCGGACCCTTGCCGGAAATGATAACGACGTTGAGGCGAGGAAATTTGCGCTTGGCGTATTCGGCAAGCTCGACGCCGGACATATCGCCAGCGAGATTGACGTCGGTAACCAGGGCCAAAAGTTCGGTTCCAGTAGATACCAAAACAAGTTCCGCAGCTTCCGCTGTGCTGCACTCCACGACCTCAAGACCTTTCTCTTTCAAGAGTTCCGAAACAAACTCACGTTGAACCACATCGTCTTCTACGACCAACGCCACGAAATTCGACATTTTCGCCTCCATATAAGGAGGCAATCCTTAGAAAGGCATATTGTTCAGACCGACACCTTGCGCGTGAATGGGAAGGTTAACCCGGCGAGCGTTGCGGTTTGGGCTCGCTCAGGTTCTCTGGCGGCCGCGGTCCGTAGCTCGGGCTCGGGTGAATCCCCGAGCAACGCTTCGTTCCAGTTGCTACTTGTAAATGACGCGACGCAACCATGTTCTCAAGAAATAATACAAGCCCCATAGACCCCTTGGGTAAAGACATTCGGCCATGGTGCCAGCGCCCGTCATCAGACGGGCGCTGGGGGAAGTGCTGCGGTGGCTTCGATCAGGCCTAACCGCTTAAGTTCGGCCCAGAATTCAGACGGGATTTTGGCTTGCAACGAATTGTAGTCTTCTTGAATTTGCCGATCGCTTCGCGCACCTACGACGAGAGCGACCGCGACATCGGGCGCTGCCGAGAATTGAAGCGCAGCAGTGCGCAGATCGACACCATAGCGAGCGGTAACCGCTCGGAGCTTTTCGCGCTTTTCGATCACTAACGCTGGAATCTTGAAATTCTCCTGGCCATAGTTGTAGCGCGAGCTTCCGGATATGAATCCCGCATTCAGCGAGGATCCAATGACGAGCGACACGTTCTTCTTGCGCACGGCCGGAAAGACTTCGTTGACGGCGTCGACGTGATCGATCAGCGAATACTGTCGAGCGCGCAAGCAGACATCGGGATCGGCATCATTTAAAACCTTGAGGATGGGTTGTGGTGTATTCACGCCGATGCCCCAAGCCCGTATGACGCCCTCGTCGCGCATCTTCGACAATGCAGGAAATGCGCCCTTGCGGGCGATCTCATATTGCTCCTCCCACCCGTTCGGGAAGTAGGCGAAGTCCGGGGAAATGTCGTGTACGAATGCGATGTCAAGGCTGTCCACGCCGAGCCGCTGCAGGCTGTCCTCGATCGAGCGGCGTACACCGTCGGCCGTGTAATCGAAGACAATGTCATTCGGAGAGTCGGACAGGGGGTAGATTTCGGCATGTCGATTGTTCTTCGAAGCCTTGAACAATTTTCCCACTTTGGAGGAGAGCAAATAGTCGCCGCGCTTCTTGTTGTGCAGGAAGTGTCCGAAGCGCCGCTCGGCGAGACCGAACCCATACCATGGAGCGACATCAAAATATCGTACGCCTACCTCCCATGCGGCTTCGAGCGTGTGCTCGGCTTCCTTGTCCGTATGCTTGTTGAACTCGTTGCCAAGGGGAACCCCGCCGAGTCCGAAGGAAAACCGGGCTTGTATATCTGTTGCGCAAGATTTGGCATGGTTCGGCTCCTGTCATTTCAGTTCGGACTGAACTACTGAAGGCAAACCCGATTCCTCGGTCTGCCGTGCGCTATAGGCGATCGTTGACGCGATCAAAGGTCAGTCAGGCGAGGCGCAACGGCGCTTTGAAAACAGGATAGAGCTGCCACTGATTTCGCGCGATGGTCATCTTCGCATTGCAAGGTTGATCGCTTTGGCGAGCTCTCGGGACTGGAATGGCTTCTGAAGAACTGGCACGTCCGACCATTCGGCCTTGATCCCGGAAGAGCCGTAACCGGTGGCAAATATGAAAGGTATCTCCCTGGCGGCCAGGGAATCTGCGAGCGGATAGGTTTCCTCGCCGTTCAGGTTGACGTCGAGGATCGCGAGGTCTGCGCTTGCATCGGACGCGAGCATGCTGGCATCCGGCATCCTGCCGGATGTGGCAACCACCTCATGGCCGAGGTCCGTAAGCATGTCCTCGATCATCATCGCCACCAGCGACTCGTCCTCGATGACCAGGACCTGCAAGCTGGGATCGGCCGTCGCCGCATCGGTCTTTTCGTTCGTCATTGGTGGCAGCCTTGTGGAGGTTTCTCGATCGGAGACCGGATCACGGAGACGACGCCTTGCGGCCGATAATCGATCGTGGCGTCGCCTCCCAAATCGTGTGCAAGATTGCGCTGGATCAGGCGTGTGCCAAAACCCTTGCGGGTCGGCGGGGACACCGGAGGGCCGCCCTGTTCGGTCCATGTCAATTCCAGTTCGCCCGAACCGTCGACCGTCGCAACCACCCAGCTTACCCGGACAGTTCCTGCATCATTCGAGAGCGCGCCATATTTCGTGGCGTTGGTTGCAAGTTCGTGCAGCGTCATGGACAGAGCCAGCGCCTGTTTCGGCGTAAGCCAGACATCCGGGCCCTCGATCGATACCCTTCCGTCATTCGATGTAAACGGCTCCAGGGCCCGGTTTGCCACCCGCCGGAGCTCGGCGCCTTCCCAGCTTTCCACGGTGAGCACGTCGTGGGCGCGCGAAAGCGCGGTGAGACGTGACTCGAACAATTCGCGCGCGTCGGCGCTGCGCTCGGTATTGCGCAGGGTCTGCATCGCGAGCGACTGCACCGTGGCCAGCGTGTTCTTGACCCGGTGGTTGAGCTCGTTGATGAGCAGCACGCGTTGCTCGTCGGCCTTAAGCCGGTCGGTAATGTCGGTGTTGGTGCCGAACCAACGAATGATCCGGCCGTCTGGACCGCGGATCGGGAGCGCGCGGGAGAGGAACCAGCGGTAGTCCCCGTCCTTGCTGCGCACCGGGAAGGTGTCTTCCCAGGGATCCCCGCTCATGAAGCTCAGCTTGATCTTGGCCAGCACCTGGTCCGCATGGTCGGGATGAATTGCGATCCGCCAGCCCCAGCCGGTCATGTCGGCCAGAATTGTCCCGGTGTAATCGAGCCACCTCTTGTTGAACCAATAGGCCAGGCCCTCTGCATCGGTCATCCAGGCGAGCTGGCTCATGTTATCGGCAAGGGCACGGAATTCGGCTTCGCGTTCCGCGAGCTCTGTCTGGCCTACGACGCGATCGGTGACGTCGTACCCTTCAACGAATATGCCGGTTACGACGCCTTGTTCGTCGGCAATGGGCTGGTAGATGAAGTCCAGGTAGCGTTGTTCCTGCCGCCCGTTGCGCTGCAATTGAATTGGGCGGCTTCTTCCCTCGACGGGTTCTCCCGTCGCGAAGACGCTGTCGAGCATCTCAAAGAAGTTTTGTCCTTCCACCTCGGGAAAGGCTTCTCGGACTTGTTTGCCGATGAGGTCCCGCTGGCCCACCAGCTTCAGATATGCCCCGTTAGTGAGTTCGAACACGTGGTCCGGTCCGCGCAGCACGCACATGAACCCTGGAGCCTGCTCGAACAAATGGCGAAGACGTCCACTTTCGGTTGCAAGCTGCCTGTTGAGGCGGTCGACGGTCTCCTTGTCCGCAGCAAGCTGGTCGTTGGCCAGCTTGAGCGCTTCGCTTGCCTGTCGGCGGACTTCGGCAAGCTTGAGATTCGCGCCCACGCGGGCGACCAGTTCGCGGGCCGAGAACGGTTTGGTGAGATAGTCGTCGGCGCCGGCGTCGAGCCCCTCGACCCGCGCTTCCTCGCCGGCGCGCGCCGACAGCATGATGACGGGAAGGTCCTGCAATTCCGCGTCGTTTCGGATGGCCTTGAGCAACCCGAAGCCGTCGAGCTTCGGCATCATGACGTCGGTCAGCACGAGGTCGGGGCGCTTCGTCTTGATGGCGTCGAGCGCGGCAAAGCCGTCTTCGACCAACTCGATAGTCCAGCGGTCTCCGAGCAGCCGGGCCATGTAGTCCCGCATGTCGGCATTGTCGTCGGCGATCAGGATGCGTGGCTTTTGCGTACCGTCGCGTTCGGCAGGTGCCGCAGCGGAAGCGTCGATCCATCGCAGGGCTTCTTCGACGTAGGCATTGTCCCTGTTGGAAGCCAAGCCGATCGTCGAGGCGTCCATCACAACTTGTTCCGGCGGGAGGTGCGCTATGCCGAAGGGAATGCGGACGATAAAGCTGCTGCCCCGCCCGGGCTCGCTCTTCACCTCCACGTTGCCGCCGTGAAGGCTCACGATTTCCTTGACCAGCGCAAGCCCGATGCCGGAGCCCTCGAAGGAACGGCCCTTCTGGCCGCCGACCTGGTAGAACCGGTCGAATAGTTTAGGCAATTGGTCGGCGGGTATGCCGGCGCCCGTATCAGAGACCGTGAGCTCGGCGGCCTTTCGGTCGGCCGACGCCCGCAGGGCGACGTGGATCCTGCCGTCGAGGGTGAACTTGAATGCGTTCGACAAGAGGTTGAGGACGACCTTTTCCCACATGTCGCGGTCGACATGGACCGGCGCATCGAGCTTGTCGCCCGCCACCTCGAACTTCAGTCCAGCCTTCTCCGCGACGGCCCTGAAGTTCGAGGCAAGCTCGGCGGTCAATGCAGTGAGATCGACCGGCTCGAAATCCGCCCGGGCGCGTCCGGCCTCAAGCCGCGAAAAATCTAGAAGCGAATTGACAAGCTTCAACAGCCGAAGCGCGTTTCGATGAGCGACCTCGACGAGCACGCGGTTTTCTCCGCTGGAGACCGAATCCGGATTCGCAAGGAGATCTTCCAGCGGTCCCAGCATCAGGGTCAGGGGAGTTCGGAATTCGTGGGAGACGTTGGAGAAGAATGCCGTCTTCTGGCGGTTGATTTCCTCAAGCGCCTGCGCGCGGCGCCTTTCTTCTTCGTAAGCCTGAGCATTGGCGATCGTCGCCGCGATCTGTCCCGCGGCAAGTTCAAGAAAGCCGCGGTAGCTCTCGTCAAACAGCCTGAAGGGATTCAGGCCCACGACCAGGATCGCCGCTCGACTGGTCTCGCCGTTCGGCAGGATCGGCAACAGCACCGCCTGATGGGGAGACTGGGACCAGGCGCCGGCGGGCAGCCCATCAGGGAATTTGGCGGCCAGGTCATCGACAAGAACAGGCTGCTGTGCGCGGAGAGCTTCACGCAGCGGCCAGTGCGACGTGCGCTCGGGATCCACTATACTTGAAGCTGCGGAGTGCGTCCCCTCGATGCCGCACGAACCTGCCAGGAAAAACTTTTCACCTCCCGCATCCACATCATACAGCATGGCGAAGGGTAGGTCGCGCGGATTGGTGGAAAGCGCCCGCAGGCTTCGCGCGAAGGCTTCCTGCCACGTACGCGCCTCGGATGCATCGGCGGCGAGTTGCCGCAACAGCGAGAGTTGCCGTTCGCCGATCACCCGCTTTGTATCGTCGGTGTTGGCGCAGATGATGCCGCCGGCGCTCGCGTCGTCGTCCGGGATCGGGCTGTAAGAGAACGTGTAGTAGGTCTCTTCCGGATAGCCGTTACGCTCCATGACGAGGAGCTGCTCCTCGACGTAAGTCCCTTCGATGCCTGTCATTGCCGTGGCCAGCATCGGGCCGATGTCGCCCCAGATTTCCTGCCAGACCGTCGATGTCGGCTTGCCGAGAGCCCACGGGTGTTTCCCCCCGATGATCGATTTGTAGGCATCGTTGTAGAGATAGATCAGTTCGGGTCCCCAGCCGATCCAGATCGCCTGGCGTGACGTCAACATAATCCGGACCGCGGTCTTAAGGCTCTGCGGCCATTGCTCGGGCGGACCAAGAGGCGTCGCGTCCCAATCGAGCGAGCGCATGAGCGCGCCCATTTCGCCGCTGCCGGCAAGGAAACTGGACGCCATCCTTAGCCGCTTTGAATTAGAGCCTTCCAACAGAGCCGCCCCCGATGTCCTCATTCCCTCGTCACAACGACAATGATGCCGGCCCCAAAGGCCAAGGTCCGTTTGATATCTGGCTCAACAATTCCCTTTTCGCGACGGCCATATAAACGTCGACGGGCGATCGGGTTCCACTTCGATTCTTTAATTAACTTCGATGCCTTTCGCGCTCGATGTTATGTCCGTTACCCGACATGATCTGGGAGGCGACATGCTATGATCTGGCGATGCGGCGGCCGAGCCTGGGTCTTCAGACTTGATGTCCTGGTGCTCATCGGATTCGTAGCGGGGGCTGGATGTTCTCGGGGAGACGGCGCTAACCAACATGGAAAAGTTCTGCACCGGCTGATCGGATTGCGCTGGTAGCCAGGTAGCAGCGCCAGCCGCGTGCAATCTCATTGCCACCCTACATCGAAACCAACAAACTGCAGCCGGTGCATTTCGGAGTGGCAAAGCTCCAATGGGTGGACGATTTGCGAGGGGCTGGAGCGAGCGCACGCTTCGATGCCTGATGCCCTAGCTCACCGACTATCCGGAAGCCCGCGAATGCTGGCACGTCTACTACGGCGACGTGATCAGGCGGCGCGGGTCATCTCCCGTAGCGTCGCGACGACTTGGGCGCCGCGATACGGCTTCGGCAGGAAGACACTCCCGGCCGGCAGGTCGTCGTCGCCGACCATGACTCGACCCGATGTCGCAACGATCTTGATCGGCGGCCAACGGTCCCGAACGAACCGGGCCAGCTTTAGCCCGTCCATCGACCCAGGCATCTGGATATCGGTGAAGACGACGTGGATATCTGGACGCCCTTTCAGGATAGCGATGGCCTCATCGGCGTTGGCTGCCTGGATGACTTCGAAGCCGGCGCTTTCGATTGTCTCGGCGGAATCCAGCCGTAGCAAGAATTCATCTTCTACAATCAAGATGACCGGGCCCAGACGCATTACAAATCCTCCAATCGTGCCAAGTTGGTTCGACAAGTTTTGTTCCGGTCTCAGCTGATTCCCGGTCCTTCTCGGGAAACCGCGCGTTCAGCTCGATTCTGCAGATTTGAGTTCCATGGTGAAAACAAAACGCGTTTCATCCGGGGTGGACGTCACATCGATCCTCCCGCCGTGCGCCTGCGCGATCTGCGAGGCGATATGCAGTCCAAGTCCGAGGCCCTGGCGGCTGTCGCGGACGTCGCCCCGAAAAAACGGCTCGAACAGCTTTTCCATTGCCGCCGGGGGAATGGGATCTCCGGCGTTCGCGACCCAGAGCTTGAATTGGCCGCCTTCGGTCTTCGCTCCGACACGCACCGGCTGGTCCGGCGCTCCATGCGTGAGCGCATTGCCGATCAAGTTCGACGCCAGCTGTCCGACCCGCGTACAGTCGCAGTTGACGCGTTCGGTTATCTCAAAGCTGGTCTCGATCGCGCGCTGGGGAGACGCCGTTCGCAATTCGTCGACGACTTGCTCCAGGACCGGCTCTAGCGGCCGGTTGGCGGAACGGCTCAAAGTAATACCGCCGCCCAGCCGTCCGCGGGCGAAATCCAGCACATTGTCGATCAGGTCCGACATGCGTGTGACGGTGGTATTGATCATGTCGAGGACGCGGAGCTCTTTGTGCTGCTGCAGCGCCCCGGACCGCTGCAGGATCCGGGCTCCGGCGCTGATGGCCGCAAGCGGATTGCGCAGGTCATGGCCAAGCACGGCTATGAACTGCTCGCGCAGTTCCGCGGTCTCCCTCTCGGTGGCGAGCCCTTTCTGAAGCTCCGACCTGGAATCCACCAGTTGGCGTTCGTAGCGACGACGGTCGGTCGCCTTGATAACTACCAAGGCCGTGAACAACAGGGCGCCGTCGGCATCGCGGCGTTCGGCGGCGTTCGCAATCACCGGCAACCGCTCGCCGGCAGCAGTCTCGAAATCGAGGGCGAACTCGTTGAAGAAGCCCTGCATCCGCAGTAAGGGCGCGATGTGGGTTTCGTAGTAGATACGACCCGCCATGTTCAGGAACTGATGAAGGCGGCGCCCGACGAACTTGTCGGCTTCAAACCCGGTCCACGCCGTAAGCGTGGCGTTGACTTTCGTTATGCGCCCGTCGGATCCGATCGTGAGGTAGCCGCATGGGGCGTTCTCGAACAGATCCCTGTAATCGTCGATGGGACCGAGCTCAGACATACGCCCGGATGGCCGAGACGACCTCTGCGGGAGCGCTCAAGTTTGGGCAGTGCCCGGTGGCCTTGAGGAACACAATCTGACTGCCCTGAATCCTGCTGCGCACGAACTTTCCAACATCTTCGGAGGCAATGATGTCCTCACTGCATTGGAGAATCAGGGTTGGAACCGTGACCCTGGAGAGATCGCTCCTATTGTCGGATGTGAAGGTGACACGCGCAAATGCCTTGGCGATCTCGGGATCGGTCCGGCAGAAGCTGTTGGTCAACTCCTCCCCGAGTTCGGGGCGGTCCAGATTGCCCATGATGGAAGGCGCCATGGCGGCAGACCAACCCATGTGGTTGTCTTCGAGAAATTCGAGAAGCTCCGCGATCTGCTTTTCGCTGAAGCCGCCCACGTATTCGCCGTCGTCGATGTACCTCGCGGACGGGCCCACTAAAACCATTCGTCCGAACAGTTCCGGGGCCTTTAATGAGGCCAGGATCCCGATCATTGCGCTGACCGAATGACCGACGAACACGGCGCCCTTCAGTCCCAGCTCACGGCCAATCTCCACCACGTCGTCCGAATAGCCATGAAGCGTGGAATACTTGGCTTTGTCGTACGCTGACAGGTCGGACCCGCCGGCGCCGACGTGGTCGAAGAGAACCACCTTGAAGTCGTTCTCGAACTCCGGCGCCACGAAACGCCACATGTTCTGATCACAACCGAAGCCATGTGCGAACATCATGGCCCGGTCGCCCCGCCCGCTCACATGGACGTTGTTTCTCGCAAATACATCCATCTTTGGTCCCTGATAGCGCCCATTCGATTTTACGCGGATCCAACTATAACGCCAGTGTTTTGCGCCGCAGCACGGTCCGCGGAACCGACCGCTGATCCAAAGTGCAGATCGGTCCGAAGCTTGCGGCGAGGCTAGCCGACGGATTGCAACATTCCCGAGAAAGCTGCCGGGCTGTCTTAGGCTGCTTCCTTCAGCGGGCTATCCTGACGAACGTCCTTCAGTTCTTCGGTGATCACGTTGAAACGCACCAACTGGGCGGGACCGAATGCCGTCGAGATGGCGACATCGGCTGCGTCTCGTCCCTTGGCGATTACGATGCGCCCAATCCGGGGATGGTTGTGTCTGGCATCAAGAGTGAACCAGCGGCCATCGAGAAACACCTCGTACCATGCGCTGAAATCCATCGGGGCCGGATCGATCGGCACGCCAATGTCACCCAGGTAACCCGTGCAGTACCGCGCCGGGATGTTCATGCAGCGGGAAAGCGTGACCGCGAGGTGCGCGAAGTCCCGGCAGACGCCGCGGCGCTCCTCGTGGCCTTCGGACGCGGTGCGATCTCCGCGGGCATGATGATATCCGAACTCGATGCGGTCGTGGGCATAATCGCAGATGGCTTGCGCCCGCTGCCAGCCGCCCTGGATGCCTCCGAAGAGCGACCAGGCAAGGTTGGAGAGCTTTTCGGTGTCGCAATAACGGCTGGCCAACAGGAAAGGCAGGGCTTCAGCGGGCAAGGCGCCGACATCCCACTGCTGGGCTGACGGGCAAACCTCATCCGGGAGGCCGGTGTCCTGGACGACAAACTCGCTGCGAACTTCAAGCAGGCCCGGCGGGGCAACGAGCCGCGTGCAAATGTTGCCGAAGGGATCGAAGTAGTCACGAGCCGTCACGCCGGATGAAAATCGCATGGACTGATCGCAAAGAATGTCGCCATCGCGCTCAGGATGCGTAGTAAGCATCAGCACCATGGGGACCGCTTGAGGACATTGAAATGCGATGTCGTAGCCTGCCCGAATTTTCACAATAATCTCCAGAGTTGAATGGCGATGGGAAAGCCAAACAACGCTAAATCGTTCCGTGAAAATTGAGAAAATGGGCTTTTTGAACCCGACAAAAATCGGTTCCGGATCAGGAACTACCAAAAACGCTTTGCGTTATCCCCCCACAAGCTGGAGGAGGATATCATGGGCTTTGGTCGAGGCGCTTTATTGTGGCTTATCGGCATTCCACTGCCGATTATTCTGCTGCTTGCAGTGTTCATGCACCACTAGGGCGGATGTACCCCTAGTGAAAAGGCCCTCGGTTCGCCGGGGGCCTTTCTGCATGTGTCGCCCATAAGAAAATGGCCCTGTTTAAGGGCCATCCATCTTACATCGATTTTTCCATCATCGGCTTCTTCATCATGTGGTGATGATAGTGGTGATGCATATGATGGTGCATGTGGTGATGCATCATCGGCTTATGCATTCCTTCTTTCATCATCGGCTTGTCTTGGCATGTGCGATCGACGGCAACGCAATCGAAACAGTAGCAAGGGCCGCCCACACGTAACAAAACTTCTTCATTTGTCTCTCCTGGAAGGGGAATGTAACTGCCGATACTAGTTACGACGGCATAAAGTTCCACACATCAAGAAGGCAGCACCGGCCCCGTCCGTCAAACCGGTTACCGTGGATGCTTTGAGGAGCCTTGGTTGTGGACCTTTGTAGGCAAAGTGAGATCAGTCACAGAGTTTTGGAGGGCGTTCTTCTAAGGTTTGGTCGATCAGAAGGAGACGGCTTCGTTCCTGATCTCGTCTTTTCTGTCGCCGTGGAGTGCTGCCGCTGGCGTAAAAAACCGAGCGCGAAGCTGATAGGGAAGATCGTCGGCTCAGTGCTGCACGCTCCGACCAAAGCGATGGTGCTCATTCGCTAAAGCCGCGCGAGCAGTTGCCGAAAGGATTGCCGCTGTGGCTGTGACGTAATCTCGGAGCACGTGCGATTGTTACGTGATGTCAGCCTACGGCGCTTTGCTTTCTTCCGCTTCACGGGCCAACCTTAGGCCTTTCAACCGTTCCCGATTGGCTTGGAAAGCCTTCTGAGCAAGTTCGTACTCCGTCATGGCTTTAGCGGCTTCCACTTCTCTCAATGCCTTGCGCGCCCCGCGCTCGGCGGGCGTAACTATTTTCCTTTCAAATGTGTCGCTCATCTTCGCCCTTAATTCTTATATTTCGAACAGTTAGACAGCGAAAAAGCAATGGAGTTCATAGGGTCGGTGATCGACGTCACCGGGCAGGCTTCCAAGTCGATAGAAGCGGTCCCTTCGAACCGTAAACGGGGTCCTTCCGCGGACGGCCAACCTTGGGAATCGTCTTGAGCGCGCGGCCGTGGTCTTCACTTTTCGTGCACTCATCGTAAGTGCCCGACGGCGGGTAGGCACCGACGACCAGGAAATCCTTGCTCGCAGCGAGACATTGATGGCCGGTGCCGGCGGGAAGAATGGCGACGTCGCCGGCCTTCAGTTGGATCGTTCTGCCGTTGTTGCCGCCAAAGCGGACGGTGCCTTTTCCCCTCGCGATTCCTAGCACCTCGTGAATGCGGGAATGGTAGTGGACGTAGTCGTATATGCCGTCACGCCACGAGTCACCCCAGCCATTCCGGCCAAACAAATCTTCCATGATCGCCGCCGGGTCGAGATCGTTTGGAAGCGACAAGGCTCCACGGTAAAGTACCAGCGGCCAACTGGCATTGTTGGGGATTACGCCATCGTCCTTGAACTTGAAAGCGTTCGCTTTCCGAACACGGACGAGTCCTTCAATATGTTCGCGAGCTGGTCTCGACAATCCGATCGCTTTTTCCGCCACTTTCTTCAAGGTCTCAAGCACGGCCATGGCAACTTTCTGCAGACGGGACTAGGCTTTCAACGTGGGCCCGATAAGCAGGTTCCGCGCCCGTGAGTCTCCAACTGCGATCCATAGACGATTGGTTCAGCGCCGTCCGAAGCCGGTCACAAAGCGGAGCAGGCGTTCTATGCCGGCGCCGAGAGCCAGGCCCGCGACAACATCGCTGGTCCAATGCGCGAGAAGCACAATTCGGGTGAGCACCAGACCGCATCCAACTGCCCAGACGGCATTATGCGTCTTTTTGACTCAGTAAGTAAGGAACCGGCTGGAATTCGCGGGGTCACCCAGTTCGCCTGCGCGCTCAAGGTATTCCCAGGCGATCTGGAACGAGTCCTCAAGCAGTTGAATGTCTGGCGGAGGACGCGCGACACAGAAACAGGTGCTGCGTAGTGAGATTGTCATGGTCCGAAAACGACTTCGAACCGTGCTCGTTCCATCTCATTTTCGCCTGGCCCAGCCCACTTCGGACGGCCGACTACTAGATGCAGCCGGCGCACAGGACTTGATGGCGCGCCCAGGCCGTCACGCCAGCCCTGAACTCGCCTAGGCCCGGTTAATCACAAGACCCTTTCAGACAGCATTGGGGCTACGGGACCTTTTTCTCATTTGCCCTTTGCGAATTGGCTACGCTCGGTCTGTCGAATTGAGAATGGCAATGCAACCCGACGACGAGAAAAGGGAGAACCCCAATCTTGCGACAACGTTCGCAAGCGTCGCGATCGATGCTGCTAAGCTGATTACGGGCGTCCCGCTTGATTATCCCGACCCACTGCTGACGCCACTCGCTACAGTGCCTCAACCCGCGAAGGAAGAACCCATCATGGACGACGAGAAAGAAAAACCGATAGTGGACCAGATGACGGACGTGGTTGCTGACGCGGCTGGCGAGCTTGCAAAGACGGCCGTCAAGGCGGTCGCGAAGCGCGCCAAGAAGGCCGTCGCAAAACACACACCGAGGCCGGTCAAAAAGGCCGCAAAAGCGGTTGCGAAAGCCGCGAAGGCTCCGAAGAAAACAGCAAAGAAGACTGTAAAAAAAGCGAAGAAGACGGTTACCAAGAAAGCGAAGAAAACCGTCTCAAAGAAATCCAAGAAGGCGAAGAAATCTAAAGCTAAGAAATCCAAGCGCTAGAAGGAACATGGAATGGCTAAAAAAGCGAAGACCACAGTCACGAAACGAGTAGTCAAGGCAGTTAAGTCCGCGGCAAAAAAAGCCAAGAAAGCGGTAAAGAAAATGATGCCGAAGAAAAAGAAGGCCAAGAAAGCCAAGAAAGCCAAAAAGAAATAATAAGACGAAATAATAAGACCTTTGAGAGGTTGTTCTCTACAGATCTGAAGCAAGCTCGCAAGCGAGGACGATGCCGGCGCGAGGAACAAGGGCATCGCCATCGTCTAGCGGATTCTATGGGTCGCGGCGCCTGACGGAAAAGAACGGCCGGAACATTCGGTGCGTTTTATGAAAGAGATCTTATTTCCCAAAGAGCAAGAGATCGTCCCAGGAGCTCATGGGCAGGGGAAAACTCCAGATAAGGGTGTTGTCGATCAATGTCGCTTGTCTCGATGAGGAGTTTCCAAACTCCTCCGGAAACTCCGGGGAATGTGAACGACACAGGCTCGTGGTGAGCGTTGAACATCAGAAGGAGGGACAGGTCAGATCCCTTTTTTCGAATTCCCGTCGCTTGCGCTCGCCCGTCCAGGAGCATTTGAACGCTTCTCGCATTTCCGTCGTGCCACTGATCCGATTCCATTTCAGAAGCTGAAGCGTCAAACCAGGTGACATCTTTTACCTCCAGCTCCTCGTTGAAAAAACCAGTCAGAAAGCGACCGCGGTGGAACAACGGTTGGCGTTGGCGGATGTCAATCAGGCGCTGAGTAAAATGGTGCAGACTCCACCCATCATTATCGATTGCTTCCCAGTTAATCCAACTAAGTTCGTTATCCAGCGCATAAGCATTGTTGTTGCCATGCTGGGTCCGGGCGAACTCATCGCCTGCAAGGATCATCGGTGTCCCGCGCGAAAGTAAGACGGTCGCCAGCATGTTCCGCATTTGTCGTAAGCGAAGGCTTTTTATGTCAACGTCGTCGGTCGCACCTTCGACCCCATGATTCCAAGAGATATTATGGGAATGGCCGTCACGGTTTCCTTCGCCATTCGCCTCATTGTGCTTGTCGTTGTAAGAGACAAGGTCATTGAGTGTGAAGCCGTCGTGAGCCGTGACAAAATTTACCGACGCCCAGGGTTTGCGACCCCGTTTGTCAAAAAGGTCTGGCGATGCCGAAATTCGGGTCGCGAAGTCGGCAAGTTTTCCATCATCGCCCTTCCAAAACGCTCTCACGGTATCCCTGAAACGGTCGTTCCACTCGGCCCACCCCGGAGAGAAGTGGCCGACTTGATAGCCGCCCGGCCCACAATCCCAAGGCTCGGCGATGAGTTTGACCTGGCTGAGGACTGGATCTTGTCGGCAGGCGTCAAGGAAGCCGCCGCCTTCGTCAAAACCTGACGGCTCGCGCGCAAGAATAGTTGCCAAATCGAACCGGAAGCCATCGACCCGCATCTCTTGGACCCAGTAACGAAGGGAGTCTGCGACCATTTGAAGAACCCGTTGGTGGCTCAAGTTAACGGTATTCCCCGTTCCTGTGTCATTAATGTAGTAGCGCCGGTCCGGCGCGAGCCGATAATAGGAGGCGTTGTCGATCCCTTTGAAGGAGAGGGTCGGCCCCAACTCATTGCCTTCCGCTGTATGGTTATAAACGACGTCCTGAATGACCTCGATGCCTGCGCGATGATACTGCGCAACCATTTCCTTGAATTCATTGACGTTTGATCTTGAGAGATATCGTTCCTGCGGCGCAAAGAAGCCAATCGTGTTATAGCCCCAATAATTACGACGACCCTTTTCGACGAGATAATCATCATCAATGAAAGCGTGGGTAGGAAGCAGCTCGACGGAAGTGATGCCAAGGCTGCGGATGTAATCGACAATTTCATGGTGCATGAGACCTGCGAAGGTGCCGCGGTCGCCTTCCGGAACGGCCGGGTGAAGCATCGTGAATCCGCGCACGTGGGCTTCATAAAATATCGTTCTTTCCCATGGGACGTTGGGACGGCGCTCCTCTCCCCATGTGAAAGCGGGATCGATGACCCGGCACTTCGGCATAAAGGCCGCGCTGTCGCGCTGGTCGTAAGACAGGTCACCGTTCGGTGAGCCGATGGTGTAACCAAACAGCGCGTGATCCCATTTTAATTCGCCAATGATTTGTTTGGCGTAGGGATCGAGCAGGAGCTTGTTAGGATTGAACCTGTGTCCTTCCTTGGGAGCGTACGGTCCATGTACCCGGTATCCGTACACTTGGCCGGGGCGCACATCGGGTAGGTAACCGTGCCACACCTCATCAGTATATTCGGGCAGCTCAATGCGTTCTAATTCCTGCAATCCGTCGCTATCAAAAAGGCAAAGCTCCACCTTGGTTGCATTGCCCGAAAATAGAGCAAAGTTCACGCCTAATCCGTCCCAAGTTGCTCCTAATGGAAACGGGCGCCCCTCTCGGACGCGCTGTCTGATCAGAGCGGGAGCCGCCCTAGCATTCTTCATTCGGGCTATCTGATCCATGTCGTCCTCGGTATCCTTGCAGAAAACGCGCCAAACCGCGCGAAGTTCAGAGCACTTAATTATATCGCCCCCCGCTTGAGCGATAAGCACAGTGGTAGATTTATGGGCAGACGGATCGATGGCGCCACGAAAGCCAAATCCAATCGAGGCTCTTAGTTCGCAGCGCTTCGATTTCGGCGAAATAATCTGACGCTCTCAACTCGTTTGCATCTTGCGCAACGATATTGAATTACATCCTTGCCGTCGGCATCCGGCGCGCTTCTTTCGATCGTCATTGATGTACTGCAAACAATGCAGCTCAAGAGATCGATCAGCGGACTTTGATTGTCGTTCACCAGACGTCCTAATTCAGGTGGCCCGCCGGTCAGCGAGGGTTTAACCTTGCAACATGAAAAATGCGACCGCCAACGGCGGGACGGTCAGATTGAGTTCAGGTACGACGCCATCCGAGGTGTGGACTTCGCCTCCGTTGCCGACATTACTGCCGCCATAATGCGCAGAGTCCGAATTAAGAGCCTCGCGCCACTTGCCGGCGAACGGAACAGGGATGCGATAATTATAATAGACGTTCGGCGAGAAGTTCGAGACGACAACGCAACGCGCACGCGCGTCATTGCCTTTACGTATCCAGGCGAACACATTGCCGTCGGCGTCGTCGGTCACGATCCATTCGAATCCGGCATGATCGCAATCTAATTCATGCAGCGCCGGCTGCGCCCGATAGAGTTCGTTCAGATCGCGGATCAGGTTCTGGATGCCGGCGTGTTTCTGCTGCTCAAGTAGATGCCAGTCGAGCGATCGATCGTGATTCCATTCGCGTTCCTGGCCGAATTCGCAGCCCATGAACATCAGTTTCTTGCCAGGATGTCCGAACATGAAGGCGTAATAGGCGCGCAGATTCGCAAAGCGCTGCCAATCGTCGCCGGGCATCCGTCCGAGGATCGAGCGTTTGCCATGGACGACTTCATCATGCGACAGCGGCAGGATAAAGTTTTCCGAAAACGCGTAATGCAGGCCGAACAGGATATCGCCGTGATGGAACCGGCGGTGGATCGGATCCTTGCCGATGTAACTCAGCGTGTCGTGCATCCAGCCCATATTCCACTTGTAGCCGAAGCCAAGCCCGCCAAATTCGACCGGGCGCGACACCTGCGGCCATGCGGTCAACTCCTCAGCAGCGGTCGTTGCCTGCGGAAAGCGCGCGAACACTTCGGTATTGAAACGGCGCAGGAAATCGATAGCCGCGAGATTTTCCCGACCGCCATGTTCGTTGGGGACCCAGCCGCCCGCGGGGCGGCTATAGTCAAGATAGAGCATCGAGGCGACCGCATCGACGCGCAGTCCGTCGATGCCGTAACGCTCCAGCCAGAATAGCGCGTTCGACACCAGGAAATTGACGGTTTCGGTGCGGCTGTAATTATAGATCAGCGTCCCCCAGTCGAGATGCCGGCCCTGCAGTGGATTGGCATGCTCGTACAACGCCGTGCCGTCGAAATTGCCGAGGCCATGCGGGTCATCGGGAAAATGCCCGGGCACCCAGTCCAGCATCACGCCGAGGCCTTCGCGGTGACAGGCATCGACCAGCGCGGAAAATTCCTGCGGCGTGCCGAACCGGCTGGTCGGTGCGTAGAGACCGGTCGGCTGATAGCCCCATGAACCATCGAAGGGGTGCTCGTTGACCGGCATGAACTCGACATGGGTAAAGCCGAGATTCCGGACGTAACGCGGCAATTGCTCGGCGAGCTCGCGATAGGTCAGCCACTCATTGTTGCCCTTGCGCCGCCATGAGCCGAGATGGACCTCATAGATCGACATCGGCGCGCCGAGTGCGTTGATGTTGGCGGGGGCAGGGCGCGGATGCGGCAGTTTGGTCTCATCGATAACCATCGAGGCGGTGCTCGGCCGCATCTCCGCGGCAAAGGCGAACGGATCGGACTTCAGCGGCAGATGCTGGCCCTGCGATCCCACAATGTCGAACTTATAATGATCGCCCGCCGTGGCATGGGGCACGAACAGCTCCCAATAGCCGAGGCCTCGCACCCGCATCGGGTGGCGTTTGGCGTTCCAGAAATTGAAATCGCCGACCACGCTGACCCGTCGCGCATTGGGCGCGAGCACGACGAACGCGACGCCATCGACGCCGTCCAGCGTCATCGGATGCGCACCGAGCTTGTCGTAAAGCCGCTGATGGGTGCCTTCGCCGAGCAGATAGAGATCGAAGTCGGTCAGCACAGGTGGAAAACGGTAGGGGTCGTCGAGATCGACAACGGTCTCGCCGAAGCGGGCGCGCAATTGATAACGTTTGGAGCCGTTGGGAAGCGCACCGGCAAACAAGCCATCATCGTGAATACGCGCCAGCGCTGTTGCGGCCCCGTGCTCGTCAACCGCATCAACCCGTGAAGCCTCCGGCAGGAACGCGCGCACTACGGGCTTGCCGTCCTCGGTGTGGAGGCCGAGATATTGGAACGGATCGGAATGGCGGCCTTCAACGATCGCATAGGCCTCTGGAGAAAGTGTCATGAGGCCTCTTTTGAGATGGACAGTATGTCGAGAAAGCCAGCCAGCGGAACACTGAGCCAGTCGGGTCTATGAGCCATTTCATATTCAATTTCGTAGAGAACTTTTTCGAGCAGGAAGAAATTCAGCATTCGGTCAGCGGCCTGTGGATCGGCTGGCCACAGAGGAGTATTCATTGCGACTTTACGATACTCGGAAAGAAACGCCGCTAACGAGCGCACCCGCCATTCTTGAAGACCCGAAGCAATTTTACCGTATTGGTCGGGCTCTTTGTTCAATGCACGCTGCAAAGCAGCAGTGCGCGCATAGTCGATCGACCGAAGCACGCCGGCAACGTCGCGAGCCGCGGGTGCCTTGCGCCGGCGTTCGCTAATTGGTCGCCGCGGTTCACCCTCGAAATCAATGATAAAAACATCGTCAGGGACGATCAGTATTTGCCCAAGATGCAAGTCGCCATGATGTCGGATCTTCAAGCCATCGCTATTTAGAGGGAGCAGCGTCTTTAACCGCTGATCCAAGACTGCGCGTTGCGCCAAAACTCTTTCCAACAGTGGCTGATCACCTGCTTTTAAAGAAGTGCGTCGCTTTTCCAGAGCATTAAAAACATGTTCTGCTCGGGAGCTGGCGTCCTTGAGCCATTGCGATACGTCTGTAGTATCAATCAATTCAGGTGCGAAAATGGAATCTTCGCTAGATGAGGCGAGGGCGAGATGCATTTCGGCCACGCGTTTGCCGATTTGCGCTACGTAACGTTGAGAGGCCTCCTGTTCGGCGTCCCAACTGGTATATTCGCCCGCCTGCAAGAGGCGCTGACGCTCGACAAAAAGGTCCAGATCGGCTGAAGTTGCGCCCCAGGCATCACCTTGGTTTTCAATGAAAGCATGCACGATTGCGATAGCGCTTTGCGCATCACCTTCCACCAACTCCACACTGCCAAGCAGAGCAGGCGTATTGGTAAACCCTGCGACCTCGGTTAAGAATCGACCCATCTCAATCTCGGGATTGATGCCGGCCTCGAGCTTGCGGTAAATCTTTACAACATAGTCGCTGTCCACCAGCGCCGTGCTGTTGGACTGTTCTGCTTGCACCGCACGGATATTTGCTGGTTCTCCACGGTAGAGGTCGGCAAACTTGCTTGTTGGCTTGAATTCTAACCGCAGCAGGCCGTCTTTGACGACCAAAGAATTGTGCAGATTGCGCAGAAGCAGAGCGATGAACTTGCGATCGGTCGCGACGTCGAGCAAGGTCCCTTCGACTTCGCCTCGATGTACTGTTGCAATTGCCTTTGGAGTTTGGTGCTGTTGATCAGACAGTTCCCATTCGATTTGCATGGGCAACACGTAACGTGTCGCCACGCCATTTGCTGTTGTTTCGAAAATGGCTAGCCAAGGCAAACCGTTAGCGTCACCAAAGGAGATAGCCGAAGTAAGTTTTAAATGAATGCTTTTCGCGGAACGCTCTGGATACCAGCGTGTCTTGGAAAGATGCTGCGGCAATACCTCTTGCTCAAAGAAAATGCGGCTCGATTCTTGCAAAAACCAGATAGCATCTACTGGCGTTTCGGTTGCAATGGACGATAATTGATCCGCGGAGCCCGTCATGCGAGACAGCGGAAAAGCAACGCAGGATTGCGCGCCGGGTCCATCCACAAACGAATTCCATTCCACTCAAGCGCATGGCGCTCGCCGGTCAGCAGATTTTCAACCGCGACAACGGGATGCTGATTACCTGGCGGTCCCGCGAGAACACCATCGAGAGGAAGCCAAAACTCACGTGCGTCTTGTGAGAGTGCGATGGCAACGGCGACAATATTCATGTGGTCGTCGGATTCTTTAACGAAGCCGATGATGTTCGCGTCATCAATGGGAACAAATCTGAGATTTTGTGTCTGCTGAAGGGCGGCATTTTCAGCGCGCATACGGTTGAGATCGCGGATGTAGGATTTGATATTCCCGGGCGCGTCCCAGTTTCGCACTTTGATCTCGTATTTTTCCGAATCAAGGTACTCTTCACGACCGGGGATCGGCTCGTGCTCAAGCAATTCGAACCCGCTGTAAATTCCGTATGTGCTCGACAGGGTCGCGGCAAGGGCTGCGCGGCACTTAAACATCCAAGTATCACCGCCCTGCAAATGAAAGGGGAGGATGTCAGGGGTGTTGACGAAAAAATTTGGTCGATAAAAATCGCGCTCCGGGTAGCTCGTAAGCTCGTTCAAATACTGCTCGAGTTCCCATTTTTGCGTTCGCCAGGTGAAATAGGTATAAGATTGAGTGAAGCCGAGTTTTGCCAAGCCCTTCATTAGTTTCGGTCGCGTAAACGCTTCCGCCAAGAAAATCGCATCGGGGTGACGAAGCTGGACTTCGTGGATCACCCATTCCCAAAAACGCAAGGGTTTCGTGTGGGGATTATCAACTCTGAAAATCTTGACGCCCTGCTCGATCCAGAACAGCAGAACGTCTCGCAGGGCATTCCAGAGTGCACCTGCGTCTTCCGAATAAAAGTCCGGATTGACAATGTCTTCGTATTTCTTCGGTGGGTTTTCCGCGTAACGCATCGACCCATCTGGTCGCCGCTTGAACCATTGCGGATGTTCTTTGATCCACGGGTGATCGGGAGAGCACTGAACTGCGATGTCGAGCGCGACTTCCATGTTGAGGCGCTGGCACGCCAGGACAAAATCACGGAAATCCTCCAGTGTGCCCAGTTGCGGATGCACGGCATCGTGGCCGCCCGCAGCAGCGCCGATGGCATAAGGGCTACCAGGGTCACCTTCCGCCGCCGTCACAGCATTGTTGCGGCCTTTTCGATTGGCGACGCCTATGGGGTGAATGGGGGTCAAGTACACTACATCGAAGCCCATCGCCGCGATGTCTGGCAAGCGCGCGGCACAGTCCGTGAAGGTGCCGTGCCGACTTGGTACGGTACCTTGGCTGCGCGGCACCATCTCGTACCAAGAGCTGTATCGAGCCCGCGGGCGGTCGATCATTAATGGGAACAACGCCGATCGCGTCAGGTCGGGACGCGGCTGACTCTCGGCCATGGCTTCCAGCAATTCCGGCGTCAGCAAAGTATCAGCTTCGCCAGTCTGAAGAAACGCTTCGCACTGTCTCAAGATAGTTGCCGCCGGGGAGGGGCCACCTCCACCAGCTTTTGTAAGGAGACCTGCGCCCTCGATAGCATCCAAAGTAAGGTCAGCGCCGGCTTTCTGCTTAAGTTCAAATCCGTGGCGCCAAGTTGCGAATTCGTCGGTCCAGGCTTCGACTGCGTAGACGTAGCGTCCCGGCACATCTGGAACAAAAGATCCGCTCCAGCGATCGTTGCCGTGATGGATCATCGGCTCGTGGCGCCATTCCCGGCCGTCCTCCGGGCGCCAGATCAGGGCTGCGGCTATAAGATCATGGCCGTCGCGGAAAATGTCCGCCCAAGCCTCAAAGCGTTCCTTAACGATACGTTTGACTGGAAAACGGCCGCCATTGATCGCCGGGTACACGTCTTCAATGTGAAAAGCGCCGGTTGCCATGGTATCCGTAGGGTACGGCTGCTTATTCACGGTCGGTCACTGCCATGGAGATGGTTTTTTGCTGAGCTGGATTCGACATGATTAAAAGCCGCTCACCGTGTGAAGGTTCCATAAAGGCTCGTCTCAGTTGAACTTGGAATTTTTCGCCCTTTTTTAGCTTACGATTTTAGTCGGGACGAGGGATGATTTCAGTGTCATTGGTGGGCGCAAACATTTATCGTTAATTTTAGCGCGTCCGGCGGAATTGGCGCTTAGCTTTCTTGTAGAACGAAGTTAGCAGCGATATGCCCTTGCGCGAAACCTCGAATTGGTCTCGCTGAACCCGCGTCGACGACATCTTGCGCTCCTGCCAACTCTTGTCGCGACGTCGCCGCTGACGTCGACTGAGCCACAGCAGTTTTCCCCGACCGAAAGTATTGCGCAAGCGGTTTCATGGCGTGCGCGGCTTAGGTGGCGTCAGTTCCACTTTTGGGTACTGTCCTTGGACAGCACCTATTTTTGGCAAGCGCACACGATTTGCCCACGGGTGGTGGACGTGACGAAGTCTCGACTAGCGGCGGATAGCTCATGGTTTCCATATGCCGTCGGGCAACTCTCTTTCGCAGAGTAGCACTTTGCCAGCATACAGCCGGATAGAGGTTGGTCCTGATGAAATTACGCTTTCGGAGGTGGACCAAGCATCGGCCGCTGCCATGGCTGCGCCGGTGCCGGACGCTTCGAATTCGCGAGATGCACATAACTCGGTTTTGCCGTCGGCGCCGACCTTGCTCGCGGTCACTTGGTAGCTGGGCATGCTGACCCCACACCTGCGCCGAAAATCGCGCATTGATGATGATTCCCCCGAGTCAGGGAATTGTCAAATTAGCAAGCAGTCAGGAGCGCCACCAGTCCGACCAAATTCCGTTGTCGGCGTCCCATAATAACAACAGAAGGAACGCGAGCCACGGCGAGGCGACCGCGATCAGGCTCCAGATCGTCACTTCCCGTTCACCGTCGGACCATGATCGGATTCGATGTTTCTTTTTCGGGGAAATGCAAAACCGATAAATCCGAGCACCACAAGGACGACACCAGCTACCATCAACCAATGTGGATATTGCAGCTCGGATAGTTGCATCATTTCCCCTTCGCCTTCAGCTTGCTCTTCCGCGATTGAATGGCACCGCGGGTGCGGTTCATCTTCAGAGAGATCGCTGGCGCTTTCATTCCGGAAGCCAGCAGCTTGCGCAACATATCGTCGTCGGTAAGCGTCCAAGGGCGGCCGGCTGGACGTGGACCCGTCATTTTCCGTTCGCCCTCAGCCCGCGCTCGACCAGCTCACAACGATCTGCCGCCACTGCACTTCTCCTAGACAAACTATTTGGCGTTTACTGTTGGCGCTTGCACATCGACTGCCATCAGCACTTTACCCGGAGAATGAAACGCGACAATCAGGATGAAGGCGGCGGCGAGACCATAACCAAGTAGCGCGATTTTGGAATTGCGCATCGTCGATCCCTCCCAGAACCGGCGCCATCCAACCGCAACCGGAGGTCGAAGGCAAGAGCGGACGCGCGAAAGCCGCCCCGCCCGTAAGGTTTGGCGAGGACGGTTCCGCGCGAAAGATCGAGGATTGACTCCCGCGTAAGGAACGCCATCTAAAGCGTAGGGTCTCTTCAGGGAAGGTCGCACTGTGTACGAAGCACCGGCAATCATCGGCACCTGTATCAACTGCATCGCGCCTGGAAGCTTGAGCGCGACGCTGGCTCTCATCGTCATCGGCGCGGGCATCACGTTGACGGTCGAGCGACGGAAGCTTGCCCGTGTGCGCAGCGACAAATAGCTGATCAAATTAGCCGGCGGCATTAAAAGCCGATTCGGCTTTCATCCTATTCTTCGAGCCATTCAAGTATCTGCGTTGTGGCGATCGTCCGTTTCGGCAGATAAGGATTGAGCGTGCCCGCGGTGACGTTTGGCGTGTCGACCAATTTCGCTCTCTCGAATTTCTTGGCCTCTCGCTCGTTCGGAAATGTTTTGGTCGCCCTTGCGAACGCTCGCTTTCCTTGTGGCAGTTCAAATGAGACGTACCATGTCCCTTGGGACTTCTTAGCCATGAGAACTCTCGCAGGCTACGCCGGCGGCTCCACCGCCGTGGGCCGGACCTCAATCGAAGGCAAACGAAATCGTTCCGCTAGCGGCCCGCCAGTTCTCGGGACTCGTTTTCCGCTATGGCCGGGGTTTCGGACTGCCCCTACGCCCCAAAACGCACCAGCGGCGCTCGGCAGGTATAGACTTGAACAAACCAGATCGGGTGATCATCTGGAATTGTTGGACGTTGTCCTCTTCACTTATTGGCCGTGATCTTTGAGAACCTTGTCGCACGCGCGACTGATCCGCGCCCGCCTTTCCTTAAGGCAGCCCAGGATCGCAAGATCGCCCTGGTTTACAAGCTTGTGACAAAGCCGCATTACGTCTCGTTCGCACGCATCTTCCTCGCTTTTAGTCGCTGCGTGCAAAGAGCCGCTGAAGGCAACACTGATTAGGCAAACGGCTAGTAAAAGCTTGAGCATCAAGGTCGCCTCGCAAGTGGTCGTCATTTCGATTGGTAGGCGAGACGCTCGCATGACGACAAGTTAATTTAGGCGCATGAAATTTATCCGATTTCGCTAAGCGTTTTGTCTACGTTTTGTCTAACTGATAATGCTGAAATTGTAACATGGGCAATGGCCGGACGGTTGGACAATCCGAGGAGGATATTTTCCGTCCGGCAGGGGAGCATGTGACGAGCAGCTCTAGTGCAAAAGCACTTCGAGCAAAGAACGTTCCAAAATGAAATGACCCCGGTTAGAGGGCCATCTGTTTTACATCTCTTTCATCATGGGCTTCTTCATCATCATGTGGCGATGATAGTGGTGATGCATATGCATGTGTCGGTGCATCATCGGCTTTTCCATGCCTCCCTTCATCATCATCTTGTCTTCAGCGACTGCGGGAGCCGCGACCGCAATCGTGGCCAGAGCCGCCAAAACCAACGAAATCTTCTGCATTTGTCTCTCCTAGGGGTGAAATAACCTCTAGGGAACATGACGGGGAAAAATAAGTTCCAATGCTCCAGATGAAAAATTATGGCTGGCAATCCCGTCCCGCTATCTTCTCTTTGATTTCTGCAATTTTGGCCTGGTACTGCCTGGGTGACCACTCTTTCGTTGTGATCCCTTTGAAGTGGAAAATTTCATACCTGCGTTGAAGCGCATCGGACGAGCCAATACCGTGCCGCTCTTCAAGTCCATGCCGAACACGTGAACCGCCTCTCCAGCCAATCATTCATGACACCGATGCTAGGCGCTCAAGCTGACGCCGGCCTTCAGACGCGCCAAAGGGACGCGGGAACGTCAATTTGTCGGCGGATGCCCAAGAGTTTCACGGAGGTGCGATTGAGCCGGCACCCAGAGCTTGAAAACTTAGCAACGTTCAGTTTTTCTGCCCGATCTTTTACTTCTTCAACTCCCCGTTCCAGAGTTATTGCAATCAGCGGCCAAGAAGCCTCCGCGTCAAAGAGGTCGAGCAGTTGTTGGTCCTCTTCAGGGGTCCAACCCCTGTCGCTCCCTTTGCCCGCTTTCACTGATGTGATCATTTGCTGTTGCTCTCTAGCTGAAAGTCAACGCTGGCAACACACAATCATCGGGCCGATGCTCGGCGATCCGCAAGTCCATTCGGATCATTCCAAAACTGCCCATGCGCTAAGCACCCGAAAGGTGATGGTTCTTACGCAGCGAAAGCGGTTGGCGCGTGTAGCATCAGCACGGGAGCACTGGCGCGCGCTTTACGAAATTCGGCAAATGCGGGCCGACGTCATGAAGCGCCGGCGCCGATCGGTCAGGAAGCGTACCCGCCAGCGGATCACCGCCCACGCGAGGAAGCTGAAGCGCTGATTATGGACCCGGCCGCCACGCCTTGTTAACCTCGGGAGGTTTAGGGTTTAGATAATCCCGGATCCTCCTGGCCCGCGAGAATAAGAGCCGTCGCCGATGTCTCAACCCTGCGGCGGCTTTTTCGTCCTGTGGGCAGTTGCGCAGCCCCGATGTGCTCAACTTCTACTGCTAAGTTAGGCAGGCTGAGCTCCTTTAAAGCGATGGGCGAGATCGGTGCGGCACGTAGGCTAGGAAATCTGGCAGCCCATCGTTGCTCAAACCTTCGTTGAAGGTGAAGCGGGATCTCGCGCATGTCCGGCTGAGCTCCTGTAAAAAGTGACCGCCGCAGCTAGTTCTGCATCGGTCAAGGTTTTGGGAAGAAGCCCGGACGCGGCCTTCGGATCGAAATTTTCACCCAGGGCTCACTTGCTTGCCTGCACGTTTCGGGCCGCACCAAACCACCGTGGGCGCCAACCTGTGACCTAAACTCAACATAACCGGTAAAAACACATGTCCGGGAGGGCGGCCGCAGGCCAGTTTCGTTGATTCTTCCATTACTAACCCGTAACATTTCCACTCCAAAACAGGCGCGCGGGGTGACGTGCATGATTGAGTATCAGGCCAACTTTATCGACAGAACCGGCCATGTCGTCCGCTCGGAAAAACTCAATTTTAGGGACGACGCGGCGGCAATGGCGGCCGCAGAAAAGCTGGTGGATGTGTCGCACGATGTGGTCGTGTGGGCACAGAACCGCTTACTGGTAAAGCTGAGCCACGGATGCCCAAGCTGACCGCCTCACAGAACGGGACTCGCCGGCGGGCTTCTCAGGGTCAAGGATGAACCGCCCGGCAAATCTTCCAAGGGATCCGGCTGGGCAGGTGGCTCGCTCGAGGCCTGACGCACGATCGTAAAGATTTCCTGCAAAATATCGCCACGGGCGGCCGCAACGCTTCCCACTTTTGATCGCTCCGAGGTTTAAGCGCGCCTGGCGAACTTCATCCACCTAGTTGAAGTTTCAGCGCGGTGCGCATCGGAGGGGAAGCGTTGCACTTGCTGCTTACGCAGGATTCGGCTCCATCAGCGAGCCGTGCACGATTAGACCTTGATCAGTCTCATCCGGTAATTTGGAACAAACGACCCCGCTTTTATATTGGCATGCCGTTCAGTCGGGAAAAATTTATGACGAAGCTATTTTGGACAATCTGCATTGGGCTTGCTCTCTTTGTTCCGTACGCAAAGGCCGGATCCTTTGATGATGATAGTCCCGATATTGACAGCCAACCGTGCGGTTACTTCTGCCAACTCCTTTCTATCGCGCCGCTCCGGGCGGTCCCCGCCCCACGTGTCCCGCCCGAGATAGCGCCGAGCGCTCACCGACCGATGGAGATGAGGAAACGTGCCTCAAAATCTGTTGGTGGCAAGCGAAGTCACCTGGCGGTTATTTTGGTTCCACTGCCGAGGGCGCGCCCAGAATTTGAGCCACGCCCCGATCAAATCCAGCCACCTGTCTTAAGTCCGCCGCCCACGACCTCCGCGATCGTAGACGCGCCGCCTCCGAATTCTGGCATTATCGATCCGCTGCCTGCGAACCCAGCACCTGGCGCTGCGCCATCGACGAATGACGCTCTGAAGCCAACTGTCACGCTTGACGCGGCGGCCCAGCAAGCAAGCCACCTGACGAGCGAAGCCGGGCGTGACAACGAGCCCGAGACGACAGGATCCTTACGCAAGGACGATCCGAGGGTGGCCCTCGTGATCGCGAAAGATGAGGTAAGCTCGATTGCAGAGTTGGCAGGAAAGATTGTCGCCGTTGATAGCAGCCTTTCGCAACCTGACGCTATTCGAACAGCTCTCGTTGCTGCCGGAGCGCCTGAAGTTCAAATGTCCGCAGATCAAACCAGGGCAATTGACCGAATGTTGCGTAACGAGGTACCTGCGGCAATCCTCGGTCTGGTGTCGCGGGACGCGGCCAAGAGGATTCCGAAGATCGATGGCTATCAGATTTTCCGGGTGCCACTTTCGCCAGGTTAAAATGCATTCTGGCGCAATACAAATTGATCGAGATTGCTTTCATTACGCGGTCGCAATTGCGACGAAGCCAAATCTCACCAGTTCTTTCCCGGCAAAATTTGAAGGCGTGGAACTTAGCATTCCCGGTAGCGTTCTGCCTGACCGCATCCGGCCTTGTCCGCGGCGAGATCTGTACCATCGCCCAGCTAGCTATCCAATGGCAATTCAGATTGTAATGGATCATACCGGCGACACCCGGCGTCGCTTCGACGCCGCTGATTGTGCCGCGGTCGAGGAAGCCAGGCAGCGTTTTTTGGAATTGACGAACGCCGGCTTCACCGCCGCTGTCCGCACAGGACCAGCCAACAGCGCATTATTCGCAGCTTTGACCCCTTGGCGGAAGAAACATTGTTTCATCCGAGACTTGTGGGCTGCTGATCGGGATTTTTACCTTGCACATTGACATAGCGACTCCCGTGATTGCGTTGTCGATAGCCGTAACGGCATTTTTCCTGGTCGTCTGGGGTGTCGCGGGATTGGCAGTGTTGTTCGCACTCCGACATTCACGCCGTGCCAGAACCGATAGCGCGGCCGAGTGGGAACGCAATGTCCGGGGCGTGGCCCTGCTAAAGAACTGGCTTTCGCCGGCACAGCTTCAATCATACGAAAAGTTTGGCTATTTTGACGTCATCGGAAGCGATAGCGGGATCCTTTATCGTATCCATCACGGCCAGCAGGCGAATGTCGAGCAGCTCGACGGTTTCGGTCAGACCGTCTGCGCATGGTGTTTCGTGCCTGTGGGTGACCTCGTCGCAGGTGACGTCATGCTGGCGCAGAAGGTCGCCCTTGAAAACGATGAGCGCGCGGCAATGTCGATTGCCGTCAAGTTCGCGGCATTGGGTGTTCGTCGGAGAACATCGGCGAGGCCGCCGCCGCTGCCCGTTTCGCCCCTGGGAATCGCGTAGGCTGATTTCGTCCCGGAAAGGAGCTTAGCATCACTACGATGGGCCGTCGGTCCTCGCCGATCGGCAAACTTGTCGGCTCAGTCATTTGCCTGATTGGCCAGGCTAAGCATCGTCGTAATCGCTGACTGCCAATCGTCGTCGGTGGCGGATCCCTCGCTTTTCAGCTTATGAACCAAGTTTTGCAAGGCGCCCGACGCTTTAGCTACGCGAGGACTATCCGAAACGGGTGAAGTGAGAGAATTCAAAAAATCCTGAAGGACCGCGGCAGCTTCGCCGGGAGGAAGTCCGCGAGCGCCATGCAATGTATCGAGTGCGGCGGTCGCCAGTTGGCTTTCTGTGTCCATTTGCCCCTCAAAGCGTCAAATCATTGCGGTTCGTTTTCAATATCCTTGGCGCCGCGAAGGCTCAAACCACGCTAGCGCGTCGCTGCAGAAGATTGAGAACCTCGGACCAGACCCTTCTGGAATCCTATCGCATTCACGTCTTGGCTTGCCCCTGTCGCGCCCGATTCTTTCGCCCATTCGATCGAAGCGGCGATCCCTTCCGAGAGAGTTGTTTTCGGGCGAAATCCAATTCGTTGAGCGCTATCATTCGAATAAACCACGCCTTTTGCGAAGCGATCCCTCGGCTCATCGCAAATGTCATATTGGAAATGCTTTGCAATGCTGGAGAATCCCAATTCAAGGGCTTGATTGCTTTGTGCGAGTTTGCGGAGCTTCGGTCCTTGAGTACGCAAGATGAGCCTGACGGCGCGCCGAGCCTGACGTGTGAGCTCAAATTGGATACGAGGTTTGCGAATTAACGGCAGTGGTCCCCGGCCAAGCGCCTGACTCAACAGATCGAAATACTTGTCAAACGTTGGGATCTCTGGACCGTTAACATTGTAAACCGAAAAGGGGAGCGATTCCTGTCGGACGAGGTCTGCAACAAAACATCCGAGGTCTTCCGCATAAATCAGATTGGCCTGACCTTGTCCCGATGTTCCACGCTTGCGCAAATTGCCAGATAGAATTCCTCTGATAAACCGGCCGGTCCATTCTTCTCCATGCGGTCCATAAACCAGAGCAGGGCGAATAATCGCAATCGTCAAATCTGGTCCAGCCGCATGTTTGCATAAATATTCCGCGGCGACTTTTTCGGCGCCATACTGATCAACCGGTGATGTTGGGTCGGCTTCTGTCACCACGCCACGTGCGTCGCCATACACAGCAATCGAACTAAATTGCACAATCCTCTTCACACCGGCGGCCCGGGCGGCCGCAAGCATGAGTTTCGTGCCTTTAATCGTCGCACCGTCTGCGTGATCGCGAACACAATTTACAACTACTTCTACGCCGTTCATTGCCTTGCTGAGAACTGCCGCGTCTAAAATGTCGCAATAGATGCGTTCCAGGGAAAGTTTTGCAAGGCGAGGCGACTCGCGTCGGATGCCTAAGCGAGTATCAGTGGCTCCCGAATCGCTCAAAACTTTTGCGACCCAGCTTCCGATGAAGCCACCAGCACCTATGATTAGCGTTGGTGGCCAACTTGCTTCGGGCTCGAAATCACCGCTGGCAGTCTCGTTTTTTTGCACTTCAGGTGAGGGGAGCATGGTCTACTCGGCTGCAGATATCTGATGTCGTGATGAATGCTCCAATCGAAACGATCGAGGAAACTTCAGCATCAGGATATGTCCGCACGACCAACATTCGAACGCATGAACGTTGCCAAACATCCGCCTAAGCGGTCTTGGCGCGTGCGCCATAAGCGTCTCGCATTCCGGGCACTTCGGTCGTTCGATCATGTGTCTCCTCGATCGCATACTGATCGAGGGTGCAATGCACCAAATTGATGTATGTTCCAAAAAATTCAGAGGACTTACTTTCTGTCGTTAACCCGACAGCGAACCGGTCTTTATTCCGTTGACACGTTCCAATTGCAATGAAGTCTCGAGCCGAGCAAAACGCTAATCCTTCTGTTCACACCAATTGAGAGGATGCCAAACGCGATCTGGACCTAGGGAAACAAGTTAACCTACGGGAAGCGGGGCCCGCAGAGTGCTCAGGGCTTCAAGGTGTGCAGTTGAGCTCTTGAACGATGAACTTGATTCCGACTGTGCGACCCTTGCGCCAAACAACCTCGCAGCGCCGGCGGACGACGGCGTGAGGCACAGCGGAAAGCCGGAACAGGGTTCCGATTGGTGCATCGATGTCGGTGACGAGCTTCGCGCCGTCGGCGGATATGTCTAGAACCTGGCATTCGAAGCTTTGTACGCCACGGTCGAACGTGATCCAGGCCTCATGTTGCCGCGTTCGGCGAATTAATCTGCGACGTTGCTTTTGGGCGGCCCGGTACATGGGTTGGAAGCTGCCGGGATTTCGTAAAGAATTTGCTTCGAAGATTGCTCAAAAGTTGTTCAGAGTTCCGCACCTTCGTGGGCCACAAAGTAGTGTGGCCGCAATCGGCGCTCAGCTTTCGAACGCTACGCCGACGAAATCGCCATCTCGCCAGACCAGCCGACATTGTCGCGTAGTACGGAAGTTGTCGAATGAGATGCCGAACTCGAACGGTACGATGTTTAGGCGGTTGAAGCGAATGCCCGCCCCGAGGTTGGTTACGTCCCGAACGCAACAGGGATGCACTCCTTCGCAACCGGCGAAATGCATTAGCACGCCGCGGTTGATCTTCGTTCGACCAATGGAACGGCGTTCTTCAGCGTGTGGTCGTATTTCCTGAAGCGTCGGCATGTTCGGCCTCATGAGAAAACAAAGCCGCCGGTCGGAATATGATCGACCGACGGCTTCGCCATGTGGATCCGGACGATGGGGCAATTGTCCGGTGGTACGAACGTATCGAGCCGGCGCGATCGCGCAATGAAACTCCGAAATTAAGCTTGATGCAGCGGCTATCATTTGATTCTGGAACCGGCCGAGGCACTTTTTTGGGAGCCTTCCTCCAAAGGCATCGACTTCATGAGGCGACGGGCGATAATCTCGATTCTGGAATGCCATTAAGGTGCGCAGAGTGAGTTTCCAGATTACGATACTGAAGGTCTTGGCCGGATCCACGGGAGGGCGTCTTCCGTTGGCAGACCTTCGACGCGACGTCGCTATTCTTATTTCCAGTGGAACCGACTGGACGAACCGAACGAAGCGCTTGGCATCCGGGGCGCCCGGCCTCGACATTTTCTCCCAGGCATTAGTTCTACGGGATCCGAATGGCTGGTGTATCACGGATGCTGGCCGAGCGGTTCTCGCCGCTCTCGAGGCGCCGGCTGCAATTAGTAACGCTCACAAGCCCGCTCTTGACGTCGCCGAGCCGCCTCCAGCCGACGTCACGTCGCCATCGGTACCGCCGGTCGTGACAAACACGCGTCGCACTCGCCGCCGACGTCGCTCCGCTAGTAGAAAGTCGCGAATGTCGGCGGTGGCTTGAGCGTATTCGTCTGTTTGACGCATTTTACTCATCGGCTTCTCCTTGCGGTTCGATCCGACCATCCGATACGCGGACTGCTCAAGCCTCGAAAGGGCAGCGATGAGGTATCAGGCGTTGGAGTTACGCAATAACCGGACCCTGTGGGAACCAAGCGCACGCTCGGCTTGTTGAGCAGCCGAATCCACCAGGAGTTTGGCCATGGTCCGCAAGTCGTTCAATGTTGGTTTTGTCGCACTGTTGCTGCTGACGTTGCCGATCGGGTCTGCTCTTGCCCAAGGCGGAGGTGGTGGCGGAGCGGGGGGTGCGGGCGGCGGTGCCGCTGGCGGGGGAGCGGCCGGTGCGGGAGCAGCCGGCGCGGGTGGTGGCCGTGGCGGCGTAGGTACTTCGGCGGCAGGTGGCGGGGCCGCGGTGGGCGGTGGCGCGCCGGCAGGAGCTGTCGGGGGCGGCGCCCCGGCTGGAGCGGTTGGTGGCGGAGCGCCGACGAATGATGCCTCGGTGAACAGTTCAGCGGCGTCTGGAACCGCGCCACCGCCTGCGAGTGAAGCGATTGGCGCGGCAAATCCGCCGACGACCGGCGGCGTTATCGGCGGTGCCACCGGAGTTGGTAACCCCGGTTCTGGCACCGCGCCTTCGTCGCCTCCGGTCAAGGGTCAAACCTCACCAGTGACGGCGCCGGCGTCCGTTCAGGGAGTGGCGGAACAGCCAGCAAGCTCAACGACAGGATTGGCCGAATCAGCCAGGGACGGTTCCACGACGATCATCGTCCCCGCGAGGCCTTGCAGCGCGGCAGCACGGGAAACCGACGGCACGACGACCTGCGTGGGGATCCCGGAGAAGAGGTGAAATGTGTGGGGTCGTCTTATTTTAATCGATGCTCGAAATCACTTCGACCTTCAATCCCTTTTACTATTCAGCGAGGGCCAACGCGCCAGGCTGTACTGACTTCCGCGTAGGTCATCGTTTTTAGTGGAGAGTTTTGGTTCATCTAGTTGTATGGCAGACGATATTTTTTCCGATCAGGACATCAGGCTAACGCTTGCTAAGGCGTTCGACCGAGCGTGGGAAGGCTACTATCGGGCGGGGCGCCCCACGATCAGCAGGGATATCGCGCGCACCGAATTGGCCAGGCGTCTGGTCCAGCTCCGAAGAGAGGGCGTCCGCGATGAGACCAAGCTGTCTTTGGCCGGGCTAAGACATCTGAACGAACTTACGGTCAGCAACGGTAAGGTCGAACGATAACGAGGGGGCGATCGTGCCTGCGTACACGTTAATTCTATGCCTGAGATCGTCCGAGTGCTATGCGCGCGGCGTTGTGCGCATCGAACAGGAAGCGCCGCGCTATCCGCTTTGACGCGGGGTTTGGCTCGATCAAGGAGCCGTGCAAGCTGACTGTACCATTTGTCAAAATCGGAAAATGATAAACGTGACCCTCACCGACGTGGGCAACGACGACCTCATTTTCCAAAATTTCAGCTTCGAAATCGTCCACGGCGTTGTTCCTAATTTCTTTCGACATTGAAACCTTGGCTGCGAAGGTCGAGCAGGCCAGTAAGCTCGGTCTGGCTTGCTTGACTAGGTGGTCGCACGAGGAACGCCCTCCCTCGATTTTCCACGATCTTCAATCTGAGCGACGGGAAGTCGTCGAATTCGAAAAACGAAAGTATCGAGCCGCTGCCCTTGGTTTCGTCGTGAATTTCTAATCTCCATTTAGATGCCATGACTACAAATCCATCACCAATAATCTGACGACGATGAGCACAATTGCCGCAAAGACGAACGTGACGCCGACCGCGATAGCGGCATGTCGAGCGATGTCGATCCAATAGTTCATAGGTCGTCTCGCAAACCTTTGAAGAACGGATGGCGGACTTTGCCTTCCGCTGACTTCGCTCGGTATTCGATCTCGGCAAGTAGGTACGGTTCAACCCAGACGCCGCGGTGCGCGATTTTCTTGGCGTAAGGCTGCGTTTTCCGAATCAGCGGCTTCAGCCGCGCCTGCAGGTCCTTGGCCGACGAGCTGTCGAAGCCGTGGTCGACCTTGCCGGCGTAGATCAGCTCCTTGCCTTTCTGGCGGCCGATGTAGAGGCCGTCGAACCGATTGTCCTTGAGGGTGAAGCCCGCGATCGGCAATGTCTCACGCTGCGCGCACGTGACCTTGACCCAGTCATTGCCGCGGCCGGAATTGTACCGGCTATCGCGGACGTTCGAGACGATGCCCTGAGGTGGAACGGCACATCGCGAAGCTGCAGATCGCAGCGCCGGCGCAGCTCGTACGCAACATCGCCTGAGACGTCCTGCGACCATTTTTCGGCGGTGTTGAAACCGACGACGCGAACTGGGTTATGATATTGCCCCTCGAGCATGTCCATGATGACCGCCTCGAGGTCGACGCGCTCGACGTCGGTTTCCCGGTAGGCGCGGCCGTTGCGGCCAAAGTCGTCGAGGACGATGTAGACGTTCTGGTCGTCGCCATTGGGCACGATTGAGGGCGTCCAATTTGACTTACGCATCACGAACTCCACGCTACAGAACCGGGGTTCAAGCGAGACCGGGCTGATTGGTTCCCGGCGTGCGAATGGGTTGGAACCCAAGAGTATCGCCGGGTTGATCGTAAGGAGTTAACATGAGCAACGAAACGCCCAAAGATGACCCACGCCAGAAAACGGATTGGAAAAATACCAAACAGACCGAAGAGCTTTGGAAGGGACCGACTGAAAAAGAACAGCGTAACAAAACCGCGCCAGATCTCGAAAAATGGCAAGAATCAAACACGCACTGAAAGGGACTTCCGGTGGCAGTCGAAAGGCCTCGGCACCCGATCATTGAGCTTCGCTGGGCTTATCCCGTTCATGGCTTTCGGCGTCCATAGCGGCGCATGCGTCGACACCGCGGCACTGGCTCCGGTAGTACAAAGTCCCGACCGTGATCGAAAAAATCAACAAAATGAAGATGAACGCGAAGACCCAGCGGCGATTTGACAATTTTGCGTCCTCGTTCGGTGCGGCTAACAAGTGGGCATCAGTTACACTGCCGAATGTAGCGTGACTTTGCGCTGCTCCATTTCCGCACGGCCTTCTTGATCCTGTCCGTAGTTTGTGGATCAAAGCCCTGTCGGGTGACTTAGCCTTGTCGATGTCTAGGCATTCGTCGCATGGGCTCACCGCTACGTTGTCGGGAGCGACCGGCTCTCAGTCACCGATATGGCCGGGAAGGATGACCGATGATGCCGGGGCAACAAGTCGCCAGGCTTTCGGTTCCGCCACTCGCAAATTCAAAACGGGTCACGAACGCGCAACGCCGCCTGAGCGCAGTATGATCGCTAGGCGGCGTTGATTAGCCTCGAGGTCCCCTCAAATCCCTCGGTGGCTCCTGTCACCATAAACCTTACATCGCAGCAATCCGGGCGATTACGGAAATTCATACGGAGCCAATCTGTGCTATTGTGAACGTTCCTTTGGTAGGGAGCGGACGCAGTGAAACATCGCACCGTTGATTACGACGTGCAGGAGTTCCAAACGGGCCGCTGGCGCTGGAATATCTATCCCGGCAACAGCAAGGTACAGGGACTGGCGAAGTACCGCACGCGGGAACTTGCTGTCGAAGCCTGCCACTATGAGATCAATGACGGGATTGAGCGGACAAGGCGCGCCGCCGCCAGGACCGTTGCCTTGGGAACAATCGAGAGAACGGCTGGGTTCTTCAGACATGCTCCCCCACGGCACTCCAGCACAATGACTTACTTCTGCGGGGGATCGCGCGTTCGGTCGAAGTTCCGTAACGCCCGTTCGCGTCTAGATGCGCTTCGGCGCTCTTTTTCAAGCGAATCTCGCCAAGCGCGGAGTTCTTGTTCGTTGAATAGTCTTTGCCTTTCGATTTCTCGATCCACCGACTCCGCTAACTCAGCCTCTTTCCGTTTGCCTCGCCAGACCAAATAAAGGGCCAAACCGATGTAGACGTAAAACGGAATCAACAGCGCCAGAGCCCAAAGAATGCCAACCAGAAAAATGGCAAGCACCACCACGCCAATGATCAGCGCTATCGCAACCGGCATCAATGCCTCCGCTGCATGACTACTGCGAAGGGACCCAATTTGTTTCATTCTCTGTTCGGTTTTGGACTTCCTCGCATAAATCCGCGGCCCAAATTCAAACTCGATGCGAAAATCAAAAACGGCCACCGAGGGTAAAACAGGCCAGCCGCCTATCAGTGAGAATGACGCACCGGGTGCAGCAAAGGATAGCAGCTTCGCCACGTTAACAGATCAGCGCGTGGAACCTGCCGCAGCCAGTCGCCGCGAGAATATTGAGTGCCAGCGCGGTGGGCTTGATGGTATCAGGGGCGAAGAAGCCGCGCAGAATTGACCGAAGGGGTTGTGAAATGAGAATGAGAAAGGCTCTAGTCGCCCTCGGGCTTGGCCTCGCCATGTCAGGCGTAGCATCGCTCAGCAGAAGTCGGCCAAGGAACAGATTGTTGGCGCTTGGACGCTGGTGTCTGTCATCAGTGAAATGGACGAAGGCCAAAAAGGAGAACCCTTCGGTCCTTCCCCAAAGGGTGTGATCATCTTCTCAAGCGACGGCTATTTCTCTCTTCCAGTCGCGCGCAGAAATTCCAAAGATTGCCGCTAATGATCGAGCAAAGGCCACTCCCGAAGAGGCACAAGCCATCATTTCATCAAGCATTGCGTATTACGGCACATACTCGATTGATGAAAATACAAAGGTGATGTTGGTCAACCTTGCTGCCAGTACTTACGCGAACGTCGCAGCCATTCCCAACCAGAAGAGAACGATTACTCTGCTAACGTCGGACGAACTCAAATTCGACAAATCCCCGAACCCCAAACGGGATGACGCTCCGAACCACATGGAAGCGTGCGGCTTCGCCGTAGAGAGTTTGATGCACGGCGGACGTGACCCTGGCGGGGAACTCGTTGGCTTGGGTTTCGTTGAAGGCTGGCCATAAATTGAAATCCAGGGAGGAAATAATGTACAAGCTCGCAGTGGCGATATTATTGCTGTCCGCGCCCGCATTTGCTCAAAATAAAAGTGCCGATCCTGCCGCGCTACAAAGCTGTCCTCCCATCGGACAGACGGCACGAGGCGAGTTGATTTACTCGCTCGATTGCAAGGCCATAACAACTGACTACACGGTCGGAGAAAATAAGCTCAACAATATGCCGCCGACTAATTTGAAGAATACGGTGATCCCGCAGTCGGGCGGCTTGCAGACCCCGGAAACAACTTCGACGAAGGCCGTCGAGACCAAGTAGCAATCGCTTTTCTCCGGTCCGGCACTTCGGCCCGTGGCACACTTCTCAGAAATCGCGATGTGGCCGTTAGGTCCGCTGTGCGAGGCAAAGCGGAAGTCATACTCCAGTCGTCGTCTGAGTTTCGGATCGGTTTAAACGTCACTCGTGCTTTTGCCATGAGCCGTTATGCACGATTTTCGCGATGCGCCGAGCAAACATGGAGACGACGGAAGTGGCAACGGTTAGACGCTCACGAGGCAGCTGGGGCGCGGGTAAGATTTCGTTAGCCATAGCCGGCTATACTTAACGCTAGGCCTGGGGAGACTTGGTTGCGATATAAGAGCCGTCGCTGTTGCGAGCCAGCGGCGGCTTTTTCTTGTCTGTGGACGGTTGCGCAGCAAGCCCATATGGATGCCCATGCTTCCCCAAAAACGGCCCTGTCTGTGGATATGCTGCAGACAATGAGGGCGTCTGTTAGTTACTTCGCCGACAGCCCAGAGCCCCCCATTTTTCTCGGCGTGCTGCTTTGTTCCACTTAGGGAACTTGGAAAACTCTATCGTGTGTCGAAAAATCCGGATTGTTGCAGTTGCATCACAGGTTGCACGATGATTTCGGAGTAGAATTGCTGCATCATTTTTTGATTCTGGGGAGGATTGCGCAGTGAAAAAAATTCTCATCGCGGGCGCTACGCTGGTGGTTATCTCATCCAATTCCGTTTTCGCCGCCGACCTACCGGCGAGGACTTACACCAAAGCCCCAGTCTATGTTGCGCCGGTTTATAATTGGACCGGCTTCTATATCGGAGGTCACATTGGTGGTGGGTGGTCAGATCTCGGAAGTACGGAACTTGCCCCTGGGACTGGCGCATTCCCGACCGGTACAGTTTTCGCGAAAAACAATATGAGCGGGTTTCTGGGCGGCGCACAGGTCGGCTACAACTGGCAGACCAGCAGCAACATCGTCCTTGGCGTCGAGGGCGAATATTCTTGGGCCGACGTGAAGGGAACCGCAACGACGATCAGCACTGTGAACGGGTTCAATAGTACGGTCACGGCTAAAACGAAGGACTATACGCTAGCGACGGGCCGCTTGGGGTATGCCGCAGATAACTGGCTATTCTACGCGAAGGGCGGTGGTGCTTGGGCTGAGGGAAGCTCGTCTGGAACAGGCACATTAGCGAACGGTACATTCTTCGACACGACGTCATCTGGTTCAAGTCGCACCGGTTGGATCGTGGGAGTTGGCGTCGAATGGGGTTTTGCGCCAAACTGGTCCGCAAAGCTCGAGTACAACCATATGGACTTCGGTTCGCGGACCGTTTCGATCAACGACACCACATTCGGCACTACGTCTCTTGTTAGTTCTTCCGACACGGTTGATGTCGTGAAGGGGGGCATAAACTACCGCTTCAACTGGGGCGCACCGCTCGTTGCAAAATATTGATGACCTGATTTCTTGTTTACTAAAAAGCCCCGGCATTGTCGGGGCTTTTTCGTCTCGACCAGGGCGGTTGTCGTCGATCGACTGGATCGGGACGGCAGTATTCTAGTATTCTTGTCGGGCTCTTCGTAGTACGCGGCTTCAGTAAGTCTTCACGGTGGATTGTTATCGGCTATTGGGGGCGTTGCGAAAGATCGAAGGCTTCGGAAGTGCCGAGCAATCAATTCCGAAAGGCTAATGATCTCCAGGCTATTCGATCTGATCGAGATGCGATGAATATGCTGAGAGCTTGTCGCGATATAGCATCAAAAAAGAAAATCGCCTGAAGGCGGCTCTCATGAAGTCCGTGGGATTAGGTGGCGTTGATCGCCATCAGGTTTTGATTGCCTTTCCGTCGATAAGCCGTGAAGCCTACGCCTAGAAACCGTAAGGAGCGTGGCGAGACAAGGCACAAGAGCCTGACGCAAAAGGAAAGGCGCTCACGAAAAGCGCTCCTTCACCAAGTCTGATGTACTACGCGGCGATGCGCGCCATGTTCTGATTTTTCTTTCGATACGTCATTAAGCCGACGCCCATGAAGCCGAGGATCATCATTGCCCATGTTGAGGGTTCGGGGACTGGAGTAACAAGCACGATTTGAAAGGTTGATGTTGAGGTGGCTGAACCATCAACATCCTGACTCGTGCTCGTATCGTTCTGCAGACCAAACGGCCCTGAAAAGAAAATCTCGAGTAGGTTAAAAACGGAGGGATCGATAAGTTGGAGCGCCGTATTATTATTACCATCTAAAATCGGAAAATTATAATTGCCTGTTTCTGGGCCCAATCCTGAAAGCGTAATTGAAGATGATTGAATTGTCTGAGCTGTCGTGTCTACGGTAAAAGAACCCGCAATCGTTTCTGTAAACCCGTCGGAAAATATCAAGTTGGAATTCGGTGACACATAATATGTGAGTACGGAAGCAATCGACGATGATGTCGTTCCGAAACTTCCGAATGCCACGAAAGCTGCAAACAAAATTGATTTAAGCTCCATCAGACGCCCTCAAATATAACTCATCTAATCCTACCAACAGACATTAACTCGCCAAGCGTGTCAATCGGCGATCTCGTTAACGATCGAGCGAATTTCCGCCGTTAACCAATCGACATCCCACGATCATCAATCCTGAAGCTGCCGGATGTACGCGGCTTCATGATGATCGACGGCGAGCAGCCTGACACGTCTGTTCGTCGTCGATCCCATCCAACGAGAAAACGAAATGAACGATCCGAAACTTGAAGCAATGAAGCTGTTCAAACAGCCGGAAGATCCTACTCCGACCATGAGCGAATACGATCGAGAGCAAGCAGCAATTCAAAAGAACCGCGAGCGGCTCAAGGCCGAACGACTCATGAGAGAATCTAAGATTTAACTCTCACAAAATAGGTTTGACTCCATGCAATCCGTTTCAAAGTCCCTTCCGCCCGATATCAAATCAGCGATGTCCGGCGTCTACGACATCATGCACTATTTCGACTCCATGCCGGCGTCATACAGCCGCGCATTCCTGGCGGTGGCCAAGGATGAAGGTCAGCATGTGGACCACTATGCGCGGGTTTGTGGCTGTTCTAACGGTGCGATGTCCAAACGACTCAATGACCTCGGCCAACTAAACTCCCGCGATCGGAGCTTGCCCGGATATGGCTTGCTCGACGCTGCACCTAATCCAATGGATAGGCGCTTCACGATTGTCCGGCTGTCACCGACGGGGCGGATGTTGGCAGAGCGGATTGCGGGGATGATGAGGTGATGGCCGTTCAGTGAGCCGGCGTGAGAATGGCCTGCCTATCGAATCTCATCTCGGCAAGATAGTATGGTGAATGGGAGGAGCAGATGAAGATTGGCAAGGTTGCTGAAATGCTGATGGTCGTAGGGGCTATTACTTATTTCGGTCCTCAGATTGATAGCTTGTTGAGCGACCATCCGAAAGCGTCGTCAGAAGAATATCACATACTGGGCGCGATAGCGTTCGTGGGCGGCTTGGTCCTGTACGCAATATCGACTCAACGAAAGCCCGACGATCTGGATTAGATCGCCGGGGGTAACTTTCTTAATTTGCTGTCAGACTAACGCAGACCTCGACGATCTCCTTCATTTTCGAGGCCATGTCTTCAGCCGTCTTACGATCGACGAAACTGAACGTGACAAACCGAGCGGGGTTCGCATCGAACGGCACGTTAAAACCGAAACCCGCATTGTTAGGCTGAACAGACCCTACAACGTATTTCATAGCTTGAGCTGCACCCGGTTCCGAAGACACCGAGTTAGGTGTTTTATGGAACAGGAGGTGCGTCATGGAGAGAAGGCAGTTTACGCGGGAGTTCAAGCTTGAGGCTGTCCGGCTGATCAAGCAGCGCGGTGTGTCGTATGCGCAGGCATCAAAAGACCTTGGAGTTCATCCGACACAGTTACGCAATTGGGTGAAGCAGCTTGCGGACGATCCGCAACATGCGTTCCCCGGCCACGGCCAGATGAAGCCGGAGCAGTTGGAGATCGCGCAGCTCAAGCGCGAGGTCGCCAAGCTGAAGGCCGAACGAGATATTCTAAAAAAAGCCGCGGCCTACTTCGCGAAGGAATTGACGTGAAGTTCGGTTTTGTTGCGAAGCACCGGGGGATCTGGCCGGCGGAATGGTTGTGCGGGGCGCTCGGTGTCTCGCGGGGTGGCTTCTATGCCTGGCTGACACGGCCGCGCAGTCAACGCAGCCGGAGCGAGGAGGAGTTGGGTGCGAAGGTTCGCGCCAGCTTCCTTGCCAGCGATCGAACCTATGGCGCCAGGCGGGTGTGGCACGACATGCTGGCGGAAGGCGTGTCGTGTGGCCTGCATCGGATCGAGCGTTTGATGCGGCTACAGGCTCTTAAAGCGCGCCCGCGACGGCGTCGACTGCCGCCCGATCTGGGTGAGCGGCAGGTCGCCGCCGTCGCTCCCAACGTGCTCGACCGCAGCTTCGAAGCGCCCGCTCCCAACCGCAAATGGATCGCTGACTTCACCTATGTGTGGACGGCGGAGGGCTGGCTCTATGTGGCCGCCGTCGTTGATCTGTTCTCGCGGCGGGTGGTCGGATGGTCGATGAGTACAGCGATGACGGCGCAGCTCGTCACCGATGCCCTGGTGATGGCGATCTGGCGACGCGGCAAACCGGATGCGCTGCTGCATCATTCCGATCGCGGCAGCCAATACACCAGTGAGCAGTTCCAGCGGTTGATGGCCGATCACGGCGTCGTCTGCTCGATGAGCCGGTCAGGCAACGTCTGGGACAACGCGGCGATGGAGAGCTTCTTCTCGTCCTTGAAAACCGAGCGGACTGCGCGCAAAATGTACCGAACGAGAGACGATGCCAAGGCTGACGTGTTCGACTATATTGAGCGCTTCTACAATCCGAAACGCCGGCACTCGACGATCGGATATTTAAGCCCTATGGAGTTCGAGCGGCAGGCTGGATTAGCTTAAGCGGGTGTCAACAGAACCGGGTGCAGCTCAGCTCACTCCTTTTAGCTGTGGAATGGGTTCCACACTAATACATACGCAGGAGTTTTTTGGGGCCGGTTTGAACCTGTAACCCGATAGGATCATTGGAATTTTCTACCTTATGGTCTGACCGACGATTCGGCGTTGTCTCGATGCTGCTTCGTTTTTGGCCGCGGCGTCGATGCATCGTGCAACTGCGGTGCGCCGCTGGTGCCGGCGTTCAAGCGGGCCGAAGAGGCGCTCAACGCAGATCTGATAGCTTGCAGGGCCAAGCATCGTTCAAAGCTGCAGTTAGCAGGACTGCAGCATTCTTGTTACGACCGGCAGGATTGTCTCTGAGGTATTTACAAAATATGTCGGCCGACTGTTCGACTGTTGCGCCTTTCGGGATGCAGTATGATTTTATCTCACCGAGTGCCGTCGCCAGACTCGCTATTACTTTTCCCATTCTCTCGGGAGATGAAGTCTTCGGATCATCCGCAGTGGCTCGTTGGTACTTGCTGAGAGCACTTTCATCAGTGGCTGCCTTATCAATGACTCCAGCAACATACAAATTGGCACCGATGTGCTTCTTTTGGCAAAGATCGTTGAGTTCGTTGCCGGTGAAGAACTGCGCATGTGCAGCGACTATGTTGATAAAAAAACATATCGCGGCCGCAAAGAATCTCATAAGTCCGCTCCTGGCACGATGGGGATCTTCGAACGGTTGGCTCCACGCCCGGCCGCGCGGCACCAGGAGCATGACGGTCGTCACGGCAAACCCTTGTAGCCCCGGGATTTGGAACAATCGACGACGATCTGCTGTTGCTTTTGGATTTTAACGTATTGATCCGTCATCCATTCAACAGTCAGCTTTTCGCAAAACTCTACCGGCATCTTGCCATCCTTAATCTTGCCAAACTTCCAGAGCGTCGCTGGCCATGTTGGCGGGTCCGGAACAAACAGGCGTCCATGAGCTAACGCATCGCGAACCCTTACAGCCTCAAAACCAATTTCGGAATTAGCTTCATCCGGCTTAAGTGATTTGTTGAAGCCCTCGATTAGCTCACCGAGAGAAGCAAAAGACGTAAGATAGTTTTAGCGAGCTGTCATTTCACCAGGTTTCGGAAACTCCAGATGCTGGCCGTAGTGATGTCCCAAGAAAAATCTTGAGACTTGTCTCAAGCGCCTGCAGATTTGTGACGATCGAGCCGACGCAACGAACATGATCAACTTCATCCATTGTTGGCTCCATTTTCGTTCCGGCTTGTCGGCCCAATACGTGATGCGGCTAATCGCGAAGCCGCCGCTGTCCCGATGCTCGCTTTAGTTCCTCCAGGGTCGTGACGTGGCTTTCGTCCTTTGCGCAAATGTACAGTTTTCTACCTTGCAGATCTTTCATACCACGCCACGAAACACGGGCGGACTCGCATCGCGGGCATAGATAATACAATCGATCGTTGTTGGGGTAACGCATCACAGTCTCCATAACGCTGGAGCGCGAGCTCGAGCCCCTTGGACGGGGCGAGTTGTGACTGCGCTGTCACTGTCTATAGTACCGGCAAAGGAGCTGGTCCAGTATTTTATCGCGGAGAACCTCCACAGGGCGGACCCAACGCAACTGCAGCGCAAAGAACAGATCGCACTGTGGATCAAGCTGACGGATGAGAAAAATAATAACTGCCGTACCGCGGCGGTTATTCCTCGTGGTCGAGGACAGCCAGAGGGCGGCCTCAGTGCCGCCGCTCGTGAGATCGGCTTCAAGCGCACGTCGGCGCAAGAGGCGATCAAGGAGCGGTCGAAGCGTGGCGCTTGCCGTCAGGCAGAAATCGCGGGTCCGCTTCTCTTGCAGCCGCTTGGCCTTCCGGGGTTATTTCGTAACGTACTTCCGTTTCGCTCACGACCGTGGCGGTCGCCAGGCCAAGATCAACAAGAGTCTTCCAGTCAGACTTAAATCTTTTGGTCTTCGAGATGTAAGTCTTCTTCTGCGCCAACACGGTCAGGAATTCTTTTTCGATGAGAGATAGAGATGTCAGTGTGTTCACGAGCTTTCCCAAGGCATGGTTGTTTGAGGTTGCTTCTATTGAAGCGCGATACCAGTCGGTTGGCAATAACTCCGAGCTGCACGACAGTTAAAGTACAGACGTTTGCTTCCCCCTAATCATCATCCTTGCGATCAGCGTTCACGCGCGCGACATGCCGGTTCAGCGCCAACGTTACGCTCATGCGCGCAGCCTCACATTTCAAAGCCACCAGAAAGAACAGCTTTCGCAAGCGGTTTCTGCGTCGAGGATTAGGCACTCGACCCTGAAACCACAACCTCACTCGCAGCATTCTATTGTTGGCCATCAAGACCACTCAGTGGCGAGTTTCATTGGGTCGTCCCCATCTTGGCTTGCTGCCAATCCGGCCTGACATCGGCGCCTCTTCGACCGCACGTCTTGCAAGTTAATAGCGACTCGATATCTGACAGCCTTACATCGTCTGGCCAGCGGTCGGAGTCCATGGCGGTGAAGTGGCTGCACTTGTAGTCGGCGCAATAGACCAGGATGCCGGTCACGCCGGATGCGCGCAATTCGCCGAACGTGATTTTGGTCTGGCGCTCACTCATCCTACTTCACGACCCTCAACCGAACCCTTTTTTCCAACCGCTTGATGGCCGCTTCCAGCGCCGGATGGTCCAGCACCTCGATTAGCCGAGTGATTGTTTCGTCTGCATCGATGCGAAGCCCTGGCTGGAGATAGTCGCCGACAATCATGGTGGCTTGGTTGAGTGCTGCCGTAACGATCGCTTGGTCGTTCATGCCAACCTCTAAGGAATATGATGACAGAAAATACGTATGAACCCTATCGGGCCAGCTACACCTTTGTCGAAGAGATCAGACGCAATGCGCTCGATTTCATCCCGGAATTGCAAAAACTGCGTCTCTCTTTTCGAAGGAATAGTGCCTTTGCCACGGGCCAGTTGATCCAGCGCCGTGCTGCTGATCTTGCAATGAACCGTCTTCCCCTCGGCGTCCGTCATCGTAAAATCGAACGTCATCCGGTTTGTGTCATAGCCAATAATCCGGCCGCGCTCCAATATCATTGAAAGTCCCCCCAACTCTCGATGCCATTCAAGCGCGGGAAAGATCGGGAGGCAATACGAAAACCCCATGCCGATCAACATCAGCCCGCCGGTGCCGACAGTGGCGGGCTGATGACCGCGCACCCGCTGCCGCGCCGGGAATTCAGGGTTCGGACCACTCCGAACCTGACGCCCAGGTTATCGGCAAAGGATGGGAAGCCGTATCCGGCATCCGGGCGTAGCATGGGGAAAAGCCGCATAGCCGGCGGAAATCGAGCCTTCAGGCTGGACAACTGGGCCGGTGCTGCCAAGGTGAACCGGCGGATACCGTAAGTGTCGATCGGGTTTTTCAGTATCAGCAATTTATTTGGGGATGTGCTTGGCTCTAGGAGGAGCGAGTCGCCTCCTAAACTTCTGAAAGAGAAATGCCTATGAATTCTTACCCGACCAACCCAGCAGCGCGCGCGCCCGTGTATGCTGGGAATACCCCTTGGCGCGAAATGAATGTTTTGCCGCTCGCCCGCCGCATCGGTGATGCGTGATGGCAAGCGCGATGTCCATTGAATACAAGGCAAAGCTCCTTGGCGTGTCAGTTCTTGACTTCAAAGTTCTAAAAGCCGAATGCGATAAGATCTTTCAACCACCTGCGAAGATAATAAAGCCACGCCCTCGTCGCTCAATCGATCACCCCATCAGTGACGAAACCCGGCTTGTATCACCCAAGATGGCGGCCGATGGTCTTGGCATCTCGATCAAAACCCTGATGGGTCACGTTGACGATGGCGAACTTCGCTACATCAATGTTGGTCGCGGTAAAATGAAGATACGCCGGATGTTCACCGGCCCCGATCTAGATGACTTCATCCAGCGCCGTGCGCAGAGAGACGTGCCATGTCAGTCTACAAGCATAAGGACAGCCCGTTCTACCACTTCGACTTCCAGTTCAAGGGTGATCGGTTTCACGGCTCTACTCGATGCTCGAGCAAGCGGGAAGCTGAAGCCCTCGAAAAAATCGAGCGCGATCGGGCACGGCTGCAAGCCAAACTAATCCCTTCTACGAACTCCACGAAGCTGGATGAAGTCGGCGGCCGCTACTGGACCGAGATCGGGCAGCACCATATCGGGGCCGATACCACGTTCCGAGATATCGAACGCTTGGTCGGATACTTTGGCGCGACCAAGCTTCTGACCGAGATTCGAGACGACGATGTCGCGAAGCTCGTGGCTTGGCGCCGCGGTCATCGTGTGACCCGGCACGGCAAAGGCCTGAGGAACGCTGCGCCGGCGCCGCTGATCAAGCCGGCGACCGTCAACCGCAGCACGACGGAGATGCTCAAGAAGCTTTTCACCCGCGCCAAGGCATGGGGCATCAAATTCGACAATGAACCGAACTGGAAGCTCCACTGGCTCAAGGAGCCACAGGAGCGAGTCAGGGAGCTGCATGGCCACGAGGCCGACCAGCTCGAGGACGCGACCCGTGACGATTACAAGCCGATCATGGATTTCGCCGCCGCGTCTGCCCTGCGGATGAATGAGTGTTTGCTACGCTGGTCAGAAGTGAACTGGGACGCCGGCAAGATTGAGAAGCAAGGCAAGGGTGACAGACGTGTGACGGTCCAGATCACCGCCGCCATTCGCGAGATGCTTTGGCTATTGCGTGGGCACCATGACGAAATGGTGTTCACCTATGTCGCGGCGCGCACCCGGAAGAAGGACGGGCTGGTCAAGGGTCAACGCTACCCGGTCACGTATAGCGGCCTCAAGTCGGCATGGAGGCGTCTGAGAGCCGCTTCCGGCGTAACCGACTTCCGCTTCCACGACTTTCGGCACGATGTCGGCACCAAGGTTCTGAGGGCAACCGGCAACCTCAAGATCGCGCAAAGAGTACTGAACCACGCCAACATCAAGACGACCGTGAAATATGCCCACGTCCTGGACGAAGAAGTTGCACAGGCGATGGATACGGTTCAAAAATCCCGAAGACAATCCCGAAATCTAATTCGCGAAGTCAGTTAACCCATTGAAAGAATTGAAAATGTTGACGTTAGGCTATCTCCCTGGGAGACTAGGGGTCGGAGGTTCAAATCCTCTCGCTCCGACCATTTAAAACCCACCATTTAAAACCCTTGGAATATAGGGCTTCCTTGCTGTTCGCGCCTTCTGCCGGGAAGGGTGAAACAGCAAACAGATCACGGCATAGTCCCGAAATCACGACATAGACCACCGGAATAACCCGGCGCCCGAGCGTCATTTGCGCGCCATGGCTTGCGGAAGCACCCGAGCAGAACAATCTAGTGTTCTTTTGGCGCACGGCTGTTGCCTTTGAAGAAGCGTCCGACACCGCAGGAGATCACCGTGCGAAAGACTATTCTCAGTGCTCTCGGCGCGACCATGCTCGCGGCCTCACTGACGCAGACGGCTGTGGCTGCCGAACATCATCACCGCTCAACGAGGGTAGACCGTGCGCCGCGCAATGCCGACGACCAGGCGGCTGGGCTTTCCCCGGCGCAAGCGAACTTGGAGTACTGGCGGGCTCGCGGGCTCTCGTCAGGAGGGCCGTCAGCTCTGCGTTACTGAAACCGACCGCCGCCGCCCCGCTGTAGGCACGCATGAACGCGGTGCGACTGGCGCGCAACGACATCCCACGCGGCGCTTGCGCGCCCCGTGAATTCCCAACGCACCAATCAGACGCCGCCTGGCGCGACGTAGCAATAAACGTAATCGCCCCGGCTCAGGAAGATGATCCCGTGACCGGTCGGATTGGACTGGTCGTATTTCAGCTTGTGGTTCGGGATCACGAACCTGGTTCCGATATCGATGTGTTTGCGCCGAAGCGGCCCGTCGGGTCTGGAGTTGGTAATGATAGCGACATATTTATCGCCATCGACTTCAAACGAATCCGCCCAATAAGCATCCGCTTCGCCGCAACACGAGACGGCAGGATTATCGGGCTGCATCAAGGCCTGGTACCATTCTCGGACACCGGCGTCTGTCGACTCCCATTGTCCGAGATCACGCGCACTCGCTACGCTCATCAAGCAACCGAACGCTGTACAAAGGACGAGGCGTTTCATGCCTTACTCCTGAGTTTCCCAGCCAGCTTATTCAAAGCAATGTTCGTGCCGCGAATCAGTTCGTGTGGTACGCTAGATTAAAATATTAAGACGCGGTGGCCGCGCTAATTGTTTGGGCGTTCAAGTTCTAAATTGCTTGGCGCCTTATCTTGGCCATTTGCGGCTACTCAGATCAGCGCGGCGATTGTCGCGCTGATGGCGCTGACATCAGCGTGTTGCAGTCAGCCGTGCGCGTGATGAAGCGGCGGCTATTTGTTATGGTTGCGGCACGATTCTCTCTACGGGATCACGGATTTTACCAATGACCATTATCAAGTCGGGGGATCTCGTGGTTTTGAAATCCGGTGGCCCCACCATGACGGTGGATACGGTCAACACGGATATCTTCGATGACAACAAAATCACCGGGGTACTCTGCGTCTGGTTTGTCGGCGAGAAGCTTGAGCGGGTGCGGTTCGACTGTGGGGCCATCGAGCCCGCGCCGATGCAGAAGACGTCTGCGGTGAAAGAGGGGCGTCCGGAGGAAGCGACCGGCGAATACAAAGTGGTTCTGGACGAGATGGCCGCGGCGATGAACATCCCGGCCGACGCGGAGCAGGATAAATCAAAGCCGGCCGCCAGGCGGCAAAAGCGTGTGACCGCCTCCAAGTACAAAGATCTCGGCGCATCACCGGCCGTGAACGGCGTTCCGAGCTGATCGATCCCGTATTGTTACGTGATTTTCGCAGCACGGGTGCGCGTGTGCGAAACGGCTTGTCCTTCCCGCGTGTCGAACAAGGTGGGCAGCCTCAAAAATCCACGCTGTCCTGGAAAACATAAAGCGCGATCAGGGACAGGGTAACGATCGTCGAAAGCACGGCGATCAGCATCGTCCAATCGACGTGTTTTTTCGAGCGACGGCCAAACGTCGAAATCGCCGCCAGGGCTTTGAATCCGGTTTTCCGCATCTGGCTCACCGCTCCGCATCGCGGGTGATCGACTGCGCGGCCAAAGCCTAGCACTTTTCCAGGGCGTTGCGATGTTTTCTTGCAACTTACGGGTTTCCGGACATTGCTGCGGCCCCGTATTCTCGACGCAAGCGGCGGCCAAGTCGCCGTTGCTGAACTGGCCTGAAATCTTCAGGATGGTTCGCGTTCGGAAGGAATGGCTCGCATGAAGGACTTCGCCGGAAAAATCGCTGTCATCACCGGGGGCGGCACAGGCATGGGCCGCGAACTCGCGCGCCACCTCGTTGCCGAGGGCTGCAATGTCGCCATGTGCGATGTCTCCGCCGCGGCGATGGCGGAAACCCGGCGGCTTTGCGAGGTGGAAAAGCTGCCGCAAGGCCTGCGTATCACCACGCATATCGCCGATGTCTCCATCGAGGACGAGCTATTGCGGTTTCGCGATGAAATCGCCGAGCAGCAATCGACCGACAGGATTCATCTGCTGTTCAATAATGCCGGCATCGGCGGGGGCGGCAGCCTGTTTACCAATTCGCGCGAGCAATGGGAACGAACCTTCAACATCTGCTGGGGCGGGGTTTACCTCGGCGTCCTTACCTTCCTGCCGATGCTGGTGAAGGCCGACGAGGCCCGTATCGTCAACACCTCCAGCGTCAACGGGTTCTGGGCCTCGATCGGGCCCGGCGTGTCACACACCGCTTACAGTGCCGCGAAATTCGCGGTGAAGGGATTTACCGAGGCCCTGATCAACGATCTCCGGCTCAATGCGCCGCACGTCAAATGCTCGGTGGTGATGCCCGGCCATATCGGCACCTCGATCATTGCCAATTCGCGCAAGATGCAGAGCGGCACCGATTCCGACCGCCTGAGCGACGACGAAATCGCGCAGGCGCGCCTGCGCCTCGCCGCGGCCGGCGTCGATGCGAAGGCCATGTCGGATGCGGATGTTCAGGCCATGGCCGACGAGCGCGCCCGCAGCTTTCGGGAGGAGGCGCCGATGTCGGCGGCAGGCGCCGCAAAGGTCATCCTCGACGGCATCAAGGACGGGCGCTGGCGTATCCTGGTCGGCGATGACGCCCATCGCCTCGATGAGCGCGTGCGGCAGGCGCCGGAAAGTGCCTATGACGCCGAATTCTACCAGACATTTGCCGCCGAGACCGGCTGGCGGCTCGGCTAGCGTTTACGCCGCGCGCACGCTGTCGAGGAATTTCTCGACTTCGTCCCGAAGATGAACGCTGACCTCGGAGAGGGCCTGCGCCGATACCAGCATCTGACCCGATGTGGTTTCTGTCTCGCCCGCGCCCTGCGCGACGCGCTCGATGTTCTCGGCGACGTCGAGGGTGCCAGAGGCGGCGGCGTCGACGCCTTTGGCGATGTTTTGGGTCGCGGCGCCCTGTTGCTCGACCGCGGAGGAGATCGATGTCGTGATCTCGCTGATGCGCTCGATCGTCAGCCCGATCGCCTTGATGGCATCGACCGACTCTTCCGTCGCGCGCTGCATGTTGACGATGTGGGCGGAGATTTCGTCGGTGGCTTTTGCGGTCTGGCCCGCCAGCGTCTTGACCTCCTGCGCGACCACCGCAAATCCGCGGCCGGCTTCGCCGGCCCGGGCGGCTTCGATGGTCGCATTAAGCGCGAGGAGGTTGGTCTGTTCCGCAATCGATGTGATCAGCTTCACGACGTCGCCGATCCGGTCGCCCGCCGCCGACAGTTCGGCCATCCGTTCGTCGGTCGCATTGGCTTGCTTGACCGCATCGGCTGCGACACCGTTGGAATCCTGGACCTGACGGCTGATTTCAACGATCGACTGCGATAGTTCGCTGGAAGCGGTGGCCGCACTGCGGACATGTTCAGAGGCCTGCCGCGAGGCATTGGCGGATTGACCGGACATCTCCGCGGTCGAATGCGCCGTCACGGAAAGCTGCTGCGCATCCTTTTCGAATTGGCCTGAGGATTTCAACACCTGCTCGATGATGCCGCCGATCTTGGTGCGGAAATTCTCGACAAACCGGTTCAGTTCGGTCTTGCGCTGCTCGACCGCCTGCTTTTCGGCAGTGACGCGTTCCGCCTCGAGTTGGCGGCGCTCGAGCCGGTTGTTCTTGAAAATGCCGATGGTGCGGGCGATCGCGCCGATTTCGTCGCGGCGATCGGCATACGTAACTTCGACGTCGGTTCTTCCCTCGGCGAGGATGGTCAGCGTTTCCGACACGGTCTTCAGCGGCTTGGTGACGCGGCGGACCATGATCATCGTCATCCCGAGCGCGAGCAGCGCGGCGATAACAGCGGCAACGATCATGGCCGTGATCGCCTGCCACAGCATGCCGTCGAGCTCTGCCATGGGTATGCCGACATAGATGATGCCGATGACCTTCCCGGCGGCGCCGAACACCGGCTGATAGGCGGTGTAGAACCGGCGGCCGAACAGCATCGCGGGGCCTTTGTAGGCTGCGCCCCGTCGCAGGAAGGCCTGTGCGGGATGCTCGGCTGCGAGTTGCGTGCCGACCGCGCGATCGCCGTTTTCCTTTTTGACGTTGGTGGTGCGGCGGACAAATTGCTGCGACGCCTCGTCGTGCACGAACAAGGTGGCGGTGCCTCCGACATAGGAGGTCGCGCGATCCACAATCCTGTGGTCGCCGAATTCGGGCATCTGCGCAATTTCAATGCGGTCTACGACACCGTCCTTGATGGCGATCTTGGCGTCCGGGAAGGTTTCGCCAAACGCCAGGCTGAGGGTGCGAAGGCTGGCGTCGATATCGCGTTCGGCGCGGGTGTCGAAATCGCGGGTCAACGACCAGTAGCCCGCGCCGACCAGAAGCGCGGTATTCACGACGATCAGGACTGCGGCGCCGATGACGGCTTTGGGTCCGAGATTCAGCCGCAGAAGACGGAATCCGCCCTTAAATGGAAACGCCATGAAATAATCTCCGGTAAATATACCGGAACGGTAACCGGTTATTTTTAAGATTCCCCTTAACTACCAGGTCCGCGACCACCTGTCGCGGCGAAATACACACTATAATACCTCTGTTGGCGGCGGAATTTGACCTTGGCTGGCGGTGGGTTTGCCGTCATGTCGGCTTGATAATTGTCTCAACCCATGGCGTAGGGCTGGTCCGTCGCGGCATCCCTCTGATGGATTTTGCCTTCGGCAGGGCGTATCGGCGGGCTTTGGGAGTCCACAACGGACGGCCTGCTCAAGTGCCCTGTTGGCGACGCAGCACGCCTGGTGATATGAAATCGGAAGGAGGGAGCTTACGCATGAAAGTTTTTCGAACCGCCGCCATCATCGCCGTCATGATGGCCGGGCCCGCTTACGCGCAATCCGCCAAACCGCCCGCTCCGCCGCCGGACCCCCCGAAGTCGCAGGCGGATATCGACAGCGATAAAGCCGCCGACAAGGCCTACAAGAAATCGCTCGGCAACATTCCCGACAAGCCGCCCGCCGACCCCTGGGGCATCGCGCGCGACACCGATGCGCCCAAGGCTGCGACGAAGGTCCAGACCAAGAAGACGAAGACCGGCAGCACCACGACAAATTAAAGATCAAGTGAGCAAACGCTGCAGGCCGCGGCGATCGCCGACGGCCTGCAGCAACACTTCTCGTCGCCTTACAGCGTCTTCAAATATTCGATCAGGTCGAACCGCTCTTCGTCGGTCAGCAGGCGGCCGATGACGCCCGGTTTACCCGGACCCGGCGTGCCCTCCAGCGAGTGGCCAAGCACGCTGTTGCCGTTAACAGCCGATCCGTCCGGCGCTGTCACCGAGAACAGGGTTTCGCCTTTGGCGCAGCTGGTCGTTACACTGAGGCCAACGTGCTTCGGATCGTAATCGCGCGAGCCCAGGCAGAATTGCGTGGGACGCTCGGCCGCGGGCGTCAGCATCAAGTACAATGATGGCACCGAGCCGTTGTGCAGGTAGGGGGCGGTCGCCCAGACGCCGTTGAGCGGGCGCGCGCGATAATGCGGTGACTGCACGCTGACGGGATTGGGGCAGTTCTTTCGAGCCGCCTCCCAAAGGGTCGGGCGATCGGATTCCGGAACGTGGTGGTCGTCCATCCATTTCCGGCTGGTGCGATCGACCACGTCCATCAGCGCGATCGAGAACGGCATGTCGGATGAAGGGTAGGGCTTCAGGCCCTCACATCCCCAGTTCTTCTTCAGATCCTCCGCCGCGTCCATTTTCAGAAAGCCGGGAACGTCGACCATTCGCGAGAACAGAACATTGGCCTGCGCGGGATCGGTTCCCATGCCGGCCACCGGCTTCTGGACCGGCGTAAGCACCGCGGCTTTGGCGTCCCATTGCGGCGAGGACCAAAAACTTTTCTCCGGGAATTGCTTGTCGAAGGCGGGATCATTGACCGGGCCAAGGTGGCACTCGGCGCAAATTTCAGCGTAGAGCGCGCGGCCCTTGGGAACGCGCGTCTCACTGATCTTCCAGGCTTCGTCGTTGGGGAATAATTGCGACGGCCACTTTGGCGCCTGCAAGCCGCCGAAGCTCGGACCCGTGAGCTCCGGACCGCGCAGCATCGCTTCGATACGCACGAGATTTTCGAGCGCCATGGAGGAGCGGAACAGGTTCTCCGGCGCATAATCAGGCGAAAGATTCAGCAACGCAAAGACCCCGAGCGCTTCGCCGGCGTTGCGGATCAAAGGCTGCTCGATCGAGGCGTCGTATTGCGCAAACAGGAACCACGGCACGGTCCAGATCGGCGGGAAACTGACCGGCGCATCCTGGGCGTGCAGGTTCTTTTCAAATCCGGCGAGACCGGACACGGCGAGATCGGTGGCGAAAACCTGATTGCCGATCCGGTTCAACGCGTCGAGCCGCCCAAATCCTTCCTCGGTATTTTTCTGATGCAGGTCCGCGACTGCCTTGTCCAAGGCATTGGCCTGACCAAGCAGCCGGGCAAGGAGCGCGGTCAAATCCGCCTTGAGCTTGTTGTAGTCGGCCGGAGCGATATCGGGACCGAGCACGCGCGTTGCGAAGCGCCCGAACCGTCCGGGCACCTTCAAGGTGTAGCCAACGGACAGGCCGGTCGCGATTTCGAGCTTGCGCAGGTCGAGCATCGCCGGCCCGCCGTCAAAGCGTATGCTGACATCCTTGTAGCGAATGCTTCCGGTGTGACAGGCCGCACAGGTCAGTCCGATCTGGTCGGGCAGAGGAAGGCCTGACCCGGGATCGGTCGCGGAGGTCAAACGCGCGAAACCGACCGGCAGACCGTCAAAATTCTCAACCTGCGTCGGCCGCAAGCCGCCAACCTGTTCGGGCGCCGGCGGCGCGTTGGACGAGGCTGGATAACCAAAGCGGCGAAGGCTTGTTGCGTCGGTGTGGACGGATTTCGGGCTAGGCAGGAATCCGAACCGTTCGAGGTAGGCGCTGTCGCTGAGCAGGCCGGGCTTGGTGAATAGATGAAGGCCGGGCTGTTCCAGCGCGACAAACCAATCATAAGGGACCTGAAAGGTCGCGGTGCCCTGACTGGCATGATGAAACCAGTGCCGGTCTTCCGTCGTCCAGTTCTGGTCCAGCCATGCCGCTGACTTTGCCGGAGCGCGATCCGGCAGAGGAGGTGGCAGCAATTGCGCGATCTTGGCCGGCAGGATTTTCTGCATCTGATCGGGGAGTTCGATCATCGCCAAGGCCAGCGCCACGAGAGCCACTACGGCTACACCGAGTGCATTTTTGACGAAAACGGCGAGGGGGCTGGGGGCGGGCGCCGGCAGGCGCGCGGCGATCCGCTCCGGCAACCGGCGTTCGACAAACAGCGTTCTGACCTCCGCCACGCTGAGGTAACGCTCGGCGCCTTCGCCCTTGCCCATGATATCCAGCAGGACAGGCCACTCGCCATTCATCAACTGACGGTCAAACCACCGCCTGTGACCTTTGGCGCGCGCGAAATTCGCGTCCATAAAGGCTGTGATTTCCGGGGCCGTCAGTCCGCGTTCGACGCCGCCGGACGGATCCGGCCGGTCCTTTCCGAATTCGGCGAGATGCGCAATCTCCGCTTCGTCAACCTGGGCATTCACGTCGAGGATGCGCGAACCGACGCCGTGCTTGTCCAGCGGACCGTTGCGCAATTCGTCGAGCTGTGCGCCGGACCACCAGCTACGCAACAGACGCAGGGGCCTGAGACCATTCGCGATCAATGCGACCTGGTAGGTCTTCACGCCGACGATCACTTTGTTCAGCCCTGTTGTGCCGCTGGCAGCCTCGACGGTCGCAGCCAGCCTTGAAAGCGGAACCGTATGGCCGCCGACGAACCCTTCCGCAACGGCCGCGCGCAAGAAGGGGCATGGATTATTGGACGAAACGGCGTTGGGCTGAGATGGCGTGCGAGCGTCTGGCATGAGTCTCAATCCTGATCCTGGAAAGCACCGAATTATAGGGGCGGATTATGAAAGGACGCATCCCGACTTGAATGAAGCCGTTAAAAAGAATCACCCTGTCGGTTCTCTACCTCAGGATGTATCAGAGTTTTGGCGGTATTTGGGGCCATGTCAACTGAGGTCATGTCAACTGAAGCCGTGTCAACTGGTCGGTGCTCGGTGTTGGCGTCCGCGGCGATTTAATCCCGGCCTTAAGCGGTGCGCTTTGAGGCCGACTCGGTGACCGCCAGTTTGCTCAAGGGAACGCCGGCTTTCAACAGTCCGTCACGATAATGCGCAACGTCGGCGGGATTCTTCCAGCGGAAGTTCCGCAGATGCCGTTCGACGGTCAGGTCAGGAAAATTGTTGTGCAGGATTTCGGCCGCCTTGGCCGCTTCCTCGGTCCGATCCATCTGCGCCAGCGCCGCCGCGCGCACGGCCAGCACCTGTAGATGATTGGGATTCAAGTACAGCGCTTCACGCGCCCAGGACAACGACGCGTCATATTGTCCCAGCAAATAGTGGCTGAACGCGTTCATGGCCGACCATTGATACCGGGGATCGGTGTTGCCGCGTTGCACGGCCACGGAAAACAGTTCGATGGCCTGCCGATACTCGCCGCTCACGAAGTGACATATTCCGAGAACGCCGCGAGCGCCCATGTCATAGGGGTTCAGTTCGATCGACTTGTTTACAGCCTCCATGGCGGCATCGAAATTTCCTTCCATCGCCTGCATGTAGGACAGGGTGGCGTAGGCGTAGGAGGAGCGGGGATCGAGCCGAACGGCGCTTTCCGCCAGATTCATCGCCTCGGTCCACAATTGGCTGGTGCTTTTGATCCATCCGTAATGCACGCCCTGCACCATGATGGTGGCGAGATAGGCGCGGGCAATCGACAACGCCGGATCGAGCGTAACGGCTTCCCTGAACAGGCTGATCGAGGTTTCAAAATCGGTTTTGGTCTGCCGGTAATAGTGCGAAAGCCCGCGCAAGAACCGGTCCCAGGCGGTCAGGTCGGTGGACGACGACCGTGCCGGGGCTGAAGCTTCTGCACGGTATATTTCCGGGGCCAATGCCGCGGACAGGTTGGTGGTGAGTTCATCCTGCATGGCAAACAGGTCGCCCATGTCGCGGTCATAGCGGCCGGTCCATAATTGCTCGCCATTTTCAGGGGCTATCAGTTCGGCCGTCACCCGAATTTTGGTTCCGGCGCGCCGTACCGAACCCTGGATCAAATAGGTCGCGTCGATCTCGCGCGCGATCAGGCGCGTGCTGAGGTTTCTGCCCTTGAATGAAAAGGTCGAACTCCGGCTCAGCACCCGATAAAACGATTGCAGCGACAGCGCGTAGATCAAATCCTCGGTCAGTCCGTCGGAAAAATATTCGTCCGTGCTGTCACTGAGATTCGTGAACGGAAGCACGCCAACGATCGCGGTTCGATATTCCGCCGGCAGGTTTGATGGGGTCTTTGGTTCGGAATTGCCGAGATCAGACCCGCCCGGTTTCCACGCCCAAATGCTGACCGGCTCATCGACGTTCTTGAAACGATGACTGCCGGCCTCGATAAAGGGGGCGGTGAGGTGCTTGCTGGCCTCTCGATAGGCCTTCGCCGAGACAGCGACGCCGCCGGGGGCTGCCACGGTTTCAAGGCGGACAGCGATGTTGACATCGTCCCCGAAGACATCGTCTTCGTCGGCCATCACATCGCCCATGTGGATGCCGAGACGGAATTGCATCATCCGGTCTGCTGGCAGATGGTTATTTCGTTCCGCCATCAGCCCCTGCATCCCGATCGACGCCTCGATGGCCCCGACGACGCTTGGAAACTCCAGCAGGAAACCGTCTCCGGTGTTCTTCACCAGCCGGCCGCCGTGGTTGAGAATGATCGGGTAAACGGCGCTTCGATGGGCCTTGAACGCGGCATGGGTGCCGGCCTCGTCGACGCCCATCATGCGCGAGTAACCGGCGATGTCAGCGCAGACGATGGCGGCGAGGCGTCGTTCCATCTCTTTCCACCTCCTGTGCCGCTGAATTTGTGATGACCACGGTACGTGGTCGGCCGACCGAAGCCAATGCTTTTAAGACACAAGCTCCCCGACGGAAACCTGATATGGCGAGTGCTAATGCGGCAGCCTTTTACGAAAGATTAAACCGATCTCGCACCAAGCCGACCAGGCCCGCATTCCATCGGGGCATTCCGCTCGAAACTTAAGCAGCTTCTGTCACATTTATCCGTGCACAATGGCCTTTGCGATCATGCAATGGATGCCCTTGGAGCCGTTCACGGTCTGCGTCACCCGCAGATCCGCGGCCAGGCTGCATAGCGTGTAGGCGTCCTCGCGCGACAGATTTCGTTTTTCGCCGAGCAGCACGATCATGTCGCGCAACGCCCGCACCACGCATTGGTCGAGATCGGGATCCATCGCCATGGTCATGTAATGCGTCGGCGTTTCGGCGCGGGGATAGTCGAGCCGCATATCCTTGCGCACCGTCAGTCGGAACCGTCCCTGCAGCGCGGTTTCGATCGCGGTGACGCAGACCTCGCCGTCGCCCTGGACACCGTGGCCGTCACCGCAGGAAAACAGCGCGCCCGGCACGAACACCGGCAAATAAAGCTTTGCTCCGGGCCGCAGCTCCTTGTTGTCGAGGTTGCCGCCCATCGCGCGCGGAATTAGCGAGGTGATACGGCCCCAGGCCGGCGGCGGCGCCACGCCCATCACGCCGAAAAACGGCGCCAGCGGCAGATCGAGCCCCCAAGGCATCCGGCCGACCATCTTTGTCTTATCGAGCGGAATATTCATCAGCCGCAGTTCGTGGAAATCATCCGGCAGCGTGCCGGCAAGCGGCCGGATCATATTGTAACCCCAGTCCTGCCGCAGCTGGACGTCGAGGATATCGACTTCCAGCACGTCGCCGGGCTCGGCGCCGGTGACCGCGACCGGTCCGGTCAGGATATGGCCGGGCACCATCCGCTCGCTTCTGGCATGAACATCCGCAAGTTCGGGCGGGACATGAAACTTGCTGCGATCCGGCACCATTTCCGGGCCGCCGCTGATGGTGTCGATGGTCACTTCGTCGCCGCTGGCGATGGTGAGTACCGGTTTGAGCTTTGCTTCGAAGAAGCCCCAGTGACAGGTCTCGGGGCTGGAATGCAGTTGATGATGCGTCATGACGGGGGCTTCTTGTTGGGGCGGGGGTCGCGTATGACGCTGTACCAGACATTCCCAGAGGCCTCCTGTGTTTTTTTTCTTCTCCAAAACGCTCGGCATCATGTCGTTGCCGGCCAATTTCCTGATCGGCATGGGGGTAATCGGCGCGATCCTGCTGGCTACGCGATGGGCGCGCCTCGGCAGGCGGCTCCTGGTCGCTTCGGTCGTGCTGCTGGCGATCTGCGGATTTTCGCCGCTGGGGAATTTATTGCTCTATCCGCTGGAGCACCGGTTTCCGCCATGGGACGAAACGCGCGGCGCGCCGGATGGCATCATCATCTTGGGCGGATCGATCGAGCCTGAACTTTCCGCCGCGCATGGCCGAGCAGCCGTGATGTATGCCGCCGACCGCTTGATATCAGCGGCGGCTTTGGCACGTCGTTATCCGAACGCGCGCGTCGTGTTTTCGGGCGGAAACGCCAATTTGATTGCGGACGATACCGCGAAGGAAGCCGATTATGCGCTGCCGCTGCTGGAAAGCCTTGGTATTGCAAGAGAGCGGCTGACGATCGAGCGGCTTTCGCGCAACACCCGCGAAAATGCCGAATTCTCAAAAGCGCAGATCAATCCAAAAGACGGCGAGCGCTGGTTGCTGGTGACGTCGGCCTTTCACATGCCGCGCTCGGTCGGTTTGTTCCGCAAGGCGGGATTTGCCGTGGAGCCCTATCCGGTGGACTGGCGGGTGGGTAAGCCAGCGGATCTCCTGAAATTTACGCCCGTTAGTCTGGAAGGGCTAAAACGCACCGATATTGCCGTGCGCGAATGGATCGGGCTGACCGTCTATTGGGCCACGGGCAGGATCGATCAGTGGTTTCCGGGACCGGCGTGAGGCTAGCAGCGCGGGTCGCAACATCGGCGCAATCGGGCTAGGATCACAACGCCATAGGGAGTCCACGCCATGCAACAGCAAACGCCGCCGGAACAGTTCGACTTGCCTACTCTGGTAGCCGATCTGAACAATCTGCTGCGGCTGAAGACCACCGTGATCGGCATGAAGATGTTCGCAAGTGTGGACGAGATGACGGCGATCCCGAAAATCAGGCGGCCGAGCGCGGTTCACACCACCGACCAGATCGTCAGCATGGCTTCGCGGCTGGGATGGACGGTCGGCATTACGGCGGACGATCTTGTTGGGGCGCAGTGCCGCGCCGTGATCGGGCTCGCTCCGCAGGACGAGAAGTGGCTCGCCGGTCAGGCCTATGTCGGCGTCTGGCACGAGAATGCCGAGGACGCGCGCAAGCGCCAGGAGGCGCTCGATGTCGTGCCGCACGGCCAGTATCAGGCCTTGGTGGTAAGTCCGCTGGCCTCCGGCCGGCTCAATCCGCCGGATATTTGTCTGGTGTATGCGACGCCTGGCCAGATGATCATTCTGATCAACGGGCTCCAGTATACCGGCTACAAGAAATTCGAATGGGGCGTGGTCGGCGAGACCGCCTGCGCCGATTCATGGGGGCGGGCGCTCAAGACCGGCGAGCCAAGCCTGTCGCTGCCGTGCTATGCGGAGCGGCGCTATGGCGGCGTGCCGGACGAGGAAATGCTGATGGCGCTGTCGCCGGCGCATCTCGCCAAAGCGATCACGGGGATGAAGGCGCTGGCCAAGAACGGCCTGCGTTATCCGATCGCGCCCTATGGAATTCAGAGCGATGTCCGCGCCGGCATGGGTGTTTCCTACGCCAAAAAATAAGACGATAAGAAACATCAGCGCGTATCGAACCTATTGGTAAAACCTGCAGGAACTGAAGATGAAGCCTTCGTCGAAATTCGACATCGTTGTGTATGGCGCCACCGGTTTCACCGGCCAGCTCGTCGCCGAATATCTCGCGGCGCATTACAGCGGTGAGGGCGCGCCGAAATGGGCGATGGCCGGGCGCAGCCTCGATAAACTGACGTCGGTGCGCGACGCGATCGGGGCGCCCGTCGATACGCCCCTGATTGTCGCCGATGCCAGCGATCCTGCTTCGCTGAAAGCCATGATCGAGCAGACCCGCTCCGTGCTGACGACGGTCGGTCCGTATCAGCTCTATGGTTCGGAACTGGTCGCCGCCTGCGCTGCCATGGGCACCGATTATCTCGACCTCTGCGGCGAACCGATATGGATGCGCCAGATGATCGACGCGCATCAGGCCACGGCGCAAGCGAGCGGGGCGCGCATCGTGTTTTCCTGTGGCTTCGACTCCGTGCCGTTCGAACTCGGCACATTCTTCGTCCAGGAGGAAGCCAAGCGTGTGCTTGGCGGAGCTGTGCTGCGCGTCAAGGGCCGGGTGCGCGACATGCGCGGCACGCTGTCCGGCGGCACCGCCGCGAGCGCGCTCGCGACGTTCGAAGCCGTCGCCAAGGATCTTAGTCTGGTCGCCATCCTGAACGACCCGTTCGCGCTGACGCCGGGTTTTGCTGGCCCGAAGCAACCGAAGGGCAACAGGGCGGTCTATGAAGAAGACATGCAATCTTGGGCCGCGCCCTTCATGATGGCGTTGATCAATACGCGCAACGTCCATCGCGCCAATATGCTGATGGGCTTCCCTTATGGACGCGAGTTCATCTACGACGAGATGGTATTGACCGGTCCCGGCGAGAAGGGCGAGGCCAACGCCAAGAAAGTGATGGCCGCCAATTCCGAGAAAACAGGCCCGAACGCGCCAAAACCGGGCGAGGGGCCATCGAAGGAAGAGCGCGAGAACGGCCGCTTCGATCTGCTGTATGTCGCGATCGCGCCCGACGGCCGGCAGGTCCGGGCCTCCGTGAAAGGCGATCGTGATCCCGGCTACGGATCGACGTCGAAAATGATCTCGGAATGCGCGATCTGCCTGCTGCGCGACACGCCGGAAGTCTCAGGCGGTTTCTGGACTCCCGGCGCGGCGATGGGGCACAAGCTGATCAAGCGGCTTGCTGATAACGCCGGCCTGACGTTTGCGGTGGAGTAGCCATCGCACGGGGATCGTAGCCGTAGATCCAGTCCCAGCCCCGTGTCGTGAACGGCATCACGAGCTTGATCATATGGTCGCGGATCCAGGCGCCGGTGCGGCTGAACTCACGCTTATTGTTGCCGTTGCGGCGTGCCAGCGCCACCACCCGCTCCGCGCGCTCGCGGCGCTCGCTTTCGAAATTCCGGAAGGCGGTGGTGATCTCCTGGTCCTGGCCAAGGTGGATCGCAAGCCGAAATGCGTCTTCGAGCGCGAGCGAAGCGCCTTGTCCCGCGTGCGGGCTGGTCGCGTGAGCGGCGTCGCCAATCAGAAGCGTGCGTCCGCGCGACCAAGTTGGCAGAGTGGCGACGTCGAGCGTTGCGGTCACGACGATCTCCTCCAGCGCGTCGATCAGTTGCGGGATCGGATCGTGCCAGCCGGCATGGAAGCGCCGCAGATGCTGCTTGAGCGCGGCCTGATCCATCGCGCGGAAGGCCGCCGCATCGATGCCGTGGGCTGGCTGGGTGCTCCAGCACATCGCACCCTGCCGGGAATCGGGGCTGCAATAGCCGTAGCCGAAGAAGCCGCTCTGGCCGAAGGTCATGGCGAGGCCAGATGCGGCGCCTGCCGCGTCCAGCAGCGGCCTCGGTACGAACCCGCCGAAGCCGAGCAGGCCGGTGTCAAAGGGCTTTGACGCATCGGGCACGACATGGTCGCGCACGGCCGAGTGCACGCCGTCGGCGCCGATCAGGAAATCGCCCTCGGCGCTCGATCCGTCGGTGAAGTGCGCGACGATCGGCTGGTCGGGGCGGTCCTCGATCCGCGCCAGGCGTTTCTCGAAGTAAAGTTCGACGCAGGACGACCAGGCCTTGTCGGTGAGCACATCATGCAGCACCGCGCGCGGCATGCTGACCGAGGGCTGGCCGAAGCGCTGCACCATGTTGCGGTTGACCGAGCCGAGCCGGGTGCCGGCTTGCGAGTAGAAATCGATCGATTCGCAGATCGAGCCGCGGCGCATCAGTTCGGAGGCGACGCCGATCTCGTCGAGGACATGCATGCCGTTAGGCGCGATCTGCAGCCCGCCACCGATCCCGGTCGAATGCGGCCAGGCCTCGAACACCTGCGCGTCTATGCCGGCGCGTTTGAGCAGAATGCCGGCGACGGGGCCGGAAATGCCGGCGCCGATGATGAGCGGGATCGTCGGGTCATGACTTGCTCCGTTGGTCGCGGTGGGGTACGAATTCACAGACGCTAAATCTCTTAGAGTCTAAGATATATTCTGACTAAGATATAGGGCTGACGTTTGTCAAGGGCAAAAACGCGCGCTGCGCTGATGCAGGAACTCGAGAACGCGATGCGGCGGGGCTCATCGCAGGGGGCGATGTTCGCAAAGACCGTCGCCGATCGCGCCGGCATATCCAGCGCCGACATGGACTGCATCGATTTTGTCAACGTCGAGGGGCGTATGACCGCGGGCAGGCTCGCGGAACTGACGGGCCTCACGACGGGCGCGATTACGGGCGTCGTGGATCGGCTGGAGAAGGCAGGCTTCGTCCGCCGCGAGCGCGACGAGACTGACCGGCGCAAAGTGTTCATCGTCCCGGTTGCGGAACGGATGAAGATGGAAATGGGCCGCCCGTTCGAGTTGTTGAAGCGCGTGATGCAGAAGCAGTGCGACGCCTACTCGGATGCCGAACTGAAATTCCTGGTGCGCTACGGCAACGAAAGTTATCAATCGATGTTGGAAGCGACGACGCAGCTCAACAGCACCGACGAGGCTGCGAAACCTAAGAAGCCGGATCGCTCTGCAAAAACCCGCCGGGCGCCGTGATCGCCGGGTCGGTGCCCATTCTGTAGGACTGCTTGTAGGGCTGTGCCGCGGCGAACATGCCCCACATCGCGCCCAGCATCATCCAGAAGTGCCGCCAGTGGTCGGTATCGATCACAAAACTCTCGCCGACTGTGCCCAGAAACGCCGCGAAGATCGCGAGATAGGCGCGTTGCCACGGCACCGGTGTGAAGACGTGCCGGAACCCGAAGATCACCGTCATGAACACCAGCGTCGGATAGCAAAGGCCTGATATCCAGCCGCCGGACATGAAGGCGTTCAAATAGGAATTGTGGGTGTCTTCCGGGAAGTAATTGTGGAATTGCAGCGGACCGATGCCGAAGGGCAGGTCGAGCGCCATGTCCGCACCGAGGATGTGCCGTCCGAACCGGCCGAAGCGGCCTTCGTCATAGCTCTGATCGAAGCTGGCGCGCTGCTGGAACATGTCCCGGATCGAATCGAACGACAACAGCACCGCGATCAGCAGCATCACGAGAATGACCGCGACGACCGACATCACGATAATACGAGAACGTTGCGCGCGGGACCGGCTGGTCAGCACCATCAGCGCCAGCATGAAGGCGGAGGTGATCGCGAGCCCGCCCCAGGCCGCGCGCGAGAATGCCAGCAGGATCGCCAGCGCCATCAGGGCCAGCGCAATGGTGCTGCGGAACGATTTTCCAAAACTGTCAGACACGACGCTCTGCAGCGCGAACAGCGCGGGGAGGATCAGGAACGCGCCGAGCACGTTGGGATCCTTGAAGGTGCCGCGCGCGCGTTCATACAGCGTCAGCAGGTCGTGGCCGCCGGGAACCAGATTAAGGTAGCCGGCGATGCCCGCTACCGACGCAATCACGCCGCCCACGATCAGTCCGCGCCTGAGCATGTCGAGCCGGGCCGTCGTGTCTTCGGACAGCACCATCGCGAAGAACATGACGGTTATCGCCATGTACCAGGATGTTGCGATCCAGTTCGAGACCTCGGACTTGTCGAGAAACGGGATCGCGCCGATGCTGTAGCCGACATTGAGCGAGACCAGCAGCAGCAATAGCGGGATGAACACCAGCCGCATCCGCAGTCCCGTCGCGAAGAAAAGGACGGTGGCGGTCAGCGTCATCAACTCATAGGGGCTGGGTTCGATGAACACGATCGCGCCGGATGCGCCGACCAGCCACACCAGCGCCCGCTGCAGCGCGATCACGCGCGGCGCCGGCGTCACGGATGGCGGAAATCCCTCGGCTATCGCCGTATACGACATCAGGCGCTCGCAGACTTGCACAAACCGGGGATACCGCCCCGGCGCTTAATAGGCGTTCTCGTTCTTCGAAATCAGCGCCAGCGGCGTCTTGAGAAGGATGTAGAGATCGAACAGCACCGACCAGTTCTCGATGTAATAGAGATCAAACTCGACACGCTTCTGGATCTTCTCCTCGCTGTCGACTTCGCCGCGCCAGCCATTGATCTGCGCCCAGCCGGTAATGCCCGGCTTGACGCGGTGGCGCGCGAAATAGCCGTCGACCGCTTCATCGAACAATTGGCTTTGCAGTTTGCCCTGCACCGCGTGCGGGCGAGGGCCGACCAGCGACAGATTGCTCTTGAATACGACGTTGAAGAGCTGCGGCAGCTCATCGAGGCTGCTCTTGCGGATAAAGCGCCCGACGCGGGTGACGCGGCTGTCGTTCTTGGTCACGACCTTGGAAGCCGTGGGATCGGCGTGGTGGTGATACAGCGAGCGAAACTTGAAGACGTCGATGCGCTCGTTGTTGAAGCCGAAACGCTTCTGGCGGAACAGCACCGGACCGGGGCTGTCGAGCTTGATCGCAAGCGCGACCAGCGCCATGACAGGCATCGCCAGCAATAGGATGATGGCGCCGACGACATGGTCGAACAGCCACTTCATCACCAGGTCCCAGTCGGTGATCGGCGCCTCGAACACATCGAGGGTCGGCACCTTGCCCAGATAGGAATAGGAGCGGGGACGGAAGCGCAGCTTGTTGGTATGGGCGGACAGCCGGATGTCGACCGGCAATACCCACAATTTCTTCAGCATTTCCAGAATGCGCGTCTCGGCCGAAATCGGCAGGGCGAACAGCACGAGATCGATCCGGGTGCGCCGGGCAAATTCGACGATGTCGTCGACCTTGCCGAGTTTAGGGCTGCCCGCGCAGGTCTCGAGCGCGCGGCTGTCATTGCGATCATCGAATACGCCAAGGATATCGAGATCGGAATCATCCTGGGCGTTGAGCGCCTCGATCAGATGTTCGCCGTTCTTGTCGGAGCCGACCACAATGGTGCGGCGGTCAAGCCGGCCCTGCCGCGCCCAACTGCGCACCATCGAACGCAGGAACAGACGTTCGGCGACAAGCGCGCCGAGACCGATGAAGAAGAATGCCGAAAGCCATAGCCGCGAGATCTCGTTTCCGAGCTTGGCAAAGAACGATGCGCCGATGAACAGCAAGAACACGAACGCCCAGGATGAAATCATCCGGGTCATCTGCCGCAACTGGCCGCGAAACACCTGGACCTGATAGATATCGGCGGCCTGGAAGCAGATCACCGCGGCTACGGTCATTCCGCAGATCGCCGCGACATATTCCCAGTAAAAGCCGGCGATCGGGGCCATGTAGCCGAGATAGAGCGCGATGCCGACGAAACTTAACAGCACGAAATCGACAACGCGAACCACGCCCGCGATCACGACCGGCGAATAGGCCCGGCGAACCTTCTGGTTGGTAACGGCGAGGGCGGCCTGCGACAATCGGCGGCGGCGTTCGACCGGGGGAGCCCCCTCCGGAGCGGCTGCCGCGGCCGTAGTGGCGGCATCGAGCATAGAGCGAGCGTTGATCGGTTCCACTTTATCCACATCCGTTCTTGCACGCGTTCTTGCACGGGCATCTAGGCACGCACGCGCCGAGGCGGAATTCCCCACCTCACGGAATAAAGGACAAATCGGAAGAAACAGTTATCGTCGGTAAAGAAAGGTTAACGATCCGCAAATGCGTCGCGGTAGCCTGCCAGCACGCCTTCGACCATCGCCTTCTGCGAAAAATGCATGAAGATTCTTTCACGCAGCGTTTTGGCACGCTCCAGTGCGGCGGCGGGATCGTCGAGCGCGGCCTTGATGGCGTCCGCCATCGCGTCAACGTTGCTGGGAGCAAACAGCGCGTCGGTATGCGGTCCGAAAATCTCGGGAATGCCGCCGACATTGGCGGCGATCATTGGAATGCCTGCTGCGGCGGCCTCGATCACGACATAGGGCATCGAATCGCCGCGCGAGGGAACCACCAGCAGGTTCCCCTTGGAGAAACCATACCGCGCCTTGACGTGGCCGATGAAACGCACCGCCGCGCCGAGACCGTGTCTCTGGATCTGAGCCTTGAGCGCCTCGATTTCCTCGCCGTCGCCGCCCAGCGTCAGCGTGACCGGCTTGCCGTCGGCGCGCAACCGCGCAACGGCATCGATCAGGATATCGGCTCCCTTGATGTGCCTGAATTCGCCGACATAGACGATGTCGGTGGCGTCATCAGCCTTCACGACCGGATCGAACTCGTCCGCGGTCACGCCATTGAACACGCAGCGCACCAGCCCTTTGGTCGGCGTGCCGATGGTGCGCTGGTAGGTGTCGCGTGCGAACGCGCTTTCGAACAGGAACAGATCGGTGCTGTTCATGAGCGTGCGCTCGACGCTGCCGTAAATCGCGCCCTTCCACGTATCTCGCGGATAATGCAGCGAGCCGCCATGCGGCGTGTAGATGCGGATAGAGTGTTTTGAGCGGGCGCGCAGGCGTACGAAAGTACCGGCCTTGGCGCCATGTCCATGGAGGACGTCCGGCTTCAGCCGCCAGATCAGGTACCTGAAATGGGCCCACACCCAGACATCCGCAGGATGGGGCTCGCGGTGAATGGCGATGCGCCGGACACCCAATTTTAGACGGGGCGCGATCTCCGCCAGCGCCGCTGCGGCGCGTTCACCGCCGGTCAGGCTGTCGGCGATAATGCCGACATGATGGCCGCGGTCGGCCTGTCCGTTGGCGAGATCAAGGATATGACGGAAGATTCCACCGACCGGCGCACGCACCGCGTGCAGGATACGAAGCGGCTGATCTGGCGTTTCGGACATGCTCAGAACCAGCGCTCGCCGACCAGCACGGTATCGCCAGGGCTGATCGCGGTGCCGAGCGGCACCACATAACGAGTTGAGCCGGAACTGTCGGTGTGGGTCAGGGTCACATGGTCGCGCTTGGCGCGGGGCGAGAAGCCGCCGGCAATCGCGACAGCGCTTTCGACGCTCATATTGGGCACGTAGGGATATTGGCCCGGTGCTGCGACTTCGCCGAGAATAAAGAACGGCCGATAGGATTCGATCTCGACCGCGACCGATGGTTCGCGGATGTAGCCGTTGCGCAGCCGGCCGGTAATTTCGGCGGCGAGGCCCGCTGGCGTTCGTCCGCGCGCCGGCACCGAGCCGATCAGCGGCACGGTGATCGAGCCGCCGGCATCGATCGCATAGGTGTTGGTGAGGCCTTCCTGGCCATAGACCACGACCCGCAATTTATCGCCGGCATCGAGTCGGTAGGCGGCGTCATAAGCCACCGGTATCGGGGCTGCCGCATAGGCCGCTTGCGGCGGAGCGTATTGTGCGGGCTGAGGCTGGGCGTAGGTGCGCCGCGATGCGGATAGGCTGGCGTTCAGCGCCGCGAAGGCGCCACCGGAACCGGGAGGCGGCGCGGCGCTCGCTACCGGCACGGGATAATAAGCCGGCTGGCCGTAAGCCATCGCATCGAGGTCGCTGCGCGGCTGCGCGGTTGCGACCGGCGAGGTCGTGTGCACGCAGCCCGACAGAGCGAGCGCGGTAACCAGGCAGACTATTGCGGCGCGCGCGCCTCGCATCGGACAATCCAGGGAAAATTACTGAACCAATTGTTGATTCCGATTAAGGACTTTCATGGTTAACAAAGCGTGACCGTTGTCGGGTGTGTCTGCTGCCGGCGCCATCAAATCGGCGGAATTAACCCAGCGGCAACCTTAATGGAGTGTAATCGCAGCAGTTGAAGTAGAGTCGTGGCGTCCGCGGGAGTGTGCGATGCGTTTAGCGTTCTGGCGATCAGGCAAGGCGTTGGTCCAAAGGGCTATCGCGAAACCTGCACCTGTTATCCAAAAGCCGGTGACGACGTCCGGAACCGGCGATCTGGATTTGCATGCGTTGGGTCTGGCGCTGATGAACAGGCGGCGCTGGATCATCATTCCAACGCTGCTCGCCGCGGTGCTCTCGATCGCCGCGGTCAATCTGGTGACCCCGCGTTACAAATCCGAAGCGCGCATTCTGATTGACGGGCGCGAAAACGTTTTCCTGCGGCCGAATGGTGAGCGCAACGAGGAGCGCAGCGCGCCGCTCGATCCCGAGGCCGTGACCAGTCAGGTCCAGCTTTTGCTGTCGCGCGATCTGGCCCGTGAAATCATCAAGAAGAACAAGCTTGCCGAGCGGCCCGAATTCGATCCGGTGCTGCAGGGCTTTTCGCCCTTGAAGTCGCTGCTGGCGCTGTTTGGGATTGGCCGCGATCCGTTCTCGCTGACGCCCGAAGAGCGGGTGCTGGACGCTTATTACGACCGGTTTACCGCCTATGCGGTCGATAAATCGCGCGTCATCGTCATCGAATTCCAGTCGCTCGATCCCGAGCTTGCGTCGCGCGTCGCCAACTCGATCGCCGATGGCTATCTGGTGCTGCAGCAGGGCGCGCGGCAGGATCAGGCCAAATCCGCCGGCCAGTGGTTGTCGGGCGAAATCGAAAATCTGCGCAAGAAGGTTGCGGATGCGGAATCCCGCGTCGAGGATTTTCGCTCGAAATCGAGCCTTTTCGTCGGCACCAACAACACCACGCTCTCCAATCAGCAGATGGGCGAGCTTAACACGCAATTGAACAATGCGCGGGCGCTGAAGTCCGATGCCGAATTGAAAGCGCGGCTGATCCGCGAAATGCTCCAGAGCGGCAAGCCGATCGAGGCTTCAGACATTATGAATTCGGAATTGATCCGCCGACTGTCCGAGCAGCGCGTCACATTGCGCGGACAATTGGCCGAGCAATCATCGACGCTGCTCGACGGTCATCCGCGGATCAAGGAACTGAAAGCCCAACTCGGCGATCTCGACCGGCAAATTCGAGACGAGGCCAGCAAGATATCACGTTCGCTGGACAATGATTCGCGTATCGCCAGCGGCCGGGTTGAGGGCCTGAGCAACAGTCTGGAGCAATTGAAGAAGCAGGCGACCTCGACCAACGGTCAGGACGTTCAGCTTCGGGCGCTCGAGCGTGAAGCCAAGGCGCAGCGCGATCTCCTGGAATCCTATCTGGCGAAATATCGCGAAGCCAATACCCGCGAGAATATCGAGGCTGCCCCGGCTGATGGACGCATCATTTCCCGCGCCAGCGTGTCCAATACAGCGGCCTATCCGAAGAAACTCCCGATCGTGCTGATCGCGACGCTGGCAACCCTGATGCTCAGCGCCGGCGCCATCGCTACGGGTGAATTGTTGCGCATGACCGCACCCCGCGGAGCGGCCACGTCCTCGCCAGTAACAGCACGTCTGCCGTTCCCGGCGGCGGGCTACACTGCGCCGCGTCCAGACGTTGTGAGCGGGGTAACCGAAATCGAACGCCTTGCCGAGGCTTTGCGCAGTGCCGGTGCGTCCGCGCGCAAGATCACCGTCCTCGGCACTGCCTCGAGCGAGAGCATCACGGTCACCGCGCTGACCCTGGCGCGGCTGATGGTGCGCCATGCAAAGGTCGTCGTGGTCGATCTGGCGGCCGCGTCGCCGACGATTGCCGCGGTATCGGCCGACCCGAATGCGCCTGGGCTCGCCGAACTGATGCTGGGCGAGACTTCTTTTGCGCAGATCATCAACAAGGATCGGCTGTCGCGGGTTCACCTCGTCAATGCGGGGCGTCCGGGCTCGGACCGCGGGTTGCTGCAATCGCCCCGGCTGACGCTGGCGATCGACGCGCTGTTGCGGGTCTATGATCACGTCGTGCTGGATGCAGGCAGTGCTTCCGATCTGCCGGCAGAACTATTGACCGCGCAGGCCCGCGCCGTAGTGGTGCCGGATGCCGCGATGGCCGCCGATGCACGGGCTTTGATGAGCGATCAGCTCAAGGCGGCTGGTTTCAGCGATGTCACGATGCTGAGCAAGGCCCCGTTGCCCACCGAAGTGCCCGAAAAAGCGCCGCGGGTCGTGGCGGCCTGAACCCAGCCGCCGTTGCTCTTGGAGTCAATCCGAGGCATGCGTTGACTGATATGTTTTGCGGGATCAGGTCAGCGAAGCGCGCTTCGCAGCTTCTGCGCCACATGAAACAGCGCCGGCGTGTGCTTCACCAGATGCTTGGCGCGGTTGACGCCTGACATCGCCGCCGCCGCGATGGTGCCGCGCAGGTTGAGCGGGATGAAGCTGTCAAAGATCGGCTCGTCGCTCTTGCAAAACAGCCTTTTGTAGCTGTCCGCTCCGATCCCGAGATCGAGCGCGCGATAGCCGCGTTCGGCATAATGGTCGACGATGTTGCGCACCAGGATCAATCCGGGGCTAAAGCGCGAATTGCCGGACATCGTATAAGTATTGAACATCATCGAAAAACGATAGCCGTCGGCAACACCGGCAAAGATCGCGATGACCTCGTCTTCGCATTCAAGGGCGTGAATATCGATGACATGGCCGCTGCCCGCGAGCGGCGTCAGGCAGACGTTGCGGATAAAATCTTCAATGCCGGGATCGGCGAACACGTTGGGCAGTTTCTGCTCCGCCATCCGCAGCGGCTTGATGCGGAAGAACGCATCGAGCAGCCGTCCGATCTCGGCGTCGGTCGTGGCAACGCGGTAGCGATAGCCGGGCAGGGCACTCAATTTGCGTTCCTTGCCCTTGAGCCGGCGCCGAAACGAGTTGCTGATCTGCGCGGTGGGCGGGGTGTCCGGCACCATCGTCATCAGCGGACAATCATTGGCGGAGACCTGGTGCGGCAGCAGTGCCATCGGATTTCGCAAATCCCGCCAGCTCCGCGGTTGCTGGCTGAACGACAGGACATCGGCCTCGGATCGCGCTGATATCGCCGAGATCAGGGTGTCGAGATCGGCGCGGGTCGCCGCCGCGGCAAAATCGCGATCCCACAGCGCCATGTTGAAGCTCGCATGCTTGCCTCCCATGAAGCTCGCGACGCGAACGCCTCGTTCCTGCCGAAGCGCCAGCGGCAGCAACAGCAGCGGCCGGCGTTCGACGTCATAGGCCACGATGATGAAGGGCCGAAAATTCTCGCGCTCACCGACCAGTCTTTGCCAGGGGCTAAGGAAATCGAACCGCTGATAGGGCGTGGAGACGTGCTGCTGATCTTCGAGATGACGCCAGATCGTCTCGGCCCGGCCGAGATCACTGAGGATATCGACGCTGGCGATGCGGCTTGGCTTCGACCACGCAGGCGCTTCCGCTGTCCGGCTTTCGATCGCGGCAGCCATGGTCATCGCGAAACCTGTCTACAAGGAATTGTTTACACTTTTCAGTGTTGGCCGACCTTTGCAAAGAAATGTCAACAAAGAGTAATGACAATGCGGCCGCGGCGGGACGAAAGTCGCTGAGTTGAGGGGCTGGACGTTGCCACCGGACAACCGATTCCTGACAGGCTTGAAGCTGGAACTCGCCTATTTCAGCGGCCTGCCGTTGCTGAAGGGAAGGCGCACCGGCGGCGCCGGCGTTATCCTGCGCCTTGAACGGGTGTGCCCGCCGCGCAGCGCGCGCTTTCAACCGCTCAAATCCCGCGAAATCACACCCAAATTCCTCGATCGAACGATCAAGGCATTGAAACGCTGGAAGTTCGATATCGTCACATTGGACGAAGTTTGCCAACGCTCGGTCAGGCTGGCCTCACCAAGACGGTTTGTGAGCCTGACATTCGACGGCGGCTATAAGGACCTGATGACGTCGGCCTATCCGGTACTGTCGCAACACGGCGTTCCTTTCACGGTCTATGTGCCGACCGCATTCCCGGACGGTCTCGGCGAGGCCTGGTGGCTGGCGCTGGAGGCCGTGATTGCGCGCGAGGGCCGCGTCAGCCTGGTGATGGACCGTAAGGAGCGGCATTTCGATATCCCCGGCACATCTGAGAAATATCAGCTCTATGATTTCCTGTCGGGATGGATGCGCACGTTGGCGCCCGCAGATCTTTCTGCCGCCATCAAGGATCTCTGCTCGCGATATTCCGTCGACCTCGCCGCACTGTCGCGCGAGGCGTCGCTGGACTGGGACGATCTGGCCAGACTTGCGGCCGATCCGCTGGTGACGATCGGAAGCGGCACCGTAAATTATCCCGTTCTGTCAAATCTGAAAGATGCCGCGGCGCTGCGCGAAATGACGATGGGCAGGGCAGTCGCGCATACCGCGTTTCATCGCGACATCAGGCATTTCGCCTATCCGTTCGGCGATCGTGCGTCGTGGCGACGGCAACACATCGCGATGGCCGAAGAGGCCGGATTCATCAGTGCGGTATCGGCGATATCAGGTGTCGTCGAGACCGAAGGACGCACCAATTTGTACGCGCTGCCGCGCATTTCGTGGGACGGACGGCAGCGTTCGCTGCGCGCGATGCGCGTGATCCTTTCAGGGATTACGTTTCCTAAAGGAACACGCAGCAGTTCCGGATTTTAGACGTCGGGCGTCTTAGATGTCGGGCTTGGACATCCAGCTGATGATCGGCATCGCCGGCAGCACCCATCCGATTCCGGCGACGACATAGAAGATGGCTTGCAGCCATCCGGAATTGGCCAGCCACGGCGTCTGCGCGACCGCCATTCCCATCAGCGACCAAAACACGACCAAAACCAAAAGGGCGATGGTTCCAAAGAACTTGCGGGTGCGTATGGTCATGACGGAAATGTGCGGCTCGCTGTCAGGGCGCGCCTTGCGCGCCGGAAGGGGCGGACTATAAGGGGCGCGCCAATTCATTCAAGCGCAGCGTGATGACCGGTATTTCCGCCACTCAAGCCCCGCAAAACCGCGCCGTCCGCTGGTGGCTGATCTCGATCGCCGCGTTGATCGCGCTCATGGTGCTGGTCGGCGGCGGCACCCGCCTGACCGAGTCAGGGCTTTCGATCGTCGAATGGAAGCCGGTCACCGGCGCGCTGCCGCCGCTCGATCAGGAGCAATGGACCAGCGCATTCGAGGCCTACAAGACGATTCCACAATATCAAGCCATGAACTCAGGCATGAATCTGGCCGAGTTCAAGACGATCTTCTGGTGGGAGTGGAGTCACCGGTTGCTCGGCCGCGTGATCGGTATGGCCTATCTGCTGCCGTTTCTCTGGTTCCTGTGGCGCGGAGTTTTCAGCGCCGATCTCAAACGGCGGCTGTGGCTGATCTTCGGTCTCGGCGGCCTGCAAGGCGTGGTCGGCTGGTGGATGGTGGCATCGGGGCTTTCGCAGCGGGTCGAGGTGTCGCACTATCGCCTGGCCACCCATCTGGTGCTGGCGCTACTGATTTTTGCCGGCATCGTCTGGACGCTGCGCCGGCTGGTGGAGCGGCCGTCATTGGCGGTTTCAGCCCGGCTGAAAATCACGAGCGCGGCTCTGCTGGTGCTAACCTTCGTGCAGCTTTATCTGGGCGCGCTGGTCGCGGGTCTGCGCGCCGGAAAAATCTTCAACACCTGGCCGGATATCGACGGCGGATTGATTCCATCGGCGGCGCGGCTTTTCTTTGATACGCCGTGGTGGCGTAATTTGTTTGACAACACGCTGACCGTTCAGTTCGAACACCGCGTGGTCGCCTATACGCTGTTTGTACTGGCGATCCTGCATGTGATCGACGCGGTTCGCTCGCGGGCCGGGACAGCGGCAATTAACGGCGCGGTGTGGCTCGCAGCGGCGGTAACGCTGCAGGCGACGCTGGGTATTTTCACGCTGCTCAATCAGGTTCCGATGGATCTCGGCCTCGCGCATCAGGCCTTTGCGATTGTGGTGCTGACGATGGCAGTCATGCAGGTCGAACGTTTGGCTACGCGTCAGCCGGCGCAAGCGCGGCAAAATTATCCGGTGGCGCAGCGCACGGCAGCCTGACGCGCGAGCGTTTGGATTTCAGCAATAGCCGTAGACGCCGCAGGCGTAGGGCAGGCGATCCCGATAGTCGACATAGGGGCCGCCGTAATAGGGACCCCGATAATCATAGGAGTGGGTCGTTCCGTAATAGCCTGGCAGTGCCGCTGACCCCTGCAATATCGGCGTGCGGATGAAGGGCGGAAGTGTCGGGAGGGCCGGCGTAAACAGCACATCGGGGTCGCGTTGGGCCTCGGGCGCGGCTTTATAGGCAGGTCCTGATCGCGAATGTCGTGGCGGCATATCCGCCGCCAACGCCGCGCCTGATGTCGCCACCGTCAACAATAATAGCGTCATGGCGCGCAGCATCGCAGGTTCCCGGGTTTCCTGCGGCAGCATATCTGATTCTGGAGCCTGATCGGTTCTGATGTCCTCCCGCCACCGGGACGGCGCAAATGCGCCGCCCGGTGACAGGCTCCGGCATGGAGGAACAATATGCCGGAGCGCTGGAGATCGAACCGCGATGTCGCGGCGTAATTACGCGCTCAGCGCCTGATCGAGATCCGCGATCAGGTCTTCCTTGTCTTCGATGCCGATCGACAGCCGCACCACGTCGGGCGCAGCGCCCGATTTGACCTTCGCGGCATCGTCGAGCTGGCTGTGCGTGGTCGATGCCGGATGGATCACCAGCGAGCGGGTGTCGCCGACATTGGCCAGATGCGAGAACAGTTTCAGGTTCGACACCAAATTGACGCCGGCGTCGTAACCGCCCTTGAGGCTGAAGGTGAACACCGCGCCGGCGCCCTTGGGTGCATATTTACGGGCGAGGTTGTTATACTTGTCGCTGGCGAGGCCAGCATAATTCACCGCGGCGACCGCCCGATGGCCGGAGAGAAATTCCGCGACCGCCTTGGCGTTTTCGCAATGCTTCTGCATGCGCAACGGCAACGTTTCGATGCCGGTAAGAATCATGAAGGCGTTGAACGGCGAGATCGCCGGGCCGAGGTCACGCAGGCCGAGCACGCGGCAGGCGATGGCGAAGGCGAAATTGCCGAACGTCTCCTGGATCTTGATGCCGTGATATTCCGGCCGCGGTTCGCTCAGCATCGGATACTTGTTGTCCTTCGACCAGTCGAAGGTGCCGGCATCGACGATGATTCCGCCGAGCGAGTTGCCGTGACCGCCGAGAAACTTGGTCAGCGAATGCACGACAATGTCCGCGCCGTGATCGATTGGGCGGATCAGATAGGGGCTGGCCAGCGTATTGTCGACGATCAGGGGCACGCCAGCTTTACGCGCGACGGCCGCGATCGCCTCGATATCCGTAATGGAGCCGGAGGGATTGGCGATCAACTCGATGAAGATCGCCTTGGTGTGCGGGGTTACCGCGCGCTCGAAGCTGGAGATTTCATCGGGATCGGCCCACACCACGTTCCAGCCGAAACTCTTGAAGGCATGGGTAAACTGGTTGATCGAGCCGCCATAGAGTTTTCGCGCGGCGATGAACTCGTCGCCGGGCTTCAATAATTGTTGGAGCACCACGACCTGGGCCGCGTGCCCCGACGCCACCGCGAGCGCGGCGGTGCCGCCCTCGAGTGCGGCGACGCGCTCTTCGAGCACCGCCTGCGTCGGATTTCCGATCCGGGTGTAAATGTTGCCGAACGCCTGCAGTCCGAACAGCGACGCGGCATGGTCGGCGTCATTGAATACAAACGAGGTGGTTTGATAGATCGGCGTCGCGCGCGCGCCGGTGGTGGGATCGGGCTGCGCGCCGGCATGCACCGCAAGCGTTGAAAATCCGGGAAGGCGATCGGTCATTGTATTTTCCTCTTTGAGGTATTTTCCTCTGTGACGGCCTCATTGCCCCGGACGGCAGCCGCTGGGCCGCAGGGAAGGATGAGAGGCACGGCGTTCTTAGTATTTCGCTTATATTTCGGGACGGTGCCAACCGCCTCCTCCCAGTGGGGGACAATCGCGGCAGAGGCGTTCGCCGTCAAGGCGGCACGATGCATCACGCATTGTTCGCAATAGTCGTGCTTTAACGTGGCGCGCTTGTGAAAGAATCGTTTCGCAATTGCGTTATGTGGGGTCGTTCTTGTTTTTTGCGGCGCGATCGGATGCGGTGGTTTCGCCGCCGCCGACGCTCATCCGATTCAGGGAAAGCCGCATCCCCTGGGTCGGCATCGGTGCGCGCTTTGAACTCAGCGTTCGCGAATTGACGCCCATCCACGAGATTTCCGAGGACAATCTCCCATATTCGATTTTCGGGCAGCGGTTCATCACGACCTTGAGGCCGGCGGCTTCGGCCTTTTCGGCCGCGGCATCGTCGCGCGCGCCAAGCTGCATCCAGATCACTTTCGGCAGCGGGGTCAGCAACAATGCTTCATCGACCACCGGCATGATGTGGCTCGAATTGCGGAAGATGTCGATCATATCGACGGGACGGCCGATCTCGCGCAATGAGGCGACAAAGGGCTTGTCGAGCAGGCTCTTGCCGACATGGCCGGGATTGACCGGGATCATGTCGTAGCCGCGCTGCGCCAGATATTTGAAGGCGAAATAACTCGGACGCACATTGACGGGCGAGGCCCCGACCATCGCGATGGATTTCACGCCGTTGAGAATCTCGCGGATGTAGTTGTCGGCGTAGGTGTCGTGGTTCATTTCAATTGTCCCGAGATCCTCATGGTGAGGAGGCGCGCAGCGCCGTCTCGAACCATGATTTCATCCTTCGAGACGCGCGCGAAGGACGCGCTCCTCAGGATGAGGAAAGTCATTGCGTATCTTCTTACTTGTCCTGCCATTTCGGCTCGCGTTTTTCGATGAAGGCGCCGATGCCTTCCTCGGCGTCGCGGGCCATCATGTTTTCGGTCATCACCTCTGCCGCATAGCGATAGGCGTCCGCAAGGCTCATTTCGGCCTGGCGGTAGAACGCGGCCTTGCCGAGCTTGACCGTATAGGCGGATTTGAGCGCGACCTTTTGCGCCAGCGCGATCGCAGCCTCGCGCTCGGTGCCGGCGGGAACGACGCGGTTGACGAGGCCGATGTTCTGCGCCGTCGCGGCCGGGACCGGCTCGCCGGTGAGCAGCATTTCCATCGCCTGCTTGCGCGGAACGTTGCGCGACAGCGCCACCATCGGCGTCGAACAGAACAGCCCGATATCGACGCCGGGCGTGGCGAAGGCCGCGGCTTCCGAGGCGACCGCAAGGTCGCAACTGGCCACCAGTTGGCAGCCGGCCGCGGTGGCGATGCCCTGGACGGCCGCGACGACAGGTTTTGGCAGTTGCACAATGGCCTGCATCATCGCGCTGCAGGCGGTCATGATCTCGGCGAAATAAGCCCGACCGCGATCGGCATCCGTGCGCCGCGCGGTCAGTTCTTTCATGTCGTGGCCGGCGGAGAAGGCTGGGCCGTTCGCCGCGATCACCAGCGCGCGCACATTGGCATCGTCGTGAATATCCCTCAGCGCCGCATGCAGCCCGGCAATCATCGCTTCCGACAGGCTGTTGCGCGCTGCCGGGCGATTGAGCGTGAGCACGCAGATGCCGCCGACGTTTTCGCGCAGCAGGATAGGGGGCTGGGGTGCAGCGGCGCGGGCGGCCTGGGGCGTCATCGGCATATCCACGAATAGTCCACGAAATATCCTTCGAATAATCCACTTGGGCAGATGTGACAGCTTAATGTAACAAGCAAGACGAGGCGAGGGTGGACGGAGCAAGATGGCAATAGCGAAAATGAGCGTGGCTGAACTGGAGAAGTTTCTCCAGGTCGAGTTCCCCCAGGCCTTCAGCGGCGGCGATATATCGATCGAAAGCGCGGACGGTGCCTCCTGCCTGCTGCGGCAGCGCTACAGCGACCAGATGCTGCGTCCCGGCGGCACGGTGTCGGGACCGACGCTGATGGCGTTGGCTGATTTTGCGATGTATGTGGTGCTGCTGTCGGCGATCGGCCCGATCGGGCTAGCGGTCACGACCAATCTCAACATCAATTTCCTGCGCAAGGGCCAGCCTGGGCAGGACATCCTGGCGGCGGCGAGGCTTTTGAAGCTGGGCAAGCGGCTCGCGGTGGGGGAGGTCAATCTGTTGTCGGGGACGGCGCCCGATCCGATCGCCCATGTAACCTCCACCTATTCCATTCCAAATACTTAGTGTTTTATCCGGTATTATCGCACCATATTTATAACTATCTGTTTTTGTTAATGTATTTATCAGTGTTTGGCATTGACGCAAACGCCGGACCTATCTAGAAAGCGCGCAGTTCGGCGCGAGCGCGTCGATATTCCCCTTTCACGGATTTCCTCACATGAAAACGTTTTCGGCAAAGCCAGCCGAGGTGACGAAGAAGTGGGTGCTGATCGACGCCAAAGGTTTGGTGGTCGGCCGGCTCGCTTCCCTGGTCGCGATGCGCCTTCGCGGCAAACACCTCCCGACCTATACACCCCATGTTGATTGCGGTGACCATGTCATCATCATCAACGCGGCCCATATCGTGCTCACCGGACGCAAGCGCGACAACAAGGTCTATTACAATCACACCGGCTTCATCGGTGGCATCAAGGAACGCACCGCGAAGTCGATCCTCGAGGGTCGGTTTCCCGAGCGCGTGGTCGAGAAGGCCATCGAGCGCATGATTCCGCGCGGCCCGCTTGGCCGTGTGCAACTTGGTAATTTGCGCGTTTACCCCGGGGCGGAACATCCGCATGAAGCCCAGCAACCCGAGACGGTGGACATTGCTTCGATGAATTGCAAGAACATGAGGGCCGCATAAGATGTCCGATACCATGCAGTCGCTCGATCAATTGTCGTCGCTGAAGCCGGCCGCGCCGGAAGCGCCGCAATACGTCAAGAAGGTCGACAAATACGGCCGTGCCTATGCCACCGGCAAGCGCAAGGACGCGGTTGCCCGCGTCTGGATCAAGCCCGGCGCCGGCAAGGTCACCGTCAACACCCGTGAAGTCGAAGTCTATTTCGCGCGTCCGGTGTTGCGGATGATGATTCAGCAGCCGCTGATCGCCGCCGCGCGAGCCGGCCAGTACGACGTGATCTGCACCGTCACCGGTGGCGGTCTGTCCGGTCAGGCCGGTGCGGTTCGTCACGGCATCTCGAAGGCGCTGACTTATTTCGAGCCGGATCTGCGCGGCGTTCTGAAAAAGGGCGGCTTCCTCACGCGCGACTCCCGCGTGGTCGAGCGCAAGAAGTACGGCCGCGCCAAGGCGCGCAAGTCGTTCCAGTTCTCGAAGCGCTAATTGCTTCGTTAGAATTTGTCGCGAAAAAGATTCAGAAGGCGCCCGGTTCCGGGCGCCTTTTTTGTTTGGCATTTGCCGACGAGTTGATCCAGTTTTTCCTGAAAACTTGCGCACCGCTGCAAACGGATTGCCAACGCGGCGGTCTTAACGTCACACGCAAGTGACGGCGCGTATTGCATTTCATCCGCGCCGGGAATGTTGCATCACAAATTACCCGGTGGCCCCATGTCGCTTGATACTTCCACGCTTTATCTCGTTGCAACGATGGTCGCGGCAATGCTCGGAGGCATGCTGCTGCTGTTTGGCCGGCAGGAAAATATCCCGGCGTTGAAATGGTGGGGAACGGCCTATCTGCTCGGCGCCGGGTCAGTGGCGCTGTGGACGCTGGGCGGTCCGATGTTCGGCGATATGTTTTCGCTGGCGTTGAATGCGGTGGGTTTCATCGCCTGCGGCCTGGTCTGGAATGCATCGCGGGTGTTTCACGGCCGCAAGCCCAATCTGGCGGGTCTGCCGCTCGGGGCATTGGCCTGGGTCGCCGCCGTCCTGAGCCTGCCGCCTGACGCGGCGGAACTGCGGATGACGCTCGGCGCCGGCATCGTCGCGGTCTATGCCGCGCTGACCGCCACGGAATTGTGGTCCGATCGCCGCAGGACGTTGCAAAAGCGCTGGCCCGCGATCGTGGTTCCGGTGCTGCATGGCTTTGCGCTGATGCTGCCGATTCTATTGGGCGATTTCCTGCATCACGAGAATCATGCGTTCGGCACCAGCATCTGGGTCACGGTGTTCGCGATCGAACTCGTGCTCTATGCGGTCGGCACTGTTTTCGTCATCTTCATGCTGGTGTCGGAACGCACGGTGACCGCGCACAAGACGGCGGCATCGATGGATCCGCTGACCGGCATGTTCAATCGCCGCGGTTTTGCCGAGGCGACGTCGCGGGTGATCGAGCGGGAAGCCAAGGCCGGCCGGCCGGTGACGGTACTGATCTTCGACATCGACCATTTCAAGTCGATCAATGATCGTTTCGGCCATCCGGCCGGCGACGAGATTCTCAAACTGTTCTCTGCCGTCGTGATCAACGCGCTGCGCATCACCGATCTTTCCGGACGTATCGGCGGCGAGGAGTTCGCGGCGTTGCTGCCGTGTTCGCTCGAAGAAGGCGTGCTCGCGGCCGAGCGGGTGCGCGAGGCCTTCGAGGCTTCGGGCATTGTCGACGAGGTCGCCGGACCGGTCGACACGACCGTCAGTATCGGCGTTGCCGGCGGTCCGGCGGGCACCGAACTTGAAGTGTTGTTGGCGGCGGCGGATACCGCACTCTATCAGGCCAAGCGCGGCGGCCGTAACCGCGTCGAGGCGGCCGAGGAATTGCCGCTCTCGCTGGAAAACTGGCGGCGAAAGAGCGCGGGCAACGCACGTGCAGCGCCGCTGAAGCCGGGCACGAGCCTCGCATAATGGGTCGAACGGCGGGGGGGTTAACCCGCCGTTTACCATACGGCATCTATCATCCGGAACTATGAACCTGCCGCGCAGCCCCAGATCTCGTGCCGCCCTGATGTCGCTGGAAGCGGCGGCCACCACGGCGCGCGAAGGGTTTGCCTGCATGTTCTCGACGTCAGACGAATATGAGACGGCGCTGATCGCGCAGCGCCGTGCGCAGGGCCGTTATGATCGGCCGAAAAGCCGCTGGCCTGCCGTGATGTTCGTCGGCTGCGCACTGATGGTCGCCGGGACCGTGCTGCTCTTGAACTGAATGGCTGCGGGAGCAGGGGATGTGAGGGCGCCGCGAGGCGCCTTTTTTGTTGGGCGTCATCCTTCGCCACCCTGCGGTTGCCGGTCATGTGATTGGTCTGCGATCGGATACGATGCCTATTTGGACCAAATGGGCGGAATATCGGTTATGCAACTGGAATCGACACTCACCTGTCCGCACTGCGCTCATCGGGCGACCGAGACGATGCCGACCGACGCCTGCCAGTTTTTCTATGATTGCAAAAACTGTGGAGAGCGGCTGAAACCGAAGCAGGGCGATTGCTGCGTGTTTTGCTCCTACGGTTCTGTGCCATGTCCGCCGATACAGGCAGGCAATTGCTGCTCCTAGCTGTTGCTCTTGAACCGATTGGGCTAGAGACGTGCATTCTCAACCAGAGGCCGCTGCCAGATGATCACCGAAATCGCACAAATCGACGTCAAGCCGGGTACCGAAAAAGACTTTGAAGCCGCCGTCGCCAAGGCAAAGCCGCTTTTCCTGCGCGCCAAGGGCGGCCTCGGCATCGAACTGCACAAGTCGATCGAGAAGCCGTCGCGTTACCGGCTGATGGCCAAATGGGCGACGGTCGAAAACCACACCGTCGATTTCAGGGGCTCCGAGGATTTCGCCGCCTGGCGCGCGCTGGTCGGGCAATATTTCGCGGCACCGCCCGAGGTCGAACATACCGAGACGGTATTGTCCTGAACCTTGACAGCTGTCGGGCGGCGCGCGGCCTCAGGCCGCCGCCGTGCTGATCGCGGGGTCGTCGGCCTTGAAATGATCGATCAGCACTTTCACGATCGCCATCAACGGCAGCGCCAGCGATATTCCCCAGATACCGAACACGACACCCAGCAAAATCTGGATCGCGAATAGTGTAGCTGGCGGGATATCGAGCGCCTGACGTTGCAGCATCGGCGTCAGAATGTAGCTTTCCAGCGCGTGGATACCGAGAAAGAGCACGAAAGCGCTGGCTGCAGCGACCCATCCGGACGCGAGGCTTGCCAATACGACGATCAGGCCGCCGATCAACGCGCCGACTGTCGGAATGAAGGTTAGCAGGCCCGCCTGAATTCCGAGAATAAACGAGCCTTGGATACCGATCAGCGCCAGCCCGATCCAGGTCACAAGGAACACCGCGGCCATGGTCAGAATCTGCGCGATCAGCCAGCGTTCCAGCGTCTCACTGATCCGGTCGATGATAACGGTCGCGCGGGCGCGATGCTGTGCCGGGGCCATATACAACAGTCCGGATCGATAGACGCCGGGTTGCGCCGCGAAGGTCAGCCCGAGAAACAGCACGATGAAGAAATTTCCAACCGCGCTTACAGTCCCCAGAAGCAGTTTCAGGGTCTGGCTGACGATCGCGCCGCCGCTGGAGGCCAGCGCCCCCGCACTGGGAAGATTGTGCGTCGGAGTTGCAGCCGGCGTTGCCGAAGCTCCCGGTGTTGCCGGCGTCGTCGATGTGGCCGGGGTCGCGGAGAGATTGCCAAGTTCGAAATAGCTGGTGTCGATCCCGTTTCGCTCCAGGAACGCCTTGACGCCGACCAGTTGCGACTTGATCGTGTCGCTCAATGCGGTGGCCTGCTGGGCGATGGTGGCGCCGCCGAGAAAGATCACGCCGGACAACAGCCCCGCCAGCACCAGGCAGACAATCGTCAGCCGCAGCGAATGCGATAGCTTGATGATCGCGGCCGAGCAAATTGGTCATGGCGTTGAGAGCGACGCCGAGCAGTATCCCCGCGAAGATCAGAAACAGCGTCGCGGCGAAATACCAGCTGAACAGCAACAAAGCGGCGAATACGACGACACCGATGCCGCCGACCGATATTGCCCATGCCAGGTCGCTGCGGGCCTTGAGACCAGTGTCGGCCGAACCTGCCACGTTGAATCCTTTCAGATTGTGTCCAGCCGCACTCTTTCGTCAAACCGGGCCGGGATCAAGCGCAGAAGGCCGCGCCGGTTTGCCGCTGTCGGCAGGACGTGAGGTTCTTGCAGGGCTGCGCAGTGGAAGAAGGGGGCGTAACGTGTTGATCCCCGGCCAGCCGCGATGCATGATCCCTGCTGAATTGACGACGCAGGACTGGAAACGATGCAATGAGGAGGCCGGTGGTCGGTGTGATCGGGAATGCCCATCGCATCGAAAACAGATTCGCGACGCAGATGGTCGGTGAACGAAATCTTCGCGCGGTGGCCGACGTCGCGGGCGCCCTGCCGCTGATGTTTGCGGCGTCACCCGAGATCACCGACATCGGCGCCTTGCTGGACGCGGTCGATGGCATCGTGCTGACGGGGGCCCGCGCCAATGTTCATCCGACGCATTTTCGCACCGAGCCTGATCCCAAGCACGAACCCTACGATCTGCACCGTGACGATGTGGCGCTAGCGCTGTCGGAGGCGTGCGTCGCGCGCGGCGTTCCCCTGTTCGGCATTTGCCGCGGCTTGCAGGAGATGAATGTCGCCTTCGGCGGCTCGCTGCATCCCGAGATCCGCGAATTGCCGGGGCGAATGAACCATCGCATGCCGCGGCTGGAAAACGGCGAAATCCATCCCGACCCCAAAGTGATCTTCGCCGATCGCCATGATGTCAGTCTGGTGCCCGGTGGCGCCTTTGCGCGGCTGCTCGGGTGCGAGACGATCCGGGTCAATTCGCTGCACGGCCAGGGCATCCTCGAGCCGGGCAAGCGGGTCGTGATCGAGGGCACGGCGGAGGACGGCACGATCGAGGCGATCCGGATCGCCGACGCGCCGGGTTTTGCGCTCGGTGTGCAGTGGCACGCCGAATACGATCCGCAACGCAATCCGATCAACCGCGCCCTGTTTCAGGCGTTCGGCGAGGCACTATTGGCAAGCAAGCGCTTGGGATAGCGTACGAATTGGCGTAGCGCCGGATCCCGAACGTCCCTGGAAACATCACTTCAAATTTAAATTGCAGCCAGGGAACCCTTATTCTCCGAGATTGTTAGTGGCTGCACCCGAACCCTTCGGGATCATTATCGCATCACTCCCTTAATCATAAATACGCAGACAATTGGCTGAACCGTTCGAAGCCATAAGTGAGCAACTGGCACGAGCTAATCCCAACGGCTCCAGATGAAAGTGCCGGATAATCATGGCTATAAGTGCCGTTCTTCCCACCGTTCTCGTTGTCGAGGACGAGATGATGCTGCGCATGCGGGCGGTGGATATGGTCGAGGACGCCGGGTTCGCCCCTGTTGAAGCCGTTAATGCCGACGATGCGCTGGCAATCCTCGAATCTCGCCCGGATATCGAACTCTTGTTTACCGACATCCAGATGCCGGGGAGCATGGACGGCCTCAAGCTCGCTCATGCCGTCCACGAGCGTTGGCCCTTGATCAAGATCATTCTGGTGTCCGGCCAGTTGAAATTGACGGACGATGACAAACCGGTTGATAGCCGCTTCTTCGGAAAGCCGCTCGATGTGAAGCACATGATTGCGGAAATGCAGGACATGATGGGTAAGGGCGCGCTACGAATCGAGCCGAGCGACATTTCCGAATTGATCGCCAAAGCCCCGCATCCGGAGTTGAGTGGCACCGCGATCGGGCCACCCGGCTCTACGCAGGAATTCCTGACTGCCGAAAATGACAGTCTTCGCCTGTTGCTCGAGCAGGCGGGAATCGATGCCAAGGTATTGCTTGCCCAGGCGGGCATTGACGCCAAGGAGCGTGAAGCCGCCGACAAGCTGCAGAAACTCATCCTTGAAGAGTTACATCACCGCATCAAGAATACGCTGGCCACTGTCAGCGCCATCGCGGCCCAGAGCCTGCGAACGGCGACCAGCATCGAGCACGGTCAGCACGCGATCGAAGGCCGGCTGGTAGCGCTGGGACGGGCGCATGATCTTCTGCTTCAGGCCAGATGGGCCAACGCCAGCCTCGAACACACCATCCGTGGCGCAACCGAGCCCTATGTCACCATCGGCTCCGGCAGAATCTCGATTCAGGGCCCCGACATCAGGATAACTTCGGGCGCCGTGATCGCGCTCGCGATGACTCTCAACGAACTCTGCACCAACACGACGAAGTTCGGCGCGTTGTCAGTGCCAGCCGGCCGCATCGAGATCGTTTGGAAGATCGATCAAGCGGGGCAGCGGCTGCATCTGACATGGTCCGAGAAAAATGGCCCTGTTGTCCATGCGCCATCCCGGCAAAGTTTTGGCACCCGCCTGATCGGGACACTGGGCCAGCAATTGAAGGGCTCGGTTAAACTGGCTTACGACGCTACCGGGTTCGTCTACGTGCTGGACGTGCCGATGGCGTCGCTGGTGGCGCCGGCGTGACGACGTCGGTTATGAGCAATTGATACTTGTCAGATTTCTCGACGAAGCAATCCAGTAACTGTCGTGCTGGATTGCTTCGTCTGAAACCGTTCAGGCGGCCTTGCTTACTTTCTCCACCTTTACGCCGCCGCCTTCCAGCAGCATCACCCTGTTGAGCAGTTTCACCAGCGCATAGACGGATTCGATGGCGGGGGCCGCGGTGTTTGTCAGCCTCGCCATTTCCAGGATGGACCCGATCAAGGCCTCGGTTTCGAGCGAGCGGCCGGCTTCCACGTCCTGCAGCATCGACGTCTTGTGCGCGCCGACGGCTTCCGCGCCGGCGATACGCTTTTCAATCGTGACGCGGAAGGTGACGCCAAGCTTCTGGGCGATGTCCTGCGCTTCCTTCATCATGGTCGCGGCCAGTTCGCGGGTCTCGGCGAACTGGCAGATGTCCACCAGCGTCGCATGAGTCAGCGCCGAGATCGGATTGAACGACAGATTGCCCCAGGCCTTGAGCCAGATCTCCGAGCGGATATCCGGCAGCACCATCGATTTCAGCCCGGCCTTGATGAAGACGTCGTGCAACTCCTTGACGCGCGGCGTTTCCTTGCCGTCGAGTTCGCCGATCGGAAAACGGTCGCCCTCGACATGATGAATGACGCCGGGCGCGGTTGCGGCGGCTGCGGGATAGACCACGCAGCCGATCAGGCGGTTCGGGTCGATGTTTTTGGTGAGCACGCCCGAGGGATCGAGACTTTCCAGTTTGTGATTGTCGTACTGGCCGCCGAGTTTCTGGAAGTACCACCAGGGCAGGCCGTTCTGCACCGTCAGCACGACGGTTTCAGGACCGAGCAGCGAGTCGATATCGCGCACCACCTGATCGAGGAAATGCGCCTTCACGGCCAGCACCACGATATCCTGCTTGCCGGCCTCGGCCGGCTTGTTGACGGCCTTCATCTTGGCGGTCTGGACCTTGCCGTCATGCCATTCGAGCTTGAGGCCGTTCTTCTGGATCGCGGCGAGATGCGCGCCCTGGTCGATCACGGTCACGTCCTCGCCCGCGAGCGCAAACTTGGCCGCCAGGAGGCCGCCGATGGCGCCGGCGCCGACCACGCAGATTTTCTTCTGCTTGGGCGGAGCACCCAGCAAATAGGGGCTCGGCAGTACCTGATCGAACACGTTGCCGAGGCTGCCGACGCCATCGATCACGATGTCGACGACGTTATGGGCGTCGCCCATCGTGCCGGCGCCAAGCGAGGTGCCGCAGGCGATGATATCGCCGGGCATCAGCGTCACGTCCTTGGAAATGGCGGCGACAAGTTTGTGCGGGGGGAAGAACATGTCCGCGACGGGATAGTTCTGCCGTTCCTTACCATTGAGGACGGTCTTGATCGAGAGCTTCATGGGATCGAGCCCAGTCGCGATCACGGGACCAAACACGCCGAAAGTGTCAAAACTCTTCGAACGGGCCCATTGCTCGAAGGACTTGTCCTTGCGCAAGAGATCGACGGCGGTGACGTCGTTCACGCAGGTGTAGCCGAAGATATAATCGCCGGCCTCTTCCTCCGAAATGTTGAAGCACTTCTTGCCGATGATGACGCCGAGTTCGCCTTCATAGATGATCTTTCCGGCATAGGTCGCCGGGCGCTCGATCGGCCGGTTGGCGGGGTGGTAGGAATTTGGCGCTTTCAAGAACCACAGCGGCTCCTTCGGCTGCTTGAAATCGTTCTTGGCCGCGAGCTGGTGGAAATTGTTCCACAGGCAGATCATTTTCGACGGATCGCAGGGGGTGAGAACCTGAACGCTGGAAAATTTCAGCTTCTCGCCGGTCGGCTTGGCGCCGGCAAACATATCGCCGGTGTGAACCGCAATGGTGTCGTCTTCCAGCGTACCGAAGCCGGTCTTTCCATCCTGCTCAAAACGGATCCATTTTGCCATCTGCGATCTCTCCCCTGGGTGGTGGCGTCATTGTGTCGCGCCGCTCTTTCATCAATGTAGTACCGGTGGCGTTATCAGCCAATCATGCACTGCATCATTGGGGACACGGCCATTGTCCGCTATAGACAGGTGTCGCAAGCGGCCGATCAACGGCCGTGCACATACAGGGAGGACGCCGTGCAGGACCGGAAATGGTCAAGGCGGAAGCTGCTGAAGGTCTCGACGGCATCGATGGCGGGCGTGCTGTTCGCGCAGCCGCTGAGAGCCGCGGCGATACCGCCGACGGCGGTTACACCGGCGCTGATCGAGGCCGCGCGCAAGGAAGGCAAGCTGTCGTATTATTCCGCGCTCGAACTCAATGTCGGCGAACGCCTCGGCAAGATGTTCGAAGCCAAATATCCCGGGATTGCCGTACGGGTCGAACGATCCGGCGCCGAGCGAATCTACCAGCGGATCGCCCAGGAGCAGGGCAGCGGCATCAATGCAGTCGACGTCGCCAACAGCACCGATCCTTCACACTATCTTGATTGGAAAAAGAGCGGCTGGCTCGCGCCTTATTTGCCTGAAGACGTCGCGAAGTATTTTCCGGCCGATCAGTTCGATCCGGATGGCATGTACGCCACGTCCTGCGCCTGGACCGAAGCCATCGGCTACAACACCAATCTGGTCAAACCAGAGGATGCGCCGAAGAGCTATGCTGACCTGCTCGATCCGAAGTGGATGGGCAAGCTCGTCAAAGGCCATCCCGGCTACAGCGGCGCGATCCTGACCGCGACCTTCGTGCTCTCGCGCGAACGCGATCTGGGCTGGCCATATCTTGAGAAACTGGCCCAGCAAAAGGTGATGCAGGTGCAATCGGCGGCCGACCCGCCGAAAAAAATACAACTCGGCGAGCGCGCCGTGATGGCCGACGGTAATGACTACAATCTGGTGCTGCTCAAGGATCAGGGCAAGCCGGTCGAGGTGGTCTACCCGACCGAAGGCTCGCCGCTGATCATTGTTCCGACCGGGGTGTTCGAGAAAGCCCCCAATCCGAATGCGGCGCGGCTGTTTCAGAGCTTTTTCCTCAGCGCAGAGACCCAGCAAATGCTGGTCGACGACTACGCGCTTCGTTCGTTCCATGCGCAGGTCAAGGAGAAGCCCGGCCACACGCCGCTGTCGGCGTTGAAATTGCTCAAGGCCGATCCGGCTTTGGTGCAGGCGCAGAGCGAGGAGATCAAGGCACGCTATTCCAAGGTTTTCAAAGTCTGATCGAAGGGGCTCGGGACAATAAAAAAGGCGCTCCCGCGGGAGCGCCTTTTGCTTTGATGCCGGCGGCAATGTCGCCGATTTGTTACAGCGAATAGTACATTTCGAATTCGACCGGATGCGGCGTCATTTCGTAGCGCGCCACTTCGGTCATCTTCAGTTCGATGTAAGCATCGATGAAGTCGTCGTCGAACACGCCGCCGTTCTTGAGGAAGCCGCGATCCTTGTCGAGATTCTCCAGCGCCTCGCGCAGCGAGCCGCAGACCGTCGGGATCGCCTTCAGCTCTTCCTTCGGCAGATCGTAGAGATCCTTGTCCATCGCCGGTCCCGGATCGAGTTTGTTCTTCACGCCATCGAGACCCGCCATCAGCATCGCGGCAAAGCCGAGATACGGATTGGCCATCGGATCGGGGAAACGCACCTCGACGCGCTTGGCCTTCGGATTGGAGGTGTAGGGGATGCGGCACGACGCCGAGCGGTTACGCGCGGAGTAGGCGAGCAGCACCGGGGCTTCGTAGCCCGGCACCAGGCGCTTGTAGGAATTGGTCGAGGGGTTGGTGAAGGCATTGATCGCCTTGGCATGCTTGATGATGCCGGCGATGTAGGACAGGCAGGTCTCCGAGAGGTCGGCATATTTGTTGCCGGCGAATACCGGCTTGCCGTCCTTCCAGATCGACTGGTGGACATGCATGCCCGAGCCATTGTCGCCATAGACCGGCTTCGGCATGAAGGTGGCGGTCTTGCCGTAGATGTGCGCGACCTGATGGATGCAATATTTGTAGATCTGCATCTGGTCGGCCATCAGCGTCAGCGTGTCGAACTTCATGCCGAGTTCGTGCTGGGCGGAGGCCACTTCGTGGTGATGTTTCTCGACCTTGACGCCCATCTTGGCCATTGCGCCCAGCATTTCCGAGCGCATGTCCTGCACCGAGTTCCTGCGGCGGGACGGGGAAGTAGCCGGCCTTGGTGCGGATGCGGTGGCCGAGGTTACCGCCCTCATATTCGGTATCCGAATTGATCGGCAGTTCCGAGGAGTCCAGCTTGAAGCCGGTGTTGTAGGGGGTGGTCTGGTAGCGGACGTCGTCGAATACGAAGAACTCGGCTTCCGGTCCGACGAAAATCGTGTCGCCGATACCCATCGACTTGACCATGGCTTCGGCCTTCTTGGCCATGCCGCGTGGGTCGCGGTTGTAGGGCTCGCCCGTGGTCGGCTCCAGCACGTCGCAGGTGATGACCATGGTGGTTTCGGCGAAGAACGGATCGATCGTCGCGGTGACGGGGTCGGGCATCAGGCACATGTCGGATTCGTTGATCGCCTTCCAGCCAGCGATCGAGGAGCCGTCGAACATCGTGCCCTCGGCGAAGATGTCCTCATCGATCATGCTGATGTCGAAGGTTACATGCTGCCACTTGCCGCGCGGGTCGGTAAAACGCAGATCGACGTATTTCACGTCGTTGTCCTTGATCGACTTCAGGACGTCTTTGGCGGTCTTCATGAATCCCCCTTAGGATTTTTTGGTTGCAGTGAGCCGGCCGCGGCCGGCGACCGTTGGCAACCGTCAATACAATTGGGGGATGTTCAACACAATATCAGAGAATGGGCATCGGAAGCGGGGAAGGTTCCGGTCAGCAGGCTCTGGTCAAATCGCGTCGAGCCCGGATTCCCCGGTTCGGATGCGGATGGCCTCTTCGATGTTGGAAACGAAGATCTTTCCGTCGCCGATACGGCCGGTCTGGGCGGCCCGCCTGATCGCATCGATCGCCCGGTCGACCAGTTCGTCCGAAATCACGATTTCGATCTTCACCTTGGGCAGGAAGTCCACAATGTATTCGGCGCCGCGGTAGAGCTCGGCGTGGCCCTTCTGGCGTCCGAAGCCCTTGGCCTCGGTGACGGTAATGCCCTGCAATCCGACTTCCTGGAGCGCTTCCTTAACCTCGTCGAGCTTGAATGGCTTGATGATGGCTTCGATCTTTTTCACGAAACGCCTCCCGGGCACTTTAATTTCAGACTTCAGGTTGTTCTACACTGCGCGGGGTGCGCAGATATCGGATCATTTCCCCGGCGCGCGGCCATGCTCACATCTATCGGTTACCGGTCAGCACGATGATCGGGAGCCGGCTTCCTCAAAAGCAGGGTCTATGCCAAGTTATTAAGATGCCTGATTTCGACATGTTATCAGGCTTTTAACAGGCGTTTACAGGGGAGTAGACCGAAGTGGTCACCATACCCAAGCCCACGAAATAGGCAACTAGATCAATCGGCATGCAATCAGCGGGATTGAACGGCGTACGACGCAAGAAATGCCTCAGGAAAAGGCGCTTCTGTCAGGGGAATTGGCATGGAAATCCTAACCACCGCTGAGATGGAGCATGCTGACCGGCTTGCCATCGCGGCCGGTACGCCGGGCTTTGCCTTGATGATGAGCGCCGGCCAGGCCATTGCCCAGGTCGCGATGGACCTCGTGGAGGAGGGCCCGATTATCGTCGTTGCCGGCCGCGGCAATAATGGCGGCGACGGCTTTGTGGCGGCGGCCGAGCTGGCGGCGCGGGGCCGTGAGGTCTCTGTGATCCTGATATGCGAACGCGACATCCTGGCGGGCGACGCGGCCTCGGCGGCGCGGGGCTGGAAATATCCCGTCCTGCCGTTCAATCCGCAAGCAATCGGCCGGCCGGCCCTGATCATCGATGCGCTGTTTGGCGCGGGTCTCAATCGAACCGTGAAGGGGGAGCCGGAGCAGATGATCGAAGCGATCAATGCCAATGGCGCCCCCATTCTCAGTGTTGACCTGCCGAGCGGCGTCAACGGCACCAGCGGCGCAGTGATGGGCGTTGCCGTCAAGGCGACCGAGACCGTCACGTTCTTCCGGCGCAAACCGGCGCATTTGCTGTTGCCGGGCCGAATCCAATGCGGCCGCGTGCGCGTAGTCGATATCGGGATCGATGCCAATGTGCTGGCTGAAATTCAGCCGCGGACATTCGAAAACATTCCAGCACTTTGGCGGCAATCCTTCCCGGTGCCACGAATCGACGGCCATAAATACAGCCGCGGTCATACTGTCGTCGCCTCCGGCAATATGGCCTCGACCGGGGCCGCACGGCTGTCGGCGCGCGGGGCGCTTCGGGCAGGGGCAGGGCTGGTCACGCTGGCGTCACCTCGGAACGCGCTGGCGGTCAACGCAGCAGCGCTGTCGGCCGTCATGGTTCACTCCGTCGATACCGCGATCGAGTTTGCTGAGCTATTGACCGACAAGCGCTTCAACGCCTGCGTCATCGGTCCGGGCGCTGGTGTTAACCAGCGAACCCGCGATCTTGTCCTGACCGTCCTGTCCGCCAAACGAAGCCTGGTGCTCGATGCGGACGCGCTCACCAGCTTTGCCGAGGCGCCGGATCATCTGTTTGAAGCGATTAAAGCATTACAGGATTCGCAGGTCGTTCTGACGCCGCATGAGGGCGAATTTCCCCGGCTGTTCAGCGACATCAGCAACAAGAATCCGCTTCGCTCGAAACTTGAGCGGGTGCGGGCGGCCGCCGAACGCTCCGGCGCCGCCGTGCTGCTTAAGGGACCGGATACCGTGGTGGCCTCACCGGACGGGCGAGCTGCGATTGCCGCCAATGCGCCGCCCTGGCTCGCCACCGCCGGCGCCGGCGACGTGTTGGCGGGCATGATATCGGCGATGCTGGCGCAGGGCGTTGCGGCATTCGAGGCTGCCTGCATTGGGGTTTGGATGCATGGCCAGGCCGCGCGCGAGGCGGGGCCGGGTTTGATTGCGGAAGACCTGCCTGAGGTTTTGCCCGCCGTGTTCCGTCATCTCTACGACGAGTTCGAGATCGATTATTGAGCCGCCTCTAGCTGTTATTCGACGCTGTACCAGCGCACCAGCCGGGGCGCGGTCCAGTTCGTCGCAACCGACTCCATCAGCCAGCGCCCAGCATTTTCAGCCGCAAAGGCGATCCGCTGGGTCTGCCCGGCGTCGATCACCAGCGTATCCTGCCAGAATGGCTTCCAGCCGTCGTCGAGCCGATCCAGCAGTCTGAAATGGTGGCCGTGGAGGCGGAACACCGCGGGGATATCGGCGCGATTGGTCAGGGCCAATACCACCGTGCGGCCGGTCTTGGCTCGGAAGGCGGGAGCAGCGGTGTTGGCGAAGCTGGCAGGTGCCACCCAATCGGCCTGCGGTCCGCTGAGCGTCCGGGGCCCGAGCGTCACATCGGCCCGCAAAGCGCTCTTGAGGTCGAGATGCGCCGGAAGCCCGTTGGACGGCAGCGGCGGGGCCGCCGGCAATGGCGCATTCCGGACCGGTGGCTCGTTGGAGACGATCAGCCGGGCGATCGGACGGGGCGCTTTGCCGTCATGCAGGAGGATGGACGATGTCGAGCCTGACATTGCGGCATCGACGAAGGCGTCAACCCGGGTTCCCGGCGATAGCACCAGCGTGCCATCGCGGGCCAGAAAAGGCTCGCTCGGCTGGCCGTCGAGGGCCATCACGCGGACATCGTATTTTTCTATTTTTACTGCAATAATATTACGTTGGAAGCCATTGATAAAGCGGAGCCTTAGGCGTTCATTAGCGCGCGCCGTAATATCCAGCGTCGCCAGCCCATTGATAGTGTAGACGGGCACGGTGTCCTTGGGGTCCTGACCGGGCGCGATTGCGCCCCCGTCGGGGCGCAGGAGCCAATCTTCGAGCAGGAAAACCTCGTCGCGGTCGACCGTGACCGGCTCGTTTTCGTTCACAATCACCGGCAGCACCCGCGATGGCCGCGCCTGGCCGTCTCCCGACAGCCGAAGGTCACACAAGAGGGTACCGGCGTGACGCAATGGAATTGTTGAGCTTTCACGGGCACCCGGCGCCAGCGGCGTTCGGGCCGTCAGCGCCTCGGCGGTCGGGACGCCTTCGATTCCGTACCAATTCAGGATTGCGGGCACCGGCAGATTGTTGGCGAGAGTGACGTCAAGTGTATCGCCGCGCTTGAAGCGCGGGGCGGGGCCCGGTTTTGCGTCTTGGAGCGACCAGGTCGGTGTTTCCGGCTCGCCCGAACGCAAAGCGAGTGCGGTGGGTTTGGCCTGCAGCGACAGCGAAGGGTGTCCCTGCGCAGCCGCGAGTCGCGGCGTCGCCGGACCCAGCGCCACCGCGCCCAATCCCGCTATCAGCTCGCGCCGGCCCAGCCGGGGAATTCGATCTGCCATGGGACCGATGCGGACCATTTTCTACTGGATATGTCTAGTTAGCGCGGCTACCTCAGGAAGGCTTTTGAGCGGGCTTTTGGCCAGGCTTTTGAGCCGGCTCTAAAACGGCCATTTTTTTGCTGCGGACCGGTGGGCTCATGTTATAAGCCCGCCGCTCGCGGCATCGCGGCCGGACGTGATGCTATCAGCGGGCGTGGCGGAACTGGTAGACGCGCTGGATTTAGGTTCCAGTGACGAAAGTTGTGGGGGTTCGAGTCCCTCCGCCCGCACCAAGCGCCGATAGCGTTTGCATGAGGATTGCTGGAGGGCCTGGTTCCTCAGGGGCATCTGCCCATGGAAACCGGTCCGCCGAACCACCGGCGCAGGCTTGCCAAGGCCGCGCGTCGATCAGATTGACAATGTCCGGGCCTTGTTGAGGCCGGACCAAGCGGGAAGAAGATTGAGGCCATGCAGATCACCGAAACCCTCGCCGAGGGATTGAAGCACGAATTCCAGATCAGCGTTCCCGCGTCGGACCTTGATGCCAAGGCGGACGCCCGTTTGGTCGATCTCAAGGGCAAGGTCCGCATCAACGGATTTCGTCCCGGCAAGGTGCCGGTGAGCCACCTCAAGAAGGTATATGGCCGCTCGGTCATGGCCGAGACCATCGATCAGACCATCCGCGACACCAATTCGCAGATTTTCACCGAGCGCGGCTTCCGTCTGGCGACCGAGCCCAAGGTCACGATGCCGACCGAGGAAAAGGCCGTCGAAGATATCCTCAACGGCAAGTCGGATCTCACCTATACCGTTGCGATCGAGGTTGTGCCCGCGATCCAGCTCGCCGACTTCAAGAGCTTCACGGTCGAGAAGCCGGTAGCCGAGGTGACCGATGCCGAGGTCGATGAAGCCGTCAAGCGCATCGCCGACCAGAACCGCACCTTCGCGCCGAAGGGCGAGGGCGCCAAGGCGGAGACAGGCGATCGGGTCACGATCTCGTTCAAGGGCTCAATTGACGGCACGCCGTTCGAAGGCGGCGCCGGCGAAGACATGCCGGTCGTGATCGGTTCGAACTCCTTCATTCCCGGCTTCGAGGATCAATTGATCGGCATCGCGGCCGGTGAAACCCGTACCCTGAAAGTTGAATTCCCGAAGAATTATGGCGCCGAGACGCTGGCCGGCAAGGCCGCGGAGTTCGAGACGTCGGCGAGCCTGGTTGAAGCGGCGCAGGACACCGTCATCAACGACGAGTTTGCCAAGACGCTCGGCCTTGAATCGCTCGACAAGCTGAAGGAAGCCGCCCGCGAGCGGCTGGCGGCTGAATTCGCCAGCGCCACGCGCCAGCGGGTCAAGCGGATGCTGCTGGATAAGCTCGACGAGACCCATCGCTTTGAGGCGCCGCCGTCGCTGGTTTCGGAAGAGTTCGACCAGATGTGGAACTCGATCAAGGCCGAGATGGAAGCCGGCGGCAAGACCTTTGCCGATGAGGACACCACCGAAGAGGCGGCCCGGGAAGAATATCACAAGATCGCCGACCGCCGCGTCCGGCTCGGTCTCGTACTGTCCGAGATCGGCGAGAAGAACAAGATCACCGTCACCGACGATGAAGTCAGCCGTGCCGTGATCGAGCGCGCGCGCTCGATGCCCGGCCGCGAGAAGGAAGTCTGGGACTACTATCGCAACAACGCCAATGCGCTCGCCCAGCTTCGTGCGCCGATCTATGAAGACAAGGTCGTCGACTTCATCCTCGAACTCGCCAACGTGACCGAAAAGAAGGTGACGCGCGAGGAACTGTACAAGGACGACGAGGAAAAGAGCGCGGCCTGATCGGGTAGCCGGCGTTAAGGATGAGCGGCGAAAGGCGCGTGGCGGCGGTTGGCATCGCTATGCGCGGCTGTCCGAATCAGCTTCAACTGCGGTGAATCAGGCTCGAATTGGCTCCGGTCTTGTTACCGGAGAATTGGCCCATATCTGTGAGCCTGTTCTTTAAGTCCTGCATCACGGGACGTTCGTCCGCGCCCGGCAAAACTTAACCTTTCTGTCTTGCCGGTGGATGTTCGCCTCCGCCAACCTCTCTACTTAACCCTTGGGTGACTAATGCGCGATCCGGTGGAAACCTACATGAACCTCGTGCCGATGGTGGTCGAACAGACCAACCGCGGCGAGCGTGCCTACGACATCTTTTCGCGCCTGCTCAAAGAGCGAATCATCTTCGTGACCGGACCGGTCGAGGATGGCATGTCGACGCTGACCGTTGCCCAGCTTCTGTTTCTCGAAGCCGAGAATCCGAAGAAGGAAATCTCGATGTACATCAACTCGCCGGGCGGGGTGGTGACGTCGGGCCTCGCGATCTACGACACGATGCAGTTCATACGTCCGCCGGTGTCGACGCTGTGCACCGGGCAGGCGGCCTCGATGGGATCGCTGCTGCTGGCCGCGGGCCACAAGGATATGCGCTTCTCGCTGCCGAATTCGCGCATCATGGTCCACCAGCCTTCCGGCGGCTTCCAGGGCCAGGCGACCGACATCATGCTGCACGCCCAGGAAATCCTGAATCTGAAGAAGCGGCTTAACGAAATCTACGTGAAGCACACCGGCCAGACCTACAAGGCGATCGAGGATGCGCTGGAACGCGACAAGTTCCTCACCGCGGATATGGCCCGCGACTTCGGTATTGTGGACAAGGTTATCGACAAGCGGTCGGAAGAGCCGACGGCGAAAGCCCCCTGATATTGCGGTCAGGCTTCCGGTCAGGCTTGCGCTCAGATTTGGACCGGACAGCCTCAAACAGGCTTAACAAGCGTTGCCGGCGGCGATTTTGGCAGGTTGGCGGCGCTTTTTGCCTTGCCGGAGCGGAAAGTTCCGCTTTCGTGCCGGTCCGGCAGCGTGGTAATCGCGCAACGCCGGGCCGATTTCGACAGGTCCGGCCGGTGCCAAAGCCGCAAATCACGGTATTGTCACGGATATCGCATGGCCGCCTGATTAGCGAATTCTTGATAGTCGGGTGCGACCATGGTTGGCTAGGTCGAATGGGTTATGATCGCGGGAGATTCGAATAACCTGCGATTCGGTTGGCATCTAAAGCGTAGGGTCTTTTTTGGTACGGATTTTGCTCTATCTACAACTCTGTGCCGGTAATTCCCGGAATAGGGCGATCGAGCGTACGGGATCGAACGGCGGACGGAGATAAGAATGAGTAAGGTCGGAACCAGCGACTCCAAGAACACGCTGTATTGCTCGTTCTGCGGCAAGAGCCAGCACGAAGTCCGCAAGCTGATTGCGGGACCCACCGTATTCATCTGCGACGAATGCGTTGAACTCTGCATGGACATCATTCGCGAGGAGAACAAGTCCTCGCTGGTGAAGTCGCGCGACGGCATTCCCACCCCGAAGGAAATCTGCAAGGTCCTCGACGATTACGTGATCGGTCAGAGCCATGCCAAGAAGGTGCTCTCGGTCGCTGTCCACAATCACTACAAGCGGCTCAATCACCAGACCAAGCACAACGACGTCGAACTGGCGAAATCGAACATCCTGCTGATCGGACCGACCGGTTCGGGCAAGACGCTGCTGGCGCAGACGCTGGCGCGGATTCTCGACGTGCCGTTCACGATGGCCGATGCGACGACCCTGACCGAAGCCGGTTATGTCGGCGAAGACGTCGAGAACATCATCCTGAAGCTGCTGCAGTCGGCTGACTATAATGTCGAGCGCGCGCAGCGCGGCATCGTCTATATCGACGAAATCGACAAGATCAGCCGCAAATCCGACAATCCGTCGATCACCCGCGATGTGTCGGGCGAGGGCGTGCAGCAGGCGCTTTTGAAGATTATGGAAGGCACGGTTGCCTCGGTTCCTCCGCAAGGCGGCCGCAAGCATCCGCAGCAGGAGTTCCTGCAGGTCGACACCACAAACATCCTGTTCATCTGCGGCGGCGCCTTTTCGGGCCTCGAGAAGATCATCTCCGCGCGCGGACGCTCGACCTCGATCGGTTTCGCCGCCCAGGTTTTGGCGCCGGAAGATCGCCGCACCGGCGAAATCTTCCGTCACGTCGAGCCTGAGGATCTCCTGAAGTACGGTCTGATCCCCGAATTCGTCGGCCGCTTGCCGGTGGTCGCGACGCTGGAAGATCTGGACGAGGCTTCGCTGAAGAAGATTCTGACCGATCCGAAGAACGCGCTGGTGAAGCAGTATCAGCGGCTGTTCGAAATGGAGAATATCGAGCTGACCTTCGCCGACGAAGCGCTTGGTGCGGTCGCCCGCAAGGCGATCGAACGCAAGACCGGTGCGCGGGGCTTGCGCTCGATTCTCGAAAGCATTCTGCTCGAAACCATGTTCGATCTTCCGGGTCTGGAAGGGGTCGAAGAGGTCGTGATTTCGCGCGAAGTGGTGGAGGGCACGGCTCGCCCGCTCTACATCTACGCCGACCGTTCCGACCGCGCGGTCGAAAGCAGCGCCAGCGCCTGATTTTATCAGCCGCCGGCGAATAACGCAGGCAAATCAAGACGGCTGCCGAGCCCTTCGGCGGCCGTGTTTGCGCAGAGCGAGCGCCGCGTTTAGCCCCATTTGGCGGGCCTTTTTCAGCGACTTGACACCCCCATGGTCGATAGCCACCTAATGCTGTCGGTGGCGAAAAATCCAATGTGAAATTCGCCTCGAAACGATCCGGGAAGGCGGGCCAGGGTTGGCCATTCGATCCCGGAACATCTCGGCACCTTGTGGCGGTTGCGCATAGCGGACTGCGTGCAAGGGGGCACAACAAAAGGAAAAGGCCATGACGACCCCAAAACCCCGGCCATCTATCGTTCACGGCGAAAGCCATTCCTATCCGGTGCTGCCGCTGCGCGACATCGTCGTTTTCCCGCACATGATCGTGCCGCTGTTCGTCGGCCGCGAGAAGTCGATCCGCGCGCTCGAGGAGGTCATGAAGAATGACGCCTTGATCATGCTGGCGACGCAGAAGAACGCATCGGATGATGATCCGACTCCGGATTCGATTTACGAGACCGGAACGCTCGCCAGCGTGTTGCAGCTGCTCAAATTGCCCGACGGGACCGTGAAGGTGCTGGTGGAGGGGCTTGAGCGCGCCCGCGTGCAGAAATATTCCAACCGCGCCGAATATTACGAAGCCACCGCGATTGCGCTCGCCGACACCGATGCGACCTCCGTCGAGGCCGAAGCTTTGTCGCGCTCGGTCGTGTCGGATTTCGAGAGCTATGTGAAGCTCAACAAGAAGATCTCCGCCGAAGTCGTCGGCGTGGTGCAGGCCATCACGGATTTCGCCAAGCTCGGCGACACCGTGGCTTCGCATCTGGCCGTCAAGATCGCTGATCGTCAGGCGATCCTGGAGACGCTGTCGGTCACCGCGCGCCTGGAGAAGGTGCTCGGCCTGATGGAGAGCGAGATTTCGGTGCTGCAGGTCGAGAAGCGGATCCGCTCGCGCGTTAAGCGCCAGATGGAGAAGACCCAGCGCGAATATTATCTCAATGAGCAGATGAAGGCGATCCAGAAGGAGCTCGGCGACGACGAAGGCCGCGACGAGCTGGCCGATCTGGAAGAGAAGATTGCCAAGACCAAGCTCTCCAAGGAAGCACGCGAAAAGGCCCAGCATGAGCTGAAGAAGCTGCGCCAGATGTCGCCGATGTCCGCGGAAGCGACCGTCGTGCGCAACTATCTGGACTGGCTGTTGTCGATCCCGTGGAACAAGAAGTCCAAGGTCAAGAAGGATCTGGTTGCGGCCCAGGAAGTGCTGGACAGCGATCACTACGGGCTTGAGAAGGTCAAGGACCGCATCGTCGAGTATCTGGCGGTGCAGTCGCGCGCCAACAAGCTGACCGGACCGATCCTGTGCCTGGTCGGTCCTCCCGGCGTCGGCAAGACCTCGCTCGGCAAGTCGATCGCAAAAGCGACGGGACGCGAATTCGTTCGCGTGTCGCTCGGTGGCGTGCGCGACGAGGCCGAGATCCGCGGTCACCGCCGCACCTATATCGGCTCGATGCCCGGCAAGATCATCCAGTCGATGCGCAAGGCGAAGACCTCGAATCCGCTGTTCCTGCTGGACGAGATCGACAAGATGGGCGCCGATTTCCGCGGCGATCCGTCATCGGCGCTGCTTGAGGTCCTCGACCCCGAGCAGAACTCGACCTTCAACGACCACTATCTTGAGGTCGATTACGATCTGTCCAACGTGATGTTCATCACGACCGCGAATACGCTCAATATTCCCGGGCCGCTGATGGACCGCATGGAGATCATCCGGATCGCCGGCTATACCGAGAACGAGAAGGTCGAGATCGCGCGCAAGCATCTGATCCCGAACGCGATCTCCAAGCATGGCCTGGATTCGAAGGAATGGTCGATCGACGACGATGCGTTGCTCTTGATGATCCGGCGCTACACCCGCGAAGCGGGCGTGCGTAATCTGGAACGTGAGCTTTCGACACTCGCCCGCAAGGCGGTGAAGGAGCTGATGATGTCCAAGAAGAAGTCGGTCAAGGTCACCGAGAAGACTCTGGAAGAGTTTCTGGGTGTGCCGAAGTACCGCTACGGCGAGATCGAGAGCGACGATCAGGTCGGTATTGTCACGGGCCTGGCGTGGACCGATGTCGGTGGCGAGCTGCTCACCATCGAAGGCGTCATGATGCCCGGCAAGGGCAGGATGACCGTCACGGGTAATCTGCGCGACGTGATGAAGGAGTTGATTTCGGCGGCGGCGTCTTACGTCCGCTCGCGCGCCGTCGGCTTCGGCATCGAGCCGCCACTGTTCGATCGGCGCGATATCCACGTCCACGTGCCGGAGGGGGCGACCCCGAAGGACGGCCCGTCGGCCGGCGTGGCGATGGCAACCGCGATCGTCTCGATCATGACCGGCATCCCGATCCGGCATGATGTCGCGATGACCGGCGAGATCACGCTGCGGGGACGCGTCCTGCCGATCGGCGGCTTGAAGGAAAAGCTGCTGGCGGCCGCGCGGGGCGGCATCAAGACGGTGCTGATCCCCGAAGACAACGCCAAGGATCTCACGGAGATTTCCGATGCGATCAAGGGCGGGATGGAGATCATTCCGGTCGCTCGCCTCGACGACGTGATTTCCAAGGCCCTGGTGCGTCCACCGGTGCCGATCGTCTGGGAAGAGGACACCAAGCTGCCGGTCAAGCCGGACGCCACGGATGAAGCGGGCGGTGGCCTGACGGCGCACTGAACGAGCCAATATGACAAAAGCGGCGTTCCCCCGGGGACGCCGCTTTTTTATGACAGATGGCCCCGCTTGCGCCTGACGGTGCGGTGGCGCTAAACAGAGGGCCGAGGGCGGCTAGCTCAGCTGGTTAGAGCATCTCGTTTACACCGAGAGGGTCGGGAGTTCGAATCTCTCGCCGCCTACCAGCCTTCGCCCTGCGGGCTTCTGCTCGGCGAGCCGGAAACCCGCAGAGCGAAGGCTGTCGCGCCGAACCGGCCCACACCCAACATCGATCGTCTATCGGAGCCGCGAACATGCCCATTGAACCCCCGATAGGCCACGAGCAAAACGCCGATCAGATTGCGTATTGGAACGGCCCTGGCGGCAAGCGCTGGGCCGACCGGCAACAGGCGCAGGATATCCTGCTCAAACCAATTGCCGACGCGTTGATCGACCGCGCGCAGCCGAAGGCCGGTGAGCGGATCATCGATGTCGGTTGCGGCAGCGGCGCCACCAGCATCGCCTTCGCGCAAAAGGTCGGACCGTCAGGCCATGTGTTCGGCATCGACGTATCGGGCCCGATGCTGGAGCGGGCGCGGGCGAGCGCTCCAAAGGACTTGCCGGTCGATTTCGCGCTGGCGGATGCGACGGTCTATCCTTTTGAACCCGCCAGCTTCGATTTGCTGGCCTCGCGGTTCGGCGTGATGTTCTTCGCGGAGCCTTCGCGTTCGTTTGCGAATTTGCGCAAGGCGTTGCGGCCCTCGGGGAGGCTGGCATTCGCCTGCTGGCGCGAGCCGCGCGACAATCCGTTTTTCATGGCGCCGCTGCAGGCGGTTTACAAACACGTTCCGAAATTGCCCCAGCAAAGCCCGGAAGATCCCGGACCGTTCTCATTCGCTTCAGAGGCGCGCGTCCAGAGCATCCTGGGCGAAGCCGGGTTCACCGGCATTGCCATGGAGCCGCATCATCTGGCGCTCGATGTCGCCAACGGGTGCGGCCTCGATGCAGCGGTGCAGGGCGCGCTCGAAATCGGTCCGGCCAGCCGCGCGCTGGAAGGCCAGCCGCCGGAACTTCGTGCGGCTGCGACGAATGCGATCCGTGAGGCGCTGGCGGCCTTTGCCAAGGGCGAAACGGTGCCGCTTCCCGCATCGATCTGGATCGTGACCGCGCGCGCTAGTTGAACAGTCTCAGGCCCGCTCTTCCCAGATCATGGCGAGATGGACGATAGTCTCAGCCGCCTTTTCCATGTCCTGCCGGCTGACCCATTCCAGCCGCGAATGGAAGGCGTGCTCGCCCGCGAAAATATTGGGGCAGGGCAGGCCCATGAAGGACAGCCGTGAGCCGTCGGTGCCGCCGCGAATCGACGTCTTGACCGGCGTGAGGCCGGCGCGGCGGATCGCCTCCATCGCATGGTCGATGATTTCGGGGTGATGATCGATCACCTGCTTCATGTTGCGGTATTGCGGCTTGATTTCCAGCCTGTAGGACGAATGCGGATAGTCCTGCATCACCTCTTTGACGATGTTTTCGAGCAGGACTTCCTTTTCTTGCAGCCCGGCGTCGGTGAAATCGCGCACGATGAAGCTGAGCGTGGTCTTTTCCAGCGCGCCGGAAATGCCGATCGGATGCAGAAAGCCTTCCTTGCCTTCGGTGGTTTCGGGCGAGCAGGTATTTTTGGGCAGGCGATCGACGATGGCGGCGGCAATCTTGATCGCATGCTCCATCTTGCCCTTGGCAAAGCCGGGATGGGTGCTGACGCCTTCGATGGTGATGGTGGCGCCGTCGGCCGAGAAGGTTTCGTCCTCGATATTTCCCGCGGTTTCGCCGTCGATCGTATAGGCGAAATCAGCGCCGAGCTTTTTCAGGTCGGCCTTGTCGACGCCGCGGCCGATCTCTTCGTCGGGGGTGAACAGGATCTTGATCGTGCCGTGCTTGATCTGCGGATGATTGATCAGGAAATGCGCGGCATCCATGATTTCGGCGAGGCCGGCCTTGTTGTCGGCCCCAAGCAGCGTCTTACCGTCCGTGGTGATGATGTCGTTACCGATCTGGTCCCCAAGGGCGGGATGATCCGCGGCGCGGATGATTTGGGAGGGATCGCCCGGCAGCACGATGTCGCCGCCACGATAATCCCTGACGATCTGTGGCTTGACGTTGGCGCCGGTGCAGTCTGGCGAGGTATCCATGTGCGAGCAGAAGCAAATCACCGGGACTTGCTTGTCGGTAGTCGCCGGAATGGTTGCGTAGACATAGCCGAGTTCGTCGAGATGGGCGTCGCCGATTCCCATCGCCTGCAATTCGCGCGCGAGCAGGGCGCCTAATGTTTTTTGCTTTTCGGTGGACGGGCAGGTCGGGGAGGCCGGGTCCGACTGGGTGTCGATGACCACGTAGCGCAGAAAGCGCTCAGTTACGGTGTGGGTGAATCCAGGAAGCGAAGCCACAATCCAAACCGTGGGTAAGGCGGGAAAATTAAAGCGGTAGTTGAGGCGTCATCCCGGGGAGCCGCGTCGCCGTGCCGGAATGACGCAAAGTCAGAGTTGGAAAACCGGTCTTGTCAGACGGCTTCCTTCAACTCCTTGGCCGCGCGGAAGGCAACCTTCTTGCTGGCCTTGATGTGGATCGCTTCGCCGGTGGCGGGGTTGCGGCCCATACGGGCGGCGCGCTTGCGCACCTGGAGGATGCCGAGACCGACGATACGGATGCGCTCGCCCTTCTTCAGGTGCTTGGTGATCCGGGTGACCAGATCGCCCAGAATTGCTTCCGCCTGCTTCTTGGACAATTCCTGGTCTTCGGCGATAGCCGCTGCGAGATGCTTGAGCGTGACGGTGGTCGGGGTCGCTGCTTTCTTCGCCATATTTGGCCCTCCTCGTTGTTGATGGCTTAAGAACCGTAGACGTAGCAGGCCTTAAACGATTCGGGGTTGAGATGACTACGCTGTTTTGCCTGAAAACAGGCCCTTTTTTGCATCGACATCAAGAAAAGGCCTGACTTGTAAGGGGATTCGCAACAACCTTGACTTGGCTAGGTCGCCCCTTTAAGTCCTCATTCCCAAGGCGGATCACTGTCTGGTTTCGACATCCGCGGGAGTAGCTCAGTTGGTTAGAGCGCCGCCCTGTCACGGCGGAGGCCGCGGGTTCGAGTCCCGTCTCTCGCGCCATTGTTTTCAATGGCTTACTATCCGAAACGCCGCATTTCTCGACTTTAGCTGACTGATTTGACCGTGACCCGACCTCTGGTTGGTCCGGGGCATTCCGTTCTGCGCAGCCAAATCCTGGCGCCTCGCCAAAGCAGAAGGCCGCCCCCGGGGGAAGGGGCGGCCTTACTTCGCTTCGCTGGGACGTTGGGGGCCGTCTAGCGAACGATAGATGCATCCGAACTGGTCACGACCACGGCCTTGCCAGCCTTAATGACGTGGGCGGTCTGGGAGTAATCCGAACTGGTACGGGCGGAGATGCCGAAACCCGCGACCAGAATGCCGGCCACAAGCGCCACGACCACAATCTTCAGGTGGGTCGCACGATCCGCTGAATGAATTGAGTGGTTCATCGAAGCCTCCTGGCGTCTTTCGCCGCCGCTTTGTTGCACACAGATGTACCCCCCGTTTGTTTCCGGCCGGTTTCGCGGGTTCCGCAAAATGGTTTCGTGGGGGGTCCTGAAGTGTTTCGCGCGCCGGCGGCGGACCGGGCACGCCCCGCGGGGTGACGCGACCGAGCCCGGTCTTTGGCTCCCGATGGCAGGCGGTTTGATAGGCCACGTGATGGGCCAAGTATTGCCGGGTATTACAGGGCTTTCTGAGTTTTCCCGTCGCGTTCGGGGGGCGGCCGCGACTGTCAAGATAGCTTGTCTTGCGCGCTCTGTTGCGCTGCGCTAAGCCTCAAGAATAATTCCAATTAGCGAATCTGCTGTTGCCAGCGACCGCAGGAAAAAAGGCCCGCCGATGACCGGCATCTTGCAGAATTATCTACCGCTCGTGGTGTTTATTGGGGTCGCCGGCCTGATCGGCTTGGTGCTACTGATTGCGCCCTTCATTGTCGCCTTCCAGCAGCCCGATCCGGAAAAGCTGTCGGCGTATGAGTGCGGCTTCAACGCATTCGACGACGCCCGCATGAAGTTCGATGTCCGGTTCTATCTGGTCGCGATCCTCTTCATCATCTTCGACCTGGAAGTCGCCTTCCTGTTTCCCTGGGCGGTGGCGTTCGGCAAGCTCGGCGCGACCGGCTTCTGGTCGATGCTGATTTTCCTCGCCGTCCTCACCGTCGGCTTTGCCTATGAATGGAAGAAAGGCGCGCTCGAATGGGATTGAGCCCCGTTGCCGCAACGCCAGGGTTCGCACCGGCGGTCGCACCCGCCGCGACCGGCATTATCGACCCCTCGACCGGCCGTCCGGTCGGCGCGACCGACCCTTACTTCCTTGAGGTCAATCACGAGCTGTCCGACAAGGGCTTCTTCGTCACCGCCACCGACGATCTGATCACCTGGGCGCGCACGGGCTCGCTGATGTGGATGACGTTTGGCTTGGCATGCTGCGCGGTCGAGATGATGCAGGTGTCGATGCCGCGCTATGACGTCGAGCGGTTCGGCTTTGCGCCGCGCGCTTCCCCGCGGCAGTCCGACGTCATGATCGTGGCGGGCACGTTGACCAACAAGATGGCGCCGGCGCTGCGCAAGGTTTACGACCAGATGCCCGAGCCGCGCTACGTGATCTCGATGGGATCATGCGCCAATGGCGGCGGCTACTATCACTATTCGTATTCCGTGGTGCGCGGCTGCGATCGCATCGTACCCATCGACATCTACGTGCCCGGCTGTCCGCCCACAGCGGAAGCTCTTCTGTACGGCGTGCTGCTGTTGCAGAAGAAGATCCGGCGCACCGGGACCATCGAACGCTAAGGTTTTTTGCAATGGACGACGGCAGGCTCGACGCCCTGGGGCAGACGATTGTTAGCGCGCTCGCCGGCGCCGCGACCGGTCATTCGGTGGCATTCGACCAGCTGACGGTGAGCGTCGAGGCCGGCAAGATCGTCGATGTGGTCAAATTCCTGCGCGACGACCCCGGCTGTCGCTTTGTCAGCTTCATCGACGTGACCGCGGTGGATTATCCTGGCCGCGAGAAGCGCTTCGACGTGATCTATCATTTTCTGTCCCCGACGCTGAATGAACGCATTCGTTTGCGTGCCGAGGCCGACGAGAGCACGCAGGTGCCGTCGATCATTGATGTGTTTCCCGGCTCGGACTGGTTCGAGCGCGAATGCTACGACCTCTACGGCGTGATGTTCACCGGCCATCCCGACATGCGGCGGTTGTTGACCGATTACGGCTTCGACGGCCATCCGCTGCGCAAGGATTTCCCGCTCTCGGGCTTTGTCGAAGTGCGTTACGACGACCAGGAGAAGCGGGTGGTCTATGAGCCCGTCCGCCTCAACCAGGAATTCCGCAAGTTCGATTTTCTCTCGCCTTGGGAAGGCGCCGATTATCCGGTGCTGCCAGGGGATGAGAAGGCGGGGCCGAAAGTCTGATCCATGAACGAACAGAACCTTCGCAATTTCACAATTAACTTCGGGCCGCAGCATCCGGCCGCGCACGGCGTGTTGCGCCTGGTGCTGGAGCTCGATGGCGAGATCGTAGCCCGGGTCGATCCGCATATCGGCCTGCTTCACCGCGGCACCGAGAAGCTGATCGAGCAGAAGACCTATCTGCAGGCGATCCCGTATTTCGACCGGCTCGATTACGTCGCGCCGATGAATCAGGAGCATGCGTTTTGTCTGGCGGCGGAAAAGCTGCTCGGCATTACCGTGCCGCGCCGTGGCCAGTTGATCCGGGTTCTGTATTGCGAGATCGGCCGCATCCTGTCGCATCTTCTCAACGTCACCACGCAGGCGATGGACGTCGGCGCGCTGACGCCGCCCTTGTGGGGCTTTGAAGAGCGCGAAAAGCTGATGGTGTTCTATGAGCGTGCGTCCGGTTCGCGGATGCATGCGGCCTATTTCCGGATCGGGGGCGTGCATCAGGATCTGCCGCCGAAACTGATCGACGATATCGACGCCTGGTGCGATCCGTTCCTAGGCGTGGTCGCCGATCTTGAAACGCTGCTCACCGGCAACCGCATCTTCAAGCAGCGCAACGTCGATATCGGCGTGGTGTCGCTGAAGCAGGCCTGGGAATGGGGCTTCTCCGGCGTGATGGTGCGCGGTTCCGGCGCGGCCTGGGATCTGCGCAAGGCGCAGCCTTACGAATGCTACGCCGAAATGGATTTCGACATTCCGATCGGCAAGAACGGCGATTGCTACGACCGCTATTGCATCCGCATGGAAGAAATGCGCCAGTCCGTGCGCATCATGAAGCAGTGCATCGCCAAGCTGCGCGCCGCCGACGGGCAGGGACCGGTTGCGATCGAAGACAACAAGATTTTCCCGCCGCGCCGCGATCAGATGAAGCGCTCGATGGAATCGCTGATCCATCATTTCAAGCTCTACACCGAAGGCTTCCACGTACCCGCCGGCGAAGTCTATGCCGCGGTCGAGGCGCCGAAGGGCGAGTTCGGCGTGTATCTGGTCTCCGACGGCAGCAACAAGCCCTACAAATGCAAGATCCGCGCGCCGGGCTTTGCGCATCTGCAGGCGATGGATTTCATCTGCAGGGGGCATCTGCTCGCTGACGTGTCCGCCATCCTCGGTTCACTCGACATCGTGTTCGGAGAGGTCGATCGGTGATCGCGCTGCCGCCCATCCAGTTCGACCGGGCATCGGGAGCTCTTGAGGGAGCCAACCTGTGGGAGCGGACGGCTGCGCTGGCATTGGTGGCGGGATCGAAAATTTCCTCGCACTTTTCGCATCGCGGTTACATCGGTTGCGCCAATCTGCTGCGAAAGACGCTGCCCGAGCGCAATATCGCGATCAAGCTGAACTCTGACGCGACCTTCGAATTTCCCTATGGCGAGGGTTACTGGAGCAAGCTGCTCAATCGCTCGTTTCGTTATGAGGACGAACTGGAACTGCTGTTCCGTGATTCCGCCAGCGTCGATTACACGCTGCTCGATTGCGGCGCCAATTTCGGTTATTGGTCGGTGCTTGTCTCCAGCGCACCATTCGGCTCGCACAAGGCGATCGCGATCGAGCCGTCGTCGCAGAATTTTGCCAAGCTCAAGAACAACGCCGCGATCAATAATAATCGCTTTGAGCCGATGCGATGTGCGATCGGCGCCGCGCGCGGCACGGCGCGGCTGTCGGGGACCAAACACGAAGCGTTCAGCATCGCTGGCGATCTCGGCGGCCTCGGTGAAGACGTGCCGGTGATCGCGCTCGATAATCTGCTCGATGACGGCAAGATTTCGCCTGGTGGAAAATACCTGATCAAGCTCGACGTTGAAGGCGTTGAAATCGAAGCCATCAAGGGCGGCGAGCGCCTGCTGCAAGGTGACAGCGTCATCATGTGCGAAGAGCACGGCAATGACGCTAATCACACCGTGTCGCGCTATATCCTGGAGCAAACCCCGCTCAAGTTGATCGTCCACGATCCGCGCAGCAATCGTCTGGAAACAGTGACCGAGCTCTCGATCCTCGATCGCATCAAGGTTTCAACCCACGTCGGCTATAACGTGTTCGGCACCGCAAGCGCCTTCTGGCAAAACCGGATCAATGCCCTGAACGCGAATACCGCGCGCCGCATGCAATGAGAGACTGAATAGATGTCCGTCCGTCGCCTCGCCCCCAAGGAATTGCAGCCCGCGAACTTCACGTTCTCGGCGGAAAACCTCGCCTGGGCCAAAGAACAGATCACGAAGTATCCGCCGGGCCGCCAGGCCTCCGCGGTGATCCCGATCCTGTGGCGGGTGCAGGAACAGCATGACGGCTGGGTTTCGGAAGCCGCGATCCGCGCAGTCGCGGATTTGCTCGATATGCCCTATATCCGCGCGCTCGAGATCGCGACCTTCTACACGATGTTTCAGCTGCAGCCGGTCGGCAAGAAGGCCCATGTCCAGGTTTGCGGCACCACGCCATGCCGGCTGCGCGGCGCGGCCGATATCATCGAGGTGTGCCAGAGCCGCATCCATCACGATCCCTTCCATCTGTCGAAGGACGGCGATTTCAGCTGGGAAGAGGTCGAGTGTCTCGGTGCCTGTGTGAATGCGCCGATGGTGCTGATCTGGAAAGATACCTACGAGGATCTGACCAAGGAAAATTTCGGCAAGGTGCTGGACGGCTTCGCCTCCGGCAATCTGCCAAAGCCCGGTCCGCAAAACGGCCGTCAGTTCTCGGCCCCGATCGGCGGGCCGACCACGCTGAAGGAAACCACATGACGCGGATCAGCACATTGCCCGCGTCAAAGCCCGGGAGCAACGGGGCCATGAAAAGCTGGCGCTATATTGCTCTGCATACCCTGACCGCGGCAGCATTCATCTTTCTGTTGCAGCGCTATGGGCTGAATGCCTCGCTCAATTCAAGCCTGTTATGGGCGTTGACCTTCGGCGGATGCGCCGCGGGTCTCGCCTTTATGCAGTCCAATCGCTGACCCCGAGGAAGCTTCAAGTCATGCTCGACGACAAGGACCGCATCTTCCGCAATCTCTACGGCCTCGAGGACTGGGGCTTAGAGGGCGCGCGCCGCCGTGGCGCCTGGGACGGCACCAAGGCGATCATCGACAAAGGCCGCGACTGGATCATCACCGAGATGAAGGCCTCGGGCCTACGCGGACGCGGCGGGGCAGGGTTTCCGACCGGGCTGAAATGGTCGTTCATGCCGAAGGAGTTGACCGACGGCCGCCCGAGCTATCTCGTGGTCAACGCCGACGAGTCCGAGCCCGGCACCTGCAAGGATCGCGAGATCATGCGGCATGATCCGCATTTGCTGGTCGAAGGCTGCCTGATCGCGAGCTTCGCGATGAACGCACACGCCTGCTACATCTATGTGCGCGGCGAATTTATCCGCGAGCGCGAGCATCTGCAGGCCGCGGTCGATCAGGCCTATGCGGCCAAGCTGATCGGCAAGGACAATATCAACGGCTGGCCGTTCGACCTCTATGTGACGCACGGCGCCGGCGCCTACATCTGCGGCGAAGAAACCGCGCTCCTGGAAAGCCTCGAGGGCAAAAAGGGCATGCCGCGGCTGAAGCCGCCATTCCCGGCCAATGTCGGTCTCTATGGCTGCCCGACCACGGTCAACAACGTCGAGTCGATCGCGGTCGCGCCGGATATTCTGCGCCGTGGCGCGGCCTGGTTTGCGGGCATCGGCCGTCCCAACAATGTCGGCACAAAGCTGTTTTGCATCTCCGGCCATGTGGAGCGTCCCTGCAACGTCGAAGAAGCGATGGGAATTCCGTTCCGCGAGTTGATCGAGCGGCATGCCGGCGGCATCCGCGGCGGCTGGGATAATCTCAAGGCGGTGATCCCCGGCGGCTCCTCGGTGCGCATGGTGCCGGCTGAACAGATCATCGATACGCCGATGGATTTCGACAGCCTGGGTAAGCTGCGCTCGGGTCTCGGCACCGCCGCCGTCATCGTGATGGACAAGTCGACCGACCTGATCCAGGCGATCGCGCGGATCGCCTATTTTTACAAGCATGAGAGCTGCGGCCAGTGCACGCCATGCCGTGAGGGCACCGGGTGGATGTGGCGGGTCTTGACCCGCATGGCGGAGGGCCGCGCCCACAAGCGCGAGATCGACATGCTCCTGGAAGTGACCAAGCAGGTCGAAGGCCACACCATTTGCGCGCTCGGCGACGCCGCGGCTTGGCCGATCCAGGGCCTGATCGCGCATTTCCGTCACGAAATCGAAGAGCGTATCGACGCTTATACGCGCAAGGCGGATATCGACGATGCCGGCATTCGCGATCCCGTCCACATGGTCGCGGCGGAGTAGGAGCGCGCGTGATGAACATCCATCAGCAGAAGCATCGGCTCGACATTCGCGGTAGCGATCTGTCGGGGTCTCTGTTTGACGATGTCAATCTGTCCGGGGCGGCGTTCGAAAACGTTAATATGTCAGGATGGCGCGTGAACGATGCCAATATGTCGGGATGGCACGTGAACGATGCCAATTTCTCGGGCTTGCGGATCGAAAATGCCAATCTGGCGGGAGCAGCGATCACCGACAGCCGTTATGACGGCATGACGATCGACGGTGTCGATGTCGTCGAGATGTTGAAGGTGTATCGCGCGCATTCCGGGCAGGGGGCGGCATGAGCGTTTTCTGGTGGCAGAAATACGGGACGCTGGCGCAGATGGCGCAGGCGACCGTTGCGCTGCTGGGATTTGTTGCGATCCTGTTCCAGATCAACGAAATCCGCGCCGGCAATCGGGCCGCCAGCGCCCGCCAAGCGTTTCTCGGTTACACCGATCTGGCGTTCAAGAATCCGAAATTCTCTCAACCGAATTTCGATGCTATCAAGGCCGGCAGCCGCGACGAGCAGGTTCAGTATGAGAGTTTTGTCTCGTATTTTCTCTATGCCTGCGAGGAAGCCACCGCGGCTTTCGCCGGTCGGCCCGAATGGACGGCGTCGTGCGATTACGACCTGAAGCCGCATCTGCCGTTCCTGTGCGAGAAGAACGTGGCCGAGCCGGCCTATCTCGCGACCTATAGTTCCGATACCCAGCGATGGGTGAAAGCATCCCTGAAGACCGCCAGCGTCACACCGCCTGACTGCAAGCTCGGAAAGACCTGAGACAAGCAATGACCAAACTCATCGTCGATGGCAAAGAGATCGATGTTCCCGCGGAATACACGCTGTTGCAGGCGTGCGAAGCAGCGGGCGCCGAAATTCCGCGCTTTTGCTACCACGAGCGCTTGTCGATCGCCGGCAATTGCCGGATGTGCCTCGTCGAGGTGAAAGGCGGTCCGAAGCCGGTCGCCAGCTGCGCTTGGGCCGTTCGCGATTGCCGTCCCGGCCCCAAGGGCGAACCGCCGGAAATCTCGACGCGCTCGCCGATGGTGAAGAAGGCGCGCGAAGGCGTGATGGAATTCCTGCTGATCAACCACCCGCTGGATTGCCCGATCTGCGATCAGGGCGGCGAGTGCGACCTGCAGGACCAGGCGATGGGCTACGGCGTCGACACCAGCCGCTTCGCCGAAAACAAGCGCGCGGTTGAGGACAAATATATCGGCGCGCTGGTCAAGACCTCGATGAACCGCTGCATCCAGTGCACACGCTGCGTTCGCTTCACCGCCGAAGTCTGCGGCGCACCCGAAATGGGCGCGACCGGGCGCGGCGAGGACATGGAGATCACGACCTATCTGGAGTCCGCGCTGACCTCGGAGCTGCAGGGCAATCTCGTCGATATCTGCCCGGTCGGCGCGCTGACTTCGAAGCCCTACGCCTTCGCGGCGCGGCCGTGGGAACTCGGCAAAACCCAGTCGATTGACGTGATGGACGGGGTCGGCTCGGCGATCCGGGTCGATACCCGCGGCCGCGAGGTGATGCGCATTCTTCCGCGCGTCAACGAGGCGGTGAACGAGGAGTGGATTTCCGACAAGACCCGTCACATCATCGATGGCCTGCGCACCCAGCGGCTCGACCGTCCCTACATTCGCGAAAACGGCCAACTTCGCGCGGCTTCGTGGTCCGAGGCCTTCGCGGCGATCGCGGCCAAGGCCGGTCGCATCGACGGCAAGCGGATCGGCGCCATCGCGGGCGATCTAGCCGCCGTGGAAGAGATGTTCGCGCTCAAGGAACTGCTGGCTAAATGCGGCTCGGCCAATCTGGCAGTGCAGGGCGGCGACGCCTTCGATCCCAAGGCCGGCCGCGCCTCCTACATCTTCAATCCCGCCATCGCGGGCATCGATCAGGCCGACGCATTGTTGATCGTGGGTTCGAACCCGCGCCGGGAAGCCGCCGTTCTTAACGCGCGCATCCGCAAGCGCTGGCGCACTGGCCAGCTCAAGATCGGCGTGATCGGCGCCAAGGCAGATCTCACTTACGCTTACGATTATCTCGGTGCGGGCACGGATTCCCTTGTTGATCTCGCCGCCGGCAAGAACGCCTTCGCCGATGTGCTCAAGAACGCCAAACATCCGATCGTGCTGGTCGGCGCTGGCGTGGCGGCGCGGCACGACGGCGCGGCGGTTCTTGCGGCTGCGGCAAAGCTGGCGGTGGATTTCGGGGCGATCAAGGACGATTGGAACGGGTTCGCCGTTCTGCAGGATACCGCGTCGCGCGTCGGCGCGCTCGATATCGGCTTTGCCAAAGGCGGTCTCAGCATTGCCGAAATGACGACCTTCGGCACGCTCGACGTGCTGTTTTTGCTGGGCGCCGATGAGGTCAAGGTGCCGGACGGCACCTTCGTGGTCTATATCGGTACCCATGGCGATCGCGGCGCGCACCGCGCCGACGTCATTCTGCCCGGTGCTGCCTATACCGAAAAGTCCGGCATCTTCGTCAACACCGAGGGCCGGGTGCAGATGGCCAACCGCGCGGCATTTCCCCCGGGGGAGGCGCGTGAGGACTGGGCGATCATCCGGGCGCTGTCGGATGTTCTGGGCAAGAAGCTGCCCTATGACTCGCTCGGCGCCTTGCGGCAGGCGATCTTCAAGGCTACGCCCCATCTGATGCGCATCGACCAGATCGAGGCCGGCAACGCCGCCGATCTCAAGACGCTGGCGGGCAAGGGCGGCAGCGTCGAGAAGGCGCCGTTCACGACATCGGTTGAAGATTTCTATTTGGCCAACCCGATCGCACGCGCTTCGGCGGTTATGGCGGAATGCTCCCGCCTGGCGTCGGGGCGAATGCTGACGGCGGCGGAGTAAGGTGATGGCCGAATTCTGGACCAGTACATTGTGGCCGCTGATCATCATGGTCGCCGAGAGCCTGTTGCTGCTCGTCGTGCTGTTGATCGCGATCGCTTACATTTTGTTGGCCGACCGCAAGATCTGGGCGGCGGTGCAAATCCGGCGCGGTCCCAACGTCGTCGGCCCCTTCGGTCTGCTGCAATCCTTCGCGGACTTGCTGAAGTTCGTGCTGAAGGAGCCGATCATTCCGGCTGGCTCCAACAAGGGCGTGTTCCTGCTGGCGCCGCTGGTAAGCTGCGTGCTGGCGCTGGCGGCATGGGCCGTGATTCCGATGGATCTCGGCTGGGTGATCGCCGACATCAATGTCGGCGTGCTCTTTATCTTTGCGATCTCGTCGCTGTCGATCTACGGCATCATCATGGCCGGCTGGTCGTCGAACTCGAAATATCCGTTCCTGGCCGCGCTTCGCTCGGCGGCGCAGATGGTGAGTTACGAAGTCTCGATCGGTTTCGTCATCATCACGGTGTTGCTGTGCGCCGGCTCGCTCAACCTGTCGGCGGTGGTCGAGGCGCAGAATACGCGCGGGCTCGGCAGCCTGATCGGATTGCCCTGGCTGACGTTCCTGAACTGGTACTGGCTGCCGCTGTTTCCGATGTTCGTGATTTTCTACGTCTCGGCGCTGGCGGAAACCAACCGTCCGCCGTTCGATCTGGTGGAAGCCGAATCCGAACTGGTGGCGGGCTTCATGGTCGAATACGGCTCGACGCCGTATCTGCTGTTCATGCTCGGCGAATACGTTGCGATCACCACGATGTGCGCGATGGCCGCGATCCTGTTCATGGGCGGCTGGCTGCCGCCGGTCGCGCTGCCGCCGTTCACCTGGATACCCGGCGTGATCTGGTTCGTGCTCAAGGTATTTTTCATGTTCTTCCTGTTTGCGATGGCGAAGGCGATCGTGCCACGCTACCGCTACGACCAGCTGATGCGGCTGGGCTGGAAGGTGTTCCTGCCGTTGTCGCTCGCGATGGTGATTGTGGTCGCGGGCGTGCTGCAGTTTGCGGGGATCGCGCCGAAATGAGGTCGCTATGAGTGTCAACATCAAGGCTACAGCCCACTCGCTACTGCTGACGGAATTCGTATCGGCGTTCTTTCTCGCCATGCGTTATTTCTTCAAGCCGAAGCCGACGCTGAATTACCCGTTCGAAAAGGGCCCGATCTCGCCGCGTTTTCGTGGGGAGCATGCGCTGCGCCGCTATCCCAATGGCGAAGAGCGCTGCATCGCCTGCAAGCTGTGCGAGGCGATCTGCCCGGCGCAGGCGATCACCATCGAAGCCGGTCCGCGCCGCAATGACGGTACCCGCCGCACCGTGCGCTACGACATCGATATGGTGAAATGCATCTATTGCGGGCTGTGCCAGGAGGCCTGTCCGGTCGACGCCATCGTCGAGGGACCAAACTTCGAATTCGCGACCGAGACCCGCGAGGAACTCTATTATGACAAGGCGAAACTTCTCGCCAATGGCGATCGTTGGGAGCGAGAGATTGCAAAATCGATCGAACTCGACTCGCCGTACCGCTGAGGTGAGGGCATGATCCTTCCCGCGCTGTTCTTCTATCTGTTCGCCGGCATCTGCGTGGCCTCGGCGGTAATGGTGATTGTCTCGCGCAATCCCGTGCACTCGGTGCTGTTTCTGATCCTGGCGTTCGTCAACGCTTCGGGCCTGTTCATTCTGATGGGCGCCGAGTTCCTGGCGATGATCCTGGTCGTGGTCTATGTCGGCGCGGTCGCGGTGCTGTTTCTGTTCGTGATCATGATGCTCGATGTCGACTTCACCGAACTGCGCGAGGGCTTTCTGGAATATCTGCCGATCGGTCTGGTGATCGGCGCGATCTTCCTCGCCGAATTGCTGCTGGTCGGGGGCGGCTGGGTCATCAATCCCAACGTCGCCAAAACGATCACGGCGGCGATCCCGACCAATGTCAGCAACACCGAGGCGCTCGGCCTCGTGCTTTATACGAAGTACATTCACTACTTCCAGATCGCCGGCATGGTGCTCTTGGTCGCGATGATCGGCGCCATCGTATTGACACTGCGCCACAAGGCCAGCGTCAAGCGGCAGGACATCAATGTGCAGAACGCGCGCACGCCCGAACTCGCCATGAGCGTACGCAAGGTGGCGACCGGACAGGGCCTGCAGGATGCGGATGCCGCGGAGTGGGTGCAATGACGATCGGTCTCGGGCACTATCTGGCCGTCGGTGCGATCCTGTTCACGCTCGGGATCCTCGGCATCTTCCTCAACCGCAAGAACATCATCGTCATCCTGATGTCGATCGAGCTGATCTTGCTGGCCGTCAATATCAACCTGGTGGCGTTTTCAACCTTCCTCGGCGATATCGTCGGCCAGGTATTCGCACTACTGGTACTGACCGTGGCGGCCGCTGAAGCGGCGATCGGCCTTGCGGTGCTGGTGGTGTACTTCCGCAACCGCGGTTCGATCGCGGTTGAAGACGTCAATCTGATGAAGGGCTAGCGCGGCACATGATCCAGGCAATTGTCTTTCTGCCGCTGATCGGCGCCATTCTCGCGGGGCTGATCGCCTTGTTCGGGGCGCATGCGCGTAACCCGAGCGGTGATGTGCTCGAACATCATGACGACGCGCATGGCGCCGATGCCCATAATTCGAATGTTCACGCGTCGGACGCCCATGACGACCATGCCGACGACCACGGTCACGACGACCATCACGTGTCCGAGCCGCCGGCAGCGGGCTCGCGCGCGGCCGAATTGATCACGACCGGGCTTTTGCTGGTTTCGGCCGCGTTGTCCTGGGCTGCCCTGGTCGATGTCGGCTTCATGCATCACGACGTCAGGATCGCACTGTTCCCCTGGATCACCTCGGGTGATCTGCAGGTCTCGTGGTCGCTGCGGGTCGATACGCTGACCGCCGTGATGCTGGTGGTGGTCAACACGGTGTCGTCGCTCGTGCACGTCTATTCGATTGGCTACATGGACGAGGATCCGAACCGGCCGCGGTTCTTTGCTTATTTGTCGCTGTTCACCTTCGCGATGCTGATGCTGGTGACCTCCGATAACCTCGTGCAGCTGTTCTTTGGCTGGGAGGGCGTCGGTCTGGCGAGCTATTTGCTGATCGGTTTCTGGTATCAGAAGCCGTCGGCGAACGCCGCGGCGATCAAGGCCTTCGTGGTCAATCGCGTCGGCGATTTCGGTTTTGCGCTCGGCATTTTCGCGATCTTCATGCTGATCGGCTCGACCGATTTTGAGACGATCTTTGCGGGCGCGCCGGGCCTAGCCGGCAAGACCATCGATTTCTTCGGCTGGCATGCCGACGCGCTGACCCTGACTTGTTTGCTGCTGTTCATGGGCGCGATGGGCAAATCCGCCCAGTTCCTGCTGCACACCTGGTTGCCTGACGCGATGGAAGGCCCGACGCCGGTCTCGGCGCTGATTCACGCCGCGACCATGGTCACCGCGGGCGTCTTCATGGTCGCCCGGCTATCGCCGCTGTTTGAGCTCGCGCCCAACGCGCAGGCCGTGGTGATGTTCTTTGGCGCTACAACCGCGTTCTTCGCGGCGACCGTGGGTCTGGTGCAGAACGACATCAAGCGCATCGTGGCGTATTCGACCTGTTCGCAGCTCGGCTACATGTTCGTTGCGATGGGGGCGGGGGCTTACTCCGTCGGCATGTTCCATCTGTTCACGCATGCGTTCTTCAAGGCGCTGCTGTTCTTGGGCTCGGGCTCGGTGATCTACGCGATGCATCACGAGCAGGACATCCGCAACATGGGCGGACTCTGGCGGAAGATTCCATTCACGTTTGCGGTAATGGTGGTTGGTACGCTGGCGTTGACCGGCTTTCCGCTCACCGCGGGCTACTTCTCCAAGGATGCAATCATCGAATCGGCGTATGCCTCGCACAATCCATTTGCGCTTTACGCGTTCCTAGCGACGGTGGTCGCTGCGGGGCTGACCTCGTTCTATTCATGGCGCCTGATCCTGAAAACGTTTTTTGGCGAACCGCATGATCAAGAACACTACGAGGCGGCGCATGAAGCGCCGCTGTGGATGCTCGTGCCGCTCTTGGTTCTCGCGGTCGGTTCGTTCCTGGCCGGGTTCCCATTCAAGGAATTGTTCGCCGGCGGCGGCGTGGAAGAGTTCTTCCGCGAGTCGGTGAAAATGAATCCCCACATTATCGAAGACATGGAGCATCATATCCCGGCTTGGGTTGGGTGGTCTCCCTTCGTCATGATGGTTGTCGGGGCGATTGTCGCTTACATATTCTATTATAGCAGGCCGTATCTACCGGTCGAACTCGCCCGACAGCAGCCGCTGCTTTACAATTTCCTGCTGAACAAATGGTACTTTGACGAGCTCTACGACCTGATCTTCGTTCGTCCGGCCAAGTGGATCGGGCGCTTCCTGTGGAAGTTCGGCGACGGCTATATCATCGATGGCTATGGCCCCGACGGGGTATCGAAGCGGGTGCTTGACGTCACGCGCAATGTGGTGCGGCTGCAGACCGGCTATCTCTATCACTACGCCTTTGCGATGCTGATTGGGGTCGCCGGCTTGATCACCTGGTTCATGTTTGGCGTGGGAGGCCAGTGATGACAACCTGGCCCATTCTCTCCGTCGTTACGTTCCTTCCGGTGTTTGGCGCGTTGCTGATCTATATCAGCCGCGGTGACGACGAAGCGGCGCGGCGCAATTCGCGCTGGATTGCGCTGTGGACCACGCTGATCACGTTCGCCGTGTCGCTGATCCTGGTCATGCGCTTTGACCCGTCGCAGCCCGATTTTCAGTTCGTCGAAAAGGCGCCGTGGCTCGCCAATGCCATCACCTATCACATGGGTGTGGACGGCATTTCGCTGCCGTTCGTGATCCTGACCACCGCCTTGATGCCGTTCTGCATTCTCGCGAGCTGGAAATCGGTCACGATGCGGGTGCGCGAATACATGATGGCGTTTCTTCTCCTGGAAACGCTGATGATCGGCACCTTCTCGGCGCTCGATCTCGTGCTGTTCTATTTGTTCTTCGAGGGCGGCCTGATCCCGATGTTCCTGATCATCGGGGTGTGGGGCGGACCGCGCCGGGTCTATGCTTCCTTCAAGTTCTTCCTCTATACGCTGCTCGGCTCGGTGCTGATGCTGCTGGCGATCATGGCGTTGTACTGGAATGCGGGCACCACCGACATTCCCGCCCTGATGCACACCGCGGTGCCGAAAAGCTTGCAGACCTGGGCCTGGCTGGCGTTCTTTGCTTCCTTCGCGGTGAAGATGCCGATGTGGCCGGTTCATACCTGGCTGCCGGATGCCCACGTCGAGGCGCCGACCGCAGGTTCGGTGATCCTGGCTGCGATCCTGCTGAAGATGGGCGGCTACGGCTTCCTGCGCTTCTCGCTGCCGATGTTCCCGCTGGCCTCGCACGATTTCGCCCCGCTGGTGTTCACGCTCTCCGGCATTGCCATCATCTACACCTCGCTGGTGGCGCTGATGCAGGAGGACATGAAGAAGCTGATTGCCTACTCTTCAGTCGCGCATATGGGCTTCGTCACGATGGGGATTTTCGCCGGCACCACCCAGGGCGTCGCCGGCGGCGTGTTCCAGATGATTTCGCACGGCATCGTCTCGGGTGCGCTGTTCCTCTGCGTCGGCATTGTCTACGACCGCCTGCATACCCGCGAGATCGCGGCCTATGGCGGCCTGGTCAATCGGATGCCGCTCTATGCGCTGGTGTTCATGGTCTTCACCATGGCCAATGTCGGTCTGCCCGGCACATCCGGCTTTGTCGGCGAATTCATGACGCTGATCGGTACCTTCAAGGTCTCGGTCACCACGGCGACCTTCGCTACCACGGGCGTGATCCTGTCGGCGGCCTATGCGCTATGGCTCTACCGGAAGGTCGTGTTCGGCGCGCTGGTCAAGCCGTCGCTGGCGACCATCAAGGATCTCACCTTTCGCGAGAGCCTGACGCTGGCGCCGTTGGTCATTCTCACCATCCTGTTCGGGGTCTATCCGAAGCCGGTGCTCGACATGTCCGCGGCTTCGGTCCAGCAACTCGTTACCAATTACGGCCACGCGGTGACTGCCATGAAGGCAGCCGCCCTGCTGCAGTGAAGGCGCTATTATGAACTTTGCAGGTTATCAGTTGCTGCCCGTGTTGCCGGAGCTTGTGCTGGCCCTCGGTGCCATGACGCTGCTGATGATTGGAGCCTATCGGGGCCCGCAGACGACCAGCCTTGTCACCGGTCTCGCGGTCTGCCTGCTGGTGCTCGTGGGCGCGCTGGAACTGTGGTTGCCGGCCGGAAAACTGACGACGTTCAACGGCAGCTTCATCGTCGACGATTTTGCCCGGTTCCTGAAAATACTGGCCTTGATCGGCTCCGGCGTGACGCTGGTCCTGTCGACTGAATTCCTGGCCGATCCGTCCCGGCGCATCTTCGAATACGCCATTCTGGTGCTGCTCTCGACGCTCGGCATGATGGTGCTGATCTCGGCCGGCGACCTGATCATGCTCTATCTCGGACTCGAGCTGATGTCGCTCGCGCTTTATGTGGTCGCGGCGAGCAACCGCGACAACGCCAAATCGACCGAAGCCGGTTTGAAGTATTTCGTGCTGGGCGCGTTGTCGTCCGGCATGCTGCTGTACGGCGCCTCGCTGGTGTACGGCTTCACCGGCACGGTCAGCTTCGCCGGCATCGCGGCTGCGGCCAAGGCCGGCAGCATCGGCATCGTATTCGGCTTGGTGTTCCTGCTGGCGGGGTTGTGCTTCAAGGTTTCGGCGGTGCCGTTCCACATGTGGACGCCCGACGTCTACGAGGGCGCGCCGACGCCGGTGACCGCGTTTTTTGCCTCCGCGCCGAAAGTCGCCGCCATGGCGGTATTCACGCGCGTCGCGCTGACGGCGTTTCCGGGCATCGTGCTGGAATGGCAGCAGATCGTGGTGTTCGTCTCGATCGCCTCGATGGCGCTGGGATCGTTCGCCGCCATCGGCCAGAAGAACATCAAGCGCCTGATGGCCTATTCGTCGATCGGCCATATGGGCTTCGCGCTGGTCGGGCTCGCGGCCGGGACGCCTGAGGGCGCACAGGGGGTGCTGGTCTATATCGCGATCTATGTCGCGATGACGCTCGGCACCTTCTCGATCATCCTGGCCATCAAGCGCAACGGCCAGCCGATCGAGAACATCAGCGACTTCGCGGGACTGTCGCGGACCAACCCGTTGCTGGCGTTCTTCTTCGCCATGTTTCTGTTTTCGCTGGCGGGCATTCCGCCGCTCGCGGGTTTCTTTGCAAAATTCTATGTATTCATAGCCGCGATCAAGGCGGGATTGTTCACGCTGGCCGTGGTCGGCGTGCTTTCCAGCGTGGTCGGCGCGTTTTATTATCTCACCATCATCAAGGTGATGTATTTCGACGAGCCGCTCGCCAAGCTCGATCCGATGCGCATGGAATTGCGCACGGTGCTGGCGGTCGCGGGCCTCTTCAACATCTTTTTCTTCGTCTATCCGGGGCCGCTTGTGAGCGTGGCCACGGCTGCGGCGAAGTCCCTATTCTAGATGCCATTCACGCTCGGTTCCCGAGCCATATCGGCGGGTTATCGCCTCGCTGCCTTTGAAAGCATCGGCTCGACCAACGCGGAAGCGATGGCGCGCGCACGTGCAGGCGAGCGCGGGCCGATGTGGTTCGTCACATCAGAGCAGACGGCAGGCCGCGGACGGCGTAATCGTCCCTGGATCGCGCCGCGCGGCAATCTCGCCAGCAGCATCCTCGAGATTATCAACGTCGCGCCGCCGGTCGCCGCGACCCTCGGATTCGCTGCGGGACTTGCGCTTGAGACGGCGCTGCGAAATGTAAGCCATAAGGCATCGCCGGGAACGGCAGGATCGGAGCACATGAAGTTTTCGCTGAAATGGCCCAACGACGTCTTGGCAAGATCGCACTTGGCAGGACCGCAGAAGCTCGCCGGCATCCTTCTGGAAGCCGAGACGGTGGCCGACAATCGCCTGGCCGTCGTGGTCGGCATTGGCACCAACGTCGTCGCGGCCCCCGAGGGCACGCCGACGCCTGCGACCTCGCTGGCGGCACTGGGCATCGACGTGGAGGCCGACGAACTGTTCGGCGCGCTGTCGGATAGCTGGGCGGAATTTCGCGGCGTGTGGGACGCTGGACGCGGTTTTGGCGAAATCCGGGAGCTCTGGCTGGCGCGCGCCGCGGGGCTCGGACAGCCGGTCGCCGTTCATACTGGCGCCTCCACAATAGAGGGGATATTCGACACCATCGATGAAACCGGCTGCATGATCGTCAGGACGCCCGACGGGAAGCAGGTTCCGATATCGGCGGGAGACGTCTATTTCGGCGCGGCCGCGTCGGCGGGAGCGGCCTGATGGCGCGCCCGGATGAACTGACCTTTGCGCCCCTGGGGGGCGTCGGCGAGATCGGCATGAACCTGTCGATCTATGGCCTCGGCAATCGCCATCAGCGATCATGGCTCGCGATCGACCTCGGTGTATCCTTCGGCGACGAAGAACATCTGCCTGGCATCGACACCATCATGCCGGACGTCCGTTTCCTGGAAAAGGAACGCAAGAATCTGGTCGGCCTCGTGCTGACCCATGCCCATGAAGACCATTTCGGCGCCATCATAGATCTCTGGCCCAGACTAAAATGCCCGATCTACGCGACCCAGTTCAGCGCCGCATTGTTCGAAGCCAAATGCGCGTCCGAGCGCAATCCGCCGAAAATCCCGGTCACGGTGGTGCCATCAGGCGGCCGCATCGATCTCGGGCCGTTCACGGTCGAGTTCATTCCGGTTGCGCATTCGATTCCGGAATCCCACGCGCTGGCGATCCACACCTCGGTCGGCACCGTGCTGCATACCGGCGACTGGAAGATCGATCCGACCCCGATCATCGGCAAGCCGACCGACGAGCGGCGGTTGCGCGAACTCGGCGACGCCGGCGTGCTGGCGCTGGTCGGCGATTCCACCAATGCGGTGCGGGAAGGGCGCTCGCCCTCGGAGGCCGAAGTCGCCAAGACCATCATCGAACTGGTGAAAGCGGCCAAAGGTCGCGTCGCCGTAACGACCTTCGCTTCCAACGTCGCGCGGTTGCGCGCCGTCGCCGATGCCGCGAAGGCGGCGGGCCGCGAGGTGGTGGTGGTCGGCCGCGCCATGGAGCGCGTGGTGCAGGTGGCGCGGGAAACCGGCTATCTCGACGGCGTGCAGAATTTCCGCGGCGCCGATCTCTATGGGCATTTTCCGCCCGACAAGGTGCTGGCGCTGTGTACGGGAAGCCAGGGCGAGCCGCGCGCGGCGCTGTCGCGCATTGCCAATGACGACCATCCGCAAGTCACGCTCAACAAGGGCGACTGCGTGATCTTTTCCTCGCGCACCATCCCCGGCAACGAAAAGGCGGTCGGCGCCATCATCAACGGCCTGATCACGCAGGGCGTCGAGGTGATCACCGACCGCACTCATCTCGTCCATGTCTCCGGCCATCCGCGCCGCGACGAATTGCGCGACATGATCTCCTGGGTGCGCCCGCAACTATTGATCCCGGTCCACGGCGAGGCGCTGCATTTGTTCGAGCACGCCAAGCTGGCGCGGGCCGCGGGCGTGCCGAAGGTCCTGATCTGCCGCAACGGCGACCTGGTCAAACTGGGGCCGGGCGATCCCGCCGTGATCGAGGAACTGCCATCGGGCCGGATCTACAGGGACGGTTCGATCCTGGAGGATTCCAAATCGCGCGCGGTTGTAGAGCGGCGCAAACTGGGCTTCGCCGGCTGCGCCTTTGTCGCGATCGCCGTGACCGACAAGGGCGAATTGGCCGACGATCCCGAAGTCGATCTCGTGGGCATGCCCGAGAAGAATATGGCGGGCGAAATCATTGACGAGATCGTGTTCGATGTCGTGGTTTCGACCGTGGAAGGGTTGCCGCGCGCGCGGCGGCGCGACCCCGATGCGATGGCGGAATTGGTGCGCCGGGCCGTGCGTGCTGTCATCAACGAGCATTGGGGCAAGAAGCCGCTGTGCTATGTTCACGTCCTGACGGTTTAATATCGCCCGCGTTCGGCAACAGCCGATGAACGCGCGCAGGGAAGGAAATACGGAGGAGCGTCATGCTGGGCCGGCTCAATCACGTCGCGATTGCGGTTGGAGATGCCGAAAAGGCCGCCAGGATCTATGGCGCGGCGTTCGGCGCCGATATCTCCGCGGCCGTGCCATTGCCCGAGCACGGCGTCATTACCGTGTTCGTAACGCTGCCCAATACCAAGATCGAATTCATCCAGCCGCTCGGCGACACCTCGCCGATTGCCAAATTCCTCGAGCGCAATGCCGACGGCGGCATCCATCACATCTGCTACGACGTGCCCGACATCATCGCGGCGCGTGATGCGCTGATCAAGGAAGGCGCGCGGGTGCTTGGCGACGGGCAGCCCAAAATCGGCGCCCATGGTAAGCCGGTGCTGTTTCTGCACCCCAAGGATTTTTCCGGCGCGCTCGTCGAAATAGAACAGGCTTAAGCCGCGATGGCCTACACAATCTCGACCGGGTTCGCGATCTACTTCGTGATGTGGTGGATCGTGCTGTTTCTGACGCTGCCGTTCGGCGTTCGCAGCCAGCATGAGGACGGCGAGGGCAGTCCCGGCACTGATCCCGGTGCGCCGGTCGCGAGCCAGATGGGCCGCAAGCTGATCTGGACCACCGTTATATCGGCGATCCTCTTTGCTCTCTCGGTATGGGCCTATAATGAGGGTCTTCTCAGCATCGACCGCCTGTCGAGCCTGATGGGTGTTCCGATGAGTGTTCCGCGCTGATTGATATTTTATCGATGCGTGCGGGTTTGGAGAACAGGAAATGAAGTTTCAAAGAATCATGACAGGGCTTTTGATTCTGACGATTGCCGGTCTTGCGGGGTCCTTTTACCTGAATTGGCGAATGGCGGTGCAGCTTCGGACCATCAAGGCGTTTGTCGAAGGCTCCGTTTTCGCGGAAGCCGTGGCAGCCTGCGAAAAGGCGCCGAGCACCACGCCGTTCAAATGGAATGGCGGGACCATGACCAACGTGATCGGCTTGAATTCGGTCAAGCTCGACAAGTATCGCGTCGTTTCGAGTTATACGCTCTATGCCGATGGCGTTTATTGCGATTTCGATCCGATCAAGAAGAAGGCCGACATCGGATCGAATTTCCTCGAACGGGAATAATGCTCGCCCGCGTGTCGCGGAAATGAGCAGCGTGAGCAGGCCGTTCGGAAAGAACCTTCGAAAAAGAAAAAGAGCAGGGCGCGGTGCCCTGCTCTGAAAATTGTGTCGACCCTATTTCCCCGCAAAGTTGGATTTGATCTTGATTTAGCGGGGCGACGCTGCTTGTGCGCGCCAGGGCTCCTCCCGAGACTTGGACCACCAGACTTCAACCTTGCGGTCAGCCTGAGCCCGAACTGGTAGCCTATCTTTCTGCGGTTGTCATCATTCTCAGCAACGATTGTTCAAAATTCGAGCAGTTTCTGAAATGAATGGAATTTCGTCACAGGCGAACTGAATTCGACCTTAAAGAGGTATTATAGTAAGTATAGGAGGCAGGAAGGAAAACGGGTGATTCCAAAAACCGCTCACCTATTTCTGTTGCTTGAGGTACGCGATGATGTCCGCGCGATCCTGCGGGTTCTTGACGAGATAGAACATTCGCGCCCCGTGCACCAGCGCACCGGGATTGGTTAACCAGCGATCGAGCGTGGGTTCATCCCAGGTCAGGCCTGAGTTTTTCAAAGCGTCGGAATACCGGAAGCCTTCAACGATCCCCGCGCGACGTCCAACCACGCCGCGATGTTTCGGCCCCACATCGTTCTTATCGATCGAGTGACAATCCATACATCCTTGATAGAGGGTCTCTCCGCGAGCCGGATCGCCGTTCAATGCAGCCGTTGTGACGGGGGTGGACTGCGCAAATACCGTATCGATCGACAGCACCGAAAGAAGAACCGTCGCCGTCAGGATCGTCGCCATTTTTCTACGCCGCATAGAAATATCCTCGTTCGATTTGCTATTGCGGTGTGCCCGCATCGAGCCGCCGCTATTTGCGCCGGCTCAAACGAGACCGGCCGAAGTCTGGGTTTATTCCCCGAGCCTTTCGTTCGCGACGAAGGACGTATCCGGGCGATGGAAATCCGCATTGATGGATGCGGCGATTGCGGCTGATGCCAAAATTGATGTGAGCCTTGGGAATAAAACGCCAATGAGCGTCGTGAGTACCGATCAATAAATTCGGGGAAGAATTCACGGTATGACGCAGTTGCCTTAACTATTCTCGACAAGCGTTAATCCGGGTGCTACGTAAGCCAAGGGCTCTTGGGGAAAACGATGCGGCGACGGCTGGAACTATTCATTCCAATCGTACTGTTGGCGGTGCTGGTGCAACTCATTGCACCGATCGCGGCCTTTCGCGTGGTGGCTTATGCGACCAGCGATCCCCTGTATTTGGCGTCGATCTGCACCGAAACAGCATCTTCTTCCGCTTCGCAGACGGCTCCCGCCAAGACGCAACATGATCACGGCGAATGCTGTGCGTTCTGCGGTGCCGGCCACGCCGCCAGCGTGGCTCTCGCTTCCCCGCCGCTCATTTTTGTAACGCTGCAGCGTCAATACCAGCGGATATCATGGCTGGAAGCAGCGGAGCCGATGCCGGCCATCCGAGTCGGCTCGAACGCGCAGGCGCGCGCGCCACCGTCCTTTTCCTGACCTAGCGAACATCCGAACGATCGGCATCGCCACAAGCGGGCCGGTTGGTGCAGTTCAATAAGCCGGCCAAAGCGCCGGCGTCAGGATCATTCCATGTTGCGTTATCATGCTTTAGGCAGCGCGAGCACGCTGGTGCTTTGCGGCGCCCTTTCCGCCATTCCTTCCGTGGCCGATGCCCAGACCGCACCTCAGTCGCTGCCGCCGGTGATCGTCGAGGCGCCGAGCCCACGACAGGCAGTTCGGGCCGCCAAGAAGCCGCCTCAGCGAACGGCGGCAACATCGCGGCGCAAGAAGCCCGTGGTGACGGCGGCAGCCAAACCGGCCGTTGGGCAGAGCGCCCAGGATAGCGCAAACGGCTCGCTGGGCACTCCGCCCATCAAGCAGAGGTTTCAGCTTCCGCAGGAATCCTTCAGCATTACATCGAAGCAGATCGACGAGACCATCAACCTCAAGGACCCCGAGGACGCGGTTAAATACCTGCCGAGCCTGTTCGTGCGCAAACGCAACGACGGCGACAACCAGGCCGTGCTTGCGACGCGAAGCTGGGGGCTTGGTTCAAGCGCGCGCACACTGATCTATTACGATGACCTTTTGGTCTCGGCGCTGATCGGCAACAACAATTCGGGCGCTTCGCCGCACTGGAATTTGATTTCGCCTGAATCGATCGGGCGCATCGATTTTCTCAACGGGCCGTACTCGGCCGCTTACCCCGGCAATTCGATCGGCGGCGTGTTGCTGATCACCTCGAAGATGCCGGACAAGCCATTTGCCGTTGTTAAGGAAACGGTGTCGGTGATGCCGTGGGATCAATACGGCACCAAGGACACCTATGTGACCAGCCAGACCAGCGCGGCCGCGGGTGACCGCAAGGGACCGGTATCCTTTCTGGTCAGCGCCAACTATCTGAACAGCTATCAGCAGCCGCTGACCTACACGACCTTCGGCACTTCCATCACTCCTCTGGGTGTTGGTCCCCCAACTACCATCGGAGCCATCGGTGCCTTGAGCCGAACGGGTAGCGTCGCCAACGTGATCGGCACCGGCGCGCTGGCGCATTCGGAACAGACCTCCGGCAATTTCAAGGTCGCTTATGATGTGACGCCGCTGGTGCAGGCGACATACTCGTTTGGAATCTGGAACAACATCCAGACGTCCAATCCGCAGACCTATCTAACCTCGACCATCACGGGCCAACCGACCCTGGGCGGTCAAAGCACGTTTGCCAGCAACAAATACACTTGGGATCAGACCCAAATGAGCAATGCCGTGTCGCTCAAGAGCGATACCAAGGGCGTTTACGATTTCGACTTGTCCATATCGAGCTACAATTATCTGCAGGATATCCTGCTTAATCCCTTCACCGTCGCTCCCTCCGGTCCCGGCTACTCACTGAACGGCAAGATCACGCGCAATGACGGCACCAATTGGCAGAACGGCGATGCCAAAGGCATTTGGCGGCCGTTCGGGTATGATGGGCCGCAGGAAATCAGCTTCGGGTTTCATGGCGACCGATACCAACTGGAAAATCCGGTTTTCCAATCAACGGTCTGGACTACGACGTCCACGACCGGTACCGGCCAGCTCTACTCGGACAGCCTCGGCGAAACCCGCACCGGTGCCGCATGGGCGCAGGATGCCTGGAAGATCCTGCCAAACGTGAAACTGACGCTCGGTGGGCGGCTGGAGAGTTGGCAGGCCCTGAATGGCTTCAACTTGAATACGACGGCAAATGCCACCACGGGCGTGATCAACCCGCCTCCGGCGGCAATTAATCAACCCGGACTCAACTCAACTAACTTTTCGCCGAAAGCATCGCTGTCGTATGACCCGAACAAGGAGTGGAACATCACCACCAATTTCGGTGAGGCCTATCGCTATCCGACGGTGACCGAACTTTATCAGAACATCACGGTCGGCGGTATTGCGACCTTCGCCAATCCCAGCCTGACGCCGGAACAGGACATCAACGGAGAATTGAACATCGAGCGCAAATGGAATGACGGCCGCGCCCGGCTGACGCTGTTCGAAGAACGGGTCAACAACGCGATTATCTCGCAAACTACCAATGTCGCCAATCCTGTTACCGGTGCCCAAACCCCCACAACGACCATCGGCAATGTACAGGCGATCCGGCTGCAGGGCGTCGAACTGTCAGGCGAGAAGAACAATGTCGGCATTACCGGCTTGAAGCTGTTCGGCAGCGTAACCTATGTCGACTCGCGTATTCTCAGTGATCCGACCTTCGTCAGCACGATCGGCGGCACGACGGCTGTCGGCAAAGAGGTTCCCAACGTTCCGGAGTGGCGGTCGACGTTCGGTGTTACTTATCGGCCGAACGACAATTGGGCCTATACGGTGGCGGCGCGCTATACCGGCAAGCAATTTGCGACCCTTGATAATACCGACACCACGCAACACGTCTATCAGGCCTTCGATCCGTTCCTCGTCGTGGACATGAAGATCCACTACAACGCGACCCAAAATTTCTCGTTCGATTTCGGGATCGATAATATCTTCAACGAGCAATACTTCCTGTTCCATCCGTTTCCCGGCAGGACCTTCGTTCTCGCCGCGAAATACTCGCTCTGAAACAAAATGAAAAAGCAGGAAGCCGTCAGAAAGGAAATATCATGAAGCAAATCATACCAAGGCTTTTGGGCATCGCTCTTCTCATTGCCCCGTTCGCGGCACCTGTTAACGCCGAGGAAATCAAGGCCGGCGATCTCGTGATCTCGCAGGGCTGGAGCCGCGCCACACCGGGCGGCGCCAAGATCGGCGGCGGATATCTCACCATCGAGAACAAGGGCACGGCACCGGACCGGCTGATTCATTCCTCCGGCGACATCGCCGGCAAGATCGAGGTCCATGAGATGGCGATGAAGAACGGCGTGATGACGATGCGCCCGGTCGACAATGGACTAACGATTGAGCCCGGCAAGACCGTCAAGCTCGCGCCCGGCGGATTTCATCTGATGATGTTCGATCTCAAGAACCCGCTCAAGCAGGGCGACAAGGTGCCGGTGACCCTTGAGTTCGAAAAAGCCGGCAAGGTGACGCTTTCGCTCGATGTCGAGGGCATCGGCGCGCAGGGGCCCGCCGGTGCAGGTAACACCGACGGCCAGAAGGATATGAAAAACATGCCCGGGATGAAAATGTGAGCGCGATGATGTGGAAGCTCCGCTATTCGTTAGTTTGCGCCGCCGTCGCCACGCTGATGGCGTCCTCGGCCAGCGCCCATGTCACGCTCGAAAGCCGTCAGGCCACGATCGCCGCCGGATACAAAGCCGTATTCGCAGTGCCCCATGGCTGCGCCGGTTCGGCCACCACCAAAATCCGCGTTCAAATTCCCGAAGGCGTGATCGCGGTGAAGCCGATGCCGAAGGCCGGCTGGAATGTCGAGGTCATCAAGGGCAAATACGCCGCCGAATATGATTTTCACGGCACCAAATTTTCGGAGGGCGTCAAGGAAGTGGTGTGGAGCGGCGGCAAGCTGCCTGACGATTTCTACGACGAATTCGTCATCAGCACCTTCCTGACCGGTGCTCTGAAGCCGGACACGGTGCTGTATTTCCCGACGGTGCAGGAATGCGAGCAGGGGGTGAGCCGTTGGATCGAGATCCCGGAAGGCGACCACGCCGCGCACGCGCATGACAGCAAGTGGCCGGCGCCCGGCGTCAAATTGATGCCGAAGCCCTGATCCGGCCCGGATGATGCGCCTCATCGCCTGTCTGGCTGTGCTGTTGTCGGTTCTATGCGCCACGACGGGGGCCGCCTCCGCGCATGCGTCGCTGGTTTCGACCGAGCCCAGCGACGGCAGCATGATGGCGCAAGCGCCAAAGATGGTGCGATTGCGCTTCAACGAACCGGTGAGGCCGGCGGCCATTAAATTGATCGACGGCGAGGGCAGGGTGCGCGATGACGCGCTTGTCAACGCACACAACGACACCATTGAAATAACGCTGCCGGATAACCTTGGGCGCGGGGCTCAGTTCATCAGTTACCGCGTGTTCTCGGCGGACGGACATCCGGTCGGGGGATCGCTGACCTTTTCCGTCGGCATGCCGGCAGGAAACGCCGTGGCTCGCACGGACGATAATTTCGGGCTGGCGCCCCTGATCTGGCTGGCGCGGATCGGCGTCTATCTCGGGCTGTTTGCGGGCGTGGGCGGCGTATTCTTCGGCGCCTGGCTGGCGCGGAGAGATGCAGGCGCGAGTGTGATCGCCGCTGCCTCGGTTGCGGGGCTTGTTAGCGCCGTGACAGCACTGGGGTTACAGGGCCTCGACCTGTTGGATTTGTCGTTCTCCGACATCGTGACATCAGCGCCGTGGAAAGCCGCCGCGGCGACCAGTCTGTTTACATCCCTGATGATCGCGATAGCGGCGATGATTGCCGCCATGATTGCGCGGCGAAACGTCGGCGTCGGCGCAGCGCGCACGCTGTCGGCGCTCGCGATGGTAGGCGTCGGTCTTGCGCTGGCGAGCAGCGGACACGCCACCACAGCGCCACCGCAATGGCTGAGCCGGCCCATGGTGTTTCTGCATGGGATCGGCGTGGCGTTCTGGATCGGCGCGCTTGCGCCACTGGTGGCGCTGGCGCTGACGCCATCAGGGTCGTTGCTCGCTGTCTTGAACCGCTTTTCACGCATGGCGGTCCTGGTGGTCGGAGTGCTGGTGTTGACCGGGCTTGTCCTCGCTACCGTGCAGCTGGAAAGTTTTCGCGCGCTGATCGAGACCAAATACGGACTGATCCTGTCGACCAAGTTGGCGTTGGTCGTGGTGCTGCTGGCTCTTGCGGCGCTGAATCGTTTTCGCCTGACACCGGCGCTCGCGCGTGATCCCTCGAATATCCAGCCATTGGTCCGATCGATCCTGGCCGAATGCGTTGTCGTGATTGCTATTCTGGCGGTGGTCGCCGGTTGGCGCTTCACGCCGCCGCCGCGTTCGCTGGTCACCGCGATCGCGACACCGCTGGCGGTCCATATCCACACCGAGACGGCGATGTTTCAGGTGCTGGTATCACCCGGCACGGTCGGCACCGACAGCTTCGTGCTGCAGCTGATGAATGGCGATGCCAGTCCGCTGGAGGCGAAGGAAGCCACCCTGTTTCTGAGCCTGCCGGAGCGCGGCATCGAAGCGCTGGAGCGCAAGGCCGTGCTGGGCGCCGACGGCTATTGGCATGTCTCTGATGTGCCGCTGCCCTATCCGGGGCATTGGCACATGCGCATTGATGCCCTGATCACGGACTTCAAGAAGATCACCTTGGAAGACGATCTGGACGTGCCCGGGCGCTGAACCCCGCACCGGGATTTTTCGTCTCTGCGCGGTTTGCGACGCTTTCGCGCCTTAATCGCACGCTCAAGATATCCCGCAAAACAACAGGAAATCCGGAAGCTTAGCGGCTTTTTTGGGGGTCTTTTCGTCGGCCGCCGCCCTTGTGTTTTGGCATCTGATCCGGTTTCACTGCTTTCTTCGAATGCTCCACCAATTCTTTGAGAAATCCCATGAGATTGTCGCGGTTCTTTCTGCCCATCCTTAAAGAGAATCCGAAAGAGGCCGAGATCGTCTCGCATCGCCTGATGCTGCGCGCGGGCATGATGCGGCAGGAGGCGGCGGGCATCTATGCGTGGCTGCCGCTGGGTCTGCGGGTGCTCAAGAAGATCGAGCAGATCGTGCGCGAGGAGCAAAACCGCGCCGGCGCCATCGAGCTGTTGATGCCGACGCTGCAACTGGCGGATCTGTGGCGCGAAAGCGGCCGCTACGATGCCTATGGCCCGGAGATGCTGCGCATCACCGATCGCCACAAGCGCGAACTGCTTTACGGGCCGACCAACGAGGAAATGATCACCGAGATCTTTCGCTCCTACGTGAAGTCCTACAAGAGCCTGCCGCTCAATCTCTACCACATCCAGTGGAAGTTCCGGGACGAGCAGCGGCCGCGGTTCGGCGTGATGCGCGGGCGCGAATTCCTGATGAAGGACGCCTATTCCTTCGATATCGACGAGGCAGCGGCGCGGCGATCCTATAACCGGATGTTCGTCGCTTACTTGCGGACCTTCGCGCGAATGGGGCTGAAGGCGATCCCGATGCGCGCCGAAACCGGGCCCATTGGTGGCGACCTCAGCCACGAATTTATCGTGCTGGCGGAAACCGGCGAGTCCGCCGTCTATTGCGACAGCGACGTGCTGAATTTGCCGGTGCCCGGCGAAGAGGTCGATTATGAGGGTGATCTGTCGCCGATCATCGAGCAATGGACCTCGGTCTATGCCGCGACCGAGGACGTCCATGACGCCGCGCGGTTCGACCGCGAAGTGCCGGCCGAGAAGAAGGTGCACACCAGAGGCATCGAGGTCGGCCAGATCTTCTATTTCGGCACCAAATATTCCGACACGATGAAGGCGCTGGTCGCGGGCGCCGATGGCGCGGAGGTCGCGATCCATGGCGGTTCCTACGGGGTCGGGGTCTCGCGTCTGGTCGGCGCCATCATCGAGGCCTGCCATGATGACGCCGGTATCAAATGGCCGGAAGCGGTCGCGCCGTTCAAGGCGGCGATCCTCAACCTGAAGCAGGGTTCTGCGGATACCGATGCGGCCTGCGAGCAGCTTTATCGCGAACTCACGGCCAAGGGCGTCGATGTGCTCTATGACGACACCGACCAGCGCGCCGGCGCCAAATTCGCCGCCGCTGATCTGATCGGTATTCCCTGGCAGATTCTGGTCGGCCCCAAGGGACTCGCCGAAGGCAAGCTCGAGGTCAAGCGGCGCGGCGACGGTTCGCGCGAGAACCTGAGCCCCGCCGAAGTCGTGGCGCGGTTGACCTAGTGCGGTTTCGAGCGAAGTGGATACCGGTTCGCGTGAAGAAAACGCACCAAAACAAAAGACTAGAGCCCGGTTCTGATGAAATCAGAACCGATAAGGCTCTGGTGTGGAATTATCCACCGCGGTTATCCGGTTATCAGCTGTCACGGCTACAATTAGCCCAAATCGTGTGAAAATCGGACTATGGATGAAACCATGAGCGAGCCAGTTCGAACCCAACCTTTCGCGCCCTTCGAGTGGCTGCTGTCGGGACGCTATTTGCGCGCGCGCCGCAAGGAAGGTTTCATCTCCGTCATTGCCGGATTCTCGTTCTTGGGCATCATGCTCGGCGTCGCCACGCTGATCATCGTGATGGCGGTCATGAACGGCTTCCGCAAGGAATTGCTCGACAAGATTCTCGGCCTTAACGGCCATCTCTTGGTGCAGCCGCTGGAATCGCCGCTGACCGACTGGAAGGACGTCGCCGAGCGCATCAACGCGGTAGCCGGCATCCGGCTCGCTGCACCCGTGGTCGACGGTCAGGCGCTGGCGTCCTCGCCGTTCAACGCCTCGGGCGTGTTCGTGCGCGGTATCCGCTCCGATGACCTCAACAACCTCACTTCGATTGCCAAGAACATCAAACAAGGCACGCTTGAGGGCTTCGACGAAGGGCAGGGCGTCGCAATCGGCCGCCGGCTCGCCGACACGCTGTCGCTGCACGCGGGCGACAGCATCACGCTGGTCTCGCCGAAGGGCGCGGTGACCCCGATGGGCACCACGCCGCGCATCAAGCCCTACAAGGTGACGGCGGTGTTCGAGATCGGCATGTCGGAATATGACGCGAGCTTTGTGTTCATGCCGCTGACCGAGGCGCAAAACTACTTCAATCGCACCAATGACGTGACCGCGATCGAGGTGTTCACCACCAATCCCGACAAGATCGACGGCTTCCGCAAATCCGTCACCGAGGCGGCGGGCAGGCCAGTCTTTCTGGTCGACTGGCGGCAGCGCAATTCGACCTTCTTCAATGCGCTCCAGGTCGAGCGCAACGTGATGTTCCTGATTCTCACGATGATCGTGCTGGTCGCAGCCCTCAATATCGTCTCCGGATTGATCATGCTGGTGAAGGACAAGGGCAGCGATATCGCGATCCTGCGCACCATGGGGGCCTCGCAGGGGTCGATCATGCGGATTTTCCTGATCACGGGCGCGGCGATCGGCGTGGTCGGCACGCTCACCGGATTTCTGGTCGGCATGCTGATCTGCCTCAATATCGAATCGATCCGGCAGTTCCTGTCCTGGCTCACCAACACCGAATTGTTTTCACCGGAGCTGTATTTTCTCTCCAAGCTGCCGGCCGAGATCGATTTCGGCGAAACCAGCGCGGTCGTGATCATGGCGCTGACGCTCTCCTTCCTCGCCACGCTGTATCCATCGTGGCGTGCCGCTCGCCTCGACCCTGTCGACGCGCTTCGGTACGAGTGAGGGCACGATGGAGCAGGGGGCGGAAGATGTACCGGTTGTCTATCTCCACGAGATAAAACGGCAATACACCCAGGGGGCAACGACGCTGACTATCCTCAATGGCGCCAAGCTTGCGCTGTGGGCGGGGCAGTCGGTCGCGCTGGTGGCGCCTTCGGGCGCCGGCAAATCGACCCTGCTGCATATCGCCGGCCTCTTGGAGAGCCCCGACGACGGCGAGGTGTATGTCGGGGGCACGCCGACCTCCGGCCTGTCGGACATTGACCGGACCCAGATCCGTCGCACTGACATTGGCTTTGTCTATCAATCGCACCGGCTGCTACCGGAATTCACCGCGCTCGAAAACGTCATGCTGCCGCAGATGATCCGCGGCCTCAAACGCAGCGAGACCGTCAAGCGCGCGACCGAAATCCTGGCCTATCTCGGCCTCGGCGATCGCATCAAACATCGTCCGGCCGAATTGTCCGGCGGCGAACAACAACGCGTCGCGATCGCGCGCGCCGTCGCCAATGCGCCACGGGCGCTGCTGGCGGACGAGCCGACCGGCAATCTCGATCCGAACACCGCCGACCATGTGTTTGGCGCGCTGATGCAGCTGGTGAAGGCGACCCGGGTCGCGATGCTGATCGCGACCCACAATATGGAACTCGCAGGCCGTATGGACCGGCGGGTGTCGCTGGTGGACGGCGAGGTCGTCGAGCTGGATTAAACGGCTGCCGACCTGCGCAATCGGTCGGTCTTCGTTAACCCGTGATTTCCTTAAAGACCATTTTTGCCCGCTCAGCCCGGTTGCGGCAGCTCGTCAGGCTGGAAAATCAGGAATTCGCGGCGCATATTCGGGGCATGGCTGGCATATGGACAACCGAGCAATTCTCCTGCCCCGAATGCGGGATGAATTACACCGCGACGCGAGAGCAGCATCCGGACAAGCATTCCGGCAATGCCGGCAGCTTCCAATGCGTGTTCTGCGAGACGCAAGTCCATGCCTGGACCAGCCTTTATGACTTCTTCGACTGGAAGACGGTCAAAAGCAGCTTGCCCGTGTTCGGGAAAAAGACCGCGATCGCGCGCTAATCGGTCAGTTTGATTGCGGCAGAGCTGACGGCTAGGAATTGGCCCGGTTCGGGGCCATATTGCCGGGATGAGCAAATCTCCCCGCGTCGTATTCCAGCCAAAGCGGATCACTGAAACCGATTGGCAAATTGAAGCAACTATTCCGGGCGCTGAAGTCAGGGTCATCAGCGGCCTCATCAGCAAGGCTGATGTCGATGACTGGATGGGCGGCAGCCGAAAGGTGGCTTGGCTCAGATCGCAGGGTTACGCAAAATAGTCCCTTGAGACCCCAACCAGCTTGCTAAATTGATCATCGATATAGCGATGGGCGAAGCTATCGCCCCTGGACGGCATCCCACAATTAACCAAGCGATTTCTTTCCCGAAATGACTCTTGACCAAAGAACAAAAAGAGAACTATGTTCCCTCTATGTTCACACATCAGGAGGCGGGCATGTTGGAGACTTTTGTGGAAGAAGCGGCTGCATTGACGTCGATTGTGCTGTTTGTCGGCATGATCGCAGTCTGGGCACAGTTGATTCCCCAACTCTGAGGTTCCAAAGGTGTTGTTAGCGGTCCCCGAGGTTATGTGGCCGACGGCGGCCGAACCGGCAGGTTGAGTAAAAGACCGGCCTGGGGAAAAGCCGGATGACGGTCGGCAATCGCGCCTTCCGCGTGGACTCATCCCGCCCGAGGCTTCACCATTGAGGAGCGAGTTGGCCCACGGGGCCGCCCGGCGCCTCCTCAAGCCCAGTGATTGCTAACGTCCATGACGCAGAAGTCTTCGGCAAATCCGTCCAATGCCGGATTTGTTCACCTCCACGTCCATTCCGCCTATTCGCTGCTGAAGGGGTCGATCAAGATCCAGAAGCTCGGCGAACTGGCCAAGGCGGACCGGCAGCCGGCGCTGGCGCTGACCGATACCGACAACATGTTCGGGGCGCTGGAATTCTCCGACAAGATGGCCGGCTACGGCATCCAGCCGATCATCGGCTGCGAGCTTGCGGTCGATTTCGGCGATCAGGACCCGAACGCCCGCAACGCGATGGCCTCAGCGCCGTCGCGGATCGTGCTGCTGGCGGCACGCGAGCGCGGCTATCGCAACCTAATGCGGCTGAACTCGCGGGCGTTCCTGGAAACCCCGACCCATCAATCCCCGCACATCAAATTCGAATGGTTGGAAGGCGATGCCGAGGATCTGATCGTGCTGACTGGCGGTCCGGAAGGACCGATCTCGTTGGCGCTGCATGCCGATCAGGCCGCGCTCGCCGCCGTCCGCTGCGACCGGCTGGCGAGCCTTTTTGGCGACCGGCTCTATGTCGAGCTGCAACGCCACGGGCTCGATAAGGAACGCCGCGTCGAGGCCGCTCTGATCGATCTAGCCTACACCAAAGGTCTGCCGCTGGTCGCGGCCAATGAGCCTCATTTCGCGGCCGCCGATGATTACGAAGCCCATGATGCGCTGCTGTGCATCGCCGGTGGGCGTCTGATCGCCGAGACCGACCGCGAGCAGTTGACGCCGGACCACCGTTTCAAGACCCGCGCCGAAATGGCGGTGCTGTTTGCCGATATTCCGGAGGCGCTGGCCTCGACGGTCGAGATTGCCGAGCGCTGTGCGTTCCGTCCCAAGACGCGCAAGCCGATCCTGCCGCGCTTCACGGTCGGTGCGGCCGTCAACGCGGCCGATGCGGTCAGCGAAGAGGCGATGGAATTGCGCCGCCAAGCCGAAGAGGGCCTGACCAACCGGCTCAAGGTGCACGGCCTTTCGCAGGGCGTGTCGGAGGAAGACTACCGGGCGCGACTCGCCTTCGAAATCGACGTCATCACCCGCATGCAGTATCCGGGCTACTTCCTGATCGTCGCGGACTTCATCAAATGGGCCAAGGCCGAGGGCATTCCGGTCGGCCCGGGCCGCGGCTCCGGCGCGGGATCGCTGGTCGCCTACGCGCTGACGATCACCGATCTCGATCCGATCAGGTTTGGCCTGCTGTTCGAGCGATTTTTCAATCCGGAACGTGTCTCGATGCCGGACTTCGACATCGACTTCTGCCAGGACCGCCGCGGCGAGGTCATCGATTACGTGCAGCAGCGCTACGGCCGCGATCAGGTCGCGCAGATCATCACCTTCGGGACGCTGCAGGCGCGCGGCGTGCTGCGCGACGTCGGACGTGTGCTGCAGATGCCGTATGGGCAGGTCGACCGGCTGACAAAGCTGGTGCCGCAAAATCCCGCCGCACCCGTCACGCTGGCGGCGGCGATCGAGAGCGAACCGAAGCTGCAGGCGTTTCGCGACGAGGATCCGGTGGTCGCGCGCGCTTTCGACATCGCGCAGCGCCTCGAGGGTCTGACCCGCCATGCATCGACCCACGCCGCGGGTATCGTGATCGGCGACCGGCCGCTCAGCGAACTGGTGCCGCTCTACCGCGATCCGAAATCCGACATGCCGGTGACCCAGTTCAACATGAAATGGGTCGAGCCCGCGGGCCTCGTCAAATTCGACTTCCTCGGCTTGAAGACACTGACGGTGCTCGATGTCGCGGTGAAGCTGCTCAAGCAGCGCGGGATTGATCTCGATCTGACGATGTTGCCGCTCGACGATGCGCCCAGTTATCAGATGCTGGCCAAAGGCGAGGTCGTCGGCGTGTTCCAGGTTGAAAGTCAGGGCATGCGCCGCGCGCTGGTGGACATGCGGCCTGACCGTTTCGAGGACATCATCGCGCTGGTGGCGCTGTATCGCCCGGGCCCGATGGCGAACATTCCGACCTATTGCGCCCGCAAGCACGGCGATGAAGAGCCGGAATATCTGCATCCGATGCTCGAGCCGATCCTGAAGGAAACTTTTGGGGTCATCATCTACCAGGAACAGGTGATGCAGATCGCGCAGGTCATGGCCGGCTACTCGCTCGGCGAAGCCGATTTGTTGCGGCGCGCAATGGGCAAGAAGATCCGCTCGGAGATGGAAAAGCAGCGCGCCGGCTTTATCGCGGGCTCGGTCAAGAACGGTGTGCCGAAAGGGCAGGCCGATACGATTTTCGAACTGCTGGCCAAATTCGCTGACTATGGTTTCAACAAGAGCCACGCCGCAGCTTACGCGCTGGTGTCGTACCACACCGCCTACATGAAAGCGCATTACCCCGTCGAATTCCTGGCGGCGTCGATGACGCTCGACCTCAACAATACCGACAAGCTGTCGGAATTTCGCGCCGAGGCGCAGCGGCTCGGGATCAAGGTGGAAGCGCCCTCGGCCAATCGCTCCGGCGCCACCTTCGAGGTCAGCGAAAACACCATCTATTACGCGCTGGCGGCGCTCAAGGGCGTCGGCCCGCAGGCGGTCGAACTGGTCGTCGAGGCGCGCCGCGAGGGTCTGTTCACGTCATTGGCCAATTTCGCGGCCCGGGTTAATCCACGCGCGATCAACAAGCGCGTGATCGAGAGTTTGGCCGCCGCCGGCGCATTCGACTCGCTGGATTCCAATCGTGCGCGGGTGTTCGCGGGCTCCGAGGCGATTCTGGCGGCCTGCCAGCGCAGCCACGAGGCCGCGACCGTCGGCCAGAACGACATGTTCGGCGGTGCGGCCGACGCGCCGACCATCATGCTGCCGCAGATCGAACCGTGGCTGCCGGCCGACCGGCTGCGGCGCGAATATGACGCGATCGGTTTCTTCCTGTCGGGCCATCCGCTCGACGATTATGCCGTCGTGCTCAAGCGCCTGCGCGTGCAGTCCTGGGCGGAATTTTCGCGCGCGGTCAAAACCGGCGCGACCGCGGGCAAGGTTGCCGCAACCGTGGTGTCGCGGATGGAGCGGCGCACCAAGACCGGCAACAAGATGGGTATCATCGGATTGTCGGATCCGACCGGCCATTTCGAAGCCGTTTTGTTTTCCGAGGGACTTGCGCAATACCGCGAAGTGCTGGAACCCGGCGCGGCGGTGCTGCTGCAACTCGGTGCCGAATTGCAGGGCGAAGATGTTCGCGCGCGCGTGCTGCATGCCGAGCCGCTGGATGATGCGGCGGCCAAGACCCAAAAGGGTCTGCGCATCTTCGTTCGCGACACCAAGCCGCTCGAATCCATAGCCAAGCGGTTGCAGATCGGAGAAACAGGGCAGGGTAGTCCGGCCCGCGGTCAGCCGCCGGCCAAACCGGCGCCCTCGACCGGCGGTGCCGGAGACGGCGACGTGTCGCTGGTCATGATGCTCGACCTCGAAACCGAGGTGGAAATGAAGCTGCCGGGCCGCTTCAAGGTCTCGCCGCAGATCGCCGGCGCGATCAAGGCGGTCTCGGGCGTGGTGGACGTGCAGACGCTTTAGACATTCGCCCAAGAGCCTGCGGTGCAGCGCCCAAGAGCCTGCGGTGCAGGCGGCCGAAGAAGGCTGCTTGCCGCCGCGGAATTGGGCCTGACTATTTCCCAGCCATGATGGCTTCCATCGTGGAACTCGGCACGACGCCGCCATGGCCGCCTGCAATGCGGTCCGGTGCGATGCCGAGCTTCTTCAGGCTCTCGTAGAAGCCGACGAACCACTCCGACCGGTCTTTGTCGCGTATTGGCGAATACAGATCGGTAACCCACACGATATTCTCATGGACGACGTGGCCGATCAGCATGCCGTCGGAGTGTGCATTCTCAACGGCGTAGAGCTGGATGTCGCCGCCTTCGTCTTTAAGCGCCATTTGGTCTTTGAATTCGACGATGTTTGCCGGCTTCGGATTGTTTTGAAGCTCGTCCGGCTTCACCGTGTGCGGCGCACGAAACATGGTTTCGAAATGCGCCTTGTTCGGGGCCGCCACAATGACGGTCGCGCCTTCGGCTACATATGTTCGCGCGCCACCGGTATGATCGTTGTGATGATGCGTGAGCACGAGAAATTTTACCGGTTTGCCGGGGTACTTCGCCTTTGCCGCATTGATGGTCCAGCGCGATTGCCATTCGTTGATTGGAGCGTCGAAAACGACAAGGTGGTCTTTGCGCGCAACGATCAGACTGTTGTGCGTGCCGCCGGTCACGAATTGCACGTTCGGCGCCAATTCGACGAGTTTGAGCCCGGGGGCCGCCGCAGGATAGTTCACCGTGTCGCTATCCAGGAAACGACCGAGAAACAGGCGGCGGATCACCCATTGATAGGGCACCGATCCCGATGCCGGCATCTTCGCCTCCCTGCGGCCCTCGTCGCGTATCGTGAAGGTCTCGGACGGGATTGACGGGTTGATCTGGATTTCCCGATAGGTGAGATGGCCGACGTCGACATTGTTGACCCTGTACACCTGGGTGTACGCCATCTTGATCCCGCCTACCGGCTTCCAGTCGCTGAAGACGAGATCGTATTTAACGTCGCCGTAGATCGCGTCGTCGTCGAGGCTGCGCACCGCAGCAGGCAGCTTGGTCGTGCGATCGAACAATATGGTGAAGTTTGCATCGCCATCGGTGAAAGCGATCGCAGGCAATGGCTTGCCGTCGAGCATCTGATCCGGCAGCGGCGAGAGTTTCTGTGGTGCGTCGAGCGCCTCCAGAAGCAGAACCGGCGAGGCCCGCTCAAGCTCGCGCCTATAGGTGGCGAATTGAATGTTCGACATCGGGACATCGCCCTTCGCCGTCGACACGGCGCCGAACATCGGGGTCACGATCTCGCTGTATTTTACCTTCTCGGCGAAAGGATATTTAAAGTCGCGATCCCAGTCGGATCGCGCCATGTCCTTCTCGCCGTCCCACGTGATGGTGAGTTTGGAATCACCGATGAAGCGAGGCTCTCCGTCCGCGACGTAGCTTTGCTGAGGCTCCCAGAATTGGGCGTCCGCCTTGAGCGTTATGCCTTTTACAGCACGCAACGCCTCGACACCGCCGGCGGCGGCGACGGCCTGTTTGACAAGGTCGACCGGCGCGACGGTTTGCGCCATTGAGGGCGCCGTCGAAATAAACAGCGCAGCCAGACCCGAAAACAGGAAACGTTTCATGGCGCACTCTCCCAAGTCTGGTTGTACCAAGTGTGGTTGGCGCGCCAACGAGCGATCGTTTCAATCTATCCACCGGGAGCGAGGCCGTCGCCTAACAGTTGCGTGAGGCCGGTTCATTGCGTGGCTGGCGCAAATTCCGGGTGTTTCGTGAAACGCTTGGCGTTGTGCAGAGCGATATGGCCTGGTTGCGGGGCATTCTGCCTGAGGATGCTGGCGCATCGATGCAACCGTAAGGCGACACGGAAACAGCGCTGTGGTAAGAACCGTGTGGATGATGTGAACCGGGGAGAATGCGTCATGTGCGAGATGTGCCGCCAAAATTCGATTCACCGGTTTGGACCTTCGCGGCGCGGCGTGCTTTTCGGTGCGGTTGCGGCCATGGGTCTGTCGCTGGCAAACGCAGCCGGCGCCAAGGAAATGAAGGCGCCGCCGAAGCCGCAAAACGTATTGTCGCCGGATGCTTCGCTCGAACGTCTGTTGAAGGGCAACACGCGCTATTTCGAGGGCGTGTCGCTGCGCCACGACTTCAAGCATGAACGCGAGGCGCTGGCGGGAGGTCAAAATCCCTACGCGGCGATATTGAGCTGCGCTGATTCACGCATCGCACCCGAATATGCCTTCGATAGCGGCCGGGGTGATCTGTTTGTCTGCCGCGTGGCCGGCAATTTCGCCAATGCGGAAACGGTGGCGAGCCTGGAATATGCCGTCGCCGTTCTGAATACGCCCCTGATTTTGGTACTGGGTCACGACAGCTGCGGCGCCGTCGATGCGGCCATCAAATCCCTCAAGGACGACACCACGTTGCCGGGACACCTGCCGTCGCTGGTCACAGGTTTGGCGCCGGCGGTGAAGGCCGTATTGCAGCAAGGTGGCGATACGCTTTCAAAAGCGATCCGGCAGAACGTGGTCGACACCATCGCCAAATTACGTTCGGCTACGCCGATCCTCAGCGCCGCGGTCGAGCAGGGTAAACTCAAGGTCGCCGGCGGGGTTTATCGGCTTGGGGATGGCCGGATCGACATGGTCAGCTGAGAATTGGTCGGTCTGGCAGCCAGTCCTTGAACCGAGCCCAAAGCGACGCTCTCGGCGAGATTTGGACTCCAACCTCTCGGATTTGCTGTTTTCAGCCCGATTTGCCCGGACTTAAGCGGCCAAAAAGCCCCGGATTT
>CAWBPE010000022.1:0-121704 GCA_963790595.1 uncultured Alphaproteobacteria bacterium | reverse complement strand
AGGGGCTTTGTAGATCGGCATGGCGTTCTCCCGGCAGGCGGACAGGCAGGCTTTGAGTTAGCGGATTTTTTTAAGTGAGTTTCTCGGTGCAGGAATCGCTGGCGTTCCAGAAATGGACCTTAGCCGGTTCCGGGCGTCTGGCGCAGCTATGAATCATCTTGCGACCTCACGGCACGGCTTTTATTTTGCAGCGGCAGCGAGTTGTTCGCCCATCAGGCGGTGCAACAGGTTGATCGCCTTGAGCGGACGCACCATCACCTTGAAATGCACGATCCGGCCATCGTCGCTGAAACGGATGATGTCGACGCCGTTGATTTTGACTCCGTCGATTTCTCTTTCGAACTCGAGCACCGCGCCGTCATCGCTGCGCCATTCGCCGGTATAGACGAAGCCGGGACCACCCAGCACCTTTTCCGCGCCCGACAGATATTTGAAGGTGATCTCGCGTCCGCGCTGTGGCGTATGCACGACCGGACTTTCGAATACCGCATCGGGGTGAAGCAGGTCCCAGAGTGCCGTGTCGTCGTGGGACTTTATGTAGCTGTACCACTTGTCGAGGGCGGTCATGCTCATCGGCCGTCTCCTGGGCGTGAAAGGCGCAGCGGACACCATTTATATGCTCATTGACGCATATGCATATTTATGCATATAGTCAAGGATACTTTGGAGTTTCGCTGCTTGGCGCTCGGTGAAGCCATTCTCGCCTGCCTGACAGAGCGTCCGATGACGGGCTATGAGCTCGCCAAGACGTTCGATTCGTCGATCGGCTTCTACTGGAAAGCCAACCACCAGCAGATCTATCGCGAGCTGACCAAGCTGCGCGACCGCGGCCATATCGAAGGCTGCGAGGTGGTCCAGACCGGCAAGCCGAACAAACTGGTCTACACACTCACCGCCGAAGGCCGGGCTGCATTCCGGCACTGGGGCGCGAAGCCAAGCGTCACGCCGTCGATCAAGGACGACCTGTTGGTACGGCTTTACGCGCTCGACAGCGTCGATATGGATCCCCTGCGGGCCGACCTGATGGCGCGGCTGGAGCACCACCGCGACCGCTGGTCCCGCTACGAACATATCCTCGGCAAACGCTTCCCCGACGGCACCGCCTCGCTGGCGGATACCGGCAAACTGCTGGCACTTCGGCTAGGCGTCCGGCACGAGCGCGCCGTGGTGGAATGGTGCGAGGAAGCGCTCAATGCCCTCGCCCCCGGGAACCGCAGCGGCGAATCCCGCTGATTTCACCCCCGCCGGTTAACTTTCGAGGCCCGCTGACCGATTCCTTAACCGGTTATTTACCGTAACACGAAAAAGTCGAAACCAGAGGCAGACGACCTGCGCGGAATTCGATTGTCTCTCATCAGGGACGCGCGGGGAGGCTGAAGGCGCGGGGTGGCGCGCCGGATTCGGAACCGGACGACAGCATGAATTCGCGCGTATCGTGGAGTGTTGAAGGCATCGATCCATCCGTCCGGGAGCGCGCCGAGGCCGCTGCTCGCCGGGCCGGCATGTCGCTGAGCGATTGGCTCAATTCCACCATCGGCGATCCCGCCCCGCCCAACTTCCGCGCCAAGCCCGATTACATGCCTGATCAGACGTCCGATCGCTTGCCCGATCAGCGGCCGGCCATGCCGCCCCAGGAAACCCAGGACGTCGCCGACATTCATCAGCGGCTGGATTCGATCACCCGCCAGATCGAACGGATTTCGCGTCCGCTGCCCCCCACCGATGCGCCCCGCGGCGACATGCAGCGCAACGATGCACCGCGCAGCGATGCGGCGCGTCATGATCCCGGCGTCGCCCGGCAGCTGAACGACGCGATTTCGCGGCTGGATGCGCGGCTGTCGCAGATCTCGAACGCCGCACCCGCGAAACAACCCCAATATGACGACAGGCAGCGCCAGGCCGAGATGGTCGAGCGCGCCGCAGCCCAAGTCTATAGCCCCCAAGTCTATACCTCGCAGGTCTATCGCCCGTCGCCGCCGCTCAGCCCGGCCTCGTTCGATATCGCAATCGCCGAAATCTCGGCGCGCCAGCACGAACTCGATAGCCCGCCGCCGCGTCCGGTGCCGCCGCGCTATGCGCCGCCAATCGCGCCTTCGATGCCGATCGCGCCCGCCATGCCCGCGGGCCCGGATTTTTCGTCGCTGGAACGCCATCTGGTCAAGATCACCAGCCAGATCGAGGCGCTGCAGCGTCCCGACCATATCGAACAATCGGTCAAGGCGTTCCGGAGCGAACTCGCCGAAATTCGCAACGTCATCACCGAAGCGATGCCGCGCCGCGCGATCGAATCGATCGAGAACGAAATCCGTTCGCTGTCGCGCCGCATCGACGACACCCGCCAGAGCGGTACCGACGGCCAGGCCCTGGCCGGCATCGAACGCGCCTTGAACGAAATTCGTCAGGCGTTGCGCTCGCTCACTCCCGCCGAACAATTGGCGGGTTATGACGAGGCGATCCGCAATCTCGGCGCCAAGCTCGACATGATCCTGCGCGCCAGCAACGATCCTTCCACGATCCACCAGCTCGAAGGCGCCATCACCGCGCTGCGTTCCATCGTCTCCAATGTCGCGTCCAACGACGCGTTGGCGCGGCTGAGCGACGACGTGCGCATGCTGTCGTCCAAGGTCGATCTGGTGACCCGTTCGGACGGCCAAAGCGATACTTTCGCGGTCCTCGAGCAACGCATTGCCGCGCTGACCTCGTCGCTGGAAAGCCGCGAGAGCCGCCCGGCGGCCGGCCACAATACCGAACAGCTCGAAAGCGCGCTGCGGACTTTGTCCGATCGGATCGACCGGATGCCGGTCGGCAACGACAACGCCTCGGCCTTCGCGCATCTCGAACAGCGCGTCTCTTATTTGCTCGAACGCCTCGAAGCCTCCAGCGAGAACCGCAGTGGCAACGGCAATCTCAGCAGGGTCGAGGACGGGTTGCAGGACATTCTGCGCCATCTCGAAACCCAGCATGCGAACTTTGCCGCGCTGAGCGAGAACGACCGCAGCGGGGCTGCGCCTTCCGACAGCGGCATCGTCGATCTCGTCAAGCGCGAATTGTCCGACATCCGCTTCAGCCAGTCGGAAGCCGGTCGCCACACCCAGGATTCGCTCGAAGCCGTTCACAACACGCTCGGCCATGTGGTCGATCGTCTCGCGATGATCGAAGGCGATCTGCGCGCGGTCCGCACCCAGCCTGCAGCACCGCAGCCGGAAACCCCGCCAGCGCCCGCCTATGTCCCGCCGCAGGGGGCCGCGCCTCGGGTCGCAATGGCGCCGCATCCCAAACCCGAATTGCCGAATCCCGTCGCCGCACCGGAACCGGAACATTTCGCCGCAGCACCGCGGGAGTTTCATGCCGCCTCGCCGTCGACGCAATCTGTCGCCGCCGCTGCGCCAAAAGCCATCAGCGAAATTCTGGTGCCGACGCAGCCGCGCGTTGCAATCGAGCCGGACCTGCCGCCCGATCATCCGCTTGAGCCCGGCACCCGGCCGAGCGCACGGGTGGCTTCGCCGACCGAACGCATCGCGGCTTCCGAAAGCGCCATCAGCGGCATTCCAGCGAGCCCGAGCGGGCCGGTCAGTACGTCGAGTTTCATTGCCGCGGCGCGCCGCGCAGCCCAGGCCGCCGCAGCTGCACCGCCGGACGCCAAGGGCGGTCGCGGCGCAGCCAAACAATCCGCCAACGGTCAGGCCAAGGAAGCATCGACCATCACCTCGAAGATTCGCTCGCTGCTGGTCGGCGCGAGCGTGGTCGTGATCGTGCTCGGCACCTTCAAGATGGCCATGAACCTGCTCGACAGCGGCAGCGCGCCGCAAGCCGCGACCGAAAGTTCGAGCGAGCCACCGCCCGCTATCCAAGCGCCCGCCGGAGACGCGATCAAGCCGGCACCCGCCGCACCTTCGATGACCTCGCCGACCCCGATCGGACGGCAGTCGTTCAATAATAGTGCCGCGCCCGATGCTCCCAACGGCACCGCGTCGGTCGCGATCCCGCAAACCAATAGCGACGTCACCGGCACGATTCCGTCCAAGACAATCGCGCCAAGTAACGGCAAGCTCACTTTGGTGGCCATTCCCGCGAGCGAACGGCTGCCCGATTCGATCGGCGGACCGGTGCTGCGCGCGGCTGCCCTCAAGGGCGATCCGACGGCTGCCTACGAGATCGGCGTGCGCTATGCCGAAGGCAAAGGCGTGACTTCGAATTTCGATGAAGCCGCGAAATGGTATGACCGCGCGGCGCAAGCCGGCGTGGTGCCGGCGGTGTTCCGGCTTGGGACCCTTTACGAAAAGGGCCTCAGCGTTAAGAAGGACATCGACACCGCACGGCGCTATTACATGCAGGCCGCCGAGCGCGGCAACGCCAAGGCGATGCACAATCTGGCCGTGCTCGACGCCGATGGCGACGGCAAGGGTGCCAACTACAAGAACGCTGCGCAATGGTTCCGCAAGGCCGCCGATCGCGGCGTCGCCGACAGCCAGTTCAACCTCGGCATCCTCTATGCCCGCGGCATCGGCGTCGAACAGAACCTCGCCGAATCCTTCAAATGGTTCAGCCTCGCCGCGGCACAGGGCGATGCGGATTCCGGGCGCAAGCGCGACGATATCGCCAAGCGGCTCGATGCCCAGTCGCTGGCTGCGGCCAAGCTCGCGATCCAGACCTTCACGCCGGAACCGCAGCCCGACGACGCCATCAATGTGGCGATCCCCGCCGGCGGATGGGATTCTGCGCCGGTACAGGCCGGTGCTGCCGCGAAACCCGCCGCCAAGCCGGTCGCGCCCAAGCGCACCGCCGCGGCCCATTGACCGGCCACGCCTTCGGGCGTTGCTGCCTATATCCTCGCGACATAGATTAGCGCGGCTGTTGTTGCCGAAGGAATCGCTATGTCTGTCGATGATGGCCGGGATGAAGCAAGCCGTTTCCGCACGTCGCCGACCGGACCGTCGGTCGCGGCGCCGCGCGCGACGATCGATCCGCCTCTCGCAAGCCCACGTCGCGTCACCGGCCGCACCCGGCGGCTGGGATCGACGCTGATCTTTATTCTTTTGATTTCGGGCATTGGCATCCGCGCCTACCGGGACCTGTCGCGGCCGGAGGCCTGGGCCTATTGGAAGGACCAGTATGTCTCGCCAAGCCTCACGGCCACGCCGATCGTGAAAGCCGATCTCGACGGTTCCGGCCACGCCCGGCCTGGATTGGCGATCAGCGGCAAGATCGGCCCGGCCGCGGCGAGCTGGTTCCGCGACCGGCTGGATGAAGCCCATCTCGTGGCGGGCGATGTCATCCTGCTGTCCTCGCCGGGCGGCAGTCTCGATCAGGCGATCATCATGGGCGAAACGATTCGTTCGCGCGGGCTGGTCACCGCGGTCGGCATCGCGGATGCGCCCGGCCACATCAAGCCGTCCTATTGCGCCAGCGCCTGCGTGCTCATTTATGCCGGCGGCAAGCCCCGCTATGGCATCGAGGGCTCGGCGCTCGGCGTCCACCGCTTTGTGACGGCCTCGCCTGGCCGCGATCCCGTCGCTGAAACCCAGCGCACCGCGGGGATCGTGCTGAGCTATATGACCAAAATGGGCGTGGCTTCCTCCGTCGTGGAGGCGATGTCGCAAACCAGCGATATCCGCTGGCTCGGCGCCAGGGAGGCTGCGGCCATGAACCTCATCACCAATCCCGTCACCGATTCGGTCGTAAGCCACTAAGGTCTCAGGGCCGTTAATCTGAATCATTCACCACATCGGAAATTGTGACGCCGGCAGCCGGGGAAAAGCCGCCCCCAATGGATTCTTTAGTCCCTCCCATGGACGATTTCGGCTATGCAGAGGCCCGGCATTTGATCCGCATTCCCCGGGAAACCACGCCATGAGCGGTTTCGGCCAGCCTCAGGGCTAACTCCGAAGCGACGCGCGTGCAGCTTTATCTTCCGATCGCCGATATCCCGGTCAATGTTTTCCTCATCCTTGCGATGGGCGCGGCGGTTGGTTTCGTGTCCGGAATGTTCGGGATCGGCGGCGGCTTCCTGATGACGCCGCTCTTGATCTTTATCGGCATTGCACCCGCGGTCGCGGTGGCCTCGGTCGCCAGCCACATCGCGGCCTCGTCGTTTTCCGGCGCGATATCCTATTGGCGCCGCCGCGCGATCGATCCCGCACTCGCGCTGGTGCTGTTGAGCGGCGGCGTCATTGGCACCGCGCTCGGGGTGTGGACCTTCACGCTGCTGCGTTCGCTCGGCCAGCTCGATCTGATGATTGCATTGTCCTACGTCGTGCTGCTCACGACCGTGGGCGGGTTGATGTTCTGGGAAGGGCTGCGCGCGATCCTGCGCGTGCGGCGCGGCGTCGCGATTCCTTTGCGCCGTTCGGGCAGCCATGGCTGGATTCACGGGCTGCCGCTCAAGGTGCGCTTCAAGCGCTCCAAGATCTATCTGTCGGTGATTCCGGTGATCTCGGTCGGTCTCATCATCGGCTTTATCGGCGCTGTGATGGGCATCGGCGGCGGCTTCATCCTGATCCCGATCATGATCTATCTGCTGCGGGTACCGACCGCGACCGTGATCGGCACGTCCATGGTATTGACGCTGGTCACCATGGTATTCGCCACCTTGCTGCACGCGGTCACCAATCATCTGGTCGACGCCGTGCTGGCGCTGATCCTGATGATCGGCGGCGTGACGGGCGCGCAGTTCGGCGCACGCGCCGGCCAGAAAATTCGCGGCGAACATCTGCGGCTGCTGCTCGGGCTCCTGATTCTCGCGGTCGGCATCCGCTTTGCGGTCGAGCTGGTGATCCGTCCCGACGATCTCTTCACCATCCGCGAAGCCGGAGGTGCGGGATGATCGAAATCCGTTTCCGCACGATGATCGGTGTGATGCTGCTGCTCGGCGCAACTTTCGCCGCCGTACCTGCATGCGCGGAGCGGCTGATCGTGTCGGTCTCCAACCACCGCGTGACCGTGACGCCGAACTATTCCGGCGAAGAACTGGTGCTGTTCGGCTCGGTCGAAAAGGACGCCAATACGCCTTCGACCCACACCGCCTACGACCTCGTCGTGACCGTCAGCGGCCCCCGCGCCGACATGGTGACGCGGCGCAAGGAACGTAAGTTCGGCATCTGGATCAACACGGACTACCGCGAATTTCTCAAAGTGCCGAGCTATCTCGCGCTGTTCTCCAATCGTCCGTTCGACGCCATCGCCTCGCCCGAGGTCGAGCGGCGGCAACAGCTCGGGCTCAACAATGTGCTGCTGACCCAGCGTGTCGGGCCCGATTATGCCGACGTCGTGCCGAACGATGCCTTTCGAAGTGCGTTCGTGCGGCTGCGCTCCGAACATGGTCTCTATCGCGAGGAAACCTCCGCGGTGACTTTCCTGACGCCGACCTTGTTTCGCACCGGCATTCCGCTGCCAGCCGAAGTGCCGATCGGAACTTACGACGTCGAGATCAAACTGTTTTCCGACGGTCAACTGGTGACGCGCACCGAAACCGCATTCGACATCGTCAAGGTCGGCTTCGAACAATTCGTCGCGACCTCCGCGCGGCAGAACGGGTTGTTCTATGGCCTCGTCACCGCTTTCATGGCGCTGATGACCGGCTGGATGGCCTCGATCGTGTTTCGCAAAGATTGAGCTCGACTCCTCATCCTGAGGAGCGGGCGTGAGCCCGCGTCTCGAAGGACGGCAACAAGCGTGCATGTATCCATCCTTCGAGACGCGGCCGATTGGCCGCTCCTCAGGATGAGGTCCGTACACGTCAGGACGACGTCTGCGCATCCGGCGCCTCAATCACCGTTGCAACACCGGGCTCCAGCAATTTCAACCGCGCCCCGAAACCGAGCACGTCAAAGGACGCGCGCAGGTCGGCGCTGCTCTGGCGAAAATGCGCCCATCCGTCACTGTGCAACGGCACGATCACGGCATCCGGAAACGCCCGCGCGGTCTCGATGGTGTCGTTGGTATCCATGGTCAGATGAAACGGCCCGCGGGTCTGCGCCGCGCCGGCGAAGGGCAGCACCACGCCGGCCCGAAACCGCCGTGCCACTTCGGCGACGCCGTCGTACCAGACCGTATCGCCGCTGATATAGACCGGACGGCTGTCGGGCTTCGCTGACGTCAGCACGAAGCCGATCACATCGCCCGCCAGTGGTTCGATCCCGGCCGGGCCGTGACGCGCCGGTGTCGCGGTGATGGTCAGCGTGCGGCCATCCTCGCCGGTCAATTCGGTGGTGGCCCAGGGCAAAAGTCCCTCGGCGTGACCGCCCAATCGTTTGGCGCCCACAACCGTCGTCAGCACGCGCTTAGCTTGCGTCAGAAAATCCTTGCCCGCATGGTCGAGATTATCCGCATGCTGATCGTGGCTGAGCAGCACCGCGTCGACCTTGCCGATGGCTTCGGCGCCGAGCGCGGGGCCGGATAGTTTCTCGAGCGTCACATGCGGCAATGGATAGGCGCCCGGCGCATCGAAGGTCGGATCGGTGAGCAATCTAAAGCCGTCGATTTCAATCAGCGCGGTTGGACCGCCGATCAGCGTGATCGTGAGTGAAGACATCGAACGCTCCTATTGCGCGGTCACGACCGGCGCCGCCGCGGCCGGACGCGTCACCAGATAAATGCCGAGCGCGACCGGAATGATCCCCAACAAATCCCGGCTCTCGACATGCTCGCCGAGCACCATCCACGCGAACAGCATACCAAGCGGCGGCATCAGGAAGTGATAGGCGCTGGCCGCGGTCGCGCCGCACACTTTCAAGAGGTGAAACCACAACAGATAAGCCAAGATCGATCCGCCCAGGGTCAGGAATGCGAAGGCTTCCAGCAGCCGCAGGCTCGGCACGATCGCGCCGACATCGGCCAGCGTGAACGCGAACGGGATCAGCACGAGACCCGCGGCGAGATTCTGCACGCCATTGCCGATCCACAGGCTGCCCTTCGGCGCCAGCACCTTGAACAGGATGGTGCCGGCCACGATCGACGCCAGCGACGCCAGCGTAAACAGAATGCCGTGCGAACTGTCCGTGCCGACCGACATGCGGTGCCAGACGATGAAGCCGACACCGATGATGCCGAGCAACAGCCCCGTCACCTTGCGCCAGGTCAGCGGCTCGCCGAGAAACAGCGCGGCGAAAACGGCGGTGAAGACCGGATTGGCGCTGACGATCAGCGCGCCAAGGCCGGCAGAGACAGTCTGCAATCCGGTATAGCCGAGACCGAGATAGAGCGCGTTATTGGCGACGCCCAAAATTGCGAACACGAGTGTGTCGCGCCAGGACAATGACCAGCCCTCGCGGCGGAACGCCGAGATGCCGAGGATCAAAACGCCGGCCAGCGAAAACCGCGCGGCCAGCAAAATCAGCGGCGGGCAATCGGTGACGCCGATCTTTCCCGCGACGAAGGCAAAACTCCAGAGCAGGCAGAACAGGCCGATATAGAGCGGCAGCGGATTAAAGCCGGCGCGGGGAACCGCGATCGAGGGGGCAGACATGTGAATTTCTCCTTCCAGCCAGATATAGGCCCGCGCCTTGATAGTTGGAAATTAAATGATAAACTCGATACCAGTGGAAAAATGAATAGCTCGCCACGAGGGTCTCCTATGCTCGATCTCGAACTGCTGCGCAGTTTCGTCTCGGTGGTCGATTCCGGCGGCTTCACCCGCGCCGGCGAGCGCGTCCACCGCACCCAGTCCACCGTCAGCCAGCAGATCAAGCGGCTGGAGGAGGATGTCGGTCAGCCACTGCTCAACCGCAGCGGCAAGGACGTGACGCCCACCGAAGCCGGCGAGCGATTGTTGTCCTATGCGCGGCGGCTGCTGTCGCTCGCGGAAGAAGCCCGCGACGTGATGGCGCGGCCGGGCACCGAGGGCGCGGTCAGGCTCGGCGTTCCCGAAGATTTTGCGGCCTACCGACTGGCGAAATTGCTGGCGGCGTTCTCGCGCTCGCATCCCACCTTGCGGCTTGATGTGCGCTCCGATCAAAGCACCTATCTCAAGCGCGACCTCGAACGCGGCGATCTCGATCTGGCGCTGTTCAAGCGCGCGGCCGGCGAAAAAGGCGGCATCGCGGTGTGGCCGGAACGCGTGCATTGGGTCACCAGCAAGACCCATCCGCGCCACACCAGCAAAGGCACCGTGCCGTTGATCGGTTTTCCCGCCGGCTGTCTGTACCGGGCCGGCGCGATCCATGCGCTGGAAAGCGCCGGGCGGACCTGGCACATGGCCTATACCAGTTCGAACCTCTCCGGCATTCAGGCCGCGGTCGCCGCCGGCATGGGCCTGAGCATCCTGTCCGAGATGGCAATCCAGTCCGATCATCGCGTGCTGACCGCCAAGGACGGCTTCAAGCCGATCGACCGGACTGAAGTGGCGCTGGTCGCCTCGCCCGATGCCAGCGCCGCAACGCTGCGGCTCGCCGATCGTCTCGCGGAATTTTGTAACAACGTGCAGGCGAAGGCGGCGTAGGATTGCATCGTCATTGCGAGCGCCAGCGAAGCAATCCATAGAGCGGTAAGAAAGAATGGATTGCTTCGTCGCTTTGCTCCTCGCAATGACGAAATCCTCTCAACGTCGTCTCGGCGAAGGCCGGGAGCCATACGCCGCGGCCTATCGTGAAGGGATGGCTGTTGGATGACTTTCGCGCAACACAACGTCCTGTGGCCATGGGTCCCGGCCTTCGCCGGGACGACGCCGTGGGGCACACCTTCGCATTGCCGCGGCGCGATGCGCCCGGGTTTTGCTTGCAACTCCCGCCCTCTCCAAACAGAGGGCGCAGGGAATGCCGGGCGCCCGATGCGCCCGCGGTCGCGTGTGCGAAGATGGAAGTAAAAAAGCACACGCGTCAGTCAGGTCACACCGGAAACACCCGGCATTCCCCGCGCAATGGTTTACGGCTTACTTCGCGCTCTCCCCGGTGACCGGGCTCTTTTGCCACCGTCATCAGCGAATTGACTCCGCCAACTTGACACCAGCGTCGGGGTGTCAGGACCACACGACTTCGCCGTCCGCTTCGGCACCGTTCGTTATCGGCGCTTCCACGTCCACCGCATCCCGCCCCGCGTCCGTGACGATCGCGAACCGCCCCTCATGTGGGACAGGACGGCATCAATATAGAATTGATTTGGGGCTTCGGAAAACCAGAATATTTTCGCGGGAAGGGCTGGACTTTGATTTGCTGAACATGCGCATTGATTTGCCCGTCGGGTAAATCGGGGCTCAGGGCGCCGTCATTGCGGGACTCCGTCACCCCGCCGCGAACAACCGCGCATGATCGTCACGCAATTGTCGCTTGAGCAACTTGCCGCTAGGGTTCTTCGGTAACGCGTCTGCAAACACGATCTGCTTGGGGCACTTGAACCCCGCCAGAATGGCGTTGGAATGCGCCAGCACTTCCGACTCGCTCAGCGACTGTCCCGCCTTGACCACGATCACCGCGACCACAGCCTCGACCCAGCGCGGGTGCGGCACGCCGATCACGGCGACTTCCGAGACCTGCGGCAATTTGTAGAGGGCTTCCTCGACCTCGCGGCTGGCGACATTCTCGCCACCGGTCTTGATCATGTCCTTCTTGCGATCGACCACCGTGATGTAGCCTTCGGCGTCGATCACGGCGAGATCGCCGGAGTGAAACCAGTCGCCTTCGAACGCGGCTGCCGTGCGGGCGTCGTCGTGAAAATAACCGGTCATCAGATGCGGCGAGCGGTGCACGATCTCGCCGACTTCGCCGGGCGCCACGTCGCGCATGGCGTCATCGACCACGCGGGTTTCGACATTGAGCACGGCGCGGCCGCAGGACCCGGGTTTTCGTAGTTGATCCTCGGGACCGAGCATCGTCGCCAGCGGCGCAATCTCGGTCTGGCCATACAGATTCCACAGCCGCACCTTCGGCAGGCGCTGCGCCAGCTCGCGCAGCACTTCGACCGGCATGATCGACGCGCCGTAATAGCCCTTGCGCAGGCTGGAGAGATCCGTCGTCTCGAACAGCGGCGAGCGCAACAGCGCGATCCACACCGTCGGCGGCGCAAAGAACGAACTGATGCGATAGCGCTCGATCAGCGGCAGCAAATTGTCCGGGGTCGGGAATGCCGTGATGATGTTGGTGGCGCCGACATAGACCGAGGGCCCGAAGAACACATCGAGCTGCGCGCAATGATACAGCGGCAACGCGTGCAGGGTCAGGTCGTCCTCGGCGATCCCGGCATCGACAATGCAACTGACATACTGCCAAATGACCGCGTCATGGGTCAGCATCGCACCTTTCGGCGAGGATTCCGTGCCGCTGGTGTAGACGATCTGCGCCAGATCGACGCCGCTGAGTTCGACATCCGGCGGCGCGCCTTCGCAGGCGGCGAGTGTCTCGAAGCCGATCATGTCCGTTTGCGGTTCGCTGGCCTGTTCCGATGGAAGCCAGATCAGATCGCGCACGGCCGTGTCGAGCGGGATAGCTGCGCGCGCCAGCGCGGCGAGGCCCGAGTCCGTCGCCAGCATGGTCGCGCCGGCGTGCCGCAGGATGTAGGCGACTTCCTCGGCCTTGAGCATAAAATTGATCGGCACCAGCACCGCGCCAAGCCGCGCCAGCGCAAACCGCATCGCGACAAAGGCATGGGAATTACGCGCCAGCACAGCCACGCGCGAGCTTTTGCCGACGCCGCGCTCCGCGAGGCCCGCCGCCACGCGCGCGCTGATACGATCGAATTCCGCATAGGTCCAACTGACATCGCCGCATATCACAGCGATCTTGTTCGGCATCTTGGCGGCGCTGCGATGCAGCAGATCGGCAAGGGTCTGACGACGCGTGATCGAATGCATGCCGGCGTTTCCCCGTCCCAGTTTTGTTTGGGGGGGCAGTGTGCATCCGGTGAGAAGAGCTGACAAGGTGTCGCGCGCTTCATCCTTCGAGACGCATCGCTTTGCGATGCTCCTCAGGATGAGGTCGGAGAACCCTCATGGTGAGGAGCGCGTCTTCGCGCGTCTCGAACCATGAGGCCACAAGGGAGAGGTGAAGGAAGAGAGGCTCAATAGCACCGCGAGGCAGCAATCGTGTGCAGCTTGGCATCGCCGAGCACATGCGCCACAAAACCGGGCGTCTTGAAAATCTTCGCGAACGCCGCGTCGCGAATGCTGAGGCCGCCGGTATAGGCGCCGAAGGACGGCATCACCGCGCGCTCGCCGTCGCAGGCGAAACACCTTCGCTCCATCGAACGGCCGCGTGTGCTCACCCGCGCCTTGGGATGCAGATGTCCGGCGATCTCGCCAGCCGCGCCGGTCGGCTCATGGCGGAATGCGATCGGGCCCACAGCGACTTCGCTGGCGACGACGCCGCCGAGATCGGACGGCAGCGCCGGATCGTGATTACCTGAAATCCAGATCCAGTCGCGCCGCATCTGCATGGCCGAGATCGCCTCGCGGTCCGGCGCCGACAGCCGGTCATGGGCGGTGCGATCATGAAAACTGTCGCCGAGCGCGATCACGGTGCGCGGATCGTGCCGCGCGATCACGGCGGCGAACCGGCTCAGCGTGGCGACCGTGTCATAGGGCGGCAGCAGGACGCCGCGGGTCGCAAAGCTGGAGCCCTTTTCCAGATGCAGATCGGAGACGACCAGCAGCCGCTCGTCTTCCCAGAACAGCGCGCCGGAGAGGTCGGCGACCAGCGTCACATCAACGACGTCGAGCGTCGCGATGCGTGCGGCTGATGTCTCTTGCAGGGATTGCGCGTGGGCCGTCACGATTTATCCAGTCGCCTCTTTGACCAATTCATCGGCGGCTTCCGCCAGCAACTCATCGGATGCCTCGCCATAGACCGCTTCGCGGCCGATTTCCAGCATCACCGGCACCGCGAGCGGCGAAACCCGATCAAGTTCCCGAAAGGTGATTCGCCCCTTGATGCGCGAGAGCATATCACCAAGCCGGCGCAAATCGAGCAGCCCGGTCGCGGCATCGGCCCGCGCCGCCCGCAGCAAAACGTGATCCGGCTGGTGCTTGCGCAGGACGTCGTAAATCAGATCGGTCGAGAACAGCACCTGGCGGCGGGTTTTTTCCTCGCCGGTAAAACGCCGCGCGATCAGGCCGGAGATGATCGCGCAGGTGCGAAACGTACGCTTCATCAGCGCCGATTCCGCCAGCCATGCTTCGAGATCGTCGCCCAGCATATCCGCATCGAACAGCGCGTTGAGATCGAGCTTGCCGTGGCGAATCATCGAGGCGACATCACCGAGCCCCCAGATCGCCAGCGCATATTCATTGGCGACAAACCCCAAAGGCCGGGCGCGGGCGCGCTCGAGCCGCCGCGTCAGCAGCATGCCGAGCGTCTGATGCGCCAGCCGACCCTCAAAGGGATAGCAGACGAGATAATGCTTGTTGCCGCGCGGAAAGGTTTCCACCACCATTTCGCGGACACCAGGCACGCGCGATAAATGTGCTTGTAAAGACAGCCACTCGCGCACCTGGTCCGGCAGCACGCTCCAGGCGCGCTTGTCGGCGAGCAGTTTGCGCACGCGTTCGGCCAGATAGGTAGACAGCGGAAACTTGCCGCCCATATAGGACGGCACTTTGGCGTCGGCGTCATTGGCGCGGGAGACATAGACCTGATCCTCGGCGAGCGCCTCGTAGCGTACGACCTCGCCGCCAAACACAAAGGTGTCGCCGACGACCAGCCCTTCGATAAAATATTCCTCGATCTCGCCGAGCATCCGGCCGCCGCGCCCCAATACGCCGGTCGAGCCTTTGCCGTTTCCTTGCCCGCCGCCCCGCGAACGCACCAGGCGTACTTTCAGCATCGACTCCTCGACGATGGTGCCGACATTGAGACGGTAGCTTTGCCGCACCCGCGGATTGGTGACGCGCCAGCGGCCGGTCTTGTCCTGCTTGATGCGCGCGAAGCGCTCGTAAGTCTTCAGCGCATAGCCGCCGGTGGCGACGAAATCGACCACGTCGTCGAAATCGGTGCGGGTCAAACCAGCATAGGGCGCCGATGTCAGGACTACGCGATAGAGTTCGTCCGAGAGAAACGGCTCGCCGCAGGCGCAGCCGAGCACATGCTGCGCCAGCACATCGAGCGCGCCGATGCGCAGCGGCGGGGTATCCTGCGCATTTTCGTTGACCGCGTCGATCGCGACCGCGCATTCCAGCACCTCGAAGCGATTGGCCGGCACCAGCACCGCGCGCGAGGCTTCGTCGATGCGGTGATTGGCGCGGCCGATCCGCTGCATCAGCCGCGAGGCGCCCTTGGGCGCGCCGACATTGATCACGAGATCGACATCGCCCCAGTCGACGCCGAGATCGAGCGACGAGGTGCAGACCACGCCGCGCAATCTGCCCGCCGCCATCGCGTCCTCGACCTTGCGGCGCTGCGCGACATCGAGCGAGCCGTGATGCAGCGCGATCGCAAGGCCGTCATCGTTCATGCGCCACAGATCCTGAAACAGCATCTCGGCCTGACTGCGGGTATTGACGAACACCAACGTGGTCTTGTTGCGCTTGATCAGCTCGTAGATTTCACCGAGCGCATGGCGCGCACTGTGGCCGGCCCATGGCAGCCTTTCGCGGGTATCCAGCATCTCGACCACCGGCGCGGCGGCACCGCCGGCAATCACGATATCGGCGGTCTCGATTTGGCCGTCGCGCTGCGGCACCAGAAACCGCGCCAGCGATTCGGGTTCGGCGACCGTCGCCGACAGCCCGATCGCGCGGATTTGCGGCGCCAGGTGCCATAGCCGCGCCAGGCCGAGCGCCAGGAGATCGCCGCGTTTCGACGTCACCAGCGCATGCAATTCGTCGAGCACGATGCGCTTGAGCGAGCCGAACAGAAACGGCGCATCATCCGACGACAACAGCAGCGCCAATTGTTCGGGGGTGGTCAGCAGGATATCCGGCGGATAGCGCCGCTGCCGCTGCCGCCGCGACACCGGCGTGTCGCCGGTGCGGGTCTCGACCTTGATCGGCAGATTCATCTGCGCGATCGGCGTCTCCAGATTGCGCGCGATATCGACCGCGAGGGCTTTTAGGGGCGAGATGTAAAGGGTGTGGAGACCGCGGCTGAGCTGGAGGCCGCGGCCGGTGGAGACGAAGTCGCTGCGCAGCGAAGCGGCAGGACTGAGTTCCACCAGCGTCGGCAAAAACCCCGCCAGCGTCTTGCCCGCACCCGTCGGCGCAATCAGCAGCGCCGATCGATCGTCACGGGTTTTCTCGAGCAGCGCCAATTGATGCTCACGCGGCGACCATCCGCGGCTTTCGAACCAGCGCAGAAAGGTTTCGGGCAACAACGGTGGCGCGGGATGTTGGGGGGCGGCTTGATTCACCGCGGCAGGTTAAGCCGGTCCGGCCGCGCCGGTCGAGCACTTAAAACGCCGCTGGTTCCCGCAGCACGTTCAGGCTTTTTCGGCGACCACAACCAGACCCGGCACTGGCGCATAATCCTCATTGCGGGCCGACAATTCGTCGAAATGCGACAGCTTGAGGCCGGCGGCGTCGATTGAACCGCGCACATAGGGCGCACCATGGGCGTAACGCAGCCCTCCGCCGAGAATGACGCCATTGCCGCCATGGGTTTCCGCCGTGAATGCCAGGAGACCGCCGGGTACCAAGACGCGCTGGGCTTCCCGCAACACCGGCGCGAGATCGGACACATAGACCATCGCATCGGCGGCCAGAATGAGATCGACGCTGGCATCCGGCTTGTTGGTGAGCCCCTGCACCATGTCGGCGACTTCAAGTTCCGCATAGAAGCCGGTCGCACGCGCCTTCTCGATCATGCGCGGCGATAGATCGATGCCGGTGAAGTGATCGACTTCTTTGGCGAAAGCATTCGCGGCCAATCCCGTACCGCAACCGAGATCGATCGCGCGCTTGAAGAACGCCGGCTTGCGGATCGCGGCGCGGACCGCCAGTACCGCCTTGAACAACAGTGCCGGGCCGCGATAGCCGAGATCGCCCACCAGCGACGCCTCAAATCGCGGCGCGTATTGATCGAACAGAGCCTGCACATAGGCTGAAGGCATCGAGGACAACGGCGCGGCCCCGAGCAGCATCAACCGCAGAGCAGCGCCGTGAGGGTCCTCGGCGTCCGACACCTGCGCCTTGCGAAAGGCTGATATCGCCGCCTCGCGCTCGCCGAGCTTTTCGCGGATTTCGCCGAGCGTGAACCAGGCCGAGGCAAAGCCTGGCGCCAGTTCCGTCGCCTGCAACAACAGATCGGCGGCGGCGACAAGATCGCCCTTGAGCTGCAGGTCCCTGGCGAAATCGAACCGGCGGTCGGCCATCAGATCGCCGGAAGAGAGGAACAATCGCGTGGGCATCGATTCCAATACTCGACCGGGTGGTTCACCTCTCCCCGGCGGGGAGAGGTCGGTGGGACGCGAAGCGTCTCACCGGGTGAGGGGGCTAAGGCCTCTCGATAAATCAAGAACCCTCACCCGCCACGCCTTCGCTGCGCTTCGGCGCGGCGACCTCTCCCCGCTGGGGAGAGGTAAAAATCACCGCACGATGCCCTATATAACCAAGATGCGCCCGCAAGACATCCTGATGCCGGTCCCCGCCGGATTATGCTGCAAGCCCGGCGGCTTCCATATCGATCCGGTACGGCCGGTCGAGCGGGCCGTGATCACCCACGGCCATTCCGACCATGCCCGGCCCGGCCACGGCGCGGTGCTGGCCACCCAGGAAACCCTCGACATGATGCGGCTGCGCTACGGCGAAAATTTTGCCCGCAGCACGCAAGCCATCGCCTATGGCGAACAGCTCAAGCTCGGCGACGTCACCGTCAAATTTCATCCAGCGGGGCACGTGCTCGGCTCGGCGCAGATCGCGGTCTCCTGCAAGGACACCTGCATCGTCGCGTCGGGCGATTACAAGGACGCGCCTGACCCGACCTGCGCGCCGTTCGAGGTGGTGCCGTGTGACGTGTTCATCACCGAGGCCACGTTTGGCCTGCCGGTGTTCCGGCATGGTCCGGCGGAGGACCAGATCAAGAAGCTGCTGGAATCGGTCGCGCTGTTTCCGGAGCGCGCACATCTGGTCGGGGCCTATTCGCTCGGCAAGGCGCAGCGCGTGATCGCGCTGATTCGGAAAGCCGGCTACGACGCGCCGATCTATCTGCATGGCGCGATGGAAAAGATCACAGACTATTATCAGAGCCGCGGCGTTGATCTTGGTGAACTCCGCGCGGTCAAGGGCGTGAAGAAGGCCGATCTCGCCGGCACCATCACGCTGGCGCCGCCTTCGGCCACCTCGGACATCTGGACGCGTCGATTTCCCGATCCGGTCACCGCCTTTGCGTCAGGCTGGATGCGGGTGCGCGCCCGCGCTCGCCAACGAAGTGTCGAATTGCCGCTGGTGATTTCCGATCACGCCGACTGGGATGGCCTGACCGCGACGATCGAGGCCACCGGCGCCGGGGAAATCTGGGTCACGCACGGACAGGAAGATGCGCTGGTGCATTGGTGTACGACGCGCGGCCTCATTGCGCGGCCGCTCGATCTCGTCGGCTATGGCGATGAGGACGAAGGCGAAGCGCCGGCCGGCGAGGACGCCGACGCATGAACCGTTTCGCTGAATTGCTCGATCGCCTCGCCTACGAGCCCGGCCGCAACAACAAGCTGCGGCTGATCACGCGCTATTTTCGTGAGGTCGAGGATCCCGATCGCGGCTATGCGCTCGCGGCGCTGACCGGTGCGCTGTCGTTCAAGCACGCCAAGCCCGGACTTATTCGGGATTTGATCGCCGAGCGAACCGATCCGGTGCTGTTCGCGCTGTCGTATGATTATGTCGGTGATTTGTCGGAGACCGTTGCGCTGATGTGGCCGAAGACTGGAGCAAACCACGACGCGTCTTTGCTGAGCCACCACTCTCCCCAACCCTCCCCCGCAAGGGGGGAGGGAGCCGAGCGTAATGCTGCGCGACGAGCTCGCAAAAAATCCGACAAAGCCACTGTCCCAACTCTCTCGGTTCCCTCTCCCCTTGTGGGAGAGGGTCAGGGAGAGGGGTACCGCGAGCACGGTGTTGATCGTGTCGCGCATAACCTCCACAACAATCCCCCGCCGCCTACCCTCACCGAAGTCGTCACGACGCTTCGCACACTCGGCAAGGCCGAACTCCCCGGCCAACTCACGCGCTGGCTCGACGAACTCGACGAGACCGGCCGCTGGGCACTCTTAAAACTTGTCACCGGCGCGATGCGGATCGGGGTTTCGGCGCGGCTGGCGAAGACCGCGGCGGCCGAGCTCGGCGACAAAGACCCGCATGACATCGAGCTGATGTGGCCGGGGCTGTCAGCGCCTTATCTCGATCTGTTCGCGTGGCTGGAAGGCCGTGCCGAAAAGCCCGTCAATCTCGATCCGGCGCCGTTCCGGCCGGTCATGCTGGCCCATGCGATCGAAGACGATGATTTCGCACATCTCGACGCGGCGGCATTCAGCGCGGAATGGAAATGGGACGGCATCCGCGTGCAGGCCGTCAGCGGGCGCGACGAGCACGGCAATGTCGTGGCGCGGCTTTATTCGCGCAGCGGCGAAGACATCACCAAGAGCTTTCCGGACCTGCTTCCGTCCTTGCATCTGCCCGGTGCGCTTGACGGCGAATTGCTGGTGCTGCGCGACGGCCGGGTGCAAAGTTTCAATGTGCTGCAGCAACGCCTCAACCGCAAAATCGTCTCGTCAAAACTGATCAAGGAATATCCGATCCATCTGCGCGCCTATGATCTGCTCGGCGAAGGCGACGAAGATTTGCGTACGCTGCCGTTTGTCGAGCGCCGCGCCCGGCTTGAAGCGTTTATCGGCCAACTGAATGATTCCAGAATCGATCTGTCGCCGACGATTTCCTTCGACAGTTGGGATGAACTCGCCGCCGCGCGAAAGAATCCGGCAAGCGCGGGCGCCGGCGAAGATGCCGAGGCGGTCGAAGGCGTGATGCTCAAACGCCGCGACGCGCCGTATCTGCCGGGCCGGCCCAAGGGCCAATGGTGGAAGTGGAAGCGCGATCCGCATCTGATCGACGCGGTGCTGATGTATGCGCAGCGCGGCCATGGCAAGCGCTCGTCCTATTATTCGGATTATACGTTCGGGGTCTGGACGACAGGCGACGACGGCGAGCAATTGGTGCCGGTCGGCAAGGCCTATTTCGGTTTCACCGACGAGGAATTGCTGCAGATCGACCGCTTCGTGCGCCGCAATACCACCGAGAAATTCGGACCGGTGCGGCATGTCGTTCATGAACCGGATCAGGGGCTGGTGCTGGAAGTCGCCTTCGAGGGCCTGCAACGCTCGCCGCGGCACAAATCCGGCGTCGCGATGCGGTTTCCGCGCATCAACCGGCTGCGCTGGGACAAGCCGCCGCGCGAAGCCGACCGGCTGGAAACGCTGGATCGGATGTTAACGCATCAAAAAGACGTAGCGTTTTCAAGCGAGGTGGATACCGGCTCGCGTGAAGAAAACGCGTCAAAATAAAAGAACCCGCTGTCGGCCATTGACGCCAGTGAGCGGGTTCCCCATGTCCCTTGCTCTGTAGTAGAACTTCCGCTCCGATTTCATCGGAACGGAAGCTCTACTTCTTCATTTGACGCGTTTTCTTCACGCGAACCGGTACCCACTTCGCTCGAAAACGCTATAGTATGCGCCAAGAATCCGCGCGGGAGACCATCGATGCCAAACGACACCAGGGAATTGCCGGCAAGCCATGACGGCCTCTCCCGCTTTCTCGGCGGCTCGCCGCTGGCGGTGGCGTTTCGGCTGATCCTGCTGTCCATTCTGGTCGGCGTGGTGCTGGCGGCGATCGGCTTCGATCCCTGGAATATCGTCAACAGCATCCGGCTGTTGTTCCAGCGCATCTGGGATCTCGGCTTCGATGCCATCAACGGATTGTGGCGCTACTTCCTGCTCGGCGCCGTGATCGTGATTCCGATCTGGCTGTTGTCGCGGATGTTCGGCGCGCCACGCGGGCGATAAATCCCGCGCAAGCGAGGGAATTGGGCCAAAAAATCAGACCAAGAATCAGGCCAGCTTGTTAGCTCCCCCAACCAAGGTGACGACCGCGCAGGTTTTCGCCATCGCCGGACCGGCGATGGTCGCCAACCTGACGACGCCTTTGATCGGCATCGTCGCGACGATCGCGATCGGGCGGCTCGGCGATCCGGCGCAACTCGGCGGCATGGCGCTCACGTCGGTGATCTTCGACTGCCTGTTCTGGCTGTTTGCGTTCCTGCGCATGGGCACGATCGCCCTCACCGCGCAGGCGCTCGGCGCCGGCGAAACCCAGGAAATACGCGCGATGCTGCTGCGCGGTTTGATGGTCGCGGCAGTGACCGGCGCGGCGCTGATCGCGCTTCAGATACCGCTCAACGAAATGCTGGTGGGCGCGATGGGCGGCAGCGAGGCCGTCACCCGTTCGGCCAAAATCTATTTCAGCATTCGCATCTGGTCGGCGCCGCTGGCGTTTGCCAATTATGTCGTGCTCGGCTGGCTGGTCGGACAGGCGCGCGCCAGGCTTGCGCTCGTGGTACAGATCGCGATCAACCTGATCAATGTCGCGGCGACGGCGTGGCTGGTGCTGCAGGCTGATGCCGGCATCGCTGGCGCGGCGATCGCCGCTGTCATCGCGGAAGCGGCCGGGGTGGTACTCGGCGTCGTGATCGCCTGGCGCCTGATGCGCGGCAACCCCGGCATCTCCCGCGCGACGTTGTTCGACCGGGCCAAGCTGATGCGGATGGTGGCGCTCAACCGCGACATCATGATCCGCACCGCGGCGATGATCGCGGTATATTTGTTTTTCACCGCGCAAGGCGCGCGCACCGGCGACGTGATCCTCGCCGCCAATGCGGTGTTGAACAATTTCCTGATGATCAGCGCCTTCTTCCTCGACGGCCTCGCCAACGCCGCCGAACAACTCTGCGGCCGCGCCTGTGGTGCGCGCGACCGCGCCGCATTCTCGGGCGCGGTCCGGCTGGTGATGCTGTGGGGATCTGGCTTCGCGCTTGTCGTGATCGCCGTGTTCGTGCTGACCGGCCCGTCGCTGATCGATGCGATGACCGCGAGCGCGAATGTCCGGCAGGCGGCCCGCGATATGCTGTGGTTCGTCGCGTTCTCTCCTATTCTCGCGGTGTTCGCCTTTGCCTATGACGGGATCTTCATCGGCGCGACCTGGGCGCGCGACATGCGCAATCTGATGATGCTGTCGCTGCTGGCTTTCTTTGCTGCCTGGTTTTCCCTGAAATCGTTCGGCAATGCCGGATTGTGGGGCGCGATGCTGGTATTCTACGCCGCGCGCGGCGGATTGCAGGCACTGCGTTATCCCTCGCTGCTGCGCGCGACGTTCCAGGAGTAGCTGCCGCGGGATTAGCTTCAGGAGAACTCCATCGATGCAATTGCGTTTTATCGGCTGCGGCGATGCGTTCGGCTCCGGCGGCAGATCCAATACCTGCTTTCATGTCACCGGCGCACGCGTCAATTTCCTGATCGATTGCGGCGCGTCTTCACTGCCCGCGCTGAAACGGCAGGGTATCTCCTGCGAGGATATCGACCTTATTCTGATTACGCATTTTCACGGCGACCATTTCGCCGGCCTGCCGTTTCTGTTGCTCGATGCGCAATTCAGCCGCCGGACCCGGCCGCTGACCATCGCCGGGCCGCAAGGCATCGATACGCGGCTGGCGCAGGTGATGGAGGCGCTGTTCGAGCATTCGTCCAAAACCAAACCGCGCTTTGATCTCAGAATTGTCGCGCTCACGTCTGAGGAAAAGCAAACCTTCGGCGCGGTCGATGTCACGCCGTTCCCGGTCGTGCATGGCGACTCCGGCGGTCCGTTCCTGGCCTACCGGATCGAGGCCGAGGGCCGCGTCATCGCCTATAGCGCCGACACCGAATGGACGCAGGCGCTGATTCCCGCCGGGCGCGATGCCGATCTGTTCATTGCCGAGGCTTACACGTTCGACAAGATCGTGAAAAATCATCTGAGCCTGAAGACGCTGGAGGCGCATCTTCCCGACATCAAACCGAAGCGGCTGGTGCTCACCCATATGAGCGACGACATGCTGGGACGGCTGGCGACGCTCGCCTACACAACAGCGAGCGACGGCATGGTGGTGGAGGTTTAGAGCGTGATGAAATTAGATTGATCTGCAGCGCCAAACGAAGGTGCGCTCCCTCCCCCCTTGTGGGGGAGGGTTGGGGAGAGGGGTGAAGTCTATCGATAGTCCGTAACCCCTCACCCGGATCGCATCTAACGATGCGATCCGACCTCTCCCACAAGGGGAGAGGTGAAGTAAACCGCCCTAACTGACCGGCCAATCCTCGGCCGTGATCGTGGCGGCATCGGCGCCGACGATTTCGGCCAGCGAGTCGCGGCCGGTGCGCAGCAGCGTCGAGGACAGATCGCTCTTGATGTCGTCGACCAGACCCAGACCCTTATAGATCAGCGCGGAATACAGCTGAATCAGGCTGGCGCCGGCGCGAATCTTGGTCAGCGCAGCGCCGCCGCTGTCGATGCCGCCGACACCAATCAGGGGAAACGCCCCTTCGGCGCGCACATAGGTTTCCGCGACCATGCGCGTCGATAATCGAAACACCGGCCGTCCCGACAGGCCGCCGGACTCCTTGGCCCGGACCTGTTCGCGCAAGGTCGAGGGACGCGACAAGGTCGTATTGGTCACGATCATGCCATCGACCCGGCGCGAGCGCGCGATGTGCACGACATCGTCGAGTTCCGCCAAACTCAGATCCGGCGCGATCTTCAGCAGCACCGGAGAGTCGCCGGCGTTCTGGCGCACCCGTTCGCGCGCATCAATCACCCGCGCCAGCAAATCGTCCAGCGCCTCGGCTTGCTGCAAATTGCGCAGGCCCGGCGTATTTGGCGACGACACGTTGACGGTGAAATAGCTCGCGACCGGCGCAAACGTCTCGATCAGCCTGACATAGTCTGCGGTGCGATCGTCGGAATCCTTGTTGGCGCCGACATTGACGCCGACGATGCCGCCGAGATGCGCGCGCCCGGCCAGCCGCCGCAGCACCGCTTCAGAACCGTCATTGTTGAAGCCGAGCCGGTTGATCACGGCCTCGTCGCGCTCCAGCCGGAAAATCCGCGGCCGCGAATTGCCGGTCTGCGGCCGCGGCGTCACGGTGCCGATTTCGACAAAACCAAAACCCAGCTTCAACAACGCGTCGGATACTTCCGCATTCTTGTCGAAGCCGGCGGCCATGCCTATCGGATTGGGAAAATTCAGGCCGAAGGCCCGCACCGTCAATTTGTGATCGTCGACCCGCGGCCGCGTCGGCGGCAACAACTTCAAACCCTGGACCGCGAGGCGATGCGCATCCTCCGGATCGAACCAGCGCAGCAGCGGCAGCGAGAAAGCGTCGAAAGCGCGGATCACGGCGTCAGCTCCGGGATGTCGTGATAGCCGTCGGAGCGCGCATGCATGCTAAGCACCGCGGTGACCATGCCGATATCGAGCTCGCCATAGAGATGCGGAAACAATTCGTCGTTGCGCGAGCGCTCCCAGCGCAGGGGCTCGCCCAGCGCATCGGCATTCACCGCGATCAAAAACAATCCGGTCTGGCCGAAGAAATGTTTTCGCGCGGTCTCCGCCACCTGCGACGCGGTCGAAAAATGAATATAGCCGTCCTTGAGATCGACCGGGCTGCCGCGGAACACGCCCTGCCGTTCGGCCTCGCGCCAGGCCGAAGCGGGACAGATTTTATAGATCATGGGCACGCGTCCGGAGCCTTGGTTGTGATCCGGATGGCCTGGGTTTTCCCCGGAACTGTTTGGTTTTGGCAGATCATGCGGATCGACCGTATCGGCGGCACCGGCACACTTCAAGGGTTGCATTCAAGGTCCCGCCAAGGTCCTGCGACGTCTTGCACCGGGCTGTGAAAATCGGTCTAGTCAGGGAATAATTCCTATATTTTTGGACCTAGCCGCCGGATGGCCCGACTTCCAAAATCGCCGAGAATATTGACCCACGACCAGATCTGGACCGCGCTGGATCGGCTGGCCGAGCGGGCGGGGATGTCGGCTTCGGGGCTCGCGAAAAAATCCGGCCTCGATCCCACCACCTTCAACAAGTCCAAGCGCGTCACATCAGACGGCCGCGAGCGCTGGCCATCGACCGAATCGGTCGCCAAGGCGCTCGCCGCGACCAACAGCTCGATCGACAGTTTTGTGCAGTTGATTGGCGATAGCGGGCGGGCCGCGTCGACCGTACCGCTGCTCGGTTTGGCGCAGGCAGGATCAAACGGCGCGTTCGACGATGGCGGCTTTCCCGCCGGCAAGGGCTGGGAGGCGCTGGCGCTGCCTTCGGTCGATGACGAGCATGCCTATGCGCTGGAGATTTCCGGCGACCAGATGCGACCGGCCTATCGCGACGGCGACGTCATCCTGGTGTCGCCCGCAACCCCGATCCGGCGCGGCGACCGCGTGGTGGTGAAGACTGGAGATGGCGAGGTGATGGTTCGGGAGTTGAAGCGCCGGACCGCGAAGGCGCTGGAGCTGCAATCGCTGAACCCGGCGGAGGCCGACCGCACGCTGGCGGCGGCCGACGTCGCATGGATCGCGCGCATTGTCTGGGCGACGCAGTAGGAATGCCGGACGTTCTGCAGGATGTTTTAAGCGACGTTTTAAGCGAAGACCTTCAAATCGTGTTTTGCGGAACCGCCGTGGGAACGGTGTCCGCGAAAGCCGGCGCGTATTACGCGCATCCGCAGAACAAGTTCTGGCGGATCCTTCACGAGACCGGGCTGACCCCGGACTTATTGCGGCCGGATCAGTACCGCGATCTTCTCGATTACCGGATCGGTCTCACCGATTTCGTGAAAACGCATTTTGGCATGGATCATCAGATCCCGTTGTCTCAACTCGGCGAGGTGTCGCGAACGCGCTTGCGGGCGTCGATCACGGCGTGCCGGCCGAAGTTTCTGGCGTTTACCAGCAAGACTGGAGGACAGAAGTTTCTGGGCGGCAAGAGAGAGTACGGCGAGCAGGTCGAATTGATTGGCGAGACACGAATCTGGATATTGCCGTCGACCTCAGGCGCGGCCAATGGCGCATGGCGGCCGGAAGTGTGGCATCGGTTTGCGGAGGTGGTGAGAGCATCCTACTAATAGCGCTCGGTCGCGCCATTCGGAATGGCTGTCATTGCCGGGCTTGACCCGGCAATCCATCACTCGAAAAAATTTTCGCGAAGCAGATGGATGCGCGGGTCAAGCCCGCGCATGACGAGGAGAGCAAGACGTCCGGCATGGGCGTGAACCTCTCCACCCGTCGTCCCGGCTCAAGGCCGGGACGACGTTGAGAGTTTTTCGCCTACCGCTACGTCGCGTAGTCCGGTTCCTTACGATCCAGAATCCGCTTCAACGCCGCAAAGTGGCGCTCGGCTGGAGTGGGCCCCTTGTAGAGATAGGCGCCGCTAATATCGCGCCTGGTTTTTTCGACGATGGGTTCCGGAAGTTTCTTCAGCGGCTGCCCGGTCCACATCGCGTAGATCTGCACCTGAGCGGCGCGCTCGATGTAATAGAGCCGATCATAGGCATCGGCGATGCTCGCGCCGACGGTCGAGATGCCGTGATTGGCCATGAACAGGATGGTCTTGTCGCCGATCACTTTCGCAAGCCGCGCGCCTTCGGCGGGATCGAGCGCCGGGCCGGTATATTCGTCGTCATAGGCGATCTTGCCCGACATCCCGACTTCGGTCTGGCCGATCTCCTTGATGCGCGGATCTTCCAGCCGCGTCAGCGCGCTGGCATAGGGCATGTGGGTATGAAACACCGCCTTGGCCTGCGGCAGAGCTTTATGAATTGGCGCATGGATACAAAAGCAGGAGCGTTCGACTTCGCCGTCGCCGCGCTTGACCTCGCCGTCGTCGATGCCGACTTCCATGAAGGACGACGCCGTTACTTCGGACCAGTGCATCCCGAACGGGATCTGGTAATAGCGGTCGCTGCGGCCGGGCACCACGAAGGTCAGGTGATTGAAAATGCCTTCGTTGAATTCGTGCATGACGGCAAGGCGATGCGCCGCCGCCAGATCAACCCGCGCCTGCCATTCCTCGGCGCTGCTTGCCTCGGCGCTATTTTCTTCCAGTGTCTTCGGCGAAACCCTGAACTGCATGAGCGTTCTCCCTGCGTAAGCTGTGTTGAAGCTTTGGGGAGATTGTAGCTCAATTTGAAGAGACAGTCATCGTCAGGGCCTGCGCGTGACGCGCATTGCTCATCCGCGTGAGACACGTTTCTTCCCCTCTCCCCTTGTGGGAGAGGGTGGCACGGACGCGCAAAGCGCGTTCGTGACGGGTGAGGGGTTTGTCTCCGCGGATAGAGACCCCTCATCCGGCGCTTCGCGCCACCTTCTCCCACAAGGGGAGAAGGAAAAGAAAGCTTACGCACTCCGTGCCAGTGCGCCATCAATCATGGCCACCGCATTCGCCAGCCCATACACTGCGACGAACGATCCGAACCGCGGGCCTTTTTCCTGACCTAGCAGCACCTGATAGAGCATGTTGAACCATTCGAGCGACACGCCCGGGCGGCCGTCCTTGCCCTTCTTGACGGCATCGAGGAACGGCTCGCGGCGGCCGATTTCGTAGACCACGTTCTGGATATCCTCGGCCGAGGAGTCCGGCGCCAGTTGCGACAGCGCGTCGCGCAGATCCTGCAATGCGGCGCGTTCGGTGTCGGTCGGCTCGCGGAACTGTTTGGTCGGCGCCACGAAGTCGCGATAGTAATTGATGGCGTAGCCGACCATCGCATCGAGCTTTGGATGGGTCTGCGGCGTGACGCCGGGACGATAGCGGCCGATAAAACCCCACAAGGTTGCGGCGTTCTCGGCATTCGATGACGACACCAATGTCAGCAGCAGCTGAAACGTGACCGGCATGTCGGCGACCGGCGGGTGGCCGGCATGGATGTGCCAGACCGGATTGGCCAGTTGCTGCTTGGCATCCTGCCGCGTGAAGCCGTCGATAAATTGCTGGTAGTCGTCGACATTGCGCGGGATCACATCGAAATGCAGGCGCTTGGCGGCTTTCGGCTCGCGGTACATGAACAGCGACAGCGATTCCGGCGACGCATAGCGCAGCCATTCGTCGATGGTGAGGCCGTTGCCCTTTGACTTGGAAATCTTCTGGCCTTTGTCGTCGAGAAACAGTTCGTAATTGAAGCCTTCGGGCGGCAGGCCGCCGAGCGCCGAGCAGATCTTGCCCGACAGCTTGACCGAATCGATCAAATCCTTGCCGGCCATTTCATAGTCGATGCCGAGCGCGACCCAGCGCATCGCCCAGTCCGGCTTCCATTGCAGCTTGCAATGCCCGCCGGTGACCGGAAGCGTGACCGGCTCTTTGGTTTCCGGATCGTCATAGGTGATGGTCCCGGCCTTGACGTCATGCGCCGTGATCGGCACCTGCAGCACCACGCCGGTGCGCGGGCAAATGGGGAGGAACGGCGAATAGCTCGCGGCGCGCTCTTCCCGAAGTGAGGGCAGCATGATTGCCATCACCTTGTCGATGCGCTCCAGCACCAGCAACAGCGTCGCGTCGAATTTTCCTGAGGTGTAATAATCGGTCGAGCTGGCGAATTCGTAATCAAAACCGAACGTATCGAGAAACGCGCGCAGCCGCGCGTTGTTGTGTGCGCCGAAACTCGAATGGGTGCCGAAGGGATCTGGCACCTTGGTCAGCGGCTTGCCGAGATGTTCCGACAACATCTCCTTGTTCGGCACATTGTCCGGCACCTTGCGCAACCCGTCCATGTCGTCGGAGAACGCGATCAGGCGGGTCTTGATCTTGTCTTCGGTCAGCACGCGAAACGCGTGACGCACCATGGTGGTGCGCGCGACCTCGCCGAAAGTGCCGATATGCGGCAGGCCTGACGGACCGTAGCCGGTCTCGAACAGCACCTCGTCCTTTGGCGTTTTCTTCAGCCGCGCCACGATCGCTTTCGCCTGCTCGAACGGCCAGGCGTTGGATTGTTCGGCGAGCGCGCGCAAGGCTGAAGGATCGGTCGTGGACATCTTAGGAAACTTTCTCCGGGGCCGAGAATGCTGGCCTCTTTGTAATATAACCGTCATTGCGAGCCAACGGGTAGCGCGAATGCGCTCCCCGTTGGCTCGCAATGCGGGTGGGTCTCTAAAACGGACTGACGGAAAAATAGCGCAGCCACAAATCGGTGTAGCGGCCTTTTTCCCAAAGCCTAAACAGCGCCCAGTTCAGCGACTGCCGCAGCAGGTCGTTGCCCTTGCGGACCGCGATGCCGATGCCCTCGCCGAAATAGCGGCTCTCGACGAACGGGCCGCCGGAGAATGCGCAGCATTCGCCGGAATCCGTGCCGTTGATCCAGAACGCCAGCGAGATCGCGTCGCCGAAAATGAAATCGACCTCGCCGCGCCGCAACGCTTGCCGCAGCGCGTCGTCATTGGGATAGGGGTGCAATTCGGCGTCGGTGAACATCGCCTTCAGATAGGCCTCGTGCGAGGAGCCGGCGACGGCGCCGACCTTCTTGCCCTCGAGATATTCCGGGCGAATTTCCCGCATCACAGCATCGCGCCGCGACACGAACCGCGCCGGCGCCCGATAATAAGGATCGCTGAAATCGACCTTGGCGCGCATCTGCGGCGTCACGGCCAATGAGGCGATGATGGCGTCGCCGCGATTGCTGGTGATCGCATCGACCAGCGTCTCGAACCGCCGCATCTGGATCGTGCAGGTGACTTTGATTTCGTCGCAGATCAGCCGCGCCAGATCGACATTGAAGCCCGCAGGATTGCCGTCGGGGCCGGTGAAATTGAACGGCGGATAATCCGTCTCGGTCAGAAACCGGATCACGGTCAGGCGTGACAAATCCGGCCGGTCCGGCCGCCGCCTGGGGTCCCAGAAGCCGGGCACGGCCTGGGGCGCGGCTTCGGTGGCGGGTTTTGCAACCGTTTGCGCGCGGGCATCGTCTGCGCTCAAGCCCAAAGCCGACAGCGACAAGGCCACCAGCGCCAGCACGGCGCAGGCGCTTCGGCGGGCTGTTCCAAATTGGCTTGCGATTATCGAGGGTTGCATCGCCGACGCAGTTTCCGGATGAGACGGCCTTATAGACCATCCGGCCGGCAAAGAAATGCCGTTTAAGCCGCTAAAACCTCGGGATTCGGTTGTTCAGCGGCTCTTGGGCGTCAGAGGTACTTTTTCAGATCCGCCGCGGCTTCCTCGGGCTTCCGGTTGAGACTGAACGGCGAGACGAATTTGCCGTCGCGGTCCATCAGATAGGTCAGCGCGGTGTGATCCATGGTGTAGTCGCCATCCTTCAGCGGCACCTTCCTGGCATAGACCCGGTAGCTCTTGATCACGTTGGCGATCTGCTCGGGCGTGCCCGTGAGGCCCTTGAGGCGCGGATCGAAGCTCGACAGATATTCCTTCATCGCCGCCGCGGTGTCGCGCTCGGGATCGACCGAGATGTAATAGGCGTTGACGCGGTCGGCATCCTTGCCCATCGCTTTGAGCACCTCGGAAATCTCGAACAAGGTGGTCGGGCAGACATCCGGGCAATGGGTGAAGCCGAAGAACACCAATGTCGGATGGCCCTGCATGCTCTTTTCGGTGACGGTCTGGCCGGCCTGGTCGGTCAGTTGAAACGGCCCGCCGATCGCAGACGGCGCGGCCACATTGCGCAATCCGCCGAGCGCCCACAGCATCAGCACCAGCCCTACCACCAGGCTTCCGGCGAAGGCGGCGACAATGACAAGCGGGCGGGTGGTCCGATCCATCGTGAGTTTTCCTTAGATTGGCGATCAGAAGCAGGCGGAGATGCCGGAGGCGAGCATCTCGAAGAACACCGCCGTGCCGTAGTGAAACCAGAGCGCGCCGGCGCCGATCAGAAGCACCGCGCCGAAACCCACCGCGCCGATCGCGATGGCGGGCGCAAAACGTTGCGCGGGCTTTCGCATCCCGGGCAGTTCGTGCGGCGTGGAGATCGGCAAAGCCATCGGCGACCAGCTGAATAAACGGGAACGGCGGGCAGCCAAAAGCTGCCGCTCACCACCTTACCTCATTCAGATAGAGCCAGTCGCAGGCCCGGGCAAGCATCCCGGCCGGTCCCGGACCGCCCTGGCGATCACCTCATGCTGATGTGAATTGAAGGATTTCAGCGCGGGGATTGGGCCCGGGCGTCCATGTAACAGGGGCGGTACATGCTCGCGAGTTCCTTGCCGCGCAGGAAAATCATGTGCGGCGTCAGGCCCCCACGCGCAACGATCCAGCGCTTCACCTGCGAGGGATACATCGAATACAGCATCTGGGTGGCTTCGGGATTGGTGACGGCACGGCCGTCATCGCCGAAGTCCCAGGCCGCATGGAACCCGAGGCTGGCATGCGCCGTCACGCAGATCTTGTCGTGCGGGATCGCGCCGAGAACGATGGTGCAGGCCGAGGCGCACAGACCATCGATGATCACCGTCTCGCCGGAGCTGCGCATATCCTGATATTTGTCCACATAGGTGCCGATCCGGCCGCCACGGTCTTCGCCGATGCGAACCGTCGCATGGCTCGCCGCCACGCCTGCCAGGAGGAGAACGGCCGTCAGCAAACCCGTCATGAACTTCATATTCAGCCCCAGTTTGAACCTGTCGAACCCGAATCTGATCTTCTAAGCGAATCCTGTCGTCTTGCGAATCCCGTCGTCTTAAGAGTGTCACCAGCGTGTTGCGAGACTGCCATTTTGTCCAGATGGCAAAGGTGCCTCAAATCAGATTCAAATCAAGTGTTGCTGGCGGGCTTCACTCTAAGGGCTGATGGTCCCAAACTGGAACATTCAGGGCGCCGGCGACCGCAACGCGCCATTTAAGAGAGTGTTTACCGTTGACCGCTCCGGATGTCGCGGCTTCAATCGTCCGTAAGAATCCGGGGAATGCCAAGGGAATAAGCAAGGGGAGCGCGATGGCTGATGAAGCTGACGTCATTGTCGTCGGCGGCGGCCTTGCGGGGCTGGTTGCCGCGACGGAAATCGCCGACGCCGGCAAGCGCGTCATCGTGGTCGATCAGGAAGGCGAACAAAATCTCGGCGGCCAGGCGTTCTGGTCGTTCGGCGGATTGTTTCTGGTTGATTCTCCCGAACAGCGCCGGCTCGGCATCAAGGACAGTTACGATCTGGCGCTACAAGACTGGATCGGATCGGCCGGCTTCGACCGCGACGAAGACGCATGGCCAAGGCGCTGGGCCGAGGCCTATGTCGCGTTCGCGGCGGGTGAGAAACGCGGATGGCTGCGGGCGATGGGCCACCGGATTTTCCCGGTGATCGGCTGGGCCGAGCGCGGCGGCTATGATGCGATGGGCCACGGAAATTCCGTGCCGCGGTTTCATGTCACCTGGGGCACCGGCCCCGGCATTGTCGAACCGTTCGAACGGCGCGCGCGCGAGGCCGCAACCCAGGGCATGCTGAGTTTCAAATTCCGTCACCGCGTCGATGCACTTAGCGTCACCAACGGCAATGTCGATGGCGTCAGCGGTTCGATCCTCGAGGCTGATAACGTCGCGCGCGGCCAGAGCAGTTCGCGCAAGGTCGTGGGCGATTTCGCGCTGCGCGCGCAGGCCGTGATCGTCGCCTCCGGCGGCATCGGCGGCAATCACGATCTGGTCCGGCAGAACTGGCCGAAACGTCTCGGCGATGCGCCCCAGCATATGATTTCCGGCGTGCCCGAACATGTCGACGGCCGCATGATCGGCATTACGGAAGCCGCCGGCGCGCGGCTGATCAACCGCGACCGGATGTGGCATTATGTCGAGGGCATCCGCAACTGGTCGCCGATTTGGCCGCGCCACGGCATCCGCATATTGCCCGGGCCGTCCTCGATGTGGTTCGACGCCACCGGCAAGCGGCTGCCCTCGCCGCTGTTTCCCGGCTCCGACACGCTCGGCCAGCTGCAATATATCCAGTCGACCGGCTACGATTATTCGTGGTTTGTGCTGACCCAAAGCATCATCAAGAAGGAATTCGCGCTCTCAGGCTCGGAACAGAATCCCGATCTCACCGGCAAGAGCTGGCTGATGACCGCGCGGCGCGCGACCAACAAGGGCGCACCTGAACCGGTCGAAGCCTTCAAGAGCAACGGCGCCGATTTCATCGTGCGCGATAATCTCGCGGATCTAGTGGCTGCGATGAACACGCTGGTCGGCGATGTCATGCTGAAGCCGGACTACATCAAGGCGCAGATCGAGGCGCGCGACCGCGAGATCGAAAATCCTTACGTCAAGGATACGCAGGTGATGAACATTCACAATGCGCGGCGTTATATCGGCGACCGGCTGATCCGCACCGCAAAACCGCACCGGATTCTCGATCCCGCGCACGGCCCGCTTGATCGCGGTCAAACTCAACATCCTGACCCGCAAGACGCTGGGCGGCTTCGAGACCGATCTCGATTCCCGCGTGTTCGGCCAGGATGGCCAGATCATGCCCGGGCTTTACGCCGCCGGCGAAGCCGCCGGTTTCGGCGGCGGCGGCGTGCACGGCTATCGCTCGCTGGAGGGCACGTTCCTCGGCGGTTGTCTGTTTTCGGGCCGCAACGCCGGCCGTGCGGCGGCGAAGGCGAGCTAAAAACCCTGTGGCGGAATGCGCGTTCGCGCGCTAAGCAGTCGGCGAAACCAATCGGGAGAACAACATGACTATCCAGCGTTTCGATACCGGCCCGCGCATGAGCCAGGTTGTGGTCCATGGCGACACGGTTTATCTCGCCGGCGTCGTCGCCACCAAGACCGCCGGTGAAAGCGTCACCAAGCAGACGCAGGAAATTCTGGCGATCATCGACGGTCATCTGGCGAAGGCCGGCAGCGACAAATCGAAGCTGCTGTCGACCACGATCTATCTCTCCGACATCGGCACCTTCGCCGAGATGAACGCGGTGTGGGAGCCCTGGGTATCCGCCGGAAACACCCCGGCCCGCGCCACCGTCGAAGCCAAACTGGCGTCGCCGAAAAACACCGTCGAGATCATGGTGATCGCGGCGAAATAACGCGGCTCAGGTAGACCCGCCAGCCAATCGCGAGGCGCCGACGATCTGACCGTCCGGCGCCTCCAATACGACCGCCACGTCCTGCCCCTCGGGGAACGGCTCGCTGATGCGCAGCGCCGTGCCCGACCATTGGCCGACCGGCCGGAACGAGCGGACGACATTGGCTTCGGTCAAGGTGCGACCGCCGTTCTCGCCACGCCCGATTGCGGTCGTATGTTCGTGGTCGAAGCCGATCAGCAGAACCTTGGCGTTGCCGCTGCCCGAACCGACATCAATCGAAACCTGCGTGCCGTTTCTGACCACGCTGACCGCGGCGGCAGTGCGGCTGGTGCGCTTGGCCTTCTCAATAGCGGAGCCGACATCGCTGCGCGCCGAGCCGACCATGCCGGCGGCGCCATCGACGACCATCTCCGGCGTGTAGGAACCGTCGCCGAAGCGGTGGCCGTACCGATCCTGGCGCTGCGTCGCGGCCTCCAGCGAGAACGGATCCTTCCAGCCGAGGCGATCCCAATAGGTGACGTGGAAGGCGAGCGGCAGAATATCGCGCCGGTCCCGCGACAATTCGTTCAGAAAAGCGTTGGCCGGCGGACAGGACGAGCAGCCCTGCGACGTGAACAATTCGACCACCACCGGCCGCTCCGCGGCGAAGGCTGCGACCGGCGACAGGCCGGCAATCAGTCCAAGAGACATGAGAGACATAACAAGACGCGAGCGCATGGCGATCCTCCTCTAGAGCGTTTTCGAGCGAAGTGGATACCGGTTCGCGTGAAGAAAACGCGTCAAAACAAAAGATTAGAGCCCGGTTCTGATTCAATCAGAACCGATAAGGCTCTAGGTCGATCCATGCTGTTCGCAACGAAGGCCGGCGTTGTTACGCGGCCGGTCTCGTCAAACTCACACAAAATCTTGAAGGGCGGCCGCCACGGGAAACGCGAAGCTCAAAACCAGGGCCCAAAACAAAGCCGCGCCAACCCGAGGGTTGACGCGGCAATGAAGCTTCTGTTGCCAGGTGCTCCGGACCCCGAACAGGTTACGCCGCGAGGCGCACTTCGTTCAATGCAACGTTATCGTTTGCATTTAGGTTTTTGACCCGATAACGGCGGTATCATGCCGGGAACAATTCAGACCTTCTTCGCGACCATCGATCCTGGTTCGCCCCCGCCTCAGCAGCCCCCGGGATTTTGCCTTCCGGCAAAATCGATCTCACCGGCAAACCAATCTGCCGACATGAGACCTTTAAGCTCGGGGCTGCTCAGGTGGAGGCGCCGGGTACTGCCCCCGGGTCTGCCCGCAGTCCGCTCTGAGTTTCAGCGCCATCGTCTTTCGACCCGAAAACCCTACGCGGGATCGGTGGCGAAAGATAGGCTCAGGTCTTTGCGGGATTGGGAGAGAATTGGAGCGGGCGAAGGGAATCGAACCCTCGTATGCAGCTTGGGAAGCTGCCGTTCTACCATTGAACTACGCCCGCAAACGATTGACTCTGTTCTATAATTTTAACCCGCCGTGTCGATTTCCCCTGTCTAATCCCTGTCAACTTTGGGCTTCTGCGTAATCTTACACCGCGTTCGGAATGAGTGCCAATGCTTGTCGGGGTCTGGATCCCTTCCCTCTCCGCCAATATACTGAATCATCCAACCGATATAATTGGGGATGGGTGACGTGCCGCCACCGTTGGTGATCGATCAGCGATCGCCGGCCGAATCCACAGAGAGGTTCGCGTCCGGTCTGTGAGAACCGGACCGCTTGTTCGAACCTCTCTCGCTCCGCCAGCTTGGCTGAAGGGCCTCATTCTCTGCCCGCACTTGTTGGCAATTTAGCCCAGTGGCAGCAGGATTTTTCATTTGGAATCCGGACTTCAGATCGGCAGAGCCTTCTCATTCTTCTCCGAATGCCCCATTTATCTCCGGAGCTCTGGACTCTGCGGATTTGGCACGGTTCTCAAAATTCGTATGTTTCGAGACGCTTATGAATCGTTGTGAAGTCGGGTTCTGTAGATCCATTCGGATAGGCAACAACATCCGAACTCGAATTTTTCATTTCGAAGTCGAATCCTCCCGCCCCAGCCAGCCATTCCTACGTTCGACCAGGCTCCCCAAGAGACGCGCCAATGGGTCGGAAATCTGGACTTTTGCGTGTTCCCTTTCATCTTAGCTTTCCAGTTTGCCAAGGTGGAGGCGGAAATAGGCGAAAGTCTCCGGTCTTCCCCGCGAATATTGTCGTTTTAGAGAGACAATGGGCGGAGACGGGTTCGATCACGACTGGCGCCTGGACCAGACAGTCCAAGCCAACTCATCATTCGTAATGATGGGGTCGTAGATTCGAATCCTATAGGCAGCACTACCACTTAGCTCCCTTTAACAGGGTGTAAAAATGGCTCGGGACGGACCGGGGACGGCGGGGGAAGTGACCCTGTGGGCAGTCCGGACAACTGGTCTGGGCCACTGTCATAACCTGAAGATTGGCGTAGAATCGGTCTGGGTGCGCCGCGATTGCGCCCGCGCGCCCAAGGTTGCTGGATGGCCACTTACGAAAAGCAAACTGTTTCAGAGGACAATCGACCCGTCCAAGTCGATGTCGATGGGCAGACATATCTGCGCGTCGCCGAGACCGTCTTAGCCAAGGCGTTAGCTCCTCTAAAGGCGCGCGAAATCGTGGAACGCGGAATTGAACAAGGGTTATTCGGCGATCACGTGATGGGCCGGACGCCGGAGAAATCGATGCAAGCTCGGCTTAGCATCGACATCCTCACCCGCGCAGGATTCTCCAGATTTGTCAGAACCGCTCGCGGCCGCTTCGCATTGCGTGCATCGGCGAACAGTGAGTCACAATCAGTGGAAGAATACGTCGCTGAAAAGCGTGTCCTGAATTTACCCAAAGAAGAAGTGCTTTGCGCGCCTGAAGCGAATTTCCGCGATGTTTTGACGTTCCAAGGTATCGATCCGGACTCGGCTTCAATTCTTAAACGCATATTGACCTCGCACGAACCCACATACATTGCGCGAACTGAGGCTGAGACGCGCGACGACGCAAAGCAATTCATCACTTACGTGCTCGTTCAGTGCGGTGAGCGGCTTTTATTCTTTAAGCGATCTTACCTAAGCCGCGCCGCCGAATTTCTGCGCGGATCGAAATGTATTGGTTTTGGCGGTCACGTGAGCGCGGCCGATGTCGATATGTGGTCGCACGAAGACTATGGCCTTGCGGCATGCGCGCGTCGCGAGTTGGCAGAAGAAATTTCGTTGCAAGATCGTTCTGCAAACCAAGTGGCAAACAATCGCGCGACCATACGCCTCTTCCAAGACGTTCCTCTTGAGCGGCTCGGTATCTTGAATGACGACTCGTCGGAGGTTGGGCGCCGACACGTCGCTGTAGTCTATCGCGCCTGGATTTCTGATTGGAACGTCGCCAAGAAGTTGATGAAGGGTGATTCTTCGATCAAGGGCATTGGCTGGATCGACTTGTCTAAAGACACTTTGGATATTGCGGATTTTGAGTATTGGTCGCAGTTGTGTTTGCGTAAGTTTTATCCATCAACGCTCATTGCGAAGGCGCGTCTTCAAGTTCTCAATAGCTCGCGCTTGACCAAGGATCACCTCCTTGTCGTGGCAGGGCGCGTTGGTTCAGGAAAATCCGAAACCTCGACGTATCTGGGCGAGCGTCTGTCGCATCCGGTAATCCGCACTGGCGAACTCGTACGCACGTTGATGAACGCTCCATCGATTGCCGAAATTGGACGCGAAGAATTTCAGAAGCGCGCTTTTGAATTCATCAGCGGGCCGAACGGTCCTAATAAACTCGCGCAAGCGATACTTAGGCAGGTTACGAACAACGGCGGCCGACCTTGCATCGTTGACGGCGTCCGAAATTTGCAAACATTCGAGAAGCTTGAATTACTTTATCACGGCGGCGATATTGGATTGATCTATATCCAGACACCGCCTGACGTTGCGTTTGACATGTACCGCGCGCGAGAAGCACAAGGTACGTTGTCATTCAGCTACAGAGACTTCTTGAAGGTCTATGACGCTCCGGTTGAATCGGAGATCACAAGTCTGGGCCGCAAGGCGCACGCGATTGTCTACAATTCGTTCGGCATGGAAGCGTTCCGGCGAACTCTCGACGACTTCGTCTCACGAAACCTAAAGACGCCTATCGCGCCGGTTCATGTCATAGAGCCGGGAAGAGTGAAGGTTCGTTCTTAAGTCGGTGCTCCATGAATTTTTGGAGCGCGCGAATGGACTGAGATACTTTCAGCTTTTCGATCAAACTCTTTCGATCCGAGCCGACGATTTCCGCGTACGTCTTGCCGCCGAAGCCATCCGGACAAAATACCGTATCCCAATAGAAGTCCCGATCTCCGCGCGGTGTTGCGGACAACGTGCCCTTAGTTTCCCCGACAAAGGTGTAGGTGTTAAGCCCGTCGCAATATCCGACGACGGCTCTCGCAATTGCTTTCGTAGAAAGCGTCGAGCAACTTGCAACGAACTTTTCGGCTCCGAGTGAATCCCACATCGGTTGGGTTAAGCCGCCCGGATAAGACTTGTCCTCGTACCCTTCAAGAATAAGTCCGGCGTGCTCCACGATGCACGGGACCTGCACCGCTCGATACGCGGAAGCGATTTTAAAACGGACCATCGCTTCCAAATCGCACAACAGCGGCTCGGTGGTGTGGACATCTCGAAATTGACAATCAAACAATTGGCCGAGCGGTTTCCCTGCGATTGGAAGTGTTATTTGGTCTTTTGCGATAGCCCACTCTTCCTTCTTAAAGGAGCTCCACGAGCAGTAGACGATCTTTTTCGGTCCGGTTGCCATGTAACTACGCCGCCATTTCGCGAATGATGTTCGCCGCATTATTGGAAATGTCTTCGGAGCCGATTGCGATGACTTCGATATTGCGCTGCTGGAATAGCTGCCGTTCGAACTCGGATGGATCGGGCAAAATAATGTAAGCGCGTTTACCTGTCGCGGAGTTGGGTAGATGAGACAGGATGTGATTGATGACGTGGAAAATATAATTCACGTTAGGGTCGCGAAAACTGTACCCTATGAAAAGAACAGCGCGTCCCAGAAGGTCGCCGCGTAGTTTGAAGTCCATCGGACTCTCAAGTCGCATTCGGTCCATGTAATGCGATTTAGTAACAACCATGTCATCCGGATTGTTGAAGTCGCCGTGAAATTTCACGACTTCAACCATGCTTCTATCGTGGCTCATGGTGTGTTCGGCTGTAACGATTTGACAGGGTCTGCCACGTTTATTCAGCGCGCGTTCAATGAAGTTGTCGTAATTGGTAGTGTAGTAAATGCTGCATTTTTCAAGTTCGACCAGTGCCGCTTGAATAGGCGACGCCAAGATTTCATCATCGGTGGCGGTTGAAAACTGCAGCGACAACCAATTCGTCAACGGGGCGAGTGTGTGATTCTTGATTTTGAAATACTCAAGAATTTGAAGGTCGCTTCCTCGGTGGCGTAAAAGTTCGGGCTCGTCGCAACCTAGGAGCTTCGCCGCTTCGTCCACCATCGCTGTCCAAGATGGGCCACGCTTCTTCCCGCCGGCCCAAGACACGGACATGGATGCGCCGGCGCCCACGAAAGGAATAACCCGTCGTTCGCAGTAAAGCCTTCGAAGCTCTGTGGGACACGTCATGATTTTTTACTCGCAAGCAATCGCGTGACACTGTGGAAATGCGGAATGTTATTGTGCGGGTGAGTTTCGTGAAGCAACGAACTGCTCTGTGTCTTTATCTCGGACGTTGAATAGCATTGCAAATAAAATTCATGCGAAACCAGCGTCGGGCGGAAATCTGGATGCGCCGAGAGATCGTGCGGTCCGTCATTGAAAGCGACAAGAATGTGTATTCCATCTTGTCTCGTCTTCTCCAGCGCAAGTTCGATCAATTTCTGAACCGCGATCTCTGATTTCATGCAATGCGGAAGCCCATACATGATGACCACGTCGAACAAGGTGCAGTCGTTCAGATATTCAAGCGCGTCGGATTGAACCCATTCGATATTGTCGTGCGGGAATGCGCTCTTGCCGTTTGCCAGTGCTTGCGCTGAACAATCAACTGCCACGACTGAAGCTCCGCGCCCGGCAAAAGCCACAGCATTCTTGCCTTCGCCGCATCCAAGATCAAGGACGCGGAGATACGAGACGTTTGGGTTGACCGCCAAAAACTCGCGAACAAGCGAACCCGCTTCCGTGCCCCAGAAGCACGGGCAATTCGCGTATCCTTGGTCGTACCCGCCAACCCCGGCGTGGTCGCTGTCTGACATTGGGTATCCGGCATCAATGTTGCGTTCACCCGTTGTAGCATTTAATTCGCCCGTGGTTCACGCCGCGCGAAAAGCCCCGCGATACTCGCTTTTCCAATTCGAGCTCCAAAAATTCATTTGCGACGATAGGAGCGCAGATCGTGTTGCGCATGTCGCCGCCGCACGTGGCTGGGTCCGATTGCATTTTGCACCGCACAACCGACTGTTCTTGCAGGATCTTTCATCTTGCGGTTGACTTCAACGATGAATGGTAGGGCGGTAAAAGTTCTCTTGGAGCTTGGCGCGCGCGATGGGCGCCTATGCGCTCGGCTATCAGAGCGCACCTGTCAGCCACATGCCCGTACTGGAAACGACCGATCGATCTGGCGTTGCGCTACCAGTTGCCCTCAGCGGGGCGGCAGCACGGTTACCCGGGCGCGCCTCGGCCCGACGCGCTACCAGCGCACCGGCGCCATCCGGAACGGCTTTGCTCGAGGAAAAGCCTTCGGCAGGCGACGCCAAGCGGAAGGTCGAGGCCGCGCTCAGTACCATGCAGGCGGTAGGCCATGCGCCTGCCCGGACTATACCATGCGCAACGGCAGGCTCCGTGGCGGGCAGAGCGCTTACTCCCGACCAGGAGGGGCTTCGCCACTTGCTATCCGAGCGATGTATCGACGGCGATGATTGAGTCCTATCGGCAAAGGACCGCATCGCGCCAAGCGCTCGGATAATAGACGACGATATGCGCTATTGGTGGGTAAATCAGAACCAGACGTACCATCACGAAATTTCGGGTGGATATCTATGGTCGCCTAAGCGCAATGCCAACGGTGCACGCAATCCGTTTTATGAGTTGATGCGTGAGGTGGCGCCTGGAGATTTAATCTTCTCATTTATGGATACGCGGATACTGGCGGTCGGCGTCGTTCAATCGTACGCATGGGAAAGCCCCAAGCCGCTGGAGTTCGGAACTGCGGGCGAGAACTGGGAAGGCATTGGCTGGAGGGTTAAAGTCCAATTCACAGAACTCGCAAAGAAGATCCGGCCGAAGGATCACATCGAGATCTTGAGACCCCTTCTTCCCGCTAAGTACTCGCCACTCCAGCCAAATGGCAATGGTTTGCAATCGGTCTATCTAACGGAGACTCCAACACCACTTGCCGAAGTCCTAATCGGGCTGATTGGCCAAGAAGTCGCGCCGCTAGCGTTTTCGGCTGCAAGGGTCATTCCGACTTCGACCGATGACTTGGACGCATGGGAGCGCAGGATTGAGCAAGGAGTGGCTGGTGATCAGTCAATTCCAGAAACAGATCGATTGGCGATCATCAGGGCGCGGAAGGGGCAGGGGCTATTCAAGGAGCGCGTTCGCAAGATTGAGTCCAGATGCCGGATCACGGGGGTGGAAAATCCCGTTCATCTGGTCGCGAGCCATTGTAAGCCATGGCGCGACGCTACCAATGAGGAACGATTGGATGGCGAGAATGGATTGTTGTTGACGCCGACCATCGACCACCTGTTCGATCGCGGCTTCATCGGCTTTGAAGACAACGGGAGATTGATTGTTTCTCCAGTTGCGCATCACCCCTCACTCCGACGAATGGGGATCGATACGACCGAGGACATAAATGTCGGCTCGTTCACAACTGGGCAAAAGCAGTTTCTCGATTTCCATCGAAATGACGTGCTGCTTAAATCTATTAGGTCTTAGAGAATTCGATCTCCGACGTCGCCGGCCGGAGCGCGACATTCCATAACAATGGATCAGCGAAAGCCGATATTAAGGTTTCGAGACGCGAGGCCGCCGGTCATCGCACGATCGCATCATGAAGCTGTGCAATTCACCTTCAGACGTGCCGAAGCGGCCTTTCCTTTCGCCTGGCTGCAATCGAACGCCGACCATTTCCCAAAATCAAAGTGCAGAGGAGTTCGATCTCTTTGTCCCCGCACAATGCGCCTGGATTAACGTGGGCGCTCATTGCGAAGCCGTCGAACGCCATGAATATGACGTGAGACATGGATTTTACGTCCACGATATCGAGTCGATCGGGAGGTAGAATCTCGCTGAGCATCCTGGCGACGAACCTCTCAGCGATTCTCAGGAGAGATGGATCATACCCTTCTTCACTACTGGCTCCCGAAACGGCCTGAATAATATTGTTGGCGAAACCGTTTTCCTCGGCAGGAATGTCGCGCCAAATTACGGTTATGAGGCGTTTAAGCCGCTTTTGGGGATCGCGGATCGCGGCTAGTTCCAGTTCAAGACGCTTGAAGCGCTCCCGAAGCCATGGGTCGTAGATGGAATATAGAATGTCAAATTTCGAACCGAAATACGAATAGAGATTGGCGGTGGAGATGCCGGCCTCCGTCGCGATTTGAGTGAGGGTCGTACCATTGTAACCCTGGTCGCGGAAAAGCAAATGCGCAGCTTCAAAAATCGCTTCGCGGACGGCCGGCTTTTTAACTTGGGCCATTCGGGCTCCTGACATTTTCGTCGATCTATTTCCAGCAAGTGGTCAGCACATTCGCGCCACGTGGTCAACAAATGGGCTTTAGCGAATGATAATTGGTATTGACAGTTTTATCCTCAAGGCTTTTGATCTGCCCAATGATGATCTTTCCATCCGGGATATGGAGGTGACCGATGTTGCAAGCAGCTATTCGTGCTCCCGAGGGCAATCCAGCGGGTCTCGCCTTTCTCTACCGCCGGCAGTTTGAACTCTGCAAGGTGCAACGCGGCGAAACGATCGCGTTGGTTAGCGATCTCACGACACGGAGAGAATATATCCAGGCGGCCTTTGCGGCGGCGGACGAACTGGGCGCGGACGTCTATGAGATGTGCGTTAACGCGGTTCCCTCCTGGACCAAGGTTGGCGTTCCAACCATCGGTAAGTGCAAAGGCACATTGGAAGCCGTTCGGGCTGCCGACATCATTGTTATCTTTCACGTTCCGCTGTTCACCAAGTGGCTCAAGGAAGTCATGGACGGCGGCACGCGGGTGCTCATGATTATCGATGCGCCGGATGATCTTGATCATCTGATGTCGCCCAAGGGCCTGAAGGAAGCGGTCAAGCACGCCCACAAAAGGCTCAGTCAGACCAAGAAGGTTCATGTCGTCAGTGATGCCGGAACCGACTTCACCTACACCTGCGGTGAATATCCGGTCATGAGCCAGTGGGGCTATGCCGACGAACCCGGCCATTTCGACCATTGGGGCGCAGGGCATGTCCACACCTTCCCAAATGAAGGGACGGCCAACGGAACTGTCGTGTTCCAACCGGGCGACATCATCATCCTTCCGTATTGTCGCTATGTGCAGGATCCGGTTCGGCTCGATATCCGAGATGGCTTCGTTACCAAGATCGAGGGAGGCCTGGACGCGAAGCTGATGCGCGACTGGCTGACCGATAACAAGTCTTCTCACGACGACCGCGATCCGTTCGCCGTATCGCATCTCGGATGGGGCCTTAATCCCCAATCGCTGTGGTACGGTATTGCGCTCAACGGCGATGAGCCCGAACGCAGTCGTGCCGCGGCGCGTACGTTCCCGGGCAACTTTCTTTTCTCCACCGGGCCAAACTCCCAGGGCGGCGGAAAGCGAAATACCCGCGGGCACTATGATGTTCCGATGCGGGATTGCACCGTTATTCTCGATAATGAGGTCGTGATTGATAAAGGACGTCTGGTCGACTCGGCCATGGTAGTTGAGCGAGAAGCTCGCTGAAGCGCGGGGCATCATGCGTATCGAAGATCGCTTTTCAATTTCGGCTCCGCGCGAACGTGTCTGGCAGGCAATCAGGAACCCTGATGTGGTGGCTTCCTGCCTCCCTGGTTGTCGTGAGGTAGAGGTCATAAGTCCGACCTGCTACAAGGCTAAAATTCGTGTGCAGCTCGGACCGATCAAGGCCGATTTTAGCATTGATGTTAATATCACCTCCGAGGTCGAGCTCGAGGAAGTGTGTTCCCGCTCCCGCGGCGAGGAGGGGGGAAGGGCGAGTTCGTTGTCGTCTGAGAATGTGCTGCGACTTTCCTCACTGGATCCCGATACGACCGAGCTTCATTATTCGTCTGACGTAACCGTCGTCGGCCGCCTCGGCAAATTCGGCCTGGGCGTCATGAAGAAGAAAGCGGAGAGCCTCGGCCACGACTTCGCCGTCGCCTTCAAACAGAAAATCGAACATGTTACGGAAGACAAGTAGCACCAATGGACCTCTTTTTTCCACAAACGATCGAAGAGGCTGTCGCGCTACTGGTTCAGCATGAGGGCGCGCGGTGCATCTCTGGTGGGGCGACGCTGGTGGCCATGATGAACGCAGGGCTGGTGGAGCCAAGCGCCCTCATCAGCTTGCGGCAAATTCCCGGTTTGGCTGGTATCGCGCGTGACGCGGACGGTTCGGTGCGGATCGGCGCGATGACCCGCCACGTCGACACGGCGACATCTGCATTCTTCTGGGACGGACAGCGTGTCGTGCCGTATGCTGCGGGGCGTATCGCCAATCGCGTTGTCCGCAATATGGGCACCATGGGCGGCTCTATTTCCTTTGCAGACCCGGCGGCCGATTATCTGGCGGCGCTCACTGCCGCGGCCGCGACGATCGAAATCGCGTCGCCGAGGGGAAAGCGGACGCTTCCGATCGCCGGGTTCGTAACGGATTGGTATACCACGGCGTTGGCTTCGGATGAGATCGTGACATCGATTTCCGTTCCGGCCATGCCGGCCGGCTCAATCGGTCACTATGAAAAACTGGCGCGCGTCTCCGGCGACTTTGCAATTGTGTCGATTGCGATCATTGTTGAATTCGAGGACGATATATGCAGTTTCCTGCGCGTCGCTGTCGGAGGTTGCGGTCCTGCCCCGCTCCGACTTCGGGCCGCCGAAGTTCTGCTGGAGGGATCGCGCTTGAGCGCTTCGCTGATCGGCGAAGCAGGCCGAATGCTGGTTGCAATCAGCGATCCCGTCGATGATGTTCGCGCTTCCGGCGAATACCGCCGCACGGTACTGCCACGGCTGCTGGTCAAGGCTCTGACAGAGATCCAACAAACGCAACATGCCGAGGTTGCATGAGCCGGGTACGCTTGATCGATCTCTGCGTTAACGGAACACAGCGGGCGGTTCGCGCCAGTTCAGAGCACACTTTGCTTGAAGTGTTACGTGATGAACTCCATCTCACGGGGCCCAAGCGTGGTTGCAACCAGGGGGTCTGCGGAGCCTGCACCGTGCTGATCGACAATCAGCCCGTCCGCTCATGCCTGTCCCTGGCAGTTCTGACCGAGAATAGGCCGATCATCACGGTGGAAGGGCTTGCGAAAGGTAAGTCGCTGACGCGCTTGCAGCAGTCCATCATAGATTGCGGCGCGGTGCAGTGCGGATTTTGCACCGGCGGATTGCTGATGGTGGCGCACGCCCTTCTTGCCGACAACCCACATCCGACTTCAGATGAAGTTCGGTCCGCACTTTCCGGCAATCTGTGCCGATGTTCCGGTTACGCCAAGATCGTCGAGGCTGTCTGTCGCGCGAACGAGGGAAGCCCGCCGTGAACGTGGTCGGACAAAGTATCCCGCGACTGGATGCGCGCGAGAAAGTATCGGGTAGGGCGCATTATATTGCTGACCTTTACCGGCCCGGGATGCTTCATGGGGCCATTTTGGGTAGCCCGCATGCTCATGCACGCATCAAGTCTTACGACGCGCGCGCCGCGAAGCAGCTTCCAGGTGTCATCAGCGTCTTGACGGGTGCTGATCTGAAGGGGGGCAAGTTTGGTCCCTTCATCAAGGATGAAGACGTTCTGGCGACCGGAAAGGTCCGATATGTCGGTGAACCCGTCTGTATCGTCGCCGCGGAAGACGAGCGGACGGCCCGTCGTGCGGCGCGAATGATCGAGGTGGAATACGAAGAACTTCCTGCGGTCCTGACACCGGATGAGGCGATGGCAGAATCCGCGCCATTGATTCACGAGGAAAACGAGTCCTATTTTCGCGTGCATCAGACGGCGTGCGGTGGAAATCTGGCGTGGTCGACTTCCTTTGCGGAGGGCGATGTCGATCGCGCCTGGTCGGAGTGCGATGTGATCGTCGAGGGTGAGTTCGAGACCCAGGCGCAGGCTCACGTGGCGATCGAACCATGTGGAGCGTTGGCCGAAATCGATTCTACCGGTCGGGTGACGTTGTGGTCGGCGAACCAGTCCGTGTTTCGTGTGCAGGCCAATGTCTGTGACGCGCTCGGCCTCTCGATGTCAAAGCTGCGGTGCATGACGCCGCGTGTCGGCGGCGGCTTTGGCAACAAAATGGAGATGCATGTTCAGGCGATGACGGCGGCCCTGGCGATCGATAGCGGCCGGGCGGTCAAGCTCATTCTGACCAGGGAAGAAGATTTCGAAATCGTCCGCCATCGGCATCCCTATCGGATCCGGGCAAAGACCGGAGCAAAGCGCGACGGCACGCTGGTGGCGAGGGAGGTGAATGTCATCGTCGATTGCGGGGCCTATGGCGATGATAGTCCGGGCGTGATGGGCTTTTCGCTTTTGATGGCGCGTGGCCCGTACCGGATTCCGAACGTGCGGGCGGCAGGACGCCTATATTACACCAATAAGATCCGCTTCGGCGCCTTCAGGGGATTCGGAAATCCCCAGGTGTCGTTCGCGACTGAAATGCAAATCGACGAGATCGCCGAAAAGCTCGGCATGGATGCTCTCGAACTGCGATTGAAGAATGCGACGCGCAAGGGTGACTGCTGGGTCGGCGGAGGTCCCGTCCACTCCAACGGCTTCGTCAATTGTCTCAAAGCCGTCCGGGAGGCGGCCGGATGGGAGCGCCGTGGAACGCTTGCTGCGGCGCCGGGCAAACGTCGCAGCTTGGGTCTGGCGTGCTCCTCTCATATCAGCGGGTTGCTGTCGACAGGAGCGATTATTCGCCTCCTGGAGGACGGCACTGTGGTTCTCAATACCGGAGCGGTCGATATCGGACAGGGCTCCGACACCGTGCTGTCGCAGATCTGCGCCAACTCCCTGCAAATACCGATCGATCGTGTAATAATCGGCAGTCCGGATACCGACAGCTCGCCTTACAATTGGGGCACGACCGCCAGCAGGGTGACCTATATGGTTGGCCGGGCGATTGTCGCCGCGGCGGCGGAAGTGGAAGAGAAGCTCAAGGCACACGTCGCCGACATTTTCGAGTGCTCGCCGGGCGATCTAACACTGCGTCCCGGCGGCAAGATCGGCATCGTCGGCATTCCCGACAGGGAGCTCAGTTTTCAGGACGTATCGCTGCGCGCACACTGGGCGGTCGGAGGTCCCATCATCGGCTCCGCCAGCCTGATGTACGATCAACAGACCATCGATCCGAAACGTACCGTGGCAACGGGAGTACCTTTTCCTCAGATCGGCGTGTTCTCTTTCTCCGCGATCATTTGCGACGTCGAGATCGACGAGGCAACGGGCAAGGTCACGGTCCTTGAGGCTTGGTCAGCCTGTGACGTTGGAAAGGCAATCAATCCGGGGTCTGTCGAAGGACAGATTCAGGGCGGTTTCGTCCAGGGGCTCGGCTTCGCTCTCTGCGAGGAAGTCGTATGGGATGGGGCGAAAATCGCCAATCCCAGCCTGATGGATTACAAGGTACCGACAACACTCGACGTGCCGTCAAAGATTCATGCGCTTCTGATTGAGGATCCGGAGCCCGATGGGCCTTTCGGCGCCAAGGGCATTGGCGAGATTCCCATCTGTGCCGTCGCGCCTGCTATTGCGAACGGCATCGCTGGCGCCTGTGGCCGCCGGCTGCATCAGCTTCCGGCCACTCCCGAACGAGTCTTATTTGCGATGCTCGACATCGGAGGATCGCATGCGCCCTGATGACTATCCTGTACAGGAACCATTCTCGCCGCAGGCACGGCTCTATCATGACGAGGTGATGCGGCGCGCGCCTGCGATAGAGGGCGAAGAGATTGCATACGGTGCCGACCCTTATCAGGGCGTCACAATCTGGCGCGCGGAAAAGGCGAACGGCGCTACGCTCGCGTTCATCCATGGCGGCGGATGGACCAACGGTTACAAGGAGTGGATGGCGTTCATGGCGCCTGCATTCGTGGAGGCTGGAATTACGTTCGCGAGCGTAGGTTATAGACTGGCGCCGCAGCATGTCTTTCCTACCGGCTTTGAAGACGCCAGCGATGGGGTCGCGCTCGTGCTGAAACGTGCAGGTGCGTTCGGCGCAGATGCGGCCCGGGTCTTTGTCGGCGGTCATTCCGCCGGTGGTCATTATGCCGCTCTCATGACATTGACCCGTCCCGACCTCGAATTGCGCGGCTGCCTGCCTATCTCTGGTGTATTCGATTTCGGTCCGCAGTCCGAGCTCAAGATGCGGCCACGCTTCCTTGGTCCCGCTGAAACGGGAAGCGAAGGCCCGGCGAGCCCGATCGCTCATATTGCCAGCGAACCCCGTCCTTTCCTGATCGCTCATGGCAGCGAGGATTTTCCTCATCTCATGACCCAATCGGTTCGCATGGAGACCGCGCTGCGCTCCGCGGGCGGAGACGTCGAGCGTCTTGTGCTTCAGGGGCGAGATCATTTCACGGCAAGCTACGCCGGTGGCGAATTGATGGGGCCTTGGGTGCCGCGGGCTGTCGAGTGGATATTGCGGCATTAACGACTAAATCGAGAGGGTGTCCAGATGAAGAAATTTCTACTAGCGGCTGTGATCGCAACCGGACTATCCCAAACGTCTTGGGCCGCGGATCCGATTAAGATCGGTTATGCGATCTCGAAGACAGGTCCATTTGCTCCCGCGGCACAAACCCAGCTCAATGCCTACCAGCTCTGGGCGGACAAGGTCGCAGCCGAAGGCGGCATCGATGTCGGCGGCGTGAAGCGGCCGGTGCAGTTTGTCGTCTATGACGATCAGTCGGACTTTGGCAAAGAGCCTGCGATATATGAAAAGCTGATTACCAGCGACAAAGTCGATCTGCTGTTGGCTCCCTGGGGCACGCCGTTTCATTTCTCCATTGTTGGCATTCTGGAGAAGTACCACTTCCCGGTTGTCGGAAATTCCGCGGCATCAACCACGATCCGTGACGTCAAGCCCGGGAATATCTGGTTCACGACCTCGGCCATTCCGGATCATCTGGCCACCGAACTCGTCAAGATGATGAAGTCGGCGGGTGTAAAGACGATTGCCATCAACACGCTGCAACTTCCATTTTCGCAGGAATTCAAAAAGTTCCTGATGCCTGCCATCGAGAAGGACGGAGGCTTCAAGGTCGTCGTCAACGAGGAATATGCTCCCGATACCAAGGATATGACGGCGACACTGACCAAGATAAAACAGGCAGCACCTGATGCCATCTTGTCGTTGTCCTACCCGCCCGACTCGGTACTGTTCATGAAGCAGGAACGCGAGTTAGGCGTCAATTCATCGTTCCAGCTGGTACTGATCGGACCGACCGATAACTTCTTTTCCAAGATCTTCGGCGCCAATCTCGATGGCATCATCACGATGGGGCACTGGTCGCCGGCGCAGGCAAAATGGCCAAAGGCAAAACTTTTCTATGACGCTTATTTTAAGAAGTTCAACGAGCCGCCGGATTATCTGGATTCGGCTCTTGCATGGATGTCGATCGAAGTTCTTGAGCAGGCGGTCAAGAAGGTTGGCCTCGACAAGGATAAGCTAAGGCAGGAAATCGCGTCCGATACCTTCGATACAATCAACGGTCCGGTGAAATTCAACGGCGTTGAAAACGTCACCACGCCCACGATGTATCTCCAGTTCCAGAAGGGCGAAGCGCAGATCATCTGGCCGGCATCGGAAGAGACGGCAAAAATGATCAAGAAGCCCGCTTGGTCGCAAAATTGATTCGCAGGGAGTACCAGGCATGAGCGTGCTGCTGTCAGGACAGTTGCTCGCTGCTGCCCTGGTGCTTGCCGCCCTCTACGCGCTGGTCGCCATGGGCCTTAACCTGGTCTATGGCACCATGCGCCTGCTTAATATTGCCCACGGCGAGCTCGTGATGCTGGGTGGCTACATCACCTATTGGAGCTTTACGACCCTCGGAATAAGCCCTTTGTTCTCCATGGTGGTCGCGCCAGTTCTCGGAGCAGGCCTTGGAGTCGTCATTTACGTTGTCCTGTTTCGGCGTTTGCTGCGGTCGCCGAAACTGGTCGCTCGCGTCGAGGCCAATTCCCTTCTGATATTTTTTGGGGTCTCGGTCATTTTTCAGAACCTGATGGCTCTGCTTTTTACGTCCACGCAGCGAGGTTATGTCTACCTCGATCAGGTTATCCAGATCGGCAGCGTGGCGATGACCGCCAACCGATTGATCCTGTTTGGAGTGGCGACGTCAGCCTGTTTGTTGTGTCTGGCGTTTTTCAGGTACACCCGCGCCGGAAGCGCGGTCCGGGCGGTGATCCAGCAACGCGATGCGGCGGCGCTGGTCGGAATCGACATCGACCGGCTGAATATCCTGGTGTTTGCCCTCGGGTTCGGACTGGCGGCGCTCGCTGGGGTACTGGTGAGCATGGTCCAGGAGATTACGCCCTTCATCGGGTTTCCGTTCACGATCTCTGCCTTTGTGATCATTACCCTCGGTGGTCTCGGCAATCTGTTCGGCTCGCTGTTGGGCGCCCTGCTGCTCGCCGCCGTCGAAGTCTACGGCACGGCAGTGATCTCATCGAGCTTTCGGTCGATTCTTGTCTATGGGGTCTTTATCGCGGTCCTGCTCGTAAAGCCCCAGGGCTTACTCGGTCGCGCGGTTGCAACCAAATGATGCGGCCGGCAAAGTCTCAACACTTACCGTTCATCAGCGGGCTTGTCGTCGCCCTTGTCGTAAGTGCGGTGCTCGTCGTCTGGGGTGACGAATACGCGGTCAGCATCGGATTGACGCTGCTGATGTGGGTTGCCCTGGTGCAGAGCTGGGCGGCCTTCTCTGGCCTGTCGGGCTATATCTCGCTGGGTCATGCCGTATTCTATGGAGTCGGCGCCTACGTGATGGTGGTCAGCTGGCAAGTACTTCCGATTTGGCTTGGCGTTATCCTGGCGGGCCTGGCAGCCGGCACGATCGCATTCTTGCTTGGCTGGCCATCGTTGCGCGTGCGCGGTCCCTACTTTGTCATTTTGACTTTCGGCCTGGCGGAATTCGTCAAATATGTCGTCGTCGCTATTGAAGCGGCACTTGGACGAAGCGGGCGGCTGTTGATTGGTACCCCGAGCCTGCGCGAGTTGTTTGGAGCGATGTTGCTTTTGGCCGCAACGAGCACGATCATTCTCTACGTACTGCGCCGGTCCAGGCTCGGAGCCGGGTTGTTGGCGGTTCGCGAAGACGAGATCGCGGCGGAAGCTATCGGCGTTAATACCGCCAGAACCAAGCTTGCGGTCTTCGGCCTCTCAGCCGTCATTCCTGGAATGGTGGGAGCCTTGATGAGCCTTCGCTTCACCTATTTTGAACCAATGCAGTCGTTCAGTCCGGTTACCTCCTTCACCATCGTAACGATTGCTGTTCTTGGCGGCAGCGATGATATTCCCGGACCGCTGCTGGGGGCGGCTTTTCTGGTCGCGCTATCGGAATTGCTGTGGGCGAGGGCGCCCGAACTATACATGATTATCCTGGGTGTGCTTTTGGTAGGCTTCGTGCTTTTCGCGCCGGAAGGCATCTATGGAAAGTTGCGGGCGTGGAACTGGAGCGGGACACGATGACCCTCCTGCGCCTAACCGACGTTGGCAAGTCCTACGGAGGGGTTTCCGCGGTCAGCAATTTCAGCTTCGACGTCGAAGAAGGCGAGGTTGTCGGTCTGATGGGCGCTAACGGAGCGGGCAAGACTACGGTATTTAGCCTGATCGCTGGCACCCAGCCGGTTACGACAGGCCAAATTTGGTTTGACGGCGGGCGAATCGATCAGAAGCCTGCCTATCAGATCAGCCGTCTCGGCGTTGCGCGGACATTCCAGATCGTGCGACCCTTTTCCGGCCTGACCGTTCTGGACAATCTCGTCGTCGCGGCCCTGCACGGTCATGAGCGTGCGCCGTCACGCTCATCTGCGGAGGCGCGGTCTCGCGCGATCTTGCAAGAAGTCGGTCTTGCCGACCATGCGGACCAACTCGCAGATACGCTTACGCTGGCTGGCCGCAAGCGCCTGGAGATTGCTCGCGCTATCGCGACCCGGCCGCGCCTGCTGCTGCTGGATGAAGTGCTGGCTGGCCTCACGGCAACCGAAGTCGCCGCGGCGCTCGAGATGATTAGGCATTTGCGCCAGCACTATAAACTCACGCTGGTGGTCATCGAGCATGTTATGCGCGCGTTGATGAAATTATGCAGTCGCATAGTGGTGTTGCATCATGGCGAAAAGCTGGCCGAAGGAGCGCCCGAAGACGTCGTCGCCGACCGGCGGGTCATATCTGCCTACTTTGGAAAGCGCGCGTCGTGACAGGCCTGCTTGACGTTAGCGATCTCAACGCAGGTTATGGACCGGTTCAGGTGCTTAAAAGCGTGCGACTGGCGGTGCACGAGAACTCGATCACCGCGGTGATAGGCAGCAACGGCGCAGGCAAGACTACGACGATGCGGACGATAGCCGGCCTTTTGTCGCCGAGTGAGGGCCGGATTGCTTTCGCGGGCGAAGACATCACGTTTACGCCGACGAATGCACGCGTCGCAAATGGACTCATTCTTGTGCCGGAGGGACGCTTGGTATTCCCAGACTTTACGGTCGAGGAAACATTGCGGATCGGCGCTTATTCTCCGCGCGCCCACGCAGGTGCCGATGCCCGTGCCGCCGAAATGTACGAACTTTTTCCGAGGTTGCGTGAGCGGCGGAATGTCCGGGCGGGCTCCTTGTCCGGCGGTGAACAGCAGATGCTCGCAATCGCACGGGGGCTCATGGCGGCGCCTCGGTTGTTGTTACTGGACGAACCTAGCCTTGGCCTCGCACCATCCATAGCGGAGATGTTGTTCGAAATCATTGTTGAAATCCGCCGACGCGGTATCACCGTCTGTCTCGTCGAGCAGGACGTGCATTCAACGCTGGAAATATCGGATTACGCGTATGTCCTGGAAGATGGGGCAATCGCAGTGGAAGGTCTGGCGCGTGATTTGTTGAGTTCATCGCGTGTCAGGGAAAGTTATCTAGGATTGTAATCCGGCCAAGTCGACCCAGCCGTCACTTGCTTTTTTGTTCATTTCGTAAAGAGCACGGTTCACCGGATGTAAGCTCTTCGTCGGGCGCAAAGTACTGCTCTGCGACACTGAACTATCGTGAATAAAAATGACAATTAGTGAATGCAGTTCGGTATTGACAGGCCGCTGATCCTGTTCTCATATGGCGAGGATGTGGGCATGATTTTAGAACCCGATCCGTTGACGGAGTGTACGCCGTGACCTTGACGCTCTATCACTATTGGGATTCTACCTGCAGCATGAAGGTCAGGTTCTGCCTTGAAGAAAAGAGAATCGCGCACGAAAAGAAATTTATCGACCTTCTGGCGTTTGATCAGCTGAAGCCGGAATACCTTAGCGTTAACCCCAACGCCGTTGTTCCTGCCATTGTTCACAATGGAAAATCGATCATCGAGTCCACGGTGATCAACGAATATATCGAGGAAGTATTTTCAGAAGTTCCCCTGTTGCCTCCTGATCCCGCGAGGCGAGCCGCAATCCGTGCTCTTGTCCGTATCGAAGACGGCAAGATGCACGACGCTTTTCGGGCGCCTACATTTAACTTGATGATCAAGCCTATGTTTGAGAACGTAAGCGACGAGGAAATTGACCGCGTGGCCGCGACACATCCGCAGAAGTGGATCGGCGAATACTGGAGGAAAACCATCAAGTCTCCGGTTGACGTTGCGTCGGTCGAGTCCTCCTTCAATGATTTGCGCATAGTGATGAAGAAGTTGGACATGGTGCTTGGGGACGGCCGTCCCTGGCTCGGGGGCACGGACGTGTCACTTGCGGAGTGTTCGTTCGTATCTTTGGTCGATCGAACGGAGTGTCTCGGCCGTAGCGATCTGTTTGAAGAGTTTCCTGCTTTGAATGAATGGCGCTCACGGCTGCGCGCGCGAGCGTCGTTTCGCAAAGCTGTCCCGCCGGCGACTCATCGAATGTTCGCGCCTCCAAAGGTTAGTGCGTTGCAATAGCGTTGCCAAATCGGGAGCCGATTTATGGACGACTCAGCCGAGACAGACGGTTTTGAACGCTTTCCCTTCTATGAGGAGGGCAAAGTACCGCAATATCACAAATACCATTCCGGTGTTTCCTTTCTCGATGAACTTGAGCTCATTTGGGGAAAGCGGTGGGGAGCCCAGGGAATCGGCCGACTACGTGAGGTCGCGATGGTGCGGCCCACGGAAACCGAAGTCCGCAAGCTGTACGAGAAAGACTCGGCTTTCTTCGTATTCAACGGAACGACCCCAGATCTGACGTTGATGCAAGAACAGCACTCTAATCTTGCGAAGGTTTACGAGAAGCTCGATATCAAAGTTCATTATTCGTCATGGTCCGACGAAACGCCGCGTTCCGCGTATGGACCAATGAAACGAAGTATTTCGGCGGCGGCGGGCTTTGTCATCAATGGTGGCGCGATCATCCCACGAGAAGCAACACCCTATTGGCGGGGCCGCTCACGGTATGTCTCGCAATTTTTGATGAAGCTTGGCTGTCCCATTTTATATACGGTGCACGGGCACGGAGTCTGTGAAATCGGCGCCTCCACGCGGATGAGTGACGATTTCATCATCTTGATGCTGTCGACGGATTGTAACCGCGATGGCGCCGAGCAAGTCATCCCAATACTTAAACGGGGCGGATATAAAGAGGTTCATTTGGCATACAGTCCAGGACCTCTCTATGCCTATCATGAGGAGGTACCTGGCTGGATGCATTCCGATATGTGGATCGTTCCACTCGACGCAAAACTGGCCATGATCTATCCGCCGTGGTGCGATTACGAGACAATTCGCAGATTGGATCAGATCGGCTACGAACTGATTGAATGCCCTCGTGAGGAGATCGACCTTTTTCCAACCAATGCCCTTACGGTTGAGCCACGTCGCGTCATCATGAACGCAGCTGCAACAAAGACCAAGGCCCTGCTTGAAAAACATAGCGTCGAGGTGATCTCAGTGGACTACAGCGAAGTGCATAAATATGGAGGCGGGATTCGCTGCAATACGATGCAGCTAATCCGAGATAAGGGACCGCTTACATTCTGAGCGTGATCTCAAGAATGAGCGAGAGTATAGCTCTGTTTGCGGCGCCAATTTGTATTCTAATCGGGTCACCATTGGTGAGAAGCGGACGGCTATTTAATTCCATAACAATGGATGCACGAAGACGGACCGCAGATTTAAAGATGACTTGGTTTTAAAACTGCGCGATCTGAAAATGCTTGGCCGCGAGCAGTCCCAACAACACCGTGCCGGAGCCCGCAATAACCACGGCCATATTGACCAGGTTTTGCGCGATGACTATTCGCGCCGATGTGGCGACAACTCGCCTGCTAGCTTCGCTATTGCCCTTGGATTTTGGTCCGCTCGCCTTGCGTTTTGTCTTTGGAGACGCGGTCTTGTTTTGATCCGTGGTGTTGGCAGCCATCGAATGTCCCGGAGGTGGCTGGTCAGGCCGTTGTGCAGCCTGACCCTGACGATTTCCCTGTCGGATTTTTTCCCGATCAGGGGTCACTTTCGCATGCGCTTGGGCCAAAACCCTTAAATGACCTGGTAAACCAGACTGGTGGGCATGGTTTACGAATTTGGCATTAAAAAGCTATCCAGCGCGGTCAGCGTCTGGGTGAACAACTCGACTGCGCGCAGACAAATGACCTGCTGCAGATAGGCGATCTCCTCGTCCGAAGCTCTGGTCTTTCCCCGATTGCAATCGACCTCTTCGCTTCATTCTGGACCTGGCTTTGGGACCCATCTATTTTGGTGCTGGCGATCCCTCTGACCGTTTGCCTTGTCGTTCTGGCCGACAACGAGATCTATCAAGAAGAGCGCGAACGCGGTCGTCGAAAATTTCTACCAGCACGTCAGTTAGCGGCGACGAGAAGCACACAGTCCAGCGTAAGGCGAAACGGCAAATCACCCATCGCTTCCGCCGACAATACAACTCGGACGTCCAAAAGAGGACCTTCCTTAAAACAGCCCCACCCCTCATATGACGGCCTTTGAGCACAAGTTCCAGACTGCCGGAGCGGCGCGCCAGCTATACATTCATACCGCAGCGTACTCGTCACGGCCGACGCGGTTAGGGATTAGCTTCCGGCGATTTATGCAGCTGCTCGATGCATAACCTCATATCCGGTCGAACCCGTATGGTCCGTACCCAATTTCCGCATGCTTGCGGCAAGGAAGCTACGAGGATTGAGACCCATCTACACAACAGCTTGTTGTCAGCCCTAGGGTGGCACGGTCATCATCCATCCCGCTGCCGCGCCAGATCCGCGATACTGACGCGTTTGTTTGTTACCCCTTCACTGTCTTGAGCACCGCCCCCTCGGGCACGAGGCCGGTTGTGAGAAAGCGCCAGAGCGCCACCATGAGCTTGCGCGCCAATGCCACAATGGCGACGCGCTTGAACCGCTTGCTGGCGTTGAGCGTGCGATTATGGAACCACCGGCTGAGCGCGCTCTCCGGCTGGTGTCGCAGCCATAGCCAAGACAATTCGACCGCGGCACAGCGAGCGCGCGGGTTACCTGTTTTGCTGGTCCCCTGTACTCGATCGATCCCACCGCTCTGCCATGGACTAGGCGTCAGTCCGAAATAACTCGCGACCTCGCGCCGATTGTCGAAGTCCCTGTAAAATACCTCATAAGTCAGCGTTGTTGCGAAGGCCGGTCCGAGGCTTTTGAGCCGCAGCAAGAGGTCGCTGCGCTTCGCTATTTCGGCAGCCGCCGGCGTCAGATCTGACGAGACAGGAGGCTGCGCCAGCGCGTCGAGTTGGTCGCGCACCAGCATCAGTCGCGCGTGTTCGTGCTTGATCTCGGCCAGGATTCGAGGCGGCACCGGCAGGCCTTGCCAATCCCGTTGCGCCGCTAACCATGTCAGCCAGTCGCGCCGTCGTGGGTTCCCGACTCCGATGCCCTGGAGCCGTAGTAGCGCCGTGATTCGATTGGTGTGGGCAGTCTGTTCCTTAGTTAGCCGATGGCGTTCGCGCGTGTCGCGGCGCGCGTCCTCCTGTTCCGGCGTTGGCACCCGTACGATCCGGACCACGCGCGGCTCACCGCGCAAATAGGCCATTAGGGTTCGCAGCATCTTCTCACCATCGATTCGATCGGTCTTCACCCGCCGAGCACGCTGGTCTATCGCGATGCTCGAAGGATCGAGCACATAGTTCGTTATCCCTGCCGCAACCAAACGCCGATGCAGCCAAAACCCGTCGTAGCCGGCCTCATAGCAACTCGCCACCGAGGGCGTCGCTCCAAGCGCCCCAGTGGCCCGTTCGCGCATCCGATCGATCAATGCCAGCAGCCCGGCATGGTCGCCGCCCTCCAGTTTGTGGCGTGAAATCTTATCCTTGTCCGGACAGTGCACCGTCACCAACCAGCTCCTTTGGCTCAGTTCGATCGCAACGAAAATCGTGGTCCTATGGCATGTAGTGGGTGCGCCTAAGTTGGATGCTTGCATCTGACATCTCCCCTTGGTTGCAGTGTGGAACTCTAACCTATCGATCTAACCTATCGGTCCGCTCCTATCGTCCCGTGGAATCTACACCGAGACTTCGACCACGATCGCGCCGCTGCGAAGCTGGCCGGGCGAGTTCAGATAAATGCCGCGGGGACCTATGGGGTCGTCTCCCTCAACCACGGCCGGTGTCGAAAATCTGAGCCCCCTTCACTCGTGCTGACCTTCAACATTTCCTGGCCGCGACGCGCTAATTGAGACTTCGACCACGATCGCGCCGCTGCGAAGCTGGCCGGGCGAGTTCAGATAAATGCCGCGGGGACCTATGGGGTCGTCTCCCTCAACCACGGCCGGTGTCGAAAATCTGAGCCCCCTTCACTCGTGCTGACCTTCAACATTTCCTGGCCGCGACGCGCTAATTGAGACTTCGACCACGATCGCGCCGCTGCGAAGCTGGCCGGGCGAGTTCAGATAAATGCCGCGGGGACCTATGGGGTCGTCTCCCTCAACCACGGCCGGTGTCGAAAATCTGAGCCCCCTTCACTCGTGCTGACCTTCAACATTTCCTGGCCGCGACGCGCTAATTGAGACTTCGACCACGATCGCGCCGCTGCGAAGCTGGCCGGGCGAGTTCAGATAAATGCCGCGGGGACCTATGGGGTCGTCTCCCTCAACCACGGCCGGTGTCGAAAATCTGAGCCCCCTTCACTCGTGCTGACCTTCAACATTTCCTGGCCGCGACGCGCTAATTGAGACTTCGACCACGATCGCGCCGCTGCGAAACTCGTTATCGGCACGACCCGTTGCGCCAAACGCGAGGTTGTTGTGAATCCTTCGGCTCGTCGGGAGAGTGGCATGAGTAAGCTACCGCGCCGCCGCTGCCGGAATTGATGCGCAGGCCGTAGCCCGTGACGACAGCGATGCGGGCCTGGACGAGATCGGCCAATTGTTCGCGAGCCGTTTTGTCGCGGTGGTTTCCGGGCGGCGCGAGAAGCCGAGGCCGACATCGGCGCGGGATCGCCGCCGGGCAGTCGAAACCGCGCTGTGGATCGATGCGCATTCGCAAGGAGATATCGATCTCGAACAGGCCGCCGCGCAGGCCGGCCTCAGCCCGTTTCATTTCCTGCGGCTGTTTTCCAGTGTGCTCGGCGTCACCCCGCACCAATATCTGGTGCGCTCGCGGCTGCGCCACGCCGCGCGGCTGCTGGCCGACGACGGCCTCTCTATCACCGACATCGCCTATGATGTCGGCTTCGGCGATCTCTCTAATTTCGTCCGCACCTTCCACCGTGCCGCCGGCATCTCGCCGCTGCGGTTCCGGCAGGTCTCACTTGGCAGGCGCAAGGGTTCTGGCGACCGCAAGATTTTCCAAGAACGGCTCAACCTGCACTGATTAGGGTGATCTCCTCAGCGTGTTCTCAAGCGCGCATCATTAGGGAGATCACCATGTACGACCACATCGGATTGAAGGTTAAAAATCTCGACGCCAGCGTGCGGTTCTATACCGCGGCGCTGGCGCCGCTCGGCTATGTCTTGTGTTCGCACGACGAGAGCGGTGCGGGTTTTGGGCCCAAGGGCGAACCGGCGCTGTGGCTCTATCCATACACGGGACCTGTTGGCGCAGGCGCCCACATCGCGTTCCGTGCGCCGGATCATGCCGCGATCAAGAAGTTTCACAGCGCGGGCGCAAAGGCCGGCGGCCGGGACAATGGCGCTGCCGGGCCAAGGACGGATTACAGCCCGACTTATTTCGCGGCATTTTTGATCGATCCGGACGGGAATAATGTCGAGGCGGTTTGTGTGTAGGTTATTGGGCACTTTGCCTCACCCCCGTCATTGCGAGGAGCGTAAGCGACGAAGCAATCCATTCTTTCTTTGTGCGGCGAAATGGATTGCTTCGCTTCGCTCGCAATGACGGCCGAACAGGAATCAAATCCCATGGCCTCCATCCACAAAGACATCCCGATCGACGCCCATCCCGAACACGTCTGGGCCGCGGTGCGCGATTTCGGCGCGGTGCATCGGCGCCTCGCGCCCGGCTTTGTGCTCGACGCGCAGCTAGAGGGCGACACTCGCATCGTCACCTTCGCCAACGGCAGCGTCGCGCGCGAAATGCTGGTCGATCGCGACGACACAAGGCGGCGGCTGGTCTATGCAGTGATCAGCGAGCGGGTGAAACATTACAACGCGTCGGTACAGGTCACCGCTGACGGTGAAGATCGCGCACGCTTGATCTGGATCGTCGACCTGCTGCCCAACGAGATCGCGCCCTACATTTCAGGTCAGATGGATCAGGCCGCGCTCGCGATGCAAAAGGCGCTGGATCGCGGCGCCGCCTGACGCGCGTGGTCTAGTCGACCACGCAGGACAGCGCGGGACGGATCCGCGCGATCTCGCTTGGCTTTGGGCCCCATCGCGTCAGGATCACGCTCGAGGCCGAGAAGACGCCGAGCGCCACCATCGAGGCGGCCGCCAGCATGAAGAAGTTCGACGCCGTTGCATGATGCGTCGACAGCCACCAGCCGCCGCCCGCGATGAACAGCAGCCGCGCGCTCTGCGCCAGCACCGGTCCGATCACCCTGGCCGCGCCTTGCGATGAAAAATACATCGACATCGCCAGCCCGAGAAAAGCGTACATCGGCGCCGCGGTCGACAGATATTCGCGGGCAGCGGCGCGCACGCCTAGATCGCCGGTGAAAATATTGACCCAGAGGTCAGGGAAGATCGCGATGAACGTGCCGATCAGGCCGACCGAGACGAACGACACAGACCCAGCGGTCCAGGCAATCCGCCGCGCCCGCGCTACCCGCCCCGCACCGATCGCCATCCCGATCATCGGCACCGATGCGATCCCGACCGCAAAGGCCACCGAGGTCAGCATGAATTCAAGCCGCGCGCCGATGCCGTAGCCCGCCAGCACCGCGGTGCCGAACCCGGCCAGCATATGCGTGAAAATGCTGATGGTGAGCACCGATTGCAGCGGCGAGAAACAAGACACCGCGCCGACCTTCAGGATATCGATGAACATCACCCAGCGGATGCGAAGCCCCCTGATCCTGGGAATGACGCGCGCGCGTCCGGAAAAGAGATACCAGCCCATCACGGAGATGCTGATGAGATAAGCGATCAGCGATCCCGCGGCGACGCCGCGCATGCCGAATTGCGGCACCGGACCGAGACCAAGCCCAAGCGTGCCGCCGAGGATGATCTGGAAAACCGCGGAGCTCAGGATCATCAGCGACGGCAGCTTCATGTTGCCGGTGCCACGCAAAATTCCCGCCATGCTGTTCATCAGCCAGGGCAGCACCGCGCCGCCGAAGAATATCTGCGCATAGCCGACCGCGTTGGCCAGCACGATACCGCGGCCACCGAGCAGCGCCAGCAGGGCGGGGCCGAAAATCAGCATCAGCAGCATGAAGGTCAGTCCGAAGCAGATGCCGATCAGCATCGCATGCGCGGCCAGCGCCGAGGCGCGGTCGACATCGCCGGCGCCGAGCGCCCGCGCGATCGCAGAAGCCACGCCACCGCCCATTGCGCCGCCCGACATCGTCATGGTCAGGATCACAAACGGAAACACCAGCGCCATCGCCGCCAGCGATTCGACGCCGAGCCGGCCGATATAGGAGGTCTCGGCGACCACCACGCAGGTACCCGCGCTGAGCGCAATCAGATTGGGCCATGACAGCTGCAACAGCGTGTGCAAAATCGGGCCGTCGAGCAACGCATCCCTGGCCCGTGGCTCAGGCGGCGGAAGCGGGCGCTCCTCTTCGTCGACAGGTATTTCGGCGACCGCGATATCGGGCAATGGTTTCTCCCTGCGGAACGCAACGCTGAGCGCTCCTGCGCGATCTGATTGTCGCGCTGCGATGTGTCCTAGCATGAACGAATCCGGTTCAGCCTGCATCCCGCGCATGGGCAGCCTGCGCAATTCATCCGCCGGAAACGTATGCCGTGGCGCGGAAAGTCGTCAGCCAATCGACCAGACAAAGGGTACGCCGCCGCCCTGGGCTGGTTTCATATCGACGGTGATCCGCCGGCCGCAGCCGGCCGCCAGACCTTCGAACAATCCCAGCAAAACGCTCGCGCACGCCGGGTGTCTATCAGGGACGTCAGCCATGAGCTTCCAGGTCTCCTGCCGGACTTCGAACGCGCCACTGGACTGAGTGATTTCGGCCACATCATCCTGCGCTTCGAACAACGCGCCGATGAACGCTGCAAAATCGCCGGCATTGCCCTTACCCATAGAGAAAGCGCGCGCGACTTCCTCGAAATACTGCATGCCGATCAGCTTTCCGCAGAGATGCAGCAGATAGCTCGCATCTTCGGGGCCGAACAATTGAACCAATATGGGTGCGGCGGTGCGCACATATTCCATCGCGTAATTGCGGTAGGCCTTTTCGAGCCGTGGCTTGGGCCAGCTCGCGACCGGCAATTCCGGCGCTGTTGTGGAATCGAACAGCGGCGCTTCGAGATGGCGCGCGAACACCAGGCGCTGATCGATCTCGAGCGCGTGATCGTATTCGCAATAGTAACCTTCAAGTCCGTCCTGCCCGTCGACGCTCTGTTTGGTGCAGACGAAGCCGAGTTTGAGGTTACCGAGCGCGACGCCATTATTGGCGTGCCAGCCGCGCAATATCGCGCGCGAAACTTCGCCGGGCACGCCGCAGATCGCCGTGCCCTTCCAGATCCAGCGCGGCGGCGGATAGCGGATCCAGGCCTTGCTATCCGACTCGTACATGTATTCGACATGGACGCCGCCGATCCAGTTGGAGAGATAATGATATTGCGCCGCGGCGACCGCGGGCGGCAAATGACTGAGGCCGAGCTTGTCGAGGCCCGGCAGAAAGCGCTCCTGCTGCTGGCGGCGAAACACCCGAAACACGAATTCGGCGGCATCGGCTGCGCCGCGCCGCGTCACCACCAGCAAAATGAGGCCGGTGAAAAAAGCGTGATAGAGGTCGGCGACACCTCGCCAGCGCAGCCATTTTGCCGCCTGCGCGCTACCTTGCGCTTCCGTCATTTTTACCTCCCGAATTTGCTCAGGCCTGTTTCAGGTCTTGCTGGTGCAGTGCGAACCGGCCGAGCCTCATTTCACACAAAATTCATGGCAAAGCCCGTGAATAGCCGCCAGCATCCCGTATTGTATCGGTTCAAGCGAGGGACAAACATGCGCAACACGATGCCGGTCAAAAAACTTCTGCTGCTCGCCTCGGTTGGAATTCTGGCGCTTCCGCTTGCCGCCTGCAACGAACAGGACACTGCGGCGACTGAACAGACCTTCGGGTCTTCGCCCACTTTGCCGGCGCCGGAACATTCCTGGCTGCCGACGGTCAATGTCGCCAAGGCGATCGGCTGGCCCGCCGGCGGCAAACCGACCGCCGCCAACGGCATGGCGGTCAGTGCCTTTGCGACCGGGCTCGACCATCCACGCACGGTCTATGTGCTGCCCAATGGCGACGTGCTGGTGGCCGAGACCAATGCGCCGCCGAAGCCCGACGATGGCAGCGGTATCAAGGCCTGGGTGACCAAGCTCGTGACCGGCCGCGCGGGCGCCAATACGCCAACCGCGAACCGCATCACCCTGTTGCGCGATGCCGACGGCGATGGCGTCGCCGAAACCAAGAGCGTGTTTCTACAGGGGCTGAATTCGCCGTTCGGCATGGTGCTGGTCGGCAACGATTTCTATGTCGCCGATTCCGACGCGATCATGAAATTCCCCTACCACGCCGGCGATACCAAGATTACCGCGCCCGGTGTCAAGCTGGCGGACCTGCCCGCCGGCCGCATCAACCATCACTGGACCAAGGATCTCACCGCAGGCCCTGACGGGACCAAACTCTATGCAACTGTGGGCTCCAACAGCAATGTCGGCGAGAACGGCGTGGAGGCCGAGACCAACCGCGCCGCGGTGCTCGAAGTCGATCGCGCCAGTGGCAAGTGGCGCGTATTCGCCTCGGGCCTGCGCAATCCGAACGGGCCGTCCTGGCAACCGCAAAGCGGCGCATTATGGGTCACCGTCAATGAGCGCGACGAACTCGGCAACGATCTCGTTCCGGACTATATGACCTCGGTCAAGGACGGCGCGTTCTATGGCTGGCCCTACAGCTATTACGGCCAGCACGTCGATGTCAGAGTCGACCCGCAACGGCCCGATATGGTGGCCAAGGCGATCGCGCCGGATTATGCGCTCGGCGCGCATACGGCCTCATTGGGACTGACCTTCAACACCGGCAAATTGTTTCCGCCCGAGATGGCCAATGGCGCCTTTGTCGGCCAGCACGGCTCGTGGAATCGCAAGCCGCGCGCCGGCTACAAGGTGATCTTCGTGCCGTTCACCAACGGCATGCCCTCGGGCAGGCCGCAGGACGTGCTGACCGGCTTCCTCAACGCCGACGGTGAGGCCCAGGGGCGCCCGGTCGGCGTGCGGATCGACAAGCAGGGCGCGCTCCTGGTTGCCGACGATGTCGGCAACACGGTGTGGCGCGTGACGCCGTCGGCGAAGTCGGCCGCGCGGTAATATCTGGTCCTCATGGTGAGGAGCGCGTCTTCACGCGTCTCGAACCATGAGATCGCGTGTTCCATTCTCATCCTTCGAGACGCGGCCAAGTAGCCGCTCCTCAGGATGAGGGAGTTCGTCGATGCGGTGCACCCGACATGCGCCGCGCAGGCATTTGTTAACCAGAAAAGTTTTCCGCGCGAAAGATTGGCTCAACAAGAATTCACTCGACTTTAAGTGGACCGTCCTAAAGCGAGAAGGTTCGCATCCGACGATGCAGACCCGAGAAGCAGAGTCCTGGAAGACTCGCCTCGATCGTGAGAGGGCTTATTTATGGATGGGAGACTTGGGGGAGTGCCAGGTTTTGGAGCGGCACCAAGTTTGACGAAACCAAAGATCGTCAATTCCCGCTTTCGATGGTCCGGAGTCTATGTCTTCCTGATTTCATGCCTGTCGTTTTATTATCTTGCCAACGCGCCGCTGCTGCTCGGCCATTACGATCTGGGATGGCATCTGGCCGCCGGAGATCTGATCAGAGACACCGGCGCTGTTCCCTTCCACGATCCATGGTCGTTCACGTCAGGCGGCAGGCAATGGTATAATCTGTCGTGGCTTTGGGACGTGCTGGCCAGCGTCCTGTTTCAGTATGCGAATTTTAGCGGACTCTTATTATCCGTCGTCGTATGCGGCGCGGTGATTGCCGGATATCTGGCGTCCGTTTGCCTGCGCCACGGGGCCTCGGCAATATCCGTTTGTATTGCCGTTTTATCCGCGTGTCTGCTTTACCCCGCCTTTGTGGCGTACCCGAATATCTATCTTGCCGCGGCGCCGAACATTTTCACGATGTTGTTCTGCGTCGTCTTTTATGCGGAGTGCCTGAAACGGACGCGGTGGCATTTGCTGCCCGTCATCATGATGCTGTGGGTCAACCTGCATGGCGGCTTTGTACTTGGGTTTTTTATTGTTGGTATTTTTGGCGGCGTGGCCTTGCTGAGACGGGATTGGGCAAACCTCAAACTCTATACTTTCGCGGGATTAGGTTGCGTTGCCGCTGTATTCATCAACCCGCTCGGCTGGCATATCTATCAAGGCTTGACGGCGACACTGGGCCACTTTGCGCAAGAGCAGATCACCGAGTGGTTGTCGTATTATCAGAACATGACCATACCGGGGAGCATTCCCGGCATTGTTTATATCGCGATATTTATCATGCTTGAGCTGCGCTATCGCGCGCCTTGTCCCGCGGAGGCACGGCTGCTTTCGTGGCTGTTTCTGTTGTTGGGATTTTATCAATTCAGATACATGTCTTTCTTCTTCCTGTTCTCGGCAGTCCCACTGGCGCTCGACCTCGATCGACTGCTGCCTGAACGGTTCATTAAATTTGAAATCCTAAGATCGTTGCTGGCTACCGGCATCATTGTCGCGTTGGCGTTGCCGTTGACATATCTGCGAATAGATCCGGCTCTCGGCCTGCCGCCGCTGCTTTCAAAGCAGGACGTCGATTATCTTCAAACCAATTTTCCGCATGCACGGCTTCTGAATCACTGGAACTACGGTGGAATTCTGATCTTCCACACGCGAGGCGCCATCCCTTTGTTCATCGATGGCAGGGCGGCTACCGTTTATCCCGATGATTTACTGCGCGACTATTTTAAACTGGCCGATCTGACATTTAGTGAGACCGACTGGGATACCATGCTTGCGAAATACCAGATCGATACCGTGCTGTGGGTCAGGGCACACGAAGCGTTGAGGCAGTTTCTCGTCGGCAAGAGAGGCTGGAAGGAAGCCTACACGGGATCGTATGCGAGCATTTACGTTAAACCGTAACGAGGCCGACGCTATCGCGTCGGCCACCGAGGATTGGCCCGCCACACCCGAAAATGCCTGGCCGGCAATACCATCATGACACCCTCAGCGAAGTCAGCGGTAAACGAAACGCGCCTTCGTGCGTTTATCCCCCTGACAGGAGTTGTTGATATGGGAGGAACACATGCCCGCGAAGAAGAAAGCTAGCAAAAGAGAGCTCAAGAAGACGGTCAAGAAAACTTCTGCAAAGAAAACCTGGGCCAGGAAAACTTCTGGGCACAAGAAGTCTTCCGGGAAAAAGTGGTCAGGGCGCGTCACTGAAACCAGCGACGCCATGACGCTGCAGAAATCCGTTTTTAAAAAAACACCGCGCGCCATTGCGCTGTCTTTGAAACGCTCGGCTGAAAGAAGCCATCGCCGCAAATCGGCGCCCTTCCGCTCGGCGATGTCGATGTTGAACTTCTACATCAACCGCGCCGGAAAAAATCTGAGCGCCTCCGAACGCACCAAGCTCGAGGCCGCCAAGAAGGCCCTGCGCAAGGTATTTCACCGGGAGGAAGCGGCGTGAGGCCGTCCTTCGAACAGCCCCTGTGGCGGAGGCTTTCAACCTGACGATCGGTTGCGCCCCGGCGCCGGTTGCGTGCTGCTCGCCGGGTCCGAAGCGGGAAAACTAGCTTCGAGACCCCTGTCCAGCCTGTCGTGTTGCTCTTTATCGGCCTTTAGCGCCTGCTTTGGATTGACCGCGTGTTTGTCAGGCGGCGCAGGGTCGAATTTTCCGTGAGAATGGTGTGCGGCTTGCTTTTCGTCTTCAGCATCGTGCACTTGCTGTTGTCCCTCGCCGACAAGCCGGTCGTCACCAATCATCTGGCCAATGATCTGTTTTGTGTGGCCTTGGGCCTTTTCCCGCAATCGAGTCATGTGAACCTCCACTTCTCGTTCCGCCCTCGAACACTTCGTGCGCGTTATCCGGCCATATCGATACCTACCGTACCGACGCGGATTGTGGATTTGTCTTGTCGCCTGTCACGCGCCAGACAGTATTGCCGACATCGTCCGCGATCAGCAACGCGCCGGACTTGTCGAGTGCCAGTCCAACAGGCCTGCCTCGCGCCTGTTCATTGCTGTTGAGGAATCCAGTCACGACATCCTGCGGCATCCCGCTGGGCTTGCCTTGGCTGAACGGCACGAAGATGACCTTGTAGCCGTTCAACACCTGCCGATTCCAGCTGCCGTGCTCGCCCACAAAGGCGCCGCCTCGATAGGATTCGGGCAGACCGTTTCCGGTATCGAATACGAGCCCGAACGGTGCCACATGCGAACTAAGGGCATAATCCGGCGGAATGGCCTTGGCGACGAGATCAGGCCGCTGGGGCTGGACGCGGGGATCGACGTGCTGGCCATAATAGCTGTAGGGCCAGCCATAAAACGCGCCGTCCTTTACCGATGTCATATAGTCGGGCACAAGATCTGGACCGACTTCGTCGCGCTCATTGACCACGGTCCATAATGCGCCGCTGGTCGGCTCAAAGGTCAGGCCATTCGGGTTGCGCAGTCCACTCGCGAAAATACGAAAACGCCCGCTGGCACGATCGACCTCAAGAATGTCTGCGCGGTTTTTTTCCGCCTCGATGCCGTTCTCGGTGATGTTGCTGTTGGACCCAACGCCGACATAGAGTTTTGAGCCATCGGGACTGGCAACAAGGCTTTTGGTCCAGTGATGGTCGATCGGGCCGCCCGGCAGCGGCGTCAGCGTTTCCCCGGGCGACGTAATGCTCGTGTCACCGGCTTTATAAGGATATTTGACGATCGCATCGGTGTTGGCGACGTAAAGATCGTTGCCAACCAAAGCGACGCCAAACGGCGAGTTCAGATGATCGAGAAACACGGTTTGAGTGTCTGGCACGCCGTCGCCATTGGTATCTCGCAGCAGCGTGATGCGATTGCTTGGCCCGGTCTTGCCGCCTGACGTCGCCCAGGACTCGATATAGCCCATGACGATTTCTTTGGGCCGCTTGATCGCTGCCGCCGGCGGCGCCTTGGATTCCACAGAACATCGCCGTTCGGTAGCACATAGAGCGATCGCGGGTGCTGCAGGCCCGTGGCCATGGCCTTGATCTGCAATCCCTTCGCTACCGATGGCGACTCATCCTTGTTCCATCCGACCACCTTGGCGATGTGCATCGGCGGCAGGAAGTATTGTTGCAGATCGGGCAACTTCGGATTGGCGCCCATTTGGGCGGTGGGATCGCCACTGCCGTCGTTGCATCCCGCCAGCGTCAGCAGCGAGCCAAAAATCACGAGAAAACGAAGGCTGGGTCCGGACGACATCATCGGCTTACTCCGACATTAGTACGATACGCCAGGGTTCCACCGAGCCAACCTGTGACAGGCAGGATCAGCACAACGATGATCGAGAGAATGAGTCCGGTCGGGACTACCGACGTCCAAGCGTCGCGCGTATGAATCATCGCGTTGAAGAAGGACAACACCAACACCAAGGCATTGCCGAGCAGATGGGGCCATGCCGGACCCTGTTGGCGGATCAAGCGATCACCCCAGAAATCGATCAGGCCCGCAATCGCCGCAAGGACGCCTCCGATAAGCCCCACGATCAATAGCCAGGCGGAGAAATCGGCCCACATCATTTCGGCGGTCGCGTAATACGCGATGTCGGTCATCAGGGCGCCGACAAAGCAAATGATGGGAATCGGCACCAACATCGGGTGAATGGGATGCCGCGTAACGATCACGGTGGGATGAAGACTCTGGTCCGTCACGCAGGCCTCCTGCGAAGCTGGATAATTCTCAGCGTGTCAACCATCTGGGAAATATTCGGTTCCGGACCATGCGACCGCATCAATGCGAATTCGACGGGTTGGCTGGCCCGCCGGGCCTCGACGGACACAAATAAGGCGGCGGGTTGATCCGCCGCCTTTCCAATAGGGACCGTTCAATGTTCCCTTAAGTCCTTGACGTTTAAGTCGATCCACCGGCCGTTTTCTTCAGGCTCTCGGCCATCTCGAAATGGTGCTTTAGTGTTGGAAGCGTCTTGCCGGCCCAATCCTTCAGGTCGGAATTGTCCCCACCCTTGGCATATCGCTCGAACAGCGAGATTGCATCCTTGTGCGCGCTTACCTGTTCCGAATTAAAATCAGAACTGAAATCCTTACCGGTTTCGTCCTTGAGCTTGTTCAGCTTGGTTTGATGCGAGCTATCCAGCACGGTCGGAAACTCTACCTTGACCTTGCCGCTAGTGACCAAACCCTTGAGTTCGGTCGAGGTCTTGGTGTGGTCGGCGACCATTTGTGCGGCAAAGGCTTTCTCGGGTGCATCACCCTTATCCTGTGCGAGCTTGCTGGCGGCGATCTCGAACATATCGGAGTTAGCAACTTCCTTGACAAAATCGGCTGTGGTCGGGGCAATATCCAACGCTGAATTGATCCCGGTTTTTTCACCGACCGATTGTGCGCTCCCCGGAGCCGCCGCAAACAAGCAGCTGATGGCAACCACAGAACTGACGGCAACAATATGCTTTCGAAGCAGACCCATGACATCCTCCTTAAAATTCGGAAACTCCGAACCAGATCAGGATGTCAACTTTGCTTAAGCGAACTCGTTCCCTGTAGTGGATGACGGGTTGCAAGTTCCACCAACACGCCTGCCTGGTCTCGCAAGCTGGCTGTTGGCGGGCGGCAGTTGAGGCGCGCACTACGCCCGAAAATGCTTGCTCAGCTTCAGGCCCTGCGCCTGATAGTTCGAGCCGATGCGCTGGCCATAGAGGGCGTCGGGACGGCCAAGCATTTTCTCATAGACCAGCCGACCGACAATCTGACCGTGCTCGAGAATGAACGGCACCTCGCGCGAACGCACTTCCAGCACCGCGCGGGACCCCTGCCCGCCCGCGCCGGCATAGCCGAAACCGGGATCAAAGAAGCCAGCATAGTGTACGCGGAATTCACCGACCAGCGGATCGAACGGCACCATCTCGGCGGCGTAATCCGGCGGCACCTGGACCGCTTCCTTTGAAGCCAGAATATAGAACTCGCCGGGATCGAGAATGAGGCTGCCATCGGGCCGCGCTGAAATCGGCTCCCAGAAGTCATCGACCGCATAGCCGCTGCGGCGGTCGATATCGACCACGCCGGTGTGGCGCTTGGCACGGTAACCGACGAAACCGCCCGCATTCTCGCCGCTGAGATCGACGCTGAGCGCGACGCCGTTGACGAGATCGGCATCATCGACATCGACCAGACGTTCCAGATCATGCAACGCATCGAGTTCGTCCGCGTTCAGGATCGCATCGCCGGTGCGAAAGCGCACCTGAGACAGCCGCGATCCCTCGCGTAGCAAGACCGGAAAGGTTTTCGGACTGATCTCGGCATAGAGCGGGCCGTGATAACCCGCGCCGATCATGTCGAACCGCCGCGTGCCGTCCGCGATCACGCGGGTGAATACATCGAGCCGCCCGGTAGAGCTCTTCGGATTGGCCGCGGCGACGATTTCCGGCGGCAGCGCCAGCGATTCCAATAGCGGCACGATGTAGACGCAATTGGTTTCCAGCACCGCGCCGTCGGTGAGGTCGATTTCGTGCAGCTTCAATTCGTCGATGCGCTCGGCGACCGTCGCGCCCGGTCCGGGCAGGAAACTGGCGCGCACCCGATAGGCGATGTCGCCCAGCCGCAAATCGAGGCTGGCCGGCTGAATCTGGCTTTCGACAAAGGGATAGGCCGGCAGGATCAGGCCGGCATCCGCCATCGCCGCGATCATGCGGTCGGGCAGAATGCCATTGGCGTCGGGTGGAAGCGTAAACGACACGATCAGGGATCCCTAAAGAATGGCCTCATTAAGCCATTCCGAGCCTGAAAATACAGACTTTTATCGGTTATCCGATGGCCGCCTTGACGGAAAGGGCGCGACCGAATATGAGCATGACTTATCCCGTGGTGATTTGAGCCGGCCGGCTTGCAGCCACGTTAAATAAGTCGCTAAACAGGCCGGGGACACGTGTGATCCCGGCCTGTGGAATTTTTCCAGGCCGGTTTTTTTGTGACCATTTCAAGGGTGGTCACGATGGAGGTCACATGTCTGCTGCTACCACGCCCGAGTCTACCAAGTCTGCGTCGCCGACAGCCCATTACCGCCCGGAAACCCGGCTGGTCCATTCCGGCTCGCTGCGCTCGCAATTCGGCGAAACATCCGAGGCGCTGTTTCTGACCCAGGGCTTCGTCTACGACACCGCCGAACAATGCGAAGCGCGCTTCAACGGCGAAGATCCCGGCTTCATCTATTCGCGCTTTTCCAATCCCAACATCTCGATGTTCGAGCGCCGCATGATCGAGCTCGAAGGTGCGGAAGCCGCCCGCGCCACCGCGACCGGCATGGCCGCGGTGACGACGGCCATCCTCGCGCCGCTCAAAGCCGGCGACCACGTGGTGGCGGCCAAGGCGATGTTCGGCTCGTGCCGCTATGTGGTGGAAGATCTGCTGCCGCGCTACGGCATCCAGTCGACGCTGGTCGATGGCCTCGATCTCGACCAGTGGAAGAAGGCGATGCAGCCGAACACCAAGAGCTGCTTCCTGGAGAGCCCAACCAATCCGACGCTCGACGTGCTCGATATCGGCGCCATCGCCGAGATCGCACACAAGGCCGGCGCGCGGCTGATCGTCGACAATGTGTTCGCGACGCCGCTCTGGCAAAGCCCGCTGACGCTCGGCGCCGATGTCGTGGTGTATTCCGCGACCAAGCACATCGACGGCCAGGGCCGCTGCCTCGGCGGCATCATCCTGTCGTCGGAAGCCTTCATCACCGAGCACATCCATACTTTCATGCGCCAGACCGGCCCATCGATGTCGCCGTTCAACGCCTGGATACTGCTCAAGGGCCTGGAGACGCTTGCGGTCCGCGTTCGTGCCCAGACTGAAACCGCCGCCGGCGTGGCCGACGCTTTGGCGATGCACCCAAAAATTTCGCGGCTGATATATCCCGGCCGCGCCGATCACCCGCAGGCCGCACTGGTGAAAAAGCAGATGCGCGCCGGATCGACCCTGGTCGGCTTCGAGGTCAAGGGCGGCAAGGCGGCGGCGTTCCGCACGCTCAACGGACTGAAGCTGGCGCGGATTTCAAATAATCTCGGCGACGCAAAGAGCCTCGTCACCCATCCCGCCACCACCACGCATCAACGGCTGACGGCGGAGGCGCGTGCCGAACTCGGCATCAGCGAAGGCTTTATCCGGTTTTCGGCCGGCCTCGAGCACCGCGACGATCTGATCGAGGATTTGCAGGCGGCGCTGGAGAAAGCGTGAGTCTATCCACAACACCGGCGGCGTCCCGGCGAACGCCGGGACCCATACGCCGCGGCCAAGCTGACGAAAGACGGTAGTAGACACCTTCTTCTACCCACAACCACCTGTGGTTATGGGTCCCGGCGTTCGCCGGGCCGACGATGAGAGTGAATCGCGCTCCGCGCCCATCTCACATCGGCCGATAGGCGCGCACCCGTGACTGCACGGTGACGCCGAGCTTGATCTGGCCGACCGACTTGATGATGTCGTCGCCGAGCAATTGGGCGAAGCAGGCATAGCCCCAATCGTTCATGTGCAGGCCGTCGGCAATCACGAAGCTATCGATCGGAAGCGCCTGGTTCTCGTGCCATTCGCGCATCACTTCGAAGCGCGGGAAGATACCGACATGGCGAAGGTCGGCGACCCGGCCGAGCAGCTTGATCATTTGGCTGGCGCTTTCCGCGCGTTCCGTCACCCGCGGCGAATATTGCGGATCGACCAGCACGAGATCGGCGCCGGCGGCCTGAACACGCGCGACGCCATCTTCCACCAGCTTTGCGGTCGCGCCGGGATCGAGGTTGCGCAACACCGCATTGGTGCCGACCTGCCAGATCACCAGATCCGGCTTTTTGTCGATCACCTCTTCCTGCAACCGCTTCATCATTTCGGGCGCGTCTTCGCCGCCCTTGCCGGCATTGATCACCGTGATGTCGGCGCCCGGATAATGCCGGTGCAACTGCGCCGCCAGCCGGTTGGGATAGGTGAATTCGGGAGATGTCGTGCCGTAGCCCTGCGTCGACGACGATCCGAAAGCAATGATCGCCACCGGATCCCCTGAAGCCAACTTGTTTGCGACATGCGGCAGCGAGCCCATCGATTTGGCGCCGCCCTTGGGCGGCAGGCACGGCACGCGGCTGAAAATGTCGCTGGCCGATTTCGCGACCTGCTTCACCTTTTCGATCGCCTTGGTGGTGATGCTTTTCGGCTGCGACAGATTGGGCTGGTCGACCGGCTGAACATCGGTTGCGCTGATCTGCGGCGCAGAAACCTTGGCTTCCTCAGACTTGGCACCGTCAGACAATGCGGCCTGCTGCGTGACTTGCTGGGTGACTTGGGTAACTTGCGCATTCGCCACCGGCGTCAGCAACACAGGTGCTGCGATCGCGACGGCGGCCAGCAATGTCATACGGCAAAAAGGGCGGTCAAAACTCATCGAACTCATAAACGCCAAATCCTCAATTCTGCTCGGCCGGAACAGTGTGGGCCGCGTCGATTACAAATTGCGACAGCGCGCGGCCAAGGCAATCATGGACACGCTTGGCAAGCTCGACGCCATGAACCGCGCTGAACAGGTCGAAGTCGCCCGACTCGTTCCAGTGCCGCATGATGGCGAACCGGTCGAACAGCGGAACATCGTGCTGCTGCGCCACCACGCGCATACTATCCAGGTACGGCGGCGCGGAAATCATCGTCTCGGTACGCGGGCTGTATTGCGGATTCATCAGGACCACATCGGTTCCAGCTTCTCGCAGCGCAACAACTCCCTCGTCGACAGCGCTACGAAAATCGTCGGGATCGACAGATCGCATAGCATCGACGGTGCCAGTCTGCCAGATGACCAAAGTAGGCTTTTTTCCTTCAATCAGCTTAACCATATCCGCAGTAACTTCTTCCGCGGTTTTCTTGGCCTGTATTTCGACGGATATATTGACCGCGATCGACGGTAACTTCTCCTTCAGAATCGCCTGCAACCTGCCGGGATAAGCGCTCGCGTCAGACGCATTGGTTGTATTGATGGTCGATGACCGGCTGCCGATGACCAGAATATCCAGCGAATGGGCGGCTTTTATAGCCTCCGCGACCTTCGGCAGGGCGCTTTCACTGGCGAGCAAATAGTCCGGAACCTCGCAACTGACTGCCGTTTCCTCGGCGCGTGCGGCGGCGGCCGTCAAAAGACCGGCGAGCATCAAGCCCAGGATCAGACCTGAGTGAGACCTCATGACCCCCCTCCCGCCATATCGGCGTTGCCGCCAGCGTCCCTTTTTCGGGCTGAATTCTTGTCGGCAGAATGCTTGTACCATGAAAACAACCACGCCGCGGCGGACATAATCAGAATTCCGGAAATACTGATAACGAAATGCAGCGCAGCACCGCCGGAGACTTCCGCTAGTATGAAATGCCCCGCAAATGCCAGGAACACGCCGAGGCAGAAAATCTCCAGCGAGTGCTGCCCGCACAGGATCAGCGGCCGCAACCAGGGCGATTTCAACCCTGGCCAATCCTTGGGCAGGAAGCGCACCGTCACCGCGGCCAGCGCCAGGAAATGCGCGAACCGCAACACGTCCAGGTCGGTCTTGCTGATCGGATACATCCATTGCTCGAGCCGGCGCGGCATCAGATGGCCAAGCTGAGGCACGTACCAGGTCAGCGTGACGCAGAACGCCGCGAACAGGTAGGCGAACGAAATCCATAGCGTGATCGGGGACGACAGGATGCGCGACATCCGTTTCGCGCCGCCTTGCGCGCACCAGGCGCCGAACACGAACAGCAATTGCCAGGCGAATGGATTGAACGCCCAGAAGCCGTTCGGATACGCGCTCAGATAGAGATCGTATTCCCAGGTGATCGCATAGAGCGCGACCGACAGCCCCAGCGTGACATCGGCTTTCCACTTCATCAGCCACAGGATGAAAGGCAAGAAAAACATCAGCACGATGTAGAGCGGCAGCACGTCCATGTTGACCGGACGGAATCTCAGCAGCAGCGCCTGGACAATGGTCACATCGGGCTGCTTGAGAAAATCCATGATGCCCATTTCTTCCGAGTACAGCGGGTTCTCGAAGGAGGTGGCCACGTAGGAAATTTCCGCCAGAAAAATCGTGAACAGGAAGACATGCGCGACATAGATCTGCCAGACCCGGCGCAGGATCCGCGCGGTCGCGATCACGAAGCCGGCTTCCCGCATCGCGCGGCCGTACACGAAGGCCGCGGTGTAGCCGGAGATGAAAATGAAAATTTCGGTGGCGTCGCTAAATCCGTAATTGCGGATCGTCAGCCAGGTCAGGATATTCGGCGGCAAATGATCGATGAAGATCAGCCACAGCGCGAGGCCGCGAAACAAATCGAGCCGCAATTCGCGCTCGCCGCTGGGGGGAGCCGAAATAACAGGGAGCGGCGGCGCGGCCGGCATCGGCGCGGCGGCGTCCACGATCACGTCATCTGCGCCCGCAAGCGGTGGTCCGGCAATTCGATCGGCTATCGACGTCATCTGGCACCGTCTGGAGCAGGTTGGCCACCCCTGCGGGACTCAAAGGATAGTATCGGCCCCTAATGGGTTGCAGGCAAGTTACGGCAAGTTACGCTTTGGCAAGCTACGCCCCCAAGTTACGCCCCATTGGCCAACGGGTTGCGCTTTAGGTCCGAACTATGTTGAAACGACGATTGGCGCTACAATAACAGGGCCTGCCCGGGTCATTGGTTCCGCCCGAACGATTGATGATAACGCTGCCGCCGGATTCGGAAGATTAACCCGCATGTACCGCGCCATTACCCGCCAGATCGAAGTCACCGTCGAGCCGAACTTCATGCCTGAACGTTCGTCGGCCGAGAACCGTCAATATTTCTGGTCCTACACCATCGTGATCACCAATACCGGCGCGGAGACCGTGCAGCTGCGGACCCGGCACTGGATCATCACCGACGCCACCGGCCGCAAGCAGGAAGTCCGCGGCGAAGGCGTGGTCGGCGAGCAACCCGTGCTCGCGCCAGGCGAGCGCTTCGAATATACCAGCGGCGTGCCACTGGCGACCACGTCGGGCTTCATGAGCGGCCGCTATCAGATGGAAAGCGACAGTGGCGAACGCTTCGAGATCGACGTGCCGACATTTTCGCTTGATAGTCCCGACAGCAAGCGGGTGTTGAATTAGGGCTAAGTATAACCACTAGGCCGGCCAATCCGGAGCCATTCACGGTGCACAAAGATCACCACACACTCCGCAGTGACGACATCACGGCGATCATCGTCCCGGACGGCGCGGAACTGGTTTCGCTCAAAGACCGGCAAGGGCTGGAACTGCTCTGGCAGGCCGGGGCGATCTGGCCGCGCCATGCGCCGATCCTGTTTCCGATCATCGGCAAGCTGAAGAACGATACGTTGCGGCATCAGGGGAAAGCCTATCCGATGACGCAGCACGGTTTCGCGCGTGACCGGCGTTTCGACTGGGCCGAGCGCGGGCCGGCATCGTGCACGCTGGTACTCGTCGATGATGCGCAGACCCGCGCCCGCTATCCGTTCGCGTTTCAATTGACCGTCACTTACACCGTGGACAGAGCCGATTTGCACGTGACCTATGAAGTCGCCAACACCGGCGAGGAGATGCTGCCGGCATCGATCGGCGGCCATCCGGCCTTCAACTGGCCGCTGCTGCCGGGATTGAACAAGGAGGACTATCGGCTGACCTTCTCCAGTGAAGAGAGCGCGCCGATCCGCCGCCTGAAAGACGGACTGCTTCGGAGCGCTCCGGAGCCCTCGCCGATCCAGGGCAAAACCCTCGCGCTTTCAGAACAGCTGTTTGAAGATGACGCGATCATTCTGGATCGCCCGGCCAGCACCTCGGTGCGTTACAGCGCCGATCGCGGCCCATCAATCGACGTGTCCTGGCAGGGATTTCGCGAACTCGGCGTGTGGGCGAAACTGGACGGCGCGCAATTGCTGTGTATCGAGCCCTGGCATGGCTTTGCCAGTCCGGTCGACTTCGACGGCGAGTTCAGCGACAAGCCCGGCCTGATGCAGATCGCACCGGCCAGGCATCGCACGCTGAGTTACCGGATTGGCGTGCGCTAGAACGCTATTCCACGCCGGCTTCCTGTGGCGTGAATTCGTAGACCGAGCTGCAGAACTCGCAGGTCACGACCACCTTGCCGTCCTTGACCATGTCGGCGCGGTCCTGGGCGGCGAAGCTGCCGAGCATCGCCGATACGGCGTCGCGCGAGCACGAACATTTCGCGCGCAGCGGCAGCGGCGCGAACACCCGCACGCCGCGCTCGTGAAACAGCCGGTACAACAGCCGCTCGCCCGACAGATCCGGATCGATCAGTTCGACATCCTCGACGGTCGAGATCAGCGACTGGCCTTCGACCCAGGCATCGTCTTCGGCCACCTCATGGGTCACCGCGCCTTCGGGGGCGTCGCCAGGATGCAGGTCGGCCTGCCGCGCCCGCTCCGGCGCCTTGGGTAGAAACTGCAGCAGCATGCCGCCGGCGCGCCAGCGATGTTTCGGCCCCTCGCCGCCGCCGCGCCATTCCTCGCCGACCGCCAGCCGCACCCGTGTCGGGATCTGTTCCGAGCGCAGGAAATATTCATGCGCGGCGTCTTCCAGATTGCCACCCTCAAGCGCCACCAGGCCCTGATAGCGGCTCATATCCGCGCCCTGGTCGATGGTCATCGCGAGATGACCCTTGCCGAGCAGCGCGCCGGAATCCTGGCCATCCACCAGCCGCTTGGCATCGAAGCGCGCATAGGCGCGCAGGCGATCCGGCGCCTGGAAATCCACGATCAGGAACGACACCGGCCCGTCGGTCTGGGTCTGCAGGATGAAGCGGCCGTCGAATTTAAGCGACGAGCCGAGCAGCGTCGTCAGCACGATCGCCTCGCCGAGCAATTTACCGACCGCAGGCGGATAATCATGCTTGGTGAGGACGTCGTCGAGCGCGGGGCCGAGCCGGGTCAGGCGGCCGCGCAGATCGAGCGAGGCGACCTCGAACGGCAGCACCGCATCGTCGACCGGAACGGCCGACGGCGCACGGGCCGGAATTTCAGCGGGGATTTTGATGTCGGGGGATTGTGAGGTCATGGGGCTTATTTGGGGTCGTTATCTGCAGAAAGAAAGAGGGAAGGATTATCCCCGCTGCGCGTCATGGCCGGACTTGTTCCGGCCATCCACGTCTTATTTGGATGGATCTTCGGACGTGGATGCCCGGGTCAAGGCCGGGCATGACGAATGAGAATCCACTTGCTCACCCCAAATGGGCCGCGTTACGCGCTACGCCACCGTCCCGAAGCACCACGCCAGAATACCCTTTTGCGCATGCAGGCGGTTTTCGGCCTCGTCGAACACCACCGATTGCGGACCGTCGATCACTTCATCGGTGACCTCGTCGCCGCGATGGGCGGGCAGGCAATGCATGAACAGCGCGTCGGGCTTGGCCAGCGACATCAGCTTGGCGTTGACCTGATAGGGCTTCAGCAAATTATGACGATGCTCGCCGTCCTTGTCGCCCATCGAAAACCAGGTGTCGGTGACCACGCAATCGGCACCCCGCACCGCGGCTTCCGGATCGTTGCCGAGCACGATCGGCGCCTGCGTCGCCTTGATCCAGTCCTTCATCGACTTGTTCGGCGCCAGCTGCGGCGGGGTCGCGACGTTCAGATTAAAGCGAAAGCGCTCCGCCGCGTGCGCCCATGACGCCAGCACATTGTTGTCGTCGCCGGTCCAGGCAATGGTGCGGCCCTGAATCGGACCGCGATGCTCCTCGAAGGTCATCAAATCCGCCATCACCTGACAGGGATGCGAGCGCCGGGTCAGCCCGTTGATGACGGGCACGGTGGCGTGCGCGGCCAGCTCCAGCAGCGCATCATGGTTGAGGATGCGGATCATGATCGCATCGACATAGCGCGACAGCACCTTGGCGGTGTCGGCGATGGTTTCGCCGCGCCCGAGCTGCATTTCGGCGCCGGTCAGCATGATCGATTCACCGCCGAGCTGGCGCATGCCGACATCGAACGATACCCGGGTGCGGGTCGAGGGCTTTTCAAAAATCATCGCAAGGGTCTTGCCCTCGAGCGGCCTCGGCGGCTTCGCATCCTGCTTTTGCTTCGCCTTCATCGCGACGCTGGCGTCGAGCATGTTGCGCAGCTCTTTGGTCGGAAGCTCGTTGAGATCGAGAAAATGGCGCGGCGGCTTGTTCATAGCGCCGCCACCCGGCTCAAATGATCGCCGGACAGCGCCGCGCAGGCGCGCTCGAGCCGCTGCACGCCTTCGTCGATCTCGGCTTCGGTGACGATCAAGGGCGGCAGCAGCCGCACCACATTGTCACCGGCGCCGACCGTCAGCAATTTCTGATCGCGCAAGGCCGCCACCAGATCTGTCGACGGCACCACAGCCTTGACGCCGATCAACAGTCCCTCGCCGCGCACTTCGGAGAGCACGTCCGGATGGCGATCGACCACCGAGGCCAGCTTCTGCTTGAACAGCAGCGACATTTTCTGCACATGGTCGAAGAAGCCGGGCTTGAGCATCACGTCGAGCACGGCATTGGCCGCGGCGACCGCCAGCGGATTGCCGCCGAAGGTCGAGCCGTGCGAACCCGGCGTCATGCCCGCCGCCGCGTCGGCGGTCGCCAGACACGCGCCGATCGGAAAGCCGCCGCCGAGCGCCTTGGCCAGCGACATCACGTCCGGCGTGACGCCAAAACGTTGATGCGCGAACAACTCACCCGTGCGGCCCATGCCGGTCTGCACTTCGTCGAAAACCAGCAGCAGACCGTTATCGTCGCAGAGCTCGCGCAGCGCCCTGAAGAACGCAGGCGGTGCGGCGCGCACGCCACCTTCGCCCTGCAGCGGTTCGATCAGGATGCCGGCGGTCTGCGGACCGATCGCTTTCTTGACGGCGTCGAGATCGCCGAGCAGCACCTGGTCGAAACCATCCATCGGCGGCCCGAAACCTTCGAGATATTTGGCCGAACCGGTCGCCGCCAGCGTCGCCAGCGTGCGTCCGTGAAACGCGCTGTCGAAGGTGATGATGCGGTAGCGCTCCGGATGGCCCTTGGCGGCGTGATGCTTGCGGGTGATCTTGATCGCGCATTCCATCGCCTCGGCGCCGGAGTTTGCGAAAAACACGAAATCAGCGAAGCTCACGTCGCAAAGCCGTGCCGCGAGCCGCTCGCCGTCCGGGCTCTTGAACAGGTTCGACATGTGCCACAGCTTGGTCGCCTGCTCCTGAAGGGCCGCGACCAGATGCGGATGCGCATGACCGAGCGCATTCACCGCGACGCCGGAGGTGAAATCGAGATAGCGCTCGCCATCAGTTGCGATCAACCACGCGCCCTCGCCGCGCTCGAAACCGAGATCGACCCTGGCGAATACGGGGAGCAGATGCGACGGCGCGCTCTTGGTCATGGCGATCACTTGAAAGTTTGGACTGGCCGTGATGCGCGCATTGGCGCGATCGCATCGACAATCAGCCCCGGAAAACAAAACGTGCCGCCTTTTCGGGGCGGCACGTGGCAATCATTCTATGCGCGCGGCGTTAGGTGTCAACCGTCCCCGTAGAATTGCGGTGCCGTGGAAAAGGCCGATTAGAGTGCTTAAATAACGGAACATGTGGACGCAACGACGCGGACTCTTGCGCCGGAGTCACGCCATATTGTAGCGTCTTGGCTGTCGGGTACGACATCTCGTGCGGCAGTACTTGATCCCTAAGTCGCTGGTGTTTGGCGTAAACGTTCGGGAGCGCATTTCGCGCCCGGCGAGGGCTAAGGGATTCTGTCCGCTGGGATTTTTAAAGCTTTGGCACCGCAGCGCGGCCCCTGACCGGCCGGCGCAACGCGAAGGAAAGAGTGCGATGACGGTACTGACCTGGTCTGACGATCGCGTTGAGCAACTGAAGAAACTCTGGGAAGCCGGGCTTTCGGCGAGCCAGATTGCCGCCGAACTTGGGAATGTGACCCGAAATGCCGTGATCGGCAAAGTCCACCGTCTGGGACTTTCCGGTCGCGCCAAGAGTCCATCCTCGGCGGCGCCGCGGCAGCGCAAGGCCCGCCCGGCCCAGCACATGATGCGGGTGTCGCGTCCGGTTTCGCGCGGTAACACCGCGCTGGCCCACGCCTTCGAGGTCGAACTCGAGCCGGATCCGGTCGCCTATGACAATGTCGTGCCGATGAGTCAGCGGCTGTCGCTGCTGGAACTCAACGAGGCGACCTGCCATTGGCCGATCGGCGATCCCTCCAGTTCGGAATTCTTCTTCTGCGGCGGCAAGGCGCTGACCAGCCTGCCCTACTGCGCCCATCACTCGCGGATCGCCTATCAGCCGGCGAGCGACCGTCGCCGTGCGGCGCCGAAGCCGACGCGGTAAGAACTGCTGCTGTTGAGATTATATCAGTCGTCGTCCCGGCGAAGGCCGGGACCCATAGCCACAAATGTTCGTGGTTAGGTTTTGCTGGTGCGCCAGCTCATTTCAAAAATTGATATCGGTGGCTATGGGTCCCGGCCTTCGCCGGGACGACGGTCTTTGGTTATTCACTCCACCTTCGCGAAACGGTCATCCAGCGCGTAACCAGCACCGCGCACGGTGCGGATCGGGTCCTGCTCGCGGCCGGGGTTGAGCAATTTGCGCAAGCGCCCGATATGCACATCGACGGTGCGCTCATCAATATAGATGTCGCGGCCCCACACGCTGTCGAGCAATTGCTCGCGGCTGAACACGCGGCCGGGATGCTCCAGGAAAAATTCCAGCAAGCGATACTCGGTCGGCCCGAGATCGACCGGACGGCCCGAGCGGGCGACGCGGCGCTTCTCGCGATCGAGTTCGATGTCGCCATAGGTGAGCACGGTGGCGAGCCGTTCGGGACTGGCGCGGCGGAGCAGGCCCCGCACCCGCGCCAGCAATTCCGGCACCGAGAACGGCTTGACAATGTAATCGTCGGCGCCGGTCGCCAAACCTCGAACGCGCTCGCTTTCCTCGCCGCGCGCGGTCAGCATGATGATTGGAAGTTGTCTTGTTTCCGGCCGCGCCCGCAACCGCCGGCACAGTTCGATCCCGGACAGGCCCGGCAGCATCCAGTCGAGCACGATCAGATCGGGTACCCGTTCCTTCAGGCGGGTGTCGGCGTCATCGCCGCGCCCCACGGTTTCGACATCATACCCTTCGGCATCGAGGTTGTAGCGCAACAGCGTGGTGAGCGCTTCCTCGTCTTCCACCACCAGAATGCGCGCGCTCATGTGAATAACCTTCTCGTTTTAGATTGATTATGTGGGCGGGTTTTCTTCACGCAAATGATCTCACTTCGAAAACGCTGCTTCAGCTACCAGGGACAGTCGTGGCAAAGGCCGTCATGTCGCCCTTCGGGCGCTTGTCGAGAATCTGCTGGCCTTCGATCATGTAAAATACGGTTTCCGCGATGTTGGTGGCGTGGTCGCCGATCCGCTCGATGTTCTTGGCACAGAACATCAGATGGATGCAGAAGGAGATGTTGCGCGGATCCTCCATCATGTAGGTCAGGAGTTCGCGGAACAATGAAGTGCAGATGGCGTCGACTTCCTCGTCACCCTTCCACACCACCATCGCGGCCGGCAGATCGTGCGCCGCATAGGCATCGAGCACGGATTTGACCTGCGACTGCACGAGATCAGTCATGTGTTCGAGGCCGCGGATCAGCTTGAGCGGCTGAAAATCGCTCTCCAGCGCCGCGACGCGCTTGCCCATGTTCTTGGCGAGATCGCCGATCCGCTCGAGATCGGTGGCAACCCGCATCGCGCCGACGATTTCGCGCAAATCCACCGCCATCGGCTGACGCCGCGCGATGGTCAATACCGCGCGCTCTTCGATCACGCGCTGCAAATTGTCGATTTCAGCGTCCGCAACGACCACGCGCTTGCCGAGCGCGACGTCACGGCGGATCAGCGCATCGACGGATTCGACGATCATGCGTTCCGCAAGGCCGCCCATTTCCGCGACCAGCCGGGTCAATTCTTGCAGATCGCTGTCGAACGCCTTGGCGGTATGTTCCGAAGCCATCCTGATTCTCCTTAGCCGAACCGGCCGGTGATGTAGTCCTGGGTGCGTCGATCGTTCGGCGACGTGAAGATCTTGTTGGTCTCGTCGAATTCGATCAGTTCGCCCAGATACATGAACGCGGTCTTGTCGGAGACGCGCGCGGCCTGCTGCATGTTGTGGGTGACGATGGCGATGGTGTAGTCCTCGGCCAGTTCCTGGATCAATTCCTCGACCTTGGCGGTCGAGATCGGATCGAGTGCCGAGCACGGCTCGTCGAACAGGATCACTTCGGGCCGCACCGCGACGGTGCGCGCGATGCACAGCCGCTGCTGCTGGCCGCCGGACAGGCTGAGACCGCTGGAGTTCAGCTTGTCCTTGACCTCGTTCCAAAGCGCGCCGCCGCGCAGCGCCTTCTCGACGCGACCGTCCATCTCCGACCTGGAAATCTTCTCATAGAGCCGGATGCCGAACGCGATGTTCTCGTAAATCGTCATCGGGAACGGCGTCGGTTTCTGGAACACCATGCCGACCCGCGCCCGCAGCAGATTGAGATCGAGCTTGGGATCGAGAATGTTGGTCTGGTCGAGCATCAATTGACCGGTGGCGCGCTGGCCCGGATAGAGGTCGTACATCCGGTTGAAAATCCGCAGCAGGGTCGACTTGCCGCAGCCGGACGGGCCGATGAACGCGGTGACGCGGTTGGTGCCGAGCGTGATGTTGATGTTCTTCAGCGCTTGGTGTTCGCCATAATAGAAATTGAGGCCGCGCGCAGTGACCTTGGGCGGCGCGTCCGCCTGACCGGAGCCCGACGGCGCCGGCGCGTTGGGAACACTCACGGATACGGAAAGGTCGTTCATTTTGCAGTCCTCTCGGCGCCCAAGATGCGCGCGCCAATATTCAAGGCGAGTACAGTGAGCGTGATGATCAGGGCTCCGCTCCAGGCGAGCTGCTTCCAGTAGGCATAGGGGCTTTGCACGAAATTGTTGATGGTCACCGGCAAATTGGCCATCGTCTTGTTCAGGCTGAGACTGAAGAACTGATTGCTGAGCGCGGTAAACAACAGCGGCGCGGTTTCACCGGCCACGCGGGCGGTTGCCAGCAGAACGCCGGTGATCAGGCCGGAGCGCGCCGCGCGATAGGCAATGCGCTTGATGACCAGCGAACGTGGCAGGCCGAGCGCGGACGCCGCCTCGCGCAGCGGATTGGGCACCAGCAGCAGCATGTCCTCGGTGGTGCGCACCACCACGGGGATCACGATCACGGCCAAGGCCAATGAGCCGGCAAGCGCCGAGAAGCCGCCCATCGGAATTACGATCGCACCGTAGATGAACAGGCCGATGATGATCGACGGCGCGCTCAACAGGATGTCGTTGATGAAGCGGATCACCGAGGTGAGGCGATCGTTCCGGCCGTATTCGGCCAAATATGTCCCGGCGAACAGACCCAGCGGCGCGCCGATGCCGACGCCGATCACGGTCATGATGACCGAGCCGACGATCGCGTTCAGCAAGCCGCCTTCATTGGCACCCGGCGGCGGGGTGTTTTCGGTGAAGAGCTGCAGGCTCAGTCCGGCAACCCCGTTGAACAGCAAAGTAAACAGGATCAGCGCCAGCCACGTCACGCCGAACAGCGCGGCACCCCAGCACAGCGCCCGGATGATGATGTCGCGGCGGCGGCGGCGATTGTAGATCGGGTTCATGCTCAATTCCCCGCCTTCTTTTCCAGCCGCATCAGCATCAGCCGCGCCGCTGCCAGCACGAAGAACGTCAGCACGAACAGCAAGAGACCGAGCAGGATCAGGCCGGACTGATGCAGGCCGTCGCTCTCGGCAAACTCGCTGGCGATTGCCGCCGAGATGGTGGTGCCGGGCGCGAAGATCGACGACGAGATGCGGAAGGAATTTCCGATGATGAAGGTGACTGCCATGGTTTCGCCGAGCGCACGGCCGAGCGCCAGCATGACGCCGCCGATGACGCCGACGCGGGTGTAGGGAATGACCACATTACGCACCACTTCCCAGGTGGTGCAGCCGACGCCATAGGCGGCTTCCTTGAGAACCGGCGGCACGGTCTTGAACACGTCGACCGAAATCGCGGTGATGAACGGCAGCACCATGATGGCGAGGATCAGTGCGGCGTTAAACAGGCTGAGATAGGACGGCGGGCCGCCGAAGATCGAGCCGAGAACCGGGATGCCGTCGCACAGCCAGATCATGAACGGCTGGAAGGTGTAGGCCAGGAACGGCCCGAGCACGAAGAAGCCCCACATGCCGTAGATGATCGAGGGAATGCCGGCGAGCAACTCGATCGCTATGCCAATCGGACGGCGCAGCGGTTGCGGACAAAGTTCGGTGAGGAAAATCGCAATGCCGAGCCCGACCGGAATCGCAATCAGCATCGCGATAAAAGAGGTGACCAGCGTGCCATACATCGGGCCGAGCGCACCGAGCACCGGCGGATCGGCGGAGGGAGCCCAGCGCTGGGTCCACAGGAAGGCGAAGCCGTATTCCTTCATCGCCGGCCAGGCGCCCGCGATCAGCGAGAGAATGATGCCGCCAAGGATCAGAAGGACCGAGATCGCGCAGGCGCGGGTGATCCAGTAAAACGTGACATCGCCGAGCTTGAAAGCATTGAGCGCCCGGGCGCGATCGTAAGGTCCGGCAGCTTCCATCACGTCGCTCTGAACGGCCATGTCTGCCACGCCAATTCCCTCTGTCTAGTTCAAAGCGGCGACGATGTCGCCACGTAGTTTGCTTAAGTCGTTTCTTGGAGTTTTTACTGACTGACCAGCCGCGTCGTTCCGGCGTTCGTTTTGGGCGCAAAACCCGGAATCCCCGTGCCCTTCGGCAGCCCTGGGATTCCGGAGTTTGCTGGTTCGACCCGCCCGCTGGTTCAACCCGCCCCCTCGAACGCGCCAGATAGCGCGTTCGAGAATGACAAGACGCGAGAGCGGTCTTTAGCTCTTGATATCAGCCGACCAGGTCTTCTCGATCAGCTTGACCACCGGTTCCGGCATCGGAATGTAGTCGAGTTCCTCGGCCATCTTGCCGCCCTTGGCGAACGCCCAGGTGAAGAACTTGACGGCTTCCGCGGAGGCTGCCTTATCGGCCGGCTCCCGGTGCATCAGGATGAAGGTCGAAGCCGTAATCGGCCACGACTTCTCACCCGGCTGGTCGGTGAGGATCACGTAATAACCGGGAGCCTTGGCCCAGTCGGCGTTCGAGGCGGCGGCCTGGAAGGCCTCCACGCTCGGCTGCACGGCCTTGCCGGCCTTGTTGATCAGACCCGCATAGGTCAGCTTGTTCTGCTTGGCATAGGCGTATTCGACGTAGCCAATCGAGTTCTTGGTCTGGCCGATGTTGCCGGAAACGCCTTCATTGCCCTTGGCGCCAACGCCAGCCGGCCATTCAACCGCGGTGCCGGAGCCAACCTTGGTCTTCCACTCCGGGCTCACCTTGGAGAGATAGTCGGTGAAGTTGAACGTCGTGCCCGATCCGTCGGAGCGGCGAACCACCGTGATGGCGTCGGTCGGCAGCTTGACGTTCGGATTGAGCTTCTTGATCGCCGGGTCGTCCCATTTGGTGATCTTGCCGAGATAGATGTTGGCAAGGGTATCGCCGTCGAACACCAGTTCGCCGGGCTTCACGCCCTCAAGATTGACCACCGGCACGATCGCGCCCATGACCATCGGCCACTGCACCAGGCCGTCCTTCTCGAGCTGCTCGACCTTCAGCGGCATATCGGTGGCGCCGAACGTCACGGTCTTGGCCTCGATCTGTTTGATGCCGCCACCGGAACCGATCGACTGGTAGTTCAGACCGTTGCCGGTTTCCTTTTTGTAGGCATCGGCCCATTTCGAATAGATCGGGAACGGGAACGTCGCGCCCGCTCCGGTGATGTCGGCGGCGAACGCCGACGTCGATGCGGCGACCAGGCCGGCAGCGACGATCGTTTTCATGAAATTCATTGCTGGTCTCCATCTCGTAAGCGAAGCGCTCACGTCGCCCGTTTAGGGGCGGTCAGTGCCCCTTTTACGAAGGTTTGGTGACAGCTGGATGACAGCATTAAGCTATTGAAATAACTTAACTTAAGGTCGAAACCGAGGTTTTAGCCTGGGGAAAACAGGCGGTAAAAGTCGCACCGTTTTTTGGCACGCTTTCGATCAAAAGCCGGCCACGATGGCGGTTAACAATATGTTTCACCAGCGATAAACCGAGCCCGGTTCCGCCCTGGGCACGGCTGTCGCCGACGTCCACCCGGTAGAACCGCTCGGTGAGCCGCGGCAGATGTTCGGGCGCGATACCAGGCCCAAAATCGCGCACCATGACCCGCACTTCGGGCGCGTTCTCGCCCGACATCGCCTGACTGAGCGAGACGATGACCTTGCCGCCGGACGCGCCGTATTTCAGCGCGTTTTCGATCAGGTTTTCGAACAGCCGCAACAACTCCTCGCGGTCGCCCGCGATCGCCACCGGCGTCTCCGGCAAATCGATATCGATCTCGACCTGACGTTCCCCTGCCAGCGGCTCCAGCCCATCCGCCACCTGGCGGATGATCGGGACGATATCCACCAGCGTATCCGGGCGGACATGGGCCGACAGTTCGACCCGCGACAGCGAGAGCAAATCGTCGATCAGCCGGGCCATCCGGGTCGCCTGGGTGTGCATGATGCCCAGAAAGCGCTCGCGCGCCTTGACGTCGTCCTTGGCCGGGCCCTGCAGCGTATCGATGAAGCCCGACAGCGCCGCCAAAGGCGTGCGCAATTCGTGGCTGGCATTGGCGACGAAGTCGGCGCGCATTTCCTCGACCCGGCGCAGCGGCGTCTGGTCGTGGAACGTCATCAGCATGCATTTGTCGGCACCGCCGAACAGCGTCGGGACCGGCACCGGCGTGATGATCAATTCCATCCAGCGATCGACCGGCACATGATCGAGATAGGTCGCACGCCTGGTTTCGGTGGTCGCAATGGCCTCGCGCAGTGCCGTGATGATCTCGGGCGAACGTAGCGCGAACTGCGCCAATTCGTTCCGGCGCAGCGCCGGCGCGAGCTGTGCCGCGGCGGCATTGAGGTGAATGACACGGCCGGCGCGATCGAGCAGCACCGCCGGATCCGGCATGCCGGCGACGATGGCGCTGACCGCGGCGGACTCCACCGGATTGACCCCGCGGACGTCTTCACGTGACGCCGACACATTATGCAATCGCCATGGCACCAATGCCGCAGCGCCGATGCAGATAAATACCGCGGCGGCGCGGATCGGCGACAATTCGCCGAACGTAACCAGTGCCGCCAGCGCCATGCCGGCGGCGATCAGAATGATGGCTGAATGCCGCAGCCGGTCCGGCCACGGCGAAAAAAAGGACGACGAAGAAGAATCATCAATTGCCATCGGGCTGGCTCTCTTCCCATTCGGGTCCGTATCGTCAGGCGCCGGAATCCCCGCGCTCTCTGACGTACACGGCTTCGCGCTTCGGTTCCCCTGAGCCAGCCGTCGCCCGCTGCAGGCGCTTCAGCCGCGCACCGACGATAATCTCCCGAAACGTCAGTAAGATTACAGATATGATAAAAGGCGCGAGATAATAGAGGACCCGGAACAATAACATTCCGGCCAGCAGGTCCTCCCGGTCCATTTGCCACAGCCCGACCAGCATGGCGGCATCGAACACCCCGAGGCCTCCCGGGGAATGGCTGGCGAAGCCAAGCAGCGTCGCCGAGACGAAAATGACGGCCACCACGACAAAGCCGAGATTGGGCTCATCCGGAACCAGCACGTACATCGCCAGGGCGCAAAAGCCGAGATCGACGATACCGATCACGATCTGCAGCAGCGTCAGCGGACCGCCCGGCAGCATCACCGTCCAGGGCCCGCGGCCAACCCGCCTCGGCTGGGTCCAGACCCAGACCACATAGGCCACCAGCGCCACGATGATGGCGAACGCGGCCATCCGGTTCATCCAGGGCGGAAGCTGATCGATCGAGGACGCCGCCTCCGGGTGATAGGCGATCCCCAGTCCCAGCACCGCGGCATTGCCGAGCCAGAACGTCAGGCCGGCCAGAAAGCAGATCTTGGCAACGTCGATCGCGTTCAGCCCCCAGGCCGAGTAAATCCGGTAGCGCACCGCGCCTCCGGTGAAGACGCTGGCGCCGACATTGTGCCCGATCGAATAGCTGGTGAAGGCGGCGAGCGCGTTGACGCGGTAGGGAATGTCGGGACGGCCGATCGTGCGCACCGCGAACAGGTCATAGAATGTCAGGGTGAAATAACCCGCGGCCACAAATAACGCCGCCAGCGCAATCGATTTGGGTTCGGTACCCTTGATGGCCTCGATGACCTCGTCGGTGTCGATGCCCTTGAGCATATGATAAAGTACGTAGCACGCGATCCCGATGACCGTGACGCTGACCGCAACACCCAGTTTGTGCAAGATTTGCTTGTGGCGCAGAAACGAGATCGCCCTGCGTATTGCTTCCAGCATCTAGACCTCGAATTACGATCCCAGAACCACGATCTCGCCACGGTGGATGCCGGGCGAACTTCGCCGCCGCCAGCGCCACGCTTGCTCCCTGCCGGGATGTCGTAGCTTGTTTTGAGCCGAAGTGGAATTCGCTTGATGTGAATAAAGCGGCGTTCCTTCAATATATTAGACGAGATTCAGGCAGCAGAACGCACAGTTTTGGTGCATTCGCCCCCCTATAGCAAAGTCCGATGACACAACCCCGTGTGCGGCGGCTGGGATTTTCGAGATTTCAGGCGGCCGGGAGTTCCGACAGGCGCTGGAAAATCAGCAGATCAAGCTCCGGCGCCTTGCCGACCAGGCCGGTTAATATCGCATGGACCTGTCCGCGGTGGTGGGCCTGGTGATTGAACCAGTGCGCCAGCGCCGGGGCCATCTGCTGCTCGAATTGCTCCGGCGTGGAGACGCGGCGATATCTGATCGTGCCCGCGATGCGTGCGTCATCGAGCCGGTCAACAAAATCGACGATGCGCCGGTCCTCCGCCTCGCGCGCGGCGCGCAGCTCGGTGAAGTTCTCGAACAGGATCGCATCCAGCCGTTCCGGCGCGACACCTTCGCCGGTAAAACGGTGCATCCAGACATGGTCGGTCACCAGCAGATGGTTCAAGGTGCCGTGGACCGATTTGAAGAAGGCGCCGCGGTCGGCGCGATACTGCTCGGTGCTGAGTGCGGCGGCCGCCTCAAAGAGCCGGCTATTGGCCCATGCATTGTAGTGACCGAACATCTGATAATGGGCTGCGGGAGTCATGATCTCGCCTCAGGGATTGCTGGTTCAAGCCGCCGGCGTGTGGCCTGAAACCACCCAGGCGCGCAGCCACGATCCCACCGTGCAACCGGCCAGATATAATGCAAACATGACGAGACCGAGATCGAGCCAATAGCCGGGGCGGCCGGGGATCACACGGGCCAGCGCCGCGCCAACCAGTGCCGCCGCCAGCACCGCCAGCCATCGCGACGTTACTTTCGATACGCCCTGACCGCGTTGAACCACCGCGATCCAGCCCATTGCGAAACCCAGCAGCAGCGATCCCAAGAGCCAGCCCCAATGAAATGTCGCGAGATAGACCATCGTTATTCCTTCACCACGAATTCGATGCGGCGGTTATGCGACTTGCCTTCGTCGGTCTCGTTCGACGCAATCGGCTGGGTGCTGCCATAGCCGACCGCCGTGAAGCGGCCGGCGGGCAATCCGGCTTTCACAAGATAATCCGTCACCACCTCCGCACGCTTTTCCGACAGCGCCTTGTTGAAACCCTCCGGGCCGTCGGCGTCGGTATGGCCTGCAATCTCGATATTGATGGTGGGGCAGCGCAGTGCGGTTTCGATCAAATGATCGAGCAACCCGGCCGAATCCGGATCGAGGGTGGAAAGCCCGGATTCGAAGCGGATGGTACCCTTGGCGAGCAAATCCGACAGCAATTGCTGACACACGGTGGCATCCACCGGTGCGGCCGCGGGCTTGACCGGAATGTCCGCCTTGGACTGCCAGCCCTGCGGGAGATCCCTGGCGAAGCCGGCCCGAATCTGGGCCGGCGCCGCATCGTAGAATGCATCGCCCGACAGCTTCACTTCCCGGTCCGATACCACAAGTGTTCCGGTCGACAATCGTGAAAGCCCACCCAGCGCCGCCACCACGGCGTTGGTGAAGCCGGAGGGCGCGCCGACGCTGGCCTTGAGATTATCGACTACCTTCTCGCTGAAGAATTTACGGCCGGCCGCCGCGACCACCGCTGCGTGGACGTTATTATCGGGCACATAGCCGGTCAGCGTCAGCGTCAGCGCGACCGGATCCTTGTAGGCCTGGAAAATATAGGGCGGCGCCTTGATCTCGTTGCTGGCGACCGAAAATCCCTCAGGCAGGTTTCTCAGCGCGGCCGCAATCGCTTCCCGGCCACCAAGGTCACGTGCCATGCCGGACAGGCTGACCTTGGTATCGGAAAGGGTGATCTTGCCGTCTTTCAGTTTGGCGATCTGATCGAGCAACAGCAACGCCGCATTGTCGAAACGCGGTGGCGCACCGCGCGACAGATTCATGTGATCGACGACCTCGACCCCTCCGAGGTCCGCTCGGGCCGCTTCCAGCAACTTGCCCTTGCTAGCGGGCAGCGGCGAATTGCCGCTGAGCGTAACCCTGACCACATCCCGTTCCGCCGACCAGACGAACGGCTTGGCTTCGTCAACCAGCCGGGTTTGGTCATCAACCAGCCGCACGCCCGGCACCGCCTCTACCGCGGCGACCGAACTGCGCCGGCCTTCTTCGGAGAAGGCGTCGGCGGCAAATGTGACGTCGCGGCCCGCGAGCGCTATTCGGCTCTTGTCGAGCACGGTATCCTTAAGCGCGGCGGCGCTGCGGGCAGCCAGATCGGCTTCCAGGGGCACGGTGTTGTTCCATGCCGCCAAGGCCCACAAGACAATCAGCGGAATGACACCGGGCCACCATTTGCTGCTCCACCTGAAAAGTCCGTGCATTCGATGTCCCGCGGGGCCTGATGCCCCGTTTCCGAAATTCGTGACCTGCCATGCATCCCCTGACACGAACTTCGGCAATAAAGGGGGTACGGTATAGCGATGATTTCAGCGCCGCTTTCAATTTGACGCTTCCTGCGCGTTTGCAAAGCCGTTGCAGGCAAAGCTCTGGCAGGCAAAGCTCTGGCAGGCAAAGCTCTAGCAGGCAAAGCCCTAGCAGGAACGTCAAACCGGCGGCACTGGGAACAGAGAGAAAACAAACCCTTGCAGGGCTGTCAAACCCGAAATAACAGGGAATAGTCGTGCAACAAGTCCCGCGCCGGGCAACTGCCCGACTAACCGTTTCTTCAGCGGTCCCCCGCTAGCTTCGGAATCACGTTCCAACCGGCCAACGACCCCTGATGAAGCAGCTTCGCAATAACGTCATCCGCGCGGGACTGGGAGCGCTTTACTTTACCCGCGCACATTATTTGCTTGGTCCGATGTTTGCCGGCGTCGGCAGCATCCTCATGCTGCACAATGTCCGCCCGCCTCTCGACGCCGCGTTTCAGCCCAACCGTCATCTTGAAATTGCGCCGGAATTCCTGCGCGCAATGCTGACGCATCTTCGTTCGAACGATATCGACATCGTCACCATGGATGAAATGCATCGGCGACTGACCGAGCGTGATTTTTCGCGGCGGTTCGCCTGCTTCACCTTTGACGATGGCTATCGCAACAACAGGGATTTCGCGCTGCCGGTGATGCGGGAGTTCGAGGCGCCGTTTACGGTGTATGTCGCCAGCGATTTTGCCGAAGGTACCGGCCGGTTGTGGTGGGTCGCATTGGAGATGGCGATCGCCAGGACAGACTCCATCGACGCCGGCGTTGCCGGCCTGACCGCCCGCCTCGATACCAGCACGCCGGCCGCCAAGAGGGCCGCGTTCAATCGCCTGCACGACTGGTTGCGCGGATTGTCGGACGCTGGGGATTTGCAGCGTGAGGTCAGCGCGTTGTGCATGCGTTACGGTGTCGACGAGGCCGCGATCTCTCGCGATCTCTGCATGTCCTGGGACGAATTGAAGCCGTTCGCGCAAGACCCTCTGATCGGCATCGGCGCGCATACCGTCACGCATTGCAATCTGGCCCGGCAGTCCAAAGAAATCGCCAGCCAGGAAATGGCGGTGAGCCGTCAGCGGATCGAAGACGCGCTGCAGAACCCGGTACTTCACCTCGCTTATCCCTATGGCGACAAGATCGCGGCCGGCGCGCGCGAATTCGCCATGGCGCAAGCGGCCGGATTCAAGACCGCGGTCACGACACGCCCGGGCATGATCTTTCCGGAAAGTGCGGGATATTTGACGGCGCTGCCGCGGGTCTCGCTCAACGGCAATTATCAGGACACCCGCATCCTGCCGGTGCTGACCTCTGGCGCCGCCACCGCGATGTGGAACGGCTTCCGGCGCATCGACGCGGCGTAATATTTCTACGCCCCCTTCCGTCCTCATCCTGAGGAGTCGCGCCCTGGCGCCGGATGAGGGGTCTCATCCGCGGAAAGAACCCCTCACCCGTCTTCGCTTCGCGAAGCCACCCTCCCCCACTGTTCAGACCGGGGACAAGGTGGACGGGTGTTCGGAGACATCGTGGACACTTCCTGGCCTGTAGTCGAGGGGCCGGATGTCGACGGTTGCAATCATCTGAGTTCTGAAGACGACGTCGAAGACGCCATCCTGGTTCGTTGGCCGGAACGCGACGGCTTTGCCGCGGAAGGCCTTGGGGAGTTTGACGGCACGGCCGAGCAGACTGACGTGACCGCCCTGCTGGACACGGCGCACGATGTCTCCCGGAGCGTATTCGAAGGGTGCGATGGTCTCGACATAGTCGCGCGGGCTCGGTTGATAGCGGCTGGCCGGGACGGCGAGTTCGAGCGCTTCATGTGGCCGTTGGGTGTTGTAGACGCTGCGCCAGTGATCGAAGGCGCGTTCGGCAGTGGCGAGATCGGTAAAGGGGAGACCGGACAGCACTTCGGCCTTGAGGCTGCGGTGGAAGCGTTCGTCCTTGCCCATAGTCTGCGGATGATAGGGCCGCGAATGGCTGATCTGGATGCCATGCTCGATCAGCCAGACCCCAAGCGGAGTGAATGGGCTGCCCGGTCCGTCACCCCAGGGCGAACCATTATCGGTGATCAGCCTCTCAGGCAGACCATAGCGGCGGAAGGCCGTAATGAGTTGCTGTTTGACCGTCTCGGTCTGTTCGTTGGCGCAAGCTGCGAGCACCACGGCAAAGCGCGAGTGATCGTCAAGCACGGTCAGCGGATGCAGCCGGCCGGCCTGCAAGGCCACGTGACCCTTGAAGTCCATCTGCCACAACTCGTTCGGCCGCGCCCGCTCGAAGCGGGTGAAGGCGGACTGACCGCCACCGAACTGCCAGTTCGAGACCATGCCGCTTCAGGATGCCGTCACCGTCGAGGGCGCCGGAACTCCTTCATGACCCAGATCCTTCAGCCGCCTGGCGATCTTGCGGCCGCCCCAGGCCGGATGCTCCGCACGCACCGAAAGCACGGCTTCCTCTGTCGTTGCAGCGCTGCGCAACGGCGAATTCTGCGGCCGACGAGACAATTCCTGAAGCCCCACCATCCCGTCGAGCCGCCAACGCTCCAGCCACTTGTAGCCGGTCGTCGGGCTGACGCCGAAGCGACGGCACAGCTTCCGAACATTGGCTCCTTCTACCGAGGCCAACATCACAAACTCCACTCTGGTGTCCATTCGAGACCTCTCGTGGAACGGCATCCGACAGCCTCCTTGATTCGCTGTCAGAAGTGTCCACGATGTCTCCGAACACCCGTCCACCTTGTCCCCGGTCTGAACACCCACAAGGGGAGAGGGAAAGAAGTCCTTTCCTTGACTCGTCCCTCCCCCGCGCTCAAAAATATCGGCAAAATAACGGGAGGACACCATGTTCAAGGATCTGTTTTCACTGCAGGGCCGCGTCGCGCTGGTGACGGGCGGATCGCGCGGCATCGGCAAGATGATCGCGGCCGGATTTCTTGCCAAGGCGCCGCCAGGGTCTACATCACGGCGCGCAAGGCCGGCGCCTGCGAGGCAACGGCGAAAGAACTGACCGCCGAATATGGCGGCGAATGCGTCGCACTGCCGATCGATATTTCCACCATGGCCGGCATCGAGATGCTGGCCGGCGAGATCAAGAAGCGCGAACCGAAACTCGACATTCTCGTCAACAACGCCGGCGCGGCATGGGGCGCCGACTTCGACGAATTTCCGGAAAGCGGCTGGGACAAGGTGATGAACCTCAACGTCAAGACGCCGTTCTTTCTGACCAAGGCGCTGGCGGCCCGCTGCGCGCGGCGGCAACCGCCGAGAAGCCCGCCAAGGTGATCAACATCGCCTCGATCGACGGCATCTTCGTCAACCCGCTGGAGACCTATTCCTATGCGGCGAGCAAATCCGGCCTGATCCATCTGACGCGGCGCATGGCGGTGAAACTGATCAGCGACCACATCGTGGTGACGGCGATCGCGCCGGGGCCTTTCAAGTCCGACATGAACAAGGCCGCGCGCGATAATGCCAATGAGGTCGCGACGCGCGTGCCGTCCGGGCGCATCGGCACCGACGAGGACATGGCCGGTGCCGCAATCTACCTCGCCTCGCGCGCCGGCGATTACGTGGTCGGCGCGACCATCGCGGTCGATGGCGGCATTGTTTATGCGAACCCGGGCATCAAGGGAGATGGGTGGGAGTAGGAAGAGGGGCGTGTTTCCTCGGCGCCCTCGTCTTGGACGGTGGGCGCTCTCCCCCTTGTGGGGGAGCGTTGGAGAGAGGGGGCTGTCACGAACTCCGGCGCCTGTTGCTTACCCCTCTCCCTAACCCTCCCCCACAAGGGGGGAGGGAACGCACCGTGCTACTCACGTCTCGATCTTCACATACTCGAAATCGCCGGGCTTGTTGTCGATCCCGACCTTGGGCGGCGAAATCCACGAGGCGAATTCGCCTGTCTCGGTCACGGGCATCATCAGCGAGGCGATGAAATCGCCGTCCGACGCTGACGGCAGCCAGTCGGTCTTGCGCTTGTTCCATGTCGCATCGTCGATCAAAACGCCATCCGGCGTGGCATGGATATCCTTGAACTCGCCGATCTGGCGATGGAACGCGACATTCGGCAGCGTCAGCTTGAAGTCGTAGCCGGCCGTCGAGATGATCTTGTTCCAGCGCAACAGGCCCTTGACGCAGTCCTGCGTGTAATCGTCGCGCAGCCGCATGTTGAGTGCGGTCAGCGCCGGCTCGTCGACGCGCTTGATCTGGCCGTCCACCAGCTTGAGCACCGGATAGGTGTCGTTCTGCAGCCGGTGATCGTCCTGGATCTGGGTCTCGTGGAAGCGGCCCTTGATGCCGGAATTGAAGGAGTTCGCCGCGTTGGTCGAAACCTCCGAGCCGAACAGATCGAGCGACAGCGTGTAATGCAGGTTCAGCTTCTTCTGGATGGTCGGCAGATCGACCACGCCGAGCGCGCGCACCTTGGCGACATCGTTGGGATCGCTGATCCCGGCGGCCTGCATCGCCTCACAGGTGCGCTGCACGACGCGGCTGATGCCGGTCTCGCCGACGAACATGTGATGCGCTTCTTCGGTCAGCATGAAGCGGCAGGTGCGCGACAGCGGATCGAAGCCGGACTGCGCCAGCGAGTGCAGCTGCATCTTGCCGTCGCGATCCGTAAAATAGGTGAACATGAAGAACGACAGCCAGTCCGGCGTCGCCTCGTTGAAGGCGCCGAGCATGCGCGGGCTGTCGGTATCGCCGGAGCGGCGGCGCAACAATTCGTCGGCTTCCTCGCGGCCGTCGCGGCCGAAATATTTCTGCAGCAGATACACCATCGCCCAGAGATGGCGGCCTTCCTCGACATTGACCTGGAACAGATTGCGCAGGTCGTAGAGCGAGGGCGCGGTCTTGCCGAGATGGCGTTGCTGCTCGACCGATGCCGGCTCGGTGTCGCCCTGGATCACGATCAGGCGGCGAAGCGCCGCGCGATATTCGCCCGGCACTTCCTGCCAGGCCGGCTCGCCATAGATGTTCGCCGAACGGGATGACGCGGTTCTCTTCCTGCGGCGCCAGCAGGATGCCCCAGCGATAGTCGGGCATCTTTACATAGTCGAACTTGGCCCAGCCGCGCGGATCGACCGAATAGGCGGTGCGCAGATAGACCAGCGATTGCTGGAAGCCGTCCGGCCCCATGTCGTTCCACCAGTCGATGTAACCGGGATGCCAGCCTTCCAGCGCCTTGAGCACCTGCCGATCCTCGCTGAGATTCACGTTGTTGGGAATCTTGGTGCTGTAATCGACGTTCATGATGTTCATGGCGTGCTCCTTGTTGTCTCGTTCCCGGACTGCAGCGCGAATGCGAGTAGCGATATAGATCCAGTCGGTGTTCACCATGCGCCAGTCCGCACGCTCACACCCGGGTCATATCGAACTGCGCCTTTTGGCCGGTGCCGTAACGCCGCAACGCGCCGTCTTCGCCGACCGCGTTGGGGCGCTGGAAAATCCAGTTCTGCCACGCCGTCAGGCGCGAGAAGATTTTCGATTCCATGGTCTCGGGCCCGACGAAGCGCAAATTGGCTTCCATGCCGGTGAGGCTGTCGGGCGAGAAGCTGGTGCGCTCCTCGAAGAACACCCTGATCTCGTCGTCCCAGTCGATGTCGTCGAGCGCGAAAGTAACGAGGCCGAGTTGTTCGGCCTCCTCGGCATCGAGCGCCTCGCCGATCCGTTCTGCGCGCGCTCGACATCCAAGGGATCGGCCTGAAAGCGCGATTGCAGCCGCGTCAGGCCATGGCTCATCGGATAGGGGCCGAAATTCATCGCGCGACAGCTCGATGGTCGGCGGCGCGCGGTTGTCGCCCTGCTTCTGGCCGATCAGCATGTAGGAGCGGTCGGCCGCGAACACGAGTTCGGCCAGGGTGCCGACAAAGCACGAGCCCGGCTCGACCAAAGTCACCAGCGTGCGCGAGGTGACGTCGATGCGCTTGAGCACCCGTTTCCAGTATTGCCTGATTTCGTTGACCAGCCAGTGCGCTTTATGGGCTTCCAGAAAAGCGTCGCAGGCCAGCACATTGGCGCGCTCGCCATGCGACTTGAACACCAGCATCGCGGTTTCGAGTTCGTTGATGCGCAGATGCAGGATGGCGTCGTCGAGTTCGCGCGCCACCTGCAGCGGCCAGAACGCCGCGCCCTGCGCGATCATGCCGTCGATATCGGCGGGCGGCGCGGTCTCCGGCGCCTTGATCGAAATCGTCGCGATGCGCTCGGCGCGATTGATATCGACGCTGACCAGGCCGTAGCGGATGCCGTTGTCGTCGAAGCTGCGTTTCAGCGGAGCGAGCGCAATGCCCTTGCCATTGCCGTTGCGCTTCGAGGCCGCGGCGAATTCCTTTGAGCGCTCGGCGACCCTGGCTTCGAGCTTGCTGTTCGGCACGATCTCATCGACCAGCCGCCACTGCACGGCGCGCTTGCCCTTGATGCCTTCCTCGATGGTGCAGAAATAATCGGCGTGATCGCGGCGCACCTTGCGCTTGTCGACCACCCGCGTCAGCCCGCCGGTGCCCGGCAACACCGCCAGCAGCGGCACTTCCGGCAGCGCCACCGCCGCCGAACCGTCGTCGGCCAGGATGATGTGATCGGTCGCCAGCGCCAGTTCATAACCGCCGCCGGCCGCCGTGCCGTTGATCGACGGTGACAAAGCGCTGCCCGGAATTCTCGCTGGAATCCTCCAGCCCGTTGCGGGTCTCGTTGGTGAATTTGCAGAAATTGACCTTGTGGGCGTGGGTCGCGCCCGCCAGCATGCGGATATTGGCGCCGGCGCAGAACACCCGGTTCTTGCCCGAGCGCAGCAGCACCACCTTCACGCCGGGATGCTCGAAGCGCAGCCGCTGCACCGCGTCGGCGAGTTCGATATCGACGCCGAGATCGTAGGAATTCAGCTTGAGCTGATAGCCTTCGAACAGCCCGCCATTCTCGTCGACATCCATGGTCAGCGTCGCGACGTCGCCGGCGACATCGAGCTTCCAATGCCGGTAGCGCGACGGATCGGTCTGAAAATCGATGTGTTTGGCGCCGCCAGCAAGGACGCGATCTTCACCGGCCATGGGCCATCCCTTTTTACTTTTGGTGCTTTTGACGTGACGACATGCACAATAATGCATATTTTAGGTCAGGTCTAGGCCAAAATGCCAAAAATATGGCATTTTGTTTCATGTTCGGCTGACGGCGCCGATCTTGACCCAATCCGCCTTGGACAACAGCGGCAGCGCCAGTTTGGTCCCGAGCAATGTCCGCCAACGCAGCGGTCGGGAATCCGTCGGCAAAGCCGTGCCCGCCGGCAATCGCCTTGCGCAGGCCGAGCGCCTTGAGCTCTCCCAGCGCCTCGCCCAGCAACCGCGCCGCCGCATGCGGCTTCAACATTCGCAGCCGCAGATTGGCGTTGGCGATCTGGATGCAGGCCCGCAGCAGGATCCGCTCGCGGCCGCCCTGCGGCGCGGCGGCCCACACCGCTTCCAGCACCTCCTGCGATTCCCAGAAATAGCCGGCGTCGTTGAGCGCAATGCCGTAGCGCAGCGCCGGATGCCGCGCCGGCACGTAGTCGCGAAATCGCGACGGCACCAGCGCCTTGGCCTGCCACAGCGTGTCGTGATCGGCTTCCGCGTCCGCGCTCTCGCCGGGCACGTAAGCCCATTGCGGCAGCGGGAGACTGGCGCCGGCGGCGGGAGGGATGCTCATCCGAACATCGCTCCAGTGGCGGCAAAAGCGTTACGCGGCCCGTCCGTCGCGAGCCTTCGTCGCCTTGCAAAACCGCGTTTGCAAATTCCGAAATCGCTTCAAGCGTCGCCCCTGGCGCTTCGCGATGCGGCGAATGTCCGGCCCCCGCCATGATCGTCACATCGACCGGGCAATAGCACTCTTCCTGCGCGATCTCGATCTGGCGAATTGTCCCATAGCGGTCGTCGGCGCCCTGCAGGATCGCGACCGGCACCCGGATATAGGCGAGGTATTCCGATATATCCCAGTCGCGGAATTGCGGATCGAGCCAGGCGCTGTTCCAGCCGTAGAAGGCGTTGTCGACATCGCTGTGCCAGCGCTGCAGCTTCGACTTCAGGTCGGTGGTCTCATAGAGCTTCCTGATCTCGGCGATCGAAGCCACCGAAACATCTTCGACAATGAAATGCGGCGCGATCAACACGACGCCCTGCACGCGATGATCCTGATGCGCGCCCGCATAAATCAGCCGCGATCGAGGCGCCGTCGGAATGGCCGAGCAACAGGCCGCGGCGAAAGACCTATCGCGTCGAGCAGTTTCGGCAACACTTCGAGCGCCTCGACATGCATGTAGTCGAGCGGACGCGGCAGCGTCACCGGCTGGAAGCGCCGTAGCCCGCGCGCGAATAGGCGAACACGCCGAGACCAGTCGCCGCTCGGCAAGCCGGTCCGGAAAATCGCCCCACAGCGCCGGCCGAGCCCAGGCCTTCATGCAGCATCACGATGGTCGGCGCATCCGCGGGTGCGGGACCGATCATGCGGTATTCGAGATCGGAAGCGCCGATGCGGAGGAAGCCGGAGGGGTGCAAGGGTTGTCATGACAACGTTTTCCGAAGTATCACGAGCCGTCATTCCGGTCCGTGTCCCGGCGAACGCGGGACTCATCCGCGTGATCTTCGAGAATGTGCTGCCAATCTCGCGCACGATGAAAGCCGGTGGCTATGGGTCCCGGCTCAAGGCCGGGACGACGACGGAGATGATCGCACGTCCTGCCACTAGCTCCATCCCGCAACTTGAACCGCTGGATCTTCCCGGTCGCCGTCTTCGGCAGGCTCTCCACCACATCGATCCAGCGCGGATATTTCCACGGCCCGATCTTCTGCTTGACGTGCTCCTTCAGCGCCTCGTGCAGGCCGTCGGTATTGGCGTCCGGCGCGCAGCACCACGAAGGCTTTCGGCTTCAGCAAGCCTTCCGGATCGGCTTCGGGCACCACGGCGGCCTCCAGCACCGCGGGATGGGTGATCAGCGCGCTCTCGACCTCGAACGGCGACACCCAGATGCCGGATACCTTGAACATGTCGTCGCTGCGGCCGCAGAAGGTGTAGCGGCCGTCGGCATCGCGAATGTATTTGTCGCCGGTGCGGGTCCAGTGGCCCTCGAAGGTCCGGCGGCTCTTGCTGCGCTGGTTCCAGTAGCCTTCGCCGGCCGAGGGCGCATCGACCAGGAGCTCGCCGACCTCGCCATCGGGCACATCGGCGCCGGCCTCGTTGACGAGCCGCACCTTGTAGCCCGGCACCGGGCGGCCGGAGGTGCCGTATTTGATATCGCCCGGCGCGTTCGACAGGAAGATATGCAGCAGTTCGGTCGAGCCGACGCCGTCGAGAATATCGACGCCGAAGCGCGACTTCCAGCTATTGCCGACCGACTCCGGCAACGCCTCGCCGGCCGAGGTGCAGACGCGCAGGCGCGAGCCGCCGCGCTCGTGCTTCAGCGTCTCGTCGTTGAGCATCGCGGCAAACAGCGTCGGCACGCCGAAGAAGATGCTGGGATGATACTTGTTCATCAGCGCGAACATCGTCGCCGGTGTCGGGCGTTCGGAATTGAGAACCGTGGTGGCGCCGACCGACATCGGAAACGTCAGCGCATTGCCGAGGCCGTAGGCGAAAAACAGTTTTGCCGCCGACAGCCCGACATCGTCCTCGCGAATGCCGAGCACCTGCTTGGCATAGGTCTCCGCGGTCGCGGCGAGACTGGAATGCAGATGCCGCACGCCCTTGGGCATTCCGGTCGAGCCCGACGAATACAGCCAGAACGCCGGCTCGTCGGCATGGGTCGCGGCGGTCGCGAATGAAGTGCTCTCGTCTTTGAGCTCATCCGACAATCGCTTGTAGCCATGCGCATCCTTGCCGGACGACGACGACATGCTCGAGATCCGGCATCCGGCCGAGCATGTCCTTGACCACCGGCAACAGCGCTTCGGAGATGAACAGCACCCGCGCGCGGCAATCCGCCAGCACATAGGCATATTGATCCGACGTCAGCAGCGTGTTGAGCGGCACCGGCACGATGCCGGCGCGGATCGCGCCGAGAAACACCGCGGGGAAATCCACCGTGTCGAGCATGATCATCGCGACGCGCTCTTCGCGGCGAACACCGAGACGGCGCAGCAGGTTGGCGACGCGGCAGCTCTGTTGCTGTAGTTCGCCGTAGGTCAGTTCGGAAACCGTGTCGGTGAAGGCGAGTTTTTTCGCCGCGACCTTCCTCGACATTGCGGTCGAGCAGCCAGGTCACCGCGTTGTAGGAACCGGACATCTCGCTCATGCCGCGCCCCGAAATCCCCTTGATGTCACGACGTCTCCTCCCGAATTTTTAAGCATTATAATTCATAGAAAGGCACTACGCGCGCTTGCTGTCAATCCCATCAGGCATTATGTTTCCGAACGCGCCGCATTTCTCAAGCCAAACCCAAACGGGGACATGACCGACACTCCCGATCCCGAAACCGGCTTTCTGGAAGAGCTCGGCCAGCGTGTCCGCACCATGCGTGCGCTGCGCGGCATGTCGCGCAAGGTGCTCGCGAAAGTCTCCGGCATTTCCGAGCGCTATATCGCGCAGCTCGAAAGCGGCAAGGGCAACGTCTCGATCGTGCTGCTGCGGCGGGTCGCGAACGCGATGGCCGCGCATCTCGAAGACCTCATTCCATCGGGCGAACCCGCGCCGGACTGGCCGGTCATTCGCGACCTCCTGCGCAAGGCGACGCCGAACCAGATCGCGCAAGCCAAGGACGTGCTGTCGGGCCAGCAGCGGCGCCGCGGCGCAGCGGCGGCATGTCGTTTGCCGGCATCGCTTTGATCGGGCTGCGCGGCGCCGGCAAATCCACGCTCGGCAAGATGCTCGCGAAAAAAATCGGCTGGAATTTTGTCGAGTTGAACAAGGAGATCGAGGCGCAGAACGGCCTGTCGGTCGCCGAGATCATCGCGCTCTACGGCCAGGAAGGTTTTCGGCGGATGGAGCAGGCCGCGCTCGGGCAATTGCTGGCGCGAAAAGAGCTGACGGTGCTGGCGACCGGCGGCGGCATCGTCTCCGAGCCGCTGACCTTCGATCTGATTTTATCGTCGTTCTACACCATCTGGCTGAAGGCCGAGCCGGAAGAACACATGGCGCGGGTGCGCCGCCAGGGCGATCTGCGGCCGATGGCGGACGACCGCTCGGCGATGGCGGAGTTGCGCACCATCCTGCGCAGCCGCGAACCGCTCTATGCGCGCGCTTCCGCCGTGGTCGATACCGCGGGGCTCAGCGTCGACGCCGCGGCGGCGCGCCTGATCGACGCGGTCGCGCCGGTGCTGCATGACGAAGCGCGGATGTTCGCGCGGGGGTGAGCTTAGCTTGAGGCGCCCCGACTCAAAGCAGCAGGTTTCTCACCTCTTCGGCTCCGCCCTGCAACAGCGGCAGAAACCGATCGATCATTTCAGCGGTCGAGACCCGATCGACATGCGCCCCCATATTGATGGCGGCGACGATGATGTTGTCGTAACGCCGCACCGGCACCGAGATCGAGCGAAATCCAGGCTCGGCCTCGCGATCCACCAGTGAATAGCCCTGCTCCCGATCGGCGATGATGGTGGCCAGCAGCTTCTTCGGATCCGTCACCGTGTGCGAAGTCATGGCCTCGCGTCGCATCGCCGCCAATCTTGCAGCGAGTTCGGCATTGTCGAGCTGGCCGAGCATGGCGCGGCCGACCGAGGTGCAAAAGGCGGGCAGGCGATAGCCGATATCGAGACCGGCCGAGAAAACCCGCGCCGGGCTGCCGCGCGCGATGAACACGACCTCGTCGCCATCGAGCACCGCGAGCGAGCTGATCTCCTGCGCCGCGGCCGCGATCCGGTCCAGCACCGGCTGCAGCACCGACACCACCTGGCTCGAACGCAGATAGGATGCGGCAAGCGTCAGGACATGCGGCGTGAGCGTGAACAGCTTGCCGTCGGTCGCGACGAAGCCGCCGCGCTCGAGCGTAAAGAGGATGCGGCGCGCCGTGGCGCGCGGCAACTCGGCCGCGCGTGCGAGATCGCTCAGCGTCATCGGGCCGCTTTTGTCGCCGAACTTCTTCAGCAGACGCAGACCGCGGTCGAGGCTCTCGACGAAATCGGTGGCGCGTTCGACGCTATCGGGGCGCTTGAGTTTTGGCATTTTGGGTTCTGCCGGTCCCGGCCGGTCAAAGATTGTGCTTGCTGTACCGCCGACACATGTCATAATTCGCCCAATAGTTCAATAGACGAACAAATGCCGAGCGCCGTAAAGGACCCGCCGCCATGATGAGCCAGGAACAGAACGACCTGATCACCCGCACCGGCCCGAAGGACGCCTGCGGGAAGTTGATGCGGATGTACTGGCAGCCGGCGGCGCTGGTCGATGAGCTGGAGGGGCCGCGCCCGGTCAAGGCCGGTCAAACTGCTCGGCGAAAATCTCGTGCTGTTTCGCGACGAAGCAGGGCCGCTACGGCCTGATCGATCGCCATTGCGCGCATCGCGGCGCCGATCTCGCATTCGGCCGGCTGGAAAATGGCGGGCTGCGCTGCGCCTTTCACGGCTGGCTGTTCGACGTCATCGGGCCAATGCCTGGAGACGCCGGCCGAGCCGAAGGATTCGCAGCTGTGCAAGGACATCACCCAGCGCGCCTATCCGGTGATCGAGAAGAGCGGAATCCTCTGGGCCTATCTCGGCGAAGGCGAACCGCCGGCATTTCCCGAGATCGACTGTTTTGTGGCGCCGGACGCCTATACGTTTGCCTTCAAGGGCCACATCAACTGCAACTGGCTGCAGGCGCTCGAAGTCGGCATCGATCCGTCGCATGCCTCGTTCCTGCATCGTTTCTTCGAGGACGAGGATACGTCGGCGGCCTATGGCAAGCAGTTCCGCGGCGCCTCGGCCGGCAGCGACATGCCGATGACGAAGATCCTGCGCGAATATGACCGGCCCGATCATCAATGTCGAGCACACCGAATACGGGCTGCGGCTGATCGCGCTGCGCGAGATCGACGACGAGCGCACCCATGTGCGCGTCACCAATCAGCTATTCCCGCATGGCTTTGTCATCCCGATGAGCACGGAGATGACGATCACGCAGTGGCATGTGCCGGTCGATGACGAGAATTGCTACTGGTATGCGATCTTCACCAGCTATTCGACGCCGGTCGACAAGAAGAAGATGCGCGACCAGCGCCTCGAACTGTATGAGCTGCCGGACTATCGTTCGCGCAAGAACAAGTCCAACGATTACGGCTTCGATCCGCACGAGCAGGCGACCTCGACCTTCACCGGCATGGGCGCCGACATCAACGTGCACGACCAGTGGGCGGTGGAATCGATGGGCGCCGATCCAGGATCGCACCCGCGAACATCTCGGCACCGCCGACAAGGCCATCGTGCAATATCGCCGCCTGCTGCGGCAGGAAATCGAGAAGGCTGCGTCCGGCGGCGAAAGCCGTTCATGTTCCTCGATGCCGCGCATGCGCGCAGCATCCAGGGCCCCGCGACCATGGACGGCATCGGGCCGACGCGCGGCTGGGAAACCTTCTGGATGGAAGTCGACGTCAAGCGCCGCCGCAGCGCGCCCTGGGCCGCGCCGGTGCCGGCCGAGATCGCCGACAAGGTGCCGCATCTGAGGGCGGTGTAGTGACTATTCGTCTCGTCATCCTGCGAGCGACGCGAACGCAATCCACTGTCATACTGTCAAACGAAGATGGATTGCTTCGTCGCTGCGCTCCTCGCAATGACGCGATCTCGCCTGCTAGCGACGCATGGAATTCGAGGAGAAACCCGTTGAGTTTCGTTGAACGTCACGGTCTGTGGTCGAGCGAGCAGAAGGAAGCGGCGGCGCGGCTGCGGCGTATCGTCGAGGAGCAAAAGCTCGAAGTCGATCCGGTTCTCGTTTCCCGATCAGCACGGCATCCTGCGCGGCAAGACGCTGGTCGCGAGCGAGGCGCTGGCGGCGCTGGAGAGCGGATGCACCATCACCACCACGATGTTCGCCAAGGACACCTCGCACAAGACGGTATTTCCGGTGTTCACCGCCGGCGGCGGTTTCGGCATGCGCGAGATGGAAGGCGCCGCCGACGTGCTGATGGTGGCGGATCCCGCTGAGTTTCCGCGTGCTGCCATGGTCGTCCGTCGACCGGCTGGCTGTTGTGCGATGTTTATTTCGCCGACGGGCGGCCGGTGCCGTTCGCGACCCGCAACATCATGAAGTCGGCGCTCGCGACGCTGGACAAGCGCGGCTACGATTTCGTCGCCGGCCTTGAAGTCGAGTGCCACATCTTCAAGCTCGAAGACGCCAAGATGTCGCCGGAGGATGCCGGCCAGCCTGGCAACCCGCCGTCGGTCAGCCTGCTGTCGCATGGCTATCAATATCTGACCGAACAGCGCTACGACCAGATGGAGCCGGTGCTCGAGATTGTCAGGCGCGACATCGTCGCGCTCGGCCTGCCGCTGCGATCGATCGAGGTCGAATTCGGCCCGAGCCAGTGCGAATTCACCTTCAAGCCGGCAGGGGGGATCGAGGCCGCCGACAACATGATTTTGTTGCGCAGTGCCGTGAAGCAGATCTGCCGCCGCCATGGCTATCACGCGACCTTCATGTGCCGGCCGAAGCTGCCGAATGTCGTCGCGTCCGGATGGCATCTGCATCAGTCGATCGTCGCGCGCGGAAGCGGCGAGAACGCGTTCATGGCCAAGGGCAATGGCGAAGTGCTGAGCACCTTCGGCCGCAATTATCTCGGAGGGCTGTTGCATCACGCCCGCGCCGCCGCGGTGTTCACGACGCCGACCATCAATGGCTACAAGCGCTACCGGGCCTATTCGCTGGCGCCGGATCGCGCGATCTGGGGCCGCGACAACCGCGGCGTGATGATCCGCGTGCTCGGCGGCGCCGACGATCCCTCGACACGTCTGGAAAACCGCATCGGCGAGCCCGCCGCCAATCCGTATCTCTATATGGCGTCGCAAATCCTGTCGGGGCTGGATGGCGTCGATCGCGGCCTCGATCCCGGTCCCTCCGCGGATACGCCGTATGAAACCAAAGCCGAGTTGTTGCCGAAGACCCTGCAGGAAGCGGTATCCGCGCTGAAGGACGACGCGTTTTTCCGCGAAGCTCTCGGCGCGGGCTTTGTCGATTACTACGTCCACATCAAGAACGCCGAGATCGAGCGCTTCCAGGCCGAAGTGTCGGAGTGGGAACAGCGCGAATATTTCGAGATGTTTTGAGAGGGCTGACGCTGCAACTCATCAAACGCAATTCAGGCGGCCTTGCCTGCGCAGACCGCCTGAATTTTTCAAACCGCCTCAAAAGCGAACTCAGCTCGCGAGCAGTTCCTTCAGCGCGGCGTCGATCACCTTGATATCGTCCGGGCTGGTGCCCGGGCCGCCGGCGAAATGGCCCCAATAGGTTTCCACGACCTGCAGCTTTGCGTTCGGCATGTGCTTCACTTCGATCGCGCTGTCTTCCGGCGGGAAATACAGGTCGGTCGAGGCCGGCATCACGATCGCCTTGGCCTTGATCCCGGCCAGCGCTTTCTGGTAATCGCCCTTGTAGATCGGGTTGTTCGAGATATCGCCGTTTTGCCAGGTCCACAGCATGGTCAGAAGATTATTGGCGTCCTTGGAGAGCAGCCAGCCTTCCCAGAAGCCGACCAGGAAATCTTCCAGCGAGGCATAGCCCATCTTTTTGAGATCGGCTTCGACCCGGTAGAAGGTCTGCGAGAAACCCCAGCCGGCATAGACGCGCGACGCGGCGCGCAATCCCTTGGCGGGCTGCTCTTTATAGAAACCGTCCATGAAGGCGGCGTCGGCCTGAAGCGCCGCCTTGACACCTTCGAGGAAGACAAAATTGTGCCGCGAGCATTTGGCCGAACCCTGGAACGGCAGGATTCGCTCGACCATATCCGGAAAGATCGCGCCCCAGTGGAACGTCTGCAGCGCGCCCATCGACCACCCCGTCACCAGCTTGACCTTGCTGATGCCGAATTTTTCCGTGACCAACCGGTGCTGCTGCACGACGTTGTCATAGGCGGTGATGTTGGGAAAACGCGACCCGTTGAATGGCGCCGGCGTGTTGCTGGCCGAGGTCGAGAGACCGTTGCCGAACATGTTCGGGATAATGATGAAATACTTCTCCGGATCGAGCGCCATGTTAGGGCCGATCAGCCACTCGTTTTCCACATGCGTGCCGGAGTACCAGCAGGGATAAACGATCACATTGTCCTTCGCGGCATTGAGCTTGCCATAGGTCTTGTAGGCCATCTTGGCGCCGCGCAGGATCTGTCCGCATTGCAGGGTCACGTCGCCAAGTTCGAACATTTCATAATCGGCCATAGCCAGTCCCTCTCTCTCGTTTGAAGTTACGCATTTAAGGCAGTTGTTTTGGCAAGCAGGCGCGCGAGGTGGCTCGGCCAGGTCGCCTGCACGACATCGCCGATCGTGTAGGGATCGCCGAAGAAAACGCGCTCGGGGATATAGGCGACGAACTCGTCGCTGCCGGTCGCATCGAGCATGACTTTTACAAAATTGCCTTGGTACTCGACCGCCAGCACCCGGCTCGACAGCCAGGATTTGTCGGCCGCCAAATTCACGCCGGGCCTGACCAGTTCGACATCGTCGCGTCGCACCGCGACGTCCATCGTATCGCCCTTGCTGAGGCGCGCAGAGCCGACCGGGACCGCGATATGTTGCATCTGCGGCGCGGCGAAACTCACCCGATCGTCCGTGATCGCATCGACCCGGCCCGAGAACACATTCTGGCCACCCAGAAACTCGGCCACATAGCGATCCCGGGGGGTCGCATAGACTTCGCGCGCGGGACCGGCCTGCTTGATCTCGCCGCGGTCCATCACGACAACCATATCGGCCAGCGCAATCGCCTCGAGTTGCGAATGCGTGACGTGAATAAAAGTAATGCCGAGATCGCGCTGCATGGTCTGAAGCTCGACCCGCATGCGCACCCTCAATTGCTCGTCGAGCGCGGACAGCGGCTCATCGAGCAGCAGCACCCGCGGCTGGGTGATGGCGGCGCGCGCCAGCGCGACACGCTGCTGCTGGCCGCCGGAGAGTTGCGCGGGCAGCCGGTTGGCAAGCTCCGACAGCTGGACCTTTTCGATCATCGCGTCGGTCTGCCGGTATCGATCTTCCTTCGACAGGCCGCGGATTTGCAGCGCGAACGCGATATTGTCGCGCACGCTTAAGTGCGGGAACAACGCGTAGGATTGAAACATCATCGCGGTGCCGCGCGCGACCGGCGGCAATCCCACGACGTTCTCGCCGCCGATCACGATCTCCCCGTCGGTCGGGTCTTCGTGGCCCGCGATCATGCGCAGGATCGTGGTCTTGCCGCAGCCCGACGGTCCGAGAAAGCAGCAATAGGCGCCATCTGGAATCTTCAAATTGATGCCCTGCACCACCGTGTGCACGCCGTCATAACTCTTGGTAAGACCGGCGAGTTCGATGTCGCCGCGCAGAACTGCCATTGCTTTGGTCTCCGATCAGGTCGCGCGAGCGCCCCGCCGTTTTTGAATGAGTACGATGGTCCCCAATGCCGCGCCGATGATCACAAAGGAGATGATCGTGGTCACGGTACCCAGCGCATAGAGCGACGGAGAGGTGACGTTGAGCGTCATGCTCCATATCTCCAGCGGCAGGGTATTCTGCGGGCCCGCGGTCTGCAGCGTCCGGGCGAACTCGTCATAGGACAATGTGAACCCGAACAGCGCGACCGCCACCAGGCCGGGCGCCAGAATCGGAATGATCACCAGCCAGATGGTTTGCCAGGCCGAGGCGCCGAGATCGTAGGACGCTTCTTCCCAAGCGGGATTGAAGCGCGACATCACGGCGAACATCACCAGCACGCCGAACGGCAGCGTCCAGGACAGTTGCGCCCCGAGCGCCGAACCATAAGGAGAGGTGTCGATGCCGATCGCATTGAACAGAAGCCCGACCCCGATGCCGAGCACGAGCCCCGGCGCCACCAGGCTCCCGATCATCAGCGCGAATACGATGTTATCTCCCGGAAAGCGCCGCCGGAATGCCATCGCGGCCATGAAGGACACCACCACCGTGATGACCGTCACCAGGATCGCGAGCTTAATCGAGCGATCGAACGATCCCTTGACGTCGCCAGTCCTCACCTGCGTGAACAGGTCGATGAACCAGTGCAGCGACAGCCCCTTCATCGGGAAAACCAGACCGCCGCGAACGTCCTGGAACGACAGGATATAGATGCAGATCATCGGACCGTAGAGCGCAATCACGTAGCAGGTGAAAAGGCTCGCCAGCAGATAGAAGGTCCACGGCCGGCCGCCGCGGCTCGGCGCGAGCGCGCGCTTGGTCGCCCGCACATCGGCCATCGCGACACTTTCCTGCGCGGTGCTCATCGGGTGATTTCTTTGCGGATATCGACGGTACGCAGGATCAGCGAGACCATCGCCAGCAACACCACCGTAAGGATGATCGCGCTGGCCGCGGCGCCCGGATATTGCAGCACCGAAATGTCCTCGTAGAAGGCACCCACCACCGATGCGGAGCCGCCGCCGGACATCACTTTGGTGACGAAGAAATCGCCCATCACGATCGACGCCACGAAGATCGAGCCGAGCGCGATACCGCTTTTGGACAGCGGCACGATGATCAGCCGCATGATGTCGAAGCGGCTGGCGCCTGCATCGATCGCCGCCTCAACGACGCGCTTGTCAATCCGCGCCATCGAATTGAAGATCGGAACGATCATGAAGATCGTCAGCTGATGCACATAGGCGACGACGACCGCAAAGCTTGAGTACAATAGAAACTCAAGCGGCTCGCGGATAAGGCCGATGCGCAACAGTGCCGAATTGATCAGGCCTTCCTTGCCCAGCAGCGGTATCCAGGAAATCATCCGGATGATGTTGGAGGTCCAGAACGGCACCGTGCAGATCAAAAACAGGCCGATCGCGAGCAGCGGATTCTTGACATGGAACACGAGAAAATACGCAACGAAGAAGCCGATGATCAGCGTGAAGAACCAGGTCAGGATCGTGAACTTCACGGTCTCGACATAGAGATTGAAGGTCAGGCCTGACGTCAGCACCGTTGCGTAATTGGCCAGCGTGAAGGTCGGGATCAAACCGCCAAACCCGTCGGTTTCGAACACGCTCGCGACCAGCACCACCAGGATCGGCAACACGAAAAACGGGATCAGGACGAGCATCAGCGGCGAGACATACAGCCAGCTTACGGTCGATCGGGATAAAGCCATGAATACTCTCTGGAGACATCCAAAACTCCGCCAGCCGGCGCGAGGCCGACCGGCAGGTTATTGATGACGGCCGGACCTAGGCGACCTTGAAGTCGTTCCAGCGCTTGTTCATGTAGGCCGCTTCGTCCATCAGCGTGTTCCAGCAGGAAATGTTGGTCACGCGGTCGGTGAAGGAGCCGCCGTCGCGGACGGTACCGGTCTTTTCCATCGGCACGCCGTAGGGATCGGTGACAGGCTCGGGCGCGGGTTTGCCTTCGTACCAGAAGGTGTATTCGGCCGGGGTCATGAACTTTTTCGCGGTCGAGGGCACCGGGCTGTAGTAGCCATAGCGGCTGACGAACGCGCCCTGCCAGCCGGACATGTACCAGTTCATGTATTCATAGGCGGCATCGAGCTTCTTGCCGGTCAGATGCTTCATCAGGCCCATGCCGTTGCACCAGCCGCGATAGCCTTCCTTGCCATCCTTCATGTTGACGGGCGCATAGACGCAAGGAATCTCCTTGACCCGGACGGCAGCCACAGCCGGCGACCACATCGACTGAATCACGACTTCTCCAGCCGCCATCAGCTGCACCGACTGGTCGAACGTAGTCCAGGTGGCGCGGAATTGACCCGCTTTCTTCAGCTCAATCAGCTTGTCACAGGTGAAGTCGATCTCCTTCTTGGTCATATTGCCTTTGTTGCCGTAGGTGATCAGCCCGGCGCTTTCGAAGCACAGCGCCGCATCCATGATGCCGATCGCCGGCACGTCGAGGATCGCAGCCTTACCCTTGAATTTCGGATCGATCAGATCCTTCCATTGCGTAACCGTGTGGCCGACGAGGTCCGGACGGTAGCCAATCGAGTCGGCGTTGTAGACTTGGGGAACGTTGGTCAGCCAATCGGTGACGCCGTCATGCAAATCGGTGGAATCCCGCTTCGCAATATAGAGCGCCTCATACGGCGAAATGCCCTGACGCGGGATCTTGTGGCCGTCGAGTTCGCCCTTGGTGAAGATGGGCAGGAAATTGTTGAACTCCTTGATCTTCTTGGCTTCGATGCCCTGGATCACGCCGCGCTTGGCGGCCAGCTTGGCCTGCCATCCCTCGAGGTCCGCGATGTCGACGCTGTTGGGCTGGGTGATGAAGCGGTTGATCGCGGCCGAGGTATCGAGGTTCTGCATCGTGACCTTGAAACCGAGGTCTTTTGCCGCCTGGTCACCGATTGCCTTCACGACCGAATACGACACGCCGACGTGGCGCAGCTCGATGTCCTTGATTTCCTGCGCCCAGATCGTGGGAGCACCTACGACCGTTCCTGCCGCAGCGGCGCCTGCCTTCAGAAATGACCGCCGATTGATACCCCTGCCGGATGCTTTGGTGGTGTCGCCCTTGTTCTTAGCGGTCATTATGTTCTGCCCCTCTGTTGACCCTGAAGACATCCGTCTCGATCACCTGGAGTGGTCTCCGGTTTCCGAGCGTTCTGAACAGATTGAGGAGTGGTGTTGTGACGACACTACACGGCCGCCCGCGCGCGCGATGCCACTCACCCAAAGTTCGTGGACAACAGTGTCAAGCGAACGCCAAGTGCGCGATATTGGCTATTTCACCTATCGCTGATCGCCAAAGTACGTATTCAATATTTACGTACACGAGCGTAATGCGCTCCTCACATAGCGTGGGGAATGATTAGGCAATAGAGCGGCGCGATAGGCAGCAAAGAATCATTCCGAACGAATGTGCTCAGAACGAATGCAATTGCGGGTGAGCACGGTGGCAAAAATCATTGCTGATCAGGCGTGGAGCAGTCGTTCAGCAATTGCTGATCGATGTATGTAACTCGATACAACCGCCGATCAAATGCCGAGATACCGGTGTTGCAAATCCGGCTCGGCGATCAGTTGCTCGGAGCTACCGCTCCACACCGCGCGGCCGCGCTCAATGATGTAGTGGCGGTCAGCAATTTCAGTAAGGTTCTCGACGTTCTTGTCGATCACCAGAACCGACTGACCCCGCGCCTTGAGCAGCGAGAGGCAATTCCAGATTTCATCACGGATCAGGGGCGCGAGGCCTTCGGTGGCTTCGTCCAGAATCAGCAGACGCGGGTTGGTCATCAGCGCGCGGCCCACCGCCAGCATCTGCTGTTCGCCGCCCGACAGCGTGCCGCCCATATTATTGCCGCGCTCGGCCAGGCGCGGAAACAGCGCGTGAATCTTCTCAAGCGTCCAGGGATCAGGACTGCCGAGCCGGTTGCCGGACGCGGCGACGAGATTTTCGCGTACCGTCAGATTGGGAAAGATCTGGCGCCCTTCAGGCACAAGACCAATGCCCAGCTGCGCAATCCGGAACGCGGGAAGCTTGCGGACGTCCTGCCCGCCGAACCGGATCGTGCCTGCGCGCGCCGGCGTGAGGCCCATGATGGAGCGGATGGTCGTGGTCTTGCCCATGCCGTTGCGACCCATCAGGGCCACCATCTCGCCGGAGCGTACTGTTAACGACATGCCGAACAGCACCTGGCTGAGACCATAGCAGGTCTCGATCCCTTCGACTTCCAGCAAGGGCGCGTCAGCCATGACGGGTCACCACATGCTGATCACCGAGATAAGCGCGCTTGACCTCTTCATTGCTGCGGATTTCCGCTGGAGATCCCGACGCAATCACGCGGCCATACACCAGCACGCTGATGCGGTCGGCGAGCGCAAATACCGCCTCCATGTCATGCTCGACCAGCACGATGGTGACTTCGCGCCGCAACTCCTGCAGCAGCTTCACCATGCGCGTCGATTCCGTCGAGCCCAATCCGGCCATCGGCTCATCGAGCAGCAGCAATTGCGGTTTGGTCGCCAGCGCAACAGCCAGTTCAAGCTCGCGCTGTTCGCCATGGCTCAGCCGCGACACCACGACATCGGCGCGCTGATCGAGGCCCACTCTGGTCAGAGCCGATAACGCCGCATCACGCAAATGCTTTTCCTTGCGCGCCTTGCCCCAGAAATAGAAGGAGTGACCGTCATGGGCTTGCGCCGCCAGCGCGACATTGTCGGCGGCGGTGAAATCCGGCAGCAACGATGTAATCTGGAACGAGCGCGCCAGCCCGAGCGCGCTGCGCCGCCAGGCCGGCAACTGCGTCACGTCGCGTCCGGCGAAATGAATGGTGCCGGCGCTTGGCGCCAGCTGCCCCGTCAACTGGCTGATCAGCGTGGTTTTGCCGGCGCCGTTCGGCCCGATGATCGCGTGCAACTCGCCCTTCACAATATCCAGGGAGAGATTGTCGGTGGCGACGATGCCGCCGAACCGGCGCACCAGATTCTCAACACGGAGCAATGGATCAGCCACGGTGCAGCCTCCCCAACAATCCCATGATGCCGCCGCGCCCGAACAACACGATCAACAGCAGCAACGGCCCCATGATGAGCGCCCAGTATTCCGTGAGCTGCGACAGGAATTCTTCCAGCATCAGATACACGATCGCACCCAAAACCGGGCCAAACAGCGAACCCATGCCGCCGAGGATGACCATCACCATCAGGTCGCCGGAGCGGGTCCAGTACATCACGGCCGGACTGACAAAGTCGGTATTGTTGGCGAGCAATGCGCCGGCGAGGCCGCACATTGTGCCGGCAATGACGAAGCACACCAGCCGGTAACGCGTGGCGGGGAAGCCGATCGCCTGCATGCGTTGTTCGTTGGAGCGCAGGCCCTGCACGACCAGGCCAAAGCGCGAATTGACGATGCGCCAGACCAGATAGATCCCGCCGAACAGACATCCCGTACAGAGATAATAAAACTGCACACGGCCCGACAGATTGATCAGACCGGCAAAGTCGCTACGCTTATAGATTGTCAAACCATCGTCGCCGCCATAGCGCGCCAGTCCGGCCGCGACGTAATAGGCCATCTGCGCAAAGGCCAGCGTGATCATGATGAAATAGACGCCGCGGGTGCGCAGCGACAACGCCCCGATCACCAGCGCGAACAGCGCCGAAGCCGCGAGCGCCACCGGCCATTGGATGAAACCCGAGCCGATGCCCTCGGCGGCGAGAATGCCGACCGCATAACCGCCGATGCCGAGATACGCGGCGTGGCCGAAGCTCATCATGCCGCCATAGCCCATGATGAGATTGAGGCTCACCGCCGCCAGCGCAAAGATCACAATGCGCGTGAACAAGGTCAGCACGAACATGTTGCCGCTGAGCTGCGCATAGAGCGGCAGCAGTAACAGACCGGCGACGATCAGCGCCGCGACGACATTGCGGGCATTGAGCGAAGCGGTCATCGGCGGTTGGCCGGGAACAGCCCCTCCGGTCTCACCACCAACACGATCGCCATCAGGAGATAGATCAGCATCGAGGACAGCGCGGGCGCCGCGGTCGACGCCGCCGCTGAACTGAGGATTTTCCGCAGCAAATCGGGCAGGAAGGCGCGGCCGAGCGTATCGATCATGCCGACCAGGATCGAGGCCACGAAGGCGCCGCGGATCGAGCCGATGCCGCCGATCACGATAATGACGAAGGCGAGGATCAGGATGTTCTCGCCCATTCCGATCTGCACCGTCAAAATCGGCGCCTGCATCAGCCCGGCAAGGCCGGCCAGCGCCGCGCCAAGCCCGAACACCAGCGTGTACAGCAGTTTGATATTGATGCCGAGCGCGCCGATCATTTCGCGATTCGACGCGCCGGCGCGGATCAGCATGCCGAGCCGGGTTCGCATCACGACGATGTACAGCAACAAGGCGACCGCGAGCGCGACCACGATGATCGCCAGCCGGTAGGCCGGATAGAACACGCCGGGCATGATCTGGATCGGCACCGTCAGCCAGGCCGGCAGCGGCAGCGCCAGACCCGCCGGGCCCCAGATCAACCGGACCGCGTCATTGAAGAACAAAATCAGCCCGAACGTCGCCAGCACATGATCGAGATGATCGCGGCCATAGAGATGCCGGAGCGCGACGAATTCCAGCACGATGCCCAGCAGCAGCGTCGCGCCGAGCGCCAGCACGATGCCGCCGAGAAAACTTCCGGTCCACGCCACGAAGGTCGCCGCGAAATAGGCGCCCATCATGTAGAGCGAGCCATGCGCGAGATTGACGAGATCCATGATGCCGAACACCAGCGTCAAACCCGCCGCCAGCAGAAACAGCAGCAGGCCGAGCTGCAGACCATTCAGGAACTGTTCGACGACAAGCAGCATGGATACTCTAGGTCGTTAGGCGTTAGGTCGTTTTTCGGTTGACGCAGATCATCCAAAGCCACCTGCGGAAAATTGTTTTAAACATAAAGCAATTTACCGGCAAGCGTTATCGCGGCAGGCACGGACGGGATCGCCGCGCGGTTCTTTTAGACGCTAAAGGGCTGCAAAACATATGCCGACAGGAAAACAGCGGCAGCGCGAGCGCCGCCGCCGTTTTGAACAGGGTTGCCGATCATTTCATCGGGCATTTGTCGTGGAAGCGATCCTGGTCGTCCTTGACGATGGTCGCGACGGTCTTCAGCGCCAGCGCGCCGTCGGCGTCCTTGACCACATCCTGCAGATAGAAATTCTGGATCGGGATGTGGTTGTTGCCGTATTTGAACGGACCGCGCAGCGATTTGAAATTCGCCTTCTCCATCTCCGCCTTCATCTCGTCCTTCTTGCTGGTGTCCCCCTTCACCGCGACCACGGCGCTATTGATCAACTGCGCCGCGTCATAGGCCTGCGCGCCGTAATAGGTCGGACGCAGTCCCGGATATTTCTTGCGATAGTCGGCGACGAACCGCTTGTTCTCGTCATTGGGCAGATCGTTGACCCATTCCTGGGCGCCGGGAACGCCGAGCGCATTCTCTTTCTGCAACGGCAGCGACAATTCGTCGATGGTGAAAGCCGTATAGAGCGGGATCTGCTGCTTGATGCCGGCCTGCGCATATTGATTGAGGAACTGCACGCCGGCCGCACCGGGATAAAACACGAAGATCGATTCCGCTTTCGACGCCTTTGCCTTCGACAGTTCGGCCGAGAAATCGAGCTGGCTCGGCCACACCGTGTATTCCTCGCCCACGACCTCGCCCTTGAAGGTGCTCTTCACGCCGGCCAGCATGTCCTTGCCGGCCGCATAATTCGGGCCGATCAGGAATACTGATTTGACGCCCTTCTGGTTCATGTAGAGCCCCATCGCGGCCGGGGTCTGGTCGTTTTGCCAGGAGGTCGAGAACACGTAAGGCGAGCACAGGTCGCCGGCGAGCTGCGACGGTCCGGCATTGGCGCTGATCAGGAAGGTCTTCGAATCCACCGCGGTCTTGAGCGACGCCAGCAGCACGTTTGACCAGATGAAGCCGGCGATGAAATCGACCTTGTCGGACTGCACCAGTTTTTCGGTCTTCTGCTTGCCGACGTCAGGCTTCTGCTGGTCATCCTCATAGATCACCTCGACCGGCAGGCCGCCCATCTTGCGGCCGAGATGATCGAGCGCCAGTTCGAACGAATTGCGCATGTCGTTGCCGATCACCGCGGTCGGCCCGCTGAAGGTCGAGACAAACCCGATCTTGATGGTGTCCGCCGCATCAGCGGGATTTGCCAGCGCCAGAACCGCCGCGCCCGCCAGCCAGAATGCCGTTTTCATAGTCGCTCCCCTCCTCTTATTTAAGAACCGCCCCGCCCGCTCGCGCAGCCCGCCGCGTTCCATTGCTGGATTCCTTTGCCGCGGGTGACCTGTTTTGTGCGCGAAATCTCCGGCCCGCAGCAAGCACGAACCGGAGCCTCAGCTTAGAACCTTCGGCTTATTCCTGCAGCTTCCGGCCCTCAACGACCTGCACCATAGTTCGCCAGCGGCGGGGATGGCAAGAATTATAGTGCCGGTTGGGGTGCTGCCGAATTGCGTCCCGTGAGAGTGAAATTCGCCGTCACCGCATCTACCTCCAGCGCGTGAGATCGGCCGCTGACCTTGCTGCCAAGCGTCCGCAATCGAAAGCCGGACTACCGATGACCGCAGCGCCGCATCGCGGCCATCCGCAACTCACCATCGCGTGGTGATCGTCGGCGCCGGCTTCGGCGGGCTGGAATGCGCGCTTCGGCTAACAGGCGCGCCGGTCGCCATCACGCTGGTCGACCGCCGCAACCACCATCTGTTTCAGCCGCTGTTGTATCAGGTCGCGACCGCATCGCTGGCGACTTCCGAGATCGCCTGGCCGATCCGCTATCTGCTGCGCGACCGGCCCGACGTCACCACCCTGTTCGCCACCGTCAACGGCGTCGACGCGCGACAACAAGCGCGTGCTGCTCGATGACGGCGACACGCTGCCCTATGACACGCTGGTTCTCGCGACCGGCGCGCGCCACGCCTATTTCGGCCATGACGAATGGGAGCCGTTCGCGCCGGGCCTGAAAACGCTGGAAGACGCCACCACGCTGCGGCGGCGCATCCTGGTCGCCTTCGAGCGCGCCGAGCGCGAAACCGATCCGCAAAAGCGCGCCGCGCTTCTGACCTTCGTCATCATCGGCGCCGGGCCGACCGGCGTCGAACTCGCCGGCACCATCGCCGAACTGGCGCAGGACACGCTGCCGCCGGACTTCCGCAACATCGACACCCACAAGGCGCGCGTGGTGCTGATCGAGGCCGGGCCGCGCGTGCTGGCGGGCTTTGCCGACGACCTCTCGGCCTATGCGCAGCGCTCGCTGGAAAGCATCGGCGTCGAAGTGATGCTGGGACAGCCCGTCACCGAATGCTCCGCCGATGGCGTCGTCTATGGCGGCAAGCAGCTGCAGGCCAGGACCCTGATCTGGGCCGCCGGCGTGCGCGCCTCACCCGCCGCCGAATGGCTGGACGCGCCGGCCGACCGCGCCGGCCGCTTGCAGGTCCAGCCTGATCTCACGGTTGCCCGGTCATCCCGATATCTTCGCGATCGGCGATACCGTCGACGATCGCGGATCCGGATGGAAATCCGGTGCCCGGCATCGCGCCGGCCGCCAAGCAACAGGGCCGCTATGTCGCCGATCGCATCAAGGCGCGGCTGCGCGGCGAAACGCCGGCGCCGTTCCGCTACAGCATGCCGGCAGCCTGGCGCAGATCGGCAAGCGCAAGGCGGTGATCGATTTCGGCGCATCAAGCTGCGCGGCACGATCGCGTGGTGGATCTGGGGCATCGCCCACATCTACTTCCTGATCGGCTTGCGCAACCGGCTCAGCGTCGCCATCAGCTGGCTGTGGATTTACGCCCGCGACCAGCGCGCCGCGCGGCTGATCACCCAAGGCAGCAGCAAAGTGGCGCGGTGAAGAACGCGAGTCAACATCGCGACGGTGCTGCCCGTAAAATCGGCAGCAAGATCTCGCGAGACAATGCGGCCGCAGGGCCGCGTGAAATCTCGTCCAAACATTTGATAAGACATTGGCCATCTTGCGACAATGCATCGCCCAACTGATGTACACAATGGCACACCGCTTGCTTCGATCGGGAAAAATTCCAGCTCCCAGAGTACCGTCGGATATGGCGACCTCACCTTTGCACGGAACTCGCCTTGCCGCACTCGCCGCCGTGCATGCCGCAAGCTCATCCGATCGGGGTCACGCGTGACCGAAACTGTCGCCGCGATCGTCGCCGCGCATCGCGCCGGCAACATGTCGCCCGCGCAAACCGTCGCGCGCAGCTTTCAGCGGATTCGCGAGCACAACGATCCCGCCATCTTCATCTCCCTGCGCGACGAGAAGGATGCGATCGCGGAAGCCGAAGCGCTCTGCCGCAAAAGATGCCGCGCAGCTGCCGCTCTACGGCATTCCGGTCGCGGTGAAGGACAATATCGACGTCGCCGGACTGCCGACCACCGCCGCCTGCCCGGCCTTCGCCTATACGCCGGCGCGCGACGCCACCGCGGTGGCGCGGCTGCGCGCGGCCGGCGCCATCATCATCGGCAAGACCAATCTCGACCAGTTCGCGACCGGCCTGGTCGGCGTGCGCTCGCCCTACGGCATTCCGCACAATCCGATGCGCGGCGATCTCATTCCGGGCGGATCGAGTTCGGGCTCGGCGGTCGCCGTGTCGGCGCGGACTGGTGCCGCTCGCGCTCGGCACCGATACCGCCGGATCCGGCCGCGTGCCGGCGATGCTCAACAACATCGTCGGGCTGAAGCCGAGCCTTGGCCTGATCTCGACCGCGGCGTGGTGCCGGCCTGCCGCACGCTCGACTGCGTGTCGGTGTTCTCGCTCACCGTCGACGACGCCATGACCGCGCTGGCCGCGATGGCCGGCCCCGACGGCGCCGATCCGTTTTCGCGCAACCGGCCGCTGGCGCAGCTCAGCGCGTTTCCGGCCGATCTGCGGCTCGGCGTGCCGCGCGACGGCCAGCTGATCTTCTTCGGCGACAAGGCGTCGGAGGCGGCCTACGCGACGCGCTCGAGCGCTGGCGCGCGCTCGGCGCCACGCTCGTCGACTTCGATCTCGAGCCGTTCTACGAGACCGCGCGGCTGCTCTATGAAGGCCCGTGGGTCGCCGAGCGCTATCTGGTGATCCGCAATCTGCTGGCGTCGTCGCCGCGACGCGATTCATCCGGTCACGCGCGAGATCATCGCCGGCGGCGCGCGGCTCACCGCCGCCGACACCTTCGCCGCGCTCTATCGGTTGCAGGCGCTGCGGCGCGATCGCCGAGCACGCCTTCGCCGACATCGACGCGCTGGTGCTGCCGACCGCGCCGACCGCCTACTCGACCGCGCAGGTGCTGGCCAATCCGATCGAGCTCAACAGCCGGCTCGGCACCTATACCAACTTCGTCAACCTGCTCGACCTCTGCGGCCTCGCGCTGCCGTCCGCGATCCGGCCCGACGAAATTCCGTTCGGCATCACGCTGCTGGCGCCGGCCGGCCAGGATGCGCTGCTCGCCAGCATCGGCCGCGTCTTCCATGCCGAGACCAAACTGACCTCTGGGCGCCAAGGCGTGCCGCAGCCGCCGCTGGCCGACTCAGCCGCGCGCCGACGGCGACGAAATCGCGATCGCGGTGGTCGGCGCGCATCTCTCCGGCATGGCGCTCAACGGCGAATTGAAGGCGCTTGGCGGACGCCTGCTGGAGGCAACCTCGACCGCGCCGGACTATAGGCTCTATGCGCTCCACACCACGCCGCCGAAGCCCGGCATGCTGCGCGTCGAGGCGGGCAGCGGGACGTCGATCGAGCTCGAAGTCTGGGCGCTGCCGGCGGCGGCGTTCGCCAAATTCGTCGCCGCGATCCCGCCGCCGCTGTCGATCGGCACGGTCCGCCTGGCCGACGGCCGCGGCGTGAAAGGCTTTATCGTCGAAGCCGCCGCGATCGACGGCGCGCGGATATTTCGGCGTTCGGCGGCTGGCGGGCCTTTATGGCGGCGGGC
>CAWBPE010000021.1:0-23077 GCA_963790595.1 uncultured Alphaproteobacteria bacterium | reverse complement strand
GCAGAGTTCGCCACCCAGAAGGGTCGCCGCTTGCGCGGCGCCGGATCGGTTAAACAGGCCGATTCGAATGGTCGCATCCCCGAAAGCCTCCATCGTGGTCGCGACAATGAGAATGCCGAAAGTGATTAGTGCATTTAACAAGCCGTTCCCCTGTTCTGAGGCTGCCGTGGTTGGCGACCTCTTTTCATTGTCGCCGGGCGCGCATTCGCGCGACCCGGACGCGGGCCACTTGCCGTTTTGGCCCTCCGTGGCCTAGTTTAAAATCGTCAGCGGCGCAATTTGGATTTAGGTAGGTTGTAGCCCGGATGAGCGAAGCGACATCCGGGGTTTGCACGCTCCATTTATAACCCGCATATCGCTGCGCTCATGCGGGCTACGTGCTTCAGGGGGGCGCGCAGTTGTGGCATGATCAACCCACATGACTACCTTTCTCAAACGTATCTGGACCTGGCTGAAGTCCCGCAAGGTCGAACTCGGCCTCGGCATCCGCGTCACCGTCGCGGCGATGAGCGCGCTGGTGATCGCGCTGGCGGTGGGGCTGAAACTGCCATTATGGGCGGTGCTGACCTCGCTGATCGTCACACAAATGAGTGTCGGGCGGTCGCTCAAGGCGACCCGCGATTATCTGGTCGGTACCATGGGCGGCGCGGTCTATGGCGCCATCATCGCGGTCATGATTCCGCATTCCGGCGAGGGCGCGCTGCTGGCGGTTCTGGTGGTGGCGGTGGCGCCGCTGGCGTTCATCGCGGCGATCAATCCCAGCCTGAATGTCGCGACCGTGACGGCGATCATCGTGCTGCTGTTGCCGACCATGAACCACGGCAATCCGCTGGACTCGGCGATCGACCGGGTTCTGGAAGTCGCGGTCGGCGCGCTCTCCGGCCTTGCGGTGTCGTTTCTGGTGTTGCCCTCGCGGGCGCATAGCCTGGTCCGCGCCAGGGCCGCGCAGGCGCTGGAATTGATCGCGTCCGCGCTCAATGAATTGCTGTGTGGCCTGACCCGGGGCCGCGACAACGACACCTTGCATAATCTGCAGGATGGAATCGGCACGGCGATGGTGGGCCTGAATACCAGCGGCGCCGAGGCGGAGCGCGAACGCGCCGCGCGCCTCTCAACTGGTCCCGACACCGGCCCGTTGCTGCGAACGGTGCTGCGCCTGCGCCATGATCTCGTGATGGTCGGACGCGCCAGCGTGATCCCGCTGCCGGCCAATCTGCAGCAACGGCTGGCCGGACCGCTGAGCCGCGTCAGCGACAGCATCGTCGCGTATTTGAGGGCGAGTGCTTCCACGCTTCGAAGCGGAACTCCGGCGCCGGCGATTGAGCCGCTGGAAGCCGAATTGCAAGCCTATGTCGCGGAAGTTTCGGGCTGCCGCAGCGAGGGCCTGACGCGCGGCTTGCCCGGAGACATGATCGAGCGGTTTTTCGCGCTCGGATTTTCGCTGGAGCAGATGCACCAGAACTTGCGCGACCTGCAACGCTGCGTCGCGGTCTGGAGTGAGCAGGCGGAAATTCCAACGGATGCGCCCAGCGACGACGCGGCAAGCTGAATCGACATTCCATAGAACTACGCCATGTCAAGCCGGCAGACATGCTCTGAAACAAATCTCCCGAGTTAAGGTAACGAACTGGTTACCAGGCCACATTACGGTCCGTTCATCTTTCTCGAACTGGACGGGATCAATGACATCAATCGCAAGCGCCGGATCGAACGCCTACAGCCCCCTGCAGCGACTGCAGGCCGAACTTCAATCGGAAGTGTCGGCGGGAACGGTGAGTTCGTCGGACCAGAGCGCGCTGTCGGCGGCATTGACCAGTATCGACAGTTCATTGTCGGCCGGACAGCAGTCCGCTTCGTCGAGCACGGGAACGAGCACATCTTCGGCCAGCGACAACAGCGCCGGGCCGGGGGATATCAAATCCAAAATCGACAACCTTATCGAAAGCCAGGTTTCCAGCGGGACCTTGACCACCAGCCAGGCGAGCGAACTGCAAAACATCTTCGCCAATACATTTTCGGGTGGCGCCAATCAGAGCGGACCCGGCGGACCTGGTGGTGGTCCCGGCGGTCCCGGTGGACCGGGTGGCGCGGGCGGCCCGCCTCCGGGGCCGCCGCCGTCAGGCGGTTCGTCGTCGAGCTCAAGCTCGTCCGCGAGCGGTACCGGCTTTGAAATCGAGATTTTGATCGAGGGCGCTTCTTCGGCCAGCAGCTCATCGACGAGCAGCACCGGATTTTCGCTGGCGGATCTGTTCGCCAATGCGACAAGCAGCAGTTCGTCGAGCAGCACATCATCCAGCAGCACGTCATCCAGCAGCACCAGCAGCGACATCAGCAACATCCTGCAGGACTTCGTGAAGCTGCTGCAGGACGCGCAGTCCTCCTCTTCATCCTACAATTCGAGCGGCTCCTCCAGCGCCGCCGCCGCGTCGGTGAGCGCGTTGCTGATTAATTATCAGGTGTAGTTGGAACGCCTCGGGTCGGAACGTCTCGGGGTTTCGAGGCCGCTTGCCTATAGAGCCGCCCCATTCAGTTGCGGGACGCTCGGGCACAATTGACCCGGCCGGGCGGGACGTGGAGTATGCTTCCATGGATTCGCCGCTGCCCCGTGTCTCGATTGCCGTTCCCTCGGGCGATATGGTGCATGCCGACTTTGCGATGGCCTATGCCCAGCTCTGCCTGGCGTCGGCCGGGCTTCCGCTGCAATTGACCACCGTCAAATCGTCGATCGTGGCGCAAGCGCGCAACAACGGTGTCGAACTCGCCCGGAAATTCGGCGCGGACTACATCTTTTTCCTCGACAGCGACATGCTGTTTCCGCCGACGGCGCTGTTTCGTCTGCTGCTTCACGCCAAGGACATTGTCGGCGCGACCTATACCAAGCGTGTCGCGCCGTTTGAGATCCTCGGCACCAAGCTCGCCGAACAGCCCGCGGTGCTCTCGGGCGACCTTCTTGAAATGCAGCGCATTCCGACCGGTTGCCTGCTGATCAAGATGAGTGTCTTCGACAGGCTTTCAAAGCCGTACTTCCGGTTCGACACGGATGCCAATGGCGGCATCATCGGCGAAGACTACGTGTTTTGCGATCAGGCGCGCGCGGCCGGATTCCGGATTTGGTGCGATGCCGTGATGTCCAGGGAGATCGGCCATATCGGGCTGAACGTCTATCGCCTTCCCGACAGGGCCGTTGGCGATGCTGCAACCGGCAGCGGGCCGGCGTGACGCAGGAAGCGGTAACGGGTCTGCAAGGGATGAGAAGCGATCAGCCCGGCGACGCCCCCTCAATCGTTGATTACATCGGCATGTCAGATCGATGCAAAGAACCCGCGGCGGACGCCTGAACGCTGGACCTCAACCGAAAAATGCCTAGGGTTGACGCGCTGAAAACAGGGCGGTGATATGAAGCGACGAGAGTTCTTGACGTTGGCCGGGAGTGCGGTGGCAAGCGCATCGCTGCCGGCCCGGGCGCAACCGGCGATGCCGGTGGTCGGATTTCTGCACGGCGCGTCGCCGAGCTATCTCGGGCAATTCCTCGATGCGCTCAAGGCGGGTTTGCGCGAAGCGGGATTTGTCGAGGGACAGAATTTGGCGATCGAGTATCGCTGGGCCGAAGGGCACTACGACCGGCTATCGGCGCTAGCGGCCGATCTGGCCAGCCGTCAGGTCGCGGTGATCATGGCGATGGGCGGCACCGATCCGGCGCGTGCGGCGAAGGCCGCGACATCGACGATACCGATCGTGTTTGTCAGTGGCGCCGATCCGGTCCAGACCGGTCTCGTGACCAGCCTCAACCGCCCCGGCGCCAATGTAACCGGCGTCAGCCTGATTGCCGCGGCGCTCGACGCCAAGAAGCTCGGGCTGCTGCATGAACTGGTGCCGAAGGTATCCGTGATAGCCGGGCTGACCAATCCCAGATATCCCGGCGTGAAAGCCCAGATCGAAGAAATGCAGGAGACCGCCGGCAGTCTCGGATTGAAATCGATTCTGCTCGCCGCGAGCGACGAAGATGAACTTGCCGCCGCCTTTGCCAACGCTAAACAACAAGGCGCGGGCGCGCTTCTGGTTGCGTCCGATCCGTTCTTCAACAGTCACGGCGAACGGTTCGTCGCGCTCGCCGCGCAATATTCGATTCCGACTATCTATCCGCAGCGCGAATTTGTCCGCGGCGGCGGCCTGATCAGCTACGGTCCGGATTTCGCCGATGGCTATCGCAACGGCGGCCTCTATGTCGGCAAGATCCTCAAAGGCGCCAAACCCGCCGAACTGCCGATCGTGCAACCGGTTAAGTTCGAACTGGCCATCAACCTCAAGACCGCGAAGTCGCTCGGCATCGAGGCGCCGCCGACATTGCAGGCGATCGCCGACGAGTTGATCGAGTGAGGTGCTAAATTGTGTAGGAACGTCCGGCTTCAAGGACGTAGATGGTCAGAAAGCGCAGCGGGCGCTCCGGATCGCAATTGCGAAACAGCGTATGTGGAATATCGGGGCGATCCTGCAAGGTCTCGCCGGCGCGGTACTGCCGCGGAGCATCGCTGCCATAGGCGGATTCGGCGACGCCTTCGACGATGTAGATCGCGCCGCCAACGGGGTGCCGGTGCAGCGGCGCGACGCCGCCGGGCGGGTAGGTCACCTCAACCACGACAAGTTCCCTGTTGTCACCGGGCAATGGAAGGCGTTCGAGAATCCTGCGTGTGACACCCGCAAACCCGGTCGGTTGGGCGCTGACGGGCCCGTCGGCAGGTTCACCCATGGATACTCTTCTCCATCAGTTCACGCTGCGGTCGGCTTCGACCGGCATGCGTCCGCCGTGTCGAATGCGCTCGATCAACGAACTCAGGCCCATGATGATCAGCGGAATCACCAGCGCCACATAGGCAGGGTCGATGTTGTAGGGGTTTCCCATCAGGAACCAGGTGATGGTGGCGACCAGTGAGATGACGATGCTGAGCAGGGCGCCGGTCCGGGTGCCGAACCATGGCGCATAGAACACCAGCAGCACCAGCACCGAGAGCGAGGCCCGGATCGCCTTGGCCAGAAATGTCATCTGCAGGATGTTCGGCGTGTAGATCGCCAGCACGATCGGCAGCAGCCCGGCAATGATCGTCGTGATGCGAATGAAAGTCAGCGATCGCTTCTCGTCGTCGTGCTTGGTTACGAAGCGGACATAGAAATCCTTGTAAAGCAATGTCGCCGTGGCCACGCTGATCGCGGCCATGGTGCCGAACAGCGACGCGGCCAGGCCGGCCGCGACCACGCCCGCCATCACGCCGTGCATGTCGCCGATTAGCGCCGAGAACGCGTTGATGGATTTGATGTTGGGAAACAACGCCAGCGAGCACACGCCGACCAGAGCGGTCGCGATCCCGAACGGCACCAGCAGCAATGCAGTGTAAAGGCTCGCGGCTTTCGCCTTCTGGCGTGTCTCAACCGTGTTGATGGCCTGAATGACATATTGCGTGGAGAAGGTGGCGCCGATGCCGGCGATGAACCATGCGAAAATCTGTCCCCAGCCGGCATTGGTCCAGGAAAACATCTCAGCCGGCAGCCGCGCCTGCAACTCACCGAGGCCGCCAACCTTTGTCAGTCCGAACCAGAGCGCGACGGCAACGCCGACATACTTCATCAGCGAATGAATCACGTTGGTATAAACGACCGACTTCATCCCGCCCATGAACACATAGAGCACCGAAACAATGCCGCAGATCACGGTCGCCAGCGTGCGATCGACCGCCAACAGCCCGCTCAATATCGTGCCGCCGCCGGCATAGATCGCGACGCCGACGATCTGCAGCGCAAAGATCATCACCACCGAGGTCGCCAGCTTGGTTTGCGGCCCCCAGACTTCGGCGAACACGCCGGAGATGGTGTTCTGCCCGGACTCCTTGTATTTCCCGGCAAGAAAATACGCGTAGAACAAAAACCCAAGCGCGAGCGCGATGATGTTCCACGCGGCCGAAATGCCGAATTTGAACGCTTCCTGGGCGGTGCCGACGCTGGCCGAGGTGCCGATGAATTCGGACATCAGCATCAACCCGACCAGAAACGCGGGAACGCCGGAATGGCCAGATGTGCCCGACGTAAACGTCGTCGTGGTGTTGACCGAGCGCTGGATCACGCTGGTCAGCAAACCCAAACCGACCATGTATCCGATCACGATCGCCAAGGCCAAATAGTTGGTGTGCATCTGCCCCCCGGGTGCGACCGCTTCAGCGCGCGGCCGGGCGCGGCTATCCGGTCTTGGTCGGGACCTTGCCTGCTCTGTCGCAAAAGGCAACCGATTCTAAAGTGTGTGAGCTTTCAACCCAGCGTTCAGTTGCGGGCGAGGGAGCATACGGCCTGAGTTGTCCGTGCTGAATTCCGGCCGCGTCTACCGATCCAGCGCCACCGGCCTGAAAGCCGCGACCAGCGCTTTTTCAAGCTTCCCCTGCATCCCGCAAAGGATGTCGTAGGCTTGCTCACGCGGCATCGGCGGCTTGTAGCGGCGGTCTTCAATGAGGGCCGCGAAAATATCCGAGATGGTCAGTATTCTCACGACATCGCAGATGCTTTCGGCGCAAAGCGCGTCCGGATAGCCGCTGCCGTCGAGGAATTCGTGATGATGCCGGACCGCGTCGAGGACTTCAGGAGATATTTCCTTATTGTCCTTGAGCGCATCATATCCGAGCACGGGATGCGTTTCGATAATCGCCCGCTCTTGCGGATCAAGCCGTCCGGGCTTGTCCAGCACCGCCAGCGGGATCGTCGCCTTGCCCAAGTCGTGAAACATCGCCGCCGTATACAATCGCTCCATGTCATGTTTCGGCAGACCAAGGCTCAAGCCAAAATCGACGGCGACGCCGGTGACCAGAAGACAATGCTGAAAAGTTCCCTCGTGGTGGCGGCGAACGGTTTTCAGCCAGTCGGATATTCCTTTTTCAGCGACACGCTCCGCGATTTTGCGCCCCGCGTCCCTGGCGCCCTTTACGTCGATCGCTGTGCCAGTTGCAACGGCCTCGAACATGGAAGCCATCGCTGTCGCGCCGGCAGAGGAGGCGTCGTTCTCATCGCTGGCGGCCGCCGACACGTCCGCAACGGGATCGATCCGGTCGGCCAGCGCCGAGAGCAGTTTGGCTTGACTGATCGGGCCCGCCAGAACGAGCGTCGCGCCAAGGGCGTAGGCCTGGGCGATACCGAGATTCACGGTCTGGTCGAGCAGGAAGATACGCTTTTTCACGTGGGCCAGACTGCCAAGCGTTGTCCTGAGCGCCTCGATATTCTCGACAACGCGTAGATCTGCCTTGACCACAACGGCGCGGTACTTGCCGTGCTTGACCTTGGCGCCGCTCAGCAACTCCGAGGTCACGTCATATTTGGGCTTGAGCGCGGCACATATGCCGGCCAGCCTGTCGGAAGTATCGGCTACAACGTGAACGGGCATAACAATCGGTCTCGTTATCGGATCATGGGTCTCTCGCGCCTATTCCCAAAAAGAGCTCTGTTCTGGCGCCGCTTCGTTCAGCCATATCAGCGCTTCCCGCAGGCCAAGCAGCATGACGCGCTCTTGCGTGACAAACTCATGCTCGCGGTCGCGCAGATAGAGCAGGAAGCTGCCGTCGCCATCGCGAAACAATACCTCCCGGGCCTCGCCAGACGTGAGCGACGGCGCATCGATAAAGCCAAAGGCTCGCGAGGAAATCATCTGCATGTCAAATTCGCCTGTTGTCACGAAACCGGCTGCTCTGCTTTCTTCGGGTTTGCCGATCTCGTTTTCTTCTTCGGCCCCTTTGCAATGAAACGGACACCCGCTTGCTCGCCATCGATCCAGACCAGTTCACACTTTCGAAAAGCGAGCCCGGTGGATGACAGCAGCAGGAAAAATTCGCGCGCCTGCAAAACATTGACAGGACCCTCGACCACGAGCTTGGCGCCGGTGTCGGAGATATCCAGCAGCTTGCAACTGCGCCGCCATGTCCCGTCGACACCCATCAGGTTGACGTCATGGGCGTGTTCAAGTTCAACACGGGATGCCTTTCGATTTTCGCCCCTCATCATACTGTCCCCGCTATTGCCGTCGCCCTCGCGGCCGGCTCCGATCTGGCTGCATTGCCCAAAAGCCCGAGGCGTATCGTCTGTTGGGCCGTGGAAAGGTAGAGTTTTTCGAATTTTTCTTTGGCGAGCGTGCGCTCCTGCTCTGTGAGTTGTGGCACGCTCCGGCTACGGATAATCGACAGTGCCGTTTGCCAGTCCAGCCGGGAGGCGCGGCAGGCCACGATCAGGCCGTCGCAGCTCTTTTCTTCCATCAACGGCTCGATGGCCTCGATGGAGGCCCCTGACAGCACGGACAGGGCGGCGATGACGTTGGTGGCCTCGCGTCGCATCGCAAAACGATTGACGACGGAATCCGTCAGCTTTCCAGAATTGTTGAGAGCGACAATCTTGGCGTAGGCTTCGGAGTGAACGATCGGTTCCGTTGCTTTTATGGAGACATGGGCTGCGATGTCATCAAGCACTTCCCGAATGCTTTGACGCAATTTCGGTGGAGCGGACTTGAGCAGTGCGAGCCGTACGGCATCGGTCGCCTTCGAGAGCAGTTCGCGAAGCGTCGCAGGGGGAAGGTCCGGTCGAAGCAACAGCGAATCCGCGATATCCCTGTGGGGTTCGGCCATGGCAACGATGGCCGCATAGCCGGCTTCGGAGAACTTCGCGCCCGCATTCTTGGCAAGCGCGCGGCAAACATCGAGGTCGCCGCGCTTCAAAAGGATATCTGTCAGCGCTTCATCGAGCGTTCGCCGGCAGGAAATAACGAGCAGATGCTGCCGGCCGAGACGGCTCGCGATCTCTGCCAGCGCCGCATCGGAGAGCGCCAGCGAGCGAAGAAGAACGGGGCCGGCAACGGCGACGTCCTTGTGGCAGGCGAGCCGGCGTATCGCCTGTTGCGGCGCTGGACTTAAGGCGGATAGCGTTGAGGAGAGTTGAACGAGGGGCGGCGGTTCGATGTGCTCGATCAACCGAACCAGGACGTCGTCGAACACGGAAATCTGGGTTTCGTTGAGCCGGGCGGCGCTTGAAAGAAACAGGTGCAGCACGCGCTGCAGCATCAGAACCCGGCGCTCCGGCGAGCCGCCGGATACGGTGGCTTCGATGTCGGCAAACAGTTCTGCAGATGCGGTGGCAATCATGGCCGGCACCATTGCCGTTGAAGGTCTGTTGTTAAAAAATTCTTACGTGATCAAAAAGACTCACGCGATCCAAAACGCTAATGCATATCGAAAGCCAAAATTTACGCCGAAAAAGCTAATAGCCTTTTAATGTTCCCTTATAGGTAGCATTTCACCGATCATGCCTCCACCAAGGAAGCCGACGTTCGATAGAGCCCGCAAAAATACGGGGAAATGTCGTCGAGCTGACTTAGTGCGGTGCGCTGCCGACACCGACATTCGCGTGCCGGGCCATGGGCGCGCCTGGTCGAACTCTTCGGATTTAAGCCTGTTTAAAACGGACTCGCACTGAAGCCGAGCGGCTGCACCACGTCGTAGCTCGCTTTGGTTACCGGCACGGCGTAGCTCACCGTAAGCCCGCCGAAGGGTGAGGCCCAGGTCAGGCCGACGCCGACCGAGGAGCGCACGATGTTGCCATTGGCGAGCTGCAGCGATTGCGACGAGCCCGGGAACGTCGTCGGCCCGGCATAGCGGAACACGCTGCCGGCATCGACAAAGGCCGAAGCTTTCAGTCCATATTCCTGCGGCACGCCGGGAATCGGGCTCTGCAGTTCGGCCGTGGTCGCCCAATACATGCTGCCGCCGACATTATCCATCGTGGTGCCCGGCGTGAGATCGCGCGGGCCAAAGCCATTGGGCGCAAATCCGCGCACCAGGCTCGGGCCGCCGAAGAAGCTGTCGATCAGCGGCACTTGTTGACCGCCCCAGCCGGTGATGTAGCCGCCTTGCGCGCGCACCATGCCGGTGAGGTCGCCTCCGAGCGACTGGTAATAGCGCACGTCTTCGGTGGTGCGCAGGAAGTTGACGTCGCCGCCCAATCCGGCGAGGTCCTGCCTCAACTGCGCATTGATGCCGCTGGTCGGATTCTTGGCGTTGTCGAGCGTGCTGTAGGTGACGGTGTCGCCCACGGCCGAAACCCATTGCGGACCGGCCAGCGCGGCCTGCTGGATTGCCAGCGAGGGTGCAGCGGCGAGCGAAGCCGGATCGAGCGTGACATCCTGCCGGGAGATCGAATAGCGCCATTGCACGCCGAGTTGGTCATTCACCGGCGTGCCGAGCATCAGCGTCGCGCCGTAACTCTGCGTGCCAAAGGACTGATAGGAGCTGGAGTTGGTGTCCTTGGCGAAGAAATCTACGCCGGCTGAAACCTTGGTGCCGAGGAAATACGGCTCCGACGCCGAGAGATCCACACCCTGGGTATATTGGCCCAGCGTCAGGCTGGCCTTCACGGTGTCGCCGGTGCCCATGAAATTGCTGTCGCCGACTTTGACTTCGGCCAGCAGGCCATCGACCGTCGAGTAGCCGCCGGCGATGCTGAAGTCGCCGGTGTTTTGTTCGACCAGCTCAACGTCGAGCACGACGCGGTCGGGCGCCGAACCGGGCTTGTTGGTGATCTTGATGGTTTTAAAATAGTTCAGGTTCTTCAGCCGCCGCTCGGCGCGGTCGATCAGGCCTCTGTTGTAGGCATCGCCCTCGGCGATATCGAATTCGCGCCGGATCACATAACCGCGGGTACGGGTGTTGCCGTGGATGTCGATTCGCTCCACGTATGTGCGCGCGCCTTGCTCGATCACCAACGCGACGTCGATGCGCTGCGCTGACGCGTCGCGCGCGGTCCGCGGCTTCACCTGCGCAAAGGGATAGCCGAGCTTTGAGAGTTCGAGCGCCAGCAATTCGTCTGTCTTGTCGAGCGCATTGCCGTCGAACAGCGCGCCGGAGCGCACCAGCAGCAATCGCCGCAGCTTTTCGGGATCGATCCCCCTTACGTTGCAGACGAGGGTGACCTCGCCGAAATGATAGAGCGGGCCTTCGTCAATCGTGAATGTCAGCGTGAAGCCGTGAATCGCCGGATCGTATTCGGCTTTGGCGCCGGTCACGCTGGCGTCGGCATAGCCCTTGCTGCGATAGTAAGTCCGCAACTGCTCGCGGTCGCCCGCGACGCGATCGGGGTCGTAGATGTCGCCGCCGGTGAGAAAACTCAGGAAAGTGGTGGCGGAGGTCTTGATGACAGCCGCGAGCTGTCGTTTCCCAAACGCCTTGTTGCCGGTGAATTCGATCTGCCGCACGGTCGTCTTGGCGCCTTCGGTGACGACATAGACCAGGTCGACGCGGTCGTTGCCGCGGCTGATGATCTCCGGCTTGACACTGACATCGTCGCGGCCGGCATGGCGATAGGCTTCCAGGATATGATCGACGTCGCTCTGCACCATCGCGCGCTGCAGCGTGTCGCGCGGCTTGGAGTCCACGGCAGCTGTGAGCTCGGTATCCTTGATCTTCTTGTTGCCCTCGAACGCGACGTGATCAAGCACCGGCGCCTCGGCCAGATACACGATCAGCCTGTCGCCGGAGCGTTCGATCGTGACCTTGTCGAACAGATTGGTCGCGAGCAGCGCCTTGAGGGCTGCGTCGCGCGCGGCTTCATCGAAGCGGCCATCGGTTGTGGGATGGAAATAGGAGCGCACTGTCGCGACATCGATGCGGCGATTACCCTGGACCGTCACAAGCTCGCGCGCTTTCGCTTCAACGTCGCTTGTTGGTACTTCCCCGGCGAATGACGGCACTGAACACAGCGCCAGCATCGCGCCCAGCAGCGCGCCGATCACGCCCGGCCTTCGCCTCATCGCGTCCGCCTGTCATCCCGCCCGGTCCCGCTGATATCGAAGTGCGCGCGCAAGGCGAAACAATGTCTGGGGCAAGGAGAGTTGTGGCCTTAAGCGTTAACGAGTTGCCATAATTTCGACGCGGCACTGAGCCGGGCTTCCCCAGATTTGTCGTATAGCCGCTTCAAATGCCGCCTAGCCAAGGAGGCGGAAAACGTGGCGCTGCGCGTGCTGCAGACGCCAACGCTTCTTTGGGAGCATCACATGCGTTACACAGCCTTTGTCGTCGCTTTGTTTGTGTTGATCCAGTCTGCGGAAGCCGCGGTCACGCCGGAAGTCGACCCGCGCGCCTCGCTCGGCGTGGTCCAGCAATGGATCTATAATTACCGCGCCAAGCCCGATTACGCGCATGTGCCGGCCGCGATGCGGGTGCTGTTTCACACCCAGAGTTTCAAGGAGCCGGAGAATGCCGGCATCTATCTCGGTTTCCTTGCCGGCGCGATCGGATCGAATCCCGCGAAAGCCGAGCAACTGGTGAATAGTTTGTTTCCGATTCCGCCGGAAGACGAATGGGTGATCGTGCGCGCGATCGCCTATTCGGGATTGCCTGACTGGCGAAATCTCCTGCGCAAGGTCGCGCCGAAAATGCCGGGCCGCAAGGTGATGATCGATAGTTATCTGGCGGGCACGCTGCCGGTGCTATCAGACATTCCGCTGGAGGAAACAAAGCCCGGTGTGCTCGACAAGCTGCGCGGCGCGCTGACCAAAAATCCTTTCGCCAAGGACGACAAGACGTTGAAGCTGACGCAGACCTTTGCGGGCAATCAGGATCTGCTGGACACGCTGTGGGGCTATTATTTCGCGACCGGCTCCTATGTGCCGATCCTGCACATCATCAAGATGCTGCCCTGGAGCAAGAGCCGCGACACCGTCGACAAGCTGACCGTCGGCAGCATGGCGCGCTACACGCTGGCAAGCTACGCGGTGCGCGATGCGGGCCTGCGCGAATATCTGCGCAGCGAACTCGCCGTGCAGCCGGCTGCCGTCAAAGGCCCGTTGACCGAAGTGGTTCAGGCCGCAGACACCGTGCAGCTCGGCGCGGTGCGCAAGGACGCGCTCGCCGCGGTGGATGAACTCAAGGCCAAGGGTTCGGATAGCAGGCGCAATCTCGACTTCTGGGGCCAGGTCGGCGTCGGCGCGGTCGCGCTGGGATGTGTGTCGGCGGCCGCATTGGGCCAGGTCGCGATCGGCATCCCCTGCGTGATCGGCGGCTCGGCCTCGCAGGGGCTGCTGTCGTTCTGGGAAAAGCAGCAGCAGTGAGGGGTGGGGGATCGCACTCATCGCATCCTTCGAGACGCATCGCTTCGCGATGCTCCTCAGGATGAGGTCCGAATGAGGTCGAGGTCTCAATCCCTCATGGTGAGGAGCGCGGCGGAGTTTATCATCGGGCCGCGCTTCGCGCGGACCCGTTGGCGCGTCTCGAACCATGAGGCCACAGGAGAACCAACAACTAAAAACGCAACAACGACCGCGGTTCGATCACAAGCCGCGGCCGTCTTTTTAATTTCCAATTGTTGCTATGCCCAGATCAGCTCACGCCGGCGAGGCCAGCGGTTTGCCTTTTTCGACGATATAAGTGCTCAGCACCTTTGTCTTCACGTCGCCGTTCTTGTTGCCGGCGTGCGGCGTGCTCGGCGGGACTACGAAGCCGTCGCCGGGCTTGTACATCTTGGTCGGCATGCCCTCGATCGGCAGCTCAAAGCCGCCTTCGAGAATATAGGCGGATTCGATGCCCGGATGGGTGTGGCGCCCGATGGTGACGCCGGCCTCGATCTCGATCGCGACCAGCAGCGTCTCATATCCCGCCGCCGGACCGTCGCTCCTCGACAGGATCTTTCGGGAAACGCCGGGCGTGGTCGCGGGCGGCGTGCCCTGCGCCGACGCATCGGTGGCCATAAATCCGGTAATTGAGCAAAGCGCGCAGGACGCAACGCCCGCAAAGCCTCGGCGTGTCAGCATGACTATCCTCCCTGTGATGTCCGGATCATGAGCGCCGGACTTGTTGCCGCGCGAAAAGTGCCTCAGCGGGATGGGCTTGGCAAGCGGGAAGGGGGGCACTTCCGTCATTGCGAGCGCAGCGAAGCAATCCATCTCGATGCAATCTAGTCTGCTGAGGTATGGATTGCTTCGTCGCTGCGCTCCTCGCAATGACGGAATTCTGACTTTTGCATCCGCGCAAAAAAAGAAAGGGGCCGAAGCCCCTTTCTCTCTGCGGTCAGTACCAGTTGTGCCAACGGTGCCAGCCATAGCCACCGCCCCAGCCGCCCCAGTGGCGGTGCCAGCCATAGCCGCCACCATACCCGGCCCAGTGACGGTGCCATCCGCCATAACCACCACCCCAATAATGCGGATGATAGTAGCCGCCACCGCCGCCCCAGTAATGGCGATGCCAGCAATGGCCGTATTCGTTGCAGACATAACCGGCCGGTACATTGACCGTCGTCAACTCCTGCGCAGACGCAGCGCCGCTGGATAGTGCAACCCCGCTGAGCGCAGCGAGGCCAACAAGTGCAGAAACAAGTTTCATGATTTTCCTCCTGAGATGTAACGTCGAACATCTGTTGGAGGCGGCGAGTGAGAAACCGGTTCGGCGCATTACGCAGGTTTAATGCGGATGAACAAACGATAACCATTTTCCGCGATAGGCTAGGGTGCGATCACGCATCCGCTGCACGCGTTCGGAAACCATCCGCTCTCTAACCGCGTCGCGGCTGATTTTTTTGGCAAATCAGGATTGATGCATGTCAACTCAACCTTCGGCGACCGACGTTATTGCCCTAAGGCCTTTCGTTCCTGCCCAGGATTTCGAAACCAGCCTGCGCTTTTATGCCGATCTCGGCTTTCGCGAATATCGGCTGGGCGAGACGATGGCGTCGATGCATCTCGGGCCGTTCGCGTTCATTCTTCAGGGGGGGAAGACCGACGTAAAGGACTTCGCCAGCCATTTTATGATGCATCTGCTCGTGAAGGACGCCGACGCATGGTATGCGCGGATTGAGAAACTCGATCTTGCCGGGCGCTACGGTGTGCAGGCTCCGGCTCCGCCGAAGCTGCAGCCATGGGGCCTTGCCGTCGCCTATGTCTGGGACCCCGCGGGCGTATTATGGCATATTGCGAAAGACCCCGACGGCGGCGGCGAATAAGGTTCGACCGCCGATTTATCCGCCGCTTGCTTTCCGATTTGTAATGACTGATTTGTAACGCGCGCGATTCGAACGGCGCATCATTCACGACCCACCAATCGATGTTGCGATGGAGGGTTCGATGAAGATGATGTCATGGTCGCGCTATCACTGCCTGTCGCCGTCGCTGCTGCGCGCCGAGCGCCGCGCCCGCAAATCCAGAACCGCAAAATCAAGGTTAAAACTTCGCAGGATATGGCAACATAGCCGCTCCGTGCAGCCGCTTCCGCCCGTGCCCGGCGCCGAAAGCGGCCTGGTCCGGTATCTGGTCCGTTATTTCCAATTTGTAATCCGGCGCTTTCGAACCTAAACCTGACGTGGCATGACCGATCCCCTGATATCTTCGTGTCAGGGTTTTCCGCGCCGGGTGATCATGAAATCGCTTCAGATGGAATTGCCGTTCTGGGTTCGCGCCGTACTGCTGGTGGGCGTGTTGTGCCTTGTCGCGGGCGCGGGCCTGATCGCGTATCGCTATTACGAACAGCCGGTGACGCTGACGGTGGCGGTCGGCTCGCTCGACGGCGAGGCCAGGCAGACGGCGTCATTGATCGCCGGCCGCCTTGCGACGATCGATTCCCCCGTCCGGCTCAAGGTCGAGAATGCCGGCAATGTGCTCGATGCCGCCAAGGCCTTCGCGGCCGGGAAGGCCGATCTGGCGATGGTACGGGCGGATGTCGGCGATCTCTCGCAGGCGCGCACCGTGACCGTGACGGCGCATGGTGTCGTGATGATCGTGGCGCCGCCGGGATCGTCCATCACCAGCATCGCCAAATTGCACGATCACACCGTCGGCGTGGTCGGCGGCGAAATCAATCACGGGGTCGTCGAGGCCCTGAAGAAGGAATACGATCTCGGCCGCGCCAATGTCACCTTCAAGGATATCGCGCCGCTGGATGCGCGGCGCGCGGTGCAGGCGAAAGAAGTCGCGGCATTGTTGCTCGTGGTGCCGCTGACCGATCGTTATCTGTCGCTGGTAAAGGGGCTGTTCAAAGAAGGTGCCAATTCTGCGCCGGTTTTGATCCCGATCGATTCCGCCGGCGCGATCGCCGATGCCAAGGGTCCTTATGAAAGCTTCGATATTCCCAAAGGCACCCTGCGTGGCGCACCGCCGGTGCCGGATGACGACGTCACGACGTTGCGGGTGACGTATTATCTGGTCGCGAACCGGCATCTCAATGCCGATGTGATCGCCGATCTCGCCAAAAAGATCATGGGCGTGCGCCGCGATCTTGTCGGAGGAGATCCGCTGCTGTCGGGCATCGCCGCGCCCGAGCTCGACGCCGATGCGTATATCTCGGCGCATCCCGGCGCTGCGGCGTTTTTCAACGGCACCCAGCAAAGCTTCATGGATCGCTATGGCAACGCGATCTATCTGACGCCGATGGCGCTCGGCGCGCTGGCGTCGATCTTCGCGGCGGCCTGGCGCTTTCTCGGCGTGCGCACCAATGAGGCCGCGCATCCGACGCTGGATGCGTTTTGTGCTTTGCCGGGACGGATACGAAGCGTCACCGACGAGACGGAATTGAATGCGATCGAGAACGAGGTCGACTCATTGCTGCGCACGCAATTGGCGCGAACCGCCGGGCAGGAAGAGGGCGCCTCCGAGGCGCAGGCACTGATCGTGGCGGCGCAGCGGCTGGATAATCTGATTCATCATCGGCGGGTGTTGCTCGCGGGGCGAGGGATTGCGGCGACGAGTTGAAGTGTTTTCCATGGCTGCATCCTTCGAGACGCGGCGGAGCCTGTCATCGGGCGCGCATTCGCGCGACCCGTTGGCGGCTCCTCAGGATGAGGTCTGAGCCAAGACGAGGCCTCAGACCCTCATGGTGAGGAGCGCGTCGGAGTTTATCATCGGGTCGCGCTTCGCGCGGACCCGTTGGCGCGTCTCGAACCATGAGCAACGGGCACAGTCGCTATAATTTGAACGAACCGGGAAATGTCCCGGCACACAGCGCCACCAACTCCGCCCGCACCCGCTCCATCACCTCGGCATAATCCCGCGTCTCGTTCTGCCGGAACAGCCGCACCGTAGGATACCAGGGGCTGTCGTCGCGATTCAGCAGCCAGCGATAATCCGGCGTCCAGGGCAGCAGGATCCAGGTCGGTAAGCCCAGCGCACCGGCGAGATGCGCGACGCCGGTGTCGACGGTGATGACGAGATCGAGGCAGCGGATCAACGCCGCGGTCTCGTTGAAGTCGGTGAGCTCGGAAGTGAAGTCGATGATGCCGGTCTGCGCGAGCAACGCCCTGTCATCGGGCTTCGGGTCTTTCTGCAGGCTGACGAAGGTCGCATCGACGTCGAGAATGCGGGACATTATCCGGAGAGATGTCGAGCGATTGACATCGTTCCGGTGGCTCGGATTTCCAGACCACACCAGGCCGACCCGCTGCTTGTTATGAGGCCCAAGCCGCGCTTCCCAGAATTGTACGCGGGCCTCTGCCGGGGAAGGCAGATAGGACGTTACTGAGGGAATGCTATCGAGGCGCGTGCCGAAGACCAGCGGCAGGCTCCCGATCGGGCAGTGCATGTCGAACGCGGGCAGGGGATCTCTGGGGAACGAAAGACATTGTTCGATGCCCGGCAGGCCGGACATCAGCGAATGCAGATGGCGCTCGACAACCAGAATGATGCGGGCGCCGCGCTCGGCGAGCATCGGCACATAGCGCAGGAACTGGATGGTATCGCCGGCCCCTTCGTCGACATGGACGAGGATGGTCTTGCCTTCGATGGGTTCTTTGCCGAGCCACATTGGCTGGCTGAATTTCGGGTAGGGCGGCGGATCGGATTTTCTCCAGCGCGACTCGCGCCCCGCCCAGCCGGCCTCGAAATGGCCGGTCAGCATCTGCAGCAGGGCCAGATTCCAGTCCGTGGTGGCGTCATTGAGTTGCAGCGACCGGATCCGATCATAGAGCGCGAACGCCTCGTCGAAGCGCTGCAACTGGCTCAACATCAAGGCCTTGTTGTTCAGAAGTTCTGTCGTGTTGGGCAAACGGTCGAGCGCCCGGTCGAACCATGACAGCGCCTCGTCTTCCCGGCCCAGCGCCTGCAGGCAGGCGCCAATATTGTTGCAGGTGTCGGCATTCCCGGGATCGAGCGTATGCGCCCGCCGGTTTTCGGCCAGCGCCGCTTCGAACCGTTTCAGGCTGAAGAGCGTGCGCGCGCGCGCCTGCAGGGTCGGGGCGTGGTTTGGCAGCAGCGCGTCGCACAGATCAAGGTGGGCGATGGACTCGTCAAACCGCCCCATGTGATGAAGCAGCACGCCGCTTTTATAGGCCGCGTCCTGATGCCCTGGATCGAGCTTGAGGACATGCGCGAAACTCAACAGCGCGTGGTCGTATTGCCCGGCTTGCAGAAACTGCAGGCCCTTGCGGTGCAGGCTGTCCGCGTTGTCAGGCGTGAGATCGGGCGCCTGCCGGGAAGAGATTTGAGCAGCGGGCTTTCGTTGCGCACATAGCGCCACCAACTCCGCCCGCACCCGATCCAGCACCTGTGCATAATCGCGCGCCGCGGTCTGCCGGAACAGCCGCACGGTGGGATACCAGGGGCTGTCGTTGCGATCCAGCAGCCAGCGGTAGTCGGGCGTGTAGGGCAGCAGGATCCAGGTCGGGCAGCCCAGCGCGCCGGCGAGATGCGCGACGCTGGTATCGACGGTGATGACGAGATCGAGGCAAGCGATCAATGCGGCGGTCTCGTTGAAATCGGTGAGCTCAGCCGTGAGATCAACGATGTCGGTCTGCGCGAGGACCGCCTGGTCCGCAGGCCGCGCGTCCTTTTGCAGGCTCACGAAAGTCGCATCGACGTCAAACAGACGTGACAGCGTTTGTAACGTGACGGATCGATTGTGATCGTTGCTGTGCTTGGGATTGCCGGACCACACCAGGCCGACCCGCAATTTGCTGCGAGGGCCAAGGCGATTGTCCCAGGCTTGCACCCGGTCTGGTGCGGGGGCCGGCAGATACGGTATGTCAGCCGGAATCGTGTCCAGTCGCGTCGCGAAAGCGAGCGGCAGGCTCGACATCGGGCAATGCATGTCGAACGCCGGAAACGCGCCGGCCGATTTCGGAAAACTTTCCGCGACGCCCGGGAGCGCCGACAACAACGGATACGCCGCGTCGTCCACGGCCAGAATGACGCGCGCGCCGCGCGCAGCCAGCATCGGCACATAGCGGGCGAACTGGATTGAATCTCCCAAGCCTTCATCCGCGCAGATCAGGATGGTCTTGTCAGCGATGCTTTCCTGGCCGCGCCACATCGGCTGCGAAAACTTCGGATAGTTAACCCGGTGGACTCTCCACCGCGCTTCGCGGCCGGCCCAGCCAGCCTCGAAATTCCCGGTCAGCATGTGAAGCAGCGACAAATCCCAGTCGGCCTGCACGCAGTCCGGATCGATCGTCTTGATGTGACGGTAGATCGCTTCCGCTTCGTCGAACCGATGAAATTGCCCGAGAGAGGCAGCCTTGTTGGTCAAGGCGACCAGGAAGTGCGGACGAAGCGCCAGCGCCTTGTCGAACCACGTCAGTGCCTCAGCGTCGCGGCCGAGCGACTGGAGGATGGCGCCGATATTATTGCAGGTGTCGGCATTGCCGGGGTTGAGCGCGTGTGCTCGTTTATTATCGGCGAGGGCTTCCTCGAACCGTTTCAGCTTCTGCAGCGCAATGGCGCGCATTTCCAGCACGACGGCCTGGTTCGGCTTGAGCCTGTCGCCAAGATCGAAACAGGAAATTGCCTCGGCGGGCCGTTCCAGCCTGTCGAGGAGAAACCCGCAGCGGAAGGCAGCGTCCCAGTGGCTCGGATCGAGCTTGAGCACATGTTGAAAAGCCAGCAGCGCGTCGGCTGGCCGCGCGAGATCCGCCAGAACGTTGCCGAGGTTGATCCATAACTCAGCGTCTTCGGGCGCGAGCTGGATCGCCTTGTCGAGCGCTTTCAAAGCCTCTTCAAAACGTCCCTGCAGCCGCAGTGTGGTTCCGAGACTTGAAAGATACTCCGCTTTGGGATTTTGCCGAATGGCGCGGGCGATCCACTCCACCGCGTGATCGTAGTTTTGGGCCTGGCGCGACAGCAGTCCCATCAAATGCAGACTGTCGGCGTGATCGGGATCCAACGCAAGCGCTTGCTGGCAGGAGATCTGCGCGTCGAGATAGCGTTCCGCGCGCAGATGGCCAAAGCCGGTTTGACATGCGGCCGATGCGCTGGTGGGCAGGCTGTTTGAGCCGGCCTTTGCAGTGGCCTTGGATGGTGGGCCGGCTGCCCGGCGGTTGCGGCGGTTCATCAGCGCATTTCACAGGGGACAGCTGACTCTGCACTAGATGATTCGTCGTGGCCTACAAACCGGTTTGATGACGCCCGCCATGTGTGGATTATAGGGACGAGTGCCTATTGCGCCGCCCGGCGTATCATTGCCCCAAGCGAGCTCCAGGTGAGCCCCAAGTCATTTACCCCAAGTGATTTGAGGCCTGCGGAAACCCATCGCCATCCAGGCGGCGACCAGCTTCAACATCGACTTGCCGGAGTGAGTTTCGTAACTCGGCACGTCCTTTGGCAGTTCGACGCCGGCGCGGCGCTCTCTGGTCATGATCCGCACCTCAAGCGGCGGCGCGCCTGCCGGGAATCGGTTTCGATACATCGACAACCAATGCCCCCTGGTGAAGTCGAGGACCATTGCCGAATTGCAGCAGGTGGCAACAACCCGCCGGGTCGGGGAGTCAGGCTTGAGCCTGAACTCTCGCAGATACTCCTGCCCCGCCACGCATTGCACGCGATCCTTTCGAACCAGGATCATGGCTGTTCCACTATCGGGATCGAGTACCGGCGGCGCGGAAGGCAATTGTTCGAACTGTTGCCCGGCTTGCTGGCAACTGGTGCAATAGCAGGCGGCCGTCAGAATCGGCTGGCCGATCGTCTCGAATTTTACCATGCCGCATTGGCACGTCGCGGAAAGAGATTGCTGAATTTTCTGGGTCACGACGGCTCCCCGTTTGCGGGTTCCATTCGCGGATCAGTTTGGCGGTAACGTCCGATGTCTGCAACGGCTCAAATCGAGACGGCAATCCAGGCCGGCGTGTTCGCCATCAGCCTCGCCGACGTCTGACGCAGGCTGCGGTATTCCTCACTGGCTACCTCGTTGCAAAATGCTAGGCTCGGCGCCGGGCGCTCGGGAGAGGGCACATGAAGCGGCGAAATTTCATCGGGCTCGTCGGCGGTGCAGCGTCATGGCCGTTCGCCGCCCGGGCACAGCGCGCGTCTGCTCCGGTCATCGGATTTCTCGGCGCAACCTCGCCCGAGGGTTACGCCACTTTTGTCGCTGGATTTCAGCGCGGATTGAAGGAAGCTGGGTTTGTCGACGGGGACAATGTCACAACCGTCTACCGCTGGGCGGAGGGACAGTATGACCGATTGCCCGGACTTGCCGCCGATCTGGTCTCCCGCCACGTTTCCGTAATCGTTGCGACGGGCGGCTTGCCTTCGTCGCTCGCCGCCAAACAGGCAACCGCGACGATCCCCATTGTTTTCACCTTGGGGAGCGATCCGGTGAAATTCGGACTGGTGTCCAGCCTTAACAGGCCGAACGGCAACGTCACGGGCGTGACGCTGTTTGCCTATCTGCTGGATGCCAAGCGTGTCGAACTCATGCACGAGCTTGTGCCCGGCGCTTCGGTGGTCGCCTTGCTCGTCAATCCCAACAGCCCCGCTCAAGCTGACGCGCAATACGCGGATGTCGAGGCGGCTGCCCGGAAGTTTGGACAGCAACTCGTTATCCTGAAGGCGGGGACGGACAGTGAAATCGATTCCGCGATTGCCGAGGTTGCCGAGAAAAAGACAAGCGTGCTTCTCGTCAGTGCCGATCCGCTGTTTCTCAGCAGGCGAGATCAGCTTGCCGCGCTGGTGACGCGCTACGCGATTCCGTCGATTTATGAATGGCGTCAGTTTGCCGAAGCTGGCGGCCTGATGAGTTATGGGATCGATCTTATCGATGCCTATCGTCAGGCCGGCGTTTATGTCGGCAAAATTCTCGGCGGCGCAAAACCCGGCGATCTTCCGGTTCTGCAGCCTGCAAAATTTAGTTTGTCATCAACCTGAAAACCGCGAGGACGCTCGGCCTCACCGTTCCCAACACCATGCTGGTGGCCGCCGATCAGGTGATCGAATGATGCGGCAGGTCTAAGCCGGTTTTTTGACAATCAGATAGATCGCGACAAAGGCCGAGAGCGTCACGGCGCAGGCGCCGGCCAGATAGACGGCGTTGACACCGGCGACGCCGGCGATCGCGCCGGCGGTGGGACCGGTAAGGCCGAGAGCGATATCGAGAAAGGCGACAAAAGCCCCCATCGCGGCGCCGCGTGCTTGCGGCGGCGCGAGCCGCACCGCCTCGACGCCGAAGCCGGGGAAGGCCAGCGAATAGCCAAAGCCGACGAGGGCCGTGCCCGCATAGGCGATCACGGGGCTGCCGGCCTGCCAGATCAGCAACAGGCCCACGATTTCGATCAGCACGCACACCAGCGCGACCTTGGCGCCGTTTTGATCGAGCATATGCGAGAAAAAGATTCGCGCTAGGATGAACGCCGCGCCGAACGACGTGAAGGCGAGCGACGCGCTGCCCCAGTTCTTGGCGGCGAACAGCAGCGCGATGAAGGTGGTGATGACGCCATATCCGACGCAGCACAGTCCCATGCCCATTCCGGGCACCCATACGGAGCCCAATACCTTGTAGAACGGCACGCGGTGGGTCGCGATGACCGCGACCGGTGCAGCAGGAGCAATGAAACCCAGCGCCAGCAACGGAATGATGATGGTGGTGAACGCGATGCCGATAAAATCATAGCGGCCATAGACAAAGGTGCCGAGCGGCGCGCCGGCCGCATAGGCGCCGAACACCGCGGCCCCGACCCACGCCATCACCTTGCCGGCATTGCGCGGGCCCACCAGCGCGATGCCCCAGGCCAGCGAACCCGTCATGACCAGACTTTCACCGCAGCCGAGCAGCAGGCGGCCGAGCAGCAGCACGCCAAGCGACACGGCCGGCGTGCCGACAAAAGCCAGCGA
>CAWBPE010000020.1:0-184830 GCA_963790595.1 uncultured Alphaproteobacteria bacterium | reverse complement strand
AGGTGGTTCAGCGAGTGATGGAACATCGTACCCTATTTGTTCTAAGTTCGCAATATGTTCTTTTTGGGCCCCCCGCAAGGTGAATGGTCCCTTTTGATTTTTAGCAGTTGCCCGCTTTGTTTTTAGGCCAGATTCACCAGCGGTTAACCATACTCGTTAACACTCCGTTCAATCGACGGAGCGAGACATGACCTTCAAAAAAATCGCGATCTTCATCTATGTGGCCGCGACGATCCTGGGAGTTGCGGCAGACGCGCTTGCCCAGTTAGCTGGCTAGGTCGCTTTGCCACCCCGATAGCCCAAGGCCGCCTCAATTGGCGGCCTCTTTCATTTCTCCTCAGAACTCTCACAGCCAGAAAAAAGCCGCCCGGGCGCGACGCCGGACGGCTTTCTCATGTGGCTGCCGGCCCGGCACTGCTCCGGTTCCGCCGCATCTACGCCTGATGCTGATGCGGCTTGGTAAAAGCGGAGTTAATGCGCGCTCCCGGAAAACTACCGTTCCTACTGCGAAGCCAGCACGGTTTCGGTAGCAGGCTTTGCGGCCCACATATTGGCGGGCTGGCCGACCAGATTGAGCAGCACGACCACCGCAAATACGATCGCCGCTCCTATGCTGAATTTGCGCTGGATGGACCCGCTCATTTCCCAATCGGAATGCCGGCTGTTCTCATCGGTGAACATGGGAGGTCTCCCTTCTGCCGGACAAACGCGCGGCGAAGCGAAAAGGTTTCTTGGCAGGTCCCGCTTCAGATCTCTGAACTTTTATTTAATCGCCCCTTCATCCGAAATCGTCATTATTGCAGTGCGATGTCGTTGCCAGCGACATCCCTAGAGGAACCTCGCCCGACCCCCGTTGGGCGGGGTTTTTCCTTAATTAGCCTGCTGATTGGGCTTTGGAGCGTCCTGCTTTGTCTGAGGGCCGGCCGGACTATCGAGTACGTATCGATGAAGTCCGAAATACGTGCCTTCGACCGTCAATGCGACGACGGCCATCACGATGATGGCGGCAATCACAACATCGCGTCTCGTCAGACCCTCAAACATGCGCCCGCCTCGCGCTGACACCTCTCACCATTCCCTGCTCCGCGCGTTGTAAGTTTCGTGTCACGATTTGGCTGAATCTTCATCTTGCGAGACGGGTCGGCTCACATAGCCTCGTGCGTGGCGACGCAGATTGCGTTGCCGCCCCAAACGCCACTAACCCCGCCCACTCGGGCGGGGTTTTTTTGTCCTTTTCGCAAATGTCGGCCGCCAATTTACCGGCAGAAACAGGCCGCTGTTTGGCGAGGAAGTGGCCGCAACGAAAACCCCGCCAGACGGGGGTCCATCCAGCGGGGTTTGGGGAGAATGACACCGTATTCGGGCGGCGTCACAGACTGCATCTGATCACCGACTTGCGGATGAGACAAATTAAGATTTCATAGCTTCTTCAAACTGAAAAAGGCTTGCAATCAAGGCCTGCAATCGAGGCTCGCCATGCGCGGTTACACGACAAGGGAGAAGCTTAAAATTGCGGCCGGCACCGTGACCTCCCTGGTGATCGTGGGGTGGATTGTCGTGCTGGCTGTTACTTTTCTATCGGTGCGGTGAAGCGCGGTCAGCCCGAGGCGATTACCGCAGGCCGTCCCGATTGACGGCGCTCGTTCAGATATCCTCACGCCTAAAAATAGATGGCAATCACATCCGTATTTCTACGGAACCTGGAAACAATTTATTAACTATGTACCGCTAGGTTCTACGAGCGAGTGCAATTCCCAAGCCGTCATCAGCAGAATGCTGGTGGCGGCTTTCTTCTTGGGCAGAGCCTTATCGGTTCTGCCCGCCCTTCCGCCGTCAAACAACCCCGCCCCGCTGGACTGCATCGGAGCGGGGCCGAAGACGACGGAGTGCTGGCGGATGAGAACGCCCTGCCGCGATCCAGATACGAGGCAAGGCCCCCTCCTGTTTCACGGCAGCGTGATTAAAATCTCGTGCGGCTCAGGCCGGAGCTTCCGGTCCGTCAGGTTGCCTTTCCGTCAGCCGCATCAGTCCATTGCCGGTGACGATCGGGCCGCCTGGCGTCATTTCCGCGCAGCGCAGCGCCACCAGTCTGGCCAATGTGATCGCCGGTATTTTCCGGGAGGCTGCCCCAAGGTCAATTTCAAGGGCTATTTCGAGCAACGCAGCAAGCTCTTCCGGCGTCAAAATCGCCGGTCTTTCGATCATCATCAGATGGACACCCTCGACTATCAAACGACCCCCGTCTCGCGGGGGACCGCGAAAGGGGGGTCGCTGACGGCGGGGCTAATCTGGAGGACCAATCGCCGCCGTCGGACAGATACGGCGATAGTCCGAACCGGTTTCACTAAGGCTGGATTCGAAACGAAGGCTTGCGCTGGAAGCGCTCACAATAAAAGACGGGGGCGGCGGCCGAAGCTCCGCCGACGGCTATTTCAACGCGGTGTTGATGGCCGCGTAGGACGCGTTGAGCGTTGTGCCGAGGCCATTCACAGCCGCGATGATGGCGAGCGAGATACCTGTCGCGATCAGGGCGTATTCAATCGCGGTGGCGCCTGATTGATCCGCCGAAAAGCGCTTAATCAAATGCTTCAAGATGCTACCTCCTGGTAGTAACGGCCCGACAATTCTTCCGGGTTCCACAACTGGAACTCTGAGGGCCGTTGCTTAAAATTGAATCAAAAAGGCCGCTTAATCGAGTGTGAACGCTGCATCTTTTTGTTTCTGCCTGTTGCCAGGCAGATCCGGCTCACGGTGAGGCCAGGCGCGATGTCTCGACGTGAATGGGGCGGGCGATCTCCGGTGCCGCAACCTATGGGCGTCGGATTTACAAAAAAATAATACCTGAAAGATAGAGTTCCGCCGGGGAACCCGGACTTTCATCGACCGGATTCACCCCGCCTTAGTTTTTCGTCCTCATCTTGCGGGGATGAAAACGCTATACAAATTCCTCAACGACGAATCCGGCGCAACCGCCATCGAGTATGGGCTGATCGCAGCTGGCATCTCGCTTGCCATCATCGCGATCGTGAACGGGCTTGGCACCAAGCTCAACAGCAAGTTCTCCTCGATCAATAGTTCGTTGAAGTAGGCCGCGGACAGCCTGCGAAATAGCCAGTCCTGGCAACGCGGCGCCATGAGCGCCTCCGATCGGGCGGGTTAGCAAGATCGTGTCGTGATTTCCAAATCCGCAGTCTGACCTGTTCGATTTGAAACGGAGAACAGCGATAATCCGTAGTACTACCGAGAGGCCTCGCTTCCGATCAGGAATCGGCTCATAAATTTCCCGGTGGCGCTGCCAATCGGACAACGGCCACGTCCTGATCGTGAGTTTGCCGATGACGATGCATACACCGAAGCTTTTGACGCCCGAAGAGTTCGCTTCCCTGATCGAAGTCGCGATCACCTCGCCTACCCCGGTCATCCCTGCACATCATCTGGCAAAGCTGATTACCCTTGGCTACGTCACCGAGACGGCCAAAGGGCCCGTCGTCACCGGTGACGGTCTGATCCGGATTACCGAGAGCGAATAATCGACGCTGCGCGCAAGTGACGCGGCCCGCATCAACTCCGTAGATTCCCGGATTGATCCGTCCCGGATTCGGGAATTCACTGCGCCTGGTTTTTTGTTGATTTCACGGGCCTGGAGCGGCCTTCACGCATCGGGTCATACCATGCCGCTCTATTTTTTTCGTATCCGAAACGGCACCATCTGCGGCGCGTCCGATCAAGGCACCGAGTTTGCCGATCATGACGCCGCCTGGAAAGAGATGACCAGCGTTTGCGCCGGTATTGTCGGCGGCATTTCCCGCAAGCTGCAGCAAAATTCCGAATGGGAAATGGAGCTTCTGGACGAAGCCAAGCAACCGGTGTTCCGGATCCGCCTCGTGGCGGAGACGCCCGGCTAGAACCTTCTTATTTGACGCGTTTTCTTGACGCGAACCGGTGCCCACGGAGCCTGTCATCGGGCGCGCGTTCGCGCGACCCGTTGGCTGGAAAACGCTCTATTCCTAATCGATCATGCCTTGGTCCGGCGTAAACCCCTGACGCAGTTCCTTGGGCGTGACGAAGCGGGCGCCGAGCCGCCCGCCCTGGCGCCAGATCAATAGACACACCCGAAGCACCTCGCCGCCCCCGGTGAAAGCGAGGCCAAAAATCTTCGGTACCGCCATGGCGCCGACATCGAGGCAGGCGCCGTTCTCGGACACGTCGAGAATGGTGCATTCAATCCATGGCGCATCCGGCGCCGGAATCAGGAATCCCGGCTTGTGAAGATCGATGCGGGCGTGCTTGCGCTCGCCGAGGTCCTCGCGCTGTCTCGCCATGGTTTCCCTCAGGCGACAACCCTTAAGCGAAAATAGCTGACCAGCCGTTATCAAGAAACGTTAACAACTGGAAAGGGTTGTAAGGAAATACTACCCTGAATTGGGTTCCGTAATGGGAACCACTAATCAGAACTGGGCAGCCGCCGCATGGTGAATTCGATGTCGCCGCCCGGCAGCTCACGCCAGCTTTCCACGCTGCTCATATAGGCCGCCTTGGGGTAGCGGGTGAGGAAATCACGCGCCCTGCTACGCGCCTTGTCGCGCGGCAAAGTGAAGCTTTCGCGCAAATAGCCGTCGTCCGGCTTGCGCCGGCCGGCCATCCGGTCTGCGAGATCGCGCGGACGAGAAACCATGTCGCAACTCCAACAGATAACGACCGGCTCAATATAGCGCGCGCCGCCGCCAAACCGAGTCTTTGGTCACCTCGCCGATAACGGCACTTTCTGACGCTCGCCCGGAGGATTTCTGTACGTGTTCCGACAAATAAACATTGTTGCGGTGCGGCCTCCGTAAGCCGAGGGGATTGCTGCCCAATCGCTGGTGGGATCGCGACGGCTGTGGATTGGTCGGCCACTATGACGGATACCGAACCGACACTGCCGGTTGCATGTTCCTATATTGAGGTTTCCCGCGGACCGCCCTCTCGGAGCGTCCTCCCCACCCCTGCGGTAAAATCGGCCCGACCGACCGGGCGGGATACTGCATTGGCCAATTCAAGCGCCGGTCCTTTGGACAACAAACTGCTCGCCGGATTGCCCCGCGACCAGTTCGACCGATTGCTTCCGCATCTGTCGGCAGTTTCACTTCAACAGGGCGTGGTGCTGTCCGAAGCCGGCGACGAAGTCGACCAAATCTACTTCCCGCATGACGGCATGCTGTCGTTGCTCGCCGTGCTGCGCGACGGCAAGGCGATCGAGACCGCGACCGTCGGCCGCGAAGGCGTGGTTGGAGCGATGGCGGGGCTTGGCCTCTACAAATCGCTGGTACGCGTCGTGGTGCAGATGCCGCTGACCTGCAGCAAGATCGCAGCTCCCCATTTCAGGACCGCCGTTGCCGCCAGCGAGGCGCTTCGCAATCTGTGTATCCGCTACAACGAAGTGCTGCTGTCGCAGGCGCGGGTAACAGCCGCCTGCAACGCGCTGCATCCGATCGAGGCGCGATTTTGCCGCTGGCTGCTGCAAAGCGCCGATCGATCCGCCAGCGACACCGTGACGCTGACGCAGGAATTTCTCGCTGAGATGCTGGGCGTGAGGCGCACGTCGGTGACGGAAGTCGCCAGCCGGGTGCAGAGCGCCGGCGTGATCACCTATTCGCGCGGCGTGATCAAGATCCTGGATCGGCCCGCGCTGATGCGGATATCCTGCGAGTGCTACGAAACCTTGCTGGACCAGTCCGCCGCACTGGCCTGACGGCCCCGCAACGCCTTGTTTCATCTACTGATTGTAGAGACCATGGAACTCTATCAGTTGTAGCACGTTGGTTTCCCAGAAAAGGAACCAGAATGCAGTCAGAACACCGCCGACGTCAGATTTTAGACGACGACGCCAAGGAAGCGCGTTTCACGGAAGATTCTCCGCAGGCCGAAGACAGTTGGGTGAGCAGCTTTATGGGCCGTCTTGCCGCGCTCGTTCGCGATGTCAGCGGCCGGGAGAAATGAGGCAAGAAATCACGCAAGAAAACAGGCAAGAAAAAACGACCGACTGATCCAGCCTGCAAGCTCGATGACGCGACATTCCCGGCAGCGCTGCGTTCACGGCGCGCGCTTCAATTCGCGGCGCTGCCGGTTTTCTTTGACTTCGCGGGAGCTGTGGCCTTGTCTGCGGTCTTGGGCGTGTCGCTGCGTACGTTGCCCCAGGGATCGGCGGGCGCCTTGGCATCCGGAATCTTCTTCAGCGATTCTTTGTAGGCCTTTTCGCGCGCCGCGTCGGCATCCTTTTCTTCCTGCGTTTTGCCGGGCTTGTCCTGGATCAGATTCAAGGGGGGTATCTGGGCGTAAGCCGGCGAGACCAGCAACGCGATAACCACCGCCGTGATGAAAACTTTCATGGGATGCTCCCTGTATTGTCCCAACAAATCAGTGCGCAGAATATCATCGCGCGGACGGCCCCGCCAAGCGTCCCGGTAACGGAGAACGCACGACGCGCGCCGGACATGCCTGCTTAGAAATGGTCCGACTTGCAGGATTTCTGCATCCAGTCGTCCCAGATCGGACCGCATTTGGTGCAGCCGCTCAGCGCGAGGCCGATGGCAACCACGCTGAAAATCAATGCCAATCGCCGCAACGCCATCACCCTACTCCCGCACACGCCCCACCTTACGGCCTCAAGTCAGGCATTTTCAAGCCGTCCGGGACAGACCTTAAGACACGCCCAAACGGCGTCCCTTTGCGCACCGGATGCGCTCTGGCATAAGCATCATCCGCAATCCCCGCCGAGGATCCGCTTCATGCCAGACCAGCCTACAGCATACGGACAAAAGGCTGAGGAATTCGATATCGAGGAAGCCCGGCGCGTCCTTGGCGATGTATTCGCCCCCTGGGTGCTGGATTTGGGATTGTCGATCTCCAGCCTCGAATGCGCCCCGCCGCCGGGCGCTGCTGCCGACTGGCAGCCGGGCGCGGTGCTGCGAATGGCTTTCTCGGAACGGCTGTGCCGGCACGGCGGTATCGTATGCGGCCAGGCGCTGATGGCGCTGGCCGACACCTCGATGGTGATCGCAATTTTAGCGGCCAACCGCGGCTACCGGCCGATGACAACCGTCGATCAGACCACGCACTTCATGCGGCCCGTGACATCGTCGGATGTACTGGCCGATGCCCGGGTGGTGCGGCTCGGGCGCACCATGAGCTTCGGCCGCGTCACGCTGTCCAGTGCCGCCGACAACAAGCCGGTGGCGATGGTCTCAAGCGCCTTCGCGATGTTGTGAAGAGCAGAAACATTCAGCAATTCTCCGGCCGGTATTTCATTAATTGTTGATGGCTCACGCCTGGGAATTGACCCCCGCCCCCCGCGCAATCTTAACCGGGCCGGGATAATATCTGATGATGCGGGGGATCATCCATACGGCACTGATTGCGTGCGCGTCGCTGATGCTGGCGGGATGCGGCATCGCCGACAGCCGTTCGCCGCTGCCCGAATTTCTGCGTACCAAGGACAGCCCGCCGCCGCCCGAAGCGCCGCCCGATGTCAAACAACTGGTCCGGGAGAGACTGGATTCGGTATTCGTCTCCCAGTCGAACCCGCAGCAGGTGCAGGTCTCGCCGCCGCGCCACGATCTGCGGGGCCTCGGCTGGACCGCCTGCGTCAAGGCCGAGTTGACCAACGCCGTGGGCAAGCCGCTCGGCGTCGAAACCTATCGCATCACCATCAACAATGGGGTCATCCTCGACCGTAGCCGCGCCGAGGCCGAGGACACCTGCGCCACCGAGAGCTACCAGCCGATCTGAGAGCGTTTTCGAGCGAAGTGGATACCGGTTCGCGTGAAGAAAACGCGTCAAAAGAAAACAAAGCCTCAAGCGCCTCGCGCGATAAACGGCGCGTTAACAATACCGCTCGAATTGAATCCGTGCGCCACGGACTTTTCCAATCTTTCCGCTAGCCTTTCCCGACAACGCGGTGGAGCGCCGCGCCATCCCGCGAACGGGGAAACCGGGACGTGATCGAAATTGCTGAACCAGAGCTGGGCCATCGCGCATCCACGGATGATGCCGCCCGCGCGCGGGCGCAGGTAACTGTCTCTCCGGGTGGTGGTACGCCTCATGGCCATGCGCTCGCGCCGCTCACGGACGTTCCCGTGGCCCCATGGCGCGTGCTGGCCGAGCGCGCGATCGAGCCGAACGGCTATTATCTGCCCGATTGGGAATTGGCGGTAAACGCCTTCGCCAGCGGCCGCACCGGCGCCTCCGCGCTGTGCGCATGGAGCGAGACGCCGCTGGTGCCGGAAGGTGCTACGCGGTTGATTGGTCTGTTGCCGGTCATCTCGATGTGGCGCGCCTACAAGATCCCGCTGCCCGCGCTGGCGAGCGCCAGTCCCTACGGTACGCTGTGCACGCCGCTGCTCGATCGCGACAACGCCAACGATGCTGTCAACCACATGATGGCGCAGGCGCGCAACGCCGGCGCCCATGCGCTGATCCTGCGCGACGTCTCGATGAACGGCGCGGCGATGAAAGCCATCACCGAAGCGTTGCGGCACAACGGCTTGAGCCCCAAGGTGTTGCAATCCCATGCGCGCGCTTGTCTCGACGCCAGGCGCGATGCCGACGAATTGCTGCGCGACGCGCTCGGCGGCAAGAAGCTGAAGGAATTGCGCCGCCAGCGCAATCGGCTCGCCGGGCACGGTGCTATCCGTTTCGATGTCGCGCGCACGCCCGAAGCCGTTACCGCCGCGATCGAGACCTTCATGGCGCTGGAAGCCAGCGGCTGGAAAGCCCGGCGCGGCACGGCGTTGCAACAGGATGAAGGCGATGCCGGCTTTATCCGGCGCGCCACCACGGGACTTGCGGCGGCCGGCCAATGCGAAATCGTCACGCTGTCCGCCGGCGAGACGCCGGTCGCGGCAGCCATCGTGCTGCGGCATCAGGACCGCGCCTTCTATTTCAAGCTTGGCGTCGACGAGCGCTTCGCAAAATTTTCGCCCGGCGTGCAACTGACGCTCGAACTGACCAAACACCTCTGCGCCAGCGCCGTGATCGCGACGGCGGACTCTACCGCAAGCGCGGATCATCCGATGATCAATCCGATCTGGCGGGGACGTCTGAAGATCGGCGATGTCTTGATTCCGCTGCGTCCGCGTGATCCCGTGGTGTCCATCATCCACGGTGCATTGACCGTACGTCGAGCGGTCCGCGAACTCGCGCGCCGCGCCGTACATTTGATCCGCAACCGTCAAAAACTCTAACCGTCATGCCCGGCCTTGTGCCGGGCATCCACGTCTTGGCAGCATAACGGAAACGAAGACGTGGATGGCCGGGACAAGCCCGGCCATGACGAGAGAAAACCCAGCTCCCGCCCTACTCCGCCGCCTGCGCGTTCACTTCCGCAGACACCTCGCGAATGGCGCGGGCGAGTTGATCGGCCGGCTGCGCACCCGATACCGCGTACTTGCCGGCGAACACGTACGTCGGCACGCCGGAGATGCCCTTGTCGGCCGCCTCCTGCGCCTGCGCCGAAATCCGCGCCACGTCTTCGTCGGTGGCCAGACGCCGCCGCACATCGTCGGCATCGAGTCCGACATCCGCCGCCGCCTGCACCAGCACGTTGACGTCGGTGAGATCGCCGCCCCCCTGGAAATACAATTCCATCAGCCGCTGCTTCATCTCGGCTGCCTTGTCCTTGGCCTCGGCCCAGTGAATCAGCCGATGGCAATCGATCGTGTTCGGCTGCCGCTTGACCTGGTCGGGCCGGTACACCAGCCCCTCCTCGCCCGCCGCCGTGACGACGCGGCCGGCAATGCCCTTGTAAGCCTCGACCGAACCGAACTTCGCCGTGAGATATTCATCCCGGCTGATACCCTCGCGCGGGATCCAGGAATTGAGAAAGAACGGCCGCCAGTGCACCTCGACCGGCACATCCGACGCCAGCGCCAGCGCATCCTCGATGCGGCGCTTGCCGATGTAACACCACGGGCATACGACGTCGGAGACGATATCGATCTGAAGCGGTTTTAAGGTGCTCATCGGGCGTCCTCCTCAGGGAAGTTCCAGAGATAGTCCGCCGACTGACCCTCGGCAAGTCTGCGCGATCGGAAAAATGGATGCCCTCACTTCTTGAGGCGCAACAACGGCATTCTCTCTCAACGTCGTCCCGGCGCACGCGGCAAGGCCGATTTAAGTTCTCGTTCCCCGGAAGCAGTGCAGCGTGCAACGCTGCGCTGCTGATCCGGGGTCCATGCGCAACGGATGGATCCCGGCTCTGCGGAGCAGCATTACACGCTGCACCGCGTCCGGGACACGAGCGGCCAAATTTCAAACAGCTAACAAACACGACTTCGCATTCCCGCGGCGCAATCCGCCCGAGTTTTGCAAGAAACTCCCGCCCTCCCTTCAGAGGGCGCAGGGAATGCCGGGCGCCTGGTGCGCCCGCAGCCGCGTGTGCAACGGTAGTAAGTAGCAAGCACACGCGTTAGTCAGGTCACACCGAAAACACCCGGCATTCCCCGCGCAATGGTTTACGGCTTATTTCGTGCTCTCCCCGGCGATCGGGCTCTTTTGCCACCGTCGCCCGCGAGAGTTGCCTCTCGCGAACTTAACGCCAGCGTCGAGGCGTCAGGACCACACAACTTCGCCGTCCGCCTCAGGCGCTCTCGTCAGAAGCGCCATCCGCGTCCACTGCATCCCGTTCCAACGTCCGTGACGATCGCGAAACGCCCCTCTGCGGGACGGGATGGACACGGATATAGACTGATTTGCGATTTCTGAAAATCAGAATATTTTTGCTGGAGGCACTGGACATGCGAGAATAGCCGAGTGGGTTTGTCGCGTGATTTGCCCGTCGGGTAATCGCGACACTCCGGAATTGTAGGGTGGGCAAAGGCGCGCTTGCGCCGTGCCCACCATCGTCCAGCGCTGAGGCAAGTTGGTGGGCACGCTAGCGCTTTGCCCCCCCTACGGGCTCGCGCGCGTTAACGATGCCTGACGATTCCCAAATCGGGCCAAAACCGCTTGGGCTTTTTTAAAGGATGCTGGCTATCCATCCCGGGCGTGGGGATGTGAGGGAAGACATTGGCGAAGACATCGCGGAAGCGGGCCAAACGCGGAAAGACCGAGACCTTTGCGTTGCCGATGGCCGGCAAAATTGCGGTCGTCGCCATAGCTGTTGGCGCACTGGGGTATGGCTTGCTATCGCGTCCGGCAACAGTTCAGCCGAAACGTCCCGCCGCGCATCAGGCCGTGATTGCGCCTCCACCGGCTTCGGCTGCGGTGGTCCCTGCTCCGGCTTTGGCTTCGGCGGCGCCTGCTCCGACTCCGGCGCCGGCCCCCGCTCCGGCTTCACCTCCAGCGCCGGAGGTGGAAATTCCAAAAGCCGCGGACGCTCCCGGAAAATTTGTCCGGCAGGTCGTGGATTACGTCAGCCACGAGGCGCCGGGAACCGTCGTTGTCGATACCGGAAATACCTTTCTGTATCTCGTGCTGAACGGCAGGCAAGCGATGCGCTACGGCATCGGCGTCGGCCGCGAGGGTTTTACGTGGTCCGGTGAACAGTCAGTGGCCAGAAAAACAGAATGGCCGGATTGGCGTCCGCCCGCAGAGATGCTTTCGCGTCAGCCCTATTTGCCACGGTTTATGGCGGGCGGGCCCGGCAATCCGCTCGGCGCCCGGGCCATGTATCTGGGCGAGACCGAATATCGAATTCACGGCACCAACAAGCCCGACACGATCGGGAAGCGGGTTTCGTCCGGTTGTATCCGGCTGACCAACGACGACGTCGCCGACCTTTATGAGCGGGTGAAAATCGGCGCAAAAGTGATCGTGCTTCCGGCAACGCGACCTATTCCATCTGCCCATCGTGTGCTGCAGAGTCCCCCGGACGAGGCGGCCATTCGTGTGACGAACCCGGCATTACCGCCGGGTCGGCCTTCGTAAGAGCGTGATCGCATGGGCCTGCGTCGAGGCGTCGTGCTTGCCTAGACGCGGATCACGTTGACACTGTGTAGGGCGGAGCCAAAGGCGTAACCCGCCGCAGTGAAAGAAAGAAGATGGCGGAGATGGCGGATTACGCCTTCGGCTAATCCGCCCTACGGGCTCCAGCTTTTAAAGCACGTAAAATCGAGTAACCTGTGAACCTGCGTTAAAGGGAGGCCCACCATGAGATTGCAAGATCAAGACGTCCTGACCCGCGAGGTTTTAGAATGGAAGGGCTTGCATCTCTTCAATTTCGAACAGTCGTCATGCTCACAGAAGCTGCGGATATTCCTTGATTTAAAGGGAATATCGTTTGTGTCGCATCCTGTCGACCTAATGGCCAACGAGAACATTACCCCCTTCTTCCTGGGCATCAACCCTCGCGGGCTGGTCCCGGTACTTGTTCATGACGGCGCCGTCCATATCGAGAGCAACGATATTCTCATCTACCTCGATGATCTTTATCCCTCACCACGCTTGATCCCGGACGGAACGGCGGGAGGGATAGGTGCCCTTCTCAAACATGAGAACGATCTGCATTTCGACTTACGCAGTCTAAGCTTCAGGTTTGTTTTCGCGCCATCGGAGCCGCCGAAGTCGGCCGATCATCTGGCGACATACGCGACAGGAGGCTCAGGATCGGTAGGCGGCCGCAAGGACGCGGGACTGGACAAGGAGATCGACTATTGGCGGCGCTACTCTGCGGATGGAGGAATCTCAGACGAAGTGGCGCGCACTTCTGCGCTGCGTTTCAGGACGGCGTTCGACGAGCTTGAGACGCGCCTGAACACGCAGACGTTCTTGTTCGGAAACGAAATGACTGTCGTCGACATCGCGTGGTTCATCTATGTGGACAGGCTAACCCTTGCAGGATATCCATTTGCGCGGTTGCACCCGCATTTGACGTCGTGGTTCGCGATGCTCAGCGAGCAGCCCCCATTCGCGCGCGAAAGAAAAGTCTCGGGCCGGCTGGGCGCGCGCATCGAAAATATGCGGCGAGGCCGCCTGGCTCAAACGTTGGAAGATGTTGTCCAACTTTGATCCGCACCCAACTTGTTCGCCTTGCTGATCGCCAAGGCGCTTGGACCGGGAGAAATGTGGGAATTGCGGTGACAGGGAATTACGGTAATTACGTTGACAGTGCGTAGGATGGGTGGAGCGCAGCGATACCCATCACGTCGATCGCGTCGGGTATTTCGGCAAGCGGCTATTTTGCGCGTGGCCGGTGATGGGTTTCGCAAGCGCTCTACCCATCCTACGAGCTATTTGAAGCCAGCCGCCATATTGCGCAACCGCTCCGCGGTCAGATCGTCCGCCGGAAAGAACGTCTCCAGCGCGATTTCCGACAGCGTCACATCCACCGGGGTTCCGAAAATCATCGTGGCCGACATGAAGCTCAGCACATCATCGCCAAACCTTAGCTTGAACGGGATCGCGACATTGTCCGGCGGCAGCGGCCCGGACCGCGCCGGGATCGGATAGGCCTTGAGCTCGTGATAGAGTTTGATCAGTCCGGGATCGGCCGTGATCTCGCACTGGCGATGCAAGCGCTCCAGGAGATGCCCGCACCATTCGGCGACGTTGACCGTGCGCGCCGCCAGCGCTTCGGGGTGAAAGGCCAGACGCAGGATGTTGATGGGCTGGCCGAGCAGGCGCGCCGGGACGCCCTGCAACAGCGGCATCACCATGCGGTTGGCGGAGACCAGATTCCAGTGCCGGTCATAGGCCAGCGCCGGATTGGGTTCATGTGCCTTCAGCACCAGATCGATCGCGGCTCGCGCGGATTTCAGCGCGGGATCGTCGAGCGCGCGCTGTGGAAACGCCGGCGCAAATCCCGCCGCCACCAGAAGCACGTTGCGCTCGCGCAAGGGCACGTTGAGCCGCTCGGCGAGTTTCAGCACCATGTCGCGCGACGGCGCGGCGCGGCCGGTTTCGACAAAGCTCAAATGACGCGCCGAAATCTCGGCGTCGCCGGCGAGATCGAGCTGGCTGAGATGGCGGCGCTGCCGCCACTCGCGCAGGTGGTCTCCGATATGAACGGGCTGGTTACGGTCGGCTCGCGCCGTGGCTGTGGATGTGCTCATGGTGAAAAACCTACCATGCGAATTTCATGCATTCCATTACGTCCGAGGTAATCGAACTACCTCACGGGCCGGGTCATCTTCCAAAACACAGGAGATGACCATGAACACGCGATCCAGCCCCCTTTCACCCGCCAGCGTCCTGCCGTGGATGCTCAACCTGGCGACCCGGATACTGGCACGTTCGCTCAACATGCCCGAGCCGCTGGTGCACCACACCGGCGTGTTCGTGTTCGCACATGTGCAGGCCGTCGAGACCAGCGTCGGCAAGACGCTGTGCCCGAAGCGCCTGCTGCGTCAGCTCCGCAACTGGCGCCGGTCACTGGCGCGCTAACTCCACTGCCTCAAACCTTAACTGAAAGGAGAACTGCCATGATCCAAGCGTCTCTGTTGCTTCGCCGCGCTTTCCTGCTCGACACCATCGCCAGCGGCATGATGGCCGTGCTGCTGACGTTTGGCGCCGGCGAACTGGAGCCGCTGTTTGGTTTGCCGGAGCAGCTATTGCGCGAGACCGGCCTGTTCCTGATCGCCTATACCGCGCTGGTCGGCTGGCTGGCGACGCGGCAATCGATGCCAAAGCTGCTGGTGATCCTGGTCATCGCCGGGAATACCGCATGGACCGTCGCCAGCATCGCGCTGTTGTTTTCCAGCGCCGTGACGCCGAATTTGCTGGGCGAGATCTTTATCGCGGCCCAGGCGATCGTGCCCGGCGCGCTGGCCGAGCTGCAATATATCGGCCTGCGCCGGAGCGGTGAGGTGTTGGCGGTTTAGAGTGGCTAAATCAGTCTCTCGACGGACTTACTTCACCTCTCCCATAGGGAGAGGTCGAATCGCGCAGCGATTCGGGTGAGGGGTTACGCTTTATCGACAGACCGTACCCCCTCGCCCCAACCCTCTCCCCATGGGAGAGGGAGCGCACCGCCGGTGCCGTGACAGGATCAACTCAATCTCATCCCGCCCTAGGCGGCGGCCTGCAGCTCTGTACCAACGGCCATCGCAGCAATCTCGGGCTTCATGGAAGAAGCTTTGGGCTTCGCGGCAGCCGATTTCCTGCCGGCCACCTTGGGCTGGCTATGGCCGTTCGAATGTTTGCCGTTCAAAAGCTTGCCGTTCGGAAGTTGAGCCTTTTGAGCCTTGAGTTGCCCCTTGGCTTTCGCGGCCTTCTTCCGGCGAGCCTTGGCGGCCTTTTTCTCGGCTTCTTTCAGCGCCTTCTTCTGCGCTTTTTTCTCTTCCCTGGCCTTCAGGCGCAGCCGCTCGGCTCTCGCCTCGGCGCGCTTCTTCTTGCGCTTCTTTTCGCAGGCGTCGCATTTGCAGCCGATCGGCTTCAGATACGCCTTGAAGTAATCGGTGCCGTAATCGTAGTTGATCTCTTCGCCGGGCTCGATCTTCTTGATCGCGCGGATCACGACCTTGCGCTTGCGCGCGCTGACGTCCGATTCCGCGTTCGGCTTGCAGGCGTGATTGATGTAGCGCGCGATGTTCTTGCGCACCGAACCGTCAATGGTCCAGCGGCCGTTGAGCTCGAACAAATATTTGTTCTCGATCGCGTCGTCTTTCTTCTTCCGCGAATCCAGCAGCGGGCCAAAATACCGGACGATTTTGGCTCCCTTCTTGATCGGCTTGGTGGCGAAGAGGCCGAGGCCAGTGCGGGAACGGCCAACGCGATAGGGTTTGCTCAAGGGAATAGCAGGCATGGATCCGGGAACTGACGCGCGAGTGAATGGGATAGCGAAGCCTTCGTTCTAGATCGATTCCGCGCAAATGTCAGGTGTTTCGCGCGTGTTGTGGAAACCTTCCCCAGATAACGCGCTACGCCCCGGGACGGCCGATCGGCGCGCGCAGCATCGCATCGAGCAGGGTTTCGGCGTCCGTGCCCTCAGGCAATCGCCTGAGAATATTGGCAAGCCGGCCATCGAGCAGCAGCATCGTGAAACCGTGAACCAGACACCAGGCGCGGGCGATCGCGGCGGCCTGATCGAGCGACATCGCCTGTTCGGAAATTGGCTCGTGACGGCTGGCGCCGACCGCGCCCACCAATTCCCTGAACGAGGCGCTGGCGGCCTGATCCAGCGCAGGCCGCGTCATGTCGAGACGCTCGGTGCGAAACATCAGCCCGTACAGGCCGGGATGGGCCTGCGCATAACCGACATAGGCTTTTGCGCGTGCCATTCCCGTCTCTGCCGAAGGGTCATTGGCCGCGCCGGCCTTGGCCAGCGCCGCGTCGAATTGCCGGAACCCGATGGCGGCGAGTTCGCTGAGGAGACCTGCGAGATCGCCAAAATGATGGGTCGGCGCGGCATGCGACACGCCGGCCTCACGCGCCACCGCGCGCAACGTCAGTCCCGGCAGCCCGTCGCGCTCCAGCACCCGCTCGGCCGCCTCCAGCAGGGCGTCGCGCAGCGCGCCGTGATGATAGGGCGCATCCTTCATGCCTTCCTTGGGCCCGCCGTCGGACCGGGGCGCAGCCGGTTGGCGTGATGTTCTTGCGGAAGTCGCGATCTTCGCAGCACGCCGGGCGCGCGCCGGGGCTGAGTCAGTTTTTTTCACCATCGCGGCCTTATAGGTCGCCATTTTTACACTGTAAAGATTTCGCTTGACGACCGGTAGCTCCCGCGATATCTCATCTTTACGATGTAAAGATAAAATCAAGGGAGCCACCGGTGCAACAGCAGACAGCGCCCGACACCGCCTTTTCCAATCAGGGCCCGATTCCGATGGAATGCGACGCGCCGTTCCTTAAAGTAACGGGCGAACTGCCGCGCGAGCTCAACGGCACGCTCTATCGCAACGGTCCCAATCCGCAATTTGATGCTCCCGGCGCGCACTGGTTTGTCGGCGACGGCATGCTGCACGCCTTCCATCTCGAAAACGGCCGCGCCGGCTATCGCAACCGCTGGGTCCGCACCCCGAAATGGCAGGCCGAGCACGATGCCGGCCGCGCGTTGTTCGGCGGCTTCGGCCGCAAATTGCCGGACGCACCGGCCACCAATATTCCGGATGGCGGCGTCGCCAACACCAACATTATCTTTCACGGCGGACGCCTGCTGGCGCTGGAAGAAGCCCATCTGCCGATGGAGATCGAGCCCGGCACGCTGGCGACGCTGGGCTCCTGCAATTATGGCGGCGGCATCAAAGGTCCCTTCACCGCGCATCCGAAGATCGATCCCGTCACCGGCGAGATGATGTTCTTCGGCTACAATGCCGCCGGGCCGTTTACCCCGGCGCTCTCGTTCGGAACGGTCGATGCCTCCGGCGCGGTGACCCGGTTCGATAAATTTGAGGCGCCCTATGCCAGCATGGTGCATGACTTCGTCGCCACCGAAAATCACCTGCTGTTTCCGATATTGCCGCTCACCGGCAGCATGACGCGTGCGATGGGAGGCCGGCCGCCTTACGCCTGGGAGCCTGAAAAAGGCGCCTATGTCGGCGTGATGAAGCGCAATGGCAGTGCCAACGACATGATCTGGTTTCGCGCCGAGAATTGCTACGTCTTCCACATCATGAATGCCTGGGAAGACGGCGACCGCATCATCGCCGACGTCATGCAATGCGACGAGGCCCCGCTGTTCACCCATCCCGACGGCTCGCCGACCGACCCGATCAAGTCGCGCGCCCGGCTGTGCCGCTGGACCTTCGATCTCGCCGGGAATACCGATCGCTTCACGCAGACCTATCTCGACGACATCCGAGGTGAATTCCCGCGTATCGACGACCGCCGCGCTGGGCTCTCCAGCAACCACGGCTGGTACGCCTGCGCCAATCCCGACCTGCCGATGTTCAACGCCTTCTCCGGCATCATGCATGTCAGCGGTAAGGGATCGCGGCTGGGGCATTATCAATTGCCCGCAGGTGATACGATTTCCGAACCGGTGTTCGTGGCACGGAGCGACGATGCCGCCGAGGGCGACGGCTGGCTATTGGCCACGGTCTACCGTGGCCGCGAAAACCGCAGCGATCTGGCGGTGTTCAATGCGAAAGATATCGAGGCCGGCCCGGTCGCGCTGGTGCAATTGGCGCACCGGGTGCCGGACGGGTTTCACGGCAATTGGGTGGGGGCGGCGTAAATAAGTCCCGTCATTGCGAGCCAACGGGTCGCGCGAATGCGCGCCCGATGACAGGCTCCGCGAAGCAATCCATCGCAACACGGAGCAAGGCCGAAGCTGGATTGCTTCGTCGCTCCGCTCCTCGCAATGACAAAATCCCTACGGGAGAGCCCACCATGAAAGACGTCTTCGTCAAGCTTGGAACCGATTTCCTTTCCACCATCGTATTCATCGCGCTGTATCTCATGACAGGCAATGTCATGCTGGCGACCGGTGTCGCGATCGCGGGCGCGGTGGTTCAGTTGATCCATGCCCATATCAAGGGCTTGCAGCTCGGCTTCATGACCTATGCGAGTTTGGCGCTGGTGATCGTGCTCGGCAGCGCGACATTATTAACCGACGACCCGCGCTTCGTGCTGGCAAAACCCTCGATCGCGCATTTCGCGATCGGTGCGATCATGCTCAAGCGCGGCTGGATGCTGCGCTATGTGCCGCCTGTCGTGGCGCAGACCATTCCGGAATATGTCACCTTCGCCGGCTATGCTTGGGCCGCGCTGATGATTGCGCTCGGCGCCGGCACCATCGCGGTGGCGCTGACCGGCGATATGAGACTGTGGGCGATCTATGTATCGGTGGTAGCGGTCGGGGCGAAGGTCGCGGCCTTTGCCGTGCAATATGTCGCGTTTCGCCTTCTCATTATCAGCCGGGTTCGCGCGATCCGCACCTGATCCCGATTCCCCGCTATTGGGCTTGGGCGGGAACATGCGCTATACCGCCGCCCAAGGCTTATCTCGGGCTAAAGCCCGATCCCAGAACCATTCCGGTTTTGCGGCTGACAATGCGAGGAGATGCCAATGGCCGTGGACGGGAACTGGAATATCGTCATGAGCACCCCGATGGGCGACCGCGACGCGACGCTGAGCCTGAAGAGCGCCGGCGGCACGCTGACGGGCACGCAGGGCGCCGAAGGCAATACGGCCGAGATCTTCGACGGCAAGGCCAATGGCGACGACGTCTCGTGGAAAGTCTCCATCACCAACCCGATGCCGCTGACACTCGACTTCACCGGCAAGGTTTCCGGCGACAGCATCTCCGGCGAAATGGGCATTGGCCCGATGGGCAGTTTCCCGTTCAAGGGGACAAGGGCGTAGTTCTCTCAACGTGTTGTCCCGGCGAAGGCCGGGACCCATACGCCGCGGCCATAGTTATTTAGGAAGGCGTCTGCCACCTTCGCCATACCGCAACACCTCGCGGTATGGGTCCCGGCGTTCGCCGGGACGACGAGTGAGGGAATCCCCTCACCCCAGATTCAATTCCTTGAAGAAGTCATTGCCCTTGTCGTCGATGATGATGAAGGCCGGAAAGTCCACGACCTCGATGCGCCAGATCGCTTCCATGCCGAGTTCGGGATATTCCACCACCTCGACCTTCTTGATGCAGTGTTCGGCGAGATTGGCCGCGGCACCGCCGATCGAGCCGAGATAAAATCCGCCGTGTTTCTTGCAGGCCTCGCGCACCGCAACCGCGCGATTGCCCTTGGCTACCATCACCATCGAGCCGCCCGCGGCCTGGAACTGGTCGACAAAGGAATCCATCCGGCCGGCGGTGGTCGGGCCGAACGCACCGGAGGCATATCCGTCGGGCGTCTTGGCGGGGCCTGCGTAATAGATCGGGTGGTTCTTGAAATAATCCGGCAGCGGCTCGCCCTTTTCCAGCCGCTCGCGCAATTTGGCGTGCGCGGAATCCCGCGCCACGATCATGGTGCCGGTCAGCGACAACCGCGTCTTGATCGGATTTTTGGCGAGCGTCGCCAGGATTTCTTTCATCGGCTGGTTGAGATCGATTTTGACGACCTCGCCGCCGAGCGCCTGCTCGACCGCAGGCAGATATTGCGCGGGGTTATGTTCGAGCTCTTCGAGATAAACGCCGTCTTTGGTGATCTTGCCCAGCACCTGGCGGTCCGCCGAGCAGGACACGCCGAGGCCGATCGGCAAGGATGCGCCGTGGCGCGGCAGCCGGATCACGCGGACATCGTGGCAGAAATACTTGCCGCCGAACTGCGCACCGACGCCGAGCGACTGCGTCATCTTGAGGATCTCCTGCTCCATCTCGATATCGCGGAACGCATTGCCGTCGGCCGACCCATGGATCGGCAGCGCGTCGAGATAGCGCGCCGACGCGAGTTTGACCGTTTTCATGCAGAGTTCGGCCGAGGTGCCGCCGATTACGATCGCCAGATGATAGGGCGGGCACGCGGCGGTGCCCAGCGTCAGCACCTTCTCTTTCAGGAACGCCAGCAGGCGTTCTTTGGTGAGCACCGAGGGCGTGGCCTGAAACAGGAAACTCTTGTTGGCGGAGCCGCCGCCCTTGGCCATGAACATGAATTTGTAGGCGTCATCGCCCTCGGCATAGATCTCGCACTGCGCCGGCATGTTGTTGGCGGTGTTTTTCTCTTCATACATCGACAGCGGCGCCACCTGCGAATAGCGCAGGTTACGGCGCAAATACGCATCACGGGCGCCCTCGCTCAGGGCCGCCTCGTCGTCGCCATCGGTGATGACGCGAAAACCTTTTTTGCCCATGATGATCGCGGTGCCGGTATCCTGGCACATCGGCAATACACCGCCGGCGGCGATGTTGGCGTTCTTGAGAAAATCAAACGCGACGAACTTGTCGTTGTCGCTGGCTTCCTTGTCGTCGAGGATCGAGCGCAGCTGCTGCAGATGGCCCGGCCGCAGATAGTGATTGATGTCGCCGAACGCCGCCTCGGACAACGCCCGCAACGCCTCGCGCGACACCACCAGCATGTCCTTGCCCAGCACCTTCTCGACCCGCACGCCCTCGGTGGTGATCTTCTTGTACGGCGTGGTGTCGGCGCCGAGCGGAAACAGCGGCGTGTGCTTGTAGGGCGGAACGGGCTTGGGATCGGGGAAGGCGGTGGGGGCGTTCATGTGATGATTCCAGTGCTATTTACGCTTGGGTGTTCAGTTCATTGAATCTCATGCGGTGATGAAGAAAATAGATCGCATGTTGCGGCTGCAACCGCATCTTCATTTCTAACGAGACACCTAGTTTCTCCCACTGCCTTTTTGTGACGCGACGGGACACAACAATGCGCCCATCTTCGTCGAAAGTTATAAGTGCCCGGTCAAATAAGGCATCAAGGTTGGGAAGAAGGAGAAGTCCGTTATATTTGTCCAGTCTTTCCTGATACGATGAGCAAGCGTGCCATGGCTTGATGTGGGAAGCACGTAAAATTTCGATAGGACCGGCGCCTGTGATTGAACAACCATTCCACATCTCAATCAATTTTTTTCGATATTCGCCCTGTCCACGTCGCGCAAGAATTAAGGTTTCGCGCTGGCTTTGACTTAGGCTCCTGTCTTGCTCAATTTCAATGTCTTCTACACCTGACGAAACAAAGTTGCCCGCAAGCATGCCACGGATCTGGCGTGCAACATCAGGAGCGACTGTGTGGACGCTTCGAGGATAAATTGCCCAACTCAACTTCGGCAACCTACCCCTTATGGTTTCGATTGAAATCGGCGACATAAGCAACTTGACGTCATCGATGGCCGCTCCATATCTATTCGGCCAATCCGGTCGCGCCTTAGCAGCTCCTGCGATGCGTGCAGTGGCAAAAAAGCCTTCACCTGGCACAAAAATAACGGCTTGATCGCCAACATTTGCTGATTTTGGGGCAATCCAAGTCGAACGTCGCAGCCCCAACCGCGAAGCTTTTTCAAGCCACAATTTGTCACCGTTACTGACGCCGCCCTGCAGGATGTGCAGCGGGCGATGTTGATAGGCGGGACGCGGCAGTTTGGCTCCGACAAGTTTTTCAATTTGACTTACAACTGACTCAGAGAAACTCGACCTAAATGGAGTTCGCGGCTTCGCGGATACTGCTGCTTCGATAAATTCATCGTGCGCCTCCCATTGCGCACGCGAAATTGTAGCAATCCTTTCAGGCAAGAAACGAATCGCAACTGAGCGGATGGGAACGGCGTCAAAAGCATGCACGCGCTTGACCGTTTTTAATATCGCAAGAATTTCGTCCGAAGCGAGATCTAGTAGCGCGACTTGTCCGACGTTCAGGCGGATGCCCCAATTAAACATACTCACCGACCAACTCTCCTCGGAGAGCTTGTGCGCGACACGAATTGAGCGAGCAAAACGATCTGCAACGGCGATCCGAATTGCCCTATTGGGCCAAAGCAAATCAAAGAGTTGCGCGGCTCTTCTTGGATCGTTCCGATCTCTATCTGCATCGAAATTTGGGAGAAGCATGGGCCGCAAATTCTCTGGCAAATGATAGAGCGCCGCGCGCGCCCAGCACGCGCTGAGACACTCAGCGATACCACCGTTCTAAGCGCTTTTGGGACAAAAAGGTAGGTTCGGCGGTCGCGGCAGCCCCGCACGCAACGGCTATCGAAATGCTTTCGTCTTTCCTTCCCGCAGCGAAACTAGATCACGGCACCGGTACCCGCCGCGGCCCCAGCCGCTACGTTCGGAGCCGGGGGCGGCGCAGGCGGTGGCGCCAGAGCCGCAAGCTCCGCCGCGAGAGCCGCACGCTCTGCGTCAAGAGCCGCAATCCTCGCCGCCAGAGCCGCAGCGTCCGCCGGAGCTACCGCAGGCGGCCGCGAGACCACCCAAAAATCAATAAACAGACAGACACCGTAGATGAAGGTGAGCAGCCAGGTCTTGTGGAAATCGCTCAGGTCCACTGCGTACACGCCCAGTGTCACGACGAGTTGAAAAAAGTCGATCGCAGTCCAGCGTTTGGCGATGGGCCGATCCCCGGGCCGCCCGATCCAAGCGATCACGCTCCAGGCCAGACCAAACCCGATGAAGGCAGCCGAGTGCAGGAGAAATTTGTCCATATCCGCCGAATAAATGATGACGACGGCCAACAGACCGAATGCGACCAGGAAGGAAATATCGAAAAACAGCCACCACATCGACCTGGATTTCGGCTCCTTGGATTCAACAAGAACCCCATTGTCGATTTGCGTTGTGACCTTGGCCACATAGGTCGCATTGAGATGAACGGCACTGCCGACGATGTAGCGCAACAACAGCCCGATCACGCACGCCGAGATCAGGACCCGGTCGAAGATGGAAAAGTCCAGGAAGCCAACCGGAATATTATCGCCGAACAAGAAATCCTTGATGTAGAAGGACAGCGTCACACCGGTGAATATGCCGAACAGCGCGAGAGATTTTTCGACAAGCTGTTTGAAGTCGGGTGTGGCATTGCGGTCATAAAACCAATACGCCACGTTTCTAAGATCCATGTCTGCCTCCATGGTATGGCTTTTTGAAAATCCCGTTATAATTGTATTTTATAAAATTATCAATCTGAGCACGGATCGGGCCAGCCCCTACCCGCGCGCTGTGGTTCCGCATGGGCCAGCAACATTTCCCCGCGCAATCTGACCCGTCCGGTCACGAGTTCCGTTGCGCAATGCTTCGGCCGCGTGTAACCTGAGGTTGTTTCATTTAAAATCAAGCGCAAAGGGAGACAGTCGTGAAAACAGGATTTATTGTTTCATTTGTCGCAGCGCTGGTGCTGATATTTTCCATTCCCACCACCGCCAATGCAATCGTGCGCGGCAAGATCTGCGGCGGATTTTCCGGACAATTTTGTGACGAAGGCCAATTCTGTCAATTTCGGCCGGGCACGTGCGGCCGCTTCGACTTGACGGGCGTCTGCGCGCCGAAGCCGCGGTTCTGCCCGCAGATCACCGGACCGAAACTGGTGGTTTGCGGTTGCAACGGCCAAACCTTCTTCAATGATTGTGCACGCCAGTCGGCCGGGGTTTCGCTGGCCCATAAAGGCAAGTGCGAATAGGCCGCACCGGCTGAGGAAGGCTTGACTGAGGAAGGCTTGACTGAGGAAGGCTTGCATGGATTCTGTCCCCGCGCTTCAATGGCGCGGGGGTATTCATGACAAATTTTTTCGCGCCTTCAATGTCTGCTGTTCGGTCGTTTGCGCTCATCGCTCTGGTATTGGTCGTATCAGGCGCCTCACCGGCGCGCGCCGACCGGTGTGACGATCTCGCGGCCCAGCTCGCCAGCCAGATCGACGGCCTCAAGGTCGGCATCACCGCCGCCAAAGTCATCTATCTGTCGCATCCGCAAACCAGGGAGATGTCGCTCGGCTGTACCAGCCGCAAATTCTCCAACGAATTGTACGCCAAGAGCACCAGCCGCAAGCCGAAGCCGGAATTCATCGACCTCGCCGCCGGCGCCGCCGCGATCATCTTCACACTACCAAAGGACGAAATGGTAAAGGGGGTTTCGCGCTGTCTCTCGCGGATGGGCATTTTCCGCGGCGACGATGTCTCGATACGTTACCGCCGCCTCGACATGAATTGCCAGCGAACCAAGACCGACGCCTCGATCGCCATTTCGCGCAGCCCGGATCAGTAAGAGCCGGCGCAATCGCTACAATTTTAGCCGACGTATTGAGCGGCCCGTCACCACGTGCAAGGGATTGGGCTGATGTGCCGTGATTTACGGTCTGGATTCATAAAGCTTTCGCTTCCGCCCCGTCACAGTCGGCGGCATTAGCCCAAAGAATCCTGCCAGAGAATCTTGCCATGAACATTTCGAGTATTTCCGCACTAACACCGATCAACCCTCCCGACCCCAGCGTGTCCCAAACGCCGGCCGTGCAACCCGACGACAATTCAGACGTCAGCGCGGCCCAGCCGCCGGCTCCGGCCCCCCTGCCGCCCGGCCAGGGAACGCGGGTCAACCAGCTCGCCTGAACACTGCGGACTCGCAGAACCCCGCCGCAAGTTTGCCGGAAAACAGCGCGATCATCATCCCGGCCACCGGGACGCCCAGATGATCGCGAAACTCGTGCTGCACAATACAGCCTTCGTCGCCGTAATGGGCGCGCTGCTGTTCGCCTCCGCCGGCACGTGGCACTGGCCCGGGGCGTGGACGTTCCTCGTAACCTCAGCGGCGCTCGGCCCCGCCTTCGGGCTTTGGCTGGCCAGAACCGATCCGGCGCTGCTTGCCGAGCGCATGCGGCTGACCGCTCGCGACGAACAGCCTGAGGCTGACAAGAAATTCATGCGGGCGATCGTCGCTGCGGTGGTGACCTGGTTCGTCGTCATGGGGATCGATCGGCGTGTCCATCCCGCTCAGGCTTCCTTCGTGCTGCAGGCGCTGGGCCTTGCGATGTACCTGCTCTCGATGGTTTGCATCATGTGGGTATTTCGCGAGAATTCCTTTGCGGCACCCTTGGTCAAGGTGCAGGCCGAACGGGGCCACCACGTGATCTCGACGGGACCCTACGCCTGGGTGCGCCATCCGATGTACAGCAGCAGCATGCTGTTTTTCATCGGCGTGCCATTGTTATTGGGTTCGTGGTGGGGCGTCGCGATGGTGCCCTTGTTTGTCGGGCTGTTCGCTGTCCGCATGCACATCGAGGAACAGACGCTGGTCGCGGGCCTGCCGGGTTACGCCGACTACAGGACTCACGTACGCTATCGTCTGGTCCCCGGACTTTGGTGACGAAGGAGCCAGCCATGCCCGACAGCAAGACCTACACCGGCGGCTGCCATTGCGGCATGGTGCGCTTCGAATGCACCACCGACATGGCTGTCGTGACCGCCTGCAACTGTTCGATCTGCACCAAGAAGGGCCTGCACTTCACGTTCCTGCCGCCGAAGAGTTTCCAGCTGCGCGCCGGCGACGACAATTTGCGGGAATATCTCTTCAACAAGCACGCGATCAAGCACCAGCTCTGTAACGACTGCGGCGTCGCCGTGTTCGCGCGCGGCAGCAAGCCCGACGGCACCGAGGTAATCGCGCTCAACGTCAGCTGCATCGACGGCATTGAACTGGCGAAATTGACGATGACGCCGGTCGATGGGCGGAACAGGTAGCAGGGATTCAATCGACACCCTCTCATCCGTCATGGCCGGGCTTGTCCCGGCCATCCACGTCTTTGTTCGCCAACAGAAGGACGTGGATGCCCGGGACAAGCCCGGGCATGACGAAGAGAGAGAACGGCCGCGCGTCAGACGATCACAAATCCAGCGCCTTATACCGCCGGAATATCCCGTCCTCGTTGAAGGCGATACGGCGGGGACTGGCGAGGTAGGCCTCGATGTTCGGCCGCATTGCGATGCGATTCCGCAGATCGACCAGGCCGGGAATATCGCGCTCGAATGCTTTCATCCGCTTGGGAAAAGCGTAGCGCAGTCCTTCGACGATCTGGAACAACGACAGGTCCACATAGGTCAGCCGGCGGCCGGTGACATAGGCCCCGCCATGGCTCTTCAATAGCCGCTCAAAATATCCCAGATATTTCGGCACGCGTTCGTTCCAGAATTCGTCGCTGCGCTTTTTCGCGGGCGCCTTCTGATCTTCGTAATACAGCGACGGCCCGAGCGGATGATGGGTGTCGTGAACTTCCAGCACGAAATCCGCCACCGTGAGCTGCAACTGATGCACCCACAGCCGCCCGGCTTCCGGCTTTGGCGCGAGACCATGGCGCGATCCCAGATAGAGCAGGATGTTGGCGGTCTGCCCGATCACGAGCTTGCCGGCTTTAAGAAACGGCGGCGCGAATGGCGGGGTGCCCTTGCCCGCCTCCATCATCTTCATCATCGCCGGCATGCCGCGTGCGCCACGCGCCACATCGTCATAGTCGGCACCCACATCTTCCAGCGCGAGGCGGACATATTCGCCGCGGCCCTGAATGCTCGGCCAGTAATAGAGTTCATAGCGCATGGCGTACCTTTCGCCTGTTTTACAGGCTTAACAAATGACTAAAGCATTGGTTCGAGGCGATGCCTGCGATGCTTTCGCAGGCACGCCCCGCTTTCCCTTACAAAATTTCAACGCTGTTTCGCAAAGCCCGCCTCCGCCAGGCGCCGGCACCGCACCCGATTAACCGCTGTCCCCGTATCTTGGCGGCAGGAAGGATGCATCATGCCACACGCGGCCGGTTACTCTTTTGCGTACCATCAGATGCTGGTGATGTTCGCAGGCTCCGTGTGCCTGTTCGGCACCTGGGTCGGCATGCGGCATTTCGCCCGCGCCCGCGCCACCACCGGATCGACCCGCTATGGCTGGCTGTTCATGGCGTCGGTTGGCACCGGTGCGGCACTCTGGGCTTCGACCTTCATTTCAATCCTGGCACTGGATCCGCAGTTGAACAGCGGATTCGAGCCGGTCGCCACCGGCCTCGTGCTGGTGGTCGCCGTGATTTCCTGCCTGATCGGCTTCGAGATCGGCAGCCGGCATTTTACGCTGGCGCCGGAATTGGGCGGCCTGATCATGGGCGTCGGCATTCTCGGAATGCATTTCATCGGCCTGAAGGCCTGGCACATCGCCGGCACCACGCAGTGGAACATCTACGGCATCGTGATGACCTTTGTGCTCGGCCTTGGCCTCAGCGCGCTGGCCGTCAACCGCGCCAACCGGCCGGTGACGCGCTGGTGCCGTCATGGCGCCGCGATCGTGCTGGCGTTCATGATCTGCGTCATGCATTACGCGCTGACGGCATCGACGACGGCCATCCCCGATCCCTCGATCGTGCTGCCATCCTATTTGATCCCGGCCCACATGCTTGGCTTTGCGGTGGTCGGCGCCGTCCTTCTGGTGATGGGCAGCGGCTTTTCGACCTACATCATCGATCTTCGCGCCCGCACGGAATCGGCCGACCGGATTCATCAGCTGTCGTTCAACGACACCATGACCGGCCTGCCCAATCGCATCGCCTTCAACGAACGGCTGGCGTTCGATGCGGCCGAGGCGCATGAGAAGGCGCACAAGCTCGCGGCATTCTCGATCGATGTCGACGGTTTTAAGGACATCAACGACGTGTTCGGCCACAGCGCCGGCGATCTCCTGCTGATCGAAGTCGCTGACCGGATGCGCCGCGTGCTCGGCGAGGGAGAGTTTTTGGCCCGCCAGAGCGGCGACGAATTCCTGGGCTTGCAGACATCGGGCAATCACCCCTACGACGCCCACGCCTTCGCCGGCCGGATCGCGCAAGCCTTCGCCAAACCTTTTGCCGTGCAGGGCCAGCCGGTCGCCCTCACCGCCTCGATCGGCTTCTCGGTATTCCCGATCGATACGCCGGAACGTGATCAGCTCCTGAGCAATGCCAAGCTCGCGATGTACCGCGGCAAGAGCAAGCAGCGCGGCACCATCTGCCAATATCAGCGCGAGATGGACGACAGCGCCCGCGCCCGCCGGGCGCTGGCCCGCGATCTACAGACCGCGGCCGAGCGCAACGAACTCGAACTGCATTACCAGTTGCAGACAACCCTCGACGACGGAAAAATCTGCGGCGCCGAGGCGTTGATGCGCTGGCGCCATCCGAAGCGCGGCATGATTTCGCCGGCGGAATTCATCCCGCTGGCGGAGGAGACCGAGGCGATCATCGGCATGGGCGAGTGGGCGCTGCGCACCGCCTGCCGCGACGCCGCCGACGGCAAGATTCCCGGCACTGTCGCGGTCAATCTGTCGCCGGTGCAGTTCGGCCGCGAGGATCTGGCCGAAACCATCCATGAAATTTTGCTGGAAACCGGCCTGTCGCCGCGGCGGCTTGAGGTCGAGGTTACGGAATCCACCATCATGTCGGACCAGAGCCGCGGACTGCATATCCTGCGCAAATTGAAGGCAATGGGAATCTCGGTGGCGATGGACGATTTCGGCACCGGATATTCGTCGCTGGCGACATTGCACGCGTTTCCCTTCGACAAGATCAAGCTCGATCAGTCCTTCGTCAAACGGCTGCCGGACGACGGCGCCGCCGCGGCGATCGTGCGCACCGTGCTGGCGCTCGGCGTAAGCCTCGGCATGCCCGTGCTGGCCGAAGGCATCGAAACCGAAGCGCAATGGGAATTTCTGGCGCGCGAAGGCTGCGCCAAGGGCCAGGGCTATCTGTTCGCCAGGCCGGTCAACCCAGCACAATTGCCGGCAGCCATCGAGGCCGCCGCCCGCTTCATTCGTGAGGACGAAGCATCAAGCGGACCGGCCACGCGCGCAGTCGCCGCGGCATAGTCCGAGGATGATTGCGGCTCGGGCATTGGCTCGTTCAGGGCAACACCATCGCGTGAGTCCGCGGGTCGGACCGATCGGTTCAAAAGCAGGCCTGAAAAAAATTTTAGAAGCTGTGTGAAAAACCAAATTCCGGCGCGCCCTGAAAATGATAAACTGGCTGCGCGGGACGCTAACCCAAATGCGGGACGCTGGCCCGAAAGTGACACCAACCTGAACAGGAGAGCCCATGCGCAAACTTGCATTTACGATATTGGCGGCCGCCACAATTCTTTTGGTGAACCCGATCGGATGGAGCGCCAACGCCGCGACATCCACCGGCGCCGCCATTCCGGGCGCCGCGCGAAACTTCTCGCCGATCAAGGAAACCGCGTGCCGGGGTTACGGCCGCTGGTGCGGACCGGGCTATGTCAGGGCCTGCGGCCCCTACCGCTGCTGGTGCCGGCCCTGCTGGTAAGGCTCCGTACAGGATTGCCGATAAACGAAGGCCGCCCATTGCAGGCGGCCTTCTCTATTGCAGACGCAAATGCCGTTCAGTTCGCCGCGAAGCAGTACAAAAGGCCGTCGCCGCCGGTGCTCTTGAGATCGTTCTGCGAGCAGCCGCCATCCGGTCCGCGCGAGGGATGCGAACTGTTCCAGGATTTCGACGCATCGTCATCGCGCAACCCGATGCGATCGGAATGACCGAGCATCGCGGATCCCTGCGTGCTGCTTGTCCAGTTCTTGCAGGTGCGATCTTCGCCGGCCGGGAAAGCCGTGCCGTCGGCCTGCGATCCCGTCAGCGCGTCATGCCGGTTCGGCGTATCGCCGCGGCCGTTGATGACATCGCCCTTTTCGCTCAGCGCCGTCTGCTTGGTGAGATTGTTGGCAGCGTGGAGTTCGGCGACGTCCTTGGCAACGACGACGCCCTTTGAATTCTGCCACGGTCCCTTGCCGATGCGATCGCGCGCATTCACCGCAGGCTTGCCTTCGGCGGCTTGCGTCGAGAGATAAGCGCGCCAGGTTTTGGCGCCCGCTCCCGCGGCCTGCGCCAGCGTCTGGCAGTGATTGTCGGCTCCGGCCAGACCGCCGAGATTGGCGCCGTTGCCGATGCCGTTACTGGTGACGAAGAACGTCGTGTTGGCCGATTGCGCCTGCGCCGGCGCTGCCGCGCTCAAACCGGCGGCGAGGCAAAAACATACAGGCGAGATCATCTTGGTGAACATGGACATCGATTCCTCCGGGTTGTTTTTTCAGGTTATTTTTGCAGGCTATTTTTGCGGTTTGCTTTTGCGGATTTGTCTTACCGGGCTCGTTGACGATCTGGCCCCGTCTGACATCAACCCAGGCAACGCGACATTATTCCGCTTTCGCAACGCCGCAATGAAGCGCCCGAAAATGAAAAGGCGCCGCGGAATCAACCGCAGCGCCTTGTATCGTCATCTTATGGCAAAAGATCAGGTCTGCTGGATCGCCGACAGTTCCCAAGGGCCGCCACGCTCGCGCAGGAAGGTCCACACTTCCGTCGCCTCGGTGGGCTGGTCGCTGCCCTTGACCAGCCGGCCAGAGGCACGATCGACGGTCTTGTCGATCAGCGTGTAGCGCAGCGCGACACTGGCGAAATCAGTGTCGCCTTCGCGCCAGGCTTCGGCGAGATCGCCCTGCAACAGCTTGACGTCGGTGACCGTGTTGACGAGGTTCTGGGCCTTGTGCTCCGCGATATCCTGCGTGACATACGACACCATTTCCGGCGTCGCCAGCGTATGCAGCTTGGCGATATCCTCGTTCGACCACGCGGTCTGAAGCTCGCCGAGCAATCGCTCGAAGGCTTCATAGTCGCTGGGGCCGATTTCAAGCGGCGCGCTGCCCGATCCCAGGCCGAAACCCGATCCGGTGCGGAAGGTCGATGCCCCGCCCATCCCGCCCGCGGGGGCGCCGGCATAGGCGGTCTCGTGACGGCGCTGCCACCACGACATCGCCAGCCGAACCACGATGATGATCAGGCCGATCTGCAGGATCAGACCGAAGATCGAGGACAATCCACCCAGTCCACCGAACATTCCGCCGCCGAACAGCATGCCAAGCAGGCCGGCGCCAAGGAAGCCCGCGGCGAGACCGCCGAACAGGCCCATGCCGGGCCGATTGAAGAAGCCGCCGCCAGCCGGCGCGCCCAGGCCCGGGCTACCCGGCTGGGTGATGGTGCGGTTGAACGGCTGCGCGGTACCCGGCGCGGTCGAGGTGCTCGGCGGCGCGGAAAACGTCCGCGATCCCCGGGAACCCGAGCTCACGCCGCCGCCGATCCGGGCGTCGGCCGATGATGCGACGGCCAACATCACGGGTAACGCCAGCGACAGGATGATGGCCATCGCCTGAACGATGCCGCGGGCGCGTTGCGTAAATTTCATGTCAATTTCCTCAAATCCCCGTGCGGGGGGAAACGCCACTAACATGGGCCGTATGGGCTGAAAGTGAAGCCATCATTGGGGATACAGGCTGCGGCGCTCGGTCGCGGGGATGCGGCAAGGACGCTCATTGTATTGCGGTATTGCGCTCGCCACCGCAAGGGGCCGGCCATTCGCTTAACCAAGGCGGCCATCACGACGGCGCCATGGTTTCCTTCACCGCGGCGACCAACTGGCTCAGCGTGAAAGGCTTCGGCAGGAAGGCGAATTGCTGGTTCTCCGGCAAGCTCTTCTCGAAGGCGTCTTCGGCGTAACCCGACACAAAGATGATTTTGAGGTCCGGATTGCGGCCGCGCATGTTCTTGAGCAGCGTCGGACCGTCCATTTCCGGCATCACCACGTCGGACACCACGAGATCGACCGCGCCGTTCTTTTCTTCCAGCGCTTCCATCGCCTCGAGGCCGTTCGCCGCCTCGATCACGCTGTAGCCGCGCGAGCGCAAGCCCCGCGCGTTGAGCGAGCGCAGGCCGTCCTCGTCTTCGACCAGCAGGATGGTGCCCTGCCCGGTCAAATCGGTGCGCGGTTTCACTTCCGCCGGCGGCGGCTCTTTGGCGACGCCATGGGTGGCCGCGCCATTGGCAGCGGCGATGTCAGGTGCAACTTCCTTCTCGGCGTGATGCCGCGGCAGGAAGATATGAAACGACGTGCCCTTGCCGGCTTCGGAATCGACATAGACGAAACCGCCGGTCTGCTTGACGATGCCGTATACCGTCGAGAGGCCCAGCCCGGTGCCCTTGCCGACCTCTTTGGTGGAGAAGAACGGCTCGAAGATCTTGTCGACGATCTCGGCCGGAATCCCGGTGCCGGTGTCGGAGACATCGATCCGCACGTAATCCGCGGCGGGCATGCCCTTGTAGGACAGCCCGGCGGCATCTTCCGACGACAGATTGCCGGTCCGCACCGTCAGCTTGCCGCCCTCGGGCATCGCATCGCGGGCGTTGACGGCCAGATTGACGATGACTTGCTCGAACTGCGAGACGTCGACCTTCACCGGCCACAGATCGCGGCCATGCACGAGGTCGAGCTTGACCTTTTCGCCGATCAGCCGGCGCAACAACATGGTGAGGTCGGACAATGCGTCGCCGAGATCGAGCACCTGCGGCCGCAGTGTCTGGCGGCGCGAGAATGCCAGCAGTTGCCGCACCAGCGTCGCCGCGCGGGTCGCGTTCTGCTTGATCTGCATGATGTCCTGGAACGACGGATCGGTCGGCTTGTGCGCGTTCAGCAGGAAATCGTTCGCCATCATGATGGCGGAGAGCACGTTGTTGAAGTCGTGTGCGATGCCGCCGGCGAGCTGGCCGACCATGTCCATCTTCTGCGACTGGTTGATCTGGTTCTCCAGCGTTCGCCGCTCGGTGGTCTCCAGCATGTAGACGATGGCGGCTTCGGTCTCGCGTTCGTCTTCCTCGACGGTCGTGACGAAGAACTGCCCCCAGCGCTCCTTGGGTCCATCCAGCATCGCCTCAACCGGCGGGATATCGCCCTGCCCCTCGGCGGCCTGGTTGATCGCCGCGATCAGCAGGCTGCGATCGCGCATATTGACGGTTCTAAAGATCGACTTGCTGGCGGCGCCGTCAGCGGTGAGCGCTTGCGCCAGCTTGGCGAAGCGCGCATTGGCGCGGACTACCGCGCCGCCGCGATCGACGGTCGCGATCGCCATCGGGGTGTGGTCGAAGAAACGCATAAAGCGTACTTCGGCGGCGCGCTGCGGATCGGCCCGCTCGTCCCGAGCCCGGCTGATCACCAGCGTGCGCGATGCGCCGGGCACGCCGTCGGCCCCGAAGGCCAGCTTGTGATAGAGCCGCACCGGCACGGTCTTGCCGCCGCGCATGCGCAGATCAATGTCGAACACTTCGGTTTTGACTTCGCCCGGCACCGGCGTGATCGATGTCAGCAGCGACGCGCCGTCGCCGGACACGATATCGGCCAGCTTCAGGCCGCCCGAACCGATTTCCGCCAGATCATGATCGAGCCAGTTTGCGAGCGTCGCGTTGATGTAGACGATGTCGCCGGCGGCATTGACCGAGAAGAAGCCGCATGGCGCGTGATCGAGATATTCGATCGCGTGCTGCAATTCCTGGAAAACATCTTCCTGCCGTTCGCGGTCGCGGGTGATGTCGGCAATCGACCACACCGCGTATTTCATCTCGCGCTTGCTCTGGCCGAGCGGCCGTACCCGCATCCGCAGCCAGCGGCCTTGATTGCCGTCCTGACCGGCAATGCGGACCTCTTCCTGCTGCCGCTTGCCCTCGCGCGCCGCCTTGAGCAGGCGAAACACCGCCTCGGAGACATCGGGATTGCCAATAAAAACCCGTTCCACCGGGCGCACATCGAGCGCGGTCGTCGCTCCGGTGAGCGCCAGATAGGCGGCGTTGAAATAGACCACATGGCCGCCGGGATCGGTGACCGCGATACCGTCATAGGCCTGATCGGCGATACGGCGGATGACGGGATCGTCGGTCGAGCGGTCGGCGAAGCGGATGATCCCCGCCGCATAGGCGAACAAATTGAACAGCCCGACCGTCGCCAGCAGCGCCAGCAGGCCCAGGATATAAGGCTGGGCTTGCGCCCGGCCGATGGTCATCAGCGCCACCGCGGCCGCGACGATCCCGCCGGCCACCAGCAGCACCAGCACGATGCTGCCGCTGCGCCGCGCCGGCTCATGGGCGGGCGGCTCCGGTAAGGGATCGTGGTCAGGTTCGGCGGTCATGCCAGGGGACGCGGCCTGTCGACTTGAAGGTGATGCGCGCTTTGTACGCTTGCTCCTGAGTGCCTGAATCGGACCCGCCAACGCAAGTCCATCATGCCGTTATTTCGCTGGTTACACGCATTTCCGGCACCTCCGGGGCCAACCGTTCCCGGGCCAACTCCTGCTTGCATCACGCCCGCTGGCCCGAAAACCCGCGCTTGAGGCCCATCACGTAGCCGATGATTTCGGCGACCGCATGATAGTGCTCGACCGGGATCTCCTGGTCGACCTCCACAGTGGCGTACAATGCGCGCGCCAGCGGCACGTTTTCCACGATGGGAATGTCGTGCTCGCCGGCGACCTGCCTGATTTTCAAGGCGATCTGATCGACGCCCTTGGCCACGCAGATCGGCGCCGCCATGCCGCGCTGATAGGACAACGCGACGGCGTAGTGGGTCGGGTTGGTGATGATCACGGAGGCCTTGGGAACGGCGGACATCATGCGCTTCTTCATCCGCGCGTGTCGCAGTTGCCGGATCCGGCCCTTGATGTGCGGGTCGCCTTCGGACTGCTTGAACTCTTCCTTCATTTCCTGCAGCGACATCTTCTGCCGGTTGTACCATTGCCGGTACTGGAAGAAATAATCCGCGATCGCGACCACCGCGAGCATCGCCACCACGGCGCCCATCAGATGGATGGTCAGCCCGGTGATCACGCCGAAAATCATGTTCGGATCGAAATGCAGCATCGACTCCAAACGAAGCCGTTCCGGCCAGAGGATCATCGTCATCACCGCGCCCAGCGCGAACAGCTTGAACAGGCCCTTGCCGAAATTTGCGGCCGCCTGCTTGCCGAAGATCCGCTTGGCGCCGGAGGCGGGCGAGATCTTGCTGAATTTGGGCGTCAGGGATTCCGCCGACCACACCAGGCGATGCTGCAGCATGTTGCCCGCGATCGCCGCCAGCGCCAGCAGCAGCAGCGGCACGCCGAGCGCGGAAAGCAGCATATAAGCGAGGGTCTTCGCCAGTTCGAGCAGACTGTTTCCGTCGGCGTGGATCATCCACGAATTGGCGATCAGATTACGCAGCGGCATCTGAATGCTGCCGATCGAACCTGAGAAAGACGACAATATCAGCGTCGCGCCGGCGATCATGAACCAGGTATTGACCTCCTGGCTTTTGGCGACATCGCCGCGTTCGAGGGCGTCATCCAGACGTTTTTGCGTGGGGTCTTCTGTGCGTTCTGCGCCTTCGTCTTCTTCCGCCATCGTCTTTCAGGCTTTCAGTTGAGCGGTATCAGGTCGTGCATGACGCCGACGAAATAGTCGAGAAATGTTCCCATCATCGCGGCGAGCACGGCGGCGAAGATCAGAAAGCCGGTGAGAATCGACAGCGGCACGCCGACGAAATAGACCTGCATCTGCGGCATCAGCCGCGCCAGCACGCCAAGGCCGATATTGAAGACGAGGCCGAACACCAAAAACGGCGCCGACAATTGCATGCCGATCTTGAACGCTGCGCTAAAGGCGCGGGTGGCGAGTTCGGCGACGTCGCCGCTCGGCACCAGATCGCCCGGCGAGAAAATCGTGTAGCTGTCGTTGAGCGCGGCGATGATGAGATGATGACTGTCGGTGGCAAACAGCAGCGTCACGCCGAGCATGGTCAGGAAGTTTCCGATCACCACGCCCTGCTGGCCCTGGGTCGGATCGACCGCGGTGACAAATCCAAGCCCGAGCTGCTGGGCGATCACCGATCCCGCGACCTGCAGCGCCGACATCGCCACCTGCGCGGTAGCGCCGAGCACGACGCCGATGATGATCTCATGCAGCATCGAAACCAAAAGCGGCGTCATCGAGCTCATGTCGATGGTGTAGGCGGTGCGGTGCAGCGGCAGGATGATCAGCGTTAGCAGCACCGCGATCGCAATCTTGATGCGAACCGGAATATTGGACTGACCCAGCGCCGGCAACACCATTACCATGGCGGCGACGCGGGCGAACACCAGCATGAAAGCGGCGGCGAGCGCGGGCAGCAATGAGATATCGATGCGCATGATCGACGCATTGTGCCTCAACCGCCTATGATTCGCGATGATATCCGCATCATGTGGCTGTGCAGCGCATCCGCCATGAACGGCAGCGCCAGCAATAATGTCACAAAGATCGCGAGAATCTTCGGCACGAACACCAGCGTCTGTTCCTGGATCTGGGTCAGCGCCTGGAACAGCGACACCACGACGCCGACCACCAGACCGACGACCATCAGCGGCGACGACACCACCACAATGGTCCAGATCGCATCGCGCGCCACGTCGAGGGTTTCAGCACCGGTCATTGCTACATCCTTGTTCCCCTCACGGTGAGGAGCGCGCATCGCGCGCGTCTCGAACCGCGAGACTCAAAACCTCCGCCATCCTTCGAGACGGCGCTGACGCGCCTCCTCAGGATGAGGACTATTCAGATCGCCATCTTCATGATGTCTTCGTAGGACTGGATGACCTTGTCGCGCACCGACACCAGGGTCGAGACGGCGACGTCGGTTTCCGCCACCGCCGTCACCACGTCCATGACATTGGCCTTGCCATTCGCCATCGCGACGGTCTGCGCGTCGGATTTGCGCCCGGTATCGAGCACGCTGCCGATCGCGTCCTTGAGCACGGAACTGAAGGATTGCCCGCCACCGACTTCAGTGCCTTTTCCGGTGGAGGCGGCGCCGTTGCCATCCATGATGCGGGAGAGTGCGGCGTAGGCATTTGCAGCGACTGACGGAGAAGCCATGGTTTAAGGTTTCCTGTTCAGCTCTTGAGGATGTCGAGCGTGCGTTGGATCATCCGGCGCGTCGCGCTGATGATGTTGAGGTTCGCCTCGTAAGACCGCTGCGCTTCGCGCATGTCGGTCATTTCGATCAACGGATTGACGTTGGGGTATTTGACATTGCCGGAGGCGTCCGCCGCCGGATTGCTGGGCTCGTATTTGATGTTGAACGCGCTCTGGTCGGGCTTGATCTTGCCCAGCGTCACCACCCGGGCATCCAGCGTGCGATCGAGCTCGGAAGAAAATGTCGGCACCTTGCGGCGGTAGGGATCGCCGCCGGCGGTCGGCGCGGTGGAACTCGAATTGGCGATATTTTCCGAGATCACCCGCATCCGGCCGGACTGCGCGCGCAAACCGGAGGTCGCGATGCCCATCGAGCGGACGAAATCGTTTGCGTCGGTTGCCATGCTGCCGCTCCCTTATCTCTTCCCAGTCCGGATCATGCGTCAGGCCTTGCCGATCGCGGTCTTCAAGAGATGAAGACTCTTGCTGTAGAGCGAGGTCACCGCCGCATAGTCCATCTGGTTGGCCGAGACCTTGAGCATCTCGTCTTCCAGGTTGACGGCATTGCCGGCCGGTCTGGTCTCGAACCCGACCCTACCGTTCTGCTCGAAGGTCGGATCGGCGCCGGCCATCACCATATGGCTGGCGCTGGTGCGTGCCATCGCCAGCGGCCCGATCGATCCGGTGGGACTGGCGCCGGTGACGTCGAATTTCGGTGCAACCAGGTCGCGCGGCTTGAAATTCGGCGTATCGGAGTTGGAGACATTTTCGGAGAGCACCCGCTGGCGCTCCTGATGCCATTGCATCTTGGTGCGCAGCGCCGCCAGCATCGGAAGATCGTTGATAGCCATCGCGCCGCTCTCCCCCTCACCTGACGGCACGACGCCGCGGGAGGTGGGCAGAATTTGCCGTGTGTATGGTTAACAGCGGGTTAAAATTGCCGGGGTGGACAATGTCTCGCGCCAATGCCGATTTGCCGGGCACCGTGCGCATTTTCGCCACGAATGCTGCGTTAACCAATGAAATCAAAGGCGTTGGGATTGCGAGAAGTCGTTTTGGCTCAAGCGATTCATAGGTTATTAGGATATGGGGCGGCAGTTTCTGCCGTGGGAAATTAACGTTTAGGGCCGGATAGAGGCTTCGTTCGCCACGCGCGACCGTTTTCGATCCACCTTCAACGCCGAGACTTGAAGAAACTGGACTTGAAGCAAACAAACTCTTGAAGAAAACGCCGTTTGCCGGGGACAAAGCATGCAGGCTCTGACATTTTTCTTCGCATTCGTGGCGGTTCTGGCGCTGATCGGCCTCGCCGCCTGGCTGGTGCGCCGATTCGCCGGCAACCGGCTGGGCGCCAACACCAACCGGGGCCGGATGCCGCGGCTGGCCGTGATTGACGCTGCCGCGGTGGATGGCCGCCGCCGGCTGGTGCTGGTGCGGCGTGACAATATCGAACACCTCCTGATGATCGGCGGTCCGACCGACATCGTCGTCGAGCCCAATATCGTGCGCGCGATGCCCGGAAGGGATCAGATGCCGTCGCGGCCGCCGGTTGGTTCCGAACCGCAGGCCAGAATTTCGCCGCTGCCGGATGCCGGCAACTGGGGCGATGACGGCCCGCGCACTGAGGCTTTCGAGCTTCCCGAACCGCAGATGCCCGAGCCGCCGCCCCGCCCGGCCCGGCCCGCTTTCGCCGACGAAGTCCGCCGCCCAGTGGCGCCCGCTATCTCGGAACGGCGCAGCGACCGTATCGATCGCGGCGACCGCAGCGATCCTTTGGCCGGCTTCGCGCCCGAACCGATCGGCAGCCGCCAGGAATCACGTATCGAATTGCGGATGGAACCGCGGCCTGAACTAAGGCCCGAACCGCGCCCCGAGCCGCCGCCGTCGCGTGGCGTGATGCCGTCGCGCACCGAGCCGATGATGCCGCGCCCGACACGTCAGAGCGAAGCGCCGAAGCCACCGCCGATCCGCGCCCCGGAACGCGCCGTTGCACCGCCGCCGCCTCCAGCGCCGCCCCCGATCCCCGCTCCGGCTCCGGCTCCGGCCCTATCGTCGGCAGACCAGAATTTGGCCGAGATGGCGCAACGCCTGGAAGCCGCACTTCGCCGGCCCGCCGGCGACACTGAGCCGCGTATCGGCGCGCCGCCGGTCGCCCCCGAACCGCCCGCCGGCCGCAGTGCGGCTCGCAGCGTCGAACCGTTGCCGCCGCCGGTGCCCGCACCTGCGGGAAAGAGCGGCTTTGAAAATCTGGAAGACGAGATGGCATCGCTGCTCGGTCGTCCCAAGTCCCCTTCGTGAGCCCGGCGACCCTTCCGCGTAGAGTATTATTTTTTGCCACTCTGATAGCCGCCGGTTTACTGGCGGTGCCTGCGCTTGCGCAGGACATCAGCATCAATCTCGGCCAGGGCAATGGCGGCGTCACCGAGCGTGCGATCCAGCTGATCGCGCTCTTGACGGTGCTGTCGGTCGCGCCGTCGATCCTGATCATGATGACGTCGTTCACCCGGATCGTCGTCGTGCTCTCGCTGTTGCGCACCGCGCTCGGCACCGCGACCGCGCCGCCGAACACCGTCATCATTGCGCTGGCGGTGTTTCTGACCGCGTTCGTGATGGGCCCGGTGCTGCAGAAATCATATGACGACGGCATCAAGCCCCTGATCGCCAACCAGATCAGCGTCGAGGACGCGCTGCAGCGCGCTTCGGTGCCGCTGCGCGGCTTCATGCAGAAAAATGTGCGCGAGAAAGACCTCAAGCTGTTCATGGATCTCTCGGGCGAGCCGCCGCCGGCGACCCCCGCCGACATGTCGCTGCGGATTCTGATCCCGGCCTTCATGATTTCCGAATTGAAGCGCGCTTTCGAGATCGGTTTTCTGCTGTTCCTGCCGTTCCTGATCATCGACCTCGTGGTCGCCTCGATTCTGATGTCGATGGGCATGATGATGCTGCCGCCGGTGGTGGTGTCGCTGCCGTTCAAGCTGATCTTCTTCGTGCTGGTCGACGGCTGGGCGCTGGTCGCCGGCAGCCTCGTGCAGAGTTATGGCGGCGGCGGCGGATAGCGGGGCGCGACGCCTCGTCTCTCAACGTCGTCCCGGCCTTGAGCCGGGACCCCAGCGTGAGCGCAAGTGCGCTCATCGGGACGCCGCGGCTTATTGTTGAAGGATGCCGTTCGACGACTTCGCGCAACACAACGTCCTGTGGTTATGGGTCCCGGCTCAAGGCCGGGACGACGATGTGGATATGGCTTCGCATTCTCGAGGCGCAATCCGCCCGAGTGAACACTGGTTGGTCAGGAGGACGCCGTCGCTTTTGGCTTGGGTCGGCTCCCTGGAGCGCTCCTGTGACGACGCGGCAGACGAGCTCCTCCCGGCTGCGGGTTTCCTTTCGCAGACGCTTTAATCTGCTGAAACGGCTGGCGCGGCGATCCCGAAATTTCCCGATTGGCACCGTCAGTCGTTATGCTTCGTTCAGGCAGTACAAGCAGCGGACCATCTCCCTCGGTGTTGAGGCCGACCAGAAAGTCCATTCCCGCGCGCATGACGTGTTCAGCGGCGAGCGTAGCGGCAGTGCGCTCGTCTCCCTGAATAATCGCGCGCAGGATCGCTGCGTGCTCTTCCCATGAGCGGGCTTGCCGGCTGGGATCCATCGGTGCGAACAGCATCGCGGTGCGTTCACGCAGCTTTTGCAGCAGGTCGCCCAAAACCGTATTTTGTCCAGCGGCCGCAAGCTCGCTGTGGAAGCGCTGGTTGAGATCGAAGAGCTGGTCGAAGCGTTTGGACGCGACTGCCGCGGTGCCCTTGGCCAGCACCGCCTCAATGCGCTTGATGATCTGCCCGTCCTGGCGGCGCGCCGCCAGCCTGGCATTCTGTCCTTCCAGCAGGGCGCGCACCTCAATGGTCTCGCGCGCTTCCTGCTCCGTCATGGTTGCGACCGCCGCCCCGCGCCGCGCCGTGACTTCGATCAAGCCCTCGGAGGCGAGTGCCCGGATCGCTTCGCGCACGGGATTGCGGGAGACCCCCAGTTCGTCGGCAAGATGGCCTTCGATCAAACGTTCGCCCGGCTTCAATCGCCCGGACAGGATGGCCTGACGCAGCTCCATGACCACCCGATCGTGAAGTGACGAATGCTCCTCGCCAAGCCGACGTTTATGTGTTCCGGTCGTGAGCGCCATGTCGGTGATCTATCCCCAGTTTTAGTCAGCACGCCTGCCGACTCCGGATGCATTAACGCCGATCAATACTACGCTCACGCTCGAAGCAGGCTGCACCGCCGGCAGTTTACTGCAATCTACACCTTATGCCACCCGCCGCTATCCACGACCTGCGCGACGGTGCGCCGGGCAACACGTCCGCGCGCGCCGCTATACAGGCGTTTCGGGCGGCGTCGCTGCCTTCACGGGGACCGGCTCGATTCGCGGGACAGATGCATTGCGCTCCGCCAACGGCACCCAGGATACGCTGACGTCGCCGTTGACAAAGGTCTGACAGGCCATGCGGTAGCCGGCCTTGAATTGTTCTTCGGTCAGGTGCTTGCGTTCCTTGGGTTTGATGGCATCGGTATGCTCCAGCCCTTGCTCGATCCTGCACTTGCAGGTGCCGCACAGCCCGCCACCGCATTTGAAGGGAATGCCGCCCTGCTCGCGCAGCGAGACCCGCAGCAGATTGCTGTTCTCCGGCGCGCTGGCCACCTTGGCATTATTTGTCAGGAATGTGACTTGAATCATGGCATGCCGGAATCATGTCATTTGCCAAATGGCTTAGTTTGCTGGCAGCGCCGTCTTGCGCAGCTCCGTCTGCATGTGACCGAAGCTTGTGAGGTGACGGAGTTCTTTCAGAGCAAGCTCGGTAGTCTCGAATTTTTCCAGGAATTTCGAAGGCACGTCGTTGACGATCGCGGTGTCGTCCTCGATGACGCGGATCTTGGTGCGCTCTTCAAGCAGTTCCGCGATCACGAAACGCGCCTTGGTCTCCCCGTAGAACAGATAATCATAGGCTTCCAACGGCCGCAGGCCACGGGCGACCTCGGTCCTGAACTGTCCGGGCTTGCTGGTTAGTATGACATACATCGCAGCTCCTATTCGTCTTTGACGCCGCTTCGTTCGCTGTTCGCGATGGCCTCACGGAACAAGGGGTGCCGGTGGCTCGTCCGGAATCTTGTCTTGCTCAAGTTCCACGTCGTGATTGATCCAGAGCTGGCAAACCAGGCGGTAGCCTTCGTCGAGCCCCGGACCCAACCGCTTCTTTTCCTTCCAGTTCGGCTCCGGCAATTGCTCGGCGCCGTTGAGAACACGGCAGGCGCATTTCCCGCACTTCCCCATTCCGCAGCCAAATCGCAGATGCGGAAAGGGAAACTGCCTGATGCCCGCCCGCACCACGAGATTGGTGTTCTCGGCGACCTCGCCCTGGTAGGCCTGGCCGTCGCGATGAAAGGTGACGCGCGGCACCCGGTCAGGCCTGCAACAATTGCCGTTCGGCGTGCTCCACCTTCGGCTCGATGTTCTCGATCTCGCCGATCGGAATGTCCTTGGCGACATAGTCCCAATAGAGCGCGGTGGTGTACAACAACCGCATCTGGGCGCCGATTTCGCAGATCTTCAGGCAACGCTGCTGCAGCTCGACGGTGTCGGCATGCTCGAGCACGATCTGATAGCCGCGCTCGCCATGGATCTCGTCGGAGACGATGTGGAGATCGAAGAATTCGACCTCCTCGTCGGTGAATTTGTACTTCTCGCGCAGCGTCGGCGTCTGCTTGCGATAGATCGACGGCACCTGCGACTCAAGACCGACCACGAGACCCGCAACCGCGACGATCGGATCTTCGCGCATGGCGACCGCGTAGCACCAGCTCTGCAGACCGCGCGTGGTCGCGGTCATGTTGTCGGGATCGATAACGCGCGCGCGCGTCGTGCCACAGGCCTCGGCAAAGCGGATCAGCAGGTCGGTATGGCGGTCGCCGCCGATCTCTTCCTCATACATGTTGGAGAGCAGGAAATCCTTGGCTTCGGTGATAATGCGCCGGCATCCGCGCGTAGATGTAGGCCAGATAGTCCGCGAACGGCCCAACGTAGTGGTAGTGATTTTCCGCCCATTTGGCGAGATGCGTCGCGGCTCAGTCTGCCGCTGGCCCAGGCGATGCTGAATGGCGCCTTGTTGGCGCTCTTGCCCTTGATGGCATTCTCGAGAGCCGTGCGGAATTCCACGTGATTCATCAATTCTGGCATCGTCGCGCTCCTTTGATGGAAGTTGGGCGGCTTGAGAGCCGGCTCGGATTCTTCGTTTGAAATTGTATACAGTATGTAATAACTGTCAACCGGATAGTTTCCAGTAATCCTGCACAATCCTCCAACAAAAGGCCTAAAACGAAGTCACTTCGAATTAATGCTTGCGCCATCGCATACAGTATACAATCTTAGGACATGGATCGGTCGATCGGTTCCAACCGGGGGGAAGGAAGAATGAGCGAACATGTCACGATAACCGCAGCACACTGGGTCTACCTCGCCGGCGTGATGGCCGTCGTGCTGACGATGATCCTGCGCGCCAATGTCGTGGTGCCTTCGATCGTCGCCACCTTCGCCGTCGCGCTGGTCTGGACGCACAGCCCGGTGAGCGCGCTTGGAAGCATCTTCAATGCGAGCTTTGTCGCGGCAAAAGAGCTGTTCAACATCTTTCTCGTGATCGCCCTGATCACCTCGCTGTTGAACGCGCTGAAGTCACTGCGCTCCGACGTGCTGATGGTGCAACCGTTCCGGACGGTGATGACGAACGGTCACATCGCCTTTTTCGTGCTTTCTGCCGTGACCTACGTCATCTCGCTGTTCTTCTGGCCGACGCCGGCCGTTCCACTTGTTTCCGCGGTGCTTTTGCCTGCGGCGATCGTCGCCGGGCTGCCGCCGCTCGCGGGCGCCATGGCGATCGCGATCGCCGGCCAGGGCATGGCATTGTCGTCCGATTACGTCATCGGCGTCGCTCCCGGCATCAGCGCCAAGGCCGCGGGCGCTGCAATCAGCGCCGCTGCGGTTGCCGACCGCGCGCTGTCACTGTCGCTGATTACCGGCGGTGTGGCGTTGCTGCTCGCCTACTTCTCGATTCGCAAACTCATTCGCCCGGGCAGCGAAGCGCTGCTGGTGCGCTGGCAGGGCCAATCGAGCAACGGCGAGCTCAAGCGGCTGGAAGCTGCCGGCACTTTCGACAAGGCGGAGATCGCGCGCAGCACCGGCGCCAGCTATGAAGAACCGCTCGCCGTCGACACTCAGATAAGGACCGACCTGCCGATCCCGGGCGGGCGTCGTGCCGGCTGGTCGAAACTGTTCGCCATTCTCACCCCCGTCGGTTTCGCCGGCGTGATCGCGGTGATGGTGCTGCCCAAATTGGGCGTAGCCAGCGGCCTGCCGGAACTCAAGGGCGGCGACGCGGCCGCGCTCGTCGGCGGCATGGGCGCTGCCCTGATGATCCTGGCCACGCTCGCTGCCGAAGGCCCGCGCCGGAGCCTCGACGTCTGCGCCGACCATATCACCGATGGCTTCGTCTTTGCCTTCAAGGCGATGGGGTCGGTTTTGCCGATCGCCGGTTTCTTTTTCATGGGCGCGGGCGGCGATCTCGCGGCCGGCGTTCTCAATGTCCCGGTCGCGGAAGCGCCGCCGCTATTGTTCAACCTGATCCAGGCCGCGCAGGCATGGATTCCGCACAATCACGTCCTGGTGGCGTTCGGGGTTCTGATCGTCGGCATGATCACCGGCGTCGACGGCTCCGGCTTCGCAGGTCTGCCGCTCACCGGCTCGCTGGCGGGCGCACTCGGACCCACGGTCAGCTTCGACGTGACCACGCTGTGCGCGGTCGGGCAGATGGGCGCGGTATGGACCGGCGGCGGCACCCTGATCGCATGGTCGTCGCTGATCGCAGTGGCGGGATTCGCGCGCGTGTCGGTGCTGGATACGGTGCGTGCGCTGCTGCTGCCCGTGCTGACCGGCCTGTTTGTGTCGACGATTTGCGCCGTCCTGTTCTGGAGCTAGAGAAAGGCACCATAGTCATGTCCAATACCACGACGCAGGCGGCATACGCCCGCGCGACGCCCGCCGAGATCGAGTCGTTCAAGAACCATATCGACGGGAAGTGGTCCGGGAGCGCGAGCGGCAAGGAGTTCGATGACATCAATCCGGCCGACACCGACGACATCGTCGGCCGCTTTCCGGCTTCATCGGCCGCCGATGCCGCAGCAGCCGTCCGCGCCGCATCCACGGCCTTCGCTGGCTGGAAGAAGACGCCGATCTCGACCCGGGCGAAGATTCTCAATCGCGCCGCGGACTATCTCGAAACCAACGTCGATCGCTTCGCCGTGGAACTGACGCGGGAACAGGGCAAAGCGCTCAATCTGAGCAAAGACGAGATCCTGCGCTCGGCGCAGACGCTGCGCTTTTATGCCGTCGAGGGCCAGTCGTTCGCGGGCGAGACCTTTCCCAATGACGATGCCGACATGATCGTCTACACCCAGCGCGAGCCGCTGGGCGTGGTTTCCGTGATCACGCCATGGAATTTTCCGGTATCGATCCCGGCACGCAAGATCGCGCCGGCGCTGATCACCGGCAATACCGTCGTATTCAAGCCGTCGTCGGATGCGCCGCTTTCGGGCTACCGTCTTGCCGAAGCCCTTGTTGCCGCCGGCCTGCCAAAGGGCGTCCTCAATTTCATCACCGGGAGCGCGGCCGAAATCGGCCCGGCGATCACGGTGCCCCCAGAGGTGCGCGCGATTTCCTTCACTGGCTCGACCCGCGCCGGCGAGGAGATTCATCGCTCGGTGAGCTTTGCCACCCGCACGCAGCTGGAGCTTGGCGGCAAGAACCCGCTGATCGTGATGGACGATGCCGATCTCGACAAGGCCGTCGATCTGACCATCAAGGGCGGCTTGTCGCTCAGCGGTCAGGCCTGCACCGGGACCAGCCGCGTGCTGGTCATGAAAGAGATCAAGGCTGAGTTCACCGATAAGCTCGTGAAGAAAGTGAAAGCCCTGAAGATCGGCAGCGGCATGGTTGCAGGCAACGATATCGGCCCTCTGGCCACCGCGCGGCAACTGGAAACCGTGCTGCGTTACATCGAGATCGGCAAGCGGGAAGCGACATTGCTGTGCGGCGGCGAACGCCTGGCCGGACCAGGCTACGACAATGGCTATTACGTCTCGCCCGCCATTTTCTGCGATGTCACCAACGCCATGCGGATCGCGCGCGAGGAGATCTTCGGCCCGGTCATCGGCCTTATCGAGGTCACGAGCTATGCGGATGCGATCGCCAAGGCCAACGACACCGAATATGGCCTGTCGGCAGCGATCGCGACGCGTAATCCGCGCTATATCCACGACTTCGCCAATGATATCGAATCCGGAACCGTCAAGATCAACCGCACGACCACCGGAAATCTGATCAACGCGCCGTTTGGCGGCCTGAAGCGATCCAGTACCTCGACGTTCCGCGAGTCCGGGCGCACAGGTCTCGAATTTTATACCCAGATCAAGACGATCTATCGTGGCTGCTGATGCGACTGGCTTAAATCATCATCCGCTCGTCATTCAAACCGACAGGACAATACCATGAGACCTTCATTTAAGCTGGAATTGGAAGAAGCGCGCCACATGGTCGCGGCTGCGATCCGCAAGGCCGAAGAGATCGGCGTGCTGGAGACCGTCTGCGTTGTCGACGAGGGCGGCTATCCGCTCGCGCTGGAACGCATGGACCGCGCCAGGATAACCGGACCTCAGATCGCCTGGAACAAGGCCTTCACCGCGGCCGGGCACAAGCGCGCGACGCATCTGTTCAATCAGGTGCCGAATGGCCCGGCGCTTCCGGGTAACGAAGCGTTCGGCATTCAATGGAGTTTTGAGGGCAAGTTCGCCATCTTCGTTGGGGGCTTTCCCATCGTCGTGGATAACGAAGTGGTCGGCGGCATCGGCCTCAGTGGCGGCAACGGCGAACAAGACACCGCCTGCGGTGTAGCTGCGCTGCAGTCCCTGCAAGAATTGTTGGCGCCAAACGATCATCGCGTTCTGGTTCTCGCGGATATCAAGATGTAACGGCGTGCGAGGGAGCCGATGGCGCGGGAATTTTTGGGACTTTCCCGACGCCAGCATCCCTACGCGGGCGCCCCGACGAGCTTGCCGACTTTCGAAAGCAGCAGCTTCAACATCGGGGAGTTGTTGGCCTTGTGATAGGCGAGGATCAGATCGAGCGTGGGCACCTCCCCTTTCACCGGACGGGTGGTGATCGTTTCAGGCAGATAGCGTTTGGTGTAGGCCGGCAACAGCATGACGCCGCGCGTCGATGTGATCATCGAGATCGCGTGGACGACATTGTGCACATCGTGATCCGGCTTGAGATCGATCCCGGCGCGGCTGAAATATTCCAGAACCGCGCGGCGCACCGCGGGCGCGGATTTGGACGGAAGATAGAACGTCTCATTCACGATCGCTTCCGGCGCGATGGTCTTTTGCGAGGCCAGGCGATGGTCGGTTGGAAACACGAAAATCATCGGGTCCGTCCGCACGCGTTTTGAGGCCAGATCGCCCATGTTTTCTTCGGGCCGCATGAAAGCCGCATCGAGCTTGCGCCGCATCAGGGCCTTGGCGAGCACGGGGGAGTAATCGCTCGACAGCCGGATATCGATGCCGGGAAACTCGTCCTCAAGAATTCGATTCACCTCGGGCAGCAGACCGATTTCAGCTCCCGATATAAATCCTAAGGCGAATGTCGGCTTCGCCGGCTGGGCGGCGCGCAGCGCGGCTTCCTTGGCGGCGTCGGCTTCCAACAACGCCATGCGGGCGTGGTCCAGAAAAGCCTTGCCGGCGGACGTCAACTCAATGCCACGCGCGCTGCGGTTGATCAGGGCCACGCCGACTTCGCGTTCGAGATCGCGGATTTGCCGGCTCAGGGAGGGCTGGGACGTGTGGAGCTTTTGCTCGGCGGCAACGGTCAGGCTGCCCGCATCGGCGACCGCGACGAAGTAGCGGAGGTGCCGTAACTCCATCGTGACCTCCCTTTCTTGCCATATCCCGCAGGCATGGGGCCAGCCTACAAAGTCTTTTTCAGTGCGACCAGCGCTCTCTATATGAAAACGCAGTGCCAGCGAGGGTCTGCCCGACAGGCAGAGCGCGTCGCGGCCTCGTTCCATCCGGCACGGCCCGCATCGACCCCATTTGGAGCGCACGCATGGCTAAGGGCATCGGAGCGTCGCTGTTGTTGCTTCTGGCGATGACGGGACTGAGTGGAGCCGCGGCGCAGTCGCCTGGCAATCAACCGAAAGCAAGCGCCATGGAAGCAAACGTCGCGAAAATCAAGGAGTCGTTGCTTGGCAACTGGGAGAGTATCGCGCCGGAGATCCGGCCGAGCAAGAACCCGGACGGCTCGCTCAAACCGTTCTATCTCAAGCGCGCTTTCAAATATCAGCCGTCCGACCGGTTCGAGCTCGATGTCGTCAACTTCGCCGACCCCTACGGCGCCGTGCCGCTGGTGCGGATCAGGATCGGCGGCCACATGCAGTGGCAAGGCGCGCATCCGATCGCGCCGGGCGCGCAGAAGGTCGACTTCGTCGCGGACGAATCCTACGAGGTCACGCCCCTCGTGCAGGGATTTGCCGATCTGCTCAATAAAGTTGCCTCGGCCGGATACGCGCCCTGGGCCGTCAACGCGCCCCAGAGCATCTTTGGAAAATCGTTCCTGCCCTTCGGCCTCAAGGAAGGGACCAACTTCATGGAATACGACCTCGTCTATCTCAGAGGCGACCTGTTGTTCTGGGGGGCGCGCAATATCGACGGCCGCGGCTTCGATACCGAGCAGAACCGTCCCACCAATTTGCAGATTCCGTTGATCCGGAAATAAACTCCGGAAAATAAACCGGGGTTCGCGAGCATATCTGGGCAATGAGCGCTGCCACAGCGCTTTATTGACTGCACCCGCAAAGTCGCCAATTCGGACGCCGGCCGCGCATCGACGCGGCCGCGTTGATAACCGCTGCTGACATTTTCAGATTTCGCACGCTCGTGAAACGCCTGATCACGGCGCTATACCGACCGCGAGTTCGCAACCGGCCACCTCCGCTGACCACCAAGCGTACTCCCCCCGGGCGCGCCGTAAGCCCAACAGGTGCACCAGCGCGTTCTCTTCGCGGGAACTTTGTCGCTGGCCGGAAGTTTCCGTCCGAATTTTCAAGAATCGCAAGAATCGATTGAGTCACTTGACGCTGACATTGGCCGGGCCGCGATTTGCCCTCGCTGGCCTGACCATCACGGCGAATATCCTGATATCGCGCGTGATCGATTGATACGGACTATCCCTGACCGATCGGAGCAGCATTTGGCCCAACCGCTGAACGGATCCTCCGGCATCTGGCCTTTGCAGTTGCTCAACTTCTTCATGGCGGACTTTCAGGCCGGCATCGGCCCGTTCCTCGGTGTGTTCCTGCTCGCCCATGGCTGGGAGAGCGGCCTGATCGGCACCGTCATGACCATCGGCGGCGTGGCCGGCATGGTCATGACAACGCCGGCGGGGGCGATGATCGATGCCACCACGCACAAGCGCGCCTATGTCATCATTCCCGGCATCTGCACGATCGCCGCTTCCGCCTTGATCCTGGTCTCGCAGAGTTTCTGGATGGTAGCCGCGTCGCAGGTCGCGACCGCGATCGCCGGCGCGGCGATCGTGCCTGCTGTCACCGGGATGACGCTGGGGATCGTGCATCAGGCCGGCTTCAACCGGCAGAACGGGCGCAACCAGGCCTTCAACCATGCCGGCAACGTGGTCGGCGCGGCCTTGTCCGGTTATCTCGGCTGGAAGTTCGGTTTCACCGCCGTGTTCATTCTGGCGGCCTTGTTCGGCGTGCTCTCGATCGTCTCGGTGCTGCTCATCCCCCGCAACGCGATCGACGATCACGTCGCCCGTGGCGCCAATGCCGACAGCAGCAAGCAGCCGGCGAGCGCTTGGCAGGTGCTGTTCGAATGCAAGCCGCTATTGGTACTGGCGGCGGCACTGGCACTGTTTCACCTCGGCAATGCGGCGATGCTTCCCCTGTATGGTCTGGCGGTGGTCTCCGGACAGGAGGGCAACGGCGCCGGCTTTGTCGCCATGACCATCGTGGTCGCACAGGCCGTGATGATCTTCGCTTCGATTGCCGCGATGCGAATGGCGGAAAAGGAAGGCTATTGGCTGGTGCTGCTGATCTCCTTTATCGTATTGCCGGTGCGCGGCCTGATCGCGGCCTCGGTGATCAAATATTGGGGGGTATTTCCGGTGCAGATGCTCGACGGCATCGGCGCGGGCTTGCAGAGTGTGGCCGTGCCCGGTCTGGTGGCCCGCATTCTCAACGGCACCGGACGGGTCAATGTCGGGCAAGGCGCAGTCATGACGGTTCAGGGAATTGGCGCCGCACTTAGCCCGGCGATCGGCGGCTGGCTGGCGCAGGAACTGGGCTATCCCAGCGCGTTCGTGATCCTCGGATGCTTTGCGGTTGGCTCGATCGTGATCTGGCTTGCGTTCGCTCCCTTGCTGAAACCGGCTTGCGCCGGCCAGTTGGTCGGCGACGGGGCCGCGGCTCCGGCTCCGGCTCCGGCGGCCTAGCCCATGAACAACACGACGCTGATCCTGGCCATCGCCGGCCTGTCGACACTCGGCGTGATCGCGCGCCCGCTGCGCGTACCGGAATATGTCTGGGCGCTGTTCGGTGCGGCCGTGCTGGTCGGATTCAGCCTGTTGTCGTGGCGCGATGCCCTCGCCGCGGCGACCAAGGGCACCGATGTCTATTTCTTTCTGATCGGCATGATGCTGCTCGCCGAAGTGGCGCGCCAGGAGGGCCTGTTCGATTGGCTGGCGGCGCATGCCGTGCGTCACGCCAGGGGATCGGCCAGGCGGCTGTTCCTGATCGTCTATGCCGTCGGCACACTCGTGACGGTGTTCCTGTCCAATGACGCCACCGCAGTGGTGCTGACACCGGCGGTCTATGCGGCGGCGACCGCCGCCCGCGTCGAGCCATTGCCCTATTTGTTCATCTGCGCGTTCATCGCCAATGCCGCAAGTTTTGTACTGCCGATATCCAACCCGGCGAACCTGGTGATTTTCGGCGCGCATATGCCGCCGCTCGGTCAGTGGCTCTATCAATTCCTGCTGCCGTCGATGGCTTCGATCCTCGTCACCTACGCGGCACTTCGCTTTACGCAGCGCCACGCATTGGGCCAGAAGATTGCCGAAAGCGTGGAGATGAAACCATTGTCCGTTGGCGGCAAGTGCGTCGCGATCGGAATTGGCCTGACGGCGGCCGCCCTTCTCGCCGCCTCAGCCCTCGACCGACAGTTGGGTCTACCGACCTTCATTGCCGGCACCGCGGTTGCTATCGTCGTTCTCTTGATCGGCCGGCGCTCGCCATTGCCGGTGTTGCGGGATGTCTCGTGGGGCGTGCTTCCGCTTGTGGCGGGATTGTTCATCCTGGTCGAGAGTGTCGAACAGACCGGTGTGTTGCGCGTGATAGCGCGGATGCTGCATGACGCAGCCGCAGCGTCGCCCCGCGAAACCGCGGCGGGTGCGGGCGCTATCGTGGCGTTCGCATCCAACTTGCTCAACAACCTGCCGACCGGACTGGTGGCCGCCACCGTCAGCCAGAATGCCGACGTCCCGCTTCAGGTCACCGGCGGATTGCTGATCGGCGTCGATCTCGGGCCCAATCTTTCCGTGACGGGCTCGCTTGCCACCATTCTCTGGTTGATCGCGCTCCGGCGAGAAGGCGAAGCGGTCACCGCGTGGCAGTTTCTCAAACTTGGAATCATCGTGATGCCGCCGGCGTTGCTCGCCGCACTGGTATTGTTGCCGTAACCGAACCTGCGTGAAATGCCGGAAGCTCCGGCCGCATCCCTTTTTCAGAAATATCGTCGGACCGAACCAATAATCTCCGCCGCCTTCGCGATCACGAAGGCGTGCGCTTGATTCATCTCCTTCTTTATCGTTCATTCTCCTTAGAATCATTTCAAACGGCGCTGTTGGCGACCGCTCGATCGGGGAGAAACGCATGGACAAATTGAACGCCCTGGAACGGCGCGTCTTCCTTAAAGGGGCCAGCATGGGCATGCTCGCCTTTACGGTCGCCGGTGCCGAAATACTGATGACAGCGGGCGAGGCGCGCGCCCGCGCGGTGCCGTTCCGCATGCTGGGTAGCGATGAGGCCGAGACACTCGAAGCACTTGGCGAGACGCTGCTGCCCGGTGCGCGCGCGGCCGGTGTCGCGCATTTCATCGACCAGCAGGTCTCGGTGACACCCGGCGAGGCGCTGCTCGAAGCCCGTATCGTCAACGTCAAGCCGCCCTACATCAACTTCTATCGCGCCGCGATCGGCGGCATCGACAAGGCAAGCACCGCTCGCAGCGGCAAACGCTTTGCGGCACTCTCGGCGACCGAGCAGCACGATTTCATTGATGCGCTCCGTCAGAACAAGATCGAGGGATGGCAGGGACCGCCGCAGGGGCTTGTCTATTTCGTGCTGCGTAGCGACGCCGTCGATGTCGTCTACGGCACCATGGAGGGCTACGAGAGTCTCGGCGTCCCCTACATGGCGCATATCGCACCCGAAAAGAGGTGGTAATAAAAATGGCTACGCAGGAAACCGTCCATGAAAAAATCGATGTCGTGATCGCGGGCGCCGGCGCGTCCGGTTCGACCTTCGCCGCCGTGCTCGCCAAGGCTGGCAAGAAGGTCGTGCTGCTCGACAACGGCCCGGACTGGGAAGCGACCGACCTGATCTCATCCGACATGTGGGGCCGCCGCATCAAACCGGCCGGACCTCCCTTTATTCTCGAGGGCAAGCAGGTTGCTCCGATCGGGTATCACGGCGGCTGGGGCGTCGGCGGCGCCGCGCTGCACTGGTTCGCCAATGTCCCGCGTCTGTTGCCGAATGATTTCCGCATCAAGAGCGAGCATAACCGCGCCCACGACTGGCCGATTGCCTATGAGGATGTGGCGCCCTGGTACGACAAGGTCGCTTACGACATCGGGATCTCCGGCGACGCCAAGGCTGAAGAATTGTGGCGTCCGGCCGGCCGGCCCTATCCGATGCCGCCGATGAAGACTTTCAAGAACGGCGATGTCTGGCTCAAGGGCTTTGCCGCCAACAACATTCGCATGGTGGCGAATGCGGCGGCGATGAACTCGACCGACTACAAGGGCCGGCCCGCCTGCATCTATGACGGCTGGTGCCATGTCGGCTGCCCCATAGGCGCGCTCGCCAATCCGCTGGTGACGTATCTGGGCGAAGCCCGCAAGGCCGGCGCGGAAGTGCGGGCCTGGAGCACGGTCACGCGCGTGCTCACCGATCCCACCGGCAAGAAGACCACCGGTGTCGAGTATTTCGACCGAGACGGCCAAAAACATATCCAGCTGGCGAGCGTCGTCATCGCTGCCTCGTGGGCGGCGCAAAATCCGCGGCTGCTGCTCAATTCCGCCACCGACAAGCATCCGAATGGCCTCGGCAATGCGAGCGGGCTGGTCGGAAAATATATCATGACGCACTTCACCGCGGTGACGAATGCGCTGTTCGACGAGGACCTCGAGCCCGCCAAAGGCACCATCGGCGGTCAATACATGTCGTATGAGCGTTATTCGAAAACCGCCCACAAGGGCGCCTTCGGCTCGACCTTGCTGGTCTGCGGCGCCGCCACCAAGGCGAGCGGCCTGACCGGCCTTCACAACGCCCGGCCCGATCTGTTCGGCGCCGAACTCGCCGCGTTCATGAAGCGCGGCAGCAGAGGCTTCGCGCGTTATACCGCGGCATGCGAGGAGCAGCCGAAGATCGAGAATCGCGTCGAACTGGTCAGCCAGAAGGACGAGTTCGGGATGCCGCTGGCGCGCATCACGCATAACTATGACGAGAACGAAGTGGCGTTGTGGAATGCCAATCTCGAAGAAGGCATGAAGATCGGTCACGCGACCGACGCGAAGGACATCTGGCAGGTGCGCACCGGGATGCCGGCGATCCATCTGATGGGCGGCACCATCATGGGCACCGGTGCGGATAATTCCGTGGTCAACAGTTTCGGCCAGATCCACGAGGTGCCGAACCTCTATGTCGCCGGCCCCGGCATCTTCCCGACCTGCGGCGCTTCCAATCCGACCTACACGGTGTTTGCGCTGTCGCTGCGGGCTGCGGAAAATCTGGCCTCGAACTGGGGCACGGTTGCGCAGTAGGATCATCGGCCGGATGCGACGATGAATTTTAGCGCGCGGAAATATCGCGTGCGTGGGGACCGAAATGAAATCCTTTATCTATGAAGCGCTGCCGTCGCGTGTGGTGTTCGGGGAAAACGCCATCGAACATCTGCCGCGCGAAATCGAACAGCTCGGCGCCCATCGTGCGCTGGTATTGTCGACGCCGGGGCGGCAGGAACTGGCGAACGATATCTCGCAGCGCCTGGGCGCGCGCAGTGTCGGCATCTACCCGCACGCCGTGATGCACGTTCCGATCGAGGTTGCGCGCAAGGCGAATGACGAGGCGCTGCGTCTCGGGGCCGATTGCGTGGTGGCCGCAGGCGGCGGATCGACCGTTGGGCTGGGCAAGGCGATCGCGCTGGAGTCCGGGCTGCCTGTATTGGCGATCCCGACCACCTATTCTGGTTCGGAAATGACTTCGATCTATGGGCTGACCGAAGCGGGGCTGAAAAAGACCGGGCGCGACCGGCGCGTGCTGCCAAAGGTCGTGATTTACGATCCCAACCTGACGACGGGTCTGCCGGCTGCGACGTCGATTACCAGCGGCTTTAACGCCATCGCGCATGCGGTCGAGGGCCTGTACGCCGAGAACGCGAACCCGATCACCACCCTGATGGCCGAAGAGGGAATCCGCGCGCTGGCGCAGGGAATGCCTGAAATCGCAAAAAACCCTCGCGATCCCGGCGGCCGCAGCGATTGCCTTTATGGCGCGTGGCTTTGCGGGGCGGTGCTCGGCAGCAGCAGCATGGCGCTGCATCACAAGCTCTGCCATGTGCTCGGCGGCACCTGGAATTTGCCGCATGCCGAGACCCACACGGTGATCTTGCCGCACGCCGTAGCCTATAATTATGCCGCCGCGCCGGAGGCGATGGCCCGGATCGAGCGCGCCATGAAGATATCCAAAGAAAACTCGAAGCAGACCTCGAATGCCGCGCAGGGCATTTTCGATCTGATGAAGCAATTGGGCGCGCCGGTCTCGCTGCAGCAAATCGGCATGAAGCAGGAAGATATCGATCGTGCCGTGTCGCTGGTGATGGAAGCGCCCTACCACAATCCCGAGCCGACGACGCCGGTGAAAATTCGCGAACTGCTCGATAATGCCTTCTTCGGCCGGCGGCCGTAATATCCGCGGCAGGCATTTTCGGCGGCGATCTCTTCGGTTACGATGACGCTTAAAGGGGATCTGGAGCGATCATGAAGCGGCGGGATTTTGTCATCGGCTGCGCCCTATCGCTTGGCCTTGGCGGCGCGCAGGCGCAATCGCCCACAAAACTGCCGCGGGTCGGCTGGCTGATACCCTCGCCTCCCGTCAACCCGCCACCGGGGATGCCGTTCATCGATGCGCTGGCGCAGCTCGGATGGATTGACGGAAAAACCATCCAGATCGAACGCCGTTATGTCGTCGGTGAGGCAGCCGAGCGACCCGCGGCGCTGCAAGCGCGGGCCAGGGAAATTGTCGCACTTGGGCCTGATGTCATCTTGACCGGCACCAGTCCGGCGGTTGAGGCGGTCCGTCGTGAGACCAGCACTATTCCGATCGTATTTATGGGCGTGAACAACCCGCTGGGCGCCCATTTCATCGCATCGCTGGCGCATCCCGGCGGCAACATCACCGGCTTCGCCAATGTCGAACCCACCACGATCGGCAAAATGATCGGTCTGTTGAAGGAGGTCGCACCGCGCACACGATCTGTCGCGTTGATGCACAGCAACGTCTATGCTGGCGGCAAGCGCGAGTGGATCGTTTCGCAGGAGGCTACGGACCAGGCGGCCAAGAACTATGCCGTTGAGCTCGTGGATGCGCCGGTCGAAAATGAAGCGGATATCGATCGCGCGTTTGCGAAATTTTCCGGCGAAGATCAGACGACGGCCGTGATTATTCTGGCGGACGCCTATCTGCTGCTGCAGCGCAATTTGATCGTCGCCGCCGCGGCAAAATACCGGATTCCGGCGATCTATCCTTTCCCGATATTTCCGGCGTCGGGGGGCCTGATGTCATATGGCAGCAACCTCCCCGAGCAATTCCGACAGGCCGCGGGTTACGTCGATCGTATTTTGAAGGGAGCGCGGCCCGGCGATCTTCCCGTGCAGATGCCGACCATGTATGAACTCATCATCAACATGAAGACCGCGAATGCGCTCGGGATCACCGTCCCCGCATCGCTGGTGTCGACTGCGGACAAAGTGATTGAGTAGCCGGATTGTGTTGCATGACGAGGTTGAAACATATCTGTCTGGCCGGTGCAGCGCTTCTCAGCCTGACGCTGTCGGCGCAAGCGCAGAACTTCAACCAGTTGATCGGCTTTGGCGACAGCACGCTTGACACCGGTTGGTACACTGGCGCTGCCAGCGGCCCGCATGCGACCGGCTTGGCCGGTACGGACGCGTCGATCGCGGCGTCATTGGCGGCCGGCGGCAACGCCCACCCGACCGGGCCGGGCCTCGGCAACGCGCAGCTTCTGGCCGGCTTCTTTGGTCTGTCGGCCAATTCGGCTGGCATGCCGGGCGGCACGAACTTCGCGATCGGCAACTCCGTCGATTATCTCGTCCCAACGGGCTATGTGTTCGCCACCTCTACCGGCAACCAATATCCAAACCCGCTGCTGCCGGGCACGGCCACCCAGATCGGCAATTATCTCGCCTCGGTTGGTGGACGCGCCAATCCCAACGCGATTTATCTCCTCGCCAGCGGCGGCAACGACGCCGCCGCTGCGTTTTCGACATACGGAGCAAATTCTCCGAGAGCGGTGTCTTATCTGCTCGGTGAAGCGCAAGCCCTGAGCAATGCCGTGGCCAATCTTCAAGCCGCCGGCGCGCGCTATATCATCACCAGCAATTACTATCCGGGCCCTTCCGACAATGCCGCCACGCAATCTTACGCGCATACAATCCTGTCGGCGACCACGAGCGATCTGACCGCGGCCGGCGTCAGGTTCATCTTCGCGGATACCAACTCGGTCTTTGCCGCGGTGGAGCGCGATCCCCTGGCGTTCGGCATCACGCATGATCCGCATGCCACCGGCCCCAGCGCCTATGCCTGCCTGCCGGCGGTGGGATCCGGGCAGACCTCCGGCTATGGCGTGACCTGCGCGCCGACCACGACGCCAAGTGCGACGCACGGCTATCTGCAATCGGCGGGCGCGACACAGACCTATTTGTTCATGGACGGCGTCCACCTCACCGAAGCCGGACAGTTGATCGAGGCGGATTACTTTTACAATTTACTGGTCGCGCCGAGCGAGATATCGTTCCTCGCGGAAACCGCGCTGCAGACCACGTTCCAGACCATCAGCGGCATCCAGCAGCAGATCGATCTCACGCAACGCCAGCGCCGCTCCGGCTGGAATGTGTGGGTCAATGGCGAATTGTCCTATCTCAAACTCGACAACAGCTCGGCGGGATTCCCCGGCGATCCCGGACTGCCGCTCGCGGGCAGCCTGGGGATCGATTACAAATGGCAGAACGGCTGGCTCGCGGGCGCGGCCCTTACCACAGGCTACGTCAACCCATCATTCTCGCTCGGCGGCGGCTACAAGCAGGACGCCGTCGCGCTCAGCCTCTATACGGCCTATCGCAACGGCAATTGGTGGGGCGATCTCGTCGGTACTGCCAGCCGGCTCGGTTACACCACCAACCGTCTCGCGCCGATCGGTATCACCGTTCAGCAGAACAGCGGATCGACCACCGGCGACGATCTCTCGCTCGCCGGCGAAATCGGCTACGACTTCCACACCGGCATCGTAACGCACGGCCCGGTCACCGGATTCATCCTGCAGCAAGCGCGAATAGGCAGCTTTACCGAAACCGGCAGCTTCACCAGCCTGTCGTTCGGCAGCCAGGTCCGCAATTCCGAAGTGGGCGTGCTGGGCTACCAGGCGCGGCTCGACTGGGGCCAATGGCATCCATTCGCGCAAATCGTGTGGGATCACGAGTTCGACCCGCTCGACCGGATGGTAACGGCGTCCCTGACCACGATTGCCGCGCCAAGCTATTCGCTGCCGGCAGTCGTGCTGGGACGAGACTGGGCGACCGCGACTGTCGGCACGCAAGTCACCCTCACCCCGGCCTGGAGCGGACTTGCTTCCTTCACCGCACAACTCGGCCAAAATCACGCGACTGTTTTCGGCGGCCTTGTCGGATTGAACTATGCCTTCGCGCAGGCGCCGGCGCCGATGGTCTACAGGAATTGAAGGCGACCCTTGCAGTTCCCCGGCGAATATAGAGAATAGCTGCAATAAAAAGCGTGCAGGTTGGCGCGAGCGCGAAAAACGCGCGGCTGAAAAAATAACAGAAGGGCGCCGATGTCTCCGGCATTCTCTCCTCCAATGGCGGCGGCACCACGCTTCGAAATCTGCTTGGCGGCAATCTCGATTATGGCGAGGTCGATCTCGCCGGCGCGGTCGCCGCGATCGATGACCGCGATCGGCCTGAAGAACATCCAGGTGATCATGTCGGTGACGCTGCTATTGGTACTGGTGGCGGCAACGGTGAATACGCTGCCGCTCAAACAGGACCGCCGATTGCGCCAGCCGGGCGGCTAGGCTTCATCGCCATCGGCGCGAGCCGACGCTCTGGCCTTAGCACGCCTCATTCGAACGTGTGAGCATCCAGCCATTTCGTATCGTTGAACAGCCGGCGAAGCGACCGCGCAACCTGCCGGTGTTGGTTTCGTTCAAATCCGGGCGGAAATGAGCGGGCATACAGCAGAATGTTTCGTCTCAACTCGATCAGTTCCGTCCTGGTATAGAGCGGCGGATCGTTGGCGTGGTCGGGCGCAAGCGCAGAAGCAACAGACGGCATGACAGCCACCCATATCGGTTCTGAGTTGAATCACCTGATGATGCGGTGACCCGCGGAATCTGCCACTTCGCATTTCCGTGCGGATGATCAATATTGCACACTTCCGCGAATTAATTCGAGCCTGGTTGCTTTCGCGTCTACTCGTCCTCTCGTATTTGAGGCTTATCGCGCAAGACTGCGTCCAGCAGCGAACTGTGCACCTCGATCTTGCCGTTGTAGCTGATGAATCCCTTTTTTCTGAACTTGTTCATGAAAAAGCTGACCCGCGACCGGGTGGTGCCGATCATTTCCGCCAGCGTTTCCTGACTGAGCGTGACCGGAATGGGCCCCGTGCCGCCGTCCTTGCCGAAATCGGCCAGCAGCAACAGCAGGCGCGCCAGCCGCCGCTCGCTGGAATTGAACAGCTGGTCGATCAGATCGTCTTCGATCCGGCTGTTTCGGGACAACAAATAGGTCAGGAAGAATGCGGAAAACCTCGGTTCCTCGCTGAGCATTGCAAGCATCGCGGCCTTGGTGATCGACGTGATCACGCAATCTTCCATCGCCGCGCTGGTTGCTGTGCGCAGTTGCGCCCCATCGAGACAGGCTTCGCCAAAGAACTGTCCGGCCGAGAAAATCCCGACCACCGCTTCCTTGCCGTGTTCGGATAGAACCGTGATCTTGACCTTGCCTTTTTGAATGAAAAAGACGGCGTCGGCGACCTCGCCCTGACTGAAGATCTTGTCGTTCCTGGCGTATGTCTCGATGGTTTTTCCGGCCTCGGCGCGGCCGAGAAAAGCCTGCGGATCGAACAAGCCTTTTGAAGGCTTAGTCTGTGGAGAGATGGTCACGGTGCTGCTCCGGGATCGGGCGGGAGCACAAAACTCTCAGTCACCGGCAAAAGGCCGAGGCGGCGCGGTGATGGGCCACTATAACCCCGATATGTCGGGTAAGCGACTTAAATCGAACCCTGAGCGAGATAATAGCCGGGTTCACAACCAGGAGGGATATCTTAGGCGGCGGCCTGGAATTACGTGGCCCTTGTCAGACTTTCGCGCGACGAACCTGCTTGAACCGTCCGGCCTTCCGCGAACTTGATGGTCGAGATCGGCCACTTTCCAACGTGGCCGACGATCGATATCCGCAGCCCGTGAAGTTCGTCAAGCCAGACGTTGTCGACCGTGCCGGCCTTGCCGTCGGTGAGGACCACGGCCTTGCCGACAAGCTCTGACCGCACCTCCTCGACGGCGCCGAGAATCGCTGATGCATGCAGAGTTGGCATTAGGTGGTCTCCTGAAATGGAACGCGAAAGTTCAGCGCTGTGGTTAAATCTGAAAGGCGCGCAAATCGTGACCGGCGTGCAGCAAGCGGGGGTTCCCCGCGGCCCTATTTCAGAAGCGGCAAGGGTGGATCGTGGACGGTCTTATGCTCGCCCTCGCCGATCAGGGCGGCCCTCACAGCTCGCCATAGTCGCGCAACCTCAGCCCTTCACGTCGAACTGCTTGCCGAGGTGATCGCCGATCTGAACGATCAGCGCGACGCATTCGGGATAGCCGGGCTTGGCGATGGTCGCAGCATCAGCTTCGGTGCGGAATTCCCAGCTCTCGCCGCTGCGCAACACCGAAATCACAATGCCTTCAGGACAGTCGGCATGGACCTTCAGTTCGGCCCTGGCCATATCAACCAGTTCCGCTTCCGTCTTGACGGGCTTGCTCATGCGGGCGGTTTCCTCTGCGCATTTGCTTCTTTTTTGACGCGTTTTCTTGACGCGAACCGGTACCCACTTCGCTTGAAACGCTATGGGGAGGCAGGTTGCCGCGTCAGCAGGCCGCTGTCGAGGGCAGGACAGCGGCGAATGCCCTACTTCGCCTTGCTGACCTGTTTCACTCCGGTGATCCCGGGCAATGAGCCGGTCGCAACCGGATCGGCCTTCTGTGTTCCCGGCGGCATGATCGCGCGCGCGGTTGCGTCCGGGAAGCGGGTGCGCATTTCGCGCAGGAAGCCATCGAGCGTATCGACACTGGCCGCCATCTTGGCAATCTGGGCGAATTCGGCGCTGGTGGACGAGGCCGGCTTGCTCGCGGTCTCGAACGCGGCGCGGTCGATATCGCCGCTCATCAGCGGCGCATATTTTTCGCGAAAGCGCGCCAGCCCGATCGCGTCCTCGGCCAGCGCGTATCCGACAACCGCGCGGATCACATCGCCCTTCTCCGTCGGGTTCAGCGGTTTGAAGTCGCGCCAGCGATCCGCATAATACAATTCGATCTGTTCGGACGCCTCGCGCCAGTGTCGCGACGCCCAGAAGATGTCGGAGCGCAACCGGATCGCTTCGCGGCCGCTGATGTTCGAAATGATATCAAGCGCCAGATCATGGCGACCGACATCGCTCTGCGCGCGCGCTTCCAGTAGCAGCCGCTGCGTGCGCAATTCACCGGAGAGATCGGCGATGCGGGTGGAGCGAAGGGCTGCGATGGCGCGGTCCGGCTTGCGATTGGTCAAATAGACCATCGCCAGGCGCGCGGCGACCTGCGCCCGCGCCGCACCTTCCAGCCGCTTGTCGACCTGGTATTGCAGGAGTTCGCTGGCCTGATCGAGCAGATCGACCGCGACCAGGCGATCGGCGAGCCGCCTGATCATCTCGTCGCCGCGCCGCCCGATCGGCGTCAACTCGCGATAATCGTAGAACATCCCGAGCGCGTCGATCGGCGGCAGGTCGTCGCCCTTCTGGCTGAGAAAGAGTTGCGCGAACAGCGCCGAGGCTTCGTCCTGGCTGCGCCGCGAGATTTCCGAATTGGGCTGCAGCCTCGTTGCGGTCCGCGCCGCCGCGAACGTATCGGCATAGCGGCCGGCCTCCACATAGAGATGCGACAACATGCCCAGCGTCTGTACCTCGAGCCCGTCGCCGCGCCATGTGATCGCCTGCGTCTCAAGTTGGGCCAGGGCGTCGGCCGTGGTGATTTCGTCGCGCTTCTGCTTCAGGGCAATTTGAAGCAGCGTGGCCTCCGCCGCCGCGGGACGATCGTCGGAATCGACCGCCTTCTGGTATTCGTCGAGCGCATCCTTGTCGCGCCCGAGCGCCTCGGCAATGCGACCCCGCATCACCGCGAAGGCCGGCCTGGTCCCGGTCGGCGGACCGATGATCTGCATCTCGTTGGCGCGCTTGTCGGCGCCGGAATAATCCTTGACCTCAAGCGTCGAGCGCAACGCGTCGTAGATCACAATGCGCTGCAACTCGATCGGCAGCGAGTTGATGGCGAATTCGACGTTCTTGAATTTCTCGCGCGCTTCCGCCCATTTCCCGGTGCGGGTGTAAGCCAGCGCTTTCCAGAGCTGCGAATTGTAATTGGTTCCGATCGCCGGATTGGCGAGGTCCTTCAGCCCGATTTCAGGACGTCCCATCAGGATGCTGGCCACCGCATGCGTGATCAGGACGACCGGGTCTTCGGTGCCCGGTTTCGCATCCACCAACGCCAGGTCGAGAATGCCTTTGGCCTCCGGATACATTTCGCGCGCCAGATAGAAGCGGGCGAGATTGATCCGGGCCGGCGCGCGCTGCTCGGGATCGGCAGATGCCGAAGCCTCGATCAACGCATCCAGGCGCATATTGAAAATGCCTTCCTGGCTCTTGCGCCACTCGCCCTCATCGAAGATCGGCCGGGCCAGTGTCGGCGCACGCTCGCCGCCAGTGTTGGCTGACGACAGCGTCAATCCGCCGGGCCTGCCGAGAATGATCTTGTCGGTGGCGATCTCGGCGGTGATGTCGTCGGAATTCGGACGGATCGCGATGCCATGGATGGTTTCCAGCAGCGACATTTCGACGAAGTCCTGCCGCTTGATGAAGCCGCGGACCGGCGCCGTCGCCGTGATCACCATCAGGGCATCGCCGGCATCCGGATCGGTGAACTTGTACAGCAGGCCGGGCCGCGAGATCGGGATGGTGACGTTGGCCTTGGCGGGATCGGTGACGTTGCGCGTCGCGATCAATTGCTGTGTCGGCGTCTGCATCGTATCGGCGAAGGTGACGACCCAGTTCGAGCCATCGGCCTTATCGTCGCCGGTCAGCGACGGCATTTGAGGGCGGTTGAGACGAATGCGAACCGCCTGCCCCTTGTCCAGCGGCATCGGCGTGACTTCGGCGATCAGCGCGCCGCCGTTGCTGCGGATCGGCTCGATGTCGATGGGCTTGTTGGTGTCGAACAATAGCCACACCGCATCGGCACGGCGGAACAACGCGGCCGGGGTTATGGTCGTAAAGCCAAAGGTTACGTGCAGCCCTTCGCTGTCACGCCGGGCGCTGACATTCGCCGCGCTGCCCGTAGATTTGGCTTCGGGCGCTTTGACTTCAGGGGTTTTAGATTCTTGCGGCTTGGCGTCGTGCGGCGCTTCGGAAGCAGCCATTTTCGGCGCGGGTTTGGCCGCGGGCTCCGGCATCTCCTTTGCCGCTGCTTCCGGCTTCGCGGCCTCGGCGACCACAGCCGGCATTTCTTTCATCACTTCTTTGGGCGCTTCCTTCAGCGGCTCCATCGAAACTTCTTTCACTTCCTTGGCAGGTTCCTTGGCAAGTTCCTTTACGTCCTTGGGCGCTTCAGCTGATGTTTCGGGCGCAGCCGGCGGCTGATCGGGCTTGATCTCGATATTGGCCTGCCTGGCAATCGCCTCCGAGGTCGGCGGCGTCACCTCATTGGCATGCCGTGATGCAGGAGCCGCCACCGCGGGCTTCTCGCCCGCCGCCGGCGCGTGCGCGGCTTGCGCCGGAGCGTGCGAGGCATCCGCGAGCGGCGAGGCCTTGTCGGCTTGCTGGAACGCCACATCGATAATGTAGTTCTTGTCCTCGCGGAACGAGTGCACGTCGACGTCGCCGATCAGCGTCACTTCCACCACGGAAGTATCGCCTTCGGTGCGCTGATTGATCGACGCGATGTTCGAGGGCGCGGACAGTTTGGCGTCCGCCAGATCGAACATCAGGATCGCGTTGAACAGCAATCTAAGCTTCTGCTCGTTGAGCACCGAGGAGACCCCGACGCCGTCGGGCACTTCAAAGATGAAACGAACGAAGGTCGGCTGCACCGACGCGCGGACCCGCGTCGGCGGTCGCTTCTTGGCTTCGACGACCGCACGCTGCTGACGCAATTCGCGTTCCGCGGCGCGCGCGCGCTCGGCCAGTTCGCGCACCACTTCGGGCGGCAGGCCGGGCGGCGGGCCCTTCCAGGAGTCGGGGAGAAAATCGACGAATATCCGCTCGCCGGCGGTCATGGTGTTGATGGTGGCCCGGCGCGCCAGCGACAGCCGGATCGCCATGCCGTCGGGATCGCGACGCGCCGATCCGACATAATCGGGTACCGCATCGGACAATTGGTCGATGGAGATATCCACCGGGCGCTTGAAGCGGATCACGATGATCGAGCCGGCCGTCACCACGTCGGTCTCGACATCGTCGGCCAGCTTGAGCACCAGCCGGGCAAAGCCGCCACCGGCGGAAAACGTCGCCTCGCCCTTGACCGGGTCGGCACGGCTCGCGCCGGGAAATATCAGCGCGATCAGGAGCAGGCTCGCCGTGAACCAACACGCCGCCTTGAGCCCACGCTGGATCGTCCGCGCGCATGCACGGCCCAGCGACCCAAATCCAGCGGCAGCCCTTCGCGCCATTCCAACGTGTCTTTCGGTTCAACAATGTCAGGCCATGCGCCCCCGCATCGCCTAAAGCCTTCGAATCTAGAATTGGCCGTTTAAGGACTTGTTAAATATCCCCGTTAATTGGGCCTTTGCGGCATGATCTTGCCTTCGATTTTGGGCAGTTCGGCCATGGAAGCCGATTTGTCCGACCCGGCGCGCCGGGCCATTTCGACCGTGAGCCGTTCAGCCGCTTCGGTCTGCATCGCGCCCAGGATGTCGGACATCTTGCGTGGCGCGATCTGGGTCGCGATTTCGATCAGCACCGGCATTTCGAGCCGGTCGAACACCTTGGCGGCGTCCTTTGGCTTCATGGCTTCGTACATGGTCACGATGCCCTTGAAGCGCGCCGCATCCGCATCGGTTTTCTGCTGGGTCGCGGTCGAGATCCGCGACTCCACGGCCTTCATTTCCTCGACCTTGGACTCGACGCGCTTTTCGGCGGCCTTGAGCAGGCTTTCGCGAATGTCGATTTCGCGCGCGCGGGCTTCGAGTTCCTGCCGCCGCGCCTGCAGCCGCTCCAGGATGGCGCGCTCGGACGGCGACACCGCCATGCCGCCCTGCTGCTGCTCGGGATTGACGGCGACACCCTCGGGCTTGCCCACTTCCGGCGCACTGAGCGCGGGCTTGGCCTCTTCCTTGGGCTTCTCAACCGAACCAGTAATGTCGGATTTGTCGATCTTGCTGGGGGGAGACTTGTTGCCACCCGGGAAATTAAAGGATTCCTGAGCCCAGGATTGGCCGGTGGATTCCGGCCGGTAATCGAACACGTAACCGCCATCGATCACGAGCCCGGCGATCTTCAATACCGCGAGGCCGAAGATCGCAACCAGGACGACGGGCAGAACGCGAATGTCACGAAAAGCTTTCATGCGGCGAGGCCATCAGCCCTTCTGCGGTCGGAAAACGCCTGGGCTGCAGCGGCAACCGCCTTGGCCGCCGACATCTTGGGAACGGCCGGTTCCGCTTCCGGCTCGGGCGAAGGCCGCGCCGCCGCTGCGATCTTCGACAGCCGCCGCAGCACATTGTCGCTTTCCTGCAATTGCTTCTTCAACTGCAGCGACATCTGCCCTGCCGAGGTGAGCTGGGTGTTGAGGTTCTCGTTGACGTCGCGGACGGTATGCTTGAGACCGCCGATGGCGCGCTCCGCGATTTCAGTCGCCGTGATCAGCTCCCCGATCGTCGCCTTTAGCGAATGTTCGTCCGCTTTCAGCCGCTTCAGGCGGGTGTTCAGCAGCGCACAGTAGCCGATGGTGAGCAACAGCAGGACTGCCACCAGGCTCTCGATCGCAACACCTAATGAATGGCTCATTGGGACTCCATCAGCTTGTTTTGTTCGTCGGCTTTCTCGAACATCGCAAAGGTCGTATTCGGCTTGCGCAATTGCTTGGTGACGCGAATGGCGACGCGGTCGCCGACCCGGCCCATCCGTCCTTCGGTCAAAGTGACGTTGCCGCAGCGCACCGCGACCAGCGCGTCGGCGCGCATCTCCAGCGGCAAGGTGTCGCCGACCTTCAGCTTCATCAGCTGCTTCAGCGGAATTTCGGCTTCATAGAGCACGGCATCGACGGAAATCTCCGCCTGCCCGACTTCAGTGGCGAAATGGCCTTCCCAGATCGGATCGCGGCCGAATTTTTCACCCATGAACATCTGCAGCAGCACGCTGCGGATCGGTTCAATGGTCGCATAGGGCAGCAGCAGCTCGATATTGCCGCCGCGATCTTCCATATCGATATGCAGCCGCACCAGAATGGCGGCATTGGCCGGCCGGCTGATGGCGGCGAAGCGCGGATTGGTTTCCAGCCGGTCGATGCTGAAGGTCACCGGCGACAGCGGCCGGAAGGCCTGTTCGGCATCGGTCAGCACGACCTCAACCAGCCGCTTCACCAGATTGGTTTCGATGGTCGTATAGGGACGGCCCTCGATGCGCAGCGAGGTCTGGCCGCGGCGGCCACCGAGCAGCACGTCGATCATCGAATAGATCAGGCTGGAATCCACCGTGGCGAGGCCGAAATTCTCCCATTCCTCGGCCTTGAACACGCACAGCACCGCCGGCAGCGGAATCGAATTCATGTAGTCGCCGAACCGCACCGAGGTGATGCGATCGAGCGACACTTCGACGTTGTCGGAGGTGAAGTTGCGCAGGCTGGTGGTCATCAGCCGGACCAGCCGGTCGAAGACGATTTCGAGCATCGGCAGACGCTCGTAGGACACCATCGCGGAATTGATGATGGCGCGAATGCCGGAATTGTCGTCGAGATTGACGTCGCCGACCGAAAAGCCGAGCAGGTTGTCGATTTCTTCCTGCGAAAGAACCCGCTCGCCGCCGTTCTTGCCGCCGCCGAAGTCGCGGCTGCCGTCTTCGACCATCGCGGCCCATTGCAGGGCCATCGTGCCGGAGAGTTCATTGGCCGCAGCCGCTGCGGCGGCTTCCGCCGGATCCTCGGAATCCAGCGACGCTTCCCATTGGGCGGCGATGGCGTCCTGGTCTTCTACTGGATTATTCGCCATAATTCCAAATCCGCCTCGTCACTGAACGACGATTTCCTTGAACAAGACCGCCGCGACCTTATCGGGCGATACCGCCGCATTGACACGCTTGGTCAACTCTTCCCTCAAGCGAAACAGCCCGGCCGAACCGCCGATGTCGCTCGCCCGCAATTCACGCAAATAGGTCTGGAAGATATCGGTGACGCGCGGCAGGTTCGGCTTGATGGTCTCGACCTGCTTCTCTTCCTTGACCTCGAGCACGATCTTCAGCTTGAGATACTGGACGCGCTCGCCGGGCAAGCCGACCAGATTGACCAGCATGTCCGGCACCTCGACAAAGGATGACGGTTTCGGCGGCGGCGCCTCGACATGCTGCTCTTCGCCGCGATGGCGCAGGAAAAAGAACCAGCCCAATCCGCCGCCCACGATGGCGAGCAGCATGACCACGGCAAGGATCAGCTTGAGTTTGCCTTTGGGCTTGGCGACGACTTCTTCCGAAGCTTCCGCGCCGCCTTCTGCTTCGTCCTTGTCCGCCATTGCCTGCCAGTCCCAAATCATCCCGTAGGAAATGAACTCGATGCCGGCAGGCAGGCTTCAGGACGCGATACAAATGCCACCAGCGCAGTCGCGCTCTCTGAAAGCAACGCTAAGGTAATAATGGTTAATGGAACCTTTCTTTTGCGCTCAAGGTAGGAAAAAGTTGCCGGGCAAACATGGTCAACAAGACCTTATTGCCGCCCCGCAAAGCCCCCTCTCAAACATCTAAGCCATTATAAAATCGACATTTTCCGAACTGGCACGGCTTTCGCTGTGTAGGTTGCGGATCGCGGCTTGGGAGAGTCAGCGGTTCGCGGGATCCGCAACCAGCCTGGGAGGGCTTCGGGCGCGGATCATCAAGGGGAGAATGAGCGATGGAGAACACGCTTCTCATCGGACTTTCGCGGCAGACGACGCTGGAACGGCAATTGGATGTCGTTGCCAACAACATCGCGAACGTCAATACGACGGGCTACAAGGCCGACAGCTCGCTGTTCGAGGAATATCTGAAGTCGGGCGCGCACGAAGACAACTTCGTCGGCGGCGACCGCCGTGTCAGCTATGTCCAGGACCGCGGCACCTTCCGCAACTTTACGCAAGGTGCGAGCGAGCAGACCAAGAACCCGCTCGATATCGCCATCGACGGCTCGGGCTTTCTGGTGGTGCAGGCGCCGGGCGGCGAACGCTACACCCGCGACGGCAGCCTGCAGATCAACAACCAGGGCCAGCTGGTGACGGTTGCAGGCAATCCGGTGCTCGGCACCGGCGGCCCGATCGTGTTTCAGCCGACCGACCATGACATCAACATCACGCCTGACGGCACCGTCACCGTGGTGGAAGGCAACAACCGGACGGATTCGATCCGCGGCAAGCTGCGGGTGGTGAGCTTCCCCGATGCGCAGAAACTGCTGAAAGAGGGTTTGAACCTCTATGCCGCCGGCGAAGGCGGCGCGGGACAGCCCGATACCAAATCCGCCCTGCGCCAGGGTTTCATCGAGAAGTCGAACGTCAATGCGGTGGCGGAAATGGCCCGCATGATGGACGTCACGCGCGCCTACACCTCGATCTCGACGCTGCTGCAGCAGCAACACGATCTGCACAAGACCGCTATCCAGCAACTCGCCGACGTTCCGGCATAACGGCGATAAAGGAAACGATCCATGCAAGCGCTTCATACTGCTGCGACCGGAATGGCGGCCCAGGAACTTAACGTCCAGGTCATCTCCAACAACATCGCGAACCTGCGCACCACCGGCTACAAGAAGCAGACCGCCTCTTTTCAAGATCTGATCTACGAGCATGTCCGCCGGGTCGGCGCGCAGGCTTCCGATCAGGGCACCATCCTGCCGGTCGGCATCGATATCGGCGGCGGCGTCAAGACCGTCGGCACGCCGCGCTCGATGACCCAGGGCACGCTGTCGCAGACCGGCAACGATCTCGATCTCGCGCTGACAGGCGAAGGCTTCTTCAAGATCCTGATGCCGGATGGCACCTATCAGTACACGAGGGACGGCACCTTCCAGATGGACAACACCGGCCGCATCGTCACCGCGCAGGGCAATCCGGTGCAGCCGACCATCACGGTCCCGAACAATGCCTCGGGCCTCACCGTCAACGCCCAGGGCCAGGTCTCGGTGACGCTGCCGGGATCGTCCACGACATCGACGATCATCGGCCAGATCGGCCTCACGCGATTCATCAACAAGGCCGGCCTGCAGCCGGTCGGCAGCAATCTGTTCACCGACACGCCGTCTTCCGGCGCGCCGCAGGACGGTCTCGCCAATGCCGAAGGCTATGCCGGCATCACGCAAGGCAGCCTCGAACAGGCGAATGTCGACGTCGTCTCGGAAATGTCGGACCTGATCGCCGCGCAGCGCGCCTATGAGATGAATGCCAAGGTGATCACCGCCGCCGACCAGATGATGCAATCCACTACCGCGCTGTTCCGCTGAGGGAGCTGATGATGACTGCCCGCGCGTTTATATTTGCCGCCATCCTGCTTGCCGCCACATCCGTGACGGCATGGGCGCAGGAGAGCGAGGAAGTCATCGCCGGTCCGGTGCTGCGCGCCACCGTCACCGTCGAAAGCGACATCGTGCGGATCGGCGACGTGATCGACAATGCCGGCACCTCGGCGCAGATCGCGATCTATCGTGCGCCTGATTTGGGCACCACCGGCTCGCTGCCGACCGCACAGGTGATCGCAGCATTGCAGGCCCATCAGGTGATCGGCGTCGATACCCGCGACATCAAGGCGGTGTCGGTGACCCGGCTGTCGCGCGCGTTCGAGGGCAAGGAGATCGAAGCCGCGGTCGCCCATACGCTGGAACATCGCAACGGCTTTGGCGACGCCGCCAATCTCAGCCTGACCTTCGACCGCGACATCGCCGATATCCGGCTGGAGGCATCCAGCACCGGCGCGCTGCAGCCGGTCTCGGTCCGCTACGAGCCGCGCAACGGCCGTTTCGACGTCTCCTTTGAGGTTTCCAACGACAATAACCGCCCGTCGACCAAGCTGCGCTTCACCGGCGTTGCGATCGAGACCGTGGAAGCCGCAGTGCTGACGCGTAATGTCGAGCGCAACGACGTCCTGAAATCCTCCGACGTGATCACCGAGCGGCGCCCGAAGGCCGAAGTCGGCGGCGACGCCGCGACCCGTACCCGTGCGCTGGGCATGCAGATGCGCAGGCAACTGCGCGCCGGCCAGGCCATCAAGGTGGCGGATTTGGGCAAGCCGGATCTGGTGCAGCGCGACGACAACGTCACGCTGATCTACGAATCCACCGGTCTTTATCTCACCGTTCGCGGCAAGGCCGTCGAGGCCGGCACCGAGGGCGACGTCGTCAACGTTCTCAATCTGCAATCGAAGCGCACGGTGTCCGGCGTCGTGATCGGCCGCGGCCAGGTCGCGATTTCGGTCGCCACCCCACGGCTTCCCGCCCTCGCCGACGCCGCCGCCGAAACCGCCGCCCCCGTTTCAGTCGCCAACAGCAATAACGCGCCAGTGTCTCCAAAAGCCGAGTAATGTAGATGTTGTTCAGGTCCAGTATCAATCGTTTCGCAGTTACGGCCAGCCTTTTGACCATCGTCGGTCTCACCGGCGGCGGCTGCTCGTCGATCGATCGCCTTTCGCAGATCGGTGAGACGCCGAAACTGTCGTCGATCGACAATCCGACGGCGGCGCCCGGCTACAAGCCGGTGCAGATGCCGATGCCGAAGCCGGAAGCGGTTTCCTACAACGCCAATTCACTGTGGCGCAACGGATCGCGGTCGTTCTTCAAGGACCAGCGCGCGCATCAGATCGGCGACCTGCTGACCGTCACCGTCAACATCACCGACCAGGCCAACTTCGCCAACGAGACCCAGCGCAGCCGTACCGTGACCGAAGATTCGGGGATCACCGCGTTCCTCGGCAGCAATCTGTTGGGCACCGCCAAGTCGCCCCTCCCCGGCCGCCTGCTGACGGCGGATGCCACTTCCAACAGCGACGGCAAGGGCTCGATCCAGCGCGCGGAAACCTTGCAGACCAATATCGCCGCGGTCGTCACGCAACTATTGCCGAACGGCAACCTGGTGGTCGAAGGCAAGCAGGAGGTCCGCGTCAATTTCGAAATGCGCGAATTGATCGTCGCCGGCATCGTGCGGCCGGAAGACATCCAGAGCGACAACACCATCGATTCCAGCAAGATCGCACAGGCCCGCATCGCTTATGGCGGCCACGGCCAGATCAGCGACATCCAGCAGCCGCGTTACGGCCAACAGGTGATGGACGTGCTGCTGCCGTTCTAGGGCGTGAATGGTTTTCGAAAAACCATGTCGCTCTAACGAAAACGAGCTCCCACATCTCTTCGCGAACCTAGGCGGGAAGAGATGTACTACGCGGCCTCCGTCAGCTCCCCTGACGGAGGCCGTGCTCGTTTTAGGATAGGCCAAACCGACGCGAATTCTTTCTGGTAGCATTGTCAAATCAAGCCGACTTGCGCCAGGGCAGTAACATCGAGACACGGTCCTTATAGCGGCGATAGTCGTCGCCGAAGAGATCGACCAGATCGCGTTCCTCCAGGAAGATTCCGACGAAGATATAGGCCGTGGTCACTGCCGCGAACAGAAGATGCCCTGTCGTCATGACAGCGGCGGCCCAGAATGCGATGATGAAACCAAGATAGATCGGGTGACGCACGAACTTGTAGTAAAGCGGAGTGCGGAAGCGTGGTTCCGGCATCGGATGACCGGTCAGGTTGCTGGTGACCTGATGCACCCCGAACAATTCGAAGTGGTTGATCAGGAACGTGCTCGTCAATACGATCAGCCAGCCGATCAATGACAGGCCCAGCAGTGCGGTGGCGATCGCCGGATTGGTGATTTCCCAAACCACGGCAGGGATCGGACGCCACTGCCAGAACAAAAGGACAAGCGCAAGGCTGGCGAGCAACACGTAGGTGCTGCGCTCTATCGGCTTCGGCACCCATCGGGTCCACCATTGCTTGAATTGCCGGCGCGCCATGACGCTGTGCTGAATGGCGAAAACCGACATCAGGATGAGATCGACGATGATCGCCTCCGGCATCGGCCCGACCGCGCCGGAATCGATGGTCTTGGGCACCATCAGGCCCGATACGAAGCCGATGGCGTAGAGGAATGTCACAAAGAATATGGCGTAGGATGCAAATCCGTAGACGAAGGCCAGAAACCTCCCGACCGGACCGCCCTTGGTTTCCTCGCCTATGGCCTGGATTTGGGTCATGATCTCTCTCCATGGTCTGACTGCGTCTGAAGCCGTGAAGATGCAGGGACGCGAGATCAAAGGCTTTGTCCGGAGCCTCATTTTTACGTGAGATGAGCTTGATTATTTCTTGAGACGCGCTTGGGTCGGGAGCACCATTTTTGCTATTTATCTTTGATAATCATAGGCTTGATACCGAACGGCGCGAATTGCATCGGGGTTCGGAGCGCATTGCGGTCGAGCCGCAGGTATTCGACCTCCTGATCCATCTCTTGCAGAACCGCGATCGTGTCGTCAGCAAGGACGACCTGTTCGCTTCGGTCTGGGGCGGGCGCGTGGTGTCGGAATCGACTCTCACCAGCCGTATCAACGCCGCGCGCAAGGCACTCGGCGACAGCGGCGAAGACCAGAAATTGATCCGCACAATTGCCCGCAAGGGCGTGCGTTTCGTCGGTATTGTCGATACCAGGTCAAACGGCGCCGAGCCGACGCACGCCGCGGCAACTGCGGATGAAATCCACGAGCCGTCGCGCCCGGCAATGCCGCTGCCCGATCGGCCCGCCATCGCCGTGCTTCCTTTCACCAATATGAGTGGTGATCCCGAGCAGGAGTATTTTTCCGACGGCATCAGCGAGGATATTATCACGGCGTTGTCGAAGTTGCGCTGGTTCTTCGTGATCGCGCGCAACTCGTCATTTACCTACAAGGGCAAGGCCGTTCACCTGAAGCAGGTCGCCGAGCAGCTTGGCGTCGGTTACGTCGTCGAGGGCAGCGTCCGCAAGGGCGGCGACCGCGTGCGCATTACGGTGCAGCTCAATGATGTCGCGACCGGCAGCCATCTGTGGGCGGAAAAGTACGACCGTAGTTTGGCAGACGTGTTCGCGGTGCAGGATGAAATTACCGAGGCCATTGTTGCTGCGATCGAACCTCAACTCTATGCCGCAGAGAATTTTCGTGCCCGGCGCAAGCCGCCGGAGAGCATGGATGCGTGGGATCTGGTGATGCGGGCGTTGTCGCATTATTGGCGGGTGACCCGACAGGATAATGTCGTCGCCCAAGCGCTGCTGGAGAAGGCGATCGCGATCGATCCGAATTATGGCCAGGCGCTTGGCGTGCTCGCCACCAGCTATACCTTCAGCGCGCATATGGGGTGGGCGGACATGGCGACTGTCGTGCCGATCGCCGAACGCGCTGCGCTGGCGTCGATCCAGGCCGACAGCGAGGATCCCTGGGCGCATCACGCGCTTGGCAGCGCGTCGTTGTTCAAGCGGCGCTTCGAAGATTCGCTGGGCGCGTTCGAGTCGGCGTTAAGTCTCAATCCCAATTTTTCGCTTGCCCAGGGTTACTACGGCCTGGCCCTGTCGTATTGCGGCCGCTGGCAAGAGGCCTGCGTGGCGGCGCAACGGGCATTGCGACTGAGCCCTCGCGACCCCTTCGCGGCAATTTTTTGCGGCATAGCGGCCTATTCGCACTTTGTCGGGCGCAATTATGACGAGGCGATACGCCTCGCAACCGAGGGCATCCGGCAACGCGGCGACTTCGTCGGCGGCCATCGGGTATTGACTGCCGCTGCCGGCATGGCGGGCCGCGACGATTTGGCCAAAGCCGCCTTGCGCGAGCTTGAACGGGCGCAGCCCAATATTTCCCTTGGCTGGCTCGCCAGCCATATGCCGATCCGATACGACGCTGATCGCGAGCATTATCTGGAAGGGTTCCGTCGTGCGGGTTTGAATTAGTTAGGTTTCCGACGCGACGTGCCGTCCGTCTCTAATTCCAGTCCAGCAGCGGCGTGCCGAATGCTCTTTTCCAGACCGTCAGGAAACGAGGAAACCAGGAGTGGGCAACCGCTCCCTTGTAGGCCCAGGTAACGTATCTGAGACCCTTCTCAGTCAGGAGCTCCTGGTATCCGCCGTGCAATTCGGTTGCGGCACGAATGTCGCTCAAAATGTCCCGAGCGCAGGATCGGTAGGTATCGGTTCCTGAAAAGTCGTCGTAATCCAGCATGCGGTCCGCGAATTCGACATTGAACGTCGGCCAGGAAGAACGCCCCTGGTAGGATGGAGACGCGATTTTGTGGATCATCCTTCGGCGTGGATTATTGGTGGAAACCAGGAAGTGAAACGTATTCGGCACGCGAAACCGCGGTTCGGCGAGGATCATATCTGTCGTGGCTGCGAACAACGCGCGTTCGCGCGCGTCCTTTAAATCCCAAAATCCTCGCTGCACATTGACGAAGTCCAGCGCGACGGAAGCCGCAGGAGATTCATCTTCGGAATCCAGGGAATGACGGATATAGCCCCGCTCGCCGAACAAGACGAGAAGTTGCGCTTTATAGTGTGAAAGTTCGCGCCCGAGCAGTTGCTCCAGCTCGCCGACGCCGATGATTTCGAGTTCTATCGCGCGCGAAAAAGTCGCGTAGATGCATGCATTGGTGACGAAACGCCTGCGTTCGGCGCGGGTATCTGTCGCCGCGGAACGGGGTGCAGCCGCATCACACAGCAAATATCCGGTTCCGTTATCGTCGAACGGCTCCAGCGATCTTGCGAGCTGGATGATCGCCTTTTTCAGATCCTCGCGATACTCGATCAGCAACAAGCGGCCCGCGCCTTGTGACAACCCCAGATACGACGCTGACGCTCTTTGGTCGGCGCCTATGATTTGCTCCAGACCGGCGAGGATGCCGAGCAGCGTGTCTGAAGGTCGCGAAAAGTAGTTGACGCCGATATACCGATTGTGTCCCGCCGGGATAATGGTGGTGGTAACAACACCGGCGCGCACGGCCTCCAGCATCAGCCGGACACTTCTTTCGAGCAGACGAACCCTGCGAATGGCATCTTCGGAATCCATGATGGTGTCGGGATCGAGAACGTCGGGATAGAACCAGACAAAGTCCCGCGGATAATATGCCGATGCGTGCGGCGCTCCCGTGACAAGAAAAGATTCCGTCGCGGAAAAGGCGCTGTTCATCGAATGAGCGTAAAGCTCACCGATTTCGGAAGACGAATGACGCGTCTTTCTCAGGAATTGATCGCCGAGAAAATTGACCGCCTGAATCCCGTTGGCAACACAGGTCGCAACCGGACCTTCGTAAAATCGGTATTCGCTATTCAGCGAAATGGGGCTTTTCACATCCATGGATGAACAATGTCCTGCGGCATCGGGTATCGCTTTTGGGTACCCTAAACATCGTTGATTTGTCCTTGTCAAATGACTGCGATACGTTCTCCTGGAACGCTGAGACATGCCTCCCACGAACCTGGGCATGATGAGATGTATTGCGCGGCCTCCGTCAGCTCCGCTGACGGGGGCCGTGCTCGTTTTGGGAGGACAAAAACGACCGGTATTTCGTAGCCGGACATGCTGCAGACATGTCAAGCTCGACGCGAATGACCCAGGCTGTGTGAAAACTCCGTCGATGCTATGATTCTGCTGCTGAATTGGCGGGGGGAGTGATGCAGGGTTTCGTGCAAGGGGCGGATCGTCAGCAGACGACACTGTTTCCGGAATGCCTCGATGATTGGGTGGACGAGAGCAATTCCATTCGCGCGGTCGATGTGTTCGTGGATGCGTTAGAACTCCGCGACCTCGGGTTCGATGGCGTTGATCCAGCAGCGACCGGCCGGCCAGCGTACCATCCTTCGGCGATGCTCAAGCTCTACATTTACGGCTATCTCAACCGGATCCAATCGAGCCGGCGGCTGGAGCGCGAGGCTGGCCGCAATCTCGAGGTGATGTGGCTGACCGGGCGGCTTGCGCCGGATCACAAGACCATCGCCGACTTCCGCAAGGACAATGGCCCCGCGATCAAGAAGGTTTGCGCCCAATTCGTCGAGTTGTGCCGCAAGATGGGCCTGTTGACGAAGGCCAGCGTTGCCATCGATGGCAGCAAGTTCAAGGCTGTGAACAGTCGCGACAACAACTTCACGCAAGGCAAGATCCAGCGCCGCCAGAAGCAGATCGAAGAGAGCGTGGCGCGCTACATGAGCCAACTGGACACCGCTGACCGCCGGACTGCCGCAGGAGAAGAGCCGTCGGAAACGGTGCTGCTGACCAAGACGCGGCTTAAGGAAAAGCTGGCGAAGCTTGAAGAAGAAGTGAAGCGGCTGGCCGCGATTGAAAAGGCATTGCTCGCCTCGCCCGACAAGCAGATATCGCTGACCGATCCCGATTGCCGCTCGATGGCAACGAGCGGGCGCGGCTCAGGCATGGTCGCCTACAACGTACAAAGTGCGGTCGACACCACGAACCATCTGATCGTAGCGCACGAGGTCACCAACGTCGGCACCGATAGATCGCAACTGGCGACGATGGCGCAGGCTGCGAAAGCCGCGCTGCACAGCGACTACTTGGACGTCGTTGCGGATCGGGGCTACTTTAAAGGTGAGGAAATCCTGGCATGCGAACAGGCCGGGATCGCGGTCACACTACCCAAGCCGCAAACCTCGGGGGCCAAGTCGGCAGGCCGCTTTGGGAAATCTGATTTTGTCTATTTGGCCAAGGACGATGTCTATCGCTGCCCCTACAACCTCACGCGCGTAATGAACATCGTCGGCATCAAGCCGCTCCTGGTGGCAATCCGGGCCTGAAGAGCTCGTGCTGTTATGCGCATCGTGTGACCGTTCACCTCGCTTAGCGTGGTCTGAGGTTCGCCCGGGTTGACTCCAGAATCGATCCAGCAAAAATATGCTCCAACCGTCGTGTCGACGCGGATCGCCCCGGTTGCGCGCAGTTTTTGGGGGAGGAAAATCGTTTTTACACGGCCTGGACCCGAAACGGAAGTCGCGCTTATTGACGAACGGTCACTGGCGAGCGATCGCGCGCGGGTTCCTAAAAATGGCCTCCGTGTCCCGCCCGCCTTGCAATAAGTTGGTATTCGCTGGGCAGAATTCCGTAAGCCTTCTTGAACCGTCGTCCAAAATGGGTCATGTCGGAGAACCCCCAGCCATATGCGATCTCGCTGACGGTTCGATGAGCTTGATTCGGATCTTCAAGGGCGTATCGGCAGCGTGCAAGCCGCCGCGTCTGAATGAGGCGCATGATGGACGTATCGTGATCTGCAAGAACGGCGTTGGCATATCGCACGCTGACTCCAGCGGCATCCGCGACCGCCTGCGCGTCAAGCGATGGATCCCTCAGTCTTGCTTCGATAACCGAACGAACATTTAACAGCACGAGCGCTTTGGCTGAGGAAACCCGGGGGCGGTCAGCCTCCATGGTTTTGGCGAGCGATACAGCGATCAAGTCGAGCACATGATTCCCAACCATCTCCTCGCTGATTGAATTCATCTTTCCGGCGAGCGACGGCAACATTGCCGACAACGAGGACGTCAGGCGGTCCTCCGTCCGGACCGGTTTTATCAACCGCGCAACCGTGTCGCGGGTCTTTCCGAGACGTGCCTCCAGTTCGCGGCGCGGAATCTTGAGAACCAACGTTTCCGAATTTGCCGAGAAGTTTCCCTCGTAAGGTAGCAGAGGATCCAGCAACGCCATATCACCGGCCTCCAAGGCGATCTCCCTTGTGTCCTGTTCAAGGAACATCGCGCCCGCGACCTGTCGGCACAGGAACACGTGGCTTGATTTGGCATGCGCGATATGGCGCGCGGTATGTGATACCTGCATCGGAGAGTTGTGGAAGAGGACAAGCTCCAGATTGCCCAGATATCCCATCTCGATCTGGGCGTCGAAAGTCAGCCGGCATTTCGGCAGAGAGTTGTGATCGACGAGGTTTTTGCAGGCGACGCTGTGCCAAAAATCAAATTTGTCGCGAGCATGCACGTTGTCCGTCGAAAACACAGTTTTCATGCAGCTGTTCCTTTAACCATCAAATGGCCGACGGAGAGCACCGAAGCAGCCGATCCGAGATCCCGATCACGCCATAAGATCCAATCTCCAATAAAGGCGTCGTTGTTCTTCTCCAGCGTCCGAGGATGGTAGGACAAGATTACCGAAGTGTTTAGACAAGGGATGATCTCGACGCCGAGCTGCCCGTAGAACTACGCACTGAAGCAACGAGCTGGATATGACTGCGACGAGCGACCCCGTAACGAAAAAGGAGGTACAGCGCGTGCTGGAATTGAACAGTTTGCCGGCGCTGCCTGGCGCTTTGCGAGAAGATATAGTCTGCCCGGTCGCGAACGGTGATCACGCGATCTCCAGTATCCGCCGAATTATTCCCAGGGAACAACCAGGATTTCCAGGGAACCTGGTCTATCGAGCTGCATACCTCGCCAGGTTTGATAACCTGACGACGCTCCACAGCAGGATGGCTTTGCGCGAGCAGCTGGAGAACAGCGCCCGCGCGGCCGAAGCCCTTGGTCAATCCGCCGCGCTAATTCTGTTAGACCTCGACGACTTTGACGATATCAACGACACCTATGGTCAAGCTGCGGGGGACGCGTGCCTCCAACACGTTGCCAGCCGTCTGATCGCAGCAGTGGGCGCTTTTGGCTTCCTTGCGCGGACGGGGGAAGACGAATTCGCCCTCCTTCTTCAGGGGCATACCCGTCGGTCGCTTAGCCACATTCTGGAGGGTATCCAGGAAGCGCTTGCGTTGCCCTTCAGCTTTGACGGGCGCACGACGCTTAACTGCACGTCATCCATCGGCATCGCGGTCCGCTGCGACGGGCGAAGGTTCAACCCCGATGAACTTATTCGAGACGCCGCACTAGCCCTGGATGAAGCTAAAGCTTCGGGAAAAAGGTGTCACCGCGTCTTCCGGCGAGTCCTACGCACAACCTGCAATGAGAAACTCGAAACGTTGCGGGGTGTGCGAAGCGCGCTCGCCGCCGGCCAGCTTGAGCTATACTACCAGTCAAAGATCGCGCTGTGCGACCAAACTCACGGCGGCTTCGAGGCGCTGCTCCGATGGAATAAGGGGGACGGGCAGGTTTTAGCTCCGGGTTCCTTCATGGCGGCATTTGATGACCCATCACTGTCGATCGAAATCGGAAACTATGTGATTGCATCAGCTATAAGCCAAGCCAGGCGCTGGATGATAGACCGCGTCCCGTTCGTCAGCATCGCCATAAATCTGTCTGCGGGCCAATTTCGCGATGACCAGCTCGGAAACCGCATCCTAAATGCAATTGCGGCCAATAACCTGGACCCGCGGATGATCGAGGTGGAAGTAACTGAGGGGGTATTCTTGTCCACCACGTCGGATGCGGTGCTGAATGCCTGCAAAGTTTTGAAGCAGGGCGGAGTCCGCATTGCCTTTGATGATTTCGGAACCGGCTTTGCGTCGCTCACACACCTGCGCGACTTCCCGGTGGACACCATCAAAATCGACAGATCCTTCATCACTCGGCTCGGGCAGGGTCAGAATACGACTACGATTGTTAACGCGATGGTGGGCTTGGCGCATAATCTGTCGATGAGCATCGTTGCTGAAGGCGTGGAAACGCAAGCGCAGGCAGAGTTTCTCAAAGCCATCGGCTGCGACGCGGCACAAGGTTATCTGTTCGCACGTCCTGGACCGGCTGCCGTGGCGGCCCAGCGATTGCAGTAACCTAATCGACTGCCTGAATTTGGATGTGCTGCTGGTTGCAACCACAGGTCACCGGCCGACAGCAGTCGGATTGACTCCGGAGTTTATCAAAATGCGCGAACGTGTTTACAAGTCGCTTTTAGTTCCGGTTTGGATTCGCGCGCCTGGCACGCCACTTTACCAATGTACGATGACATTCGTGTCTGACAATGCGGCCCAGTTGATGGTGCATGATCCATTTGCGATGCCAGATCGGTTCGACCTGCTTTTTTCGCCCACAGCTCGAAGCTGGCGTGAATGCTCTATCATCGCGCGCAGGTACGAAGCCAAGTCTATCATAATATCCTTTTTAGCTCGACAATTGCCTTTGTATTCCGGCCAATACAGCGCCCAGGGTGAGCAAATCCTCCAAGGACCAAATAGGACGGCGGAGTGAAACTGTCCCGAACGCCGGAACGGCGAGAATCGCGGGGAGGTAATAGCTCGAAGCCCAGGCGAGAGTTTGTGTTGTGCCGAGCGCCAGGATAACCGGCAATTGGCGCGTTTCAGTCTGCTAGATTGACATAAAGCCAATATTTCTGTATATCTGGATATATGAGATCAGAAGAAGCCATAGCAGCTTTGGCTGCGCTCGCGCAAGGCACTCGCCTTGAAACCTTTCGATTGCTGGTGAAGCGCGAACCTGACGGCGTGCCGGCGGGTGAACTCGCTCGCGTGATCGAGGTCCCGCAAAACACTATGTCGGCGCATCTCTCGATCCTTTCGCGGGCGGGTCTTGTCATCGGCGAACGTCACAGCCGGACGATCATCTACCGCGCCAATCTCGAGACGTTCCGCGAACTGACCTTGTTCATGATTCAGGATTGCTGTGGCGGAAGTCCTGAGCTTTGCGCTCCGCTGATCGAAAGCCTGCAACCCTGTTGCCCGCCAAAGAAAGCCGCAAAAACGCGGGCACGCGCCAAAACCTGAAGGGAGCCGCCGATGAAGCGCCTACACGTTCACGTCGCCGTCGAGGATTTGCCCCGTTCGATCGGCTTCTATTCCGCTTTGTTCGCAACCCAGCCGGTGGTCGTCAAAGGCGATTACGCCAAATGGATGCTCGATGATCCGCGTGTTAATTTCGCGATCTCGACGCGCGGGCGGCAACCCGGCCTCGACCATCTCGGCATTCAGGTCGAAAACCAGAGCGAACTGCAAGAAGTTTATGCGCGTCTCCGCGATGCCGGCGGCGCCGTTATGGAACAGGGACAAACCGCGTGTTGCTATGCCAAGTCGGAAAAATCCTGGATCGATGATCCGGCTGGCATCTCCTGGGAAACCTTCCTGACGACGGGCGAGAGCATCGACTATGGCGACGGCTCGGGCGAGCGCATCGCCCGCGTTGCCCATGAAAAGCAATTTGCCTGCTGCGCGCCAAAGCCGGCCGCAGCCACCGCATGTTGCTAAGGAGGATGCGATGACCGAACAAGCTTATAATGTTCTCTTCCTCTGCACCGGCAACAGTGCGCGCTCGGTGTTGGCGGAATCGATTTTGCGCAAAGATGGGCGCGGCCGTTTTCAAGCCTTCTCGGCCGGCAGTCAGCCAAAGGGCGAAATCAATCCCTTTGCGATCAAGGTGCTTGAGAGCCTCGATTATCCGAGCGATGGCCTCCGCTCGAAAAGTTGGCAGGAATTTGCGGTCGCTGGCGCGCCCGTGATGGCTTTTGTCTTCACAGTCTGTGATAGCGCTGCCGGCGAGTCCTGCCCGGTTTGGCCGGGCCAGCCGATGACGGCGCATTGGGGAATTGAAGATCCCGCTGCCGTGGAAGGCACGGATATTCAGAAAGAGGCCGCCTTTATTACGGCCTTCCGCTACATGAAAACCCGCATCTCGCTTTTCACCGCTCTGCCGCTCAACAAGATAGACAAGATGGCGCTCGGCACCAAGCTGCGCGCGATCGGACAAGCGGATGGATCGACGGCGACCCAGGGTAAGGCGGGTTGATGCCTAATTTCGATCTTTCCCGGCGGCTGGCGGCTGAGGCGCTCGGAACAGCGCTTCTTGTCGCAACCGTGATCGGCTCCGGCATCATGGCCGAAACCTTGACCAAGGATACGGCACTCGCGTTGCTCGGCAATACCCTACCGACCGGCGCAATTCTGGTCGTACTGATAACGGTGCTGGGGCCGATTTCCGGCGCGCATTTCAACCCGGTCGTTTCACTTGTATTCGCACTTAAACGCGAGCTGAGCGCATCCGAAGCCTCTTTCTATACCATGGCGCAAATTGTTGGCGGCATCGCGGGCACGGTTGTGGCGCACCTCATGTTTGCGCTTCCGATCCTCGATGCATCATTGAAGGTACGGACGGGCGGCCCGCAATGGTTTGCCGAGGCCGTTGCCGCCTTCGGACTGATCGCAACCATCCTCGGCGGTATCCGCTTTCAGCGCGATGCCGTCCCCTGGCTGGTAGGTCTTTATATCACCGCCGCTTACTGGTTCACCGCGTCCACGTCCTTCGCCAATCCCGCTGTCGCGATTGCGCGATCGCTCACAAACACCTTTTCCGGTATCCGCCCCGAGGATTTGCCGGGCTTTATCGTCGCTGAAATCGTCGGCGCTGTTATCGGCCTCTTTGTAATGGGCTGGTTGCTGCGTTCCACCGAGAGCATCCCTGTCCTGAATACCGAGGCTAAACTATGAGGGTTACCATCTATCATAACCCGGACTGCGGCACGTCGCGCAACACGCTGGCAATGATCCGGCAAAGCGGCGGTGAACCCGCCATTATCGAATATCTCAAAAACCCACCCACTCGCGAACGGCTGATTGAGCTTATCGCTGCCATGGGCATTCCGACGCGCGCGTTGCTGCGGCAGAAAGGCACTCCCTATGCTGAACTCGGTCTCGGCGAAAACAAGTGGAGCGATAACGATCTGGCAGATTTCATGCTGGCTCACCCCATCCTGATCAATCGTCCGATCGTCGTCACGCCGAAAGGCGTCAAGCTCTGCCGTCCGTCCGAGGTTGTGCTTGATCTTTTGCCGAACCCGCACATCGGGCGGTTCGTCAAAGAGGATGGCGAAGTGATCGATGCCGTCTGATCTGACCGACCTTCCCAACATCGATGCCGGCGCTTTCACGATTCCCGACGCGGGTCTGCTGCACCCGGCAGCGATCCTGCATCGCCCGCGCATTCTACTGCTTTATGGATCGCTGCGGGAGCGCTCATTTAGTCGCTTCGCGACGATGGAGACGGCGCGGCTACTCGAAACGTTCGGCGCTGAGACGCAGATATTCAATCCCTCGGGTCTGCCGCTTCCCGATGATGCGCCAGCCGAACACCCGAAGGTGCAGGAGTTGCGCTCCCTGTCGGCCTGGTCGGAAGGACAGGTCTGGTGCAGCCCCGAACGTCACGGCTCGATGACAGGGATCATGAAAGCGCAAATCGACTGGATTCCGCTGTCAATCGGCGCGGTTCGGCCGACACAGGGTAAAACCCTTGCCGTCATGCAGGTGAGCGGCGGTTCTCAATCCTTCAACGCCATCAATCAGCTCCGGGTGCTGGGGCGCTGGATGCGCATGATTACAATCCCCAATCAGTCGTCGGTCGCAAAGGCCTATGAGCAGTTCGACGAGGCCGGCCGAATGATGCCCTCGCCTTATTATGATCGCATCGTTGATGTGGCGGAAGAACTGGTTAAATTCACGCTGCTAACGCGCGGGATTTCGTCTTATCTGACGGACCGCTATAGCGAGCGGAAGGAAGAGGCCGAAAAACTCTCCCTGCGCCTACACCTCAATAGAGCTTTATAATGGTCGTTATTGGCACTTAGCGGACATGAAGCGATGTTCGACTTGAGTCCGCCAGGCAAACCAAAGCGGACGCTCGTCGATCACGACAAACTTATAGGTTGACACGGCAGAAACGGTACGCGCGCGTGATTTGCCCGTCGCGTTAATCTGTCGCAAGCGTCATCGTTGATCGCACCCCCAAATCAAAGGCAGAATCATTGCGTCTCGTCCCACATGAGGGGCGTATCGCGATCGTCACGGACGCGGGATGAGATGCGGTGGACGTTAGCGGCGCCTTTGACGAAAGCGCTGATAGCGGACGGCGAAGTCGTGTGGTCCTGACGCCTCGACGCCGGCGTCAAGTTCTTGAGAAGCAAGCTTCTCAGGGATGACGGTGACAAAAAAGCCCGATCACCGGGGAGAGCACGAAATAAGCTGTTAAAACCATTGCGTGCGGGAATGCCGGGTTCTCCGGTGTACCTGTGGCTTCTACCCCTGTGCTTTTTTGTTGCACAGGGGGCTACGGGTGCAGCGGGCACCCGGCATTCCCCACGCCCTCTGTTTTCAGGGCGAGAAATCCAGGCATGACTCGGGCGTAATGAGCCGCGGGAATGCGGACGCGTGTCTGGAGTGGCCGTTGCGGTTGTTGGCATTCGCGTGCGCGGCACCTATAGTTTGCCCATTCAAAGCTGAGTATTTGGGAATTGGAGTTGATGCACGTTTCCATCATCACCGGCGCCGGATCGGGGATCGGAGCTGCGATCGCACGCCGATTGGCAGCGAACGATCAGTGCCTGATGCTGCATGGCCAAGGCGCCGACGAGGCCGGGCTGCAGCGATTGAAGGCGGTCGCCATGGCGTGCGAGGGCGCCGGCGCCCATGTCGCGTGGCGCACCGGCGACCTGGCGAAGGCAGGGACCGCCTCCGGGCTTGTCGACGCGGCGCGCGCGGCGTTCGGACCGATCGATGCGATCGTGCATGCCGCGGGCTTTGCCGACCGGCGCGATTTCGCCGCTTTGCCGCGCGAGTCGCTGGAGCGGGCATTTGCGGTGATGGCCGCGTCGTTTCACGAATTGGCGGCAGAGGCGCTGCCGGATCTGACCCGGGGATCGCAGGGACGCGTCGTCGCCATCAGCAGTTTTGGGGCCCATCGATTTGTGCCCGGTGCCACCTACCCAGGTTCAGCCGCCGCCAAGGCCGCGCTCGAAGTACTGGTCCGTAGCCTAGCGATCGAACTGGCCCCTTCGGGCGCAACCGCCAATATCGTCGCGCCGGGCTATACGCGCAAGGATGCCGGGCTGCTCGGCGCGCTGGACCAGCAGAGCTGGCAATTGGTCGCCAAAGCCAATCCGCAGGCACGGCTGGCCGAGCCCGATGAAGTGGCTGCGGTGGTCGCATTCCTGTTGTCGCCGGAGGCCTCCCACATCACAGGTGCGCTGTTGCCGGTCGATGGCGGACTGACCCTGATGTGAAAGCTCTCGATAGTAAAAGCTCTCCCTACTGAAAGCTCTTGGACAAATCGATGTCAGATAAGCAAGTGGATGTCATCGTGCTCGGCGCCGGCATCGTCGGCGTGTCCGCGGCCTATGCCGCGCGAGCACGCGGGTTGTCGGTGATCCTCGCCGACCGGCGCGAGCCGGGCAGCGAGACCTCCTATGGCAACGCCGGTATTCTCTCCAGCGGCTCGATCATGCCGCTTAACCAGCCGTCGCTCTGGAACGCGCTGCCGAAATACCTGACCAACCGGCATCCGGCGCTGCGCTGGGATCCTGCGTGGGCGGTTCGCAACCCGGACTGGGTGATCCGTTTTCTTGCCAATGCGGCGCCGTCGCGTCTGCGGCCGCGGGCAACGGCGCTGCACGGCCTGATCGGCGCCTCGCTGAAACTGCATCGGGAATGGATCGTCAAAGCCGACGCGGCGCAGCGCATCCGCGAGACCGGCTGGCTCAAGGCATGGCGCAGCGACGCCGTGGCTGCAGCGAAGGCAGAGCAGGCCTTTCTGGCCGAATATGGCATCGAGAGCCGATTGCTCGACCGCCAGGACATTTCCGCACTCGAGCCGACGATCCTGCCAGTCTACAAGGTCGGCCTCCTGCATACACAGACCGCCTCGGTCGACTCGCCGGGCGCGGTGGTCAAGGCCTATGCGCGGATGTTCGTGGGCGCCGGCGGCGAAATCCGTCAGTCGGGCGTCGAGGCGATCTCGCCTGACAGCAACGGCTGGCGCGTGACGCTGGCGGACGGCACCATCTCGGCGCGCCACGTCGTGGTCGCACTGGGGCCATGGTCGGCGGATCTGTTGCGGCCGCTGGGCTACCGTGTTCCCCTGGCCTTTGAACGCGGCTACCATCGGGAGTTCAAGCCGAACCCGGCACGTTCATTGCAACGTCCGATCCATGACGCAGAAGGCAGCTTCCTCATGACGCCCATGGAGCAAGGCATTCGCGTGACCTCCGGCGTCGAACTGACCGCCCGCGACGCGCCCTCCTCGTTCGCCCAGCTCGATGCCGTGGTTCCGGTCGCACGCGGCGTAGTCGAATTCGGCGAGGCGGTCGGCGAACCCTGGCGCGGGGCGCGGCCGACGCTGCCCGACAGTCTGCCGATGATCGGGCGCGCGCCACGGCATGCCGGACTGTGGCTCGCTTTCGGCAATCAGCATATCGGCTTCACGACGGGACCCGCAACGGGGACCGCGATCGCCGACATGATCGGCGGCGCGACGCCCTCCTTCGACGTCAGCGCCTTTTCGCCGAGCCGCTACCTCTGATGGCCGAACCTCTGATGGCAAACATGGGTAAACAGGAGCTGGGCCAACAGGAGCTTTTCTGTAACCGCGAGCAGCCATGAACTATGTTTGGGATTTCGCGATCCTCGGCAAATACAGCCATTTGTTCTGGCTCGGGCTTGGCTGGACCATCGCCTACACCATCGGCACCGTGTTTCTCGGGACACTGATCGGTCTGGCGGTCGGCATCCTTCGCCTCAGGCGCCTGCCGGTGATCGACTGGCTGCTGCTCGCCTATATCGAACTGTTCCGCTGCACGCCGTTGCTGGTTCAGATCATCTGGTTCTATTACGCGTTTCCGGTCGTCATCGGCGTCAATATCCCGGCGCATGTCGCCGCCGTTACCGTGCTGTCGCTCTATGGCGGGGCGTTTTATGCCGAGATCGTTCGCGGCAGCATCGAGAGCATCCACAGCGGGCAGTGGGACGCCGCCCGCGCGCTGGGGCTGAAGCCATGGCACGTGCTGAGGCTGGTGATCCTGCCGCAGGCGCTGAAACCGATGCTGGCGCCCTACGTCAACCAGTCGGTGACCCAGCTCAAAAACACCTCGCTGGTATCCATCATCGCCGTTCCGGACCTCGTCTATAACGCGACGCTGATCAATGCCGAAACCTATCGGCCGCTGGAGGTGTATACGGTCGTCGCCCTGATCTACTTTGCGATCCTGTTTCCGGCCACGCTGGCGGGGCGGAGACTCGAGCGCGGCCTCACCTACGACAAGGCCTGACACCTGTTCGCAAGACGCTTCCGATCAAAAGACGCCTCCGATAAAAAGACGCTTCCGATCAAGCTGCGTCAGATGTTGAGTTCGACCGGCACGTCTTCCGGTTTGATGCTGCTCAGCGACAGTCCTTTGACGAACCATTCGCGCATCTGCCCGATGCCGCGGTTGTAGTCGACCCATACCGACAGGAAATCGCGCCAGCGCTTGTCCGGCTCGCGCCGGACAGCCATGCTGCTTGGAATGGCGACGGACGGGCTCTGCAGGATCTTGTAGGTGCCGAGGTTGGGATTCTTGGCGATCGCGGTCAGGCCGAGCACCAGCGCGTTGACGACGCAATCGACCCGCCCCGCCGACATCTCGAGCATCACCTCATCGCGCGACTTCATCGACTTGATCGTCGCATTGGGCGCGAAACGCCGCGCGACGGTCTCGTTGGCGGAGCCGACATCGACCGCGATCCTGACCTCGGGCTTGTTGATGTCGGCCCATGTTTTGGCTTGCAGTTCCTTCCTGAGCATGGCGCCAAACGGATGCGGAAACACGGTGGCGGTAAAATCCACTACAAGTGCGCGCTGCGGGGTCGGATTGAGGGCAAAGCCGAGATCGATCTTGTTCGACTGCAAATCGAGGATCGAATTTCCGTAAGTCGATTCGGTATATTCGAGCTTGACGTCGAGAAGTTTTGCGATGTCGTTTGCCATCTCGATCGAAAAGCCGGACCAGTTGCCGGTCGCGAGGTCCTTATTGAAATAAGGCAGCTCTCCCGGCAACACCGCGATGCGCAGCACCTTGTTGGCGCGGATGCGATCGAGCGTGTTGTCCGCGGCTGTTTGTGCCGAGGCCGGGCTGGTGACGGCGGCAGCGAGCGCCGCCCCGCTGCCGATCGCCAAGGCGTAGCGCAGCGCTTCGCGGCGATCTTCAGAAATCCTGCTGTCGTCCGATGTGGTCACACCCGCCTCCTGCCCAATTCGGCCAAGCCTAGCGCGCGTATGGCAACGCAGCAATAGGATCAGGGCGAACGCCCTAAAACCTTCGTATCGTTCCGTGACCCCTATGTTCAATTGAGCTGCCGCGTTCCGCCGTTCTAGCGTTGTGCTCAGTGACGCTGGGATACCGTCCGAATTGGAGCCGTCGATGAGCCAGATACAAGTCGCGCAGAAAAGCTATCAGATGCCGCCGCTGGAAGGGATCACGGTCACGCACTTTATCACGGTCGCCGACATCGAACGATCCCTCCGGTTTTACGAGAAGGTCTTCGGCGGTCGCATCTTAAGCCGAGGCGACAGCAAGGGCGCGCCGGGCTATATCCAGATCGCGAACACGTGGCTCATTGTCAACGTCGGCGGCGACCCGACGCCCGACAAACCATCGATAACCCTGAGCACCCCCGCCGACCCGGATTCAGTCAGCAGCTTCATGAATATCCGCGTGGCGGACATTCAGGCGTGCTATGAACTCTGGCGAAAACGCGGAGCCGAATTTATCACGGAGCCAAAGAACAAATACGGCGAAACGCGCTGCTACATTCGCGATCCCGACGGCTACATTATCGAAATCGGGCAAAGCAAGCCGGACTTCACTTACGGCTGATCACGAGGTTCGTTGCGACGGGCACGGCGCTGGTGTGCTTTTGCACAGCCCGCAGTAACAGCAGCTACGCGACCGCGGTCATATCCAGCGACGGCGCGTCTTCGGGGAACAGGCGGTCGTTCATGCCGGTGTAGAGCGTCTCGCCGATATGCAGCCGTGCATTGTTGGCTTCGCGCTTCTTGACGTCTTCCTCGCCATAGAGGAACGCCAGGAAAGCATAACGCCTTCCCTTGGTGACCGGCGTGACCTGATGCAAGGCGCCGCAGGAGAACACCAGCGCGCCGCCTTCCGATGGCCGGTAGACCTTGCGACCGAATTCCGGGAACATCAGGTCGCAACCTTCGAAATTATTGTTGAGGTTGATCGACACCGCAAAGCGCCGATGCTGGGCGCCGGCATTGACGTTGTCGCGATGACGATGGAAGTGGCCGCCGACCTCGCTGTCGTAGCAGGCGATAATGCAGCGATCCATCCGGGTCGCCTTGAACTGGAAAAACTGCTCGATCGAGGGCAACAACCGGCGCACGATCTGGCCACGCACGAGATCGCGTACCTCGGGTGCCGCCACCGCAACGTCGCTGCGGCGCTTGAGCCGCCAGTCGGACAGTGTCTTGGTCTTGCCGCCGACATCGAACTGGAAGCCGGAATCGACGCCACCCTGCTGGTCATAGAACTGCACCAGGAAATCGCAGATTTCGAAACTGAACACGCGCGGGATCATCAGTGCCGGGGCGAACATCGGCACGCCAGCGGAATCGTCGACCGAAGGAAGCCCGCGCAGCACATTGGCGACGGTCTGCGCATGTCCCTGCGGCATGTCCCAGGCGATATCAGCGATCGCCCGCAGCATCGGATCGAGCACGACGGTGCGCGGCATCTCATGCGCGCCGAAAGACCTAGTGATCGCGCCGTCATAGTCGGCGAGAAAGAAAAGCTTGTTGCTGGTGAGCGCGGCGAGGCTTGCGATATCAAGGCTCGCGATATCATCGGGCTGCCCGATCAAGACGCAACCGATCGCGACGTGGTCCTCTCCGAGCGAAGAACTGGCGCGCACGAGTTCGTCGATTTCAACCATGACCCGCGGATTGTTGGACGGCGAGCCGAGGAAGCTCAGCACTACCCAGCGGCCTGCGCTGACATGCAGATCGAACGATCCGCCGGTCACCAGCGGTGCGCTGAACAATGGCACGGGATCACCGAGAACAACGCGATTAACGCCCGTTTTTTGATCGCTCATGGTCGAACTTTCGCTAAAGCGCTGCTCTTTTGCGTGCGAAAAGCTAGGCTCGTTATGGTTAACGCTTACTTAACAATGGGCTATCGGGCTGGTTCGTGCCTGACGGTCGACCTCGAATTTTCGGCCAGATTATTTAGGGGAAAGGTCTCCAGGGCGCGTTTCCCAGAAGCAATTCCAGCTAATGTCTTGATGTGAGTTTTCGCAAGGACAGCTCCGATGATTCGAAAACCATTCTTTCTAATCTTGAGGGACGACAGCGCTAATACTTTTTCAGTCGAAGGCCCAATGATTGATGATCGTCCTTGGGTTACTCAGGTTGTAACTGCTCAACGCGCAGGCCGGAAGGTTCGCTGCGTAGTGGCGACCGAGGCTACGCGGGAAGCGTGTATCAAAAATTGGTTGGCATCCAATCCTCGTATGAAGCTCGTCGACCAGGGCATGTTACCTTGAAATTTCGTCCCCGTTCGTAGCCCTCCAGAACGACTCTTGTGAATCCTTTCGATTCACAGAAGATGAAAATTGATCTAGACGGTGGGTTTCGCAGCAGCTAACCTGACCGGAAGCGCTGCGGGCATGAGATCAAGCCCAGCAGTCTGAGGGAGGATTGGTCATGTCATTTCGAATCATCGTTTCGATTGCCGCCCTGGTTATTTTCAGTATCGCGACCGTCTCAACTTCCTTTGCCCGCACCCCTTCCGGGACAACCCGCCTTTACCATCACAAGCATCACCATAAGCACTACAAGCACCACCATGGTCACACTGTCCATCATAGCGGACAAGTGCGCCACTACTAACGGCCCGAGCCTGCTCCACAAAGGCTGTTGAACGCAACCTGCATTGAAGCGGGTGATGTCGTCTATTGGCATATTGGAGCATCATTCAACTGGGTTGAATCATGCTCGGCGTCCGTCTTCTTGTTTGAGCGTGACCTCCGCGCAAACGCCTTTGGCGTTTGTCGCGAGGGAAAACCGGTTCCCACTTTTCCGGATCATGCTCTAGAGCGGTTCATCGATTGATTGAATTGGGAGGGATTCCGTCGGGCGGCGGTTTGTGATTCAAGATGCTGGCTGGATCGGAGGCCAGCATCGAATGGTCCGACCTCTTTCGAATGATCTTCGTGAACGAGCCGTGAAGGCGGTTGAGTCCGGCGAGAGTTGCCATGCTGTGGCGGCGCGGTTCGATGTTGCGGTGTCGTCCGTCGTGAAGTGGCGGCAGCGCTATCGCGCGACGGGTTCGGTCGTGCCGGGCAAGATGGGCGGTCATCGTAAGCCGGTTCTGGAGCCGCATCGAGCGTTCATCGTGGAGAGGATCAGGCAGACGCCGCATTTAACGCTGCACGGGCTGAAGGACGAACTTGCCGCCCGAGGCGTGAAAGTCTCGCACCACGCGGTATGGACCTTCCTGCGACGCGAAGGTCTCAGCTTCAAAAAAAACACTATTCGCCCTTGAGCAGGGCCGCGCCGACGTCGCGTGGCGGCGGCAGCGCTGGCGTAGCTTGCAGGATCGCCTCGATCCAAACCGCCTGGTATTCATCGACGAGACCTGGATCAAGACCAACATGGCCCCGCTGCGCGGCTGGGGATCCAGGGGCGAGCGGCTGCGCGCTTTTGCGCCGCACGGTCACTGGCGAACCCTGACCTTCCTCGGTGCCCTACGTTGTGACCAACTCACTGCGCCTTGCGTGTTCGACGGACCGATCAACGGCGAAAGCTTCCGCGCCTATGTCGAACAGCAACTCGTAACCGTGCTCAAACCGGGCGACATCGTCGTTATGGATAATCTCGGTAGCCACAAGTCGCCGACCGTCCGTCAGATGATCCGGAAAGCCGGCGCCAGGCTGTGGTACCTGCCGCCGTACTCTCCCGACCTCAACCCGATCGAGCAGGTCTTTGCCAAGATCAAGCACTGGATGCGCATCGCACAGAAACGCACGATCGACGACGCCTGCGACCACATCGGCCTCCTCGTCAGAAGCGTTCTGCCCGGCGAATGCAGCAACTACTTCGTTAACGCCGGATACGCTTCCATCAAAACATGAAACGCTCTAGAGACATACCGCGATGTCCGGTCAGAGTCCGCATTGCGCATCAGAGCGGACATTATCGCAGCCAGGGGTAATGCCGATCCGGGATACCAACTCAGCCGGCCGCTGGTTTCGTGAACTCCCAAAGCCCCTCTTCCCGCTCTGCAAAGCCATTGTCGCGATAGATGTTGCGCGCGGGGATATTGCGCGGCGTCGGGATGATGCGGCCGCGCAAAGGGAGCGCATCTTTCATCTCGTCAAGAACATGACGCAGGAAGGTATGCTCGACGCCCATGCCCAGTGCGCGGCAACTGATCGCAAAACCTGTGATCTCGCCGCCGGTGATGACGGCAGCGCCGACCAGCCCATGATCGCCGAGACGATCCGAGACATCGATCGCAAAAATTTGCGCGTCGGGATTTCCGGCCAGCGCCGCCAATTCGCTCGATGAGAATTTCCGCCCCGTGGTGTTGAACTGGGTGGTGCGCGCAAACAGCTCGCCGACCCGCTCCAGTCTGGTCGATTCCGGCGCAAGGCACTCGATCCGGCACTGAATGCGCAGCGATTCGATATATTGCGCCTCACCCACCGTCTCGGTACGCAACTGCTGCCGGGCGATCTGTGCTTTCACGAGCGTGCTGCGCGTCGCGGCCTCTGCCGTGATGACCGGTATCTGCAAACGCGGATCGTTGAGCAGGCGACGGCGCAAACCAAAGGGGTCCTCGCCCCAGACTTCCACCTCCGGCAAGCGCTGGCGCACACGATCACGCTCGACCGGGCTGTCGTCGATGAACAGGAACGTGTCGAGCGCGAAGCCCAGTTCCTCGGCGATCGAGCAGATGTTGCCGACCTTGTCGTCCCAGTTGACGCGCCACGTGACAAAGTCATCTAGCGTGAGCAGACGTTGTTTGGGATAGTGATCGGGATATTTCCAGAGCTCGCGCACGGTCGCTTCGTCGTTCTTGCTGACGCAGGCCAGCACGACGCCGCGCTTCTTAAGGCTCAGCAAGGCTTCATGCAGCCCGAAATAGAGCCCGACATAGGAAAACGCGCCGCTGATTTCCGGCGTCCAAGCAAACGGGCTGCCGGTTTCCGCGAGCACGCCCGGCCACAGCGTGCCGTCGAGATCGAGGATAACGCACTTCTTGCGCCCGACTCCCATCACGGTGACGAGCGCATCGATATGCCTTTCCGCGATCACAGTCTCGCGGCCGTAGGGATCTCCGCCCAGCGCCTGCACCAGCGGAGTTGTGTCCGGGAAAATATTATGAACCGCGGCCTTTTCGTTTTCCGGCCTTTGCAGCATCCAACCCGGCGAGCCGAAATGGGTGAAGCCGACCTGTCCGTCGTCGAGCAGCCGCTCGGAACCAACCGCCGCGAGCGCCGCCGCGACATCGATCACATAAACATCGGCAAAGGCGCTGGCGAGTTCGGCCAGCGCGACGTTGGTCAGCCGGAATCGCGTGCGGTGTCCCTTGACACCGCGCTCGGCCAACCCCAGCGGCTGCACGGTCGGCTCCGGCAGATTGTCGATCAGGATCGGCGCTGAGGTTATCTCGCGCAATTTGCTCAGAAGCTCGGTGGTATGGCCGATGTAAGCCGCATGCGGATTGAAGCCGTCGATATCCTCCGCCACCAGATGACGGGCGCGCAACGCGCCGATGAAAATCACATCATGCTTGTGCTCGCTGGCAAACCTGACATCGTCGGGAAATGTCGCGGAGACATGCAGATCGATGCCGCGGCGCGCGGCTTCACGGCGCAGGAAGTCGGCTTCCATCTGGATATCGCAATCGCCGAACAGAATGGCGTCGACGCGTTGGCCGGTGGCGCCGAGATCGTCGAGACCGTAAGCCGCGCCGACCGACCAGTAGGAAGCGCCCCCCTCTTTCAGCTCGCGCCGGTAATGCTCCAGCATTTCGGCGGGGTCGCGTCCATGTTTGGACGAAAGCTCCGCGCCGATCGCCGCCAGTTCCTCCTCCGGAGTCTTGTTCGGTCAATATCCGGCGCGACAACAACTCCATCACGGTGCGCTCGACCACGTCGCGCAACTCCGCGGGCTTTTCGTCCGGCTTGGCGATCAGCGCCGCCATCGCCTCGCAGTCTTCAGGTATTCGTCGCGGCTGCGCAAAATGGTCGATCAGCGTGCTGACATCGGCATCCGCGGGCAATCGCATATGGCTGATCGCGTGCACGATCAGGGTGCGATCCTTGCCAACCGGCAATTGATGGACGAAGCGGGAGCGGCGCAGAATCATATGGAGATCATGCTCGAGATCATACTTGAGTTCATACTTGGCTATAAGCTCGCCGGCCTGATTTGGGGAAGGGAAAAACGGCGCAAAGCGGACATAAACTTTTCATCCCTTGGAAACATTTGGCAATTCGAGTCGGAAATTGTTGGATATTGCTGGTCCGGACGCGGATTGCGGCCATTTGGCTCGCCTTGCTTGACGCCTTGCATGGCCAGCGCAATACTTTGCGGGCTCGTTCGCACTTGATCGAGGGCGCTGAACGTGCGCCCCATTCAAGCAGAAGCTGTGAGCCGGTGAGGTGCAGGACCATGCTTGACCCGGACCGCGATGACTGTCCCACCGCGTTCAGTCTTACTCGCAACCTTGCTCGCCGCGAGGTTTTGGTAGGCGCGCTGATCGTCGGCGGGGCCGTCGCGCTCGCAAGCCTGCCGCCTGCCTCGGCCGCGTGGTCCGATGAATTGGCGGCGCGGTTCAACGAAATTTCGGCGCTGTTGATTCCCCATCGCCTGGACGAGACGATCGGAAAACGCCTTGGCAGTTTGATGAGCGCGTTGAATCCATCATTGCCTGAGCATGTGACCGCGCTGCTTGCGATCGCAAAACAAAAGAACGCAGCAATCGTCGAGGACTTCTTTCACGACGTACCGGAGGGTCCACTGCGGGACACTGCGCTCGCGATTATTTCCGCCTGGTATCTGGGGGTCGTGTCCGACGCGCCCGACGCCGAGGTGGTCGCCCTCGAATATGCACTGATGTACGGGCCCACCAGCGACGTCATGACCATTCCCTCTTACGCGATCTCCGGGCCCAACGGCTGGTCGGCCGAAGCTCCCCCTCTGAGCAACATGCCCAAATTTTGATGCGGTGCGCTCGACAGCAATAGCGGATTGTTCAGATGGCGAGTGAGACCAGCGCAGATGTCGTCATCGTCGGAACCGGCGTGGTCGGTTGCCTGGTCGCGGAAAAGGCTTTGGACGCCGGCCTGTCCGTGCTGATGCTGGAAGCCGGCCCTCGCGTCGACCGCTGGCGCATCGTCGAGAACTACCGAAACCTGCCGCCAAGCCTGCGGCTGTTTCATTGGGATGCGCCCTACCCGCCGAAACCCTGGGCACCGCATCTCGAAACCCGCACGGCAAAGGAATCAGAGCAGTACCTTCAATTGGAAGGGCCAAATGCCCGCGCCTATCTGCAGGGCTACGTCCGCTACGCCGGCGGCGCGACCTGGCACTGGGCCGGACTCTCCTGGCGCATCTCGCCGGAAGATATGCGCCTGAAAAGCCTTTACGGCGTCGGCCGGGACTGGCCGTTCGGCCATGACGTCCTCGAGCCTTTTTATACGGAGGCCGAATATGCCATCGGCGTATGCGGTCCATCCGATCCCGCCCTGCAATGGCCGCCGAACGCCAAGCGCTCAAAGCCCTACCCGATGGGACCGACGCCCTTCGGTCCCGGCGAGAAACGACTGACCGAGGTCGCCGCCAAGATCGGCATGATCAACCTGCCGGCGCCTCAGGCGCGCAACAGCGGCGTCTCCTACCACGGACGGCCGCCGTGTTGCGGTAACAACAATTGTTTTCCGGTTTGTCCCATCGCCGCGAAATACGATGCGGCGACGGCGTTGCCGAAGATCGAGGCCAAGGGCGGCAAGATCCTGACCAATGCGGTGGTCTATCGCATCGAAACCGCCGAGAAGAACGCGATCGAAGCGGTTCACTATTTCGATCCGGAGAAAAGCTCGCACCGGGTCACCGGCAAGATCTTCGTGATTGCCTGCAACGGGATCGAGACGCCGAAGCTGCTGTTGCTGACCAAGGACGGGCGAAACCCCAATGGCGTCGCGAACAGCTCCGATCAGGTCGGGCGCAACATGATGGATCAGCCGAAGCTCGCGGCGGAGCTTGAACTCAGTGAACCGTTATGGACCGGCGTCGGCCCGGTTCAGAGCAGCAGCATTCTCAATACATCGCAAGGTGAATTCCGCAGCCGCTATGCCGGCGCGATGTTCCGGATGGAGAATTTCGCCCGCAGCCCGCTCGGCGCCGCCGCCGCGCTGAAAAAAGGCCTGGTGGGGAAGGCTCTGGATGCGGAGATCCGGCGGCTTTCGGCCTGTACCGCACGGTTGAGCGTCGAGCACGAACCGCTGCCCCTGCCGCAAAACCGTCTGACGCTGTCGGACAAGAAGGATTGGCTCGGGATCAACAAGCCGAATATCTATTACGACGTCGGCGAGTATGTGCGCCAAAGCGCCAAGGAATACACTGTTCCGTTGCTGCAAAAACTGGCGGATGGACTGGGCGCGACCCGTTTCCAGCTATCGCCTGAATTCCTCAACAGCGATCACATCATGGGCGGCTGCATCATGGGCAGCGATCCCGCGACGGCGGTGGTCGATGCCGACTGCCGCGCGCATGATCATCACAATCTGTTTTTGCCCGGCGGCGGCGCGATGCCGAGTGGGACCGCTTCGAACAGTACGCTCACGATGGCAGCGCTGGCGCTAAAGGCCGCCGGCGCGATCACCGACCAACTCAAACACGGCTGACCATGGGCAACTCCTTGGGCAACTCCCGTCATTGCATTGGTACGCTGCTGGTCTTTCTCGCCGCGACGGCGACGACCGGCATTTCCCACGCAGCCGATACGCCGGATCAAGCCGCTGCCGTGATCAGTCGCGGCGCATATCTGGCCACGGCCGCGGACTGCGGGGCCTGCCACACCGCGCCGGACCAACCGCCTTTTGCCGGCGGGCTGCCGATCAGCACGCCGCTCGGCACCATCTACTCGACCAACATCACGCCATCGGCGAATTTCGGAATCGGACGCTATACCGAGCGGGAATTCTCAAACGCCCTTCGCCGCGGCGTTCGATCTGACGGCGCCAATCTCTATCCCGCGATGCCCTACACTTCCTATGCGAAGTTTAGCGACGAAGATGCTCACGCGCTCTACGTCTATTTCATGAAAGTGGTAAAGCCGGTCGACCAGCGCGCGCCGCCGACCGAGCTGCCGTTTCCGATGAACATCCGCGCCTCGATGATGGGCTGGAATTTGCTGTTCCGGGACACGGCGGCCTTCCCCGATCCGCATCAATCCACAGAATGGAATCGCGGCGCCTATCTGGTCCAGAGCGCTGCGCATTGCAGCACCTGCCACACGCCGCGTGGCTTTCTGATGCAGGAAGAGACCAGCCGCGCTCTATCTGGCGCGCAAGTCGGGCCCTGGTATGCGCCCAACATCACCTCTGATCCGGTCAGCGGCATCGGAAGCTGGAGCAAGGACGATCTCGCGACGTATCTGCGCACCGGACATTTGTCGCGACGAGCGCAGGCCGCGGGCAGCATGGGCGAAGCAGTCGCAAAAAGTTTCCAGTACCTCACGACGCCCGATATCGATGCGATCGCGACGTATGTGAAGAGCATTCCCGCGGTTCACGATCCCAATGACGACCGTTCGCGTTTCACGGCCGGCAAAGCATCTTCCGAACTCGCATCGTTGCGCGGTCGTGACGGCATCACGTCCGACGATGCCGATCCCTCCGGCGCTGTTCTGTTTGCGGGTAATTGCGTCTCCTGCCATTCGACTGAGGGCCAGGGCAGTAAGGACGGCTATTATCCGAGCCTGTTCCTGAACTCGGCAACGGGCGCGCGAAACGCGACCAATCTTGTTGCCGCTATCCTGTATGGCGTCGACCGCACGATATCCGGGCGACAGGCCTTCATGCCCGGCTTCGGCGGACACCCGACCGACGCCAACCCGCTCAGCGATCGCAACATCGCAAAAATTGGAAACTACGTGCTCGCCCGTTACGGCTCGGCCTCCACGACCATCACCGAAGCTGAGGTCGCTGAGGTGCGCCAGGGTGGGCCGGTCTCTCCGCTGCTCAAGCTCGCCCGTGGCGGCATCGCCGCGGCCGTGATCGTGCTTTTGGGCATCGTCTTGTTCCTGCTCAAAAGACGAAACACCCTCTCCCCGTCTATCGGACGCAAGACGTAAGATTTGTCCTCAACGCCGAAATCCAATCGTTGATGTAGCGCCCATGAAATTCTCAAAACTCTCGGTGTGGGACGTCGCATATGCCGTCGACATGGCGATCGCATGTCTCATCACCTATGCGGTCATGGCATTTCTGCTTCCCCGCTGGGGCTGGCCCACCACATCCGTGGGCGAGCTATGGGCGGTGATTTCCACCGTCTTCGTCTATAAGGATTCGCGTGTCCATAGCCTGACGGCGGGAATGGCACGGTTGATCGCGACCTTTGTCAGCTTCGCCCTGTGCATGATCTATCTCTGGCTGTTGCCCGCGACGATCATCGGCATGGCGGTACTGATCGCAATCGCCGTACTTTTGATGATGCTCATCGGCCGGCACGATGAGATGGGCCTGACGGCCATCACGATCGCCGTCATCATGATCGTCGCGGCTGACAAACCGCAGGAGGCGGAGTTGCAGCCGATCCTGCGCTTGGCCGACACCGTCGTCGGGATTGCGGTCGGCGTCGCCTGCAAATGGATCAATTCATTGGTCTTTTATAGAATCACCGGCCAAGACGTGCGATGATCCCTTGCATCAGGTGCGTCCGCGACTGAAGGCTGGAATCATGGCGATCGATCAAAGCGGCGGCGCACCGCGACAAAGCGGGCCGCCACATCGTCTGCAGGAGCACGAAGCGCCGCCGGTTTCCAACGCAATGCTGGGCATCATCATCTTCGCGGTCGTGGCGGCTCTGGTGTTCGGCTATCTGTTCCTGAGCAAGCTGATCGACATCTCGCGCCAGGAAGACTGCATGCTGGCCCACAACAAGACCTGCGCCGCGATCGAGCGCAATCGCTAGAGCGTTTTCGAGCGAAGTGGATACCGGTTCGCGTCAGGAAAACGCGTCAAAATAAAAGACCTGAGCCTGCGAACCTCAATTCTTGTTGGAAGATCCTGGGCGAACCGCAGCCTTATCGCCGGAGGTAAGACGGTTGAGCGTGGCCTGCTGGCGCATCCACTGCATGCGCGGCCGCGCCGGATAGCCGCCCCAGGTTTCTCCCGGCGGGATATCATTCATGACGCCCGAGCGCGCGGCGACCTTGCCGCCCCGGCCGATGGTAACGTGCGGCGCGAGACCGACGGCGCCGCCGAGCATCGCATAATCCTCCAGCGTCACGCTGCCGCTCAAGCCGGATTGAGCGACCACCACGCAATGCCGGCCGATCACGACGTTATGGCCGATCTGGCAGAGATTATCGATCTTGGTCGCCTCGCCGATCATGGTGTCGCGGATGCCGCCGCGATCGATCGCCGTCCCGGCGCCGATTTCGACATCGTTCTGGATGATGACACGGCCGGTCTGCGGAATCTTCTGCCGCGCGCCGCCTTCGGTGTAACCGAACCCGTCCTGCCCGATGCGACACCCCGGATGGATCACCACGCGATCCCCGATCAACGCATGCATGATGGAGCAGCCGGCGCCGATCACGCAGTCGCGGCCGATCATGACATCCGGGCCGATCACAGCAGTCGGGCCGATCACGCTCCCCGCGCCGATCTCGGCGCGAGGCCCGATCACCGCGCCGGGATCGACCGTGACTCCGCGCTCGAGCCTGGCGTCCGAATGAACGGTGGCGCCCGGCGCAATGTCGCTCAACTCGAACAGCGACGCCGGGCGCGGCGATTGCGGATAAAACCGGCTGTGCACCGCGACGAAGGCGCGATAGGGCTCGCGCGTGCGCAGCGCGATCAGCGTGTCCGCATCAGGCAGGCGCCGGCATGGGTCGTCGCCAGCGCGCCGGCGTATTTGTTGCTCTCGATGAAGATCAGATCGGCAGGCCCGGCAAGATCGATCGGCGCGACGTCGGTGATCACTTGCGAAAGGCGTGCGCCTTCGCCGGTGTCGGCGCCCGTCAGTGCAACGATTTCAGCTACTGTCAGGCTCGCGGAACGATCAAAGAAACGGCGTGTCCCCATATCCAATCCCTGGATGTGTATTATCCCCGACGGCGAATTGACGGAGAGGCCATGTCGGCCATCGAAATCCCCCGCGCGACATGGGCGTTCAAATTGCTTTCCTTCAACCGCGGCGACAGCGACGAATTGGTTTCATCGAGCGCGGCACTCAAAAGACGCAGATACAGATCCGAAAACTCGGCTGAACCATATTCGCCATCGATCAGGTTCACGGCGCTTCTCCAATGTTGGTCGGTGCGGCGTGCAAGTTGCGCACAGAGCTTCATCAAGGGAAGTTACAAATCGGAAAGAGTGCAGAGTTCTCGCTTTTCGTGACCAAAGTGTGATGTCGTGCAAGCAGTTGCGCGAAATCGCGAAGCACTCCAAAGTTGGCGGCGTCCGGGATGTTTGTTTCCCAAGATTTCGGCGCGGCCAAAAACCTTCCAAAAACCTTCAAGGAATGCAGAAGCGAACTCGGGCGCCGATGTCGAATGATGCGGGGCGGCAGCGCGCGATACCTCCAGCGATTTTCTCAGGAGGTACTTTGGGAAGTACCTGTCAAAGCACCGAAAAAAATTGCGCCATTCGCGCTGCAGCAAGGTTCGTATCTCGCGGCTGCTCCTTGCATCTTCGTTGACAAGCACACCCGTTCCATCGGATGTTGCTGGAAATCAAAAGACATGATTTTCACATTGTCAAAATCGTGGGGGCATCGAAATCCCCACTGCCGTTCGGGAGCTAACAGCATGATATCCAAACTTCACCAGCGTGCAGGTCTCTGCGCGCTCATCGGCGCATCTTTCCTGGCGGTCGGCTGTGGGCCGCTGAGCGCCCAGACCAAGCTGAACGTCAGCGCGAATTCGATCGGCGGAAAGGTTACCGGCGCCAACGGGCCCGAAGCCGGTGTCTGGGTAATCGCGGAGACCACCGATCTTCCGACCCGCTATGCCAAAATCGTCGTCACCGACGACAACGGGCAATACATGCTGCCGGAACTGCCGGCCGCCAAATACAAAGTCTGGGTACGCGGCTACGGGCTGGTCGACTCCGACAAGCAGGATGCCGAGCCGGGCAAGACGCTCGATCTGAAGGCGAAGCCTGCGCCAACCGCCAAGGCCGCCGCGGAATATTATCCGGGCATGTACTGGTACTCGATGCTCAAAATACCCGGCGCCAGCGAATTTCCGGGCTCGGACAAGAGCCCGACCAAAATGCCGGCCAGCATGGATTCGCAGGCTACCTGGATCGACAGCATCAAGAACTCCTGCCAGTCATGCCACGCGCTCGGCAGCCAGAACATCCGCTCGCCCCACGTCAAGGAACTCGGCGAGTTCAAGAATTCGGAAGACATGTGGGAACGCCGCGTGCAATCCGGCCAGGCCATGAACAACATGGCGCTGACCCTGGGCCGCCTCGGCCCCGAGCGCGCTTACAAGATGTTCGCGGACTGGACCGATCGGATCGCGGCCGGCGAAATTCCTTTCGACAAGCCGGAACGTCCGAAGGGCGTCGAGCGCAACGTCGTGATCACCTCCTGGGAATGGGGCAAGCACGGCCTCTATCTGCATGACGAGGTTTCGACCGACAAGCGCAACCCGACCGTGAATGCCTACGGACCGATCTACGGATCGCCGGAGGAAAGCTCGGATTCGGTGCCGGTGCTCGATCCCGTCAAAAACACCACATGGCTCATCAAGGAGCCCTTCAAGGACCCGGAGACCCCGAGCGCCGCTGACGATCCGATGGGTCCGTCGGTGTTCTTCGGCGACGAGGCGATCTGGGACGGCCATACCAGCATCCACAATCCGATGATGGACGAGAAGGGCCGGCTCTGGCTCACGGCGAGAATTCGCCGGGCGCCGAACCCCGCCGCTTGCAAGGAAGGATCCGACCTTCCGTCAGCGCAGGTCGCTCCGCTGAAGGAATTGGCCCGCCAGACGTCGTTCTACGATCCGAAGACGGATAAGTGGACGATGATCGATACCTGCTTCAACACCCATCATCTGCTGTTCGACAACAACGAAAGACTCTGGTTCAGCCAGGGGCAGCCTTACAGCGGCGTGGTCGGATGGCTCGACGTCAAAAAGTTCGAAGCCACCGGCGACGAAATGAAATCGCAGGGCTGGACGCCGACGATCGCCAATGTCAGCGGCACCGGCAAGCGCGAAGCCTTCGTCGGTCCCGATCAGCCGATCGAGCCCGGCAAGGACAAGTGGGTGAAAGCCGCGTTCTATGCCCTGCAGCCCACTCCGAAGGGTGACGTCGTCTGGGGACAGGCGATGGGTCCCGGCTTCACGCGCATTGCGCAGTCGAGCTACATCATCCGGATGATCCCGGGAAGCGATCCCACCCACACGGCGATCTCGGAGTTCTTCGCACCGCCTGAAGGCGTCTACGGTTCGCGCGGCGTGGACATCGACTCCAAGGGCGTTGCCTGGACCGTGTTCTCGAGCGGACAGATGGCGAGCTTCGACCGGACCAAGTGCAAGGAACCGCTCTCGGGACCGAACGCCGCGACCGGCAAGCAGTGCTACGAAGGCTGGACGCTGTACCGGATGCCTGGACCGCAATTCAAGGGCGTCGACGAAAAGGGCAGCGCCAACCACGCCTATTACATCTGGGTTGACGTTCACAACACGCTCGGGCTCGGCAATGACGTGCCGATCGCGATCGCCAATGGCAGCGAATCCCTGCTCGCTTTGGTCGACGGCAAGTTCGTCAACGTCCGGCTGCCTTATCCGCTCGGCTTCTTCGCCAAGAATGTCGACGGCCGGATCGACGATGCGAAGATCGGCTGGAAGGGCCGTGCGCTGTGGACCACGACGGGCACGCGCGCTTACTTCCACAGCGAACGCGGCAAGGACGAGATGCCCAAGGTCTACAAGGTGCAGATGCGCCCGGATCCGCTGGCCAACTGAGACCTGAAGACGATCAAGCATGGCGCCGACGGTTTTCGTCGGCGCCATTTTTTTGTGTCGTGCAGTTGCTGCTTGAGTTCTTCCATCCTTCGAGACGGCGCTTCGCGCCTCCTCAGGATGAGGTCGCTGGGGATGATGCGCAGTCTCAGACCCTCATGGTGAGGAGCGCGTCTTCGCGCGTCTCGAACCATAAGAGCCCTGATAGACGCAACTATCCGCGAAAATCCACACTCACCGTTCCGAGCCCGAACATATCCATCACGACTTCGTCGCCAGGACTAAGCCACACCGTCTTCACGAGGCTGCCCGTCAACACGATCTGGCCGGCCCGCAACACATGGCCGCCGGCGGCGAGATGGTTGGCGAGCCACGCCAGCGCCTGGTGAGGGTGACCGAGCACGTCGGCGCCGGTGCCCCGCCCGATCTCATCGCCGTTGATGACAGCGCGGCCGACGACCTCCAGCAGATCGGGCGCTGAAGATCGCGCAACCGGTTTTCCGAGCACGCAGCCCGCGGCAAAGAAATCATCGGCCACTAATGTCGGTGCGCCCAGCGATTGCCAGTCTACGTAACGATCATCCACGATTTCGATCGCGGGCAGATAGGCCTCGATCGCGTGCGCGGCCGTCTCCGCCGTGAACGGCGCGGCGGATGGCACGAGATCGCGCGCCAGCCGAACCGCGATTTCGCATTCGACGCCGACGCGGACGAAATCCGCGTGACACAGCGACGCGCCGCTTTGGTGAACGCCGCGTGCGAATACGCTGCCGCCGCAGGGATGCGGGATATCAAGATAGGCCTGCATCACCGCGCTGGTGCAGCCGATCTTGTAACCGATTTGCGCGCCGAAATCGGGCGACAGCAAATCCGCCAATGCGGCCTGAATCAGATAGCCCTCGGCCTCATCCTGCGGGGCGATAGTTGCATCCAGCGCCGGCAGCGGCGTGCGGGTGCGGCGGGCGGCAGCGATGGTTTGCGCGGCCGCGAGAATCCTGTCCATCGGCGGCGATTTCCGAAAATCGATTTACAAAAAAAGATGACCGCACGCGGCGGTCAATTTCGGATCGTCTCTATTCGTCGCGATAGACTTTCTCGCGTTTCTCGTGGCGCTCCTGCGCTTCCACCGAAAGGGTTGCGATCGGGCGGGCTTCCAGCCGCTTCAACGAAATCGGCTCGCCGGTTTCCTCGCAATAACCGTAGGTGTTGTCTTCGATGCGCTGCAGCGCAGCATCAATCTTGGAGATCAGCTTGCGTTGCCGGTCACGGGCACGCAGCTCGATCGCACGGTCGGTTTCAGACGATGCGCGGTCGGCGAGATCGGGATGATTGACGTTCTCTTCCTGCAGCGTCTGCAGCGTGATCCGCGATTCCCGCAGGATCTCGTCCTTCCACGCCAGCAGCTTGGCGCGAAAATAATCGCGCTGGCGGTCGTTCATGAAAGGCTCTTTTTCGGAGGGTCGATAATTCTTCAACTTTTCCAAGGTCAGCCCATCTACGTGCAAGGCGGACGAAAAATGGTCCATCCGCGCGCGCCTTATATAGCGGCGTGTTGTGACAGACAATATCGGGCACAGGCCAGAAACTGGGCAGCGCCTGGGTTTCCCGCAGGAACTTGAAGCCGTGAAAATACGGAAAGACCGGCCGGCGTCAGAACTGGCCGGCTTTGGCGAGCTCGACTTCGACCCGCAGTTCGATCTCGGCCAGCACCGCATCGAGGCCGGGATCGCCCGAGGACGATTTGAGGTTGGCGGCGGCATCGCGCAGCCGGCTGACCGTGGAAGCGTCGAAATTGCCCGATAACAGGCCGATCTTGAGGTCATCCAGCACGTCGAGCGCGCCTTTGCCGCGCTGCACCGAACGTTTGCGCTTCTCGACCGGATCCTCGATTCCCTGCATCGCCAGCAGCGCATCGATGTTCGCTGACGCCTTGGGCGCAACGCTCGCGCGCGTCTCCGAGGTCGCGGCCGCGTCGTCCGGCAGCGAAAAGCCGCTCGAACTGGTTCGCCGGATGTTAGCCGCCGGAGACCCGAGTGTGGTGCCGTTCGGTCCGTAGATGCGCATCGCTGTTCTCGCCTGTGCAGCCGCGAGCATCGCTCCTCTATGGTTAATGGAGCGTAAATAGCCCGGCAAAATCTGCCGCCGGGAGGCAGTTTCGCCGTTACCGCGGCCTTGCCATGCGGCCGGAACATTTTGATTTATATCATTAAATCAATAGCTTGACCTCGCGAAAGGGCATGGCATGGGGCTCGCATAGAGAGTGGCGGGTCGCCGTCATGGGAGTGGTGGGGATCCTGATCTAATCGAGACCTCGCGGGGAGCTGAGGATGCCAGGCGTAAGTTCGGGAAGAGTACTGGGGGTGGTCTGTGCCGCGCTGATCGCGCTGGCGCTGTCTGCCATGCCCGCGGGCGCGACTTCCCGGATCAAGGATCTCGCCAATATCGAAGGCGTGCGCCAGAATCAGCTGATCGGCTACGGCCTCGTCGTCGGCCTCAACGGCACCGGCGACACCCTGAACAACATCCCCTTCACCAAGCAATCGCTGCAGGCGATGCTCGAGCGCATGGGCGTCAACATCCGCGGCGCCACCATCCGCACCGGCAACGTCGCCGCCGTGATGGTCACCGGCAACCTGCCCGCCTTCGGCACCCAGGGAACCCGGATGGACGTTACGGTATCGGCGCTTGGCGATTCCAAGAACCTGCAGGGCGGCACCCTGCTGGTGACCCCCCTGCTCGGCGCCGACGGCAACGTCTACGCAGTGGCGCAGGGATCGGTCGCGATCTCCGGCTTCCAGGCCGAAGGCGAAGCCGCCAAGATCGTCCGCGGCGTGCCGACGGTCGGGCGCATCGCCAACGGCGCCATCATTGAGCGCGAGATCGAGTTCGCGCTCAACCGCCTGCCCAATGTGCGGCTCGCGCTGCGCAACGCCGATTTCACTACCGCCAAGCGAATCGCCGCCGCGGTCAACGACTTCCTCGGCGCCAAGACCGCCGAACCGATCGATCCCTCGACCGTGCAGCTGTCGATCCCCCCGGAATTCAAAGGCAACGTCGTCGCCTTCCTGACCGAGATCGAGCAATTGCAGGTCGAGCCGGATCTCGCCGCCAAAATCATCATCGACGAGCGCTCCGGCATCATCGTGATGGGCCGCGACGTCCGCGTCGCCACGGTCGCAGTGGCGCAAGGCAATCTCACCGTCACGATCTCGGAAAGCCCGCAGGTCAGCCAGCCCAACCCGCTGTCGCGTGGACGAACCGTGGTGACACCGCGCTCCAATGTTTCCGTCACCGAAGACGGCAAGAAACTGGCGCTGGTGAAAGACGGCGTATCGTTGCAGCAACTCGTTGACGGCCTCAACGGGCTCGGCATCGGCCCGCGCGACCTGATCAGCATTCTGCAGGCGATCAAGGCCGCCGGCGCGATCCAGGCCGACATCGAGGTGATGTGATGCAGATGCAGACCAGCCACGCCGCATCGATCCATAACGGCGCGCTCGCCAAGGCCGCGATCCCTTCGATCAACGGCCACCCCGATTACGACATGATCAATGCCCTGGCGAAGGTTTCGCCGACGGCGCAGGGCAAGGCCAAGGCCACGTCGCAGGATTTCGAGGCGATGTTTCTCAATTCGATGTTTTCGCAGATGACGAGCGGCCTGCAGGGTGAAGGCCCGTACGGCAGCACCACCGGCACCGGCGTGTGGCGCTCGATGCTGACGGAGCAATATTCGAAGTCGTTCGCGCAAGCCGGCGGCGTCGGGATTGCCAAGGACGTCTATCGCACGCTGATTCTGCAGCAAGCCAACCGCATCGGCCAGACCCAGATCGGCCAAACTCAGGACAAACAGGCATGAACCCACATCCGCAGCGCCCCCCTGCGCCGGCAGGCATTCCGACGGCATCGACGTCCGCCGAGGCCCGCAAGCTCGCCGAGAACATGATGGAAGTCATGAGCGCGCTGCTCGGCCTCATTGAGCGCGAAACCGAACTGGTCCGCGCCGGAAAAATTCGCGAAGCGATGGCCTTCGAACCCAAGAAAACCGAATTGTCCCGCCGCTATGTCAACATCGTCGCGTGCCTGAAAGCCAGCCAGAAATACATGACGCAGGCGGCGCCGGAGCTGCTGACCACGCTGCATCGTCATCATGATACGTTTCGCGCCATGCTGCAGATCAATCTCACCGTGTTGGCGACCGCGCATGCGGTATCCGAAAGCGTCATCCGCGGCGTCAACACCGAGATTCAGCGCCGCAATATTCCCAACACCTATACCGCGGCCGGACGGCGCGCGACGCCGGGACCGCGCCACATGACACCGCTGTCGGTCAGCCGCTCGCTCTGAAAATTTCGCGCAGGCGGCTTTGGCAGTCAGGGCCGGCTTCCCCCGGAAAAACCTAGCCGGCGGAGATCAACGCAAGCAGCTGGTTACGTACCCGCTCGATGACGCTCGCATAGTCACGGGTCTCCGTCTGTCGAAACAAGCGCATGGTCGGATACCAGGGGCTGTCGTCGCGATCGAGCAGCCAGCGATACTCGGCTGGATAAGGCAGGAGAATCCAGGTCGGCCTCCCAAGCGCGCCTGAAAGATGAGCAACGCTGGTATCGACGGTAATCACCAGGTCGAGGCAGGAAATCAACGCAGCAGTCTCGGCGAAATCCGTGAGCTGCGATGTCAGGTCGACAATGTCGGGCCGCTCGCTCAGGGTCATCTTGTCGTCGGGCCGCAGGTCCTTCTGCAAGCTCACAAACGTGGCGTCGCAGTTCAGGATCGGCAATAGCATCCGCAGCGGCAGCGAGCGACTATGGTCGTTTGGATGCTTCGGATTCCCCGACCAGACAAGGCCGACCCGCAACCGTTCATGGGAGCCGAGGCGTTGTTCCCATGTCTGTATGAGGCCAGGAGCCGGCGCGGGAATGTAGGGTATCTCGGCCGGGATCGTATCGATCTCGGTGCCGAAGATCAGGGGCAAACTGTAAATAGAGCAATGGAAGTCGAAGGTCAGCGAAGCCAAATCCGTCGACGTCGGCAAGTACTGCGAGATGCCGGTCAATCCTGCCAGCAAAGGATGCAACGCCCCCTGCGCGATCAGGATAACGCGCGCACCCAACGCGGCCAGCATCGGAACGTAGCGCACAAACTGAATGGCATCACCAAGTCCTTCATCAGAAATCACCAGTAGCGTTTTATCGGCGATCGGTTCGGCTCCCAGCCACATCGGACGAGCAAGCTTTGGATAATGCGGCGCAAGAGACGGAAGCTTCCAGCGCACTTCACGCCCCGCCCAGCCGGCTTTGAAATCTCCCGTCGCAAGCTGCAAGCCGGCTAAATTCCACGCCGCGATGATGTGGCTCGGATCGATCGCGAGTGCGCGATGATAAGTGGTAATAGCCTCATCAAAGCGGCAAAGCTCGACGAGCGCCACCGCTCTGTTGGTAAGCGTGTCGGCAAAGTCCGGTCGAAGCTTCAGCGACCGGTCGAACCATGAGATCGCCTCTTCGTTGCGACCAAGCGCCCGCAAAACGTTGCCAAGATTGTTGCAGGTATCGGCGCTGGCGGGATCGAGATCATACGCCCGCATGTTGTCCGTGAGCGCCTCATCGAACCTCTTCAGTTTTTGCAGCGCGAGCGCGCGCATATACACCGTCCAGGATTGGTTAGGCTGCAATCCGTCGCAGACGGTAAAGCTGGCGACGGATTCCTCGAACCGCTGCGCCGAATACAGAAGATGCGCCACCTTGTTGGCGGCGTCCCAATGGCGCGGATTGAGCTCGAGGGCGTGCTGAAAGGTCAAGATCGCGTCGTCCGAGCGTCCCGCCTCGACCAGGACGTTACCAAGATTCCTCCAGAGGTCCGCGTTATCCGGGTTGAGTTGTACTGCCTTGTCGAAGACCTGCAGCGCCTCCTCGCGCCGCCCTTGATCAAGCAGCGTTGTGCCAAGGCTGGTCAGATAGGATGGCTTTGGATCGCGCCGGATCGCCTGCGACATCCATTCCACCGCCTGGTCAGCTTGCTTTGCGTGGAGTGACAGCAGCCCCATGAGGTGAAGCGTGTCGGCGTGATCGCTATCCAACGCGAGTGCTTGCTGGCCGCAGATTTGCGCATCGAGATATCGTCCGGCCCGCATATGGACAAGGCCGGCCTCATAGAGTGCGGCAGCGTTCGCCATTCCGGCGCCGCTCGTTGTCTGGGATTGCCGGGTGGCTGCCCGACGATGGCGGCGATTCATCGGCACATTTTTCAAAGTGATCAGCGCGTCAACCTCTAGATGATTCTGCACAATCAAAAAAGCCGTTTGGCGTGACTGTGTCGCTTGATGACCTGTCGCGACCGTCGACCGCTCGTCGAGGAGCGTCTGCTTTTGGGCGGCAGGAGAAGCATACAGCCTGGGGCCGAATTGCCCCGGCTCGCGCGCAATACAAACATTTTTCATCAAATTCCCGCGCTGATATCAGCGCGGGATTAGTCGTGTTCTCTAACTTGGCGTTGAGAGCTGTAGTTCATAATTGCATGCGGATGAGGGTTGGGATTTGACTCGGGGGAAGCCAGGAGGCTGCCATGAGTACCGATTTCAGCATCAAGCCGGTGGGGGCACCGGTTGCAACGCCTATTGTACAGACCGCGAGCGCCGCGGTCGACGATGCCGTTGCGACCGAACTGCCCGCAAGCCAGAGCGTCACCGTTGCCGATGCCAGCCCCGGCCCGCAGGCCTCGAGCGATTTCGTATCGCGTCAGGCATTTTTCGACAGCGCCGCCGCCTCGATCGTCTATCAGGTTGTCAACAGCCAGACCGACCAGGTGGTCAATCAGTTTCCGGATGACGCCGTGCTGCGCCGCCGCGCCTATTTCCACACCCTCGATCTGACCAAGGATACGCCCACGCGCCCGCTGGCCACCGATCGCACGGCCTAATGAAAGGCCTGCTTGGGTAAAAGGCCCGGGTGAAAGCCCCACGGGACAGTGACGCCTGCGTTCAGGCCTTGCCTGCGAGGCCGGCCGCAATATTGGTGTTGATCTCGATCAGCGATTTCAGTTTCGACGGATGCGGATCCAACTGCATATCGACCGTCCGCTGCATGACGAAGTAGCCGATATTGGCGATTTGCTGACGAACCTGCAACGGCTGCTGATTGTCGTTAGTGTCGGCCGCGCTCATGAAGATCGTCCACAGCCGGCGGTTAAAGAGCAACGCCTTGTGCAAATTATTGTCGGGACCCGCCCAGTTGGCCTGGACATCCAGCAATTTTTTTGCCGCCATCAGTAGCGCCTGCGCCTCAATTTCCCTTGGATGTGCTGTCGCTTGTGACGTACGCGAATAGGCTTGAGCGGCTTGAGACATCCAACACCTCAACTGGGGACTGACGCAGAACGCGGGCTCCTGAACTGCCCGATTTTTATATCGTCGTTGCCTTTAAAATATGGTTAGCAACGGTTATCAAATGTGTTTGGAACCGGGCAAATCGTTCGGGGCGCCCACTATTGATGCTAGGCGGCGACCACAAACAAAAACGGCGGGGTTTGCCCCGCCGTTTCCGTCTTCTGGTTGACTTTTTCGATCAGCGCAGGAGCTGAAGCACGCTCTGCTGCGACTGGTTGGCGAGTGCCAGCGCGGACACCGCGATCGACTGGCGGGTCGACAGCGCCTGGCTGTTGGCCGCTTCCTCGTTGGTGTCGGCCAAGGTCAGGTTCGACGAACCGGTCTGCAGCACGTTGATCAGGTTCTTGTTGAAGTCCTGGCGGATCTGCACGATCGACAGGTTCGAACCCAGCGAGGATGCTTCCGTCCGCAGCGTGGTCGAGGCCTGGGTCAGCGAGGCCAGAGCGGCATTGGCAGAATTGCTGTCCAGGAAGTCGGTGCCCTCGGTCAGGGTCGAAAGACCGAGGCCGGCATCGCTGAAGGTCACGCCGGTGATCGCCAGCTTGGAAGCGCCGGTTTCGTCGAACGTCAGGTTGAGAGTATCGCCGTTCAACAGGTTGATACCGTTGAAGGACGAATCCTGCGAGGTCGTGTTGATCTGCTGCAGCACGTTGTTGTACTGCGTGACCAGGCTGGCGCGGGTGGCCTGCGAATTCGGATCGAGAACCGGACCCGTGACCGTCAGGCCAGTAAAAGCCGATCCGGCTCCGGTAGCCGTACCGCTGATCACCCCGATCGTCGACGAAGCCGCATTGTTCGAAGTCACGATATTGATCGCGCCGGTGGTGCTGATGCTCGCCTGCAGGTTATTCGCCGACAGCGCGCTGTTGAGCTCGTTGAGCGTCGAAATCTGGCTGCCGGTAGTTCCGAAGGTGATGTTGGTTGCGGTGCCACCGCCGGTAGCGGCAATGTTCAAGACTTCGCCGGCAAGGCCACCGGGGGTGGCCGCCGCGCCGGTGTTGGTCGCTGCAACGACGCCGGTCGAACCAGAGGTGGCCGAGCCGGTCACGGCAGTAAGGGTGACGCTGGAGGACGTACCCGTGGTCGACGAAGCGAACGTCAGCTTGCCGCCCGCGCCCGAAGCGACAGTGGTCGCACCGGTGCTGTCGAACTGGTAGTTGATGAGGCTGGCGACGTCAGTTGAGCTCAGGCTGGTCGAATCGAGCGTCGTACCCTTGGCCGTGTTGTAGGTCGCAACACTTGCGGCGGAGAGCGTGATGGTCTTGGCCGAGCCACCATCGACCGCAACCGTGAAGGTCTGGGCAGGCGCGGCACCCGCAGCGGCACCCGTTTCGAGGGCGACGGCAACCAGGCCGGGCGAGCCGGCGTTGGCCGTGTTTGTGATGGTGCCAATGGCCAGATGCGAGGAGGTGCCGGTGGTCGGGGAAGCGATCGAAAGCACGCCACCGGACACCGTGACCGGGCCAGTGCCGGTCGTATCGGCGCTGCTGACCTGGTAATCGATGATCTTGGCGACATCAGCCGCCGAGAGCGTGGCGTTGGTATCGCCAGCGGCGAGAGTGCCACCGGCGCCCGTGAAGTTGGAGACAGCGGTAGCATTGATGACCACGTTCGTCGTAGCGCCGTCGACGTTCAGCGCGAAGGCAACAGACCCCGAGCTGACGTCGAGCGTCGTGAAGGCGCCGCCGGTAATGGGAGCCGCTGCCGTCGCGGCCGAACCGGTAGCCGCATAGTCGAGGGTCGTGAAAGCGCCCGCGGTGACCGTACCGGGGGTCGCTGCGGTGCCGGTGCCGAGCAGGTTGTTGGCGTTCGCACCGGTGATGACGGCGGAGGTTATGTTCGACTTGGTCGAGTAGCCGGTCGGCGCCTGCAGCACCTGGTTGGCGATCGACTGGGCGGAGGCGACCAGGCTCTGCAGCGAGGTGATGCCGGTGTTGGCGGCCTGCAGGACCTGCACACCGTTGCCGATACCATCGAGCAGGTTGTTGATGTCGCTGGCGCGGTTGTTAAGGCCCTGCGCCGTGAAGAATTCCGTGGGATTGTCGAGCGCCGTGTTGACCTTGTTGCCGGTGGCGAGGTCATTCTGGGTGGTCGCGAGCAGCGACGCGGTCGACTGCAACGAGAGAAGGTTCTGGCGAACCGAAGCCGAGAGAACGATACCGGACATGTGTCAAGCCTTCCTAGTGTTGTGGCTATGCTTTTAGAGGCACTCCTTTAAATTAGAGTTAATGCGTACTTAAATTGTGTGATTAACGGTTCCTTACTTCAGAACCCCTTCGGCGAGCTCAGGAAAACACCCCTTCGCCGGGGCCGTTCCAACGCAAAAACGGCGGGGTTTGCCCCGCCGTTTCCGTCTTCTGGTTGACTTTTTCGATCAGCGCAGGAGCTGAAGCACGCTCTGCTGCGACTGGTTGGCGAGCGACAGCGCGGACACCGCGATCGACTGGCGGGTCGACAGCGCCTGGCTGTTGGCCGCTTCCTCGTTGGTGTCGGCCAGCGTCAGGTTCGAAGCGCCGGTCTGCAGCACGTTGATCAGGTTCTTGTTGAAGTCCTGACGGACCTGCACGATCGACAGGTTCGAACCCAGCGCGGAAGCTTCCGTGCGGAGCGTGGTCGAGGCCTGGGTCAGCGCGGTCAGAGCCGTGTTGGCCGAGTTGTTGTCCAGGAACGCGCTGCCCGAGGTCAGGGTCGAGAGACCCAAACCGGCATCGTTGAAGGTGACGCCGGTGATCGCCAGCTTGGAAGCGCCGGTTTCGTCGAACGTCAGGTTGAGGGTATCGCCGCTCAACAGGTTGACGCCGTTGAAGGACGAATCCTGCGAGGTCGTGTTGATCTGCTGCAGCACGTTGTTGTACTGCGTGACCAGGCTGGCGCGGGTGGCCTGCGAGTTCGGATCGACGACAGGAGCTGAACCGCCGGCGGTCACACCGGAGAACGCGAGGCCGGCTCCGGTAGCCGTACCGCCGATCGCCCCGATCGTCGACGAAGCCGCATCGTTGGTGGTCACGATGTTGATCGCGCCGGTGGAGGCGTCGATCGTGGCCTGAAGATCGTTCGCCGCCAGCGCGCTGTTAAGCCCGTTGAGCGTCGAAATCTGGCTGCCGGTAGTTCCGAAGGTGATGCTGGTCGCCGTCGAACTGGAGTTGGTGGCGGCAATGGTCAGGACCTTGCCGGAGAGGCCGCCGGCAACAGCCGCCGCGCCGGTGTTGGTCGCTGCAACGACGCCGGTCGAACCAGAGGTGGCCGAGCCGGTCACGGCAGTAAGGGTGACGCTGGAGGACGTACCCGTGGTCGACGAAGCGAACGTCAGCTTGCCGCCCGCGCCCGAAGCGACAGTGGTCGCACCGGTGCTGTCGAACTGGTAGTTGATGAGGCTGGCGACGTCAGTTGAGCTCAGGCTGGTCGAATCGAGCGTCGTACCCTTGGCCGTGTTGTAGGTCGCAACACTTGCGGCGGAGAGCGTGATGGTCTTGGCCGAGCCACCATCGACCGCAACCGTGAAGGTCTGGGCAGGCGCGGCACCCGCGGCGGCACCCGTTTCGAGGGCGACGGCAACCAGGCCGGGCGTGCCGGCGTTGGCCGTGTTTGTGATGGTGCCAATGGCCAGATGCGAGGAGGTGCCGGTGGTCGGGGAAGCGATCGAAAGCACGCCACCGGACACCGTGACCGGGCCAGTGCCGGTCGTATCGGCGCTGCTGACCTGGTAATCGATGATCTTGGCGACATCAGCCGCCGAGAGCGTGGCGTTGGTATCGCCAGCGGCGAGAGTGCCACCGGCGCCCGTGAAGTTGGAGACAGCGGTAGCATTGATGACCACGTTCGTCGTAGCGCCGTCGACGTTCAGCGCGAAGGCAACAGACCCCGAGCTGACGTCGAGCGTCGTGAAGGCGCCACCGGTAATGGGAGCCGCTGCCGTCGCGGCCGAACCGGTAGCCGCATAGTCGAGGGTCGTGAAAGCGCCCGCGGTGACCGAACCGGAGGTTGCTGCGGTGCCGGTGCCGAGCAGGTTGGTGGCGGTCGCGCCGGTGATCGCGGCGGACGTTACATTCGACTTGGTCGAGTAGCCGACCGGGCTTTGCAGCACCTGGTTGGCGATCGACTGGGCGGAGGCGACCAGGCTCTGCAGCGAGGTGATGCCGGTGTTGGCGGCCTGCAGGACCTGCACGCCGTTGCCGATACCATCGAGCAGGTTGTTGATGTCGCTGGCGCGGTTGTTAAGGCCCTGCGCCGTGAAGAATTCCGTGGGATTGTCCAGCGCCGAGTTGACCTTGTTGCCGGTGGAGAGGTCATTCTGGGTGGTGGCGAGCAGCGACGCGGTCGACTGCAACGAGAGAAGGTTCTGGCGAACCGAAGCCGAGAGAACGATACCTGACATTTTCATACCTTTCTGGTGTGAAATTAGAGTGCGAGCGTAATCCCCACCTTTTCTGATCGGGGAACCGTGTCACGTTGGGAGCAAGCCGCTAACAAAGCATGAATTGGCACTTGGACTCCGTCCTGCCGGCCACGCGGTCAGTGCGCCACCCACTTTTACCTCTCCGCACAATTTCCAGAATCACATTGATACGACTGCACATTTTCGTGCCGCCGCCGCTTATTAACCAAGCGTTAACTACAATCGGAAAGGATTGCGCTCGCGTCAGCCGGCAGAGCGTCAGTTGCGTCGCAGGCGCGACCCAAACCGAACCTCGTTCGAATTCGCTGTATTGATGGCGCCCCAGAGGCGGCAACGGAGAACAGGCATGGCCCTAAAAGTCGAGCTCAAGCCGCACGAACGGATCATTATCGGTTCCTGCGTGGTCACCAACACCGATCAGCGCGCGCGATTGCTGATCGACGGCGACAAGATTCCGATTTTGCGCGAGAAAGACATCATGACGCCGGCGATCGCCGATACGCCGGCCAAGCTGGTCTATCTCGCCGTGCAGCTGATGTATATTTCGCCGGATCCGCAAATCAACCACGGCACCTACTTCAATCTGATCCGCGATATCGTCACTGCCGCACCGAGCGCCTGGCCGATCATCGAGGGCATCAACACCAATATCCTCAAGGGCGATATGTATCAGGCGCTGAAGGAAGCGCGCAAACTCGTCGCCTACGAGAAGAAGCTGCTGGATCTCAACGCCGCGCGCAACAAGGCCAAACTCGAAGCGCGAAAATCTGCCTGATATATCGACCGCGGCGGAGCCGGCCCGGCCTGCCGGCCGCCGCTGTCAGGCCGCCGACCGCCGGGCCCCGAATTCAAGCACCGCCGCAATCAGCGCATCGACATCGCATGTATCGGTGCGGTGATTGACGATCGCCGCGCGTATCGCGAGCTGACCATTGAGAACCGTGGTCGATGGCGCGGCGATTCCAGACTCCTGAATATCGGCGACAACAGCGTCATTGAGCCGGTTGGCGTCATCGGCGCGATAACGGAAGCAGACGATATTGAGCTGAACCGGCGCCAATAGCTCGAGCCGCGGCTCGGCCAGGATCCGGGCTTCCATATATTGAGCCAGCGCACAGGTGCGCTCAATCATCGCGCCGAGCTTTTCCGTGCCGTAGGTTTTCAGGGTGAACCACGTCTTGAGCGCGCGAAATCCCCGCGATAAATCCGGGCCGAGATCACACGGCCATGGCGAGCCCGCAGCGAGGCCACGGGTTTCCCGGCGCAGATAGGCCGCCGGCGCTGCGAAAGCATCGCGGTGTTTGTCGCCATCGCGCACAATCAGGAAGCCGGCGTCATAAGGCACCTGCCCCCATTTGTGAAAATCCAGCGCGACGGAATCCGCGTTCTCAAGTCCGGCGAGCCGCGGCGCCAATGCGGGCGCGAGAACGCCGAGCGCGCCATAGGCGCCGTCAACATGAAACCAGAGTTTCTCTTCACGGCATAGCGCGCTCAACGCAGCGAGATCGTCGATGGCACCGATGTCGACGGTTCCGGCTGAGCCCACCACCATGAAAGGCGTCAACCCTGCTTCACGATCGATCGCGATCTGGGCGCGCAACGCCGCCACATCGATGCGATGCGATTGATCGGTGACAATACAACGCAGCGCGTCGCTGCCGAAGCCTGCGAGATCCATCGCCTTGGATACGCAGCCATGCGCGGCGGTGGATGTGTATGCCGTGAGCAGCGCGCCTTCGTTGCCGATGCCATGCCGGCGAACCAACGAGCCGAGCGCCGACGCGCGCGCCACCAGCACCGCCATCAGATTCGCCATCGACGTGCCGGTGACGAAAATTCCGCTCGCCTTTTGCGGGAAGCCGAACATTGCGCGCGTCCATTCAACGATCTGACGTTCGACCTCGATTGGAATGTGATCGCGTCCGCCGAGATTGGCGTTCAATCCCGCCGCCAGCATTTCGGCCAGCATGCCCACGGCGGTGCCGCCGCCGTGCACCCATCCCATGAAACCGGGATGCACATTGCCCGTCGCATACGGCATGATGGATTCGGCGAACTCGCGATAGACATCGCCGAGTTCGGAGGGTCGTCGCGGAAGATCGTCGCGAAACCGCGCGCGGACATCATCCGGTATCGGGCACCAGACCGGTCGTTCCCGAATATTGGCGGCGTAGTCGATCATGTCATCGAGCATGCGATGACCCTGGGCGCGAATCTCATCCCAATTTTGCGGATCGAGCGTTTCGCTCGGCGTTGAGATCAACGGCGCCGCATTGGGTGGCGCAGTCACGCCGCCTGCTCCCGCGCATGCCGCGCGCGACGCTCCAGCATCGCGGCGAACGCGTCGAACACTTTGCGCATCTGGGGGGCCTTGTAGGGAAATATCTCCGGCGGATCCATGTTGTGAACGATCGCGGTATTGTCGGCTTCGAATATCAGCAGCGACCCGTCTTTGGTTTCCGCGCAATCGACCATGAAATAATCGAGACCGATGCGATCGATCATGCCTGCCAGCGCCGTTGCATGCCGGCGCGCGAAGCCGATGTCGAAGGTGCGCATGAACGTTTCTTCTTCTAGGCGCTTGCTCGCGCTCTGCGTCATGCCGGCGTTGAGATACCAGATGTCCCAGCGATCGGTGACCGCGAGATGACACGCGTAAGGCTTGCCGTCGACGATCACGATGCGAAATTTGCGAAACAAACCATCGGCGCCGGAATAATCGACAAACCGCGAAACGAAGAATTCCTCCGCTTGCTGTTCGCCAAGATAATTTTCGAGCGCAGATACATCGTCGATTTTCGCAAGACCCTTGCCCGCGTGCGATCCGCGCGGCCGCACGATGATCGGAAACGTAAAATCACTCTCGACAAATTGCGTGCGGGTCACAGCATTCGTTGCGGGAATCTCAAGTCCTTCGATGCCCGCAAGCAGGCCGTGCAATTTGTCACGATCGAGATTGCACACGCGATGCGGCGGATTGAGCAGCGGCCGCGGCCAATTGGCAGCGACGCCGTCGATCATGCGAAGCGCGTCGCGGCAATCTTCAGAATCAGACGCAATCGCGATCGCGATGTCATGCTCGGGAAGCGGCCGCGGCAATTCAACTTCCGGAATGACATAGAGCGTCATCAGCTCAATAGCGGGATTTTCCAGCAGGAATTCGATCGGCGTGTTGCTGCCCATATCGGTTGCCGCGGCCAACGCCAGCACGCGTAGCGGCGGCGCTTGCATCGAGCATTTCGAGCGGAACAATTGATGCGATTTGAGGATCTCAAGCTGGATCGCGAGACCGGCCTCTTTGTCGCCGAGCAATTGCGCGATCAACGAGAGATCGAGCCCCTCGCCCGCTTCGATGGTGCCGTCCATCAGCTTGGCAATCAGCGCGTGCCACAGCGGACGAAGATCGGCTCCCGTGGCCGCCATGGTGGTGAGCTTCGCAAGGCCGACGCGATCGGCGCAAGGCAATTGCGCTGTTGCGATCGGTTCGGTGACGGCGATGTCCATCTCACGCCGCATCGGTCGCGAGCGCGGTTGCGGGCGCCGCAAACTGCAACGAGATATCGCCGTGAAACACCGATGGACCGACATGATCGAGACGGCTCTGCAAATCGGTCCAGATTTCGCCGCCGATATCAGTCCAGCGTTTGCAGAACGCAAAATCCTCGCTGAGATAAGTTCCGCTTTTCGGATCGATCATGCATTCGAACAAGGCAAACCGGTTCGGACTTCCCGCCAGCGCATCGCGGGAATGTTCGCGAAAGAATTGCAGCGAGGCGTAATCAGGATGCGCGCACATCTTCTCGAAGACCTGGCGGCGGATCATCAGAAATCCTGTGCCGGCGTAACGCACCCGCGTAAAACCGTTGACCACGGCCACATGATCCGGATCTTCGATCTCCAGTACATAGTCGAGCGCGGCGGCGGCGACATCCGGCCGCCGCGCGTCGATGGCCCGTTTTGCCTTGTCCCAGTTCACGCGCTTGATCGGATAGGCGCCGGCGACGACATCGGCACCGGATTCGATCAGCCGGAACACCTGATCGGGCGTGAAGCCGATATCGGCGTCCACGAACAAGAAATGCGTCGCCGTCGGATCATTCAGGAACAGCGTCACCAGATTGGCGCGTGCGCGCGTGATCAGCGCATCGCCGTCGCGCATCTCGACCTTGAGTTTCATGTTGGACAGCGAGCGCACTGCGCTCTGCAGCTGGAAGATGGAACTGGCATAAATGCTGGAAACCTGGCCGCCAAAGCAGGGCGTGGCCACCACCAGATGAACTTGCTCGGTCATGAAAGGCTCCGAAGGTGGCGGACGTCGGCCGCAAACCCTAACCAACAGTAAATAGACGTGGTTAACGAAATCCTAACGCCGATACCCGGTCCTGCCCGGCCTCTCTATCCAGCCAATTGCCGCAATTCATCGTGCAAACGGCCGATCACGCTGTCCCAATCGCCAAATTCCGGCTGCCGAAACAGTTTTGCTGAGGGGTACCAAGGGCTGTCGTCGCGGCCCCGCAGCCAGCGGAAATCCGCCGCATAAGGCAGGAGAATAATGACCGGCTTGCTCATCGCGCCCGCCAGATGCGCCACCGCGGTATCGACGGAGACAACGACATCGAGCAGCGCGATGACGGCTGCGGTATCGGCGAAGTCGCGGAAGGAATCGCCGAGGTGGGTGAGATTCGGGAGGCCTTTAAGGACTTCGCTATCGGCATCGCGCATCCCGCTCTGCATGCTGAAACAGCGCAACTGCGAATTCTCGAAAAGCCCGGCAAAACGCTTGAGGGGAATCGAGCGGTTGGCGTCGTTCTTGTGCGACGGCTGGCCGGCCCAGACGAATCCAACGCGCGGCCCACCCGGCGGCAAACGATCGCGCCATTCGGTCAGCGGCGCCGCCGGGGCCGCGAGATATGGAACGGCAGCAGGTATGGTCTCGGATTGCGTGCCGAACGCGAGGGGAATACTGAGCAACGGACAATGCAGGTCGAACGCCGGAAGCGCCGCGCCCTTCGCGATGACCGTGATGTCCCGACGATTCTCAAGCTGCGCCAACAACGACTGTAATTCCGGTTGAACTTCGCAGGCCACCTTGGCGCCTTGGTCGGCGAGCAACGGCGCATAACGAATGAACTGGATGGTGTCGCCAAATCCCTGCTCGGCATGCAACAGAATGGTCTTGCCGGCGACCGGGGCGTCTCCGAGCCATAATGGCGCCCGAAACTGCCGGCGCTGCGCGGCGAAGGCGCCGGTGCGCCAGCGCCATTCATAGGCCTTCCAGCCGGCCGCGAAATCGCCGAGCGAAAGCCGCGTCATCGCAGCCTCGAAATGAGCCTCCGCAAAGTCCGGTTTCGCCGCGATGGCCGACTCGAACCCGGCCAGCGCCTCAACCGGCCGGTCGAGGCGGCGCAGCGCATGGCCGCGATTGGTCAGGATCTGCGGATGACCGGGCATTTCCGCCAATGCAGCGTCATAGCTCGCGATGGCTTCAACGGGTCGGTTGAATCGCAGCAGCGTGTTGCCGCGGTTGACGCGCGCGCCGACATGTTCAGGGTTTTTCGCCAGCACTGCATCGAAATGCGAGAGCGCATCATCGATGTGCCCGAGTTCGAGATAGGTGTTGGCGAGATTGTAGAGAATTTCCGGATGATCCGGCGCAAACTTCAACGCATTGCGATAGCTCGCGATCGCCTCTTCCAATCGCCCGGTCGCGTGCAGCGCCAATCCAAGATTGGACATCGCATCGGCCGAAGTGGAATTGACCCGCAGCGCCTGAGACAGAAAATGAAGCGCCTCGGTCAGGCGATTACGCTGGAAGTGAAGCACGCCCAACATATGAAGCGCGTCGAAATCGTCGGGCCGGTATTCCAGAATGCCCGCGCACAATTTCGCGGCACGGTCGAGATCGCGTTCCTCGAACGCGCTGTAAGCCTGCCGCTGCAGGCGTGACAGGTTCGGCATCCCCGCGGAGGCGTTTTTCCACTTCGCCGACAATAGATCTTCTCCGCCAGGACAAACCGCCTCGAAAGCGATCACTTTCGAATCAGCCAATGCCGGGCAAATTATCATTTTCCGTGAGCGGCCGCCCTCGTGCACGCAACTTTGACGCAGCGGCAATCCGGCGTCTTGGTCCGCAACTTGCATCGAAAATCATAACAGTTCTGCGAAATGGGTGATCACATGCGATTTTATCCAGTTTCCTGCGCCACGATGCTGGCCGCGTCACTTCTGTCACAACAACCTGTCCGGGCCGATACGACGCTTCGCATCGCGATGACCGCGGCCGATATCCCGACCGCGACCGGCCTTCCCAATAACGGCTTCGAAGGCATGCGTTTTCTCGGCTATCCGATTTTCGAAGGCCTCGTGCTGTGGGATCTGGCGAGCACCGATCATCTGGCGGGCTTGCGGGCAGGACTTGCTGAAAAATGGGAGCAGTCCCCTGATGACAACAAGACCTGGATCTTTCATCTGCGCCACGGCGTCAAATTTCACGACGGCAGCGATTTCAACGCCGATGCCGTGATCTGGAATCTCGATCGCTATTTCAAAAGCGACAGCCCGCAATATGAAGTGGCGAGCTCGGCAATGACGCGCGCGCGGGCGCCGCTGGTCACGTCCTACAAGAAGATCAACGATGACACGGTCGCGATCAGCACGACCAAGCCGGCGTCCTATTTTCCGTTCATGGCGGTCTATATTCTGTTCACCTCCCCGGCCTCGTTCGAGAAAGCCGGTCATGATTGGGCGAAGGTTGCCACCCTGCCCGCGGCCGGGACGGGCCCATTCCGCATTTCGAAAATCGTGCCACGCGAACGCGTCGATCTCGATCGCTGGGACGGCTATTGGGATGCAGCCAAGAAAGCCAAAGTGGATCATCTCGTATTGATGCCGATCCCGGAAGCCAATGCGCGGCTCGCCGCGCTACGTTCGGGCCAGGTGGACTGGATCGAGGTGCCGCCGGCCGACGGCATCGCTTCCTTGAAATCAGCCGGCTTCAATATTACGACCGGTTCTTATCCGCATGTCTGGCCGTGGTTTTACAACATCGGCGCGTCAGGCAGTCCCTTCAAGGACGTGAAAGTCCGCCAGGCCCTGAATTACTGCATCGATCGCGAGGGCCTCGTGACCCTGCTCAACGGTACGGCTGAGCCATCAGCGGGCTGGCTCAAGACCAGCGATCCGAATTTCGGCGCGCCGGTCAATCGCTACACATTCGATCCCGCCAAGGGCAAGGCGCTGCTGGCTGAAGCCGGTTTCACGCCTGCGAAGCCGCTGACATTCAAGGCGATGATTTCAACCTCCGGCTCCGGGCAGATGCTGCCGTTGCCGATGAACGAATTCCTGCAGCAGAACCTCAAAGAAGCCTGCGGCGTGAATGTCGATTTCGAGGTGGTTGAATGGCAGCTGCTGCTGACCGCGGCGCGCGCAACGCCTGACAGTCCGAGCCTCAAGGGTTCGATGACGCTCAATATCAGCTCCCCCTCCTCCGACGTCGGCGTCATGGCCCGCTATTTCTCGTCAGCGAATTTCTCTCCGAACGGCTTTAATTTCGAGCAGTGGAAGGATGACGAATTCGACACCGCCCTCACCACGCTTGCGGAAACCAGCGATCCGGCAGTGATCACAGGCGCGCTGCGCAAGGCCCATGAGCGGCTGGTCGATAATCCGCCATGGCTTTATATCGTGCACGACCTCAATCCGCGCGCGATGAGCCCCAAGGTCAAGGGGTTTGTCTCGCCGCAATCCTGGTTCGTCGATCTGACCCTTGTCAGCATGCAGTGAATGCTAATCGAGAGCGTTGGTACTTCATCCTTCGAGATGCATCGCTTCGCGATGCTCCTCAGGATGAGGTCGGAGAACCCTCATGGTGAGGAGCGCGTCGGAGTTTATCATCGGGCCGCGCTTCGCGCGGACCCGTTGGCGCGTTTCGAACCATCAGAGCCACGGGAGGGGCAACGATGAGCCAGAAACCGTACTAACTATCGCAGCCTTAAGTCTTACGCAGCGCGCTCGCGGTCAGGCCGGGAGCGGCGCGACAGCATCGCCGCGAAGGCGTCGAAGATTTTGCGCATCTGCGGAGCCTCTCAGGGGTACAGTTCCGGCGAATCCATGTTGTGGACGACGGCGGTGTTGTCGGCCTCGAAGATCAGCAATTCGCCGTTCTTGTTTTCCGCGCAGGCGACCGTGAAATAATCGAGACCGATGCGATCAGCCATTGCGGCGAGCGCGGCCTGATGGCGGACCGCAAACTCGCTGTCGAAGCTGCGCATGAAATGCGCTTCCTCGTTGCGCTTGTTTTCGCTGAAGGCCATGCCGGCGTTGAGATACCAGATATCCCAGCGATCGGCGATCGCCATGTGGCAGGCATAGGGCCGGCCATCGACCAGCACGATCCGGTATTTGCGAAACAAACCATCATCCTCATCGGCATAATCGACAAAACGGGTGACGAAAAATTCGCCCTCCGGCCGGCCGGCGAGATAGTTCGCGATGTCAGCGCCGTTATCGACTTTGGCGAGCCCGACGCCCGCATGCGAGCCGCGCGGACGGATGATGATCGGCAACGGCATGGCGACATCAGATAATTGCGCGCGCGTCACGCAGGAAGTCGCCGGAATATCCAACCCCTTGATGCCGTCGAGCAGACCGTGCAGCTTGTCGCGGTCGAGATTGCGCACGAGGTGCGGCGGATTGAGCAGCGGCCGCGGCCAGCGCGACATCTTCATCTCGATCTTGCGCAGCGCGTCGCGACATTCCGAATCCGAAGCGATCACGATCGCGACGTCGTGGTCCGGCAGCGGCATCGGCAATTCCACGCCGTCGACGACATACAACGTCTGCAATTCGATCCCGGAGCCTTCCAGCAAAAACTCGATCGGCGTGTTGCCGCCCATGTCGATCGCGGCCGCCAGCGCGAGCACGCGCAGTTTCGGCTTTTCCACCGCGCAGGGCGACCGGTAGAGCTGATGGAAGGCGAGCACTTCCGCCTGAATGGCAACGCCAACCTGCTTGTTGCCCAGAAGCTGGGTGATCAGCGACAAATCGAGCCCCTCGCCCGCGCCGGCGGTTCCCTCAGCGACCTTCGAGAGCAATTGATCGCGCAGGGGACGCAGATCCGCGCCGCCAAACGCCATCGTCGTCAATCGGGCAAATCCAATTCGCTCGGCCGTTGGATAGCGCGCGAGACCGGTGGCTTCGACGTTCCCGACTTCCACATTCTCAGGCATCGTGGCAAACCTCCGCGGAATCCGAATTGTCCATCTGCGCCAATAGCCATTCGATCTTGGCGACGACCGTGCCGACATGGCCGAGTTCACGTTGCAAATTGCCGCGCGCGATATCCGCATCCGGCGACCACGCCTCGGTGACAAGGCGCGCGCCTGCGCAGATGCGCAGCGCCGCGGTCGGCTGCCCGTCGCCGCCCCCCAGCGCGACCGGCTGGCCGATCAGGCAAGGTTGCGCCGCGACCGCGGCCGGCGCATCGGCAGAAGCCTCATCCACCGCGTCGCGCGCCAGCGCGCGATATAATTTCTTGCATTGTTCCAGCGAGAGAATGCGATCGCCACGCCTGATCACGAATGGAAAGATCGTCCGCTGCGAAAACTCGTCGTCGATGCCTTCTCCGCCAGATCGTTGTTGCGGCGGCAATAGCCGGAGCGACGGGGAGGATGCGATGATCCACTCCACGCCCTCGCCGAAGATCGTCAGCGCCATCTTTCGAAATTCATCAGGCACCTTGTAATAGGCGCGGATTTCCTCCAGCGCCGCTTCCCAGCGAAGCCATTGGCCGAAATTGGCCCGGACCGGGAAACGCGACCGCAAGCCTTGCCAGTTTTGCGGCCAATCGCTGCGGCTGGTGTATTCGAGAAGTCCCGGCGCGATATCGCCGGCCGCCTCAAAACCTTGCGCCAGACTTGAGGGTACCAGCAACGCGCCGCTGAAGGGCGGGCCGGTGAAGAACTTCGAGCCTGTGATCAGCACGAGATAGCCGCGATCGAGATAGTTTCGCAACCGCGTGCGGCCAAGGCGCATCTGGCAGGCATCGACCACGATCTGGACCTGATCCGGCCAACGCCGCGATATTTCGTCGAGGCATCCTTCACTCGGGGCGCGCCATCCGAATTTCGAGGAGTCCATCACCTGCAGCAGCACGTGGCTTCCATTGGCGATGGCGTTTTCAACCGCACCGAGAACCATCGCATCGCTTGTCGCCCCCGGGCGGATGCCGCCGGCCTCGTCGAACAGCCGCAGTGCGACGCTGTTGACGAAAGGCGCCAGCCCGGCGATCGGCTCGCCCTTGCGAACCTGCCTGCCATTCGCGGTCGCAGCGCTGAAGTGACAGCCGCGCGAGGTGTTGACGGTCCCGCTGCCGGTTTGATCGGCGGCCACGATCACCGTCGTCACCGCGGGCCCGAGCCGTGCCCGCGTCAGGAATAGTGCCTGCAATTGCGCATCCGTGCCGGACGGCGAAAACACCACATCGGCGTTGGTTCGGGATAGTCCGAGACAAGCCTTCAATTCGTCGCGCATAGCTTCGATGCGCGCATCGAAAGCCGCCTCGATGCCAACGCCGATGGCCGATTGCATTAGTTCGTCGCGCGCCTCGCGCGCGCGATCGTAGGCGCGCTCCGAAATCGAGGTCGCGGTAGAGGAAGAGAAGGTCAGCGTATCCGGTGAGGGAAACGGCTGGCAGCCATATTCATTGAGCCCGGTCGCGGGATTGATGGTCAGTCGCGGATCGCCGCCGCCGCTGAGCAACCGATCCAGCGGCGCGAAAAGTTCGGCCATGGCGGCAGCGGAGCAGGATTGCTCCCTCGAGATCGCTTTCTCGGCCATTTGGTCGGCCACTGGCTCGGCCATCTGCAATCGAACACCGCCGTCGAGCATTGCTGGAACCCCACGCCTATACCGCCGCGCTGCGCCGGCGCGACACAAAGGCTTCAAGAGGTGCCAACGCGGCGTTAGCCTGCTTTCCAAAAAGTAAACAGCTATGGTTAACGAAGGCTTTATTTCGGGAACCGTGCGGCGCCGGTATCGCCTCCCCGGGCTATGTCGGCGGCTTATCCGCCGGCCGGCAGGAACTTGGTCAGCGTCAGGCCTGACAGCATCGAGGTGGCCTCGTAGGAAGCCGACAGGCTGTTCTGCAACGCCAGAAGCTGGCTCGCGACCTCCTGCGTCGAGACGGTCTCGGTCTGGTCGATGACGTTCTGCAGTTGGGTCGTACTCTGGGTTTGCCGGGCGCTCGCCTGGCTCATGATGCTTTGCGCGGCGGCGTAATCGGTTTGAATATCCGAAATGCTCTGCTGGCCCGGCTGGGCCGTCAGGTTGGTCGAGATGCGCGAACTCAGCGCCGACACCGTCGCTGGCGAATTGGTCCCGGTCGGCGAGACCGTGACGGCGGCGAATACCGCGACCCCCTCGATCTGCTGACGGATGGCCTGCTCATTGGCCTGCGTGCCGTATTGCACTGTTATTGATGAATCGACCCGCGCCGTCTCCGATCCCCGCGGCGAGGGGGACGAATTGCCGGTGTACCAGGCCACCGTGGTGGCGGAGCCATTGACCAGCGAATTGCCGTTGCTCGAAACCCGCAGCGGCGGCTGCACCGCCGATATGGGCGAGGAACTGAAACCGAGCGAACCGAGCGCGGCCGAATTCGAGCTTGTGATGTTCAGGCTCGCGGCACTGTCGCTGTTGAACTCAACCACGCCGCCGCTGACCGTTGATGGCGTCGACGTGCCGGTGATCGTATCGACCGCGCCCAGAAGCGTGCTGACGGTCGCGGTTTTCAGGTCGATGTAGGTGGTATTGAGCGCGCTGCCCGGCGCGTTGGCGGTGGGCAGCGTCGCGGTGGAATTATAAAAAGAGATCGTCTTGCCATTGACCGAGATCGTATCGCCCGGCGCGAAACTGGTGGTAAGCGAGTTCGTGCCCGCGGCACCGGATAAAGCTGTTGTTCCCGAGATTACTGAAGGCGCGGTTTTGACCGCAGTTCCGGCGGCCGTGGTCGCGCCCGTGACGGAACCGCTGAAGCCGAGCGCTGCGAGATCGCCGGAGGACGAACTCGAGACCGACACACCGCCCGCGACATCGTCGTTCAGCGTGATCACGCCGCCGCTGCTGACGGTCGATGGCGTCCCGGTGCCCGTGATCGTGTCGATGCTGCCCAAGAGATTGCCGACGGTGGTGGTCGCCAAATCGAGGTAGGTGGTACCGGCGGTGGTGCCGGCCGCGGTCGGCGGCGTGGTGCTGGAATTATAGAACTGGATCGTCTGGCCGTTGACGGTGAGGGTGTCGCCGGCCGCAAAACTGGGGGATACCGAGTTGCTACCGGGAGCGCCGGACAGCAGCGTCGAGCCGGTAACAGGCACAGACGCCGCGGTGCTGGCGACGCTGCCGGTCGCCGTCCCGGACGGATCGAAGAAATCATTGCCCGCGGCCACCGCAGACGCCGCCACTAGCGTCGTATTGGCGAGCGTGCCGATCGACGAGTTCAGCGCCGTGTTCAGATTGGTCGCGGTCGCGGCCGGGTTCGCGCCGATGGTGAAGCTGCCGGTCGGAGGCGGGTTGGTGGTCGTCGCAGTCAACTGGACCGAAGCAGTGGTGCCGTCCGGCAGCTTGAAGTTAAAGTTGATCGTATCGCCCGGATTGGGGTTGGTGGCGGGGCTGTTGGTTCCAAGCGTCACCGACTCGCTGCTTGGCGAACCTGACGGCGCGGATACCGACGATCCGGTCAGAGACGAGGTGATCGAGCTTAATTTCAATCCAAACGGCGAGCCGGCGACATCTTCAGCGACCGAAACCGTATTCGGGTTCGCACCGCTCGGCCCCGTGATCACCAGGCGGCCAAGGCCGGTGGTGCCATCTGCCTGCGCGCGCTCGGCGATCACCTGCTTCAAACCGGCCTGCGTCCCATTGCCGTTCATGATGGTATCGACGGTCGCCACCGACGGCGTGTTGATCGCGCTGCCGGAAAAGATGAAATTGTTGCCGACCTGGGTGTTGAGAATGCCCACGATCGACGACAGCTCGGTTGACGCGTTCTGCTGCGCGATGGTTTGTCCGCTGCTGTTCAGCGCCTGCGGCGTGCTGGCGGCGTCGCTCTGCACCTGGCCGGAGATGCTCGACAGCGACTGCAGCGCGGTGTTGGCCGCCTTGATGGTCGTATTGACGTTGGTGATGGTGTCGGTGAACGCCGAAATCTGCGAGAGTTGCGAACGCGCCGCGATCGCAAAACCCTCGGCGGTGCCCATGCCGGCATAGGTGGTTGATTTCTGCCCGGTGGCGAGTTGCGTCGACAGGTTGTTGAGCTGGGTGTTGAGATTTTGCACCGCCTGCCCGAACAGCGAGCCGCCAAATCCTACGCCATTGATCGACATCTGGATCGCCTTACAGTTGAGCCTGGAGCAAGGTGTTCATCATGCTTTGTACCACCGACATCACATGCGCATTGGCGGCATAGGCATTTTGCAGTGCGATCAGGTTCGACATTTCGGTGTCGATACTGACCGCGGAAGTCGAATTGAATTTCTGCTGCAGCGTGCTGAGCACGACGTCCTGGCCCTGCTGCAATTGCGTGGCCGACGCCGCCGCATTGGACTGCAGGCTGAGAAACTGCTGCAAATAAGCCGGGATCGTGCTGGAGACCGGCGTCGGGCTCGAACCTAATCCGGTTTTCGGCGAATAGGTAAAGGTGCTGGTCGTCAGCTGCGTATAGATGAAGTCCGAACGCGTGGTGTCACCGGCCGCCGTCGGCGGGTTGGTGCTGTAGGTCGTCAGATTCGCCGGATTGTTGAGCAGCGCCTGATTGACGCTGATGCGTCCGGCCAGGCCGGTCATTTCCGAACCGCTGCCGGTGATCGCGCCCGTGTAAGGCGACCCGGCGTCAACAAACAACGGCAATTGCGGACTGCCGCTCGTCAATGACGTCGCCGTGGTGGTGACGGCAGCCGAGTTGACGGTGGTAGCGCCGTTGCTGTTGACCACCTGCAGCGTCGAGCCGGAGGGATTGGAGAATTGCAGACCGCTGGAGCCAAGCGCGGCGTTCAATTGCGCAACCGCCGACGCCATGCCGGCCGAGAAGTTGATGCCGATCTGCTTTGGAGTGGCGTTGGGTGCGTTTTGCAACGGCAGCGCAGTCGGATCGGTCACGTTCACGATCTGAATCTGCTGCTGGGTGTTGGTCGCCGTATTGGTGACCGACAGATTGATCGTGTTACCCGCCAGCATATTCGCCGTGCTGACGCTGAAGCCGCTCTGCGATCCCGCGGTGACGGCCGTGCCGGCTGTGGTTGTATCCGACAGCGAACTGGAGAGCGTCGCGGCCATCTGGTCGACCTGCGCCTGCGCCTGCACCAGGGTCGTGTCACGCAACGTCAGGTCGGCGGCAATCTGCCCCGAACTGATCACGTGGTTCGAGACGACATCCATGCTGGAGCCGTTGGGCAGCGTAATCGAAAGTGTCCCGACACCGGACTTGCTGGGATCGGCATTGTACAGCGCCGTCGCCGTCAGCGTTCCCGGCGAGTTGAAATTGAACGAAGAGGCCTGGCTGCCGCCGACAAGCTGCACGCCGGTGTTCGTGAAAACATTGGCCTGGTTGGCGCCGTCGGTGGTGACGTTGATATCGACCAGCTTTGCGAGCTGACTGATCGCGGAATCGCGCTGATCCTCCAGCGTCGCAGCCGCGGGATCGCTCGAACTCAGCCCGCGCAGCTGCGTGTTGAGCTGCGCGATCTGGGCCATATCCGCGTTGGCCGTGGTCACGGAGGTGCCGATGTCCTGCTCGACATTGGTGCGCAGCGCCTGAATGCCCTGCGTTGTCGTGTTCAGGGTCTGCGCCAGCGACTGCGCCGCCGTCAGTGCCGTGACCTGGGCGGTCTGGCCGCCCGAACTGGTCGACAACCCTTGAATCGCCGTTGTAAAATTATTGAACGCGCTTTCGATCGTACCAGTGCCGCCGGGCGTCCCGTAGACGCTTTGCAGCTGGCCCAGGATATTCGCGGTCTGGTCGGCGTAGCCGGCGCCCGAGGTTTCCGTGCGCAACTGGTTCTGAACGAACAAATCCAGGCTGCGATTGACGCCAGCGACCGCTACGCTCGATCCGAAGCCATCGGTGGCGATTTCGACCTGGTTGGCCGTCTGGTCGACGTAACCGGTCGTATTGGCGTTGGCGATGTTGCCTGATGTAATCGACAGCGCCGCCTGATTGGCGCGGATGCCGGACATCGCAGTGGCGAGGGCTGAACTCAAACCCATGTTTATTGCCCGCCTTGAGTTACATCACGCCGAGGGGTGCCGCGCCGATCAGCGCAGCACGCTCAGCAAGCTCTGAACCATGTCGTTGGCCGTGGTGATGACCTTGGTATTCGCCGAATAGGCCTGCTGCGTCACGATCAGCTTGGTGAACTCGTCGGCGATGTCGGTGTTCGATTTTTCGAGCGACGAACCGGAGATCGTGCCAGATGCGCCGGCGATCGCCGGCCCGGATTGTTCGGTGACGGCATAGGCTTCGCCGCTGAGCGCCTGCAGGTAATTGGTACCGTTGAAGTGCGACAGCGTCACCGCGGCGAGATCGATGTTCTGGCCGTTGGAGAACGTGCCGACCACGATGCCGTTGTTGTTGATGGCCACCGATTGAAGCTGACCGGCTGCAAAGCCGTTCTGCGTGATGCTGCCGACGGTGGCGGTACCGCCGGTAGAGGCAAATTGCGTCAAGGCACCGGTACTCATGTTGAGCTGCAGCGCGCCGATCGATTGACCGTTTATCTGTACATTCGGGATGGTGATGCCCGAACCCGTCGGGCTCGTCAGATTGCCGTTGGCGTTGAACACGAAATTGGTACCGGCATTGGTCCAGGCGGCGGTTGAACCTGATGTCGCGGTGCTGCTCTGATAGAACAGATTCCAGGTCCCCGTGCCGGTCTCGGCCCATCGCAACTGGACGTTCACAGGCGTTCCCGACGACGTGTAAACCGTGACAGCGCCGCCGCTGATGCTTTCGCTGTCAAACGTGCCGACGTCGTTGCCGGTCACGATTCCGGTGCCGACAGAACCGCCCCCGGTTGGTGATGCCGTCGCGTTGGTTGCCGTGAAACCCAGCGCGCCGAACGCTGCGGTGTCGCTACTGGTGACCGCAAGAGAATTCCCCGAGGTACCCGTATGGAGCGTGATCGCACCGGTGCTACTAACCGTCGATACATTTGAGCCAGTGACACCCGTGATCTTATCGATCGCAGAGAGGATGTCCTGGACCGTGCCGGTGGTGCTGATAACACCACCAGTAGCCGAGGTGCTCGTGGGAAGGGTCGAACTGAAGGTGATCGTCTGGGGCGTAGCAGTACTGCTCGGGGGCGGGCTGGTGATCGTGACTGTGATGGTGTCCCCGTTGGCAAAGGGCGGGGTCATCGTTGAAAGTGCTGTGCCGGCGGTGATCGAACTCGTGCCACCGGTCACTGTGCCATCGACGTAAGGGGGGGCGGGCGTGCCCACCACGAGCGGGTTATTGACGCCGAAGTCGCTGGCGTTAAGGCCGCCCTTCGCGGTGATGGTTCCGGCGGCGGCGGTAGCGCTCGCCGTCGTTGACGGAACGGTCGGAAGGTTGGCGGCGTATTGAATTGCCGTAGTGGCCTGCGCGGGAACGAAATTGTTCTGGAACTGCAGCACCGTCGGAACGCTGCCGGTCGGGTTTCCGGTTTTCGGATCGACCGTGGTGCCCATCAGATAATAGCCGGCGCCGTTAACGAGATAGCCGTTGGCATTGACCTGGAAATCGCCGGCGCGGGTATAGTCGGTGACGCCGTTGAAGACCGGCGCATTATCCACGACGGCGGTCGGGGCCTGCACCGAGAAGAAGCCGTCGCCATTGATCGCCATGTTGGTCGCAACGGTCGATGAGGAGACAGTACCCGCTGTCGTGATCGTCTGTTGCGAAAAGGCCTGGACGCCTCCCGCGGCTTGCGCGCTCGGCGTCGTTGCGGAGGCGACGAGATCTTCGAAAGTGGTATCGATGCCCTTGTAACCGACCGTGGAGGCGTTCGCGATGTTGCCGGAGATGTTCTGCAGGGCGAAGGACTGAGCCTGCAAACCGCTAACGGCTGTAGTGAGTGCGTCGAAGATACCCATAACGTTGTCTCCACATTCGATCCGGACAGCCCGCCGGCCTTGCCAGGGCGTGGCTGTCATCGAAGGAGACATCGCAACGATTGTGCCAAATACGAAAATGCATTTGGTTCAATGGCTTAACTAAAAATGCCCCGATCCATGGACCGGGGCACAATTGCCGGGCGGGCAACAATTGCCGGGAGCAATCGGTCTTTTGATCAGCTCGACGTCGGCGTCGCCGCATGAAACTGCAGGGCGAAACCGTCCATGCAGTAACGAAGACCGGTGGGCTTCGGACCGTCGTTGAAGACGTGCCCGAGATGACCGCCGCAGCGGCGGCAATGAATTTCGGTGCGCAGCATGCCAAGCGTGCGGTCTTCAGTTTTGCCGACAGCATTTTCGAGCGGCTGATAGAAACTCGGCCAGCCGGTGCCGCTCTCGAATTTGGTTTCCGAGGAAAACAGCGGCAGGTCGCAGCCGGCGCAGGCGAAGGTGCCCTTGCGATGCTCCTTGAGCAGCGGGCTCGTGTAAGGGCGTTCGGTGCCTTCCTGGCGCAGGATTTGATATTGCTGCGGCGTCAATTGCGCGCGCCATTCCGCGTCGGTTTTTTCGACCTCGAATTTCTCCGCAGCGGCGGCCGGAGAACCTCGCAACCAGCGCAAGGCGGCAAGGCCGAGGAAACCGGCGGCGGACGCGAGCAGGGTACGGCGGTCAAACATGATGGTCTCCGTGCAAAGCGAAAAGAGTGGGTCGCCTTCAAATACGGGGCACTGAGGGAGAAGTTACACCGATCCCGGCGGAAACTTCTCACTTTCCTGCGAGTGAACAACTTCCTGCGAATAACCCGGTTCGGCTTCGCCGGGGCTTATCGGAGCAGCATTTACCTCAACGGGAGGCTTTGGGCCCACCGGACGCGGCCGGCCCGGCGGCGGGCGGGGCCGTGGCGGCCGGGTTCCGGCCTGCCGGTTGGCCTCCGCCAGACGCGCATCGCGAATGCGCTCCTTGGCGCGCGCCCGCTCCCGGTAACGGGCCAGCGCGCCGGCGGCGGCCGAGGCTCCGCGCTCCCAGGTGGCGATCATCTGTCCGGCGACCCGTCCGGTGGTTCCTCCGGCCCAGACCAGTTCGAACGGCGAAAACAGCCGCCAGCGTTCGTCGCCCCACAGAATGCTTTGGGCGATCAACTGTCCGGCCATCGCCGACGTGTTCATGCCCTGACGGCCGAAGCCGCTGGTGACCCACAGGCCGCGGCGCAACTGGCCGATCTGCGGCATGCCGTGCACGGTCTGCCCGACCGCCCCGCCCCAGGTCTCCGCGATCTCGACCCGCCCGAGCTTTGGGAAGACGGTGCGGATGCGGCGCGCAATGGCGGGCGCAAACCGTTCCGGCCGCGCATCCCAGGTGGTCTCCGGGCTGGCCCACATCAGGCGGTCGCCATCGACGATCCGGAAATGATCGATGCCGTCGGTGTCGGTCACCGATCCCTGAAAGGTAATGGCCCCGGCCAGGCGCTCGCCGAGCGGCGCGGTCACCGCGGCGTAGCGCCAGACCGGCAGCAGCGTTTCCGACAGCCGCCGCAACGGTGCGCCGAGATGGATGTTGCCGGCGAGCACGATATGCGAGGCGCGCAACCGCGCCGACGGCGTCACGATCCGCTTGCGAATGCCCGATGAATCGATGCTGACGACCGGCGTGTCCTCGAAAATCCGGGCCCCCGCCCGCCGCGCCAGCGCCGCCAGACCATAGACATATTTGCGGCCATCGACCTGAAACGCCTTGGGATAATAGACACCGTGAAAATAGCGGTCGGTCCTGAGATGATCGCGAACCCGATCGATCTGCCAGCCCTCCACTTCGGTTTCGAAATCCTCGCCGAGCATCTGCAGCCGGCTGATCAATTGATCGCCGACATCGACATTGGAGACTTCAAGCGCGCCCTCGGTCAGCGCAATCCCCGGCATCTGTTCTTCCGTCGCATTGGCCCGAATGAACTCGGCGCCCTCCTTCGACAGCGCCCAGAGTTCGCGGGTATCCTCAAAGCCGATCCGCGCGATCAGGTCCGCGATCGGCAGGCCGAAACCGGGCATCACCGTGCCGAGCTGATGGCCGGAGGCATTCCAGCCGACATGCCGGCCTTCGAGCACCGCGACGCTGGCGCCGAGGCGCGCGGCCTCCAGCGCTACCGTGAGGCCGGCGAGCCCGGCGCCGACCACGCAGATATCGACATCCAGATCGAACGACAGCCGCGCGCGTTCGCGAAGCGTCCCGCCGTCAGGGCCGTTGGTCGTGCTTGTGGATGTCTCGCTCATGTTGTTTTCTTACGGACCGATCCGGCGCTTGTCACCTTGTCCTGAAGGGTGCCTTGTAGATTAATCGGCAGAGTTGAACCGAATTGAGATTGCGCCATGCGCCGTTTGCTGCTGTTGCGTCACGCCAAGACCGAAAGCGACGCACCCAGCGGCCGCGATCAGGACCGCCGGCTCGACGACCGCGGCCGGCGCGACGCCGCGGAAATCGGCGGCTGGATCGGCGGCCACCCGCCCGCTCCCGATGCCGTATTGGTCTCAAACGCGGTCCGGGCGCAGCAGACCTGGGAGATCGCCTGGGAGGCCATGAAACGCCTGGTCCCGAAACCGCGGGTGGAGACCCTGCCGGAACTCTATGGCGCCGACCCGGTGCAACTCCTGCAAGCCATCCACGCCGCCTGCGAGACCGACCCGAAACGGCTGATGCTGGTCGGGCACAATCCGGGAATGCATGAACTGGCCCTGGCGCTGACCGGCGGCGGCGATCCCGCCAGCCACAAGGCGGTTGCCGAAAATCTGCCGACATCGGGGCTTGCCGTTTTCGACTTTGCGATCGACGATTGGGCCGATGTGGCATTCCGCCGCGGACGGCTGGTACAGTTCCTCAGTCCGAAATTACTGAAACAAGGCTCAGACGACTAACGAACGCGCCAACCGCGTCATCCGTCTGTCAATGTGTTAGGTTGCGCAACAGGGAGGCGCAGATGTTCAACTCTATTCTGGTGCCGCTTGATCTCGCCGACACCGATCTGGCGAAGCCCGCGATTGCGACGGCAGCGACGCTGTCGCAAACCTGGAGCGGTTCGGTGCGTCTGCTCAACGTCATGCCGATGACGCCGGTGATGCTGGCGGAATATGTGCCGGCCGATTTCGACGTCCAGCAACGCCAGACCTCCGAGGAGGCGCTCGCGATCGTGGCCCGCGAATCCGGCATCGAAGCGCCGCGCATCTCCAGCATCGTGCGTCAGGGCGGCATCTATCACGAAATCCTTGAGGAGGCCGCCGCGATCAAGGCCGATCTGATCGTGATGACATCGCACCGGCCGGCGATGAAAACCTATTTTCTCGGCTCCAATGCCGGCCATGTCGTGCGTTACGCCAAATGCTCGGTGCTGGTGGTGCGGCATTAGTTCAACATAAGGGCCACAACAAGAGCGCTGAACAGCGGAGGCTTGCGGTGAAGCATTGGTGGCGCAAATGGAGTTACGAAATTCCATTGGCCTTCGGTGACGCGCTTTGGGACGTGCTGGTGGTGCAGTTCGCCGACTTCCTCAGCCGGCTCACCGTGCGGCGGGTGCTGGAGTTTATCGCCATCGCACTTCTGGTGATGGCGTTTATCCAGACCGTACCGATCGAGCTCGCGTTCCTGTTCGCCGGCGACACGCTGACGTATCTGGAGTTCGCGGTGATCGTCCGGCTCGCCGCCGGCAAGGAGCATTTTTGGCATGCGCTGCATCTCGCCGCGCGGCTGGCCCGATTTGCGATGCGTATCCTACGCGCGGCCATCCATTATCCGGCTCTGCGGATCAACAGATGGCGTGAACAACACAGAGCTGCGCGCGCGGCAAAACCCCGGCGTCTTTCCGACGATTCCGACGACGGCCGATGCTTTGCATTTTTCGGTGGGGCCCTGACGGCCGCGTAGCGTTGCGTGGCCTTATCGAAGCCTGGCGATATCCGGATTTGTGTTTCCCTTCGCGGCCGCTTCGATGTGACAGCGTGCGAGCCCGATATCGCGCAGTTCACGATCGTTCAGCTTCCGAAGCGCCTTGATCGCTTCCCGGCGCAGCCACCAGACGGCGATGCTGTTGCCCACCGTCGCAAGCCATCTGGCAAATCCACCCCCTGCGCCGGATCGCGCCGGAGTCGAGGAAATCATGGTCATCTTTCTTCTCCAACTGCTTCCACGCGGCAAAGCACGGCCGCCCGCGCAAACGCTTGATGACAGCGGCTGCGCGTGACGCCACTTCAGATTGCTTTTGGCTCTCCTCAGTGCAATCGCGGTGTGATGGATCCCAAATTAGCCCGTAAGTGCATCGGTGCAACTGAAACATTGCTCTCGGGGCAATAATGTCAGATTCGAATACCCCGAGGTGGCCGATGCCGTCGCCGCGAAGATCGAATAGTTACGGCAGCAACGCTTTTGGCAGATGGTCGAACGAATAGACCAGCGGCCGGTTGCGCCGGACAAAGCCGCCGACCTGCCACGCGAACAACGCGGCGAACCCGATTAGAAACAACGCGCCGGCGAATTCGCCGGTCGCAAGCGCGCGGACCAGCAATCCCACCATCGCGGTGGCGACCAGCGCGAGCAACACGATCGCAGCCGTATAGATGCGCGGCTTGAGGCCACCGGCGAGACTAGCCTGGCTTCCGGCCTGCGCGAGGCGCGCATGCAACGCAACGATGAACGCGCGATAGTCCTGGTCCTGCGGCGCCATCAGGGCCGCGCTCTGCCAACTGGTCGAGAGAATGCCGATGCGTCCGCCGTCTTGATTGCCGATGTCGGCGCGAAACCGGCGCGACTGCATCGACACCGGCCGATAGGACAAGCGGATGGCGTTGATATCAGTATAAGGCCACACCCCGGATTTGCCGGCGATGCGCCACGACAATCCCGCGTCGGTCAATTCGAACCGATGCGCCGCCCCCACCAGCGAAGCCTTGTAGGCGTAGTGAATGCCGGGCGCGCCGTCCATCGCCAAGTCTTGCATCGCCAAGTGTTGCGTCGCCGGGTCTTGCAATGGGTTGGGCAATCCGATCAATCCCGGTCAGGCCGGCGCACATCGAGTGTCCGCTTGGCGTGTCCGCTTGCGCACGCCGCCGGCTTTATCTTACAAGCGGAGCATGGCCGAGACGACCTATTTTCCGCGCCGCCTGATCCTCGCCGGTGCGATGATTTCCGGAGTGCTGCTGGCGCTTGCCGTGCACATGCTCGGCGCGCGCTTCGGGCTCGATCTCGGCGGGCTGTGGCGATCCGATACGCGCCAGTTCATGCCGGCGGGTTCGGCGATCGCCTGGTGGCTGATCGCAACCGTCGGTTTCTGCGGCGGCTATTTCACCGCGACGCTGATGGACAGCGCGGTGTCGGGACAAATCCCGCAGCGGATGCGCCAGTTCCTGATCGCGGTCGGCGTGCTGGTGCTGGCGGGCGCCGGCCAGGCCGCCTCCGCGCCTAGCCCGATCCCGACCGTTTCAGGCGTGCTGGCCGGACTGGCGGCGCTGGGCCTCGGCGCTGTGATGGCGTTCTGCGGCGCTCATTTTGCGCTGCGCAAGGCCTGAACTTATCGCGTGAGTCCGGCGTCAGGCACCCGTTGGGCCGCCAGCGCTTTCGGCAATTGCACATCCCAGGCGAGCCCCAGCAGAACCAGCAAGCGCAGGAACAGATAGGTCAGATCGAACTCCCACCAACGGTGCTGGTTGGAAGCGGAGCTGGGATCGGCGTGATGGTTGTTGTGCCATCCCTCGCCATTGGTGATGATGGCCACCAGCATATTGTTGCGGCTGTTGTCGTCGGTCTCGTAGTTGCGATAGCCGAACAGATGCGGGAAGGAATTTCCGCACCAGGTGATATGCCAGACCAGGATGGTCCTGATCACGACGCCCCAGAGCCAGACGCTGGCGCCGAATTGCCCGGCCTCGCGGAGCGTCCCGCCGAGCAACAATTCGACCAGAAAGCCAAAAGCAAAATACACCAGCGACTGCCCGAGCGTAATCCACACCACGGCGCGCTCGATCCATCGATAGAATTTATCGCGAACGATGTCGCGCGCGTAGCGGTCATAGGCCACGCCGCGGCACAGGTCGGTATTTTCGAGAAACAGCCAGCCGATATAGGACCAGAACAAATTGACCAGCGGACTGTGCGGGTCCGCCTGATCGTCGGCACGGTGATGATGCATGCGATGCGTGGCGACCCAGCGCGCCGGCGTATCCTGCACACAGCAGACGGCGAGCATGGCCAGGGTATGCTCAAGCCACAGCGGACAACTGAAGCTGCGGTGGCTGAGCAGACGGTGATAGCAAAGATTGATGCCGCCGCTGCCAAATACAAAGACCCCGATCACCGCAAGCGCGACACCGGTCCGGCTGAAGAACCAGGGCAGCAAGGCCAGCAGGGCAAGCAGATGATAGGAGCCCACGGCGGAGGCGTAGCGCCAATTGATCTGGCGTTGACTGGCGCCGCAAGGAAGCCGCAAACGAAGCGCGCGGCAGGCCGCGCTGGCTTGGCCAATTTCGTTCATTAATTGGCCCTGCTCCGCGATGTGAGTTCGCCTTGTACACGGCTTCCGGCGAAAACCCGCACAGAATGTTGCGGGAACCAACAGTTCCCGGCGTATTTGGAGGGCCGATTTAGGGGGATTGTGACTCGCTGTCAGGAATTCGCCTTCGCAAGCGCAAAATGCCGCGCGGACCGGGCCGCGCGGCATTTTGTCTCAATGTGTCTGATGTCAGATCCCGCTCCGGAAATCAGCTCGCGGCGCGCAGATTGATCCGGCTCTCCGCCAGCGTGGTCAGTTTCTTGTCGGTCGCCTTTTCCTCGTCGAGCGTCTTCTGCAGGACGCTGGCGCAATCATTGCGGCCGAGTTGCTTCGCCCACGCGATCAGGCTGCCATAGCGCGTGATCTCGTAATGCTCGGCGGCCTGACCAGCGTTGATCAGGGCTGCATCCAGCACCGCCTTGTCCGCGACCTCGCCGGTGACCTCGTCGGCTTCCTTGATGATACCGTCGATCGCCGGACAATCGACCGCCTTGACCTGCGTGCCGTGCATTTCGAACACTTGCTCCAGGCGCTGCACATGGGTTTTGGTTTCCTCAAGATGGGTCAGAAAACCCTGCTTGAGCTGCTTGTCCGTAGCCTTCTCGGCCATTTTCGGCAGCGCCTTCACGAGCTGCTTCTCGGCATAATAGATGTCCTGCAGCTGATGCACGAACAGGTCGTCCATGGTCTTGATGTCCTTGGTGAACAGTCCCATCGCTTAAATCCTTCTCGATTCCGGGAACACAACTGCGCGGCCCGTTCACGCCGGCACGCACACGCTTATGTTCGATTGCTGATGCAGCGCTAACCGGCAGTTCGCGCCGTTGTTCCTGGAGACAGCGAAAAACGCCATCGGGGAACATCAAGAGGAACATCGAAAGGAAAAACGCGGCGTCGCCCGCGACGCCCGGTCAAGGCGCGGGTTCAAGACTCGATTCCGGCGCGCCAACGCCTATCTAGGGCTTGTCCAGAACTTGGGATGTCGCATCGATCCGGGGCCGAAGCTCGGGTTGTCAAGGGACTGCACAACGGGATGTTTTTGCCTTATGGGTCTTGGTTCCGGAGCCTTTTGCGGCCACCAGCCAATAATCGCTTCGAAAAAGATCGCTTCGAAAAGATCGCTTCGATAAGGCTTGCAAATTGTTGTCGCCCCGCCGGGAGGAAGAATGCATCGACTGCTGACCGCGCTGGGGCGTGGCTTCAAGGAACGGATCGGCTGGAAACGGGTCGGAATCGCCGCCAGTCTCCTCATCGTCGCCTTCGCAATCACAACGCTGGTCCGTACCCTCAAGGGCGTCGATACCGGCGTGATCCTGACCGCGCTGACCGAGATCTCCCCGCACCGTATCGTGCTCGCCGCGCTGTGCGTGATCGGCGCGTTCTGTACGCTGACCTTCTATGATTTCTTCGCGCTGCGCACGATCGGCAAGAAGCATGTGCCCTACCGGATCGCCGCGCTATCGAGCTTCACCAGCTATTCGATCGGCCACAATATCGGCGCCACCGTATTTACCGGCGGGGCGATCCGTTTCCGGATCTATTCGGACTACGGGCTCAGTGCCGTCGATGTCGCCAAGATCTGCTTTCTCTCCGGCCTGACCTTCTGGCTCGGCAATACCTTCGTGCTCGGCATCGGCATGGCTTGGCATCCCTGGGCGGCGTCGGCGATGGACCAGCTGCCGCCCTCGGTCAACCGGCTGATCGCGCTTGGCGCCGTCGCCGCCATTGTCGCCTACTTCGTCTGGTTGACGCTCGGCGAGAAGCGGCGCGAGCTCGGGCAAAACGGCTGGAAGGTGACGCTGCCCTCGGCGCCGCTGACGCTGGTGCAAATCCTGATCGGCGTGGTCGATCTCGGTTTCTGCGCGCTGGCGATGTATCTCTTGATGCCGATGCAGCCCGACATCGATTTCATTTCGCTGGCGGTGGTGTTCATTCTGGCCACCCTGCTCGGCTTCGCCAGTCATGCCCCGGGCTCGATTGGCGTATTCGACGCTGCGATGCTGGTCGCGCTGCCTCAATTCGGCAGGGAGCAATTGCTGGCCACGCTGGTGGTGTTCCGGATCCTGTACTTCATGATCCCGTTCGGGATCGCGATTTCGATCATGGGCGGGCGCGAATTCTGGATGAGCGTAATCGTGCCCTGGCAGAAGCGCCGCAGACTGAACGGAGTTTATCCCGCCCCGGCTCCGGCCTCTGCGACCGCACCCCGCCCGGTGGAGGCCGTCGAGAGCCTGCAGTCGCCGCAGCGCGTGCGGCGCTCATCGAACGTCTAAAGATCGGAAACCCGGCCCGCTCTAGCGAGCCGGTGCGGGCGCGGTGGTCTTTTTCGTATTGGCCGCCGGCTGCCTCATCGCAGGGGCCTGCGTCGGCAAATATTTGGCGATGATGGCGGGATCGACTGACGCCATCTCGGTGTCCGGCAGGCGTTGCCAGGTTTCATTCTTGCCTAGCAAGGGCGTTAGAACATAGCCACGCAGCGTGAGTTCCTGCCCGTCAGCGCTGACGCTCATCTTGGCTTTCCAGACTTCGCCGTCGCGCGGATCGAGCACGTTGCCGCCTTCATATTCAAGGCCGTTGCGCTTCATGTTGCGGATGAAGGAAATGCCCGCCACCGGCGCATTCTTGCGATCGTCCGTGCATTTCGAGCAGATCTCGTTGGGATCGAGCGGAAACGTCTTGGCGATCGCGCCCTCGAACATGCCGTCGTGATGATCGACCACCAGAACCCACACCACCGGCTTGCCCTTTTCGCTCTTCTGCCACAGCCCTGCGGCGGTCACATCGGCGGCGCGCGCCGGAAGTGCTGCGGCGAGCAACATCGCAAGGCCGGTCACGATCGGCTTCGTCGGTCGCCATCTGGATACAGCATTCCACATCGTCATCACCTGCCAGCCTCTCAAACGATGCCGGAGATTACGGCCATTTGGCCGGCGGTTCCAGTACCCCGCGTCGGATATCGAGTGTGCCGCAACGACGCCGTGTTGCCACAAATGTGTCGCAACGGATTCGCCACGCGCATCGTGGCGCTTAATTGACCCCGAGCTTCTTCTGCAGGCTCGAGGACGATGTCGTGTACTGAAACACCAGCCGCTTGTCCGGATAGACGTAGCGATGTGCCTTCTGGGCCATCAGCGATCCCTCGTGGAATCCGCACAGGATCAACTTCAGTTTGCCCGGATAGGTGTTGATATCGCCGATCGCGAAGATGCCGGGCACGTTGGTCTCGAACGCCGAAGTCTCGACCGGCACCAGATTGTTCTCGAGCGCGATGCCCCAGTTCGCAACCGGGCCGAGCTTCATGGTGAGACCGAAGAACGGCAGTATGGTGTCGCATTCGATCTTCGAGAGCGCGTTGTCATTGCCCTTGACGGTGGCGCCGGAGAGCTTGCCGCTCTCGCCGTGGAGCTCCGTGACCTGACCGATCTTCAACTCCAGTTTCCCGGAAGCCACCAGCGCGCGCATCTGTTCGACGCTGTGCGGAGCCGCGCGGAAATCGTCACGCCGGTGCAGCAGCGTCACGCGCTTGGCGATCGGGTGCAGATTGAGCGTCCAATCCAGCGCGGAATTACCGCCGCCGACGATCAAAAGATCCTTGTCGCGGAACTGCTCCATCTTGCGCACCGCATAAAACACCGAGGAGCCTTCATAGGCTTCGATACCCGGCACCGGCGGGCGCTTCGGCTGGAATGAACCGCCACCGGCGGAAATCACGACCACCTTGCACTCGAACACCTGGCCGGCATCGGTGGTGACGCGGAAACCGGGATCGCCGATTTTCTCGATCGACTCCACCATCTCGTTGAGATGGAAGGTCGGATTGAACGGCTTGATCTGCTCCATCAGCGCATCGGTCAGGCCCTGGCCGGTGACGAGCGGAATGCCGGGAATGTCGTAGATCGGCTTCTCGGGATAGAGCTCGGCGCATTGGCCGCCGATCTTGTCGAGAATGTCGACAAGATGCACCTTCATGTCGAGCAGACCCAGTTCGAAAACGGCAAACAGCCCGCAGGGGCCCGCGCCGATAATCAGCACATCGGTTTTGATCGTTTCGCTCATATCGCTTCTTTTCGGTTGGAAATCCCGGAAGGCTGCGTCTGTCTAGCCAAGCCAGGCCAGCGAGGAAAGCCATAATATGCCCAAAGCGGCTGCGGCAACCCCTTGCCGCCGCTCGACAACTGCGCTGTAAGGCTAAGAAAATAAGGAGATCATCTCGTGAACGCACCTGCCCGTCTCGATTCAATGCCGCGGCTCGACGATTTCCCCTACCGGCAGTCGGACAATGTGCGCTTTGCCGATCTCGACCCCAATCACCACGTTAACAACGCGGTTTATGCGACCTATTTCGAAACCGGTCGCGTCACGCTGATGAAGGACCGCAGCTACGGCTTGATGCCGGCAGGTCTCGCCTGGATCATGGTGCGGCTCGATATCCACTTCCGTGCCGAACTGCGCTGGCCGGGCAAGATCGAGATGGGGCTCGGCGTCTCGAAATTCGGCCGGACGTCCGTGACCTTCGATCAGGTGGTGTTTTCGGAAGGCCAATGCGTGGCGTCGGCCCAATCGGTCACGGTGTTGATCGATGAGGCCACGCGCAAACCGACGCCGCTGACGCCCGAGATCCTCGCGAATTTCCAGCCCTGGCTGCGTCGCGGCGTGAACGCGTAAGCTCTAGGCTTGAGTTCTAAGCCTGTCGCTCCGGCGTCGAGACGATCAGGCCGTCGAGTTCGTCGCTCACCTTGATCTGGCACGACAACCGCGAATTCGGCCGCACGTCGAAGCCGAAATCCAGCATATCCTCTTCCATCGGGGTCGGGGCGCCGACCTTTTCGCGCCAGGCCTCGTCGACATAGACATGGCAGGTCGCGCAGGCGCAGGCGCCGCCGCATTCGGCCTCGATGCCCGGGATCGCATTGCGGATCGCCGCTTCCATGACGGTAGCGCCGTTTTCGACGTCAATAATGCGGGTTTCGCCGGAATGGTCGACAAAGCTGATCTTGGCCATGGGTGCTCGTACTGCCGGATGAGAGAGGTCCGGATTGTCCTATAACGGGTCGATCCGCTCTGCGCTAGCGGCCGGAATGAAAAGCTGGGCGTTGTCCGGGCCTGACGTTTCTGGCCGGATCAGGACCGGCGCAGGATCGTATCGATGGCCGAACGGGCCCGCGCCACGGCATCGCCGAGTTCAGCCAGCAGTTGCGCCGGATCGTCGCTCCGCCGGATCAGGGGTTCCAGCGCCTCGGCCGCATCGGCGACGCCAAACGCACCGATCGCGCGGGCGGAGCCCTTGAGCGTATGCGCCAGCGCGCCGGCGTCCTCGGGCATGGCTTCGAGCATCACGATCAGGCTGCCCGCCTGGGCCGAGAACATCGCCAGCACCTCGCGCTCGAGGCCGGCATCGCCCAGCGTCATGCGCTTGAGATGGTCGATATCGATTGGACCGTCATCGGGAGCGAGTGGCGGCGATGGCATCCATTGAATCCGTTCCAGATGAAGCGACATGGCATTTATCCAAAATCTGCCCCGCTTGATCCGATAGCGAAGTTTTGCGATCCGGCAGCGAAGTTTTGGCCAGCCAATCATGGAAATGGTTAACGAAACGTTTGGGCCTTTTGCCGCATGTTTGCCGTTTTTTTGGCGAAGAGTTGCCCCAATTAAGCAAAGCGAACGTGAGTTTTGAGGACTCGTAAGGCCTTACGGCTTTGCGCTGTTAACGATGATTAAGATTGTATTAATCGCAGCCATTTCATTCGAGCCGCTCAGCCAATAGGATGTTTGCGGATGTAGCGGACAAGCCGGTCGTCAAGGCCGCGCTTTCGCGCCGTTCACAGGTTCGAGCTTGCAGGGGCAATCGCAAACTCGGGCAGAACGCCGCGAAACTCCGACGCGTAAAAGTAAAATGAGGGCTCAGACTCAACATGGCGAACAATCCCAAAAAGGTCAAAGACCCTACCGAAGTCGCGCTTTCTGCCATTCAGGAAGCCCTCAACATCGGCGACGCGCCGATGTCCGACAATTCGCGTAATTCCATGCACAGCGAACCGCCCTTGATAAATTCACCCGCGCCATCGTCTTACGACGAGCCCACTTTCGACACCCGCGACGTCAGGCCGAGCAACGGCCGCCCGGTGTTCGATCCCATTGAAGAGCCGCGCTCGAGCCGCCGGGCCGCCAATGACGATCGCGAAACCATCGGTCAGATTCTGCAGGCCATCCAGAAGGGCCGCCCCGCCCGCAACGCGTTTACGCTCGCCTCGCTTTTTGGCGGACTGTGGATCGTCGGCGCCGTCCTTTTGACCATCAGCTTCCTGCCTGCGTTGCAAGCCGCCATGGGCCAAGGCAGCGGCGGCATCCTGGGAATCGCGGGCCTGGCGGTGCTGTTCAGTGCGCCGCTCGTGCTGTTCTATTTTCTCGCCAGCCTGTCCTGGCGCGGCCAGCAAATGGGCTTGGTCGCGCAAGCGATGGCGCAGGTCGCAATTCGTTTCTCCGAACCCGAGGGCGCTGCCGGCAACTCGATGGTCACGGTTGGTCAGGCGATCCGCCGCGAAGTCGCGGCGATGGGCGACGGCGTCGAGCGCGCCATCGCGCGCGCCGGCGAACTTGAAACCCTGGTTGCCAATGAAGTCTCCGCGCTCGAGCGCGCCTACAGCGACAACGAGGTGCGGATCCGCGCCTTGCTGCAGGACATCGCCCATCAACGTGACAATCTGGTCGGACAGGCCGAGCAGGTTCGCAGCGCCATCTCTGGCGTGCAGATCGACCTTCGCCATGATATCGCGCTGATCTCGGACGCAATCGCATCGCGCGTCGATGAAGTCGCCAAGAGCATCACCGGTGCGCTGGAAGAGCGCGGCAGCCACATCACCAGCGCGCTCGGCAATGCCGGCGACAACATGATCCTGGCGCTCGGCGAGCGCGGCGGCGACCTGCTCGACCGGCTCGAGGAAGCCAGCGCGGAAACCACCCGCGCCGTGCTCGACGCCAGCGAGCGTCTCACCACCAGCCTGAATTTCAAGACCGGCCATGTCCATGACGAGTTCGTCGAACTGGCCGATCGCGTGCACGAGATGCTGAACGAGCGGATCGATCGCATCACCACCGAATTCGAGCAGCGTTCGTCGACCATCGTCGACGGCATTTCCGACCGGACCGAACAGGTCCACGATTCCCTGAAGAACTCCAGCGACTCCCTGCTGCTGGAGCTCGAACTGCGCAGCGGCGATCTCGTCAGCAAGATCGACGATGCCGGCAATCGCCTCGCCAACCAGATCATGAGTTCCGGCGACAAGGCCAGCGACGCGCTCGATGTCACCGTGAACTCGCTGGTGGCGAAGGTCGTCAGCCAGACCGAAAACGCGCACGACTCACTCAGCCTGCAGATGAGCGCCTTCGACGAGTTGGTGAAGAACCAGGGCGGAGAGCTGGTCGAAAAATTCGCCCGCGACAGCGGCACGCTCGGCGCGCTGATCACCCGCCACATCTCGGAGTTCGATCGCACCGTCAAAACCTTCGGCGGCGAAATTGTCGATCGCATGGGTCAGCGCACCCAGGACATCCATGAATCGCTCAAGACCTATGTCGACACCTTCGACACCCGCCTGACCTCGAATGGCGGCGAGATCACCGCGTCGCTGGACCAGCGCCTCGTGCAATTCGAGACCACGCTCGGAAACCGCGTCGCCCATCTCGACACCTCGCTCGATACCAAGATCAAGTCGTTCGACGAATCGATCGACGGCCGTCTCAGGTCGCTTGAGGAGACCTTCGACACGCGGGCCAGGTCCGTCACCGAAACCATCGATGGCAGACTCGGTTCGCTGCATTCGTCGCTGACCGACGGCGCCTCGCAGGCGATCCAGTCGATCGACTCGCGCCTGACTTCGCTGACCTCGTCGCTGACCGATGGGGCCGCGCAGGCACTCAACTCGATCGACTCGCGTCTCACCGCGTTGAACTCGTCGCTGACCGACGGCGCGACGCAGGCGATCCACGCGATCAACTCTCGCCTCACCTTGCTCACCTCTTCGCTGACCGACGGCACCGCCCAGGCGATCGCCGCGGTCGACCAGCGCATCACCAATGTGACCGAAACCATCGACGGCCGCAGCGCCCATCTGACCGACACCATCACGGCGCGGTTCCAGGAAATCCATCAGGGCATCGAAACCCGGGTCGGCGCGGTCGCTACCGATATCGATACCCGCGTTGCGCAGTTCGAAGATCTCCTGGGTTCGCGCATCGAAGCCGTGGCCGGCCGCATCGAGAGCAGCGGACGCCAGGCCAGCGACGACCTGATGGCCCGCGCCGAAGAATTGTCGCAGGGGATCAAGTCGCATGTCGAGGATGCGGAACGCTCGCTGACCAACCTTGTGGTCAACACCAGCGAAACCATCCAGACCGGCGCCCGCTCCGCGCAACAGGCCCTGCTGACGGTTTCGACCGATGTCGGCGCCCAGCTCCAGCTGACCTCTGCCGAAGTCGAGCGCACGCTCACGGCCGTCGGCAGCAGCTCCGCGAACTCGATCCTGACCAGTGCGCGCGACGCACAGTCCACCCTTTTGACGGCCTCCTCGAGCGTCGGCGAGCAAATCAAGACGCTGTCGGCCGACATCGAGCGGACCCTCCAGGCTGCCGGTTCGGCAACCGCCGGTTCGATCGTTTCGGGCGCACGCGAAGCACAGACCACTCTGGTCACGGCTTCGGCGGATGCGGCCAGCCAGGTCAAGTCACTGGCTGCCGACGTCGAGCGCTCGCTCTCGGCCGCCGGCAACGCCACCGCCGCCTCCATTCTCGCCGGCGCGCGTGAAGTTCAGACCTCGCTCGTCACCGCGTCGTCGGATGCTGCCAACCACGTCAAGTCGCTGGCCGCCGATATCGAACGCTCGCTGTCGATCGCCGGTACTTCCACCGCCGAGTCGATCGTCGCCGGTGCGCGCGAAGCTCAATCCACCCTGACCACCGCGTCGACGGATGCCAGCAACCACGTCAAGTCGCTGACATCAGATGTCCAGCGCTCGCTCTCGATCGCCGGAACGTCCACCGCCGAGTCCATCACGGCCGGTGCGCGCGAAGCCCAGAGCACGCTGATGACGGCCTCCGCGGAAGCCGCCAACCATGTCAAGTCGCTGGCCATCGATGTCGAGCGCACCTTGACCGCGGTCGGCGCCGATACCGCCGCCTCGATCCTCAACAGCGCGCGGGAGGCCCAGCATTCGCTGGCCGCCACCTCGGCCGACGCCGCCAGCCAGATCAGGGCGATCTCGACCGATATCGAGCGCTCGCTCTCGACGGTCACCGCCAACACCACCGACAATATCGCAACCAGCGCCGTCACCGCTCAGAACGCCCTGGTCGCCGCATCGAACGAAGTCAGTTCCAAGGTCAAGTCGACCTCCACGGACATCGAACGCTCGGTTCTCGCCGCCAGCGGCGCGTTCAGCACGACCATGACCGGCAAGACCGACGAAATCGTCAGCTACGTGCAGCAGCAGACCGATCGTCTCGCGCAGATGATCGACGGCAAGCGCGGATCGCTGGTCGATGCCATCGGCGCCAAGACCAACCAGCTCACGGTCGATATCGACCGCGTGACGTCGGATGCGCTGAAGTCGATCGAAACCCGCGGTCAGACCTTCTCGCAATCGATGCTGAGCAATGGCACCGATGTCGCACGGACCATCACCTCCGCCGGCGATCTGGCGACCAGCGCCGTCAACAAGTCGCTCAAGGATCTCGAGGCGTCGTCGCGCGCGGCGATCGATCAGTCGCGTCAGGTCTCGATCGCAGCGGTCACCGAGATGCAGGAGACCAGCAAGATCCTGCGCACCGACACGGTCGCTCTGTTCGAGCGGCTGCGTGAAGGCAACATCCTGCTGCAGGAAGTGCTCACCGGCGCCCATGACAACCTCAACTCGCTGGAACGCGCGCTGGTGACCCGTGTAGCCGACTTCGTGTCCGCCATGAACGACGTCACCTCGCGCAATGGTGCGGCGACCCAAACGCTGGAAGACCAGTTGAGCGTCTTCAACTCGAAGACCTCACGGGCCCTCGAAGACCTCGGCTCGCTGTCCAGCCAATTCGAAAGCCATGGCAGGACCCTGGTCGATGCCGCGGCGGTGGTCGAGCAAAGCAACCGTAGCACCACCTCCTCCGTCGCCGAACGCAAGGCGCTGCTGGATTCGCTGGTCAGCACGATCGATCTTCGCACCACCGATCTCGATCAGCGGCTGTCGCGCTTCACGAGCTTGCTCGATGAATCGCTGGCTGCCGCGGAAGAGCGCGCCCGCGATATCGCCCGCGTCGTAGCGGAAACCGCCGGTGCGGGTTCGGCGGCGATCAGCCGCCAGTTCGAAGCGGTTCGCGCCGCGGCCGAGGAAGAACGCCGGCTGACCTCCGACTCCATGGCTGAAATCTACCAGCAGAGCACGCAGGAAGCCGACGGCATGTTCAAGCAGTCCGCCGAGCGCTTCGCGACGATGGTCCAGAGCATGAAGCAGATGGCGGCCGAGATGCATCTGGAACTCGAAGCCACCCGCAACGAGCTGCGCCGTGGCGTGCTGGAAATGCCGCAGGAAGCCGCGGAAAACACCGCGCAAATGCGCAAGGTCATTGTCGACCAGATCGAAGCGCTGGCCGAACTGAACCGGATCGTCGCACGCCATGGCCACGGCCTCGACGTCGTGACATCAGGCCGCGCCAGCATTCAGCGCGAGGAAGAGCCGATGCTGGCCACCGCCGGCGGACGCGGCGAGTCCCGCGCGGCAGCCCCGCGCATGCGCGATGGCGGCAGTGCATCCAATCTGCCGCCGCCGGATCTCGGCATGCCCGCCTCGCGCCGCACCGAAGCCCCGCCGGTTTCGCCGGCCGACCAGGGCCGCGATGGATGGCTTTCCGATCTGCTCAGCCGCACCGATGGCAGCACGTCTCCCGGCGCCGGCAACCGTGACGTCCCGCGCGGCCGCCCGCCGCAGCAGGCCACCGGCGGCAACCCGCTGGAGTCGCTGACCCTCGACATCGGCCGACTGCTGGATCGCAACCTCGCCGCTGAAATGTGGGACCGCTATCAGCGCGGCGAGAGCAAGGCGTTCTCAAAGCGGCTCTACACGCCGGCCGGCCAGAAAGCCTTCGACGAAGTCGCCCGCAAATATCGCGCGGACCGCGGCTTCAAGCAGACGGTCGACCGCTACATCACCGAGTTCGAGCGCCTGCTCGACGAAGTCGCCCGCGACGAGCGCGGACCTTCGGTACTGCGCAGCCATCTCACCTCGGAAACCGGCCTCGTCTACACGCTGCTCGCGCATGCGGCGGGACGGCTCGGATAAGGCTCAAAGCCAACCGCGGATAGCAAAACGGAGGCAGCGATGCCTCCGTTTTTGTTTGAGCGAGAACAACACCAAAGATTGATGCAACTTGCACAGCTCAACGCAACTGTGATTGGCCGCCAACCGCCGATCCCGATACGGCATCTCGTCGGTAATCCGACTGCCCCGTCAAACGCCAAAGCAGGAGTGAGCGATGTCCAAGGTTGCGCTATACGTTCCGCTTGAAGCCAAACCCGGCAAGGAAAAGGAAGTCGCAGAGTTCCTTAAATCCGCATTGCCGCTCGTCGATGCCGAACCCGGTACTGTAAGCTGGTTCGCTATTCAGGAAGGTCCGTCGTCATTCGCGATCTTCGATACGTTCAATGACGAGTCCGGCCGCGAGGCCCATCTCAACGGCAAGGTTGCCGCGGCGCTGATGGCGAAGGCGGGTGAACTGTTGGCCAAGCCGCCGACAATTCACAAGATCGATATTCTGGCCGACAAGCTGCCCAAATAGGCGCGAGATCCGTGGAGCGGATTATGCTTCGCAATCCGCTCTACGGGGCTGTCCTGCTACCGCCTTGGCGCCGCGGTCGGCCCTGGCGTCGGCACCGAAGCCGATGCCGCAGCCGGTGCGCTTGAGCCGCCGGCGCCGAACAACAGGCGCGTCGGGTTGCGGTCGAGATTGTTGACCGCGCGGCTGATGTCGCCGAGCGTGCGGCGGCCATCGGTCATCAACGCGCCCGAACGCTTGTCGAAATCTTCGGCGAGTTCGCGGATCGATTTCACCGCCAAAAACAGTTCGCCGCCATCCTTGCCGCCAGCCAGCGCATTGAGGCCGAGCATCAGATTGTCGGCCTTGCCCATCACGCCATCGACCTTGAGCATGACGTCATCGATCTTGTCGGCGTTGCGCGCCAGCGATCCCGTAAAGGTCTCGAGATTCTTCAGCGAGTTTTTGATCGCCGCCTGATTGTCCGCGACCACCCGGTTGATGTTCTGCAGCGTGCCCCTGATGGCTTCAGTGACGTCCTGCAGCGCGTTCGGATCGGCCGTGAGCACGGGAACGCCATCTTCATCGAGGGGAACCGCGGGCGCGGCTTCTTCACCGCCTTTGAGCGATATCGCGGCGACGCCGGTCAATCCCTGAAACTCGAGCCCGACCAGCGTGTCCTTGCGCAGCGGCGCGTTGTTCTCGATCATGGCCAGTGCGACCACGCGCCGCGGGTTATCCAGCTTCACGGAGATCACTTCTCCTACCCGAATACCGTTAAAATTGACGCTGCCGCCGTTGCGCAGGCCGGTGGCCGGGCCTTCGAAGATGACGCGCAAGGGGCTGCGGGCCTTGGTGGTGTGCAGGCTCTGGAACCACAGCACAAAGCCAAAGGCCGCGGCAATCACGGCCAATGTGAACGTTCCGATCAGAACGTAGCTCGCCCGCGTTTCCATCAAACCAACTCCGATACCAACTAAATGAACTAGCCAATGACCTGGCCCAATGACCTAGCCCATCACTGCGCGGGCGCGCTTGCCGTGGAAATAGGCCCTCAACCAGGGATGCTGCGAGGCCTGCATGTCGGCCATCGATCCTGAGGCAATGATCTTACCGTTCCCTAAAACGGCAATACGGTCACAAGCGGTGTAAAGGCTGTCCAGGTCGTGGGTTACCATGAAAACGGTCAGGCCCAAAGTACGCTGCAGGGTCCGGACCAGTTCGTCGAAGTCGCCGGCACCGATCGGATCGAGGCCTGAGGTCGGCTCATCGAGGAACACGAGTTCCGGATCGAGCGCCAGCGCCCGCGCCAATGCCACGCGCTTGATCATGCCGCCGGAAAGTTCCGACGGGAAGCGATCGGCGACTTCCGGCTTGAGGCCCACCATGCCTAATTTGGCCATCGTGATCTCGTCGAGCAACCGCTGCGAGACCTTGAGATATTCACGCACCGGGAACTGAATATTTTGCCGCACGCTCAGCGAGGAGAACAACGCGCCCTGCTGGAACAGGATTCCCCAGCGCCGCTCGACGCCGCGCCGAGCGGCGGCGTTCGCGGAATCGAGATCAACGCCGAACACTTCGATGCTCCCGCTGGTCTTGGGCACGAGGCCGATGATGGTGCGCGTCAGCACCGACTTGCCGGCGCCGGACGGACCGACGAAACCCAGAATCTCGCCGCGCTTCACGTCGAGATTGAGCCCGTCCAGAACCTTGGTCGAGCCGAACTGCACCGAGATGTCGCGAACCCGGATGATGGCATCGGCAATTTCAGGAGCCATCGTCACATTCCGATCGACGCGAAGAAGATCGCGAACACGCCGTCCATCACGATGACGAAGAATATTCCCTGCACCACCGATGCGGTGGTGTGCGAGCCGAGCGATTCGGCGCTGCCTTCGACCGCGAGCCCCTCGACGCAGGCCACGATGCCGATGACGGCCGCCATTACAGGCGCCTTGATCAGGCCGACGGTGAAGTGATTGATCGAGATCGCATCGCGCAGCCGCAGCATGAACGCTTCGGGATCGACGCCGCCATAGCCCCATGCCACCAGGCCGCCGCCGACCAGCGCGGCCATCGCGCCGAGGAAGGCCAGGATCGGCAATGCAATGATGAGCGCCAGCAGTCGCGGCAGGATCAAAACCTCGATCGGATCGAACCCCATGGTGCGCAGCGCGTCGATCTCCTCGCGCATTTTCATCGAACCGAGCTCGGCAGTGTAGGCGCTGCCGGAGCGGCCCGCGACCATGATCGCCACCAGGAGCACGCCGATTTCGCGCAGCACCAGCACGCCCAGCATGTCGACGACGAAGATATCCGCCCCGAACTGGCGGAAATGAAAAATGCCCTGCTGCGAGATGATGCAGCCGATCAAAAATGTGATCAGCACCACGATCGGCACCGCGCGCCAGCACACCTGTTCGAGATGATGCACGGTCGAAGTCAGGCGGAAACCGGAGGGATGGATGAAGACGCGCCCGCCTGCGGCCAGCACGGCGCCGAGCATGTCGAGCAGTCCGATAATCGTGGTGCCGAAGCCGGCCATGTTGCGGCCGATCTGGTCGAGGACGCCCGTGATCGTCACCGATACCGCGCCGCCGACCGGCGCCGGCTTCACCCGGCGCACTTCGTCGACCAGGCTGGAATAATTGGCCGATAACCCGGCGATCTTGGCTTCGTTCTCGCCCTGGGTCAGGCTGCGGCGAAGCCGCTCGATCAACCAGGCTCCAAATGTGTCGAGTTTGGAGACCTGCGACACGTCGATGAAGATGTTGGGACGGCTTCCGGTCAGCTTTTCAGCGTCGGCCACCATCTTTTCCAGCACCGGCGCGAAACGCGCGGTCCAGGAACCGGCCGCGCACAGCGCAAGCCCGTTGCCTTGGGCAATCCGTTCCAATGTCGGGTCGCCGTTCACGATGCCAACTCCCAAGGTACCAACTCACGTGTCAATTCGGCGCTGTTCATCGCGGAGGAAAATCCAGCAACAAAGTCCCACCCTTGCAGAATACACCCCAGACCGGCCATACAGTAACCAGTCATACTTGGTTGCGCCGGGCAAGCATACGGTTCAGAAATTGCCAGATATTAAAACGACTTCCATTAAATCGACAGCGCTCGCGGCCCGAATCGAACGCTGGCCGATCGCCGGCAGCTTTACCATCAGCCGGGGCGCCAAGACCGAGGCCGTGACGATCCTCGCGCAGGTCGCGCGCGACGGTCATATCGGACAGGGCGAATGCGTGCCCTATCCGCGCTATGGCGAGACCCCGGAAGCCACGCTGGAGGCCCTGTTGTCGATGCAGGAACCTCTGGGGCAGGGATTGGACCGGCGGGTGCTGCAGACCGCGATGCCGCCCGGCGCGGCCCGTAACGCGCTCGATTGCGCTCTCCTGGATCTGGAGGCCAAGATCAGTGGCCGGCGAATATGGGAACTCTTGAGACGGCCTGCCCCGCGCCCCTGCACCACCGCCTATACGATCTCGTTGGGAACGCCTGACGCGATGGCCGCGGCGACCGCCAAGGCGGCGCACCGGCCGCTGCTCAAGATCAAGCTCAGCGGCGACGGCGACGCCAGGCGGATCGCGGCGGTGCGTAAGTCCGCGCCCGAATCCGAGCTCATCGTCGACGCCAACGAGGCCTGGACCGCGAAAAACCTCGAAAAGAATCTCGCCGCCTGCGCCGAAGTCGGCGTCACGCTGGTCGAGCAGCCGCTGCCCGCCGGCCAGGACGAGATTTTGGCGCGCATCCGCAAGCCGCTGGCGGTTTGTGCCGACGAGAGCGTGCATGACCGCGCCTCGCTGGAGGGCCTGCGCGAGCGCTACGATGCCGTCAACATCAAGCTCGACAAGACCGGCGGGTTGACCGAGGCGTTGCTGATGGCGGATGCAGCGCATGCGCTTGGCTTCGAAATCATGGTCGGCTGCATGGTCGCGACATCGCTGGCGATGGCGCCGGCGATGCTACTGACGGCACAGGCCCGCTTCGTCGATCTCGATGGGCCCTTGTTGCTGGCGCAGGATCGCGACAGCGGGCTGCGCTATGACGACAGCCTGGTCTATCCGCCGGAAGCCGAATTGTGGGGCTGATCCGCCGGCCTCGCCACCGATAGAAAACGCCGCGCCGACCACGTCAGGATCGCGCCCGCCAGCGCCATCACGGCCATCGCGTAATAGACGCCCTGCCCGTATCGGGCATAGATCACGCCCGACAGGATCGACGCGCCGCCCCCGACGATGCCGGAACAGGCCGCCAGATAGCCTTGCCCTCGCGCCATGGTGTGCACAGGCACTTGCCGCACCAGAAGTCCCATGATGCCAAGCTGGGTCAGTCCGAAACTCAACCCGTGCATCAGTTGGATCGCCGCGAGCAGCGCACCGGACGGTTCCTGCGGGGTGAGCAGCCAGCGCAGCGTGGCGCAAAATGCCCCGATCAACACCATGGCCGACGGCGTCAACGTAAAGCGCGGCGACAGCGCAAAAACCACGATCTCCGCCAGCACGCCCAGCACCCACAGCGCGGCAATCGTCAGCCCGCCAAACCCGGCGAGTTGCCAGGTGATGGAGGAGAAGGTGTAGAAGGCGGCATGGCTGCCCTGAATCAGCGCCGAGCTCAGGATGATCACGAGAAAGCCGGGGTCACGCAGCAGCACGGTCTCACTGCGCGGCGCCGCCGGGTGTGGCTTTGGATTATCCAGCGGCTTTAATCCAAGACCGACCACGGCGCCGAGCACGGCCAGCGCCACAATCACCCAGATCAACTGGCGCGCCTCGATCACATCGACCAGGAATCCGCACGCCAGCGCCCCCACCACGAAGGCCGCCGAGCCCCATAGCCGCAGCGGCCCATAGTTCAGGCCATATCGCACGACACCGCGAAGCGCATGGGCATCCGTCAGCGGCACGATCGGCGTCCACATGCAGGATGTCGCGGCGTAGGCGAGAAAAACGAGAATCGCCTGATGCTGGGTACCGACCGCCGCAAACCCGAGCGCCGTCATGAAGGCCGTGACAATCAACGCGGTATGCAGTGAGCCGCGTTTTTCGGCAAGGCTGACGATGAACGGCAACACCGTAAATCGCGTCACCGCGGGAACGGCGGCAATCACGCCGATCCACGACGCGTCGATCCCGACCGCCCGCAGCCAGACCGGAAAAAACGGCATCTGGGCGCCGATCACAGCGAATATGGCGCCATAGAACAGCGCCAGGCTGGCCGCGAATTGCTTTGGCGCCAGCATTGCCGCAGAAGCGATGGGGATTTGTGATTCGCCGGGCATCAATTCAATTGCGATTTGCTCGATATCGTGATGATCGTTAGCGTAACGCGCGATGATTTGCGCGATGAGTTTACCATGGCCGACGAAGCATTCGCCCTGTCACCGATCTCCGCGCGCGCGGCCCAGCCGCGCGAGGAGGATTACGACGCCATCCGCGAAGCCTTCATGGAGACCTCGCGGGGCCGCTGGTTCCTCAGCGAGTATGCCAAGCGCAACCGCAACGCCGACACAAGGATGGTGCTCGATGCGGTGTCGCGGATCGAGGAGACGATCGCCGCCCAGAAGAAACCGGCGCCCGACGACAACAAGCTCAACGACGCGCTGGCGGCGATCAAGGCTTCGCTGGTTGAGGCCAGGACAACAGCAACGACCGCACTTGGCGATCTCGGCTTCGAGGAAAACCTGGCGCCCGCACGCAAGGGCGCCCGGGTGATCCGCGAGATCGCCTGGCGGCTGCGCGAGATCGGCGCCGACGGGCGGATCTGCGACCTGATCGATTTGCAGGTCGGCGCCATCGAGGGCGCCTGCGGAAAGATCGCCGCGACCGACGCGATGCCTGCCTTCAACGCCGCATTCGATCTGATCGAGGGGCGGATAAAGGCGTTCAGCGAGAGCGAAGCTGAAGCGCCACGGCCGGCGGAGAAGGTTGTGGCCTTTCCGCAAAAGGCTGCTGCAGAGACAGCTCCGGTAGAGTATGCTCCCCCTGTTGCGCGCGCGATAGAGGAAGCAATCCCTCCGGCCCCGCGGCCTGAAGCGGCCGCAGCGACCGAAGAATTGGCAGCGAGCACGGCCGACGACACCGCGATGATCGGTCCAGCGATGGCGGCTGAACCGGTCGCGCTAATTGCCGAAGCAATTGACGTGACCACCGAGGTCGCAGGCCCTTCGCCCGAAGTCGCCGATATGATCGCCGAGGCCGCAGACCCCTCGCCCGAAGCAGTTGAAGCCCACGACGCTGAGGCCCACGACGATGCCGTGCTCGACATGGTCGCGATCGAAATGGCCGCGCCCGATCCGGAGGATGCTTACGATCCGCCGCAGAGCGAGACGGACGAGGCCCCAACCGCTTATGAAACCCAGGCCTCTTATGAAACCCAGGCCTCTTCCGAGCCTGAGCCTCAAATCTCGTACGAACCTCAGGCCACGGCGTTACCGCCGATTACGCCGCTCAGCATCGTTGCCGAACAGCCGGCGCCGGTCACCGCCGCGGCTCCTCAGCCTGCGCAAGAACCCACACCCGAGCCTGAACCCTCGCTCGGCTCGAGCCTGATCGCGAGCGGTTTGGTGCGGGGCCACGCCGCATCGAGGCCCGATCCGCTGGCCGCGATCCGGCGCATGAGTCAGGCCGAGAAGATCGCGCTGTTCTCGTAAGCTGAAAAATGCCGGATCAGGCGATCAGCTTCGCGAACATGTCCGCATCGACATTGCCGCCGGACAGCACGATCACGATGTTCTTGCCGACAGTATCGATGCGGCCGGCCAGCAAGGCCGCAAGGCCGACCGAACCGCCGGGCTCGACCACCAGCTTCAGCTCACGGAACGCAAATCCGACGGCCGCGCCGACTTCGGCATCGGACGCAACGAGGCCCTTGGTCAGGAGCTTGCCGTTGATCGAAAACGTGATCTCGCCGGGCATCGCGGCCATCAGCGCATCGCAGATGGTGCGGCCTTTGTTATCATGCGCCTCGCGCTTGCCGGCGCGCAGCGAACGGGCGTGATCGTCGAACGCTTCCGGCTCGGCCGACATCACGCTGGCCTGCGGAAAGCGCGCCTTGATCGCAGTCGCGACCCCCGCGATCAGGCCGCCGCCCGATACGGGCGCTATCACGATATCCGGCGCGATCCCGAGCGCGGCCATGTCCTCGGCGATTTCCCGGCCCGCGGTGCCCTGGCCTGCGATCACAAACGGATCGTCATAGGGCCGCACCAGCGTCGCGCCATGTTTGGCGGCGATGCCGTTGGCGATGGCTTCGCGGTCCTCATTATCGCGGTCATACAGCACGACCTCGGCGCCGTAGGACTTGGTGCGCTCGCGCTTCAACAGCGGCGAATCCGCCGGCATCACGATGGTCGCGCGCATGTTGAGAATTTTCGCCGCCGCCGCCACGCCCTGGGCATGATTGCCGGAAGAGAACGCGACCACGCCGCCGCCACGCGCGCTTTGCGGGATCGACGACAGCTTGTTGAAGGCGCCGCGGAACTTGAACGATCCGGTCCGCTGCAGCATCTCGGGCTTCAGGAAAACCCGGGTTCCAACGCGCTCGTTGAGAACCGGCGATGACAACAGCGGCGTTCGTACCGCGAAGGGGGCCAGCACGCGCGCCGCGGCGTCGATATCCGCGGCACTGACCGGCAAGGATTGGGATGATTCAGACATGCCCTCTTTGTATCGCGTCCCCTTGCGCCCGGGCAAGGTGCTTCAAGCGACGAAACGAGGCTGCTTTGCGGCAAAGTGCACATCGTCGTGATGTGGGTCGAGACTGAGGACACCGGTCGCATTCTCGACGAATATCCGCGCCGAGGCTTCCCAGGTATGCCCCGCGGCGAATTCGCGGCAGTCTTCCGGCGAAATCCGCAGCGCCGACAGGCATGCGAGTTGCAGATCATCGTTCAGCGTGCCGACCGGCGCGGAACCGATCACATCGCGTGGGCCTGTCACCGGAAACGCCGCGACCGGCACGCCGCTGGCGAGCGCTTCCAGCAGCACCAACCCAAACGTATCGGTCTTGCTCGGGAACACAAAGACGTCTGCGGCGGCATAGGCCCGCGCCAGCGCGTCACCCTGCATTGAGCCGAGAAACACGGCTTCCGGATATTTTCGCTCCAGCGCCGCGCGCGCGGGTCCGTCACCGACGATGACTTTGCTGCCGGGCAGATCGAGATCGAGAAACGCCTCGAGATTCTTTTCCACCGCAACACGGCCCACACACAAAAACACCGGACGCGGCAGGCCGAGATCAGCGCCAGCGCGCGGGTGAAACAAATCGGTATCGACCCCGCGCGGCCACAGCACGACATTGCGAAAGCCGCGCGCGCGCAATTCGTTCGCCAAAGCTGGTGTCGCGGCCATCACCGCCTGGCTCGCGCGGTGGAATTTTCGTAAGACAGCCCAGATCCAGGACTCGCGCACCGGCAGGCGCGCGGAGATGTATTCGGGGAACCGCGTATGAAAGCTCGTCGTGAACGGCAGATTATGTTTGCGGCAATGACGCCGCACCAACAATCCGATCGGCCCTTCGGTCGCGATGTGGATACTGTCCGGCTGCGCCTCGTCGATCAGGCGCGCGATCTTGGCCTGATACGGCAACGCCAAGCGCAGATCGGGATAGCTCGGCATCGCGAAGGTGCGAAACGACGACGGCGTGAGAAAACTGACCTCGACGCCAAAAGCCTTGGCCGCATCCGCCATCATGGTCAACGTGCGCACCACCCCGTTGACCTGCGGGTGCCACGCATCGGTTGCGACCAGGATACGCGTCATGCCGCGCGCGCGGTGACCGACGGAACAGGAGCCGCCCGCCGCAGCGGATCGGTCCAGGTAATGATTTCAAAGCGGCCGTCTTCGTGTTCGGCCAGCGCGGTGCAGCTTTCGACCCAGTCGCCGCAGTTCATGTAGCGAATGCCGTGCTCGTCGCGGATCGTGGCGTAATGGATGTGGCCGCAGATCACGCCGTCGGCGCCGTGACGCCGCGCCTCGGCCGCGAGCGTGGTTTCGAACGCGCCGATATAATTGACCGCGTTCTTGACCTTGAGCTTGGCCCATTGCGACAGCGACCAATAGGGCACGCCGAACGCGCGTCGGAAGAAATTGACCAGCCGGTTCATCTGGATCGCGAAATCATAGGCCTTGTCGCCGAGATGGGCGAGCCAGCGCGCGTTCTGCACCACAAGATCGAAGATGTCGCCGTGAATGACCAGGTATTTTCTGCCGTCGACGCCGGTATGGATGGTGTTTTCCATCACATCGATGCCGCCGAAATGCGTGCCGTAATAGTTCCGCAGGAACTCGTCGTGATTGCCCGGCACATAGACGACCTTGGCGCCCTTGCGCACCTTGCGCAGCATCTTCTGCACGAAGTCATTATGCGATTGCGGCCAGTACCAGTTGGACTTCAGCGCCCATCCGTCCACGATATCGCCGACCAGATAGATCGTATCGGCATCGTGGCTGCGCAGAAAGTCCACCAGGCGCTCGGCCTGCGAGCCGCGGGCTCCGAGATGGACATCGGAGATAAACAAAGTGCGAAAGCGTCGTTCAGGACTCTCTTCGCTCATAGCGTCACTATCCATGCGCGCACCTAACAGAATAGCATGACAGTGCGATGACTGCCCATGCTGACCGCCCCGTCCATTAACCACCCGGTCTCAAAGCCGAAATCGCCGTTCCGCGCCAAGACATCACGAATCAAACGCATCCCGCTTTGCACCTGCGATAACAGCGCCTTGCGACAATCAGGCGACATCGGGTCGCATTAGGGTAAACGCTGGGGGCCACATTCTCTCTCAACGCCGTCCCGCGACTTTCGCGCAATTCTGCTTTCCCTCCCCCCGCGAAGCGGCGGGGAGGGATCAAGGGTGGCGGGTCGCGCCGCGAATCCCGCTGTCAGCGAATGTGTCGATAGACCCCCCACCCCCGACCCCTCCCCGCCACGCGCTGACGCGCGCGGAGGGAGGGAAGAAAAGACGAATTCAATTTTCAGACAGCACATTCCGTCATTGCGAGCGTTAGCGAAGCAATCCATGGCGCAACGCGCCCCGAACGATGGATTGCTTCGTCGCTTCGCTCCTCGCAATGACGATGGACATAAATCAGCATTCTCGCGGCGCAATCCGCCCGAGTTTTGCTCTGCTCGTTCCGCCCTCATCAGAGGGCGCAGGGAATGCCGGACGCCTGGTGCGTCCGCAGCCGCGCGTGTATTGGTAGGTAGCACGCGCGTTAGTCACCACGGTCACACCGGAAACATCCGGCATTCCCCGCGCAATGGTTTTACGACTTATTTCGTGCTCTCCCCGGTGATCGGGCTCTTTTGTCACCGTCATCCGCGCAGTCTCCTGCGCGAACTTGAACGCCAGCGTCGAGACGTCAGGACCACACGACTTCGCCGTCCGCTTTTGCGCCATTCGTCAAAGGCACATCCGCGTCCACCGCATCCCGCCTCACGTTCGTGACGATCGCGAAACGCCCCTCTGGGAGGCGGGACGGTCATTGGTTTAGACTGATTTGCTATTTCTGAAAATCAGAATATTTTTGCAGCAAGGGCTGGACTTTCATTTGTCCGACACGCACCTGATTTGCCCGTCGGGTAGATTACTCGCCGTGAAACCGGCTCCGACCCTGAGGAGCCATGCCAACGGGTCGCGCGAATTCGCGCCCGATGACAGGCTCCGCATGGCGTCTCAAAGGATGGATGCAACACGCGGACTCGCGGCCATCCTTCGAGACCCTTGCGGAGTTTATCATCGGGCCGCGCTTCGCACGGACCCGGTGGCAAGCTCCTCAGGATGAGGCCGTCCTTGCCTCGTCGGGCAAATCACGCGAAACATCCCGGCACAGCCGCAATCCGGGAACCAAACGGCCATGTAACGTCTTGTTCCGCATGGCCAACGATCTCCTTCCAGCTACGGCTTTCAAATCACCGGCTATCGCCCTGTCGGGTGTCGTTGACTATGAAATGTACACCAAATTCAGAACCCAGTTCGACAATGCATCGGATAAAAGCATCGTCGTCATAGAGCTCTACTCTGGGCGGAGATCCCGAGGTCGCGCGGATGATGGGCGAAGATGTTCGGTTTGCGAGCGAGATGGAGCCGAGCCGACGGTTCGTCTTTTTCGGAAAAGCCGCCATCTATTCCGCGGGCGTTACGTTCATGAGTTTCTTCGCACGGGGAAACCGTTATCTGGCCCGTGGCACGCGCCTGATGATCCACGAGCGAAAATTGTCCAAGCAGCTCGTGATCGACGGCCCACTCACAACATGCGTTGCCGTGGTCAAGGCGACCCTGAACGAGATTGAATCCTCGATCGTCATTCAAAACGAGGGATTTCAAAATTTGGTGCTGGGTTCGTCCGTCACGCTCGACCAGGTGCTGGAGAAAGCCCCCTCGAATTGGTATCTCGAAGCGCAGGAGGCGAAAAGCCTCGGACTTGTTGAAGCGGTGCTGTGAAATGCGCGCCTGTCGCTAATATGTGGCCGCTCCCAGCGTCTCTTGCAGCCACGCCGTGCCGGCGCCGTTAAGGCCAACTGCCTCCGCAACGTCGCCCGTGACGTCAATGACAAGCAGCTGATCGTCGCCGCCGATATACGGCTTGAGTTGATCTCTGATCTGCCCCGGCGTGTGACCGCTTTTCACGATCCAGATGGTCTCGAGATGATGCCACCACGCGCCCAAGGACATTATTTTTCCGACCAACTGGTCATACAATGCGCCTTTGGGCGCATGAAGATCATAGGCGATCAATGTTGTCGTCACACAAGCACTCGGTTTTTCGACCGGAGTTGGGTCTTCTTCAATTTCATGGCCGAGCACGTCAGCAGGCGACGGTGTTGCGACCATGTACATTTCCTCCGCATCGTGTTCACCCATGCCGTGCGATGCCTATGGTTTTAAAATGAGAAGGCCCGGCGATGCGCCGAGCCTCCATCACTGTTATTTCTGCTGTTGGCTCTTTGAATGCGCCTGGTCGGTCTGCTGATGCGCGGTTTGCGAATGTTGCTTCGCACTCTGGGCATGCTCCTTGCCCTTCGCATGATCGCCCTTGCCATGATGTTCGGCGGCTGAACGATGCGCCTTGGCGGCGTTTTCATGATGTTCGGCTGCCTTGTTGTGCTCGTCTCTTGCCATCGCAATGCTCCTCCTTGTTTTCAGCTCCCAGCCGCCACCAAATCGCCGAAGCCGAAATCGTTCCCTCAATTGTCGCAATTTCCACCAACCGCCCTGCACTCCGACGAACGCTATGGGTTCTCGGGCGACCTTTCTTCCGCCGCCAGCGTCATGTGAAAGACCGTACCGTGCGGTTGGTTCGGCGTTGCCCAGAGCCGGCCGCCATGCGCATCGACGATCGAGCGGCAGATCGACAGTCCCATGCCCAGGCCGCTGGCCTTGGTGGTGTAAAACGCTTCGAAAATTCGCCCCGGATCGGCTTGAGGCAGACCGGGACCTGAATCGCTCACCTCGATGAGCACGTTGCCCGGCGCAACCGTGCTGGTGCTGATCAGCAACTCGCGCGTCCCCTCGGCGACCTCGCTCATCGCTTCAATGGCGTTCATGACCAGATTCAGGATCACCTGCTGCAATTGAACCCGGTCTCCCAAAATGTGCGGCAATCCTTCCGACAGTTGCATCGTCATCACAACGCCATGCTCTGACGCTGCGACACGGGTCAGTCCCATGATCTCCAAAATGGCTTCGTTAATTTCCAGATCTTCCTTCCGCGCCGGCGCCTTTTTGGAGAAATCACGAATCCGGCTCACGATGTCGCCGGCCCGCTTGCCGTCCTTGATAATACGGTCGATCGCCTCTGCGGTCTCTTCCAGATTTGGCGGCTGGCGGGCGAGCCAGCGCAGCGCGGTCCCGGCGTTCACCAGCGCGGCAGCGATCGGCTGGTTGACCTCGTGGGCAATGGAGGCCGTCAGCTGGCCCATTGTCGCGACGCGGTTGGCGTGCGCCAGCTCTGCCTCGGCGCGCTTTCGGTCGGTCAAATCGACCACAAAGGCCACGCCCTCGCGCTGGGACTCACCGAAGGTCGCCGAACCTATAAGTACGGGCACGCGGCTGCCGTCTTTCCGAAAAAACTCCTTCTCCGAAGGTCGCCATACTCCCGTAGAAACCAACTCCGCCAGGCGCCTTTGGTCGTCCTCGGCCCATTCGGGAGGCGTCAAGCCGATAAAGCTGAGACGGCCCGAAATGACATCGTCGCGGCTGTACCCCACCATGCCAAGAAATGCGTCGTTCGCCTCCACGATATGACGGTCAAGATTGTAAATGCATATTCCGATGATGTTCGAGTTGACAAGGCGTCGAACTTTCGCCTCACGTTCCCTGAGATCGCCATAGGCGGCTTGCAGCCTCGCGTTAGTCTGATTGAACGCACCGACCAGACCGTCAAGCTCATCGGCAGGTTGGGGCGGAAGCCGCTCAAGCCGAAGTGGTGCCTGCGAGCCGTGAAGATCGTAGCCCCTGAGGGACGTCGCCATCGCGGTGAGATGACGGGTGATCAGGCGGTGGACAATCAGCAAGATGAAGAACGAAACCAGGAACGTTTTGATCGCCTGACTGACCATGATCACGGCGACGGTGTCGAGAAGCCGGCGATAGATCCGGTCGAAGGTAGCTTCGACCGTGAGGATGCCGAGCAACTGCTCGGCGTCGCGATTCGTATAAACGATTTTGAATTCGCGCCGCGCCGGCGGGTTGGCTTGATGGGAGCCGGCGGTCACCACGAGAGGGGCGGCTTGACCGGTCGTCTCGCGCAGTTCGACGTAGCGAATATCGGGCAAGCGAAGAATCCCCTCGACCTGTAATTTGAGCTGGCGCGCGTCCAGCCGCCAGAGCCCTTCGCCAAGACTTTGACGATAGCCGCTATCGATCTCGGTCATCCGCTGATCGATAGCCCTGATGTCGCGGCGATAGTCGAGATAGAGCTGCGTCAATGTCAGGAGCAGCGTGACCACCGAGCTGAAGAACAGGACGCCGACGAGAAGGCGCCACCCGATGCCGCCGGAACGGCCAGGCAACAAGCGCCATGCCGTGGCGATCCGCCTCAGCGCCGGCGATCCACGATCGGATTTGCCGCTGTCCTTGCTGGCGTGTGTCGCTTCAAATTGCAAAACTCACCCTTGCGGCGACAAGCTCGTACAATTCGCGCAAGTAGGGCGGCTATGCCCTGTTGGCGTTATATGGAGACCTATACCTTGGCATAGTTTCCGTTCCGACACTATCGTGCAAGTGTCCAAGTAGCGGGGGAATCCGCGATGGCGAGGGTGGTGGGCTCCAGGCGCTCTGTCTGCGCGACAATTGCGCTTCTCTGGGCGCTGAGTGGACGAGCGTGGCCGGCGGAGTCATTGCGGCTCGTCACTAATGTCTATTGGGGGCCCTTTGCGGACAAAGGCGTTGGCAAGGCGCCGGGAAGCAGTGTCGAAGTAATCGGGCAGGTCTTCGCCGCCATGGGCGAGGACGTCTCCTTCGAATCCCTCCCCACAAATCGAGCATGGATGATGATCGTCCGCGGCGAGCGCGACGGAATGTTCGGCGTGTTGCGCACCAATGAGCGCGAACAGATATGTTCCTATCCCGACGAACCGCTAGTCCAAGATAGGTGGGTCCTGTTTGTGCGCACGGCCGACGTCGAAAAGTTGAAGTTTTCGTCGTTCGACGATCTCGCAGATCACGACGTCGCTGTCAGCGAATTGGTCCTCCCCGGCTCGTTCGAACATCCGGACGTGTCGCCCGAGCTGGAGAAATCCTTGCGCGAGCACCACAATATGGTTGAGACGAGCGGCACCACCGAAAGTCTCCGCATGCTGGCAGCCGGCCGCGTCGACTACGCGCTCGCCGGTCTCGTCTTGGCGAAGCGTGATATCGCGACAATGGGATTATCTGGAAAGATCGAGCCGCTACTGTCCCGCAGCGTGATCGAACAAGGTATTTACGTCTGCTTCAGCAAGGCGCGCGTTTCGCCCGCATTCGTCGATGCGTTCTCGCGCGCGTTGAGGGAATTCAAGCAGACCGGGGCGTTTCAGGTGATCTACCGCAAATACTTTCCGTAAGGGATGCCTGCGATGGCCAGACCGGTCGGATTTCGAGGCCTTCTGTGCATGTTTATTGCCGTTATCTGGGCGCTCAGCGGACGAGCGTCGCCGGCGGAAACATTGCGGCTCGTCACTGATATTCGTTTTAGTCAGTTCGGGGACGTAGGTGATGACAAGGCGCCGGGATTGGCTCTCGAAGTCTACCCGCGGGTGTTTGCCGCGATGGGCAAGGAGGTTTCCTTCGAGGAATTTCCGACAAATCGCGCCTGGACGATGGTTCTCCGCGGCGAGCGCGACGGAATGTTCCCCACCTATCGCACCGGCGAGCGAGAGCAGACCTGCGCCTTTCCGGACGAGCCGCTGATCCGGAATCGGTGGGTCCTGTTCGTGCGCAAGGCCGATGTCGGGAAGCTGAAGTTCTCGTCGCTCGACGATCTGGTCGGGCACGACGTCGCTGTCCGCGAGTTAATCGCCAGCCTGTTACAGGAACCAACCGGGTCACCCGAGCTGTGGAATTTCTTGCGCGAGCATCACAACATGGTCGAAGCCAACAGCTCCGGCGAAGCCTGGAGCATGCTGGCCGCCGGCCGCGTCGACTACGTCGCCGAGGACCTTGGCTTCGGGATGTATCATATCAAGCAAATGGGACTTTCCGGAAAGATCGAACCGCTGTTGGCCCGCAGCGTGATGGAAAAGGTGGGTCTTTATGTTTGCTTCAACAAGGCACGCGTTTCGCCCGCTTTGGTCGATGCATTTTCGCAGGCACTGAAGCAGTTCAAGCAGACCGAGGCGTACCAGGCGATATATCGCAAATATTTTCCGTGAATTTCTTTCCGCAAGACCTCGAGGTCCCTCCGTCCGAACGGATACCGCAGACTGATGCCGGGGTCGATCGCGAACCAAGCGGGGGCTGGCGGATATCCCGGCATCGGATAGGGTGCGCGCGATCAATTGAGGAAATGACATGAGCCTGTCCAGTAATTTTGCGCGCATCGTCGCGCTGATCGGCGCCAGCGCGGTCTTGTGGCGCCGGTCGCAGGGCGCGCAGCCTGCGCCGGCCTGGGGCAGCGCGCCGGTTGTTCCGGCGGCGAAGCCGCAGGGCGCGATCCCGACGCTCAAAATGCCGTCCGCCCAGGGGTGGAGCAAGGGCGAGAGGCCGGTCGCAGCACCGGGACTCAAGGTCAACGCCTTTGCCACCGGTCTCGACCATCCGCGCTGGATCAACGTGCTGCCGAATGGCGACGTGCTGGTGGCCGAGTTCGAACCAGGTCGCGACAAGAGTCTCAAGCGTGTTCAGCTATGCGATGCAGGCCACGATGCGGCGTGCCCGCGCGCTTGGCGTCAGCGCCAACCGCATCACGCTGCTGCGCGACAGCGATGGCGATGGCGTCGCCGAAAAGCGCGGGACGTTCATGGAAGGGCTCAGCCAGCCATTCGGCATGGCGCTATCAGGCGACACCTTCTATGTCGGCAACACCGATGGCGTGGTGGCCTTTCCCTATGTGGCGGGCGCCGAGCGCATCACCGCGGCGGGGCGGAAACTCGTGACCTTCAAGCCCGGCGGGCATTGGACGCGCAGCCTGCTGCCGAGCGCCGATGGCAAGAAGCTCTATGCCGGGGTCGGCTCGCTCACCAATATCGCGGAGATGGGCATGGCCGTCGAGGAAGGCCGCGCTGCGGTCTACGAACTCGATCTGGCCGATGGCACCAGCCGCATCTTTGCCGGCGGTCTTCGTAACCCGGTGGGCCTCGCATGGGAGCCGCGGACCGGCGTGCTCTGGACGGTCGTGAACGAGCGCGACGGCCTCGGCGATGAAACGCCGCCGGACTATCTGACTTCGGTGCGCGATGGCGGCTTCTACGGCTGGCCCTATTGCTATTGGCGGCAGACGGTGGACGATCGCGTGCCGCAGGATGCCGCCGCGGTCGCTCGCGCGCTGACGCCGGACTACGCGCTCGGCGGCCACACCGCGTCGCTGGGTCTATGCTGGCTGCCGGCCGGCACGCTGCCGGGCTTTCCGGAGGGCATGGCGATCGGACAACACGGCTCGTGGAATCGCAGCACACTGAGCGGCTACAAGGTGGTCTTCGTGCCGTTCGAGAACGGACGCCCAGCCGGACCGGCGCGCGATATCCTGAGCGGCTTCCTCGCCCCGGATGAAAAGGTCTCCTATGGACGCCCGGTCGGCGTGACGCTCGGGCCCGACGGCGCCCTTCTGGTCGTCGACGACGTCGGCGATGTGATCTGGCGCGTCACCGGCGCGTAGCGGGGCTCAAGCGAGCCCCGCGAAAACTTTTATTGGAAGAACACAGGCGTCGGGCGACGACGCTTCGTCTCCATGCGCCATCGCGTATCCGGATAGAGCCTTCGGATGACCCGAGTCATATCAAGATATGATCGAGCGTGAAGCCAAGATGGCTTTCTATGGCGCCATGGACGCGAAAGCCGAACGCAGTGAGGAGCGAACATGGCATCGATCGAGATCAAGAGAGTATACGAACCTCGCTCTCGCGGCGATGGTGAGAGGATCCTGGTCGATCGATTGTGGCCGCGCGGCCTTCGCAAGGCGGACGCTCACGTCGATCTCTGGGAAAAAAATATCGCACCGACTCCTTCGCTCCGGACCTGGTTCGATCATCGCGCGGATCGCTTCGATGAATTCCGGCGACGCTACCGGGCAGAACTCAAATCAAACCCGGCTGTGCCGGAGATGCTTGAGGCCATCGGCGATCGCAAGGCTACCTTGCTGTATGGGGCCCGGGACACCAGCGTGAATCACGCGGTGGTCCTCGCGGAATTTCTCAAAAAGGCTAGATAGCGCCGCTTTCAACTGGTGTTTCCACTTTTCCCGGATCGAGAGACCGGTTGCGGAGGGATCACCAGGCCCTACACTTTATGCGTGCGCCATCCGATTGACATCGCCATCATGTTTGCAGCGCTTTGGCTGCTGGGCTCGATGGTGCTCGACTATCTGACGCCGAAGGAATTGACGGTTTACATGATCGCCGCGGCGACCGCGCCGGCGGTGATCGGTTCGGCGCTTTCCTATTATCTGCGATTCCCGACGCTCGATTTCGTATTGATACTGGCGACGCTGTGGCTGATCGCCGCGCTGACCATCGAATGGATCTCGCCGGTGCCGTTACCCGGTTTCATGATCGGCGCGGCGGTGGCGCCCGCACTGATCGTCGGAGCGATTCTGCACTGGCATCGTTACCGCTCGCGCCAGCGTTCAGGTTAGCGATACGCACCCAAGCAGATATCCCCCGGCCCTCATCCTGAGGAGCTTGCGAAGCAAGCGTCTCGAAGGATGGATGCAGCACCTGGACTCGATGCCATCCTTCGAGACGGCCGCGTTGCGGCCTCCTCAGGATGAGGTCTGAACTAAAGCCGCCCTCAATAAAATCGGTGAAAATGATGGACCGGCCCGTGACCATGGCCGACATCAAGACGATCGGCCGCCGCGATTGCGGCGCTGATAAACGCCTTGGCGTGGCGTACGGCGCTTTCAATATCCTCGCCTTTGGCAAGGCCGGCGGCGATCGCCGACGACAGCGAGCATCCGGTGCCGTGGGTATTTTGCGTGGCGATGCGCGGCGCCGGCAGTGCGAGCGTGCCGTTGCCGCTAACGAGATAATCGATGCTCTCGCTGCCCTGCCCGTGACCACCTTTGATCAGCACGGCCGGACATCCCAGCGCCAATAGAAGCCGGCCCTGCCGTTCGATCGCGGCTTCATCGGTTGCGATCTCCTCGCCAAGCAACGCGGCGGCTTCCGGCAGGTTCGGCGTGATCAAGGATGCCAGTGGAATGAGGCCGGTGCGCAAGCGCTCGACCGCCTCGGTCGCCAGCAGGCGATCTCCTGACGTCGCGACCAGCACCGGATCGAGCACAATATGTTTCGGCGACCATCGCACGAGACTGGCGGCGATCGCATCGATGGTCGCCAGCTGCGCCACCATCCCGATCTTGACGGCCTTGACGTCGAAATCGGAAAATACCGCGTCGAGCTGCGCAGTCACGAAGTCGGCAGGCACCGCATGAATGCCGGCGACACCTCTGGTGTTCTGGGCAGTCAAGGCCGTGATCGCGGAAGCGCCGTAGACGCCGAGCGCGGCAAACGTCTTGAGGTCGGCCTGGATGCCGGCGCCTCCGGACGAATCCGAGCCTGCGATGGTGAGCGCGATGGGTATCGCCACCATCAGGCCCGCGGCAATGGATGCAGTCGCGTAAAGGTCATATCGCTATACCTAGCCCGGCGCCTTATCGGCAGCAAGTTGGCTCGCCGTAGCCACTATTTCTAGCCCCAATATATAGATGCCTTTCTCGCCGCGAAGCGGTATTCACATCGCGTGAAAACGTTATATTGGTGCAGCGCGACGCCTTTCGGAGACAACAGCGATGGTTCCCTTTTTCATCCAGTTCAAATGCAAGCTCGGCCAATCCTATGCCGTCGCCAACGCGCTCGCCGAAGCCGAGATCGCCTCGGAGATCTATTCCACCGCGGGCGATTACGATCTCCTGGTGAAGTTCTATGTCGATAACGACACGGACATCGGCCATTTCGTCAACGAGAAGGTCCAGACCATTCCCGGCATCCAGGACACCCACACCATCATCACCTTCAAGGCGTTCGGCCAGAGCTAGCCGGCGCCCGGCCGGAAGCTAGCGCGTCGCGAGACCGTGGCGGGATTTTCCCGAAGGCTGGTTCTCAAACCATATCAATTCATTAACTGAACAAAACCCGCTGTACCCGGCGCAGTGACATTGCGTTAACGGCTGACCGCGATAGTTGCCCGGACGGAGAATGCATCCCGTCGAGCCAAGGGCAACCGGGCATGACGATGGCCAATACCCCGGCCGAAACCAGCGGCATCACGGGCATGAGTTTCGATCAAGTGCGGATGCATCCGCTTGCCGCCATTTTGCTGCTCGCCGCGGCGATCCGCCTGCCGCTGGCGTTCTGGCCGAACGTTCAGCACTACGACGAAATCTACCAGTATCTGGAGCCGGCGTGGCGCCTGCTCGGACACGACAGTATCGTGTCGTGGGAATGGCGCTACGGCATGCGCAGTTGGCTGCTGCCGACGCTGATGGCGGGGCCCGTCGCGGCCGGCGATTGGCTCGTTCCCGGCGGCATGGGGGCCTTCATTCTGCCCCGCCTGATCGTCGCGCTGGCATCGCTGTCGATCGTGGCGTCGGCCTGGGCTTTCGGGGCGCGGGTGTCTCGCGCCCATGCGATTGTCGCGGGCGTCGTGGCGGCGACATGGTTTGAATTCGTGTATTTCGCGCCGCATACCCTGGGAGAGCCGCTGTCGACCGCGGCCATCCTGCCCGCGGCGCTGTTGCTGACGCGCGCAGCGCCGTCGCAGCGGGATCTGCTGCAAGGCGGCGCGCTACTGGCGCTGGCCGCCTTGTTTCGTTTTCAATATGCGCCAGCGATCGCGACGCTTGCGATCGGGGCCTGTTGGCCGCATTGGCGCCGGGTGCCGCCGTTGCTGATCGGCGGCGTTGCGGTGCTGGCCGTGAGCGCGGCGGTCGATGCCGCGTGCGGCGCGATCCCGTTCGCCTGGCTGATCGAGAATGTCAGGCAAAACCTGCTGCACGACCGCGCTGCCGAGTTCGGCGAGTTTCCTGCAACGGCCTATCTCAATTGCTTCTGGGAGATCTGGTCGATCGCCGCGTTGCCGCTGCTCTATGCGGTCTGGTGCGGGCGGCGGCACGCACCGGTGCTGATGTGGGTCGCGGCCGTCAACGTCGCGTTTCACAGCCTGATCGGCCACAAGGAATACCGTTTTGTCTTCTTGTCCGTTGCGCTGCTGATCATCGTCGCGGCGCTGGGATCGGTCGACTGGATCATGGCGCAGCAAAACAAATGGCGCAGGCTTGGCGTGCCGCTGCTCGCTTGTGGCTGGATCGGCGTTTCCGCGGCACTGGCCGCGACAGGCACGATGCCGGCATACTGGATGCGCGGGATTGGTGCGGCAAAACTGGCCTCGGCGCTCACGGCCGACCCGCAGATGTGCGGACTGGCACAGTATGAAGTGCCATTTGCTTTAATGCCGGGACGCCAACGTCTCGCCGGCCGCGCGCCGTTGTTCGCGCTGGACTCGACCGATCCGCTCGCCGCCGGACATCTGCCGCAGCTCGCCGCCAACGCATCGCCGGCGTTCAATCGCATCGTTGCGAAGCGCGCGCTGGAAAAGCAGTTGCCTGCCCAGTACTCCGCCCGTCAATGCGAAGAGGTCGGCGGCGACGAGGTGTGCATCTTTGCGCGCGACGGCGGATGCACGGCCGATGGCGCGTCATCCCTGGCGATCAACAACGTCCTGGCGCGGATCGATCGCTAGGGCCTTGCAAGGCTAGCTGCCCTTTGCCGCCGCCTTTGGCGGCCGCGGCGGTCCCTCCACCGGCGGCAGCGATTTGAGATATTCCGCGATTCCGTCGCGATCCCCGGGCGGCAATTCCGACGTGTTCTTGATCACCCGAACCATCGATCCCCCGGCGGAATCGCCATCGGGGGTTTGTCCGGTTTCCAGAAAATAGGCGATGTCTTTTACGCTCCAATCGGCGAGGCCCTTTTGCGTGATGTTCGGCACCCAGCCCTCGCCTTCCGGATTGGGGCCGCCGGCAAAGCGCTGGGCTGATATAATGCCGCCAAGGAAATTGCGCGGGCTATGACACTCGGCGCAATGGCCGAGGCTATTGACGAGGTACGCGCCGCGATTCCACGGCGCGGAGTGTGCTGTGTCCGCCACAAAGGGCTTGCCGTCCATGAACAGGAATTTCCAGATGCCGACATTGCGGCGGATGTTGAACGGAAACAGCACGTCGTGATCGCGCACTCTGCCGGACACCGGCGCCAGCGTCTTCAGATAAGCGTAGAGGTCGCGAATGTCTTCGAGCTTGGCGTGCTGATAGGACGCGTAGGGAAAGGCCGGAAAGTAATGCGTACCCTCGGGTGACGTGCCTTTGAGGACGGCGGTGACGAAATTCGCTTCGCTCCAGCGCCCGATGCCATCGGTCAAGTCGGGCGAGATGTTGGGCACATAGAACGTCCCGAATGGCGAGGGCACCGCGAGTCCACCGCCCAATTTCAGGCGATCCGGCTGACCCGGCACCGCATGGCAGGAGGAACATCCGCCGGCATTGAACGTTGTGAGACCGTTGGCGAGGTTTGGCGTATAGGCCGGCAGCGCATTCGCGGCGACCACAGCGGGTATCGTGAGCCACCAGAACACCGCAAGGCCAGCTGCGGCGGCAACAAGAAGGGCCAGCAGAATCTTCCGGAAAAATCGTCGCAGCATTCACCGATCCGTCACTATCCGTCGCACTTTACGGGCCAGTATGGCCGCTCCGCGAGCCACCAACCACCTCAAAATTTCTCACTATTTTTCACGATCGAGGCCGACTTCGGGAATAAGATCGAAAAGCGGCTGTTTTGAAATTGGCACCATAATGAACGCCCACAGGGAGAGAACCATGTCGAATACCAGGATCATGCTTGCTACGCTGGCGCTCGGGACCGCTATTGCCTTCGCCGGACCCGCTTTCGCCGAAAAGATGAAAGCCACCCTCGACGGCGCGTCCGAAGTGCCTGCCAACACCAGCGCGGGCAAGGGCACCGCCGACATCGACTACGATGCCGCCTCCAAGAAACTCACCTGGAAGCTGACCTATTCGGGGCTTACCGGTCCCGCCACCGCCGCGCATTTTCACGGGCCCGCTGAAGCCGGCAAGAACGCCGGCGTCGCCGTTGCGATTCCGAACGCCACCTCCAGCCCCGCTGAAGGCAGCGCGACGCTGACCGACGCGCAGGCCGCCGATCTGATGGCCGGCAAGTACTACGTCAACGTCCACACCGCGGCCAATCCGGGCGGCGAAATTCGTGGGCAGGTGACGAAGTAAACTTTGGTTTAGACGACGACAAAAGGGGCGAGCGCATCCGGGCGCCCGCCCCTTTTCTTTGCGATGAATTAGCTCAGCTGTTTTGGATCAGCTGTTCTTGACGCGGTAGGTCTCGTGACAACCGCCGCACTGCTTGCCGATGCCGGGGAAAGTCGCCTTCAGCGAATCGATATCCTTGATCTGGGTCTTGGCTTCGCTCACGACCTTGCCGAAACTTGCGATATGCTCGCTGAAACCGGCCTTGTCTTCCCAGATCTTTGACGAGGATGAGTAGTCGCCATCCGCCTTGAGCCCCTTGATGCTGTCGGGAAACAGCGTCGGAAGCTTGGCGGCAGTCTCTTCGAACTGGGCGAGCGCGGTATCAACCGCAGCCTGGTCATATGGCTTTTCGCCCTTGACCATCGCGGCCAGCGCACCGGCGTTCTTGCCATTGCCCTTCATGTAGGTCTGCGCATTCTTGACCGCATCCTGTTGCGCCATCACCGCGCCGATACCGAGCAACAACGCTCCAACAACCACGACAATTCGCTTCATCAGTTTGATCCCTCTGATTTTTCCAAACGCACGGTGAACCGCTTACCAAACATTGTTATCATTCTAATTATCAACCCCTTCCGCAAGGCTTCATTCCGCATCCGCACCGGAAGCTTCGCGCCGGGCTGGCCAACCGGCCGCCCGCGGAGCGTGCAATTTGCCGCCTGATCCTGTATTGTTAGAGTAACAGGCGGTATGGCGGTAGTTGGGCAGCATTTTGGGACCCAGTCACATGAGCTCCCTGTGGTCGTTCATCGCAAACTCCAAGAATCAGAAGACCCTTGCCTGGCTCGGTAGTGGCCTGATCGTGGCCGCCGGCGGCGCCTGGACCGTATTCACCTATGTCTGGCCTGCCCATGAAGGCGGGCATGACGCGCCGACGGTCGTCTGCGCCCAGCAGGGCGGCGTGGCGGCCGGCCGCGACGCCTCGGGCAACACCGTCACTTTCAATGGAAATTCACCAGCGGGGTCCGGACCAGGGAGCCAATCAGTGTCATGCGCGGATACCAAAAAGCCGCAGTAACTCTGGCAAGTGCAGCGCTGCTCATTTCGGTCCCGGCGGCCGGCCGGGCGTTCGCGGCTGACAACCCTGTTAGCGCCAGTTCTTGCAGCATCGCCGGCGGACGCGACGCCAGCCACAACACCATCACTTGCAATTTCGGCCTGACGCCGGAGCAGCTCAAGGAAGTGACCGAGGCCGCGGTGACGGGCGCGACCGGCCCCCTGCTCGACCGCATCGTGGCCGTCGGCAAAACACTCGGCGTGACCGGCGAGGCCGCGAAAACATTGCTGAGAATCGTTGGCGACGAAACCAACGTTCCCGACGACAAACTTGCCGAAGCGCTGACCAGGGTCGCCAACGACTACAGGAAGCTTCAGACGATCGCCTCCGCGCTGAACCCGGCCAATCCAATCGCAATGAATTTGGTGAAACGGGCCAGATCCGCGATCGAAGACGGACACTTTGAGCTCGCGCACGACCTGTTGCGCCAGGCGACGCAGGCACAAATCGCCGCCGCAGACGAAGCTCGCCGGCTGCGCGATCAGGCGCAAACCGCAGCAGACGTGGACATGCTGGGAGCGGCGGATTTAACCGCCGCCGAAGCGGAGGTCGCATTTACGGAGCGCAATTACCCCCAAGCCGCCGCCCTGTTCAAACAGGCGGCCGAATATGTCCCTCCCGGACACGACAATGTGCGTGCGGATTATGCGGAGCGCCAGGCCAACACGCTGTTTCGGCAAGGCGACGAACGCGGCGACAACGCAGCGCTGCACGACGCGGTCGGGATCTACCGGCAAATACTCGTAACTCGTCCGCGCGAGCAGGCGCCTCTCGACTGGGCGCGCGTACAGGCCAATCTCGGCAATGCATTATCGACGCTCGGACAACGGGACGGCGGAACAGCGCGAACCGAGGAAGCGGTCACGACTTATCGCACCGCGCTCCAGGAAATCACGCGAGAACGAACCCCGCTCGACTGGGCTGTTTTGCAAAACAATCTCGGAAACGCGCTTCTGACATTGGGAGAGCGAAGCACCGGGACAGAACGGCTCGAAGAAGCGATTGCTGCCTATCGCGCGACGTTGGAAGAAACCACGCGCGAGCAGACGCCCCAGCAATGGGCGAGAGCGCAGAACAATCTGGGCAACGCACTCATGACGCTCGGCCGGCGGGACGGCGGGACAGACCGGCTTGAGCAAGCGATATCGGCCTATCGCGCAGCGTTGGAGGCCGACACGCGCCGGCAGGCGCCACGCGACTGGGCGATCGCGCAGAACAATCTTGGCCTCACGCTCGCAACCCTGGGCGAACGGGAGCGCGGGACAGCGCGGCTCGAACAAGCGGTCGAAGCCTATCGCTCGGCGCTGGAGGAAACGCCGCGCGAACGACTGTCCTTCTCCTGGGCCATCCTCCAGAACAATCTCGGCAACGCACTCAAGGAACTCGGACAGCGGGGATCCGACATGGCGCAGCTTGAGCTGGCGGTTGTAGCCTATCACGCGGCGCTCGAGGTCATAACGCGCCAAAACGCTTCCTATAACTGGGCCGTCCTGCAAAACAATCTCGGGGACGGGCTGCGCGTGCTTGGTGAGCAGGAAACCGGGACGGCACAGCTGGAGCAAGCCGTTGCGGCCGACAACGCCGCACTGGAGGTGAGGACACGCGAGCAGATGCCGCTGCAATGGGCCGAGACACAGAACAATCTTGGCGCCGCACTGCGGGCGCTCGGTGAGCGGGAGCGCGGGACGGCACGGCTCGAGCAAGCGGTAGCAGCGCTGCGCGCGGCGCTGCAGGAACGCAATCGCGCGAAAATCCCGCTCGACTGGGCCAAAACACAAAACAGTCTCGGCAATGCGCTGCAGATACTGGGAGAGCGCGAAAACAACACCGCGCGGCTGGAAGAAGCGGTCGTAACGCTTCACGCAGCGCTGGAGGAACGGACGCAAGAGCGGGTCCCGCTCGACTGGGCTGCGACGCAGCACAATCTCGGCAATGCGCTGCGCAAACTGGGAGAGCGCGAAAAAGGCACCGCGCGGCTTGAGGAGGCCCTCAAGGCCTGGGAGGCCTGCCTGACCGTTGCAACATCGGCTTGGCCATCGAACCGGGTTGAGGCTTTGCGTACTGCCGAGCGCGATACGCAAGCCGTGATCGCGCAACGGTCAGGCAAGTAGTGTTCGGCGCATCAGAGCGCTTTCCACTTCATGTGGAGGGTGAACGCAATTGCGTTCATTCCGGAGATGAGGTCCGAACTGTAGCCCGGATGAGCGCAGCGATATCCGGGACCACATCAAACACCGGTCCCGGATGTCGCTTCGCTCATCCGGGCTACGAAAGACTCGTCATGCCCGGTTGGTGGTCATTCCTCCTCGTGAGGAGGCGCTCTTGCGCCGTCTCTCACAAACTATGCCGGCGCTGGTGCTCGCGGATCGCGATCCAGACCCGCTCGGCGGTGGCGGGCATGTCGATATGGTCGATTTTGTATTCGCGCCACAGCCCCTCGATGATCGCATTGACCACCGCCGGGCAGGAGCCGATCGCGCCGGCCTCGCCGGCACCTTTGACGCCGAGCGGATTGGTCGTGCAGGGAATGTTGTGCGTCTCGAACACAAAGGACGGGCCGTCGGCCGCGCGCGGCAGCGCGTAATCCATGAACGTTCCGGTCACGAGCTGGCCATCGGCGGGATTGTAGACCGCCTGCTCCATCAGGGCCTGGCCGATGCCCTGCATCGCGCCGCCGTGTACCTGGCCGGCGAGCAGCAGCGGATTGAGGGTCACCCCGAAATCATCGACGATGACGTAGTTGACGATTCTGATGATGCCGGTGGCCGGATCGATTTCGACCTCGGCGATATGCGTGCCGTTCGGAAACGTCCCGTCGGCACTGGAGAAAGTTGCGCTGGTATTCAGCTTTGAGGCATCGCCGGCGGCGCGCTTGGCCAGATCGGCAAAGCTGACCGAACGATCGGTGCCCGCGATCCGCACCGTGCCTTCGTTGATCTCGAGGTCGGCGCTGCTGGTTTCCAAAGCTTCGGCCGCGAGCTCGCGCAGATTGCAGCCCGAGCTTTCGGGTCGCGCGCTCGACGCTGACGCCGCCGGAGGGAATCGACGCCGAACCGCCGGTGCCCAAACCAGTCGCGACGACATCCGTGTCACCCTGGAAGATGTGGACGCGTTCCGGCGAAAGACCGAACTGCTCGGCGACGAGTTGGGCGTAAGCCGTCTGGTGGCCCTGCCCGCTCGACTGGGTGCCGATCATGATCGACACGTCGCCGTTAAGATCGAGCCGCACTTCGGCAGTCTCCTCGCCCATCGTGCCGCACACCTCGACATAGCTGGCCAGCCCAATGCCGCGCACCAGTCCCTGCTTCTTGGCGGCCCGGGCGCGCGCCGGAAATTCCTTCCAGCCGGCGATGTCCATCGCGCGTTTCATGTGGGCGGCGAAGTCGCCGGAATCGTAAATCTTGCCGGTCGCGGTGGTGTAAGGCAGCGCGCGGGGCTGAATAAAATTCTTGCGCCGGATTGCATCCGGCGTCATCCCGAGCTTGCGCGCGGCCGCATCGACCAGCCGCTCCACCACATAGGCCGCCTCGGGACGGCCGGCGCCGCGATAGGCATCAACCGGCACGGTATTGGTGAACACCGTGCGGACGCGGCAATGAAACGCCTTGATATCATAGAGGCCGGGCAGCATGCCGGCGCCGCCATGCGGGATGTAAGGGCCGAAGGTCGACAGATAGGCGCCCATATCGCCCATCAGGTCGACATCCATCGCGAGAAACTTGCCGTCTTCGGCGAGCGCCATCCGCGCCGTCGTGACGTTGTCGCGGCCTTGCGCATCGCCCATGAAGTGATCGGCGCGGTCGGCGGTCCACCTCACCGTCTTGTTCAGTTTGCGCGAGGCGAACGCGGCCAGCGCGTATTCGCGATAGGGAAACAGCTTGGTGCCGAATCCGCCGCCGACATCCGGGCAGATCACCCGCATCTTTTCCGGCGGGATTTTGAGCACCATGCCGCCGATGATCTCGCGCAGGCGATGGCTGCCCTGGCTGCCGATCGTCAACGTCAGATGATCGCGTTTGGCGTCGTATTCGCAGACCACCGCGCGGGTTTCCATGAAATTGGTGACGATGCGCGGATTGACGATGGATACTTCGGCCACCGCATGCGCGGTCGCGAACGCTGCTTCAGTGGCCTTCTTGTCGCCGATCGGCACGTCGAACAGCACGTTGCCGGGATGTTTGGGCCAGACCTGCGGCGCGCCCTTCTTGACGGCATTCACAAGCCCGACCACAGCCGGCAACGCCGTCCACTCGACCTTGATTGCCTCGATCGCGTCGCGCGCCTGATCGATGGTTTCCGCGACGACGAACGCGACGGCATCGCCGACATGGCGCACCACATCCTGCGCGAGGATCGGATAAGGCGGCCCGGTGAACGGATTCTCTTCCAGATTGAACAGGCACGGCAGATCGCCGAGTTCGCCGACATCCGCGGCGGTGAGGATCGTCGCCGACACCGGGCAGACCGCGCGCGCTGGTAACATCGATGGTGAATGTCGCATGCGCATGCGGCGAGCGCAGCACCAGCGCGTGCAGCGCGGCCTGCGGCGCGTGATCGTCGGTGTAGCGGCCCTTGCCGCGAATCAGCGCGTCATCTTCCTTGCGGAGAACGCTTTGTCCGACGCCGAATTTGATGGGAGCCATTGTGTGTCCAATTGCAATGAGAATTGCCGTCATATTGCAGCGGATCGCGCGGCAGCGCAAACGGGTTTAGCTGCGCACCAGCGACTCGCAGCCAGCCCGTGCCGAACAGCAGCAGGATCGAACCGGCATAGACCACCGCGCCGACCGCGATCAGCAGCAGCAGCGTGGTCTCGTCGCGGAACGCGCGTCAGTTGCGCCAAATAGAGCGCGGCGAATTGCGCGGCCAACCACAGCGCCGCCGCCAGCACGACGCCGGACGCGAGAAATTTCGCCAGCGATTGCATCAGCGCCCTGTCGAATTCGAGATAGCCGGCCCGCACCGCAAAGCCGAGCACCAGCAACAGATTGATCCAGGCGCCGACCGCGGTCGCGAGCGCGAGGCCGACCTGCGCCAGCGACCCCATCAGCAGCGATCTTCAGCAGCACATTGACGGCAAGCCCGGTCAGCGACGCCTTCACCGGCGTCGCGGTATCCTTGCGGGCATAGAATGCCGAGACCGCGCTGCGGATCAGTCACGAACGGAATGAGGCCGACCGCATAGGCCGCGAGCGTGGCGCCGGCGGCCGCGGCATCGGCCTTGGTGAACGCGCCGCGCACGAACACCGCGCGCATGATCACATCGGGCACGGTGAGGAAGGCCGCGACGAACGGCACCGATCGCCAGCAGCGTGAATTCGAAGGCGCGGCGCTGCGACGCCATCGCGCCGGCATCGTCGCCCGCCGTGATCCGCCGCGACATTTCCGGCAACAACACCGTGCCGATCGCAATGCCGATCACGCCGATCGGCAATTGATAGAGCCGCTCGGCGTAATACAGCGCCGACAGCGCGCCGGCGGGCAGGAAGGTCGCGATGATGGTGTCGGCGAACATCGCGACCTGCGTGCCCATCGAGCCCAGCGTCGCCGGACCGATGCGCGCGGAAAAACGCGCGGACGTCTTCATCGAGCTTGCAGCGGCGCAAAGCGCGGCAGGCCGCCATGGCGCGGCGAGATCGCCGGCCAGCAGGAAATATTGCAGGAAGCCCGAGATCAGCACGCCCCAGGCCGCGGCGTGGCCGGCGGTCGGAAAGAACGCCGCCAGCGCCAGCGTCGCCATCATCGAGATGTTGAGAAAGATCGAGGCCGCCGCGGCGCTGGCAAAGCGATGCATCACGTTGAGCATGCCGCCATAGAGCGTCACCAGCGTGATCAGCAGCAGATAGGGAAAGGTGATCCGCGTCAGTTCGATCGCGAGCCGGCGCTGCTCGGGATCGTCGGTAAAGCCCGGCGCCAGGATGCTCATCGCCTGCGGCATGAACAGCCACGCCACGCACCAGCAGGACCACCTGCGACAGGAACAGCAGCGTGAAGATGCGGTTGGCGAACAGCCGCGCCGAGGTCTCGCCGCCCTTGCCGTGGACATGGGCATAGGCCGGAATGAAGGCGGTGTTGAAGGCGCCCTCGGCAAAGATCGCGCGAAAACTGTTGGGCAGCCGCAGCGCCACGAAAAACGCGTCGGCCACCGGCCCGGCGCCGAGGATCGCCGCCAGCATGATGTCGCGCGCAAAGCCGGTCAGCCGCGAAAGAAGCGTATAGCCGCCGACGGTGAAGATACGACCGAGCATGCGCCGCTTCTAGCAGCATATGCGACTGCACGGCATGCTGTCGAAATCACGGCACGAAATCAGGCGCGAAAGCGCGCCGCGCACAGCCTTGATGATCCGCTCCTGCGTCGGCTCGTCGAGATAGGCGTGCATCGGCAGGCTGATGACGTCGTCCGACAGCTTCTCGCTGACCGGCAGGCCGCCCTCGGCGACCGGGATAATCCCGGTAGGCGGTCTGCTGATGCATCGATTTCGGATAATAGATCGCGGTCGGAATGCCCTGCGCCTTCAGCGCCGCGGCAAAACCGTCGCGGTCGATGCCCTTGGGCAGGCGGATGGTGTATTGCGCCCAGACCGAAGTGCAGCCGCTCGGCGAGACGCGGCACGGTCACGACATTGCCGAGGCCCCGCGCATAGCGCTCGGCGACCTTGTTGCGCGCGGCGATCTCGTCCTCGAAGATCTTCAGTTTCTCGATCAGGATCGCCGCCTGCATGGTGTCGAGCCGCCCGGTCAGGCCGAGGCGGACATTGTCGTATTTGTCCGAGCCCTGGCCGTGCACGCGGATGCTGCGCAGCGTCTCGGCGAGTTCGGCATCGTCGGTGAAGATCGCGCCGCCGTCGCCGAAACAGCCGAGCGGCTTGGCCGGGAAGAAGCTGGTCGCGGTGGCGAGCCCGAAGGTGCCGAGGCGGCGGCCCTTGTAGCTGGCGCCAAACCCCTGCGCGGCGTCGTCGAGCACGAACAGGCCCTCGGCTTCGGCGACCGCGCGCGATCGCATCATGGTCGGCGCTCTGCCCGAACAGATCGACCGGAATCACCGCCTTCGGCTTGAGGCCCGACGCTTTCGCGCGGTCGCGATGCCGCGCTTGAGCGAAGCCGGCATCGATGTTGAAGGTCGCCTCGTCGACATCGACGAACACCGGCGTCGCGCCGGTCAGCGCCACCGCCTCGCCGGTCGCGCAGAACGTAAAGGACGGGCAGAGCACCGCATCGCCGCGGCCGATGCCCTTGGCCATCAGCACCATCAGCAGCGCATCGGTGCCGCTGGCGCAGGTCACGACATGCTTGGCGCCGGAGAATGCCGCAAGCGCTGCCTCGAGCTGCGGTCACTTCCGGGCCGTTGATGAACTGGCAATGCGTCGAGCACGCGCGCCACCGCCTCGTCGATCGATTTGCCGAGCCGGCGGCGCTGCGCGCCGAGGTCGATGAAGGGAACGGGTTCTGGACGCAGATGCTGGTTCATGGACGCCTTGCGAAGATAGGATTGAGAATCGGATTCAGCCGACGACGCGGCGCGGCCCCTTGCGGGCGGAGCGGTCGCCGCGGGCCTGGCCGGGGTTTCCAGGCAGCGGATCGCGATTTCGAGGCTGGCGACGCCTTCGTCGCCGGTCACCGCCGGCACGCCGCCGGCGCGGACCGCCGCGAGGAACGCGATCAATTCGGCGCGCAGCGGCTCGTCATGGCCGACCGGCAGATGGCGCATCGAATAGCTGCCGTCCGGCTTGAAGCCGAAACATTCGGTGACCTGGCGGGTCAGCAGATCGCCCATGACATATTTGCCGCGGGTCGCGACGGTGACGTTGCGCGCCTTGAACGGCGTCAGCCAGTTGGTGTTGATATGCGCGAGCACGCCGGAGGCGGTGCGGAACTGCAGCAGCGCGATATCCTCGCGCTCGGCGACCGCGCTGGAGAGCTGCGGCTGCACCTCGACGATGTCGGATTCGGTGAACCAGCGGATCAGATCGATGTCGTGCACGGCGAGATCGATGACCACGCCGACATTCGACATGCGCGGCGGAAACGGACCGACCCGGGTGATCGCGATCGAAAGAATGTCCTCGCCCGAGATCGCCTGCTTGATGGCGGCGACCGCCGGATTGAAGCGCTCGACATGGCCGACCATCAGCGTCACGCCGGCGCGGCTGCGCGGCGGCGACGATCTCCTCGCCCCTCCTCGACCGTGGAGGCGATCGGCTTTTCGACCAGGACGTGAATGTTGCGCGCGATGCAGGCGAGCGCGATCTCGTGATGCAGATGGGTCGGCGCGGCGATCGTCACGGCATCGACGCCCTCGGCGATCAATTCGTCGAGCGTCTGCGAAGGTGCGGCAGCCCGTCAGTTCGGTGGCGCGCGCGCGATGCGCCGGCAACGGATCGACGATGCCGACCAGCGTCGGTGTCCGGCAAGCCGGCCAGCACGCGGGCATGATTGCTGCCCATGACGCCGGCGCCGATCACGCCGACGCGAAGCGCGCGTTTCGCATCAGTCCTTGCGCCGGATGCGGCCCCTTTGGAACTCATATCCGATCGACCCCGATCAGTCTATCGCGCAACATGCCACGCGACGCCGGTGGTTCTCCTAGCATGCCGCCACAAATGTGGCGAATGCCGAGAAGCGTTTCCGGACACGTTTTGATTTAAAGAATTACACTGTTTTTTGACCGAACGCCGTCCAGCAGGCCTGAAATGGCACGCGGCCTCGCCGGCTCACGAGCGCTGGTAATCGTCCTCGATGCGGATGATGTCGTCCTCGCCGAGATAGCTGCCGGTCTGGACCTCGATCAGTTCCAGCAGGATCTTGCCGGGATTTTCCAGCCGGTGCACGGCGCCGATCGGGATGTAGATCGATTCGTTCTCATGCACGGTCTTGACGAGTTCGTTGACCGTCACGCGCGCGGTGCCGCGCACCACGATCCAGTGCTCGGAGCGATGGTGATGCTTCTGCAGCGACAGCCGGCTCGCCCGCCTTCACCGTGATGCGCTTGACCTGATGGCGGTCGCCATTGTCGACCGACTGATAGGAGCCCCAGGGGCGATGCACCTTGAGGTGATCTTCGGTCACCTGCGGGCGCCACCGTCTTCACTTTCGCGACCAGCCGCTTCAATCCGTTGGCGTCCTTCTGACGCGACACCAGCACCGCATCCTGCGGTCGCCACCACGACGAGATCGTCGACGCCTTCCAGCGCCACCAGCGCCTTGTCGGTCGAGACGTTGCAGTTGCGCGAATCCTCGAACACGGCGGTGCCCTGCGCGGCATTGCCCTGCGCGTCCTTGTCGGACAATTCCCACACCGCATGCCACGAGCCGACATCGGACCAGCCGCACGCCACCGGCACCACCGCGGCGCGCGCGGTCTTTTCCATCACCGCATAGTCGATCGAGATCGCCTTCGCCGATCCGAACGCGCTCGGATCGAGCGTGACAAAGCCGAGATCGCGGCCGGCCTTGGTCACGGCGTCGCTGACCGCCTGCACGCTTTCGGCATCGACCTTGCGATATTCGTCGAGCAGCACGGAGGCGCGGAACATGAAGTTGCCGCTGTTCCAGAGATAGCCCGGCCTTGATGTATTCGGCGGCGGTCGCCGGATCCGGCTTCTCGACGAATTTCGCGACCGCGCGAACCTCGCCGGAAATGACCTCGCCGGGACTGATATAGCCGTATTCGGTGGCGGCGCGCTCGGGCTGCACGCCGAAGGTCACGATGTGCCCGCTGTCGGCCGCGACCAGCCCCTGCGCGGCAGGCGGCGACAAAGGCGGCGGTGTCGCGCACGACGTGATCGGCGGCGAGCGCCAGCACGATCGCGTCGCTGTCGCGCGCTTCCGCGAACGCCGCGCCGGCCGCGATCGCCGGACCGGAATTGCGCCGCATCGGCTCCAGCAGGACGTCGGCCTCGAGGCCGATCTCGGCCAGCTGCTCCAGCACCATGAAGCGATAGGCCGTGTTGGTGATGACGATCGGACGCTCGAACAGCGCCGCATCCGACACCCGCAGCATCGTGTCCTGGAACGTCGAGCGCGCGCCGAACAACGGCAGGAACTGCTTCGGTCGGACCTCGCGCGAGGCCGGCCACAGCCGCGTGCCGGCGCCGCCGCACATGATCAGGGGAATAATTCGTCTGGTCCATCGGCGCCTCAAACCTTGTAATGGTCGCGATACCACGCGACAAAATCGGCGATGCCGTCCTCGATCGAGGTCTGCGGGCCTGAAGCCGATGTCGCGCATCAGATCGCCGACATCGGCAAATGTTTCGGAACATCTCCGGGCTGCATCGGCAGCATATCCTTTACCGCGCGTACGGCCCAACTGCTTCTCCAGAAGCGCCACCACGTGCATCAGCTCTTCCGGGTGCTGGTTGCCGACATTGTAAATCCGCGCCGGC
>CAWBPE010000019.1:0-752895 GCA_963790595.1 uncultured Alphaproteobacteria bacterium | reverse complement strand
CCGGAGAGTCCCCCTCACCCCAACCCTCTCCCCGCAAGCGGGGCGAGGGAGAAGTGCACCGCCCCTCCTTCAACCTAACGCCAGGCTTCCGTCAGCCTCTCAAGAGAGTAGCACGTTGAATTTCGTTGAACGTCACGGTCTGTGGTCGAGCGAGCAGAAGGAAGCGGCGGCGCGGCTGCGGCGTATCGTCGAAGACCAAAAGCTGGAAGTGATCCGGTTTTCCTTCCCCGATCAGCACGGCATCCTGCGCGGCAAGACGCTGGTCGCGAGCGAGGCGCTGGCGGCGCTGGAGAGCGGATGCACCATCACCACCACGATGTTCGCCAAGGATACCTCGCACAAGACGGTATTCCCGGTGTTCACCGCGGGCGGCGGTTTCGGCATGCGCGAGATGGAAGGCGCCGCCGACGTGCTGATGGTGGCGGATCCCGTGAGTTTCCGCGTGCTGCCATGGTCTTCGTCGACCGGCTGGCTGTTGTGCGATGTTTATTTCGCCGACGGGCGGCCGGTCCCGTTCGCGACCCGCAACATCATGAAGTCGGCGCTCGCGACGCTGGACAAGCGCGGCTACGATTTCGTCGCCGGCCTTGAAGTCGAGTGCCACATCTTCAAGCTCGAAGACGCCAACATGTCGCCGGAGCATGCCGGCCAGCCGGGCCAGCCGCCATCGGTCAGCCTGCTCTCGCATGGCTATCAATATCTGACCGAACAGCGCTACGACCAGATGGAGCCGGTGCTCGAGATCGTCAGGCGCGATATCGTCGCGCTTGGGCTACCGCTGCGATCGATCGAGGTCGAATTCGGCCCGAGCCAGTGCGAATTCACCTTCAAGCCGGCAGGGGGGATCGAGGCCGCCGACAACATGATTTTGTTGCGCAGTGCCGTGAAGCAGATCTGCCGCCGCCATGGCTATCATGCGACCTTCATGTGCCGGCCGAAGCTGCCTAATGTCGTCGCGTCCGGGTGGCATCTGCATCAGTCGATCGTCGCGCGCGGGAGCGGCGAGAACGCGTTCATGGCTAAGGGCAATGGCGAAGTGCTGAGCACCTTCGGCCGCAATTATCTCGGAGGGCTGTTGCATCACGCCCGTGCCGCCGCGGTGTTCACGACGCCGACCATCAATGGCTACAAGCGCTACCGGACCTATTCGCTGGCGCCGGATCGCGCGATCTGGGGCCGCGACAACCGCGGCGTGATGATCCGCGTGCTCGGCGGCGCCGACGATCCTTCAACACGTCTGGAAAACCGCATCGGCGAACCCGCCGCCAATCCGTACCTCTATATGGCGTCGCAAATCCTGTCGGGGCTGGATGGCGTAGATCGCGGCCTCGATCCCGGTCCCTCCGCGGATACGCCGTATGAAACCAAAGCCGAGTTGTTGCCGAAGACCCTGCAGGAAGCGGTATCCGCGCTGAAGGACGACGCGTTTTTCCGCGAAGCTCTCGGCGCGGGCTTTGTCGATTACTACGTCCACATCAAGAACGCCGAGATCGAGCGCTTCCAGGCCGAAGTGTCGGAATGGGAACAGCGCGAATATTTCGAGATGTTTTGAGAGGGCTGACGCTGCAACTCATCAAACGCAATTCAGGCGGCCTTGCCTGCGCAGACCGCCTGAATTTTTCAAACCGCCTCAAAAGCGAACTCAGCTCGCGAGCAGTTCCTTCAGCGCGGCGTCGATCACCTTGATATCGTCCGGGCTGGTGCCCGGGCCGCCGGCGAAATGGCCCCAATAGGTTTCCACGACCTGCAGCTTTGCGTTCGGCATGTGCTTCACTTCGATCGCGCTGTCTTCCGGCGGGAAATACAGGTCGGTCGAGGCCGGCATCACGATCGCCTTGGCCTTGATCCCGGCCAGCGCTTTCTGGTAATCGCCCTTGTAGATCGGGTTGTTCGAGATATCGCCGTTTTGCCAGGTCCACAGCATGGTCAGAAGATTATTGGCGTCCTTGGAGAGCAGCCAGCCTTCCCAGAAGCCGACCAGGAAATCTTCCAGCGAGGCATAGCCCATCTTTTTGAGATCGGCTTCGACCCGGTAGAAGGTCTGCGAGAAACCCCAGCCGGCATAGACGCGCGACGCGGCGCGCAATCCCTTGGCGGGCTGCTCTTTATAGAAACCGTCCATGAAGGCGGCGTCGGCCTGAAGCGCCGCCTTGACACCTTCGAGGAAGACAAAATTGTGCCGCGAGCATTTGGCCGAACCCTGGAACGGCAGGATTCGCTCGACCATATCCGGAAAGATCGCGCCCCAGTGGAACGTCTGCAGCGCGCCCATCGACCACCCCGTCACCAGCTTGACCTTGCTGATGCCGAATTTTTCCGTGACCAACCGGTGCTGCTGCACGACGTTGTCATAGGCGGTGATGTTGGGAAAACGCGACCCGTTGAATGGCGCCGGCGTGTTGCTGGCCGAGGTCGAGAGACCGTTGCCGAACATGTTCGGGATAATGATGAAATACTTCTCCGGATCGAGCGCCATGTTAGGGCCGATCAGCCACTCGTTTTCCACATGCGTGCCGGAGTACCAGCAGGGATAAACGATCACATTGTCCTTCGCGGCATTGAGCTTGCCATAGGTCTTGTAGGCCATCTTGGCGCCGCGCAGGATCTGTCCGCATTGCAGGGTCACGTCGCCAAGTTCGAACATTTCATAATCGGCCATAGCCAGTCCCTCTCTCTCGTTTGAAGTTACGCATTTAAGGCAGTTGTTTTGGCAAGCAGGCGCGCGAGGTGGCTCGGCCAGGTCGCCTGCACGACATCGCCGATCGTGTAGGGATCGCCGAAGAAAACGCGCTCGGGGATATAGGCGACGAACTCGTCGCTGCCGGTCGCATCGAGCATGACTTTTACAAAATTGCCTTGGTACTCGACCGCCAGCACCCGGCTCGACAGCCAGGATTTGTCGGCCGCCAAATTCACGCCGGGCCTGACCAGTTCGACATCGTCGCGTCGCACCGCGACGTCCATCGTATCGCCCTTGCTGAGGCGCGCAGAGCCGACCGGGACCGCGATATGTTGCATCTGCGGCGCGGCGAAACTCACCCGATCGTCCGTGATCGCATCGACCCGGCCCGAGAACACATTCTGGCCACCCAGAAACTCGGCCACATAGCGATCCCGGGGGGTCGCATAGACTTCGCGCGCGGGACCGGCCTGCTTGATCTCGCCGCGGTCCATCACGACAACCATATCGGCCAGCGCAATCGCCTCGAGTTGCGAATGCGTGACGTGAATAAAAGTAATGCCGAGATCGCGCTGCATGGTCTGAAGCTCGACCCGCATGCGCACCCTCAATTGCTCGTCGAGCGCGGACAGCGGCTCATCGAGCAGCAGCACCCGCGGCTGGGTGATGGCGGCGCGCGCCAGCGCGACACGCTGCTGCTGGCCGCCGGAGAGTTGCGCGGGCAGCCGGTTGGCAAGCTCCGACAGCTGGACCTTTTCGATCATCGCGTCGGTCTGCCGGTATCGATCTTCCTTCGACAGGCCGCGGATTCGCAGCGCGAACGCGATATTGTCGCGCACGCTTAAGTGCGGGAACAACGCGTAGGATTGAAACATCATCGCGGTGCCGCGCGCGACCGGCGGCAATCCCACGACGTTCTCGCCGCCGATCACGATCTCCCCGTCGGTCGGGTCTTCGTGGCCCGCGATCATGCGCAGGATCGTGGTCTTGCCGCAGCCCGACGGTCCGAGAAAGCAGCAATAGGCGCCATCTGGAATCTTCAAATTGATGCCCTGCACCACCGTGTGCACGCCGTCATAACTCTTGGTAAGACCGGCGAGTTCGATGTCGCCGCGCAGAACTGCCATTGCTTTGGTCTCCGATCAGGTCGCGCGAGCGCCCCGCCGTTTTTGAATGAGTACGATGGTCCCCAATGCCGCGCCGATGATCACAAAGGAGATGATCGTGGTCACGGTACCCAGCGCATAGAGCGACGGAGAGGTGACGTTGAGCGTCATGCTCCATATCTCCAGCGGCAGGGTATTCTGCGGGCCCGCGGTCTGCAGCGTCCGGGCGAACTCGTCATAGGACAATGTGAACCCGAACAGCGCGACCGCCACCAGGCCGGGCGCCAGAATCGGAATGATCACCAGCCAGATGGTTTGCCAGGCCGAGGCGCCGAGATCGTAGGACGCTTCTTCCCAAGCGGGATTGAAGCGCGACATCACGGCGAACATCACCAGCACGCCGAACGGCAGCGTCCAGGACAGTTGCGCCCCGAGCGCCGAACCATAAGGAGAGGTGTCGATGCCGATCGCATTGAACAGAAGCCCGACCCCGATGCCGAGCACGAGCCCCGGCGCCACCAGGCTCCCGATCATCAGCGCGAATACGATGTTATCTCCCGGAAAGCGCCGCCGGAATGCCATCGCGGCCATGAAGGACACCACCACCGTGATGACCGTCACCAGGATCGCGAGCTTAATCGAGCGATCGAACGATCCCTTGACGTCGCCAGTCCTCACCTGCGTGAACAGGTCGATGAACCAGTGCAGCGACAGCCCCTTCATCGGGAAAACCAGACCGCCGCGAACATCCTGGAACGACAGGATATAGATGCAGATCATCGGACCGTAGAGCGCGATCACGTAGCAGGTGAAAAGGCTCGCCAGCAGATAGAAGGTCCACGGCCGGCCGCCGCGGCTCGGCGCGAGCGCGCGCTTGGTCGCCCGCACATCGGCCATCGCGACACTTTCCTGCGCGGTGCTCATCGGGTGATTTCTTTGCGGATATCGACGGTACGCAGGATCAGCGAGACCATCGCCAGCAATACCACCGTAAGGATGATCGCGCTGGCCGCGGCGCCCGGATATTGCAGCACCGAAATGTCCTCGTAGAAGGCGCCCACCACCGATGCGGAGCCGCCGCCGGACATCACCTTGGTGACGAAGAAATCGCCCATCACGATCGACGCCACGAAGATCGAGCCGAGCGCGATACCGCTTTTGGACAGTGGCACGATGATCAGCCGCATGATGTCGAAGCGGCTGGCGCCTGCATCGATCGCCGCCTCGACGACACGCTTGTCGATCCGCGCCATCGAATTGAAGATCGGAACGATCATGAAGATCGTCAGCTGATGCACATAGGCGACGACGACCGCAAAGCTTGAGTACAATAGAAACTCAAGCGGCTCGCGGATCAGGCCGATGCGCAACAGTGCGGAATTGATCAGGCCTTCCTTTCCCAACAGCGGAATCCAGGAAATCATCCGGATGATGTTGGAGGTCCAGAACGGCACCGTGCAGATCAGGAACAGGCCGATCGCGAGCAGCGGATTCTTGCACATGGAACACGAGAAAATACGCGACGAAGAAGCCGATGATCAGCGTGAAGAACCAGGTCAGGACAGTGAACTTCACGGTCTCGACATAGAGATTGAAGGTCAGGCCTGATGTCAGCACCGTTGCATAATTGGCGAGGGTGAAGGTCGGAATCAAACCGCCAAACCCGTCGGTTTCGAACACGCTCGCGACCAGCACCACCAGGATCGGCAACACGAAAAACGGGATCAGGACGAGCATCAGCGGCGAGACATACAGCCAGCTTACGGTCGATCGGGATAAAGCCATGAATACTCTCTGGAGACATCCAAAACTCCGCCAGCCGACGCGAGGCCGACTGGCAGGTTATTGATGACGGCCGGACCTTAGGCGACCTTGAAGTCGTTCCAGCGCTTGTTCATGTAGGCCGCTTCGTCCATCAGCGTGTTCCAGCAGGAAATGTTGGTCACGCGGTCGGTGAAGGAGCCGCCGTCGCGGACGGTACCGCTCTTTTCCATCGGCACGCCGTAGGGATCGGTGACGGGCTCGGGCGCGGGTTTGCCTTCGTACCAGAAGGTGTATTCGGCCGGGGTCATGAACTTTTTCGCGGTCGAGGGCACCGGGCTGTAGTAGCCATAGCGGCTGACGAACGCGCCCTGCCAGCCGGACATGTACCAGTTCATGTATTCATAGGCGGCATCGAGCTTCTTGCCGGTCAGATGCTTCATCAGGCCCATGCCGTTGCACCAGCCGCGATAGCCTTCCTTGCCATCCTTCATGTTGACGGGCGCATAGACGCAAGGAATTTCCTTGACCCGGACGGCGGCGACGGCAGGCGACCACATCGACTGGATCACGACTTCTCCAGCCGCCATCAGCTGCACCGACTGGTCGAACGTAGTCCAGGTGGCGCGGAATTGACCCGCTTTCTTCAGCTCGATCAGCTTGTCGCAGGTGAAGTCGATCTCCTTCTTGGTCATATTGCCTTTGTTGCCGTAGGTGATCAGCCCGGCGCTTTCGAAGCACAGCGCCGCATCCATGATGCCGATCGCCGGCACGTCGAGGATCGCAGCCTTACCCTTGAATTTCGGATCGATCAGATCCTTCCATTGGTAACCTCGTGGCCGACGAGGTCCGGACGGTAGCCGATCGAGTCGGCGTTGTAGACTTGGGGAACGTTGGTCAGCCAATCGGTGACGCCATCATGCAAATCGGTGGAATCCCGCTTCGCGATGTAGAGCGCCTCGTACGGCGAAATGCCCTGACGCGGGATCTTGTGGCCGTCGAGTTCGCCCTTGGTGAAGATCGGCAGGAAATTGTTGAACTCCTTGATCTTCTTGGCTTCGATGCCCTGGATCACGCCGCGCTTGGCGGCCAGCTTGGCCTGCCATCCCTCGAGGTCCGCGATGTCGACGCTGTTGGGCTGGGTGATGAAGCGGTTGATCGCGGCCGAGGTATCGAGGTTCTGCATCGTGACCTTGAAACCGAGGTCTTTTGCCGCCTGGTCACCGATTGCCTTCACGACCGAATACGACACGCCGACGTGGCGCAGCTCGATGTCCTTGATTTCCTGCGCCCAGATCGTGGGAGCACCTACGACCGTTCCTGCCGCAGCGGCGCCTGCCTTCAGAAATGACCGCCGATTGATACCCCTGCCGGATGCTTTGGTGGTGTCGCCCTTGTTCTTAGCGGTCATTATGTTCTGCCCCTCTGTTGACCCTGAAGACATCCGTCTCGATCACCTGGAGTGGTCTCCGGTTTCCGAGCGTTCTGAACAGATTGAGGAGTGGTGTTGTGACGACACTACACGGCCGCCCGCGCGCGCGATGCCACTCACCCAAAGTTCGTGGACAACAGTGTCAAGCGAACGCCAAGTGCGCGATATTGGCTATTTCACCTATCGCTGATCGCCAAAGTACGTATTCAATATTTACGTACACGAGCGTAATGCGCTCCTCACATAGCGTGGGGAATGATTAGGCAATAGAGCGGCGCGATAGGCAGCAAAGATTCATTCCGGACGAATTTGCTCAGAACGAATGCAATTGCGGTTGAGGGCGGTGGCAAAAATCATTGCTGATTAGGCGTGGAGCAGTCGTTCAGCAATTGCTGATCGATGTATGTAACTCGATACAACCGCCGATCAGATGCCGAGATACCGATGCTGCAAATCCGGCTCGGCGATCAGTTGCTCGGAGCTACCGCTCCACACCGCGCGGCCGCGCTCGATGATGTAGTGGCGGTCAGCAATTTCAGTGAGGTTCTCGACGTTCTTGTCGATCACCAGAACCGACTGACCCCGCGCCTTGAGCAGCGAGAGGCAATTCCAGATTTCGTCACGGATCAGGGGCGCGAGGCCTTCGGTGGCTTCGTCCAGAATCAGCAGACGCGGGTTGGTCATCAGCGCGCGGCCCACCGCCAGCATCTGCTGTTCGCCGCCCGACAGCGTGCCGCCCATATTATTGCCGCGCTCGGCCAGGCGCGGAAACAGCGCGTGAATCTTCTCAAGCGTCCAGGGATCAGGACTGCCGAGCCGGTTGCCGGACGCGGCGACGAGATTTTCGCGCACCGTCAGATTGGGAAAGATCTGGCGCCCTTCAGGCACAAGACCAATGCCCAGCTGCGCAATCCGGAACGCGGGAAGCTTGCGGACGTCCTGCCCGCCGAACCGGATCGTGCCTGCGCGCGCCGGCGTGAGGCCCATGATGGAGCGGATGGTCGTGGTCTTGCCCATGCCGTTGCGACCCATCAGGGCCACCATCTCGCCGGAGCGTACTGTTAACGACATGCCGAACAGCACCTGGCTGAGACCATAGCAGGTCTCGATCCCTTCGACTTCCAGCAAGGGCGCGTCAGCCATGACGGGTCACCACATGCTGATCGCCGAGATAAGCGCGCTTGACCTCTTCATTGCTGCGGATTTCCGCTGGCAGATCCCGACGCAATCACGCGGCCATACACCAGCACGCTGATGCGGTCGGCGAGCGCAAATACCGCCTCCATGTCATGCTCGACCAGCACGATGGTGACTTCGCGCCGCAACTCCTGCAGCAGCTTCACCATGCGCGTCGATTCCGTCGAGCCCAATCCGGCCATCGGCTCGTCGAGCAGCAGCAATTGCGGTTTGGTCGCCAGCGCAACAGCCAGTTCAAGCTCGCGCTGTTCGCCATGGCTCAGCCGCGACACCACGACATCGGCGCGATGATCGAGGCCCACTCTGGTCAGCGCCGATAACGCCGCATCACGCAAATGCTTTTCCTTGCGCGCCTTGCCCCAGAAATAGAAGGAGTGACCGTCATGGGCTTGCGCCGCCAGCGCGACATTGTCGGCGGCGGTGAAATCCGGCAGCAATGATGTGATCTGGAACGAGCGCGCCAGCCCGAGCGCGCTGCGCCGCCAGGCCGGCAACTGCGTCACGTCGCGGCCGGCGAAATGAATGGTGCCGGCGCTTGGCGCCAGCTGTCCCGTCAACTGGCTGATCAGCGTGGTCTTGCCGGCGCCGTTCGGCCCGATGATCGCGTGCAACTCGCCCTTCACGATATCCAGCGAGAGATTGTCGGTGGCGACGATGCCGCCGAACCGGCGCACCAGATTCTCAACGCGGAGCAATGGATCAGCCACGGTGCAGCCTCCCCAACAATCCCATGATGCCGCCGCGCCCGAACAACACGATCAACAGCAGCAACGGCCCCATGATGAGCGCCCAGTATTCCGTGAGCTGCGACAGGAATTCTTCCAGCATCAGATACACGATCGCACCCAAAACCGGGCCAAACAGCGAACCCATGCCGCCGAGGATGACCATCACCATCAGGTCGCCGGAGCGGGTCCAGTACATCACGGCCGGACTGACGAAGTCGGTATTGTTGGCGAGCAATGCGCCGGCGAGGCCGCACATTGTGCCGGCGATGACGAAGCACACCAGCCGGTAACGCGTGGCGGGGAAGCCGATCGCCTGCATGCGTTGTTCGTTGGAGCGCAGGCCCTGCACGACCAGGCCGAAGCGCGAATTGACGATGCGCCAGACCAGATAGATCCCGCCGAACAGACATCCCGTACAGAGATAATAAAACTGCACACGGCCCGACAGATTGATCAGACCGGCAAAGTCGCTACGCTTGTAGATTGTCAAACCATCGTCGCCGCCATAGCGCGCCAGTCCGGCCGCGACGTAATAGGCCATCTGCGCGAAGGCCAGCGTGATCATGATGAAATAGACGCCGCGGGTGCGCAGCGACAACGCCCCGATCACCAGCGCGAACAGCGCCGAAGCCGCGAGCGCCACCGGCCATTGGATGAAACCCGAGCCGATGCCTTCGGCGGCGAGAATGCCGACCGCATAACCGCCGATGCCGAGATAGGCGGCGTGGCCGAAGCTCATCATGCCGCCATAGCCCATGATGAGATTGAGGCTCACCGCCGCCAGCGCAAAGATCACAATGCGCGTGAACAAGGTCAGCACGAACATGTTGCCGCTGAGCTGCGCATAGAGCGGCAGCAGTAACAGACCGGCGACGATCAGCGCCGCGACGACATTGCGGGCATTGAGCGAAGCGGTCATCGGCGGTTGGCCGGGAACAGCCCCTCCGGTCTCACCACCAACACGATCGCCATCAGGAGATAGATCAGCATCGAGGACAGCGCGGGCGCCGCGGTCGACGCCGCCGCTGAACTGAGGATTTTCCGCAGCAAATCGGGCAGGAAGGCGCGGCCGAGCGTATCGATCATGCCGACCAGGATCGAGGCCACGAAGGCGCCGCGGATCGAGCCGATGCCGCCGATCACGATAATGACGAAGGCGAGGATCAGGATGTTCTCGCCCATTCCGATCTGCACCGTCAAAATCGGCGCCTGCATCAGCCCGGCAAGGCCGGCCAGCGCCGCGCCAAGCCCGAACACCAGCGTGTACAGCAGTTTGATATTGATGCCGAGCGCGCCGATCATTTCGCGATTCGACGCGCCGGCGCGGATCAGCATGCCGAGCCGGGTCCGCATCACGACGATGTACAGCAACAAGGCGACCGCGAGCGCGACCACGATGATCGCCAGCCGGTAGGCCGGATAGAACACGCCGGGTATGATCTGGATCGGCACCGTCAGCCAGGCCGGCAACGGCAGCGCCAGACCCGCGGGACCCCAAATCAACCGGACCGCATCATTGAAAAATAGAATAAGCCCGAACGTCGCCAGCACATGATCGAGATGATCGCGGCCATAGAGATGCCGTAGCGCGACGAATTCCAGCGCGATACCCAGCAACAGCGTCGCACCGAGCGCCAGCACAATGCCGCCGAGAAAACTTCCCGTCCACGCCACGAAGGTCGCCGCGAAATAGGCGCCCATCATATAGAGCGAGCCATGCGCGAGATTGACGAGATCCATGATGCCGAACACCAGCGTCAGCCCCGCCGCCAGCAGAAACAGCAGCAGGCCGAGCTGCAGACCATTCAGGAACTGTTCGACGACAAGCAGCATGGATACTCTAGGTCGTTAGGTCGTTAGGTCGTTTTTCGGTTGACGCAGATCATCAAAAGCCACCTGCGGTAAATTGTTTTAAACATAAAGCAATTTACCGGCAAGCGTTATCGCAGCAGGCACAGACGGTATCGCCGCGCGGTTCTTTTAGACGCTAAAGGGCTGCAAAACATATGCCGACAGGAAAACAGCAGCAGCGCGAACGCCGCTGCTGTTTTGAGCAGGGTTGACGATCATTTCATCTGGCATTTGTCGTGGAAGCGATCCTGGTCGTCCTTGACGATGGTCGCGACGGTCTTCAGCGCCAGCGCGCCGTCGGCGTCCTTGACCACATCCTGCAGATAGAAATTCTGGATCGGGATGTGGTTGTTGCCGTATTTGAACGGACCGCGCAGCGATTTGAAGTTCGCCTTCTCCATCTCCGCCTTCATCTCGTCCTTCTTGCTGGTGTCACCCTTCACCGCGACCACGGCACTATTGATCAGCTGCGCCGCGTCATAGGCCTGCGCGCCGTAATAGGTCGGACGCAGTCCCGGATATTTCTTGCGATAGTCGGCGACAAACCGCTTGTTCTCGTCATTGGGCAGATCGTTGACCCATTCCTGGGCGCCGGGAACGCCGAGCGCATTCTCTTTCTGCAACGGCAGCGACAGTTCATCGATGGTGAAAGCCGTATAGAGCGGGATCTGCTGCTTGATGCCGGCCTGCGCATATTGATTGAGGAACTGCACACCGGCCGCGCCGGGATAAAACACGAAGATCGATTCCGCTTTCGACGCCTTTGCCTTCGATAGCTCGGCGGAGAAATCGAGCTGGCTCGGCCACACCGTATATTCCTCGCCCACGACCTCGCCCTTGAACGTGCTCTTCACGCCGGCGAGCATGTCCTTGCCGGCCGCATAATTCGGGCCAATCAGGAATACTGATTTGACACCCTTCTGGTTCATGTAGAGCCCCATCGCGGCCGGGGTCTGGTCGTTTTGCCAGGAGGTCGAGAACACATAAGGCGAGCACAGGTCGCCGGCCAGCTGCGACGGTCCGCCATTGGCGCTGATCAGGAAGGTCTTCGAATCCACCGCGGACTTGAGCGACGCGAGCAGCACATTGGACCAGATGAAGCCGGCAATGAAATCGACCTTGTCGGACTGCACCAGTTTTTCGGTTTTCTGCTTGCCGACGTCAGGCTTCTGCTGGTCATCCTCGTAGATCACCTCGACCGGCAGGCCATCCATCTTGCGGCCGAGATGATCGAGCGCCAGTTCGAACGAATTGCGCATGTCGTTGCCGATCACGGCGGTCGGTCCGCTGAAGGTCGAGACAAACCCGATCTTGATGCTGTCCGCCGCATCAGCGGGATTTGCCAGCGCCAGAACCGCCGCGCCTGCCAGCCAGAATGCCGATTTCATAGTCGTTCCCCTCCTCGTTATCTTAACTGCCCCGCCCAGCCCGATGACCGCTCTGCTCGCAGTCGTCCGCACCTGGTGGTGGATTCCCCTGCCGTAGGCGACCTGTTTTGTGCGCGAAATCTCCGGTCGGCAGCAAGCACCAACCTGAGCTTCAGCTTAGAACCTTCGGCTCATTTCCAGCAACTTGCCAAGTAACTTGCCAAGTAACTTGCCAAGTAACTTGCCCCCTGCGACCTGCACCATAGTTCGTTGGTCGCGCGGATGGCAAGAATTATAGTGCTGGTTGCGGCGGCAACGATTGTCGCAGGGGTAGACCGCCGCGAAACCAAAACAGAGAAGGCGCACCTCGACGCTCATGACGCCTGATCCGGTTGCATCGCTCCATTTCGCTGCAGGTCGGCCCAGCGCGGACGATCGAGCTGAAACAGATCGGTACAGCGGGCATACCAGCCGCTGCCATGCATGCGGCCAATCAATTGCAGCGCTGGTGTATCGATGTGGCAGCGCTCTTTGTCCTGAACCGCCGAATCGTCGACATGGGCGCAAACGATGCGGCCGATGACCGCCGTCTGGCGCGGTCCGGTTACGAGCGAGGCATGCGTTCTGCATTCGAAGGATACCGGCGACTCTGCGATGCGCGGAGGCCGGATCTTATGCGACGCAACCGCGGTGAGGCCGGCCAACGCGAGTTCATCGACATCGGGCGGCGCGTCGACGCAGGTGATGTTCATGGCCGCAGCGTTCGCTTCGGACACCAGGTTGACGACGAATTCCCCGGTTGCGAGGATATTCGTCGCGGTATCCTTGAAGCGTCCCGGTCCAGCGAGCAGCCCGATCGCAAGCGTCGGCGGCTCGTGGCCCAACACGCTGAAGAAGCTGTACGGCGCCGCGTTGACGACACCGTCTGCGGACAGCGTCGTCACCCAGGCGATCGGCCGCGGCGTCACCGTCGCCGTGAGAATCTTGTAGCGGCTTGAAGCCTCCAGCGTCTCCATGTCGAACAGCATTGCGGGCCCTCAGACTGCCACGACCGGGTGGCGCAGCCGGCCGATACCGGCCACTTCCGCCTCGACCACATCGCCCGGCCAGAGCCATTCCTGCGGGGTCCGCCCCGCGCCCACCCCGTCGGGCGTGCCGGTCGCGATGATGTCGCCAGGTTCGAGCGTGATCGCGGCCGAAATGTCCGCAATCAACAGCGGCACCTTGAACAACATGTGGCGCGTGTTGGACCGCTGCTTTTCGACTCCGTTCACCGTGAGCCAGAGATCGAGCCCGTGCGGATCGCCGATCTCGTCCGACGTCACGATGCATGGACCGAACGGCGCGTAGGTGTCCTGGCCCTTGGAATAGATCCACTGGCCGGCGCGGCGGTTGTCGCGGGCGGAAACGTCTATCATCACGCTGTAGCCGAAAATGAAATCGAGCGCCTGCGCTTCCGATACCCGGCGTGCCGTCCGTCCCATCACGACGGCAAGTTCGACTTCCCAGTCGAGTTGCTGCGTGATCGCCTTGTTATGCTCGATGGCGTCATCGGGCCCGATCACGCTGGTCGGGGGCTTTGAAAAGATGACCGGCTGCTTCGGCAACTCCTTGGCCGTGTCAAGCGCGCGCGACGATTCGGCGACATGCTCGACATAGTTGAGGCCGATCCCGAAAATATTCTTCCGCGGCCGCGGTATCGGCGCCAGCAGCTTGACATTGGCGAGCGGCAGCACCGCGCCTACCGGCCACTGGCTGGCCTTGTCGCTCAAGATTTTCTTCAGCGCCGTCGTGGCCGGCGGCCCGAGATCGATCAGATCGAGCATCGACGCGGGAAGTGCCACGCCGGCAGCGGCGCCGATCCGCTCGACGTCGACGACCATGTCATCGACGACGGCACCGAGACGGGCCGCCGCCTCGACGTTGGCGCGGTAGGTAACAAGACGCATAATCGGTTTTCCTAGGATGTCAGTAGCTGCCGTCCCTGATTGTCGCCATAGGCTTCCTCCCGGTAGAGGCCGAGAGCATGCATGACCGGCAGATCGTTGAAAGCGAACAGGCAGGCGTCGTCGCTTTGAGAGCCGTTGACGTGCTCATGCCAGGCCCATGACGGCAGGCAGAAGATGTCGCGCTCCTTCCAGTCGAAGCGCCGGCCGTCGATGATCGAATGGCCGCTGCCTTTCGCGACCTGGTAGATCACGCTGCCGGTGTGGCGATGCGCGCGCGTCGCCTCTCCCGGCCGCAGCATCTGCATCGACGCGCCGATCGTCTGCATCACCGGTCCGCCGGTCACGGGGTTCACGTAATTCATGAGAATGCCGTCATAGAGCGAGCCGTCGGCCGCCTTGGCATAGCGCTGCAGCGCTTCGTAGGTCGGGCCCCACTCGTATTTCAGCAGCGGCGAATATCCCCGCGTCCATTCCACGCCGGCGGGACGCAGGCCCGGATTGCCCCAGGTATGGCTCATGTCGTCGACGGGATAGCCGACATCCTGCCGCATCTTCGGATGCACCGCGTAGAAATTGGCTTCGAGCGAATTGACCAGGGGAATGTCGAGACCGTCCTGCCAGATGCAGGGCGTGCCTTCGCTGGAGACGCCGTGTTCGTGCCAGGTGCCGTTCGGCGTCAACACGAAGTCGTTGGCGCCGAGCGTCATCTTGTGACCGTCGACGATGGTGTAAGCGCCCTCGCCCTCCATGATGAAACGCAGCGCGGAGGCGGAATGCGCGTGGGACGATGCCACCTCGCCGGGATGCATCACCTGCAGCCCGGAATAGAGCCACCCCACGGCAGCGGCGTGCTCGCGGCGTCCGGGATTGTTCAGATAGATGACACGCCGGCCGGCTTTTTCGGGAGACACCAATTCGACCGAACGCAGCACATGCCGGCGTAGATCCTCGTAGCGCCAGAGAACCGGGATCGACGACGATTTGGGCTGCCAGGGCTCGATCTTGTTAGCAACCGTCCACAGCGCGCCCGCGTCCAGCTTTTCCAGTTCGTCGTAATAGGCGAGCAATTCCGGGGTGTCCTCGACATTGGCCCGCCCGGCGACGTCTTCCCGATGGTTTTCACGACGGTCCTTTGCCATTCCGCTCTCCTGGACTGTACGTTCCATATAAAATAGATTATATCTTCGATGCAAGTGCAAATTTTCGAAAATATGCTTCGAGGTCAGAAGATATGGCAAACATGGCAGATCGCCGAACCGCCGGCGACGGGCCCGGCGAGCCCGCGACATTGGGCGAAGCCGCCTATCAACGCCTGCGCGCCGACATCGTCTCCGGCGTACTCGAGGCCGGCAAGCCGTTGCGTCTCGAAGCGCTGCGGCAACGCTACGGCCTGAGCTTCTCGCCGCTGCGCGAAGCCTTGATGCGACTGCAGTCCGAGCGGCTGGTGCTCTCGACCGCGCTGCGCGGTTTCTCCGTCGCGCCGCTGTCGCGCGAGGAAATGAAGGACGCGACGGAAACGCGCATCCTGATCGAATGCGAGGCACTGCGTCGCTCGATGCGCGACGGCGACGACGACTGGGAAGCGGACATTGTTGCCGCCTTCCATGCGCTCAGCCTGCAGGTCGAGCGGCAATCGCGGATCGCTGGCAGGGTGGAGGCCGCCGACATGCTGGCAATGGAGGAACGGCATCATCAATTCCATCGCGCGCTGATCGCCCATTGCGGATCGCCGCGGCTGCTGGAATTGGCAGACCAGCTTTACGTCGAGACCGAGCGTTACCGGCTGCCGAGCCTGGTCGGCCAAGTCGCCGGGACCCGGCCGCGTGACGTTGCCGCCGAGCACCGGCAGATCATGGATGCGACGCTGCGCCGTAGCGAAGATGCCGTTCGTCACCTGGCCGAGCATTACCGGCGAACCGCTGAAACCATCGAGATTTCGATCGCGTGGCCGACGAGGCCGGAAACACTGGAAGTCACAGGCGATATTCGGCGCCGTCGATGACGTAATCCGCGTGACGGAAATCGCGGATGTTGGCGATCTTGTCAGCCGACCATTGCAGCAGCATGAAATATTTCGGCGCGGACATGGCCTCGTTGGGGTCGAACACGAGGATGGCCGGGTGGCCCTCGACCAATCCCGGCACCAGATGCCAATCGGTGAGCCTGGAGTAATTTCCGAAATACCGGGACACCTCGGCCTTGCCGGCGACCCGCGCCTTGTTGACAAGATCGAGCCGCACATCGTCCGTGATCATGGCGCGAATGGCGTCGTAATCCCGCGCGTTGAAATGCGCCACATACGCTCCTAGCCGATCGCGTTCAGCCTTCGACAATTCCGGGCGCGGCGCATCGTCGGGCTCATCCGCCAGTTCGCGCAACCTCGAGCGTCCGCGATGCAACGCCGCCTTGACCGCGGGCAGGCTGAAATCCATGACGTCGCCGACTTCCTGCAGCGAGCAGCCGAGCACATCCATCAGGATGACGCTGGAGCGCTGGGCCACCGGAAGCCGCATGAAGGTCCGAAGACTGGTACGCGCGATCTCGTGGCTCGCAACGATATCGGCCGGGTCGGCAATCATGTCCACCTCCTCGCCCGATCGCATCGCTTCCTGCCGGTTGCGGCGGCGCAGGAAATCCAGCGCGGTGTTATGCGCGATCCGAAACAGCCAGCCCTCGGGATTGGCGATCGGGCTGGCTGAAGCAAACGCTTCCACCGCCTTGATCAGCGCATCCTGCAGCGCATCTTCGCCATCGATCACCGAGCCGACCATGCGCGCGCAATAGCGATGCAGCCGGGGCCGCATCTCAATCAGCAGGCGCTCGATATTGCCAGCGGACGACACTTCCCGAATCGAACTCATTCTGCCTCGAGATTCTCCTAATGGTCTTGTTCTAACGTGGCGGCATCTTGTCGAACTGGATCGCGCCGCAGGCGCATCCACCGGTATAGGCCTCGCTCATGTGTTCTTTCCTATCATAAAGCGCAGGTGGCGCGGCCTCATTCCCAGCTGTCGAGCTTGATTTCGTTCGGCCAGGGAGACCCCTTGCCGGTTTCGAGCCACGATTTCAAGCTCAGCAGGAACACGCCCCATTTGGTGCTGCAGTGGTGCATAAACTCCACCGGCTCCTTCCATCCCCCGTGTTTGAACAGGATGATAGTCCAGTCGCCTTCCTGCCGGAGTTCCCAATCTATTTTGGTGCCGATCCATTCCTGGGGCCCGTCGACCACTCGCCATAGCACGCGCCGGTCGGGATCAAGCTCAAGCACCCTCATGTCGAAACCGCCGCTGCCAAACCGAAACAGCAGCACGCCACCGGCGTGACCTTCCCCTTGCGTGTCGCTGGTCCACCAGGCGGAAAGTCCCTCGAGGGTGGTCAATGCCTTGTAGACATCGTTCAGCGACGACGATTTGATTCCAACCTTGTGTAGAATATCCACCATCCCGATTTCTCCTTCCCCTGTTGGTTTCTGCAAATATCAGCCATCGAGCGAGACGATGCCGCGATCGCCCTTCATGCCGAAGGCCACGCCGGTCGCGTAACGCGGCTCGGTGAGGATCGACACGACATGGTCGCCGACCTTGCGCGGCGGTAGCGGCGCGCCAAATCCGGCAAAGAAGATCTCGACGCTGACGCCCTTGCCCCTCGCATAGGCCTCGCCAGCGGCGCGCCCAAGTGCGGTGTCGCCGATGATCTGCTGGGGAATAATCGCCTGGAAATGGATGCCGAGATCGAGCTTGCGGGCCACGTCGTTGGCGTAGAGCGCCATTAGCCACAGCATCCGCTTGGCGCCGGCATAACTGCCGGAAAGCGGTGAGCCATTCAATGCCGCGCCACTCGATGCGATGATCACGCGGCTGCCGCGCGGCAACGGCAGGCGCAGCGTTTCCTGCAGCCAGTAAAACCCGGCCTTCACGTCGACCTCCCACGCCCGGTTGAAATTTTCCCAACTGAGCTCGTGGAGCGGACCCATCGGCGGCGTCGCGCCCGCGTTGAGCACCAGCACCGACGGCCTGATGTCCGAGAGAACGCCGTGCGCCAGTTTTTCATCGGTGACATCGCCGCGGACGGTCTTCACGCCAAGCCGCTTTGCGACTTCGGCCAGACGCTCCGGGTCGCGCGCAACGACCGTCACCTGCGCCTTCTTGGCCAACAGCGCTTCAACAATGCCGAGCCCGAGCCCGCGGCTTCCGCCGGTCACGACGACTTTCTGTCCTTCGAGGGTCTCCATGGCGGTTCGTTCCTTTCCTCAATCTGGCGTCTCGGTCCCAAGACGTTCCGCCGTGGCGAAAGGATTCGCACCGAGCGAAAATATTTTCGGCTGCGTGGTCGTTGCGGACTACGACTCACCAAGCATGCCATAATTGCCGACGATGGTGACGCCTCCGATTTGCGGCGGCTCGGCGCAGCGGTCGCGAATCCCGCTCTGGAACGCCTTGAACGACGCCAGGCCGGTGAGCGCACTGCTGCCGTCGCTGGCTTCCGTCTCGACAAGATGAATGAAGTTGCCATCGTCGAGTCGCAGCGAAAGATAGCGAATGCCGTCCGGCTGGGCGGCTTTCAACTCCGCGAACACCCCGGCGATCAACTCGGCGTTTTTACCGGTCACCTCAGGCTTGGTCCTGTATCTGATCGGGGTTCGTTTCATCGGCCTCTCCATGGCGGTTTCCGCGAACAGGTCGTCGCGTCGTGTGGCCATAGACGTTCCACAAACCCAAAAGGATTCGGTCCAAAAGGATATTTTTTGAGCTGTCTCCTTCGTCCCTTCCCATTCGTCAGGGTGATGAAGCGCCGCACGATGCAGGCGCGACCTGATGGAGGACGGCGATGCGGGACCTGGACAATCACAAAAAGAACTGGGCGCTGGGTGTAACCGCGCTGGCATCCTTCATGGTGGCACTCGATGCGCTGGTGCTGACTTCGGCGCTTGCCACCATCCGTACGGACTTCAACGCCCCGATGGCGACGCTGCAATGGACGGTCAACGCCTATAATCTGAGTTTCGCGGTGCTGCTGCTGACCGGTGCCGCGCTCGGCGACCGGTTCGGACGCCGCCGCATGTTCGCCGCCGGCATCGCGCTGTTCGTGCTGGCATCGATCGCCTGCGCCCTGTCGACCAACATCCTGGCGCTGATCGCGGCACGATCTGTTCAAGGCGCCGGCGCCGCGCTGGTGATGCCGCTGGCGATGGTGATCCTGAGCGGCGCTTTCGCCAGGGAAGAGCGCGCGCGGGCGCTGGGCATCTTTGGCGGTGTGACCGGATTCGCCCTCATTGTCGGCCCCGCCATCGGCGGCTTCCTCGCCGAGGGGTTCGGATGGCGATGGATTTTCTGGATCAATCTTCCGATCGGGCTGATCGCAATCGTGCTGGTGCTCGCTCAACTTCGGGAGAGTTTCGGCCCCGCCGTCGGCCTGGACATTCCGGGGCTTATGCTGGTCGATGCTGCGGCGTTCGCGGTGGTATGGGGTCTGATGCGCGGCAATGGCGCCGGCCGGACCAGCGCAGAGGTCGTGACGGCGCTCATTGCGGGGTTGCTGTTGACGGCCGCTTTCATCGGCTGGGAATGGCGGGCGGATTCGCCGATGATACCGATGCGGCTATTCCGATCGCGGGCCTTGTCGTCCGGCATTGCCGCCAGCTTTCTTTTCTATGCCGCGATGTACGGCACGCTGTTTCTCCTGCCTCAATTCTTCCAGGCTGCGCTGGGCTACGGACCGCTCGGCGCTGGTCTGCGGTTGTTGCCCTGGACCGCCACCCTGTTCGTGACCGCGCCGATCGCCGGGGCTGTCGTCAACAGGGTCGGAGAACGCCCGCTTGTCGTGGCTGGACTGTTGATGCAGGCCGCGGGCCTAGGCTGGATCGCGATGATCGCTGGATCAGATATGTCCTATCCGGCCATCATCGCGCCGCTGGTTCTCGCCGGCGTCGGCGTGTCGATGGCGATGCCGGCGGTTCAGAACGCCGTTTTGAGTTCTGTCGCCGTGGTCGAGATGGGCAAGGCGTCCGGCGTCTTCAATATGGGACGATTTCTGGGTGGCGTGTTTGGCGTCGCACTTCTTGTCGCGACATTTTCAGCGAGCGAAGCCAGCTATCCGCCCAGGGATTTCAGCGCCGGCTTCGCTGCGGCGATGACAGTAGCCGCCGCGCTTTCATTGCTCGGCGCCGGTGTCGGATTGTGGCTGCCGGCGCGCCGGCACGAAGCAGCTTTGCGGACATCGCAGAACGTCTAACATCCCAACGATATGATTTTGCTATCGATCGATTGGCAACCCAGACGCAAACCAGCCTTTGACCTGTGCTGTTGAACGCTTACATTCATGCTGCCAGAGAAATCCAAATCGAAGGCGGCCTCCGCATGACGACAGAGCCATCCCGCACGGAACATCCCCATCGCGTGGTCATTGTCGGCGCCGGTTTTGGCGGGCTGGAAACCGCGCATCGGCTGGCCGGCGCGCCGGTCTCGATTACGCTGGTCGATCGCCGCAACCATCATCTGTTCCAGCCGCTGTTGTACCAGGTCGCGACCGCGTCGCTGGCGACTTCGGAGATCGCCTGGCCGATCCGTTATTTGTTACGCGGCCGGCCAGAAGTCACGACCTTGTTTGCGACCGTGAGCGGCGTGGACGCCGACGGCCATCGGGTGCTGCTCGATGATGGCGACGCACTGCCGTATGACACGCTGGTTCTCGCCACCGGCGTGCGCCACGCTTATTTCGGCCATGACGAGTGGGAGCCGTTCGCGCCCGGGCTGAAAACGCTGGAGGACGCGACCACGTTGCGGCGGCGCATTCTTGTCGCGTTTGAGCGCGCCGAGCGCGAGACCGATCCGCAGCGGCGCGCCGCGCTGCTGACTTTCGTCATCATCGGCGCCGGGCCGACCGGCGTCGAACTCGCCGGCACCATTGCCGAACTGGCGCAGGACACGCTGCCGCCGGATTTTCGCAACATCGACACCCAGAAGGCGCGCGTGGTTCTGATCGAGGCCGGGCCTCGCGTCCTGGCGGGATTCGCCGACGGTCTCTCGGCTTACGCCCAGCGCGCGCTGGAAAGTATCGGCGTTGAAGTGGTGCTGGGACAGCCAGTTACCGAATGCTCGGCAGACGGCGTCGTGTATGGCGGCCACAGCCTGCAGTCCAAGACGCTGATCTGGGCCGCCGGCGTGCGCGCATCCCCCGCCGCCGAATGGCTCAATGCGGCGTCAGACCGCGCCGGCCGTTTGCAGGTGCAGCCTGACCTCACGGTTGCGGGCCATCCCGATATATTCGCAATCGGCGATACGGTGATGATTGCGGGCCCCGACGGAAATCCGGTGCCGGGTATCGCGCCGGCCGCCAAGCAACAAGGACGCTATGTCGCCGATTGCATCAAGAAGCGGCTGCGCGGCGAAACGACGACGCCGTTCCGCTACCAGCACGCCGGCAGCCTGGCGCAGATCGGCAAGCGCAAGGCGGTGATCGATTTCGGATCGATCAAACTGCGCGGCACCATCGCGTGGTGGATATGGGGCATCGCCCACATCTATTTCCTGATCGGCCTGCGCAACCGGCTCAGCGTCGCGATAAGCTGGTTGTGGATCCACGCCCGCGATCAACGCGCCGCACGGCTGATCACACAAGGCAGCAGCAAAGTGGTACGGTGACGATTTTCTGTCGGAAATAATACTTTGTTCAAGCATGCAGCCGGACCTTTATTTCCGCTATAAGTCGTCTGACTGACGGCAATCTCCACGGAGGCGGCTATGTACTTAATGCAATTTTTAGCGACTAACCCATTGCTTGTCGTGATCGTTGTCGTCGTCGTCGCTCTCTTGCTTAAGAGCCTTCGGGTCGCCAATCAATACGAGCGAAGCGTGGTTTTTCGCCTCGGCAAATTCAACCGTACGGCAGGGCCGGGGCTGTACCTCGTCTGGCCATTTATCGAATGGCTGGTCAAACTTGACCTGCGGACGATCACCGCAAATGTCGAGCAGCAGGAAGGCATCACCCGGGACAATGTCCCGATCAAGGTCGATGCGGTCATTTGGTATCGCATCATGAATCCTGAACACGCCGTCATGCAGGTGAAAAACGTATCGAATGCGGTCGTGCAGGTCTCTTTGACGACATTGCGTACTGTTCTTGGGCAACACACGTTGGACGAAATTCTCAAGGCTCAGGATACCATCGCAGACGTCATGCAGAAGTCGATCGACTCGGTAACCGAGCCGTGGGGCGTCAAGGTCGAGCTCGTCCAAATGAAAAACGTCGAGATACCGCCGAGCATGCAACGCGCCATGGCCCAGGAAGCCGAGGCCCTGCGAGAAAAGCGCGCCCGGCTCATCAAGGCCGAGGCCGAGCTGGACGCAGCCGAGCAGTTACGGCGGGCCGCCGAGGTCATCATGCAAAATCCGGCGGGCCTTGAGCTCAGGCGGATGCAGATGATTACGGAGGTCGGCGCCGAGCAAAACACCATGACGATCGTCATGATGCCCAGCGAGTTTGTTGCGATGGCAAGGGGCATCGGTGACGCGGCCAAAATCATCGCTGACAAAGCCTGATAAACCGCACCGCGGCGCAATTTTAGATTGACATTCCATCTGCTGCATCCATAGCGTGGCGAAACCGTCAGGAGGGCCGCGCGATGGCGAAAGCAGCTGCATCCAAAAAGAAAGCACCAAAAAAGAAGGCTGCAAAAAAGGCAGCCACGAAAACAAGTTCTCCGCCCGCAGCGCCGATAACCTTGGCGCCGATCGCCCCGCTAGCGCCGACAGCACCCACGTCGCCACCGCCGACGCCGCCCAAGTCCACCATTACCAACGCGATCGACGATCCCTCCGTAAGCCTGCAGCGGTTCGATCTGCTCGACTTACAGCCCTATACGCAGGAGAAGGTCTACGCGACCACGGCGAGCAAGGACTTTCATCTGTTCTATGTCGGGCGCGATGATGTCCACGGCATCCTCAAACATGTACTGTCCCGGGTCAGCGTCTCACTCTATCTGAACATGTTCGGCTTCGACGACGATGAACTCAACGAAATTCTGAAGAAGATCGCGGTCGATCCCACGATCACGATGCTGGTTACGCTGGACAAAAGCCAGGCCAGCGGCGCCCACGAGAAAGCCTTGCTGGACGCCGACCGAAAACTGAATCTCGAATTGTTCAATACCCATGTGGCCATCGGCCAGTCGAGCACGCACCAGATCAGCCACACCAAAGGTTTCGTCGCCGACGGCAAGGTCGCCGGCGAGGGATCGACCAACTGGTCGGTCTCGGGAGAAGGCGCGGCCGTGGGCAGCACGTTCAACCCCAAGGCACCGGGTTTCAAGGCGCAGAACAACACGCAGTCGATCATCACCGATCCCGACACGATCAGCCGCTTCACGGCGGAGCTGATCGCCGAACACATGACTGTGCAGCAGCAAGTTTCAGCGGCGGCTATCGACGCAGCCAAGGCCGGCGCCAAGACGTAGCGTATCCGACGTTACGCAACGATCCGATCATTTCACCAGCGAACATCCGCCGTCGGCCAGCGGCCGGAACGCCTGATCGGCCGGAACGGTCGAAATCAATGTGTAATAATCGTAAGGATATTTCGACTCGTCCGGCTTCTTGACCTCGAACAGATACATCGGGTGGATGACGCGGCCGTCCTCGCGGATCGCGACATCGCCGAACAATTTATCCTTGCCCTTGAACTTCTTCATCTGCGGAACGGCATCCCTGGCGTTGTCACTGCCAGTCGCCGCCACCGCATTGAGATACGCCAGCGTCGAGGCGTAGACGCCGGCCTGATTGCCGCTTGGCATCTTGCCGTTCATGCCGGGCCGCGCGGCGAAACGTTTGGCGAAGGCACGGGTATCCTCGTCCATGTCCCAATAGAACGCCTCCAGCAATTGAAGGCCCTGCGCGACTTTCAGTCCCATCCCGTGCACGTCGTTGATGAACAGCAGGAATGCCACCATGCTCTGACCGCCTTGCTGGATGCCGAATTCGGCGGCCTGCTTGACGGCATTGATAGTGTCGCCGCCGGCATTGGCGAGGCCGATGACTTTGGCCCTGGAGTTCTGCGCCTGCAGCAGAAACGAGGCAAAGTCCGGGTTACCGAGCGGGTGCTTGCTCGAGCCCAGTACCTTGCCGCCATGGTTCTCGATGTATTTGGTGGCTTCGGCTTCGATGCCCTGACCGAGCGCGTAATTCACCGTGACGAAATACCAATCCTTGCCGCCACGCGCCATCATCGCTGCCGCCGTGGTGTTGCCGGTCGCCCAGGCGTCATTGACCCATTGGATGGTATTCGGCGAGCAGGCCTTGCCGGTGAGATCGGAACTGGCCGTGGATGAGGCCAGGAAGGTCATCCTGGTGCCGCGAAGCAGCGAATTAATGGTGAGGCCGACGGCCGAATTCGGCACATCGACAATGGCATCGACCCCGTCAACATCGAGCCATTTGCGCGCGATCGCCGAACCGACATCCGCCTTGTTCTGGTGATCGGCATAGACGATCTCGACCTTGATGTTTTTGCTGCCGCCGTTGAAATCTTCCGCAGCCATCCGCGCGGCCTCAACCGAGCCCATGCCGTTGGTATCCTGGAAAATGCCCGAGATATCGTTGAGCACGCCGACCCGCACCACATTGTCGGAAATCTCCGCGCGTGCGGATCCCCATACGGCACACGACAACGCCAGCGCCAGACATCCCCTCAGACCCCTCATCACGTCTCCCCCTGTTGCTGTGTTTGTTTTTATTCCTTCGCCATCATGCGACGTTTTGCGCGACGCGGGAACGGCATGCGCGGCTAATGTAGCGGCGACCAGGTAGGCCGAACCGCAAGCACCAAATATCCCTGCCCATAAAATGAGCAGATGTGATGGATCGTATTTCCTTCGAGGGCCCGATGCTACTTCCGAAACTGATCCAAGCATCTGATAATAAGTGCTTATTCACTCGGAATAGCATCGCAATTTCAGTGTGCACAATGGCACACCGCTTGCTTCGATCGGCGAAGGATTCTAGTCCCGGAGCCCGGTCAGCCATGGCGGACCTCAACCTGCGACCCCCACTATTTTGCATCCGGAGACACGCCTTGCCGCACCTGCTGACCAAGCTCCTGCCGACCAAGCTGATTTCCGATCGGAGCCACGCGTGACGGAAACGGTCGCCGCCATTCTCGCCGCCCATCGCGCCGGTCAGGTGACGCCAGCGCAGACGGTGGCGCGTAGCTATCAGCGGATTCGCGAGCATAATGATCCCGCTATTTTCATCAGCCTGCGCGATGAGGCGGATGCACTGGCGGAAGCGGAAGCCCTGACCGCGAAAAATGCGTCGCTGCTGCCGCTGTATGGCATTCCGGTCGCGGTGAAGGATAATATCGACGTTGCGGGATTGCCCACTACGGCCGCCTGTCCGGCGTTTTCCTATTTGCCGGCGCATGACTCGACTGCGGTGGCGCGGCTGCGCGCGGCCGGCGCCATCATCATCGGCAAGACCAATCTCGATCAGTTCGCGACCGGTCTGGTTGGCGTGCGCTCGCCCTATGGCATCCCCAACAATCCGATGCGCGGCGATCTCATTCCGGGCGGATCGAGTTCGGGCTCGGCGGTCGCCGTATCGACCGGACTGGTGCCGCTGGCGCTGGGCACCGATACCGCGGGCTCCGGCCGCGTACCGGCGATGCTCAATAATATCGTCGGGCTGAAGCCGAGCCTTGGACTGATCTCCACCGCCGGCATGGTGCCGGCCTGCCGCACCCTCGACTGCGTCTCGGTGTTCGCGCTCACCGTCGATGACGCTACCGCGGCGCTGGCTGTGATGGCCGGCCCTGACGGCGCCGATCCGTTTTCGCGTAACCGGCCGCTGGGACCGGTCACTGCGTTTCCGGCCAATCTGCGATTGGGCGTACCGCGCGACGGCCAGTTGATTTTCTTCGGCGACAAGAACGCAGAAGCCGCCTACGGCGAGGCGCTCAGGCGCTGGACGTCGTTGGGTGCGACGCTGGTCGGCTTCGATCTCGAGCCGTTCTACGAGACCGCACGGCTGCTCTATGAGGGTCCGTGGGTCGCGGAACGCTATCTGGTGATCCGCAACCTCCTGGCTTCATCGCCGGATGCGATCCATCCCATCACGCGCGAAATCGCGGCCGGCGGCGCGCGGCTGACCGCCGCCGACACATTCGCGGCCCTGTACCGGCTGCAAACGCTGCGCCGGATCGCCGAGCGCGCCTTCACCAATATCGACGCCTTGGTGTTGCCGACGGCGCCGACCGTGTATTCGACCGCGCAAGTGCTCGCCAATCCAATCGAACTCAACAGCCGGCTCGGCACCTACACCAATTTCGTCAACCTGCTCGACCTCTGCGGCCTCGCATTGCCCTCGGCAATTCGGTCTGACGATGCGCCGTTCGGCATCACGCTGTTGGCGCCTGCCGGTCAGGACGCGCAGCTCGCCAGCATCGGGCGGGTGTTTCATGCCGATACCAAATTGACCCTGGGCAGCCGATGTGTGCCGCAGCCCGCATTGGCGGATCTGCCGGTCAGCGCAAGCGGCGACGAAATCGCCATCGCGGTGGTCGGCGCACATCTATCGGGCATGGTGCTCAACAGCGAATTGAAGGCGCTCGGCGGACGATTGCTGGAGGCCACAGCAACCGCGCCGGACTACAAGCTCTATGCGCTCGACACCATACCGCCGAAGCCCGGCCTGCTGCGTGTGGCCGCGGGAGCGGGATCGTCCATCAATCTGGAAGTCTGGGCACTCTCGGCCGCCGCGTTCGGCAAATTCGTCGCCGCGATTCCACCGCCGATGGCGATCGGCACCATCGCTCTCTCGGACGGCCGCAACGTCAAAGGTTTTATTGTCGAGCCTGCCGCAATCGACGGCGCGCGCGATATTTCGTCTTTCAAGGGCTGGCGCGCGTTTGTGGCGGCGGGGTGATTGCTCCCTCGCCTCGCTCTTGCGGGAAGAGGGTTGGGGCGAAGGGCTGCTTCCACAAAAACCGAACGCGCGGTGAGTCCCCCTCACCCGGAGACTTTGCTATCGCTTCGTCTCCGACCTCTCCCCGCGCGCGGGGCGAGGTTAAGAAACCTACAGCGACACCGCGTAGAGTTCGTATTCGCCGCGCACCAGTTCGATATGCGCCCGCATCGCGGCCGCGGCACCGATCCGATCGCCGCGCATGATCGCCACGACGACGCGGTCGTGCTCGGCATGGGACTTCGCCAATCGCCCGAGATTGCGAAACTGCGCACGCCGGAACGGCTGCACCCGCACCCGGGTCGCCAGCGTGATTTCGGCGATATAGTCGTTCTGCGAGCCGGCATAGATCGCGTTGTGAAAACGCTCATTGACCTCATGAAAACGATCCGGATTGCCCGCATGGCTCAACACCCGCAGTTCCTCGTGAACCGCCTCCAACCCGTGCCGCTCGGCCGGCTGCATGCGTTCCGCGGCAAGACCGGCGCACATCGCTTCCAGCTCCGCCATCGCCTCGAACATGCCGGTCAGCCGTTCGAGCGAGGGCCGCGCCACCACCGCGCCGCGATGCGCCCGCGCATCGATCAGCCCGCTCGCCGCCAATTGACGCAGCGCTTCGCGCACCGGGGTGCGCGACACCTTGAAACGCGTCGCAATGTCGGTTTCATCAAGGGCCGCTCCCGGCGCCAGCACGCCGCGCACGATTTCATCGGCCAGTTGCAGGCGCAACTCTTCTGCGCGCGTAATCTTGTCCGGCAGCGGCGACGCCCGGCCGACGCGCCGAACCACCGTTTCCGGCTCGGCGCCGGCACGTTCGGGAGCGCTGGACGGAAGATCGTCGAGACTCATTTCGATGGATCCTGCGGTTCGGCGATGACGCTGACATGCGCGGCGACAATCTTCCAGCCTTCCGCGAAGCGAACCCAGGTTTGCATCTGCCGCCCCACCTTGCCGGGCGCGGAATCACGATAAAACAGCGTCGAGGCAACCGCGGTGTCGCGGCCATAGGTCGTGATCACGGTTCTGGCGGTCCGGCGCATCAGACCCACCGACGGGCGCGCCGCGCGAAACGCCATGATCTCGTCATAGCCGTAGAGGTTTTCGCCGCCGCCATAGCGCAGCGTGCGGGAATCCGGGCGGAACAATTCGTCAAGAACCGCGACGTCGTTGGCCACCAGCGCCTTCTCATAGCGCGCGAATTGCTCGGTCACTTCAGCGAGCACGTCGGGGAGATCGACCTGCATTCCTAAAATCCTCTCGGCGGCGGCGCGGAAACCACGCCGCTGCGTTCCAGCGCATATGCCACGCGCAACGCGATATCTTCCCGCCAGGGCGCTGCGATGATCTGCACCCCGATCGGCATCGGCTCCAGCGGCACCGGCACCGCGACAACCGGCAGTCCGATAAAGGAAATCGGCTGGGTATGGATGCCGATATTGGCACGCACCGGAAGTTCGACGCCATCCAGCACGAAGTTCACCTGCCCCAACTTTGGCGCAACACATGGCGTGGCCGGTGCGATGATGACGTCGACCGAGGCAAACAGCTCCAGCACCCGGGCACGGTACCAGCGGCGAAATTTCTGCGCACGGTCGACCAGCGAGGCCGGAACCATCGCCCCCGCCAGCAGACGGTCGCGCACCGCCGGATCGAAATCGTTGGGCCGCTGGCGCAGGCGGTCGAGGTGCAGCGAAGCGCCTTCCGTCGTGGATATGACATAGGCCGCCGCGCGGGCGCGCGCGGCTTCAGGAATCTCGACGGTTCGCGTTATGCCCAATCCCTTGGCGACGCGGGCGACCGCCTCGACCGCTTCGGCAAACACGTTTTTCTGGAAGTAGCCGCCGGCAATGGCAATCCGCAACCCGCCGATATCCTGCGTCAGCGTTGAGGTGACCGGCTCGACCGGCCGCGTCGTGCACGCCGCATCATCCGCATCCGGTCCCTGCATTGCATCATAGGCCAGCGCGAGATCGCCGACATTTCGCGCGAACGGACCCAGATGATCGAAGCTCGAGACAAACGGAAACGACCGCGCGCGGGACAGCCGGCCATAGGTCGGCTTCAACCCAAAGATGCCGCAAAACGACGACGGCACCCGGATCGAACCGTTGGTGTCCGATCCCAGCGCCAGTGGCACCAGCCCGCCGCCGACCGCGCCGCCGGAGCCGCCCGACGAACCACCCGTCATCCGCGTCACATCATGCGGATTGCGCGAAGGACCGTCATGAATATTCTCGCCGGTAAAGTCGTAGGCGTATTCGCCCATGTTGAGCGCGCCGACCATGACCGCGCCGGCCGCTTCCATGCGCTCGATCAGCGTGGCATCGCGCAGCGATGGCGGCAGATCGCGGTTGATCTTCGATCCGGCGCGGGTCGACAGGCCCTGCACGTCGAACAGGTTCTTGACCGCGAACGGCACGCCGGCGAGCGGGCCGGCACTTTTGCCCGCGGCAATCGCGGCATCGACCGCGCTCGCTTTGGCGCGCGCACGCTCAGTTGTGAGGTCGGTGAATGAATTGAGGAGTGGATCGTGTTTGGCGATCCGCGCCAGCGCTGCGTTGGTGACGCTGAGCGCCGACAGCTTGCGGCTCTTCACGGCTGTTGCGATGTCCGAGGCCGACAATCCGTCGAGGCCAGACGTCATGGCGGGATCAGGCTGCAAAGACACTGGCGGACTCGGCTTCGTCTGACAACGCAAATTCATCCACCAGCCGCGCCAGTTTCAGCGACACCTCGAGATTGGCCCGCACCGCCGGCTTCCAGCTGTCGTCGATCGGCAGCATCATGGCTTTCGACACGGCGTCGATATAGTCATCCAATGAATCAGCAGCCATTATTGTTCCGTGTTCCGTCGGGACCGTCCGCCAGTATTACCGCATCCGCCGGCAACTTCAATGAACCGGCAAGGGCGGATGTGGAATAGCGGTCAACAGCTCTTTTGTATAGGCATCCTGCGGATTGCCCAAGACCTGTTCCGAAGGCCCCTGTTCGACGATTCGGCCCGTCCGCATCACGATAACGCGGTCGCATAGTAATCGTACGACGTTCAAGTCGTGCGACACGAACAAATAGCTCATTCCCAACGACTGCTTGAGATCCTGCAGCAGGTTCAGCACCACCGCCTGCACCGAGACGTCGAGCGCCGCGGTCGGCTCGTCGAGAATGACAAGTTTTGGGTGCAACGCGATCGCCCGTGCAATTCCGACGCGGGCCTTCTGGCCGCCCGACAGTTGATGCGGGAATCGATCGAGCAGATTGACCGGCAGACCGACCATGACAGCCAACTCCTCGCAGCGGGCGCGCAAGGCGTCGCGCCCCTTGATATCGCCGAGCTGCATGATCGGATCGGCGATCGCGCGCGCCGCGGTGAAGCGGGGATTGAGGCTGTCGGTCGGATCCTGAAACACCATCTGGATGCTTTTGCGCAGCGGCAACCGCGCAAAGGCGCTTGGCATCATACCGCCGATCTCGTCGCCGTCGAACATGATGCGGCCCGACGTCTGATCCAAAAGCCGCATCACCATCATCGAAGTGGTCGATTTGCCGCAGCCGGATTCTCCGACCAGCCCAACGCTTTCGCCATGGGCGATGGAAAAGCTGATGCCGTCGACCGCACGAAACACCTCGGGCTCCGCCGCCGGCTTGCGCGCGAACAGTTTGCCCAACGTCGCCGTGGCGCCCTGGCGCGGATATTCCTTCACGAGTTTTTCGATCAGAAGCAGTGGCTTCTTCGCCTTGTCCTCGCCTGCAGCCGGAGCCACCGTCGCCGGCACCGGCGCAAGCGCCGCCGCTTCCTCTTCCGGCAGCAGATCACGCAGCGAGACGCCAAGCCGCGGCGTCGCGCGCATCAGCTTCTTGGTATAGGCGTGTTCGGGCTTGGTGAAGATATTGGCGGACAGCGCGGTTTCGACCACGCGGCCCTTTTCCATCACCACCACGCGATCGCAATAGGCCGCGGCCAATCCGAGATCATGTGTGATCAGAATTGTCGACATGCTGCGGCGCTTGGTCAGTTCGACCACCAGATCCATCACGGCCTTCTGTGTCGTGACGTCGAGGCCGGTGGTCGGCTCGTCGGCGATCAGAAGCTGCGGATTGCAGGCCAGCGCCAGCGCGATCACCACGCGCTGACACATGCCGCCTGACAGTTCGAACGGATAGGCGTGATAACGCTCGCGCGGCCGCGCGATCTTGACCTGCTCCAGCGCCGCGATCGCGCGGTCCGTGACCTGCGAGCGGTCCACCTGGACGTGCTGCAGCAGCACGTCTTCGATCTGGTGACCGATTTTGCGAATTGGATTGAGCGCCAGCCGGGGGCTTTGGAAAATCATCGACATTTCGCGGCCGCGCAGGTCGCGCATCTGGCTCTCGGTCGCGCCCTTGACGTCGACGCCGGAGAACATCACCGAACCCTCGGCGATCCTGCCGGCGCGGTCGAGAATCCGCATCACCGCATAGGACGTGACAGATTTGCCCGAACCGGATTCGCCGACAATACCCAGCGTTTCGCCCTTGCCCACCGCGATATTGACGTGCTGCACCGCCTTGACGATGCCGCGCCGGGTCGCAAACTCCACCGTGAGGTCGCTGACCTCGAGCAGGGGTAGCGCGGTCGTTTGTTCAGTCATGCGCTACGTCCTCCGCTGCGGATCGACCAGATCGCGCAAGCCGTCACCGAGCAGGTTGAAGCAAAACACCGCGATCATCAGCGCGCCGCCGGGGAAGAAGGCCACCCACCATTCGCCCGAAATAATATTGGTCGCGCCTTCCGCGACCATGATGCCCCATTCCGGCGTCGGCGGCTTGACGCCGAGACCGATGAACGAGAGGCCCGCGGCATTCAGAATGGCGTAGCCCATGGTGAGCGAAATCTGCACCATCATGATCGGCATGATGTTCGGCAGGATGTGCACCAGCAAAATACGGAAATCACTATTGCCGGACAATCGCGCGGCCTGCACGAAACCGGCTTCACGCCGCACATTGGCTTCGGCGCGCGCGACGCGGACATAGAGCGGAAAATTGATGATCGCGGTCGCGATCACGATATTGGTCACGGTATTGCCCAGCGCGGCGACGATGCCCATCGCCAGCACAAACAAGGGAAACGCCATGATCGTGTCGGAGATGCGCCCGACGATACGGTCGGTCCATCCGCCGAAGAACCCAGCGGCGATCCCGGCCAGCCCGCCCATGAACAGCACCAACGCCACCGACGCGATCGAGATCGTGAAGTCGAGACGGGTCGCGGCCAGCACGCGGCTGAAAATATCGCGGCCCAGCAAATCAGTGCCGAACCAATGATGCAGCGATGGCGATTGCAGGGTTGCGGAAGTGTCGCTGGCGAGCGGATCGTAGGGCACGATGTAGGGGCCGATCAGGGCGCACACCGCGATCAGCACGAACAGCCCGAACGACAATCCGGTCACCGGATTGTCCGCCACCACATAGATCGCGTGGCGGAAAATCGAGTTGGTGGGAGGCTTCGGTTGCGCCTCCACGACGGGCACGGCAGTCAGGCTGGCTTCGGTCATGCTTCAAGCCTCACACGCGGATCGATCACGCCGTAGAGCATGTCGATCAAAAGGTTGAGCGCCACGTACAACACCGCCATCGTCAGCACGAAGCCTTGCACCGGCGCGAAATCCGATTGCAGCAGCGCCTCGACGGCGTAGGAGCCGATGCCCGGCCAGGCAAAGACTTTTTCCACCAGCACATTGGCGCCGAGCAGGAACGAGAACACCATGCCCAGTGTCGTCACCACCGGCAGCATGGCGTTACGGAAAGCATAGGTGAGGATGACGGTACGGTCGTTGAGACCGCTGGCGCGTGCGGTCCGGACGAACTCGGAGGCCAGGATCGCCAGCATAGAGGCGCGGGTCATGCGCGTGATCGGCGCCAGTGAGAACACCGCCAGCGTCACCGCCGGGAGGATCAACTGGCTGAACGAAGCGCGGAAGGTTTCGAAATTCCCCGTGATCAGACTGTCGATCAGATAGAAGCCGGTAATGTCAGGCGGCGCCGTGGCAAAGGCATCAAGCCGGCCAATAGGCGCGGGCGACCATCCGAGATTGAAGTAGAAGATATAAACCAATAACAGCCCGGTAAAGAACACCGGTAACGACACCCCGGCCGTGGCGATCACCCGACAGAGATGATCGATGAAAGAACCTTGTTTGACCGCCGCGAAAATACCGAGCGGCACTGCGATGACGATCGCCAGAATGAGACCCGCCAGCGTCAGCTCCGCCGACGCCGGCAGGCGGCTGGAGATTTCGGTCGCGACGGGACGGCCGGTGGAAAGCGAATTGCCGAAATTGCCGTGAGCGAGATCATTGACGTAACGCGCGAACTGGTCGGGTAGCGACCGGTCGAGCCCCAACGACTTGCGGATTTCAGCAATCGACTGCGGCGTGGCCGCCGGTCCTGCGAAGTAAACCGCGGGATCGCCGGGCAATACGCGGGTCAGCAGGAATGTCACGATCACGACACCGATCAGGGTCGGGATCACCGTCAGCAGACGCTTTGCGATCGTCAACATGGTCTTCTGCCCCAAATTTCTCGAACCGCGTTAAGAAGCGATACGATTGCCGCGCGCCTCCAGTGACGGCTCGTCAGCCCTTGACGATTGAGCGGTAGTCGAGTTGCCGGTGGAACCAGTAGGCGTAGCCTGAAATATTCTTCTGCGTCGCGACGTTGAGCAGCGGCTGGAACAGCGGAATGCGCGGCGCCTCGTTGTAAGCCTTCGAAATAAAGCCTTCGACGTCCTTGGCGTATTTGTCCTTGTCGCCAGCGGCCGCGGCGGCGCTCGCGCCGTTAATCAGGACGTCCATGTCCGGATTGACGTAACTCGAGGTGTTGAAAATCGAATTCTGGCCGGAATAGCACCAGAAAAAATAATACTCGGGATAGTCGAGCCAGCCGGAGAAGAAATTGATCATCAGCGGCATCGACTTCTTTGACATTTCGCTGCGCCAGTTGGCACCCGGCACCTTGTTGATCGCGGTCTTGATGCCGATCTGACCGAGGGCTTCCTGCACCAGCACCGCGATCGGTTCGCAGATATCGCCGGCGCCGAGGTCGAAAGATACCGTGGTGTCGATATTGGAGACGCCGCTCTCGGCCATCAATGCCTTGGCCTTGGCGATGTCATCGCTGTAGCCGGTTTTCGCCGGCCAGGTAATATCGGTGACATTGTTCGACGGGCCGCCGAACAACGGATTGGCGAGACCGAACATCGCCGCGTCCATGATCTTCTGGTAGGGCAGCGCATAGGCGATCGCCTGCCGGACCTTCGGATTATCGAACGGCGGCGTCTTCACATTCAACTCGACGCAGTACATGCCGTTGCCGATCGGGTTGGAGATGATGACGAGCTTGTTCGCCTTCTTCAGCTCCGACGTGTCCTTGCTCGACATATCGAAAGAGATGTCGGCATCGCCGCGCTCGATCAGCGCGCGACGGTTGCCCTGCGACGGAATCGTGCGCCAGATGACCTTCTTGAGCTGCGGCAGTTTGCCGCCGACCCAGCCGTCGTGACGCTCGTAGACCGTTTCAACGCCGGGTTTCCAGCTCGTCACTTTGTAAGCGCCGCCGCCGGCCGTGTTGCTCTTGGTATATTCGAGCGCCCAGGGATCCTTTTCCGTGGCCTTGGTCTTCAGCAGTTCCGAATTGTAGACGCTCGGCACGATCACCGCGAGATCGGGTATGGTCAGGCGATCTTTCTTGATGAAATCGACACGGACGGTGCTGTCGTCAACGATGACGAACTGCTCCTTGTTGACCAGCGAACCGGCCTTCATCTGCACCGTGGGAAAGCCACCGACGGTCACCGCGCGATCGAGCGACCATTTTACATCCTTGGCGGTGACCGGCGTGCCGTCGTGGAATTTCGCGTTCTTCTTCAGTTTGAAGGTGACCGACATGTCGCCGATGTTCATGTCTTCAGCGAGTTCGGGTTTGAACTTGTCCCGGTCGTAGGACAACGTGCCATCCGGCAGCGTCTTGGTTTCATGGCTGATGAGCCGGTCGTAGCAATTCCACGAAGTCTCGTAGCCGGAACGGTTGGTTCCGACCCCATGAATGTCGAGATTGTTGGGCCCGTTTTCGGTGACGACCAGCAGCGTCTCCGAGCGGGCGTCGGCCTTGGCCGCCGACCAGATCGCGGGCGCGGGCACCAGGGCGCCGGCGGCGACGCCGGTTACGGATTTGAGAAAATCGCGGCGCTTCATCTGATGCTCCAACGCACGAGGAAATCGGCTTTTGGAGAAGAGATGTCGCAAGGTTCGTGCCAAATCTTAATGAGCGCTTACGCCGGCACTAAACCTCTGATTTGACTTTGATTATGAATTATCCAGACGCCGTTTCAGCATCGTCGCCCGGCGAGGTCATTGCATACAAAGAAATGTCATTGCTCACTGAATAGGCAGAGATTAAAATCGCCCTTTCCTTGGGCGATAGTTGGACTGCGATATCATCGAGATCACCGCCCTTGCGATCGGCGTGCCGGAACTGCGATCGTGGGGACCTTCTGCTAGCCTTCGTTGAACCTTTCTTTCCAATCACCGACACCATTACAGGGGGATGAAGTGCCAGTGTACAGCCGCGCCGATATTTGGCGGACCACAATCATGGTCGTCGCGCTGCTTCTGACGGGAGTCACCCCGAGCGTATGGGCGCGGGAATTTCGCGCCGCCGACACCCAGAACGAAGATTATCCGACCGTCGAGGCGCTGCGGTATATGGGCCGCCTGATCGCGGAGCGCAGCGGCGGCCGTCATCAGATCCGGGTTTTTCATTCGCGCCAGCTCGGCGAGGAAAAGGAGACCATCGAACAGACCCGCGTCGGCGCGATCGATCTCAACCGCACCAATGTCGCGCCGATCGGAGCCTTCGTGCCGGCGATGAATGTGCTGGCGATGCCATTCCTGTTTCGCTCCATCGAGCACATGCAGAAGGTGATGGACGGACCGATCGGCACCTCCATCCTCGACAGCTTCGAGCCCTATGGGTTTGTCGGCCTGACATTCTACGATTCCGGCGCGAGATCGATCTACAACAGCGTCCGGCCGGTCCGCACCATCGCGGACATGAAGGGATTAAGGCTTCGCGTGCAGCAGTCCGAGTTAATGTCCGATATGATCAAGGCGCTGGGCGCGGATCCGATCGAACTGCCCTACGGACAGGTTCGCACCGGGCTCGCCACCAAGCTGATCGACGGCGCGGAGAACAACTGGCCGTCCTTTGTCACCACGGACCACTACAAATATGCCGGCTACTATACCCTCACCGAACACACGATGAGCCCGGAAGTGCTGGTGATGTCGCAAAAGGCCTGGGAAAGCCTGTCGGCCGAGGACCGCAAGATTTTTCGCGAGGCGGCGCTCGAGTCGAGCCAGTTCATGCGCAAGCGATGGAAGGATCTTGAGGAACAATCGCGCCGGCAGGCCGAAAGCGCCGGCGTGACAATCATTACCGACTTCGACCGCAAGCCGTTCGAAACAGCAATGGATGGAATCTACGCCAAGGCAAAACGCGACCCCGCGGCCGCGGAATTGATCGAACGCATTCGCAAGGTGGACTGAATTGGTCGCAGCAACGCCAGAGCAACACGAGGCTGAGGAACGGCCGGCGAGTTTCGCCGCGCAGGGCCGTGCCCGCATCGTTGGGCTGGTCCGTGCGGTGCCGATCCGCTGGCGCATCCTGTCGATCGCGGCGCTGAACTCAGCGGTTGTCGTGGTGCTGGTCGCGATGATCTGGAATGGCGTCCAGGTGCTCGGCTCGGCCTGGGACGATGTGCGGCAGGTGCGCGAATCCGACAAGATCCTGGCGCTGCTGGAGAGCGAAACCGGCCATTTGCAGAACCTGATCCATCGCTACATCACGCAACCGAGCCCGGAATTATTCAACGAGATATCGCATTCGCGCGAGACGGTGCTCGGCACTTTGACCACGCGTGCCTCGACCGACCCGGTATTGTCGGGATCGGTGCAGCAGCTCGAGCACGTCACCGAACGCTTCCTCAACGGCTTCGGCCAATTGCGCGACGTGCAGGCGACCATTTCAAAAACCTATGAGGATGAGGTGCTGACCCCGGCGCGGGACATGGCGGGGCTTTATTCAATCATCGAGGGCGCGACGGGGCACCGCGACGCCCTGATCTGGCCATCGCTTGGAAAATCCCGCGAAGCGTTCACCGCGATGCTGGTCGCCGCCAACGCCTATTATCTTTCGCTGGCCACCGCCTCCGCCGAGGAAGCCCGCCGCAATACCGAGACCATCGAACAGACCATCCCGGTCATGGCCGACCTTGCCGACAATGATCTGCAGCGGATGGCGTTGCAGCGATTGAATGCGCGGGCGGGGGCGCTACGCTCCGGTCTGAAGAAATTGTCGGAGCAACTCACGACCCGAACCGAACTGCTGCGCGACGCGATCGACGCCAGTCAGGCCGAAGCCAGCAGCACCGTCGACGAATTATCGATCAAGATGCGCCAGCGCGAGCAGAAGGCGCAGGAGACCTTCGACCGGACGCTGGCCGACATTTCGCGCAAGGTGTTGTCGATCGCCGTGATCTTTCTTGGCATCATCATCACCGCGGGCGTCGTGATCGCGCTCAGTATCCGCCTGCCGTTGCAGCAGATCATGACGGCGATGCAGGCGATCACATCGGGCGATTATAACCGCCGCGTCCAGGGAACGAGCGCCCGGGACGAAGTCGGCGCGATGGCGCGCGCGGTGGAAGTGTTCCGCGAAAACGCCATCGCCAAGCGCAAGACCGAGGACGAATTGCGCGCGTCAAAAGAGAAGGCCGAGAACGCCCTGCACGAGTTGAACGCCGCGCAGCAAAACCTGATCGACGCCGAACGCCTGGCCGCGTTGGGCGGCCTGGTCGCCGGGGTCGCCCATGAAGTGAACAACCCGATCGGCATCAGCCTGACCGTTGCTTCCAGTTTTGCGCGCCGTACCGAAATATTCGAGGCCGAGGTTAATTCCGGAACCGGGCTGCGGCGATCCCAGCTCGAGGAATTCGTCCGAACCTCGCGCGATGCCGCCCAGCAACTGGTCAGCAATCTGCATCGCGCCGGCGAACTGATTCAGTCGTTCAAGCAGGTCGCGGTGGACCGCTCGCATGCGGAACGCCGGCAATTCAGCCTGAGCGAGGCGACCGACCAGATCATCGCCAGCCTGCGCCCGGCCCTGAAAAAGGCGTCGATCGCCCTGTCGGTCGAGGTGCCCGAAGGCCTGATCATCGACGGCTACCCGGGCTCCTATGGCCAGATTTTGACCAATCTGTTCCTCAACGCCGCCAATCACGCCTTCGGCGACGGACGCTCCGGGACGATCTCGATTTCAGGACGTCCCCGCGGCAATGACGACGTCGAGATCATTTTCGCCGACGATGGGGCCGGAATGTCACCGGACGTGCAGCGGCAGGCCTTCGACCCGTTCTTTACCACGCGCCGCAACGAGGGCGGGACGGGCCTCGGCCTGCATATTGTCTATAATCTCGTCACCCAGCAGCTTGGCGGCCGGATGATGCTGGATTCAAGGCTGGGACAAGGCACCACTTTTCGCATTATCATACCAAGGGTCGCCAAAGGCGGCTCCACGACCGAAGATTCAGCAAGTGACGGGACTGCTCAATGGCCGAACAGGACGATGTCCTCCACCTGATCGACGATACCGGAACGGTTCCGGAAACGTCGACAGCACGCAGGTGGAAGGTCGCGGTCATCGATGACGACCAGGCCGTGCATGAAGGCACCCGCTTTGCGCTGAGCGACTACAATCTCAATGGGCAGTCACTCGAGATCCTCTCGGCCTATTCGGCCGCCGAGGGCCGCACCTTGATGCGCGCCCATCCCGACATCGCGGCCGTCCTGCTCGACGTCATCATGGAAACCGACGCGGCCGGCCTCGATCTGGTCGAATACATCCGCAACGAACTTAACAATGAGACCGTCCGCATCATCCTGCGCACCGGCCAGCCCGGGCAGGCGCCCGAGCGCCGCGTGATCGTCCAATACGACATCAACGACTACAAGGCGAAAACCGAGCTTACCGCCGACAAGCTGTTCACCTCGCTGACCGCGGCGTTACGCAGCTACCAGCAACTGGAGCGCATGGTCCAGACCAGGCGCGGGCTGGAAATCATCATCGATGCCGCCTCGACCCTGTACGACTTCAAATCCATGCAGCGCCTGGCCGAAGGCGTGCTGACGCAAATCGCCTCGCTGCTGAACGTCGATTGCGCCGGGATTCTGGTGCTGCGCGACGGCGGTGTAGTCGGCGACGACTTTTCCGTGCTGGCCGGCTCTGGCTGCTACAGCCGCTTCATCGGCATGGCCAGCTCCAAATCGCTCGACCCGGATTTGCGCTCGATGGTGGAAGCCGCCTTCCGGCGCCGCAAGCATGAATTCGTCGACCACCGCACCGTACTTTACGTCCGCACCGGCAGCGGACGCGAGGTGGTGGTGTTGCTGCAGGCCGAGCGCGAGCTGTCCGAAACCGACCGCTCGCTGGTCGAGATTTTCGGCAGCCGGCTTTCGATCGCGTTCGACAATGTCATTCTGTATCAGCAGCTGCACGAGGCGAATACGCAGCTCGAAGACCGCGTCGCGCAGCGCACCCGCGCGCTGATGCAGGCCAACCGCCGGCTGTCGGCGCAATGGCTGCGGCTGCAGCGCGCCAATGGCTTCAAGAACGAAATTCTCGGCACCGTCGCCCATGATTTAAAGAATCCGCTCGGCGTTATTCTCGGCCGCACCGAAATGCTGACCGAATTGATCGGCGCCGGCTCGTCCAAGGAGAGCATCACCTCCCAGGTCGAGCACATCCGCGACGCCACCAAGCGGCTGACCTCGATGGTCGACCACCTGATTTCGGACGCGATGGCCGACGCCTTCGACATCACCATTCGCCGCGAGCCGGTCGATGTCGCGGGCCTGGTCCGGGAAGTCGCCGACGCCAATCAGCCATCGGCCGTCAACAAGCAGCAGACTATCACGGTCTCTGCGCCGCCGAATATCGTCACCATGTGCGATGCCGACCGTATCCGCGAAGCGATCGACAATCTCGTCAGCAACGCGATCAAATACAGCCCGATCGGCGGTAAGATCACGATGCTGGTCAGCCACGAGAAGAATAACACCATCATCCGCATCGCCGACGAAGGCGCCGGCCTGTCGCCCGAAGATCTCGGACGGCTGTTCGGCCGGTTCCAGCGGCTTTCCGCCAAACCGACCGGCGGCGAAAGCTCGACCGGTCTCGGTCTATCGATCGTCAAGCGCATCATCGACATGCATGGCGGCGAAGTCACGGCCGATAGCGCCGGGCCGGGACAAGGATCCACCTTCACCGTCACACTGCCCGCGACAGACGCATGATCGAATAAAAACATGACCCAAAGTCAGCACATCATCATAGTCGACGACGAGGCGCCGGCCCGCGAGATGGTCGGCGATTATCTCAAGATGCACGGCTTCACCGTGACGCTCTGCGACGGCGGCAAGAGCCTGCGTGGCGCGATCGAGGTCACGGTGCCAGATCTCGTGGTGCTCGACCTGAACATGCCGGAGGAAGACGGGCTTTCCATTATTCGCGACCTGAAAAGCCGCACCAATGTCCCCGTCATCATGCTGACGGCAACCGCAAGCCCGATCGATCGCGTGGTCGGGCTCGAACTCGGCGCCGACGATTACGTCGCGAAACCCTGCGAGTTGCGCGAATTGATGGCACGAATCCGCTCGGTGTTACGGCGCAGCGCGCCGGTCCGGGCGCAGGCCGCAACGCCGGAAGCGGCCGGAACGAAAGCGGCGAAAGACCAGCTGGTGCGGTTCGGAACCAAATGGCTCGACCTCGAGGCGCAGGCGCTGCGCGACGACGAGGGCAACGAGCATCCGCTGACGGCTTCCGAATTCGGACTGCTGAAAGTGTTCGCGGCGAACCCGAAGCGGGTGCTGTCGCGCGAGCGGCTGCTGGAATTGGCCAACGCACGCGACAGCGAAGCCTTCGACCGCGCAGTCGATCTGCGCATCATGCGAATCCGCCGCAAGATCGAACCGGACCCGACCAAGCCCGCAGTGATCCGCACCATCCGGGGCGGCGGATATCTGTTCTCGCCTTCCGGCGACAAGAGCTGAAGACAGTACGCTTAAGCTGTTAATTCCTGATTGGGGTCCATGGTTCGCACTGGTTGATATCATTGATTGATGAAGCCAAGCAGCAACAGCAACCGCGCAAAAATGCAGCCTATCCTTGATGACGCGCAGGCATCGAGGGGGCAATTCAGTTTGGTGACGCCTTCGATCATCGAGCCGGCCGCGCCTTCCGCGACACGCACGCGGAACCTCATTGTGGGGTTATGCAGCTCGTTGGCCTCGAGGCTTTATGTGCGGTTGCCTTTCTTGAAGGTCAGTTCGCAGCTCCGTTCGGCGATGGCGACGTTGCTGATCCTGCACGTGATGCTTTCGGCGGTGACCGACAATTTGCGTTTGTCGCCCGACTTGACGTTGCCGTTGAATGATGCCTGCGCTCAGCCTTTGCTCGTAAGCGCTCAAAAGAGGCGAGTACTGCGCCACGACCGCGGCGACCGCGAGCGCCGTCGCCCCTGACGTGCTGCGCCGGCGCACGCCGAGACGCAGCGGATTGAGCCTGATATTGCGATGAGCAAAGAGAGCCGTCGAGGTTTTCAAGATCCGCTCGTCATATCAACGCGCCGTCGGACCGAGCGCACGATATTGCTGCCAGGCGCTGTTTTAGCAAAACCGCTGGTGCTGCGCATAAGCTTGGCTATCATGCGGGTTTCCCATGGACCGCGACGAACACGAATGCGGCGCAATTCAAGTCGACAAGCCCCGAAGCAAGCGCCGATCTGCAGCCGCATCACCTGCCCGGCCAACGTGTATTTGAACGGTCAGTACCAAGATGCGAATGGTGACGATATTGAACAAAACATCCTTATTTTTTTGCGGGCTTGCCGTTTGCTGGATCATCGCCTCGTGCGCGGTCGCCCAGGAAGCCAGATTCCAAAGCCGGCAAGTCACGCCGGCCGGCGAATACACCTTCGGTATCGAAGGACCGGCTGTCGACCAGAACGGCAATCTCTACGTCGTCAATTTCGGCAAGCCCGGCACGATCGGGAAACTGCCGGCTGGCGCGTCGCAATCGGAATTGTTCGCGGTGCTGCCGGAAGGCAGCGTGGGAGTTGCCATCCGTTTCGACCGCGACGGCCGCATGTTCGTCGCCGATTACAAGAAGCATAATATCTTCCTGGTCGGTGCGGACGGCAAAAACGTCGAAACCTATTTCCACTCCGACGATTTCAATCAGCCCAACGATATGACGATCGCGACCGACGGCACGATCTATGCGAGCGACCCCCATTGGAAGCAGCATGACGGGCAGGTCTGGCGAATTGGGAAATCCGCCGACGGCACGGTCACCGGCGAAAGAATGATCGCCGATCGCCATATGAGCACCACCAACGGGATTGATCTCAGCCCGGACGGCAAGACGCTCTATGTCGGCGAGTCCGACACAAAGGAGATCTGGTCGTACCGGATCGACGGCAGCCATCTTCTCTCGCCGAAACTCGTGAAGCGGTTCGACGATTTCGATATCGACGGCCTGCGTACCGATACCGCCGGAGACCTGTTTGTGGCACGAATCCTCAAAGGCACCATCGCGGTGCTGAGCCCGCAGGGGAAATTGAAGCGGGAAATACCGCTCAATGCCAAAGAGCCGACCAATCTCGCCTTTGGCGGCCCTGACGGGAAGACGGTTTTTGTGACCCAGCGCAAAGGCGGGTTCGTTGAGTCATTCCGTACGGATCGTCCGGGCCGTGAAGCCTGTCTTCGAGCCTGTACCGAGCGGAAATAGGCTTCGGACTACCAGCGTATTGGGTCGAGAAACCCGCGAAATCGCAACTGCCGGAAAGGTTCCGCGAATCCGGCTCCATCGGCCCGCTCAGCCGCGACACAACAACCTAAAATTTACCTCGTTCAAATTGCTCATGTTTCCTGCCCGAATATTTCGTCGCCAAAGTGACGACGAAACAATTCTCCTGCGCATGAAACCATTTTCCGTTGTTCGTGCAGACGTCCGGAAATGTTGGCTCTTTACCAATTTGCCCAACGAAGCGCCGCAACGTAGCGGTCAGTGGGAGCCTGTCATGCCGAACGTCATTGCCATCAATGAAGCAGCCCGTCAGGGCATTATCGCCGCCCAGGCGACCTCGGATGAGATGCTACTGGAAAGTATTGCCGATGGCGGCCGTACCGCGATGCACATCCTCTATTCCCGTCACAATGTACGGGTTTACCGTTTCATCCTGCGCATGGTGCGGGATGCCACCATGGCGGAAGACCTCGTCAGCCAGGTCTTCCTCGACGTGTGGCGTACCGCCAGTCAGTTCGAAGGTCGCTCCCAGGTTTCCACGTGGCTGTTGTCGATTGCCCGCTTCAAGGCGCTGACCGCGCTGCGCCAGCGCCGGCATGAGGATATCGACCAGGAAGACGTGCTTGAAATCGCCGACGAGGCCGATACCCCGGAAGCCTCGCTGGATCGCAGCAACACACGCGCCATCCTGCGCGCCTGCGTCGCGAAACTGTCACCGGCGCACCGCGAGATCATCAACCTCGTCTATTATCACGAGAAATCGGTCGAAGAGGTCGGCAAGATCATCGGAATCCCGCAGAGCACGGTGAAAACCCGGATGTTTTATGCCCGCAAGCAGCTCGCCGACCTGCTCCGAGTAGCCGGCGTCGATACCCTGGCCGCGTGACCTGAGCGTCAAATCGCTTTCAAATATCTTTTAACGACCCGAGTGGAATGACCTTCCTCGGGTCGTTCTCGTATGTGCAGCCATGTTCGCCGCTTTCCAGAGATGGCAGCCATCCCGCCAACGCGCGACCTCATCCGCTTGTCTAGTTCCAACGCAACCATAAGCGCGATAGAGTGCCGGCCTGTAACGATGGATGGACGCCATGTTCGAGGGCTGGGATGCGGCGGTGTTGGCCCGGGCGCAGTTCGCCTTCACGATGTCGTTCCACATCGTGTTCCCGGCCTTCACGATCGGGCTTGCAAGCTACCTCGCGGTGCTTGAAGGGCTCTGGCTGTGGACCGGACGCGAAGTCTTCATCAACCTGTTTAATTACTGGCTGAAGATTTTCGCCGTCACTTTCGGGATGGGCGTCGTATCCGGCATCGTGATGTCCTACCAGTTCGGCACCAACTGGTCGGTGTTTGCAGACAAGACCGGTCCCATCATCGGCCCGTTGATGGCCTATGAGGTGCTAACCGCGTTCTTCCTCGAAGCGGGCTTCCTGGGCGTCATGCTGTTCGGCCTGGAACGGGTCGGCCACAGGCTGCATTTCCTCGCCACTTTGATGGTCGCGACCGGCACGCTGATCTCGGCGTTCTGGATTCTCTCTGCCAATTCCTGGATGCAGACGCCGACGGGCTATGCCGTCAATGCCGACGGGCAGTTCGTCGCCGCCGACTGGCTCAAGGTCATCTTCAATCCATCATTCCCCTACCGCCTGGTCCACATGGTGCTGGCGGCCTATCTCACGACGTCGCTGGTGGTCGGCGCCGTTGGCGCGTTTCATCTGTGGCGCGACCAGCATCTGCCCGGAGCGCGGGTGATGTTTTCGATGGCGATGTGGATGGCCACTTTAGTGGCGCCGATCCAGATTCTCGCCGGCGACCAGCATGGCCTCAACACGCTGGAGCATCAGCCGACCAAAATCATGGCGATGGAAGGCCATTATGACAGCCACAAGGACGGCGCGCCGCTGATCCTGTTTGGCTTGCCCGACCAGGCCGCCGGCAAGGTCAAATACGCGGTCGAAATTCCGAAACTGGGTTCGCTGATTCTGAAACATTCGCCCGATGCCCCGATGGCGGGCCTCGACACCGTGCCGCGCGAAAACTGGCCGCCGGTGCCGATCACCTTCTGGTCGTTCCGGATCATGGTCGGGCTGGGATTCCTGATACTGGGGCTTGGCCTGTTCAGCCTGTGGAATCGCCGGCGCGGCACGCTGTATCAATCCCGCTGGCTGCATCTGTTCGCGATGGCGATGGGACCGGCGGGCTTTCTGGCCGTGCTCGCGGGCTGGATCACCACCGAGACCGGACGGCAACCCTTCACGGTATACGGGCTGTTGCGGACGGTTGAATCGGCTTCGCCTTTAGCGGCCCCCGCGGTCGCCTCGTCGCTGATCGCGTTCGTGATCGTCTATTTCGCGGTGTTCTCTGCCGGCGTGATTTACCTTCTGCGATTGATGGCGCTGCCGCCGCATCACGGCGAACAGGGGCCGCGTGGCGACATCCCTGCCCGCGCCGCCGGCATTACGCCCGCGGCCGGCGCCGTAACCGGTGGGGCTGCCTGATGGCCAGCAGCGTCGATATCGCCACGATCTGGGCGTTCATCATCGCCTTCGCGGTCTTTGTCTATATCGTGATGGACGGTTTCGATCTCGGCCTCGGCATACTGTTTCCGCTGTTTCCCAACAAAGCCGACCGCGACGTCATCATGAACACCGTGGCGCCGGTCTGGGACGGCAATGAAACCTGGCTGGTGCTCGGCGGCGGCGGCATGATGGCGGCCTTCCCGCTGGCCTACGCCGTGCTGATGCCGGCGCTGTACACGCCAATCATCGCGATGCTGATCGGGCTGATCTTTCGCGGCGTCGCCTTTGAATTCCGCTGGCGCACCACGCAGACCGGGCGAAACCGCTGGGATCTTGCCTTCGCCGGCGGATCGCTGCTGGCGGCGCTGGCGCAAGGGGTTGCGCTCGGCGCCATCCTGCAGGGCATCCATGTCGACGGGCGGCATTATGCCGGCGGCTGGTGGGATTGGCTGACCCCCTTCAGCATCCTGACCGGCCTTGCGCTGGCCATCGGCTATGCGCTGCTCGGCGCGACATGGCTGGTGCTCAAGACCGAGGGCGAGCTTCGCGACAAGGCCTACCATCTGAGCTGGGTTTTCCTGTTCGCAATGCTGGGCGCCATCAGCGCGGTCAGCATCGCCACGCCGTTCCTCCATGTTCAATACGCGCAGCGCTGGTTTACCTGGCCGAATGTGGTCCTGACCGCGCCGGTACCGATTGCGGTCGCCGCGGTCGCCGTGATGTTGCTGCGCAGCCTCGCCAGCAAACGGGACTACCAGCCGTTCTTTCTGTCGCTGGCGCTATTCGCGCTGTCCTATGCCGGGCTCGGCATCAGCATGTGGCCCTATATCGTGCCGCAGAGCATCACCATCTGGCAGGCCGCTTCGCCTGAAAACAGCCAGGTCTTCATGCTGTTCGGCGTCGCGGTGCTGGTGCCGCTGATCCTGGGCTACACCGGTTGGGCCTATTGGGTATTTCGCGGCAAGGTGAAAGCCGGGAGCGGCTATCACTAATGCCTGCGCCACCCAAAACGCGGCCGCTGGCGCAACGCCTGCTGTGGTTTTTTGCGCTTTGGCTCGGCGGCGTTGGCACGGTTGCCCTCGTGTCCTTCGGGCTGCGGCTATGGATCGCGCCGAAATAAGGGTTTTGAGACAGTTTTATGTGCTCGGGCCTTGCTAAAAATATCAAATATTCCAGCAAGATACCCGGATTGCTTGCCTTCGCGCCGTCCCTGAGATTTGATGGCAAAGTGATTTGGCAAACCATGATGCTGAAGCGGCCAATGAGGAGCGCGTCGATGACGAAATTCCGGCACCTGATCTGGATGGTGACTGCCGCTGTTGGCCTGACACTTTCGATCTCGCAAAGCTACGCGCAGCAGCCTGATGTCGGCGACCAGCCAGGGCTGCTGGCGGATGATTCCGTGGAGCTCAGCCCCGAATACCGCAAGCAAATGGTCTACTACCGCTCGACCGAGCCGCCGGGCACCATCATCATCTCGACCGCGGAACGCCATCTCTATCTGATCCAGGGCAACGGCCGCGCCATTCGCTATGGCATCGGCGTTGGACGCGATGGGTTTCAGTGGCAGGGGCTGTTGAACATTTCGCGCAAGGCGGAATGGCCGGATTGGACACCGCCGCCCGAGATGATCGTGCGCCAGCCCTATCTGCCACGCTTCATGGCCGGCGGACCGGGTAACCCGCTCGGCGCCCGCGCGATGTATCTCGGCACCACCGTCTATCGCATCCACGGCACCAACCGGCCGGATACGATCGGCACCGCCGTATCATCCGGTTGTTTCCGGCTGGTCAACGCCGACGTCGCCGACCTTTATGAGCGCGTGCCGGTCGGCACCAAGGTCGTCGTCCGGCAGAAGCCGGAATTGTAATCGCGACGGCTGCGTTCCCGCAGCCGCGCCCTATTTTCCCGACATTGCGAGAGACAAATCATGCGCACATTTCGAGGCGGCCTCCTGATTGGGCTGGCGGTCGCAGTCGCGGTCGCGGCCGCTGCCATCACCTATGAACGCTACGACACGCGGACCCTGAAGCGGACGATCCGGCGCGGCGAGGTGCTGTGCGGCGTTAATACCGGCCTGCCCGGCTTCTCGATCCCCGACGACAAGGGCAACTGGACCGGCTTCGACGTGGATTTCTGCCGCGCGGTAGCCGCGGCGATCTTTGACGATCCGGCCAAAGCGAAATTCATTCCGCTCGACGCCAATGAGCGTTTCAAGGAACTTCAGAATCGCAAGGTCGATATTCTCTCCCGCAACTCGACCTGGAGCATGTCGCGCGAGACATCCTACGATCTCTATTTCCCCGCCGTGGCCTATTATGACGGCGAAGGGTTCATGACCCCGCGGTCGCGCAATATCGATTCCGCGCTCGATCTCAATGGCAGCAAGGTCTGCGTGCAGGCGGAGACCACGACCCAACTCAACCTCGTCGACTATTTCCGCGCCAACAACATCAAATACCAGGAGATGAAATTCGCCAAACTGGAAGACGTCATCAAGGCCTATGATACCGGGCAGTGCGACACCCTCACCGCCGACGTCTCCCAGCTTTATGCGCTGCGCCTGAACCTCGGCAAACCCGGCGATCATGTCATCCTCCCCGACGTCATTTCAAAGGAGCCGCTGGCCCCCGTGGTGCGCGAGCGCGACGATGACTGGATGCTGATCGTGAAGTGGACTCTGTACGCGATGATCAACGCCGAAGAACTCGGCATCACCTCCAAGAACATCGATGAGGCGCTCAAGTCGAAGAAGCCTGACGTGATGCGGCTGGTCGGAACCGAGGGCAATTACGGTGAAGATCTCGGGCTGACCAAGGATTGGGCGGTTCGCATCATCCGCCGCGTCGGCAATTACGGCGAAGTCTATGAGCGCAATGTCGGCGCAGGATCGAAGCTCGGCATCCCCCGGGGCCTCAACCAGCTCTGGAACGCCGGCGGCATCCAGTACGCCCCGCCGATCAGGTAACGACCAAACGAATGGCGCTGCCCTCATCCTGAGGAGCGCGTCTTCGCGCGTCTCGAAGGATGGATGTGCGCCATGGTTCGAGACGCCGCGCAATAGCGCGGCTCCTCACCATGAGGGATCGGGTTTCAATAACTCTTCATCCGCGCCAGTTGATCGGCGTGAAAATTCGTGTCGCCAAACAATTCCTGGCAGACCCGCGCGCGCTTCATGAAGAAGCCGATGTCGAACTGGTCGGTCATGCCCATGCCGCCATGCATCTGCACGCCTTCCTGAACCGCCAGCGACGCGGTTGAACCGGCGCGTGCCTTGGCGACCGCTACCGCGACACCGGCATTCTCGAAATTGCCGTCGAGCGTCTGCAGCGCTTTCAGCACCGCGGCGCGGGTGATCTCGATCTCGATATAAAGCTGCGCGGCACGGTGCTGCAGCGCCTGGAATTCGCCGATCAGCTTGCCGAATTGCTTGCGCTCCCTGAGGTAGCCGACGGTGCGACCGAAGACTTCCTCACTGACGCCGACCATTTCGGACGCCGCCGCGCCACGGCCAATATTCAGCACGCCTTCCAGCAGCGCGCCGCCTTGATCGACCTCACCCAGCACGCCGTCGGCATTGACCTCGACATTGTCGAATTTAATACGTGCTGCGTTGTGCGAATCGACCATCGCGGTGCGCTCGGTCTCGATACCCCGGGTTTTGGGATCGACCAAAAATAACGTCAGCCCATCGCGCTCTCCGGGAGCACCGGCGGTGCGCGCGGCCACAATCAGGAGACCGGCGGTGTGGCCATCGACCACAAAGGCCTTGTCGCCCTGAAGCCTGAACCCGTTGCCGGAACGCACCGCCCGCATCGCCGTATGCAGGGGGCGATGTTTTGCGCCTTCGTCGATGGCGAGCGCGGCAAGCAGTGAGCCATCCGCGATTTTCGGCAGGTGTTCGGATTTCTGCGCGGCGCTGCCGCCGCGCGACAGCGCGGAGGCCGCCAGCACGGCGGTGGCCAGAAACGGCGACGGCATCAGCGTGCGGCCGATTTCTTCCATCACTACGCCGGCCTCGACACAGCCGAGGCCGCTGCCGCCGAAATCCTCCGGTACCAGCAGGCCGGAGAAACCCATCTCCGCAAACGTCTTCCAGAGGTCCCGAGAGAACCCGGTCGCGTCTTTGCTGTCGCGCAACTGCCGCAGATGCGACACCGGCGCCTTGTCGCTGATGAGCCCGCGCGCGCTGTCGCGCAACATCGACTGTTCTTCGGTGAGGACGAGTGCCATTTGAGGATTCCAAGTAAGAGTTATCTTTTCGTCGTCATTCCGGGGCGATGCGAAGCATCGAACCCGGAATCCAGAGGTCGGAATCTCGAGATTCCGGGTTCACGCTGCGCGTGCCCCGGAATGACGGCGGCGCCCTAAGCCCCCGGCAGATCGAGAATCCGTTTGGCCACGATGCCGAGCATCACTTCCGACGTGCCGCCCTCGATCGAATTGGCCTTGGTGCGCAGCCAGGCGCGCGGCCGGGCGCCTTCCTTCGAGCGCGCGCTTTCCCATTCCAGCGCGTCGGCGCCGCCCGCGGACATCAGCAGTTCGTAGCGGCGCTTGTTCAACTCGGTGCCGTAATATTTCATCGCCGAGGAAAATGCCGGATGCGCCTGCCCCGCTTTGGCCAGATCGACTGCGCGCTCGGCGGCGCAGGCCAGCGCGGCTTCGTCGATCTCGAAGGTGGCGATTTGTCCACGCAGCATCGGATCTTCCAGACGGCCCTGCTCGTCGGTCCCGACAGAATCCGCGGCGACTTGTCCGAGCGGCCGGCCGACGCCACGCTCGCCCATGCCGGAGATCATCGCGCGCTCATGCTGCAACAGATATTTGGCGACGTCCCAGCCGCGATTAACCGTGCCGATTACATTGGCCTTCGGCAACCGGACGCTATCGAAGAACGTTTCGCAGAACGGTGAGCGGCCCGAGATCAACAGAATGGGCTTGGTCGAGACGCCCCTGGAGGCCATGTCGAACAGAATGAAACTGATGCCGTCATGCTTCTTGGCGCTGCTGTCGGTACGCACCAGACAGAAAATCCAGTCGGCGAAATTGGCATAGGAAGTCCAGATCTTCTGGCCAGTGATGATGAAGTCGTCGCCATCGCTTTCGGCGCGGGTCTGCAATGACGCCAGATCCGATCCGGCGTTTGGTTCGGAATAACCCTGGCACCAGCGGATCAGGCCAGCCGCGATCTTGGGCAGATGCTCCTTCTTCTGCGCGTCGGTGCCGTATTTCAATAGCGCAGGTCCGAGCATGGAAATGCCGAACGACGTCAGCGGCAGCCGCGCGCCGATTGCAGCCATCTCCTGGCGCACAATCTTGGTCTGCTCCGGATCGAGCCCGCCGCCGCCATATTCTCTGGGCCAATGCGGAACGGTCCAGCCCTTGTCGCGCATCCGTTCGAACCAGACGCGCTGCGGCTCGGAGGAGAATTTGGTATTGCGGCCGCCCCAGAACGTATCCTCCTCCGAGGCCATCGGGCGGCGCATCTCCGGCGGACAATTGGCTTCAAGCCACGCGCGGGTTTCACGGCGAAAATTTTCCAGATCGGACATATCGGCGTTTCCATCATTGATTGTTGGATCGACCTTAGCCCCGGCATCGCGGAATTCAATATGTCTCTGGCATACCCATGCGGCTGCGGATGTGGCCTTGACCCCAGATCGGGTGTATGCGCAAAGCCGCAGCAATTGAAAAACAAGAGGAAACCCCGATGCGGCTAAAGTTGCTTTCGCCTGGCGAAATGAGCGCGGAGCAGAAAGAAACCTACGACGAATCGATCGCCGGCAAGCGCGGCGCGCCGCCAGCGCCGATGATGGCCTGGCTCAACAGCCCGGAGATGGCGCGGCACGCCACGCGCCTCGGCGGTGTGTTGCGGTTCGATACGATATTTCCGGCCAAGCTGTCGGAGATCGCGATCCTCGTCACCGCGCGGCACTGGACCTCGCATTATGAATGGTTCGCCCATAAGCGTCTCGCGCTCAAGGGCGGCATGGATCCCGCCATCATCGAAGACATCCGCCATCACCGCACGCCGCGGTTCGACGACCCGCAGGGACAGATGATCTATGATGTCGCCAAGTCGCTGCACGAAGGTCACGGCCTCAGCCAGGGCCTGTACGACGAGGCCGTGAAAGTACTGACCCTGCGCGGGCTGACTGAAGTCATCGGGTTGTGCGGCTACTACACCATGGTTTCGATGACGCTCAACACGTTCGAGTTCGGCCTGCCGGAGGGAGAGGTCTCCGATCTTGCGTAACGGATGACCGTTACATAAATCGGAACAGGCACCACTGCAGCAAACGGAGAAAACATGCCCGACAATCCGACACCCATCATCGCGGGAACGCGGATCGGGCATGTGCATCTCAAGGTCGCCGATCTCGATCGCGCGCTGGGGTTTTACTGCGGCGTGCTCGGCTTTGAGATCATGCAGCGCCTGAGCTCCGGCGCAGCGTTCATTTCGGCCGGCGGCTATCACCACCACATTGGCCTGAACACCTGGGAAAGCAAAGGCGGCCATCCCCCGGCGCCGGGAACGACCGGGCTGTTTCACACCGCGATTCTCTACCCGACGCGGCCTGCGCTGGCCGATGCGCTGCACCGCGTGATGAGCGCCGGAATCAAGCTCGATGGCGCCAGCGATCACGGCGTCAGCGAAGCGCTTTATCTGCGCGACCCCGACGAGAACGGCGTCGAGCTCTATTGGGATCGGCCGCAAGCCCAATGGCCGCGCCAGCCGGACGGGTCGCTCGGAATGTTCACGCGCCGGCTGGATATCGACGATCTTCTGAAGCAGCGGGCAGCTTAACTCTAATCGTCATTGCGAGGAGCAAAGCGACGAAGCAATCCAGCTTTCCGCCATGGATTGCTTCGCGGAGCCTGTCATCGGGCGGCGCTACGCGCCGACCCGTTGGCTCGCAATGACGATTCTGATACAGTCCCGCCCCTTCCACGCAGCATGACCAGAGCTGCCGCGATCAGCTCAAGGCCGACACAGCCGTAAAACGGCAGATCATAGCTTCCTGACGCATCATGCAGCAGGCCGACTATGCCGGGGCCGAACGCATAGGTGACCTGGTTGATCGCCGTGATCAGGCTGACCAGCACCCCGAACGAGCGCGGGTCGAATTCACGCTGCACGATCAGGGACGGCAGCGTGATCAGATTGCCGACCGAAAACCCAAATAGCGCGCACGCCCCGATCAGCAGCCATTCGTCGCGTGAATTGATGATGACCGCCAGCGCCACGGCCTGGCTCGCAAATGAGATTGCCGACGCCAGCCGCTGATCGAGCCGGTCGATCACAGTTGAGAATAATACGCGCCCGACCACTGCCATCGCGGTCAACAGTGCGACCGCGATCGCGGCGTGTTCCCGCCCGATCACCGGATCAAGAAACGAGATCAGGTGGACGATAAATCCGACCTGCGCGAATAGCACCAGCGCGAACGCGATCGATACGGTCAGAAATGCGCGATCGCGCAGCGCCAAAGCCCGTATCCGTGACGCCGACGGACCTTCCGCGCCCGGCGATTGCGTCGCGACGCGACCGGGCGACGGTCCAACAAAAATCAGGATGACGGGAATAAGCAATCCGAGCATCACGAGGGCCGCCGATATCATGGCGCCAGAAAACCCGAAGCGCCCGATCGCGACGATCAACAACGGCACACCGAGAATGCCGCCGAAACTGGCGCCGTTCAGCGCCAGGCTGATCGCCATGCCGCGCTTCTTGTCGAACCACAAACCAAGCGTATTGGTGATCACGCCGAGACTGGTTCCCGCCCAGCCGAAAGCGAGCACGGCATCAACCGCGTAAAGCTGCCAGGGCTCGGTGACCTGGCCGATCAGGATCACCGCGGCGGCCATCGTGACCACGCCTGCGAGCAGGCAATTGCGCGGACCGAACATCCGTATCGCTTCGCTCACGAACACCACGAGCAACGCACCGAGCAAATAAAAGAAGGTCGTGCCCGACGAAATCAGCGAAGCCGGCCAGCCGTGCAGACGATGCAATTCGGCGACATAAACGCTTTGGCCGTAAAAGCCGAAGCACCAGCCGAAGATCGCGACCAGAAAACAGACCGCGACGATGCGCCAGCCGTCGTAACGGATTGACGTTTCGAATATCTCCGTATGGCTGGAGGCGTCCATGCGAATTCGTGTCCTGGATTGAAGCCGCACGCTACCAGCTTCCGAACTGTAACGCTTCGGTCTTTGCCGAAGTGTCTTATTACGGAATCAAGCCATCAACCTCGGCCGGGCTTGAGAGCGCAGCGCGCCGCTTCGTCAACGACACTGCGGCGAGCACCGCCAGCCCGAGCAGGATCGGCGGAAACACCACCATGTTGACCGCCGACCAGCCGTAATTCGCCAGCAATTGGCCGGACGAGAACGAACCCACCGCCATCATGCCGAACACCAGAAAATCGTTGAAGGCCTGAACTTTATTACGCTCCTGCGGCCGATGTGTCTCCAGCACCAGCGCCGACGCGCCGACGAAAGCAAAATTCCAGCCGAGACCGAGCACGATCAGCGTGGCCCAGAAATGCGTCGCCGTAATGCCGGACAGGCCGATCGTCGCGGCGGCGGCTTCGAGCGTAAGACCCAGCGCGACAATTCTCGGCGCTCCAAAACGGGTGATAAGGGCTCCTGTGAAGAAACTCGGGCCGTACATCGCCACGATGTGCCACTGAATGCCGAAATTCGAATCGCTGAGGCTGAGGCCGCACATCTTCATCGCCAGCGGCGCCGACGTCATGACCAGATTCATCATGGGATAGGCGATGGCGCCGCACAGCGCGGCTGCCATGAACCGCGGCTGCCGCACGATTTCGAGCAGCGGACGGCCGCCATGCAGATCGGCGGGCGCCGGCTTCGGCGCGTCGACGCCCGCAAGAACAGCCATCGCAATCAGCGCGACGATCGCCTGCACGACAAAACTGCAGGCGAACAAATAAGGCTGCCAGACATCCATCGTCCACTGCACGAGTTGCGGACCGAGCACGCCCGCGAACACGCCGCCCGCCATTACCCACGATACGGCTTTCGGCCGGAACGCCGCGCTGGCGCCGTCGGCCGCGGCAAAGCGATAGGATTGCGACACCGAACCATAAAGACCGCCCAGGAACGTCGCGCAGCAGAACAGCGGAAACGACGCATGGAGGAGCGCGAAGGCCCCGAGCAGGCCCGTCAGCATGCCGCAACCGGTGCCGATGATGAAGGCGACGCGGCGGCCATAGGCGCGCGAGATCGCGCCGGTCGGCAGTGTGCCGGCGGCAAGCCCGGCGACATACATCGAGATCGGTACGGTCGCGAGTGAGACGCTTGGTGCCAATGAGGCCCCGACAATCGAGCCGGTCGCGAAAATAACCGCTGAATTCGCGCCGGTCAGCGCCTGTGCGGCCGCAAGACGTACGACATTGGACCGCGCCCGGGCATCACCGGAAATCTCGTCAGCAGCGCTCATATCGATCATCGGCCGGCTTCCACCCATGCGAGCGCGAAACACCGCCGCGATCTCGTCAAGTCTCGTTGATTCCACGCATTATGAAGGGCGGTATCGGCTCGATCAACCGATGCAAACGGGCGCGCGCTATGCGTCGTTGGCTAGAGCCTTATCGGTTCTGATTGAATCAGAACCGGGCTCTAATCTTTGTTTTGGCGCGTTTTCTTTACGCGAACCGGTGTCCACTTCGCTCGAAAACGCTCTAGGTCGCGTTTGAGCGCCCAAACACCAGCGTGAGATTATTGGAGGGCATCTCGACCGCCTCGACCAGCGCCAGACCTGCAGCCACCGCCAGCGCTTCCACGGCCTCGATATCGCGCACGCCCCATTCGGGATTGCCCTCACGCAGGCTCGAATCGAACACCGCGTTGCTGATAGCAGTGTGCTTGCCGCCGCGCTTGAACGGACCGTAGAGAAACAACAACCCATCCGCCCGCAGATAACACCCAGCGCCGGCGAACAGTCCCTCGGCGACCCGCCACGGTGCGATATGAACTACGTTGGCACAGAACACGGCCAGCACGTCGGCGGGGCCGCGGCCATCCTTCATTTCAGGACACCAATCCGGACCGGACAGGTCGATGCGCAGCGGCAGTCGGATATTCGAAAGCTGCGCATGCGCCCGCCACGCAACAATGCTCGTGAGATGCCGATCGTTGAGATCGCTCGGCCACCAGGTGATTTCGGGCAGATGCCGCGCGAAATCCACCACATGCTGGCCGGTGCCGCTGCCGACCTCAATCGCGTCCCCGGATTTTCCAACCAGGACGCGCTGCAACACCGCCCGGATGGCCTGATGATTGCGGTGAAATGCCGGCGCGTCGAGACGGCCGTCGGGCTCAACCGGCCGGCCATCCCTACCGAATTCGACGACATAGTCAGCCACGACATTCTCCCGGATTTTCTGGCGAGGCCCACCCGATTTAGCCCGCCACGGCGCTAACCGCAAAGCCTGACACAGCTTCCGATAACGTTTATGATCCGGCTACCTTCATATTCTGAACCAATAATAGCCGGAACCATGCCTTGATCGACCGTTTCCCGACGATGCTTTTTCGCATGCTCGCCTTGATATTCGCGATCGGCGCGGCCATGCCGCTCCCGGCGACCCGAGCGCAATCGGTCCCAGAGGGTCAACGGCTGGCTTTCGATCGCAGCAAGGGTAATTGCCTGACCTGCCACGAGATCAAGGGCGGTGACCTTCCCGGAACCATCGGGCCCGTGCTGCGAGACATCAAAAGCAAATATCCCGACCGTAACGAGTTGGTCGCGATTCTCACCGATGAAACCCGGCGCAACCCGCAAACCGCGATGCCGCCGTTCGGGCGCAACCGCATTCTGACCGAGCAGGAAATCAACGCAATCGTCGATTTCCTGCAGACCCTATGATGCACGGCGCAGGAGACCTGAGATGACAGATACTCACAGCGACTTTCCGGCGACGCGCCGCCTGATCCTGAAAGGCGCTGGTGCGGTCGCGTTGGCAGGCCTTGGCGTCATGTCGTTCGGTATGGCTCCGGTCGTTGCCGCAGCCAACGACAAATATCCGGACGATGCGTTCAAGCAGAAGGGTGCCGCGGACGCGATCAAATCGCTCTATGGCCGCACTGCCGAACCCTCGGACAAGGTCAAGCTTGACGCGCCGGAAATCGCGGAAAACGGCGCCGTGGTTCCAATATCGGTCAGCACGACCCTTGCGGACGTGACGTCGATCGCGTTTCTGGCGTCTGAAAACCCCAACGCGCTGGCCGCGGTTTACCGGATTGCGCCGGGCACGCTGCCGAACGTCGCCAATCGTCTTAAAATGGCGAAGACCTGCGACGTCATCGTGATCGTGGAGGCCGGCGGCAAGCTTTATAGCGCGACCAAAGAGGTCAAGGTGACCGTTGGTGGCTGCGGCGGCTGAGCGCATGATCCGCCAAATTTTGAATGAAGGAGTATCCTAATGACATCGACGATTCGCGTGCGCGCGACATCGAGCGGAGAGACCACGGAAGTCCAGGTGCTGATCCAGCATCCGATGGATTCCGGTTTCGTCAAGGACGCCAAGGGTGAGACCATTCCGCCGCATTTCATCCGGGAATTGACCTTCGAGTATGATGGCAAAGTCGTCTTCATCGCGGATTGGGGGGCTGCGGTCTCCAAGGACCCCTATGTCAAATTCAGCTTCAAGGGCGGCAAGAAGGGCGACGATTTGAAAATCAGCTGGATCGACAATAAAGGCGAAACCGACACGACTACGGCGAAGATCCAGTGAGCTCACGACCCTTCATTCGCGTGGCCTCGGCCGCTTTCGCGCTGGCAGCGTTGACGCTCGCAGCGCCCGCCGCCGACACGCCCGATCCGGCAGCCGATGCGAAAGCGTTCCGGAATTATTTCGTCACGAAATTTCCGAAGGTGAAGCTTGAGGATTTCGTCAACGGTCCTTATTCGATGAACGAGGACATGCGCCGGCAATGGGAAGAGAAGGAACAATTCCCGCCGTATGAGTTTTCCCTCGATGCCGGCAAGGAAATGTTCTCCAGGCCGTTCAAGAACGGCAAGAGCTATGCCGATTGTTTTCCGAACCAGGGCATCGGCATTCGCCAGAACTATCCCTATTTCGACACCAACGAAGGCAAGGTCATCACGCTTGAACTGGCGCTGAACAAATGCCGCGAGACCAATGGCGAAGCCGCCTTGTCCTATGTCAGAGACGACATGGCCGCGTTGACCGCCTATATGGCCTTCACTTCGCGCGACAAGCCGTTCGACATCAAAATTCCCGACGATCCCCGCGCGCTCGAGGCCTACCAGAACGGCAAGCGTTATTTCTATACGCGGCGCGGCCAGCTCAATTTTTCCTGCGCTACCTGCCATGTGCAAAATCCCGGCGAGCGGATGCGCGCGGAAATACTCGCCCCCGCGCTCGGGATTTTAAATGCGATGCCGATCTACCGTTCCGAATGGGGCGGCATGGGCACGATCAGCCGGCGCTTCACTACCTGCAACAGCCAGATTCGTGGCGTACCGCTCGAACCGCAGGCCGAGGAATATCGCGACCTCGAATATTACCTGTCTTATGTCAGCAATGGCCTGCCCATTTCTGGTCCGGGATCGCGGCCATGAACGTGACGGGAATCATCCTGCGAATATCCACCCTCGCGCTGGCTTCCCTGCTGGTAATTGCCAACGCGACATCGGCGCAAGCCGCAAGCTCCGAGGCCGACTTCAAAGCCGCCTATGCGGCCGCAGAAGCCGCCAACAAGGAAGCTGGTGGATTGCGCAATCAATGGACCGTGACGGCGGAAGCCATGGCCGACGCCAGGCAAGCCGCCGACAAGGGCGACTTCGACCGCGCCGTGGCATCGGCAAAGGAAGCCGAAGCGCTCGCCAAGGCATCGATCTTCCAGGCCACGAGCGAAAAAGACGCCTGGAAGAATCTCGAAATACGGTAGTCCTGTGACAGAAATGCGTAGACATCGCATGACCATCCGCCGCCGGGATTTGCTCAAACTCGCTGGCGCTGCCGTGCTTTCGAGCGGAGCGCCGCGCCTGGCACGGAGCACCGACAATGCCGGCGTCTACGATCTCGAACGCTTCGGCAATGCGCGCATCCTGCACATGACCGACACCCATGCGCAGCTGCTGCCGGGATATTTTCGCGAACCCAGCGTCAATCTCGGGCTGGGCACGATGCAGGGTCAGCCGCCGCATCTGGTCGGCCGTGCCTTTCTGGATCGTTTCGGGATCAAACCCGATAGCGCCGACGCCTATGCATTCACGTCGCTCGATTTCGAAAAATCCGCCGCGCGCTTCGGCAAGCTCGGCGGCTTTGCGCATCTGAAAACGCTGATCGATCGGCTGCGCAACGACGTCGGGCCCCGACGCTCGCTGCTGCTCGACGGCGGCGACCTGTGGCAGGGCACTGGCCTTGCCAATATCCTACAGGGCGCCGACATGGTCGAGGCCGCCAACCTGCTCGGCGTCGAGGCCATGACCGGCCATTGGGAATTCACCTATGGCGAGGTGGCGCTGCGCCGCAACCTCGAACGCTTCAAGGGCGAATTCCTGGCGCAAAATGTTTATCTAACCGACGAAGCCGCGTTCAACGACGCCAAAGCTTTCGATCCCGCGACCAAGCGGGTGTTCAAGCCGGCGACGATCAAGGAAATCGGCGGACATCGTATCGCGGTGATCGGCCAGGCCTTTCCTTATGTGCCGATCGCGCATCCGAAGCGTTTCACGCCGGACTGGACATTCGGCATCCGCGACGAGGAATTGCAGAAGCTGGTCGATGGCTTGCGAAACAACGACAAGGTTGATGCCGTGGTGCTGCTGTCGCACAACGGCATGGACGTTGATCTCAAGCTCGCCGGCCGCGTGCGCGGCATCGATGTCATTCTCGGCGGCCACACCCATGACGCGGTTCCGCAACCTGTTTCGGTGACCAACGCGGGCGGACTAACGCTGGTCACCAATGCCGGCTCGAATGGGAAATTTCTCGGCGTGCTCGATCTCGAAATCGCACGAGGCCGGGTCAGCAATGTCAGATACCGGCTGCTGCCGGTGTTCTCCGAATTGCTGAAGCCCGATGCTGCGATGGCAGCGCTGATCGAAAAAGCCCGCGCGCCGCAGGCCGCCGCCTATGCCGACAAGATCGCGACCGCCGATCGCCTGCTCTATCGCCGCGATAATTTCAGCGGCACGATAGATCAATTGATCTGCGACGGGTTGCGTACGCAATTGGAAGCCGAAATCGCGCTGTCGCCGGGCTTCCGCTGGGGCTCTAGCCTGCTGCCGGGTCAGCCCCTGACGATGGAAGACGTGCTGGCCGAGACCGCCATCACCTATCCGGAAACCTACGTCCAGCGCATGACCGGCAACCAGATCAAGGATGCCCTTGAAGACGTCTGCGACAATATCTTCAACCCGGACCCGTATTATCAGCAGGGTGGCGACATGGTCCGGGTCGGCGGCTTCACTTACACATGTACGCCCGCGGAAGGCATCGGGCGCCGGATTTCCGATCTGAAGCTCGGCAATGGCCGCGCGATCGAGGCCGGCAAGACCTACAAGGTGGCGGGATGGGCGTCGGTCAATGAGCAGAAGGGAATACCGGTTTGGGATGTCCTGGCCCGGCATCTCGGCGGGGGTAAACCGGCAGATGGACGCAACAGCGGCGTGACGCTCAGGGGTGTCGACGGCAATCCGGGCATAACGGGACAAGGTTGAAGCGTTTCCAACCTGACCGGCCTTTGGCCGCAGCACCAAAGGCAGCAGAAGCGGTGCTGCAGCGCCGCATCCGGTGCGACGATGCGCGGCACTTTAACTCACAGATAGCTCGGGATTCGTGAGAGAAAAATTTGCCATTTTGGGCTATTATTCTGCAAGAATTGTCTGCAAAACACCGACCAAGACAGCGGTAACGGCCAGCCATGATCTTTCGCCAGCTATTCGACAGCGTATCAGGGACCTACAGCTATCTGCTGGCCAGCCGCGCCGGCGGCGAGGCATTGATCCTTGATCCCGTGATCGAGAAAGTTGACCGCTACTGTCAGTTGCTGCGCGAACTCGATCTGCGGCTGGTCAAGGCCGTCGATACGCATCTGCACGCCGACCACATTACCGGGCTCGGCGAGTTGCGCGACCGCACCCACTGCGTCACCATCATGGGCGAACAGACCAGAGCCGACGTGGTGGCTATGCGGGTCTCCGATGGCGACAAGGTCATGATCGAGGGACTGAGCCTCGACGTCATGTATACGCCGGGCCATACCGACGATTCCTACAGTTATCTCATGGGCGATCGCGTGTTCACCGGCGATACGCTATTGATCCGCGGCACCGGCCGAACTGATTTTCAGAACGGCAGCGCCCGCGCCCAGTATGATTCGATTTTCGGCCGGCTGCTGAAATTGCCGGATGAAACGATGGTATTTCCGGCCCACGACTACAAGGGCGATACGGTTTCCACCATAGGCGAAGAGAAGCGCTACAATCCGCGGCTGCAGGTCCGCTCGGTCGATGAATATATCGAGCTGATGAACAATCTGAAGCTGCCGAATCCCAAATTGATGGATGTCGTGCTGCCGGCCAACATGCAAGTCGGCCTGCATCAGGATGAACTCGCCAGGCAGGGACAGGCGCTCAGCGCCTTTGAGGCGATCGAGGGCCTCGGCCGTCCCGATATCCTGCTAGTGGACCTTCGCGAAACCAATGAGCGCATCAAACACGGGATGCTGTCAGGCGCGCTTCACGCGCCGTATCCCGGCATCGGCGAAAGCCTGCAGCCCGGCGGGATGTTGCGCGAAGTGGCGGCTGCGACCGGACGGCGTATCGTGTTTTTCTGTGCGTTCGGCGAACGCTCCGCGATGGCGGTGACCGCCGCCAAGACCGCGGGCCTCAATAATACCGCGCATATCGCCGGCGGCATCGACGCGTGGAAGAAAGCCGGCGGGCCGGTGCAGACGGGCTCAACTCATACTGTTAGCTGAGCATGATCTTTTCGGAAAACCGGTTCCCACTTTTCCGGATCATGCTCTAGCTAGATTTCCGCCCATGGCACGATCACGGTCTCGCGCTGATATTCGGCGCGGTAGGTGCTGATCCGGAACACATCAGCCATCACCTGTTCCGACAGCGCCTCGGCGGGAACGCCGTGCGACACCAGACGGCCATCCGACAGCACCACCACGCTGTCCGCAAATCGTGCGGCGAGCCCGAGATCATGCGTCACCACGATCACCAACGTGCCGCTGTCGGCGGCGGCGCGCAGGCTTTTCATCACATCGATCTGGTGACGCGGATCGAGCGAGGATGTCGGTTCATCCGCCAGGATCACCGGCGCTTCGACCGCGAACACCCGCGCCAGTGCGACACGGCTGCGCTCGCCCCCGGACAATTCCGTGACGCGGCGATCGCTGAACGCGACGACATCGGCCACTTGCATCGCCCGCAATACCGCGTCGAAATCCCCAGGCGTCAGCCGCGACGGATCGGTCGCGCCATGCGGATAGCGGCCGAGCGCCACAATATCCCGCGCCGGCAGTGGCCAGTGGACAATGTGGCCCTGCGCCAGATAGCCAAATCGCCGCGCGCGCTCACGCAATGATAATGAGGGCAGCGCAGCGCCGCCGACATGAATGGTACCGTTAGACGACACCAGTCCGGCGAGCGCGCGCAGCAACGTCGTCTTCCCGGCGCCATTCGGTCCGACCAGCGCGACCAGATGGCCCGGACTCAGCGACAACGAAATATCATTCAGGACCGCGCGGCCGGCCAGTACTACGCCGAGATCTTGCGCGGTGAGGACTGGCGTGGTCATGCGACACCTCCGCCGAGCGCGCGCCGCTCGCGCATGATCAGATAGAGGAAGAACGGCACACCGATGATCGAGGTCAGCACGCCGACCTTGATGTCGCTGGTCGATGGAATCAAACGTACGGCGATATCGGCGGCCAATAGCAATGCCGCGCCGGTGAGCGCGCTCGGAACCAGCAACCGCGCCGGGTCGTGACCGATCAGCGGCCGCATCAGATGCGGTGCGACCAGGCCGATGAAACCGATGGTGCCTGATACCGCTACCGCGCCGCCGGTGCCGAGCGCAACGCCGGTGATTACCAGAAGCCGCAGCCGGTCGACGTCGACGCCAAGGCTTTGCGCCGTCTCCTCGCCGAGGCTGAGCGCGCGAAACGCATTGCGCTGGCTCCACAGTATGACCGCGCCCGCGAAAATGAATGGCAATGCGAGCACGACATGACGAAAGCTGCGATCCTCCAGCGAGCCGAGCAGCCAGAACGCAATCTCGAGCACGATGAATGGATTGCTGGAGAGATTCATCACCAGCGCCGTCGCGGCGCCAGCGAGGCTGGATATCGCCAGCCCCGCCAGAATGAGCAGCAACAGCCCGGCATTGCGGCCCGCGATCGCGAGCAGCGCAAACACCGAGGCGAATGCGGCCACTATCGCCGCGACCGGAAGCGCCCAGGACCGCACATCGGCCAGGCCGAGCGAAATCACCAGCACCGCGCCGAAAGCCGCCGATTGCGGCGCGCCAAACAAAGAGGGCGACGCCAGCGGATTTCGCAATAATCCCTGTAGTGCTGCGCCGGAGAGACCAAGTATGGCACCGATCGCGCATCCCAGAATCATGCGGGGCAGCCGGATTTCATTGACGATCACCTGCTGCACGTCGCTGCCGCCGCCGAACAGGGCTTCGATCACCGTCAACGGCGACAGCCGCACTGGCCCGATCCCGAGCGAGACCAATGCCAGCACGACGACGAGCGCAACAAGTGCTGCGACTACGCCGGCGCGCCGACGTGCCGCAGCGTCGGCCGTCACCATGACGTTCTCAGCACTCATCGATCATTCCCGGAACTATCCCTGCGCAGACCTACGATTCATGGCACAAAGACGCCGATGCGACAAAAAAGACGCATCGGTCCAGTCGGGATTAGCAGGAGGCAGTCCAGCGCCGCTGAACTGTCCGGGAGATCGCTGATTTGACCCGAAAACGCTGTTTTCGGGCATTTCAGGCTTCAAAGAAGCCCTTTCGCGGCGCAAATGCGTGGTAAGACTGCACCCGGGGGCGGCGCACGCTGGTGCGCGCCAATGAATTTTGAGGCCTTTGATGAATGACGAACCGAAAACTGCCGCCGAGATGAAAGAGATCCGGCTGAACCGGAAGATCGCCCAGGATGCCGAAGGCATCAAGGCGATGGCTGATATCGCTGCCGCGGATATTGCGATACGAAAGCGCACCGCCGATCTGCGCGCGGCGCGATTGGCAAAAGAGGCCGCCGACCGCGACAAGCCGGTAGAGCCCAAAACCAAGCCGAAGAAAAAGAAAATAGCTAAATGACCAAAGAAGATCGCAGCCGCGCCGATACGCGGCTCAACAAGGCTGAACACGTGGCGAACGAAACCAAAAATGGCAAGGCCGAGCGCGACGCCGCGCTGAAGGCCGTCACCGACAACATGGCAAAGCTGAAAGCGCTGCGATTGGCCCGTGAGGCCGCGGAACCCCCGCGCGCAGCCGCGACGGCCAAAAAGGCGCGCGCCAAACCGAAGGCGTCAGGAGAAAAGGGCCCGGCGCTATCCGATTGGCTGGCGGGCCAGCAAAGCGGCGGGCGAAGAACTTAAAACCTCTCCGGTTCGGCGCGGGACAAACACACTGCGTTTGTCCCGCGGAAAACCGGTCTTCCTTTTGCAGAGTAAACGCTACACCGGCGCCGGCCACTCGACCATCGAGCGAGTCTTGGTGGCGGCGTCGTAGACCTGTACCTGAAGCATCTGGAATTGATTCTTCAACGCCATGCCCGCCTCTTCGGCGGCTTCGACGGTGGCGTGGTGCGACTTGAAGTGTCCATCCACCACCAGCGAGTAGCCGTCGGTCGGCGCCTTGTCGGCGCGAATGATTTTGCGCGGCTGCTGTTCTTCTGCTTCGATCTTCGGCTTCTTCATAGATGGCTCCTGGATCATGGTCCGATCAAGCCGGACCGTGATCTCATTGTTTTGTTGTGAGCGTGATCTGCGAACAAAGGCTTGACGTCAGTCCGGAGAAAAACCGGCTTCCGCTTTTCAGAATCATGCTCGGGTTGTACTTCCCTTTACACCGAATGCGGGAAAAAGGCAGGGAAAGATTGTCCAATTCCAAGTAATTTGCAGCTAGAGCCTATCGGTTCTGATTGAATCGGAGCCGGGCTCTAATCTTTGTTTTGACGCGTTTTCTACCGCAGATAAGTCTACGCAATCTGCGTAAACTTGATTGCTATGCGAACCGGTATCCACGGAGCCTGTCATCGGGCGCGCGTTCGCGCGACCCGTTGGCTCGAAAACGCTCTAATATACCGCTACAAAGGCGGTCAGATTGAGGTCGCAGGCGTGACTCTTACCGCTGACCGGAGGGTATGACATGGGCGGAACCGGTAGAGATCATCAACCTCCCAAAAATGAACCTCCGAAGAAAGGCGACGGCAAATCAGGCAAACCGCCGCCGGCAGCGGCCGAAGACGAGGACAGCGAAGATGGCGACTTCGCCACGCCGAAGCGCGACCGCACCGGCGACGACGATCAGCCAATTTGAGATATTGAAATATCCCGCAAAAATTCCGTGGTTGATGTTCACGCCAAGGCTATGTTTTGAGGGCTGCCATGCAGCCATATTCATAGACAAATAACCGGCCCGGCCGATAGTTTCCCGCGCAAACCGGGATCAGAAATGGCCGACGTTCTCGCCGCACCGCAACAAGCCGAAGCTCGCGACGATTCGCTGCGCACCCTCGCCGCGATTTCGACGGCGCATTGGGTTAGCCATTTTCATATCTTCGTGCTGCCGATGCTGTTCCCCTTTCTGAAGGCGCAACTCGGCGTCGGCTATATCGAACTCGGCTTTGCGCTGACCGTGTTCGCCGTGACATCCGGTCTGACGCAGGCTCCGATTGGCTATCTGGCCGATCATATCGGCGCCCGCAAGATCCTGCTGATCGGCCTCACCGTGGGCGGCTTCGCGCTGATCATACTCGGCCTGCATCTGAGTTATGCGTGGCTGATCGCCAGCGCCGTACTGCTGGGGCTCGCCAACAGCGTTTATCACCCGGCCAACTACGCGATCCTGTCGGCCCATATGAATGAGGCGCGGATGGGCCGCGCCTTTTCGATCCACACCTTCGCCGGTTTCCTCGGCGGCGCCGTTGCGCCCGCCATCATCGCCGCGCTGGTCGCCATGACCGGCGGCTTGGGCGCGCTGATCATCGCCGGCGCGGTGGGGCCGCTGGTCGCGCTATTGCTGCTCGTCGTCGGTATTCCCGATGCGCGTGCGGCGAAACGCGAGAGCGCGGGCACATCAACGCCGCAGCAAAATGTCATCACACCTGCCCTCATCGTGCTGACGATCTTTTTCATGCTGCTCAGCCTGTCGAGTGCCGGCATCGGCAATTTCGGCGTGGTCGCGCTGATGAGCGGCTACGGCACATCCTTCTCAACCGCCAATATCGCGCTGACGGCGTATCTCGGCGCCGGTGCGATCGGCGTGTTGGCGGGCGGTTTTCTCGCCGATCATACCAAGCGCCACGGACAGATGGCCGCCGGCTGCTTTGCAGTCAATGCAGCTATCGTAGCCATTATCGCGACGATCAATTTGCCGTCGCCGCTGCTGATGGCGGCGATGGCGTCGGCGGGATTCCTCGGCGGCGTGATCGCGCCTTCGCGCGACATGCTGGTGCGCAACGCCGCACCTGCGGGCGCGGCCGGCCGCGCCTTCGGGATTGTCTCCACCGGCTTCAATGTCGGCGGCATCATCAGCCCATTGCTGTTCGGCTGGATCATGGATCAGAATTTACCGCATTGGGTCTTCGGCGCGTCGGTCGTGTTCATGGTCCTCACGGTCCTGCTCGCGCTTGTCACCGAGCGCGGGTCGCAGGGCAATTCAACGACCCCCGCTGCAAAACCGATCTATCCCGGCGCCTGATCCCGGACATGCCATCGAGACTGTGATCGTCAATTCAGGGATTGTCAGGCGAATTTCGGTTGGGGGACTTCGCCCATCAAGCGGGCGCGCTCGGTATCTGGCCAGAGCAGCAGCAACCCGAGCAGGCCGGACACGATCAAAATGACGGCGTTGATGGTGAAGCCCGTCATGTAGCCATCCAGCATGCCGGACGCCCGCTGGATCACGCCACCCATCACCAACGGCGCCAGGATGCCGGCCAACGTGTAGATCGCGCCATAGATCGCAATCACGGCGCCGCGCTGGGACACCGGCGTGAATTCTCCGATCATCGGCGCACAGACCACATAGATCGATGCGCAAAGCCCTGAGCCGATCACCAGCAACGCAATCTGCGGGCCCGCGCTTCCGAGATAGGGAACAGCGGCGAAGACCAGCCCGCTGGCGATCAACGGGACCGCGCCAAGCACGCCGCGCGCGCCGCGGGTGGAAACGCCGCGCGCCATCAGCACCTGCGACACCCATCCGGTCAGCAGCAAGACCACCGCACCGGACAACCATGGCAGAATAGAAATCCACCCCGCATCCGTTTGCGAGAAGCCCAGCCCTTTGACAATAAAGGGCGTGAACCATGTCAATCCCAGCGATAGCGCCCAATAGGCGCCGAAGGTCGAGACGCAGCAGCCGACAAAGGTCCGCGAGGTCAGCAGCCGGAAATAGGGAATGCGCGGCTCAGCGATCGCCATCGCGGCGGTTTGAACCAATGGCCCTTCCTTGCCCATCATCAGCCATGCCACCGCCCACATCAGACCGACGATGCCGAGCGCGCCGAACGCATAGTGCCAGCTGTAATTGACGATCACCCAGTTCAGCGCCGGTACCGCCAGGATGATGCCGAATGCCGAGCCCTGCGACAGCACCGCGGTGGGAAGCGCTCGCTTCTCGTCAGGAAACCATTTGTAGATCGCATGCACCGCCACCGCGCCCGCAGGTCCCTCGCCGGCGCCAAGGATCACGCGGCAGATCAACAGCGTGGTGAAGCTGACCGTGCCCACCATCGGAAACTGCGCCAGCGCCCATATCACCGCCAGCACGAGCAGAACCCAGCGCGTGTCGATCCGATTGACGATAAACCCGACCACGATGGCCGAGATCGAAAACAGAAAAAAGAACGACGAGCCGAGCAGCCCGAATTGCTCCGGCTCAAGCTTCAACTCGGTCATGATCGGCACGCCGGCGAGACCGACCACGATCTTGTCCGCAAAATTCACCAGCATGAAGAGAAACAGCAGAAACGTGATTTTCCAGCCGCCCGTTGGCGTCGGTTGCACGATCATGGCCTCTCCTCGTTCGCCGGTCCTGTCCGATTCAAGCCGCACCCGATGCTATCCAAGCCCTGTCGACCAACGCAACCGGGCATTTAGGCCATACTTTGCTTGCGTTGCAGCAACATCGGCTCCAGAAAAACGCTGCCTGACGATGATTCCAAAGCAAGTTGCAACCAGATCACGATCACGTCGGCGTCACGATTGAGACCGTGATCTCCGGCGATCGTCTTGATATGTTGCGCAGCCGACAAAGGGGTTTTCATGGTCACACGCTTCGCATGACAATTGGCAAACAGATCGTGCTGAGCGTCCGCAACCTGACCAAGGCCTATCGCTCCGCCGGAGAAGAGATCGCCGTGCTCCGAGGGGTGAATCTCAGCGTCGCGGCAGGCGAACGCGTCGCGCTGACCGGCGAATCCGGCAGCGGCAAGAGCACGCTGCTACATTTGATCGCAGGCCTCGATCAGGCCGACAGCGGCGAAATCAGGCTCGACGACACCTCCATTTCGGATCTAAGCGATGCCGGCCGCGCGGCGATGCGACGCGATCGGCTGGGCCTGGTATTTCAGCAGTTCAACCTGATCCCGAGCCTGAATGTCAGGGACAATCTCGTATTCCAGTCGCGCATTGCCGGGCGCCATGATGCGGCCTGGCATGCGGAACTGGTCGAACGGCTCGGGCTTGGCGAACTTCTGAACCGCTATCCCGAGCAATTGTCCGGCGGCCAGCAACAGCGGGTCGCAATCGGCCGCTCGCTGGCGATCAAGCCGCTGCTGTTGCTGGCCGACGAGCCCACCGGCAATCTCGACGAGGCGACCGCCGATGATGTGCTGGCGCTGACGCGCGATCTCGTCACACGAACCGGCTGCGGTTTTCTGATGGTGACCCACAGCACGCGGCTGGCCGCGACGCTCGACCGGCACATCAATCTCAGCGCGGGGCTGGTCGCATGACCCGCACGCTGTGGATTCTCGCGGTTCTATTGAGCCATTGGCGCCGGCACCCGATGCAGCTTGCAACCCTGCTGATCGGATTGATTTCCGCGACCGCGCTGTGGAGCGGCGTGCAGGCGCTGAACCAGCAGGCGCGCAGCAGTTACGACCGGGCCGCGGCCGCTTTCGGGGGCGCCAGAACGGCGGTGCTGGTCAGCCGCAACGGCGCAACTTTTTCGCAACAGCTGTTTGTCGATCTGCGCCGTGCCGGATGGCCGGTCTCGCCCGTTCTTGAAGGCCGCCTGCAGATCAATGGACGCTCGTACAGGCTGCTCGGGGTAGAACCCGTCACGCTGCCGTCGGAAGTCGGGAATGCACCGGCGATCGGCAGAGCCGGCTTGCAATCCTTTGTCACGCCGCCGGGAGAAATGCTGGTCTCGCCCGAGACGCTTTCCAGTCTCGGCGTTCCGGAAGGCACCTCGCCACAGGCGAACGGCAGCACCTTGCCGCCACTGCGCGTGCAGGCGCAGCTGGTGCCTGATGTGCTGGTGGTCGATATCGGCATCGCCCAGCAGTTGCTCAAAATGCCCGGCCAGGTTTCCCGGCTGTTGATCGGGAAGACCAAAAGTTCGCGCACGCCGCTTGAGAGTGTCACCGCTGACAAGCTCCGTCTGGTCGAGCCGGAGGCCGAGACCGATCTCGCCCGTCTCACCGACAGTTTTCATCTCAACCTGACCGCGTTCGGGCTGCTGTCGTTTTTCGTCGGGCTGTTCATCGTCAATTCGGCGATCGGCTTGGCCTTCGAGCAGCGCCTGCCGATGCTGCGAACCTTGCGGGCCTGCGGCGTATCCGCACGCCTGCTGAACACCGTGTTGGTGGTTGAACTGATATCGCTGGCGCTGGTGGCAGGCATCGTCGGCCTCGTCTGCGGCTACCTGATCGCCGCGGCGCTGCTACCCGATGTCGCAGCCTCGCTGCGCGGCCTATATGGCGCGCAGATTCCCGGTCAGCTGACGCTCAGGCCGGAATGGTGGGCCGCAGGCCTTGTCATCAGCGTGCTCGGCGCATTGGCGGCCGCAACCGCCAGTCTGTTGAAAGCAATCCGCCTGCCATTGCTGGCCGCCGCGCAGCCCTACGCCTGGCAACAGGCTCAGCACCGATGGCTGATCGTGCAAAGCGCGGTGGCGCTCGCGGTATTCGCCGCCGCCGCCGCGTTGCTGTGGTACGGCGATTCGCTGCTCTCGGGATTTGCCGTGCTTGCGGGCCTGTTGCTCGGCGCGGCACTTGGATTGCCCGCGATCCTCGAACTGGTACTGTCGCTGGGCCAGCGGCGAGCGCATCACGCGCTCGCGATATGGTTCTGGGCCGACAGCCGCCAGCAACTTTCCGGATTGTCGCTGGCCCTGATGGCGCTGCTGCTCGCGCTCGCCGTCAATGTCGGCGTCGGCACCATGGTCGAAAGCTTCAGCCGAACGTTTATCACCTGGCTCGACGGACGATTGGCGGCGGATGTTTACATCAATGCCGCCGACGATGCACAGGCCATAGCGATCAAGACATGGCTGCGCGATCGCCCTGAAGTGGATGCGATCCTGCCGGGCGGCCGGGCCGAGACGCAAATCGATGGTGCGCCGGTCGAGATTTTCGGCCTCGCCGATCACGCCACCTACCGCGACCGCTGGCCGCTATTGCAATCCGCCGACAGGGCCTGGACCCGGCTGCGCGCCGGCGATACCGGCTTTATCAGCGAACAATTGGCGCGCCGCATGAAACTCGCCGTTGGAGATCAGATCGAAATCCCCGCGCCGGGCGGCAACTGGACGCTTGAGGTGGTCGGCATCTATGCCGATTACGGCAACCCCAAGGGCCAGATCGCCGTCAATTTTGCGGCGCTGACCCGCCGCTTCCCCGGCATTCCCCTGACGCGCATGGGCCTGCGCGTGGCGCCTGCCGCAGTGCCGGCACTGATTTCAGCGCTGCAGGATAAATTCGCACTGGATAGCCGCAATTTGGTGGATCAGGCGACGCTGAAGGCGGAATCAACGCGCATCTTCAACCGCACCTTTGCAGTGACCGCGGCGCTGAACGCTTTCACGCTTGGCGTCGCCGGTGTCGCCCTGCTGACCAGCCTGTTGACCCTGAGCAATTCACGCCTGCCTCAGTTGGCGCCGCTATGGGCGATCGGCATCACGCGACGCCGGCTTGCCGCCATTGAATTACTGAAGACGCTTTCAGTCGCGCTGATCACAACCCTGCTCGCGCTGCCACTCGGGCTTTTGGTCGCGTGGTGCCTGCTCGCGGTGGTCAATGTAAAAGCATTCGGCTGGCGATTGCCGTTTCATGTTTTTCCGTTGCAGCTACTCGAACTGCTCGGTGTCGCGATGGCGGCCGCGCTGATCGCGGCGTTGCTCCCCGTTCTCAGGCTGGCGCGCATGCAACCGGCGGCCCTGGTCAAGATTTTTGCCAATGAGCGATAGGGCCCCAATATCCCGCCGCGCTTTTACGAGCAGTGCGCTTGTTCTCGCGCTCGGGTATCAAAACGCTTTGGCGCAAGGCTTTGCCGGACTTGGCATGAGCGGAAGCGGCTTCGCGCCTGTCGTTCCCGGCAAGAACTTTGTCTTTCCCGCGGATCACGACCCGCATCCGCAATTCCGAATCGAGTGGTGGTATGTAACGGCCAACCTCAGAGATGCCACCGGCGCGGCCTATGGCGCGCAATGGACCTTGTTTCGTCAGGCAACGGCGCCGGGCGCACAGCAGGAAGGATGGGCCAATCAACAAATATGGATGGGCCACGCCGCGGTGACCCGCGCCGATACGCACAGATATAGCGAAACATTCGCGCGCGGCGGGATCGGCCAGGCCGGCGTCGAGGCGAAGCCTTTTCACGCCTGGATCGATTCCTGGGACATGCGCGGCTCCGATCAGATGCGCGACACCATGCTGGCGCCGCTTGAGCTCAAGGCTTCGGGCGCGGACTTTGCTTACACGCTCAGGCTCGACGCCGATCGTCCGTTGGTGCTGCAGGGCGACGCCGGTTACAGCCGCAAATCGGAGCGTGGGCAGGCCTCGTATTATTTCAGCCAGCCGTATTTTGACGTGACCGGCAGCATCACCATCGACGACAAGCCCGTTGACGTGACCGGAAAAGCCTGGATGGACCGGGAATGGAGCAGCCAGCCGCTTGCTTCAGATCAAACCGGATGGGACTGGTTCTCGCTACACTTGGACTCCGGCGACAAGCTGATGTTGTTTCGGCTGCGTCAGACCGATGGCAACAGCTACTGTTCCGGCAACTGGATTTTCCGCGACGGCCAAACCCAACAGCTCTCATCCGCTGGCATCAGCATGACGCCGAAGGCCCTGGCCGAAATCGCAGGACGCAAGCTTCCGGTCACCTGGGACATTGCGATTCCCTCGCACGCTCTCGCGATCGAATGTAGTCCGTTGAATGCCCGAAGCTGGATGGGAACGAGCTTTCCCTATTGGGAAGGGCCGATCCACTTCAAGGGCAGCCACACCGGGTTAGGATATCTTGAGATGACCGGCTATTGAGATGGCGAACCGCAGCATACCGGGCGCGATCTTCACACCCGGAACGATGTCTTCACGATTGGCTTGAAAAGGATCCCGCGATGTTTCAGTTCACGGCACTTGTTACGTTGCTGTCGATCTCGTTTTATTTCTTCACCAGCATCCAGGTATCGAAAGCGCGCGTTGCGTTCGGCATCAAGGCGCCCACCATATCGGGCAATCCCGACTTCGAGCGGGTATTCCGCGTGCAGATGAACACGCTGGAATGGATGCCGATTTTCCTGCCCTCGCTCTGGCTGTTTGCGTACTATATCAACGATGCGCTGGCGGCGGCCCTCGGCCTCGTCTGGATCATCGGCCGCGTCCTCTATTTGACCGGCTATTCGCAGGCGGCCGCCAAACGCGGGCTGGGTTTCGGGATACAGGGCGTGGCGGCCCTTTTGCTTTGGCTGGGCGCGCTCGGCGCAATTATCTGGCGCCTTATTCATGCCTGAAATGGCATCGTTTAGCGCACAATATCCGTATCTGCCTGTTGTAACAGGCCAAAACATGACACGGAACAAATGCTGCGAGCAAACGTCGCACGCACCTATTTGACTTCAAGCCGGTCCCAAGTTTAAGTACCTAAACGGCAGTGGAGCGGCACTGCCTCATTTTAGAACGTTGGCTTTTGGAGTGCTTTCCGCACGCGAGAGCTGTAGCGAGCGCATCGCATTATGAATCATTATTTCAAGCGCCAGCTTGCGGATTATGTAGAATACCACCGCAACCCCTGGAATGGCGTGATGCATGTATTTGGCATCGTGTTTCTGTTCCTGGGCGCGATTCTTCCCATCAGCCTCTGGTCTGTTGACGTCTTCGGCATACGAACCACCATCGTGCCGGTTCTTGTCTTGCCCATCCTGATCTACTGGTTCTTGCTCGACGCGGATCTCGGCATGGGGATACTGGGTGCTGCAGTCATTTTACTTTCAACCGCTGCGGTTATCGTCAATCACGCGAGCATGGCCAGCGTGTGGGCCATTTCAGTCGTCCTGATCGTCATCGGCATCGGCTGTCAGATTGTTGGACATCGGCTGTTCGAACGACGGCAGCCGGCGCTGGTGGACAACCCAAGTCACTTTCTGCTTGGACCAATGTTTGTAATGGCAAAATTATTTATCGCGCTTGGCTTCCGGCATGATCTGGCCGCTATCCTCGCGAGCGCCCCGCAACCGGCGCCTCGCAACGCTTCGTCTCCTGCCGAGGAACATCAGGTCGAGCTACTGCCGCGTTCATGACCAGAGTACTCGTCACGGGCGGCAACGGCTTTATCGGACAGCACCTGGTATCGGCGCTGGTCGCGCGCAATCGACAGGTACGGGTTCTCGATCTGCTTCCCCCGGCCCACGCTCTGCCGGATGTGCAATACGTCGAAGGCTCGGTGCTCGATTCTGATTTAGTGGATGAGGCGCTGCGCGACGTCGGCGAAGTCTATCACCTCGCGGCTCTTCCGGGGATGTGGTTGCCGAACAAAGCCGACTTTCAAGCCGTGAATTATCACGGTACGGAAGTTGTGATCACAGCCGCACGCAAAAGCGGTGTTTCGCGTTTTCTGCATTGCTCGACCGAATCCATATTGTTCCCTGCGCCATCATCGCTCCCCGTTGGCCCGCAGGGCTTGCTGCCGCTCGACGACATGCCGGGCCTGTATACGCGCTCGAAAATGCTGGCAGAGCAGTATGCCATGCATGCCGTATCAACCGGTTTTCCGCTGGTTATCGGCACGCCGACAATGCCGATCGGACCTCATGATCACAATTTGACGCCGCCGACCGCGATGCTCCTGCATTTCATGGACGGACGTTTGCACCTGTATCTCGATTTCATCGTCAACCTCGTCGATGTCCGCGATGTCGCAGCAGGTCTCATTCTGACGATGGAACGTGGGGAGATCGGGCATCGTTACATTCTCGGCAGCGAGGGGGTCAGGCTGAAGAGAATTCTGGAACTGGTCGCGGCGATCAGCGGCCGCCGCAATCTCGCCGTTCCGGTCTCCGGCCGATTCGCGGAAGTCGCCGCCTCCGCGATCGAGTTCATCGCCGATCACGTGACGCGCCGTGTCCCGACGGGTACCGCGGAAGGTGTGCGAATTGCATTGCGGGCGACGGATTTGCCGATCGAAAAGGCGTGCCAGGAACTCGGCTATGCGCCGCGGCCGGTTGAGCCCGCGCTGCGCGACACAATTACCTATCTGCTAGGCGCCCGAGGCAAGCAATAACGATCAATTTAGCCCCGAATCCCGGCAGATCCGTCATTTGCCAGCACACAGCAATCAGGAATATAAGCTGACCCATGATGCATGATCAGAACCCAATTTTGGCTTTCGTCTGGAGCGGATGGACCGCGACCTGGCCCACGGCATTGCTCGCCATCATCTGGGCCGCATGGCTCATCAGCTGGGGCATCGGTTCGTTCTTTTCCGGACGAACCGAGAAGCATGTCAGGACCTGGGATTCGCGGGCCTATCGCATTCCTATTCTCCTGGGCGCCATCCTGCTGACGCCATGGACCGAACGCATCCTGGGCCTGCATCCGCTCTGGAATGTCGGTACCGGCGGTACATATTTACTCGCCGCAGTGACCGTGGCCGGCACGCTGTTCACATGGTGGGCGCGAATTCATCTTGGGCGGTTCTGGTCGAATGCCATCACGCGCAAGGAAGGCCACCGGGTGATCGACACCGGTCCCTACGGACTGGTTCGCCATCCGATCTATACCGGACTGATCGCTGCGATGCTGGCGACCGGCATTGCGGTGGGGACCATCACGGCGCTGCTCGGCACCGTGCTGATCGCTTTCGGCCTGTGGCAGAAGGCCCGTATGGAAGAAGGTTTTCTGGCGGCAGAACTCGGCGCGGACGCCTACGGAACCTACCGCCACCGCGTTCCCATGCTGGTTCCGTTCCTGCCGCAACGCTGAGCCCACAGCGTACGTAAATATCAGCGCTTGGGCGACGACGCCTGCGCCGAGACTTCCGTAAGCGGCCCCAGATGGCGGGGAACGACAACACGTTCGCCCGGCACCAGCGGCGTGTTGCCGGCTCCCTTGTTGGCTTGGGTCATCGACCATAGCGGCACGTGGAAAGTTGCCGCGATGGTCTGCAGGCTGTCGCCCGGGCGGGCAAACACCGACACGCCGCTGTCCCATAGATCGATCGCGGCACTGGGCGGAACGACATAACGCAGCGGCAGCGTCTCTCCCTCAAACCCGCCGGACATGGTTGCGACCTGCATGACCTTGCTGACCAGCTGCTCCTGGATGGTGTCGTTTTTTTCGATATTGATGTGCCAGACTTCTTCATGCTCCGAGAGGTCGAAGCTTGCGAAATGCCCCCGGAAGCCCCGCTTCGCCTTGATATTGCTGCCCCCGAAAACGCTCTTCGACAGGAAGATATTGAGATAGCGCTCGATGTTGAGCGGCACCTCGGGACTGATCTGAGGCGGGTCGATCGTGACCACGAAGCTCACCGGAATATTTTCGGCCTCGAGAATTTCGGAAAATATCAGCGCGCAATACCCGCCCATGGAGTGCCCGATCAGAATGATCGGCTGCGGCTTCTCGCGGTAATCCCGGATCGCACCCGCGGCAATGATGCGGCAAATCGTGAACTCATAGACATCGGCTGAAATGCCGACCTGTTCGATCCGCTCCGTCAGATGGTCCATCCCGCGCGAGAAGATCGGACCGAGGGCGCCACGAAACAGGTAAACCCGGGCATGCGGCACGACCGGCGGCGGAGCAGCGTCTGGGGAAGGTGTGGCGCTCCCACTCTGCGCGACGACTGGCCCCGCCATTGCCCGGTCAAGACCGCCACAAAGCAGCAGGGCCGACAGCAGCGCGCTAAAAACGATCTTCGCAACTGGCGTCGGCTTGATCATGCGCTCCACGGATCATCCTAAACGCCGTTGGCTCATCGCATATAGCGCCAGTCTGCGCGTCCCGGGAATAGCCGGTGCGACATGCCATACGCTGACGACAGCTTAGGTTCGTTGAATTGGTAAAATTATGGCGTCTCGATGCCTTGACCGGCCCAGTTTACCGTTACCGGCCCAAGGCCACGGCATCGATCGCGCTGATCACCTTGCGCTGCATGATCTCGTTCTTTTCGATGGTGAGATGTCCGACACCCGGTACGCTCTGGACATTCACATTTTCCAGCGTGCCATGCAGACCAGTTGTCGGCTTGACCGGCTCACCATTGCCATTGGCAATATAGAAATTGATGTAACGTCCGACGCGCCCGTGCAGGCTGGTGCGAAACACCGAATCGAGACCGATCGCCAGTTTGACGGGAGCACCAAGCTGGTCGAGCCGCGCCACCATGTCAGGCAGCACCGTCGCACCCGAGGAATGCCCGACCAGAATGATGGTGCGCACCTTCCCGCTCTTGTAATCCGCGGCGGCTTGCTCGGCGAGCGAGGCCCATCCGAGATAATTGGTGACGGTGACCGGGATGCCCTGTGCTTCGAGTTTTGCCGCGATGTCATCCAGGCCCATCGAGAAGATATTGAGCACGCCGCGCAGCAGGTAAACGTGAGCGGTCGATCCAGGAGCTGGGGTTGCCGCCTCCACGGCAGTGCCAGTGGACAGCACCATCACCGACAGCGCGATGGCCGCAGCTTGCAACAGTCGTGACCATCGCCGGGCCGGCAAACGATTTCCGCTGAGTGATCCCGTATTACCGCCAAATGACTTCATTGATTCCTCGTGGAGGCATAGCCGAGCCGGCCGAAAACTAGCCTCCGCATACTCGCATCTGCAACAAAAGGCAAAACGCTGGGAGATTTAATCCGGGCGTCGTGGCTCTCCTGCAACACCGTCGATGGAACGGGATTTTGTTCGGAATCAGTGCGGTATTTTGTAACCGTGCCGGACCGGCGCAACGTCCAATAACGATGCGCCGTGTCCGAACATCACGAAATTGCGATCACTTCGTGAGCGGGCAGCCGCTCTCCTTGGCGGACGGGAACGCCTTGTCGCCGGGCACCACGGCGAGTTGCTTGTAGTAATCCCAGGGCTTCTTGGACTCTGACGGCTTCTTGACCTCGAACAGATAGAGGTCGTGCACCATGCGGCCGTTTTCGAGAACCTTGCCGCCTTGGGCAAACACATCGTCAACCGGCAGCGCTTTGAGCTTCTTGGCCACCGCATCGGAATCTTTGGTGCCGGCGGCTTTCACGGCTTTCAGATATTGCAGCGTCGCCGAGTACGTGCCGGCCTGAATCATGTTGGGCATGCGGCCGGTCAGCTTCATGAAGCGTTCCGAGAACGCGCGGGTCTTGTCGTTCTGGTCCCAGTAGAACCCCTCCGTCAGCACCAGACCCTGCGCGGCCTGCAACCCCAAACCGTGCACTTCGGAGAGCGTCATCAACAGGCCGGCCAGCTTCTGACCGCTGGCGACAATGCCGAATTCCGCCGCCTGCTTGATCGAATTGGTGGTGTCGAGACCGGCATTGGCGAGCCCGATAACTTTCGCTTTCGAGCTCTGCGCCTGCAGCAGGAACGATGAGAAGTCCGACGAGTTCAGCGGAATGCGAACCGATCCCAGCACCTTGCCGCCATTTGCGGTAACGATCTCGCTGGTATCCTTTTCAAGCGCGTAGCCGAACGCGTAGTCGGCGGTCATGAAGAACCAGCTATCGCCGCCCGCCTTGACCAGCGCGCCGCCGGTACCGACCGCAAGCGCGTGGGTGTCGAAGGCCCAGTGAAAGCCATAGGGCGTGCAGGCGTCGCCGGTGATGCGTGAGGTCGCCGCACCGACGACGATGTCGATTTTTTTCTTTTCATTGGAAAGCTGCTGCACAGCGAGCGCCACCGATGACGTCGTCAGCTCGGTGATCATGTCGACGCCCTCGACCTCATACCAGCGCCGCGCGATGCTGACGGCCAGATCAGGCTTGTTCTGATGGTCGGCGGTGATGATTTCGATCTTCTGACCGAGCAAAGTAGCGTCGCCGAAATCCTCGATCGCCATCTTGGCGGCCTCGACGGAATATTTGCCGCCATAATCCGCATAAACACCGGACTGATCGTTCAGGATGCCGATCTTGACGCCTTGCGCCGACGCCGGAACCGCAAGCAACAAACCGCATGCCGTAACGGCAGCCGACACTATTCCCGACTTCATATTGGCCTCCCAGGATTCTTATTTCGACATTCTTGTTTCGAGCATAATATTTTACAACCCTGCGGCTGCCTATCTATTTCGCATGCGCCATTAGTATCGAATGGATCACGGCCTGAAATCGATGATGGGCGATCCGCTATCCGGCCGGCGCCGGGGCTTTGCGATGCGACCCGTCCGCGAGGTTGCGCACGATCATGTAGAAGATGGGCGTGAAGATCAGCCCGAACAAGGTCACCCCGAGCATGCCGAAGAACACCGCGACGCCGACCGCCTGACGCATTTCCGATCCTGAGCCCGTTGAGACAACCAGCGGCAGCACGCCGAGAATAAATGCAAAGGAGGTCATCAGGATCGGCCGCAGCCGCAGCCGGCAGGCCTCGATGACAGCTTCGAGGCGCTCGCGGCCCTCGAGTTCGATATCGCGGGCAAACTCGACGATCAGAATGGCGTTCTTCGCAGCCAGTCCCACCAGCACCACAAAGCCGATCTGGGTCAGGATGTTGACGTCCTGCCCCATGATCCGCACGCCGATCGTCGCGGCCAGCAAGCACATCGGCACGATCAGAATCACGGCGAACGGCAGGCTCCAGCTGCCATATTGCGCCGCCAGCACCAGGAATACGAACAGCACGCAGATCGGAAACACGTAGAGGCCCTGGTTGCCGCCGGTGACCTGTTGATAGGACAGGTCGGTCCAGTCGTATGAGAAGCCGCTGGGCAGCGTTTGCTCCGCCAGCTGCTTCATGAGGTTGATCGCCGTCGTCGAACTCGTCCCGGGCGTCGTATCGCCCTGAAGTTCGGATGAGGGATATAGATTGTAGCGTGCGACCCGGTCCGGTCCCGAGGTGTCGTGGAAATCCACCACGCTGCCGAGCATCACCATATCGCCGGCCGCGTTGCGCGTGCGCAAGCGGGCCAGATCGGAGGTCTCCTTGCGGAACGGCAGATCCGCCTGCGCGGTGACGTGATAGGTCCGGCCGAGGATGTTGAAGTCGTTGACATAGGCCGAGCCGAAATACGTCTCGATCGCATCCGTCACACCCTGGATCGGCACCCCGAGTTTCTGCGCCTTGATACGATCGATATCGACGAACACCTGCGGCGTATTCGCGCTAAACGGCGAGAACACCGAGGTCAGTCCGGGCGTTCGGCGAGCTGCGGCGACGAGCTCATCGGTGGCCGCCGCCAGCAATTCGGGACCACGGCCCTGCCGGTCCTGGATACGCATGGTGAACCCGCCGCCGGTGCCGATACCGGGAATCGAGGGCGGCGGAATAACGATGATGAAAGCGCCCTCGAGCGCCGAAAGCCGCTTTCGCAGCTCCCCCGTGATCGCGGTTGCCGTCAAACCCTTTTTCAAACGCACTTCCGGTTCGTCGAATACCGGGAATAGCGCCGCTGCGTTGCTGGCCTGGGTACGGGTCGCACCTGATAACCCGGCGAACACCGCCACGCGGACGATCCCGGGCGTATCGAGTGCAATCCTCTCGATCTCACGAACGACCTCGGTCGTTCGCGCCAACGAAGCTGCGCCGGGCAATTGCACCGAGACAATAATGTAACCGCGATCCTGCGCCGGGATGAAGCCTTGCGGCGTCGTGACGAGCAGCCACCCGGCGCTTCCGATCAACACCACATAGACCAGCAGCATGACGACCGAATGCCGGATCACAAAGCCCGCAAGGCTGCCGTAGGAATGGGACAGCCAGTCAAAGGCACGGTTGAAAACGCCCGTGAATTTCTCCCAAGCCCTCCCGATCAGGTTCCAGCTGGCGAGCGGACGCTTTTCGTGATGCGCCTCCAGGATCAGCGACGCCAGCGCGGGTGAAAGCGTCAGCGAGCAGAAGCAGGAGATCGCGGTTGCCACCGCGATCGTGATCGCAAACTGCTGAAAGAACTGCCCGGAAATGCCGCCGAGGAACGCGGTCGGCACGAACACCGCGCATAGCACCAGCGCGATCGACACCAGCGCGCCACCGACTTCCTCCATCGTCAGCAACGCCGCATCACGCCGGCTCTTGCCGTCGCGAAGATGCCGCTCGACATTCTCCACCACCACGATCGCGTCGTCGACCACAATGCCGACCGCAAGAACGAGGCCGAACAGCGTCAGATTGTTGATCGCAAAGCCGAGCGCTGCCATCGCCGCAAACGTGCCGATCAGCGACACCGGGATCGCGACGATGGGAATGATGGCTGGACGCCAGCCCTGCAGGAACACCAGCACGACAATGACGACGAGCGCCATCGCCTCGTAGATCGTCTTGATCAATTCGCTGACCGACTGCGCGATGAACTCGGTCGGGTTGTAGCCGATATTGTAGTCGAGCCCCTTTGGAAAATTGGCCTTGAGCTTGACCATCGTATCGGAAATGTTTTTCGACGTAGCCAGCGCATTCGAGCCCGGACGCTGAGTCACCAGCATCGCGACCGCGGTTTTCCGCAGCAGGAAGCTGTTGGTGGTGTAGTCCAGCGCGCCCAGTTCAATCCGGGCCACGTCACGCAGCTTCACCGTGCGCCCGTCGGAGCCGGCCTTGACCAGGATATCCTCGAACTGCCCGATATCTTTCAACCGGCCGGTAAAGGTGAGGTTGGGCTGGAAAGCCCGGTCCGCGATCGGCGGCGCGGCGAGCTGGCCGCCGGTGATCTGCAGGTTCTGGGAGCGGATCGCGGCCAGCACGTCGCCCGCGGTCAATCCCAGATTCGCGATCTTGTCGGGATCGAGCCACAGCCGCATGGAGTAATCACGCGCGCCGAAAATCTGGATGTCGCCGATGCCATCCAGCCGAAGCAACTGGTCGCGCACCTGAAGCAGCGCGTAGTTGCTGATATAGAGCTGGTCGAAGGTGTCGTCGGGCGACAGCATGAACACGACCATCAGGATGTCGGGGCTGTTCTTGCGCGTGACGACGCCGTTGCGCTGGACTTCATCCGGCAATTGCGGTTGCGCGATCGCGACCCGGTTCTGGACCAGCACCTGCGCCTTGTCGAGATCGGTGCCGAGCTTGAACGTGACGGTGATCGTGAGCTGACCGTTCGAGGTTGCCTGGCTATAGAGGTAGAGCATGTCCTCAACGCCGTTGATCTGCTGCTCGATCGGCGCGGCAACGGTATCGGAAACGGTTTGCGCGGACGCGCCGGGATATTGCGTCGTGACCACCACGGTCGGCGGCACGACTTGCGGATATTCCGCCACCGGCAATGTGGTGTAGGCGATGGCGCCGACGATCAACAGCACGATCGACATCACCATCGCCAAAATCGGACGATTGATGGAAAGCTGGCCGAGGTTCATGTCTTGCTACCGGCAGGAGCGGCCTTGGCGGCGTGCGGACTTACCTTCGCCCCGACACGCGCGCGCTGCAGGCCTTCCACGATCACCCGATCTTCCGGCTTCAGACCCTCGCGGATCACACGCAAGCCGCCGTCGAGCGGACCAAGGGTGACCGCCCGCGCCTCCACGGTATCGTCGTCCTTGACCACGAAGACGATCTTGCGCGTCTGATCGGTCGCAACGGCGACATCCGGAATCAACAACGCTTCATAGGGCGCGCTGCCGATCAGCCGCACCCGCCCGAACTGACCGGGCAGGATCGAAAAATCCTTGTTCGGAACCACCGCCCGCTGACGCAGCGTACCGGTCGAAACATCCAGCCGGTTATCGATGAAATCCATTTTGCCTTCACGCGACGGCTTTGTTTCGCCGGTCAGCGTCACCTGGACTGGATTCGGCGTGTCGCGCGAACTCGGGCGCTTGCCTTCAAAGTACAGCCGGTTGTCCTTGAGATAGGTCGCCTCATCGACGTCGAAATAAATGTAGATCGGATCCAGCGAGACGATCGAGGTCAGGAGCGTCGATCCACTGTCGCTGCCCTGCACGAGATTGCCGACGCTGACGAGATGACGGCTGACCCTGCCGTCGATCGGGGCCACCACATGGCTGAATTCGATATTGAGCTGTGCCGCCTTGAGCAGGCCTTCAGCCTGCGTCTGCGCGGCCTTTGCCGCCTGTAAGGCCTGACGGCGCTGATCGACGACCTGTTCGGAGACCGCGCTGGTCTGGACCAGATTGAGGCCACGATCGAGCTCGCGCTTGGCAAGCTCCGCCTTGGCACGCGCATCCGCGAGCTGGCCGTCCGCCTGCTGGGCAACGGCCTCGAAGGGACGGGAATCGATGACGTACAGAAGGTCGCCGGTTTTGACGAAGGCACCGTCGCGGAATTCGACGCTGTTGACGAACCCGCCGACCCGGGCGCGGATCTGAACCTCTTCGACTGCCTCGAACCGTCCGGTAAATTCGTCCCAATCCGTGACCGTGCGCTTGGTCGGCTGCGCGATCGTCACGGGCGGAGCGGCGGCCGCGGCCGGCGCAGCCGGCTTATCGCCGCAGCCGGACAAGGTCACTGCGATCAGAACGACCAACGGCCCAAAACTGCTGAACGAAAGACCGCTGAACGAAAGACTGCTGAACGAAAGACTGCAGAATGAACGGACATTGACAGGCCGAGCTGACTGCTCCGATTTCTCCGTCGCGCGCAATTCCATCTCCTCTGCACTTTTGCCACGATCGATCGAGGCGCCGTCACCTGCGGCAGGATCAAGATGAGATCGAGCAGCAGTCTGTTCAAGAACCGGCCGGGATCAAGCAAAATCGTTATGCATTGGCGCGGCGGGCTCCAAACCACGCCTGCGCCGGCCGGTGTTGTTGGAATAATCTACCGCAGGCAGGACCACAGGTGCTTGCCCAGGCGTCTTAAAACTGTCGCGCGAAACGGGGCGAAGGCCATTTTGTGGTTCCCCTCCCCGCGGTTACTCCGATAAATTGTCTCCAAGGCTACAATAAAAATCAAATCGTCCGGGGAGGACAATTTCGTGCACAAGGGACGTGCTGTTTGCAGTGCGGCGGGCGGAATCATGTTCGGCCGCCGAGCCGCCATGGTCGAACCGGGCGATGGGCGCATGGCCCGCGCGTTTCCGACGGCCAGCGCCACGCGCGATCACGCAACCTCCGCGATCGATAAAATCCCCAAACAAAAGATCGACAGTCCCGCGCGCAAGCGCGGAATGCTTTTTCTGGCCGCATAAAATCATCGGAGGAAAAATGTACCCCGGCAAGCAAGCTTATCTTCGTCCCCTGCAGCCCGCCTTCATCATGGCAAACTCCGGCGAGGCCGTGAGCTATGCCGAGCTGGACGCGCGCAGCAATCGCCTGGCGCATTTGTTTCGCAACCATGGCATGAAGCGGCTCGATCACTATGCGATCTACATGGAGAACAACAGCCGCTACCTCGAAGCCTGTGCCGCGGGCGAGAGATCCGGGCTGTATTACACCTGCGTCAATTCGTACCTGACGGGCAGCGAACTAGCCTACATCGTCGACAACAGCGAATCCCGCATTCTCATCACATCTGTTGCAAAACTTGAGGTGGCCCGGGAGGCCCTCAAGCTCTGTCCGAAGATCGAACTCTGCATCGTCGTCGACGGGCAGAGCGAGAGCGAACGCATCGTCGGCCTGCAGGAAGCGACACGCGGATTGCCCAAGACAACCATTGCGGACGAGTGCATCGGCACCGCGATGCTCTATTCGTCGGGTACGACCGGGCGGCCGAAAGGCATCTTGCGGCCGCTGGCCGAGAACCCGCCGGCACAGCAAATGCCGCTGTTCGATTTTCTGCAAAAGCTCTGGCAGTACCGCGAAGGCATGATCTATCTGTCGCCGGCGCCGCTTTATCATTCGGCGCCACAGGCCGCGGTCAACCTCGCTATCCGGATCGGCGCCACCGTCATCATCATGGAGAGCTTCGACCCGGAACGTTATCTGGAGCTGGTCGAGAAATGGGGCGTGACCCACAGCCAGTTGGTGCCGACCATGTTCTCGCGCATGCTGAAGCTGCCCGAAGCCACGCGGCGGCGCTACGACCTGTCATCCCTCGAGATCGCAGTCCATGCCGCGGCGCCCTGTCCGTCCCTGGTGAAGGACGACATGATCAAATGGTGGGGACCGATCATCCACGAATATTACGGCGCCACCGAAGGCCTTGGATTTACCGCGTGCAACAGCACCGAGTGGCTGGCGCACCGGGGGACCGTCGGCAAGGTGCTGCTCGGCGAACTTCACATTCTCGACGAGGACATGAAACCATCCCCCGCCGGCAAGCCCGGTACGGTCTGGTTCAGGACCGCGTCACCGTTTGAATATTTCAAGGACCCGAACAAGACCAGCGAAGCCCGCTCGCCCGACGGCAGCATGAGCACCGTCGGCGATGTCGGTTATGTCGACAGCGACGGTTTTCTCCATCTGACCGACCGCGCGACCTTCATGATCATCTCGGGAGGCGTCAACATCTATCCGCAGGAATGCGAGAACCTCCTGATCACCCATCCCAAGATCGCGGACGCCGCGGTGTTCGGCGTGCCCAATGCCGATCTCGGCGAAGAGGTCAAAGCGGTGGTGCAGCCGATGCCCGGAATCGCGGCGTGTCCAGACCTCGCCGAAGAGCTGATTTTATTTTGCAGCCAGTCGCTGTCGCGCCAGAAAGTGCCGCGCTCGATCGACTTTGAGGCCGAACTGCCGCGGCTGCCAACCGGAAAGCTCTACAAGCGACTGTTGCGCGATCGCTACTGGGGCGACAAGACCTCGCGAATTCTGTGAGGGGCCGTTATTTAATCGTGCACGCTGTTCCGCGCTAAACGGCACGCCTGGATTGTGCCGATGGAGAGATCGAGCCGCTTGATCGGCCTGCGATTTCTGGCTTTGTGGCAAAACCGCGGCTTGATTGATCGCCCACTTTTTGCTGAAATGGCCCTCGGCTGAGGTGTCAAATGAAGTGGATCAAGGAGCGCGACCTTTTTATCGCGCAGACCATGGCGTTCGTGCAATCCGTCACCGGCAAGAAGCTGGCGGCTGAAGCACGGGTAGCTCCGCGGGACGTTCTGTTTCAATCGCCCCAGGTTCAATCGTCTCTCGCCCAATCAGCACCGCTTGACGAGACCGCGGCGGAGGATAGGCCTGTCGATGCCTTCAATACCGGGGTTTTGCAGACGGGCGCCGTGCAGGCCGGAGCTTTGCCGGCCGGTACCTTGAAGATCGAGACCGCACAGTCCACGCTCTCGTCCCCGGCTATCAGTGACGTCCGCCAGGAAATCCGCGGCAGAGTGGCTGCGTTTCGCGCCCATCAGGAGCTTTTCCACCGGGAGCGCGACGCTTATTACAATTCGGTCCTGACCCGGGTTCGGGCAGCGACGGGTCATGCACCCGGGACACCGGACGACCACCCCTCCGAGCGCTGATCCCGGCCTTTGCCCTCCGGAAACGCCTTTTATGGCGTGAATTTTGCACCTTTTCATCGGATCGCCGTTGCCAGTAACGCGCGAAACTAACCTTGGGAGCAACGTCATGACGCTACTGAATCGCAGAAATCTGCTGGGCACGGGATCGGCCATGCTGGCGCTTGCGGCATTCGGAAACAAGTTTGCGCTGGCGGCGGGAACGCCGGGCTTGACCACTCATATGCTCGACACCGCCAACGGCAAGCCTGCGGAAGGCGTGAAGATCGACTTCAGCGTGCTCGAGGGCGGCGCCTATAAGCTGGTTAAGACGGTTCATACCAACGCTGACGGCCGCAACGCGGAGCCCCTGCTGACGCCGGAAAACATGAAGGCCGGCCAATATCAGCTCGTGTTCTATATCGGCGAATACTACACCAAGCTCGGCACCGTGCTGCCCAATCCGCCGTTCCTCGAGAAGGCCGTGATCCAGTTCGGCATGGCCGATGCTGCATCGCATTATCACGTGCCGATTCTGGCGACGCCCTGGAGCTACACCACCTATCGCGGCAGTTAATTTTTCAGCCGTTCAAGCGAGGGCGCCCGGATGATGATTGATCGCAGGACATTGCCGTCATTGATCGGCGCCCTGATGCTTGCCTTGCCCGTCCTGTTGCCTGGTCCGGCTGCGCTCGCCGGCCCGGCAGACATGGCGCCGGTCAACGCGATGGACCGCGCGGCCTTCGTTCAAAAGTTCGGCGGCATTTTCGAAAACTCGCCATGGGTTGCCGAACAGGCGTGGGAAAAGCGGCCGTTTGCCAGCCTCGATGACATGCATGCGGCCATGGTCGCCGTGGCGAAATACGCCCCGGCGACTTTGCAGCTCACGCTGCTGCAGAGCCATCCTGATCTGGCCGGCAAGGAAGCCCAGGCCGGCGCGATGACCGCGTCATCGGTGGCCGAGCAGGCGAGCGCCGGGCTCAACGCGCTCTCGCATGACGAGATGACGCAGATCTCGAACCTCAACACCGCCTACAAGAAGAAGTTTGGATTCCCCTTCATCATCGCGGTGCGCATGCACACCAAGGAGGGCATCCTGTTCGAGTTTAGCCGCCGGCTGCAGAACGACACCCAGACCGAGTTCGCCAATGATCTGCAAAATGTCTACATCATCACGCGGTTGCGGCTGAACAAGCTGCTGGATGCAAGTTAGAAGCGCCGAGCGACGTTCTGCTGGTCGCTGGCCAGATTTTCGGCTTCGACCGCCCGGCGAAAACCATCGCGCATCTGTAAACGCTGCCAGTACGCCGCGACCGCCGGACCAAAATCTTTGGAAAGACCGATCCTCTGCGCCAGCAATAGCGCATAACCGACGGAGATGTCGGCCGCGGTGAAGCGGCCCGCGCAAAGCGTCTCGCTTTTGGCTGTGGCGGCTTCCACCGCACGCAACCGGCCGAAGAACCATTTCGCGTAATCGGTCGCCACTTGCGGACTGCGACGATCTTCCGGTTCAAGCTGCGTGTAGCGCAGCACCAGCGTTTGCGGAAATGTCAGCGTGGCCTCGCCGAAATGCAGCCAGTTGATGAACGCGCCGTAGTCTGGCTCATCGACATCAACCGCGAGCGGCGTCGGCCCGTAGCGCGACACCAGATATTGCGCGATCCCGGCGGATTCCGTCATCCGCGTTTCGCCATCGAGCAAGAGCGGAATGGTGCCGAGCGGATTGGCGCCGAGATATTCGTTGGCGAAGACCCTCGGCGGAAACGGCAACATCTTGAGCTCATAGGGCAGCCCAAGCTCTTCGAGCGTCCACAGCGGCCGGAATGAGCGCGCCGCCGCGCAGTGATAAAGCGTGATCATGCCGCGCCATCTTTCTCGATCTCGCCCTTGAAAAACAAGGCGAACGGCTCCTCTGTCGTGCGCCGTAGATGCGCGCGATACACGGCGAAATTGCTGTCATCCGGCGATATCCGTCCCAATGTCGGGTTTGGGATCGTTTTGATCGGCAGCAATGCGATCGGCGCGGCGATCGGTGTCAGCAGCGATCCACGCCCCGCCAGCAGGGTGGTAATGATGCCGTACATTTCGCCCGATATGGTCGGACGCGAAACCGTGATCAGGCGATGCTGGCCGTGGCGGTTGGTGACGAGATAGATGTGGCCCGACTGGTTCGGCACCGCGACCTCGCCGAACTGGGTATAGGCCGCGTCGAGCCTTTCAGCCTCGCGGAACATCAGCGATGAAGCGGCGCCATCCCAGGCGATATCGGTGCGGTAGGCATATATCGCGCCCTTGGCGCCGAATGACGGCCGCACCGTCACATATACCCCTTCGAGCCAGCCAACCGATCGGCGCGAATAGGCGCCAAGGCCATCCGGCGACACATCGCCGTTCGTTGCAGGAGCCGCCAGGGTCTCCAGTCCCTTGCGCAACGAGACGCCAAGCGCCTGCTCGAGCCGGACCATAGTGGTGAGCGTGAACAGGCGACGGCCACCCAGCACCTTCTCCAACGTCGAAAGACTGAGTTTGGCCTGCTCGGCAAGCGACTGCCGGGAGATATGCCGACGCGCGATTTCCTCCCGGATCGTCTCGGCCACCTGGCGGCTCTGCTCGGCCGAAAGCTGCTTGTCCGGCGCTGACATCCTTATTCCCCCTCGATTCCCGCCACCCTAGCAGACGCACAATTCATCACAAACCCGCACAAAACCGTCTTTGCCGGAACGCCCGGCAACGGCGGACGGCTGAACATTGCCGATCATTCTGCTCGCGCCAAAGCACGGCGCCCCGCACAACCATGAACGATGAAAATGCCCTTGGGAGTGCACGCGATGATCCCTTGTGATGATGAGATCGAGACCAACGAAGATGAATCGACCCTGTGGCGCATCAGCAGGTTGATCCTGCCGCGCATCATCCGACTGACGCTGTTCTTTGTGATGCAAGGCGTTGCGGTGATCATGGTCGGATTTGCGGCCTTATTCCTGAGCTTTGAACCGGTGTGGTCGGCCCAAGGACCCTACGCATCCCCGATCGGGCCGAACGCAGCGCGCTCCGGCACATTGCTGCTGAAAACCGACGAAGCCGGCTACGCCGAGGCGATGCGGCTCGGCATTGACGTCGATCTGACCGTATCCGGCCCAACGATCCGTGCCCGCGTCACGCAGATTTTCAAGAACCCGACGCAAGACTGGGTGGAGGCGACCTATGTCTATCCGCTGCCCCCGGGCGGCGCCGTCGACACGCTCAAAATGGTGGTGGGCGACCGGGTCGTCGTCGGCGAAATCAAGGAGCGGCAACAGGCGCGGGTGATTTACGAACAGGCGCGGCAAAACGGACAAAAGGCGGCGCTGACCGAACAGGAGCGGCCGAACATCTTCACCAACTCGCTCGCCAATATCGGCCCCGGCGAAACCGTCCTGGTGCAGATCGAATATCAGGAGCCGGTGCAGCAATCGGGCAACGAGTTTTCACTGCGGGTCCCGATGGTCGTCGGTCCGCGCTACAATCCCGCGCCGATGGTGCAGAATGCCGATCTTCGACCCGGCAGCGGCGGCTGGGGCTCGGCCTCAACCGATCCTGTGCCGGATCGCGACCGCATCTCGCCGACGGTACTGGACCCGGCGCAAAATGGTCCGGTCAATCCAACCGCCATCACGGTTCACCTGCAAGCCGGCTTCCCGCTCGGCGAGGTCAAGTCGCCTCATCACCAGGTCAAGATAGAGAGCCCGGACAGCGGCACACGCATCATCAGGCTGGCCGAAGGCCTGGTGCCGGCGGACCGCGACTTTGAACTGACTTGGAAACCCGCGGCTGAAAAGGCGCCGTCGGTCGGGTTGTTTCGCGAGCATGTCGGAGACGCCGATTATCTGCTGGCGTTCGTGACCCCGCCTTCGATCGAACAGGCCGAGCAGAAGCCGCCCGCCCGCGAGGTGATCTTCGTCATCGATAATTCCGGCTCGATGGGCGGCACCTCGATTATTCAGGCCAAGGCCAGCCTCATCTACGCGCTCGGCCGCCTGCAGCCGAACGACCGCTTCAACGTGATCCGCTTTGACCATACCATGGACGTGCTGTTCCCCAATCCAGTGCCCGCGGATCGCGAGCATCTCGGCAGAGCCACATCCTTTGTCAGTGCGTTGCAGGCCGCGGGCGGCACCGAGATGGTGCCGGCGATGCAGGCAGCACTGAGCGATCATTCAAACAACGATACCAACTACGTTCGTCAGGTCGTATTTCTCACTGACGGTGCGATTGGCAATGAGCATCAATTGTTCGACACCATCACCGCGATGCGCGGCCGATCCCGCGTGTTCATGGTCGGCATCGGGTCGGCGCCGAACACCTTTCTGATGACGCGGGCCGCCGAACTGGGACGCGGCACGTTCACGCATATCGGTTCGGTCGAACAGGTCGAGGAACGCATGCGCAGCCTGTTCACCAAACTTGAAAATCCCGCGGTGACTGGCCTCACGGCAAAATTCTCCGACGCGACCGCCGACATTACACCATCAGCCATTCCCGACATCTATCGGGATGAACCGCTGATCCTCGCCGCAAAACTCGACAAGCTCGCGGGCTCCGTCGAGATCAAGGGCCGCATCGGCGATCGGCCGTGGATCATCACGCTGCCGCTGGCGAACGCCGCCGAGGGCAAGGGCCTGTCCAAGCTCTGGGCGCGTCGCAAGATCGCCGACGCGGAAATCGCCCGCACCATGCGCCAGGAGGGCCCCGAAGACGCCGACAAAACCATCCTGGCGCTCGCGCTGGAACATCAATTGGTGACCCGGCTGACCAGCCTGATCGCGGTTGACAAGACGCCGAGCCGCCCTGCGGGCGAAAGGCTCAAGCTCGCCGCACTGCCGATCAACCTGCCGGCTGGCTGGGATTTTGAAAAAATATTCGGCGAAAGCGCGAAGCCTCCGTCGCCACCAACGGAACGACGCACCGATGCACCCGCTGCGCGGCTGCAGGCTATCGCAGCGAAGCGGGCGCTTCCCGTCGTCACGGCTGTGCCCAATGCGGTCGTCTTGCCGAAGACCGCGACCGACGCAGAACTGAAAATGATCGCGGGCTCAATCCTGCTCGCGCTCGGTCTGTTGCTGTTCATGTTCAATCGGCGTCAGGCGCTTGCGCGCTGATGCCGGTGAAGGGAGAGGTCACCCCACCCTCTCCTTTGGCGCGCGCGGCCTCACCCCCCCAGGGCCGCGCGCGCAGTTACCTGATCGGAGCTTTCCGCGATGACTCGCCCTGTTGCCGCCCTCGTCCTTGCGCTCGCCGGGCTCGTGCTGTTCGGCCAAGGCGTCTACATCCATGCCAAGGCGCTGGTTGCGCAGATTTTGCTCGAGAAGGCCTTTGACGAATCCGTCGCCAGCGGCCGGAACATAAAACCCTGGTCATGGGCGGATACCTGGCCGATCGCGCGCATCGAGGTAAAGCGGCTTCATGCACGCTCCATCGTGCTGGCCGGCAGCAGCGGTCAGGCGCTCGCTTTTGGGCCAGGCCATGTCGAACTCACACCCGATGCCGGCGAGCGCGGCGTCGCGGTATATTCCGCGCACCGGGATACGCATTTTCGTTTCCTGAAGGACATCATGATCGGCGATGAGATCGATGTGACGCGAAGCGACGGCAGCATGTTCCGGTATCGCGCCGATCGCACCTCCGTGGTACGTTTCGACACCTCGGGCATCGATGCCCTCGGCGGCGAGTATGAGTTGGTATTGTCGACCTGCTGGCCGCTGGAGGCGATCACACCGGGACCGGAACGGTATCTCTTGCATGCGACCCTGATCGGGCGTCCCGGTGCTAAGTCCGATTCCGGCCCGGTCAGCCAGCCGCATTCCGCGGACAGGCGAGTTGCCACCCTCCCCGACTATCAATAATAAGAAATCAAAAGCCCGCGACGGATGCGATCTCGATCGGTCGTTGATTTCGGCGGGGAACAAAAACTCGCATTGTATGGTTGCGCCTATGGAATCCCAGGCAAGCACGGCATCTCACGCAGCCGGCAAATGGTCGCCGCCCTCTGATGCCAGCGACACCGTCAAAGGCATTCATGCCATGCTGCATCCGCGCAATATTGTGCTGGTCGGCGCGACGGACAAGCCAGGCAATTACGCCGAGCGGATCTGGAACAATCTGATCAAATACAAGTTCGAAGGCGGGCTCTATCCGGTCAACAGCAAACGCGAAACCATCTGGGGCGTGCCATGCTACAAGGATTTCGCCGGCCTGCCCGACAAGCCCGATCATGTGCTGGTGCTGGTGCCGGCACGTTTCGTGGTGCAGGTGATCCGGGACGCAGCGGCGGCAGGCGCCCGCTCGGCAACCATCGTTACCTCCGGCTTCAGCGAATTGCAGGACGATGAAAGCCAGAAGCTCGCAGCCGAACTGCAACAGGCGATCCACCAAACCAGCCTCACCGTTACCGGTCCCAATTGCCTCGGCAATCTGAGCGCCGGCGAAAAACTGTTCACCAACATCGACGACCGCGTGGTCACGATGGAGGACGGGCCGGTCGCGATCGCCGGCCAATCCGGCGCCATCGTGATGGCGATCCGCCAGACGCTGGAAGATCGCGGCGTCGGCGTCGGCTACATGGTCACGACCGGAAATGAAGCGGGGCTCGAGACCCCGGATCTGATCGCCTATTTCGCCGCCGATCCCTCGATCCGCGTGATCGTGGTCTATCTGGAGGGTGTGCGTAACACCAAGGCGTTCCGGGCCGCCTGCAAGGCTGCCCGCGCGGCGGGCAAGCCGGTGATCGCACTCAAGCTCGGTGCCTCCGAAGGCGGCCGCGCCGCCGCGATGGCGCATACCGGCGCGCTGGCCGGCTCGATCGAGACCTTCGACGCCATTTCAAGCCGCGAAGGCGTGATCCGCGCGCGCGGCATGGACGAACTGATCGAAACCACCGAATGCTTCGTCCATGCCGAGCCGCCGAAAGGCCCGCGTCTCGCAGCCGTGAGTTTGTCCGGCGGCAAACGCGGACTGTTGATCGACGCCTTTTCAGCCGCCGGAATGAATTTCGCGAAGCTGAGCCAGAACGCCAGCGACAAACTCACAAAGATGCTCGGCCCGGGCAGCATCGTCGGCAATCCGCTCGACGCGGGATTCGCCGCGGTGGTCGATCCCTCGGTCTACATGCAGTCGATCAAAATCATGATCGACGATCCCGACACCGACATCGTCATTATCGATGCCGAACTGCCGAAGGCACCGCACGAATTGCGCGAACGCAATCTGCGTATCGTCAATGAAATGGCTGCCAACGCCAACAAGCCCGTCATCTACATCTCGACCATGTCGATCGGCTTTACCGACTTCATGAAGGACCTGCGGAAATCGCTGCCGCATATCGCCGTGATGCAGGGACTCGACCGGGCGGTCGGCGCGATCAAGGCGTTGATCGACTATGCCTCGCTGCGCAAGGAAGTGCCCGACATCGTCTCGAGTTCGAGTGCCGCCGCGCGCGCGACGCTTGAGAAGACACTCAAGCACGCCAAAGGGCCGGCCCTCGACGAGGTCGCCTCGAAAAAGCTGCTGAAGGCATACGGCATTCCAGTGTCGAAGGAAGAGATCGCGCAGACGGCGGCCGACGCTGTCAAGATTGCGAAGAAAATCGGCTTTCCGGTGGTCGCCAAGGTGGTGAGTGCGGAAATCCTGCACAAATCCGACATCGGTGGCGTGGTGCTGAACATCAACAATTCAACCGAAGTCAGGAAAGCCTTCAACGACATCACCGCGCGGGTGAAGAAGCTGAAGGGCAAGCCGAAGCTCGAGGGCATTTTGATCGCTCAGCAGGTCAAGGCCGAGCTTGAGCTGGTCGTCGGCGCCGAGATGGGCCCGGTGGTGCTGTTCGGAAGCGGCGGCGTCGACATCGAACTGATGAAGGATGTCGCACTGGCCGGCGCGCCGCTCGATGCGGCGGAAGCCAAAGAGCTGATCGGCCGAACCAAGGCCGGGGTGAAGCTTCGGGGTTATCGCGGCAAGCCCGCGCTGCACGAAGCTTCCGCCATCAAGGCGCTGGTCGGCCTGTCCAATCTGATGGCCGACGCTGGTAACCGCATCGCCTCAGTCGACGTAAACCCGTTTTTGATCAACACCAGAACCGGCGTGGCCGTCGATGGTCTGATCGTTCTCAACAACGCCGAGGCGAAAAGCGCCGCCAGCCATTGAAGATTTGATTCAAGTCGTAGGGGTGTCAGATGAAATTTTCTCTATTGAGTTTCTCTTGCTGCGTGCTGGCGGTGGTTGGTGTTACGGTTTGTGGAGGCGCGATCGCGCAAACGCCAAATGCGCCCCCATCGCCGGCAGCATCGAGTTCATTTCCAGCATGGGCCTATCCTTGGGCGCCGGATTTCAAGTCCGCGCCCGATGATGGCGTGCCGAGGCACGTTCCCGACAGCACGCAGGCGTTCACCATCACGCAGGAGCGCGATCTCTTCTTCGCGCTGGACTGGCACCCCGACGATCATCCCGCGATGCCGGATATCGTCGCCCGTGGCAGACCGCCCGAGGTGCGCGCCTGCGGCGTATGTCACCGCGTCGAAGGCACCGGCGGGCCGGAGAACGCCAGCCTGGCCGGTCTGCCCGCGGCCTATATCGCCCAGCAGATGGCCGACTATAAAAGCGGCGCGCGGAAATTTGCCGGCCCGCAGCGCACCCCGGTGCTGCTGATGACGGCAATCGCCAAGGCCACCAGCGATGAAGATATTCAGGCCGCCGCGGCCTATTTCTCCTCGCTCAAGCCCAAACCGGTGATCAAGGTCATTGAGGCCGACACGATCCCGAAAACGCAAATCGCGCGCGTGTTCTATGCCCTCGTGAAAGACGGCGGCACCGAGCCGATCGGGGAGCGCATCGTCGAAACCCCGGTCAATGCGGAACAATTCGAGCATCGCGATAGCCGGTCGCAATTCATCGCGTATGTCCCGAAAGGCAGCATCGCGAAGGGCGAAGCGCTGGCCAAAACCGGCGGCGCAGGCATCACGACGCCTTGCGCGACCTGCCATGGTCCCGAATTGAGAGGTGCGGCATCCGTGCCCGGCATTGCCGGACGCTCGCCAAGCTATCTCGTGCGCCAGATCTACGACTTCCAGCAGCATGCGCGCGCCGGAAGCGGCGCGGCCCAGATGGCGCCGGTCGTCGAAAAACTCTCGCCTGACGACATGATCTCGCTCGCCGCTTACGTTGCGTCCCTGCAGCCCTGAGAACGGCGGAATCGGGTCGCGGATGTAGCCGATTGTAAGGCCGAAGGCACGGTTCCCGGCCTTTCGCCGATTCGGCTTTGCCCGTACAATTGGGCATGACGAACCGCGCTGGCCTGTTCAGCCAGCCTGTCGCAACCGGATTGCGGAATGAAGGCACGCGCCAGCAACCTGATGATCGGATCGACCACGATTGCGGTGATCGCCGCGGCGTTTATCGGCTTTCTCGGGATCCGGAAAATCCACAGCCTCCAGCAACGCGGCCCGCTGCGCATCGTATTCGCAGGTTCCACCAGTGGCCTGCACAAAGGCGGCAACGTGAATTTCGACGGGGTCCAGGTCGGGGAAATACTGTCGCTCACGCTGGAGAGTCCCCGCAAGATTGTCGCTTTGGTCACGATCGACAACAGCGCGCCGATCCGCAAGGACACGATTGTGGGACTGGAAGCCCAGGGGCTCACTGGCATCTACGCGATATCGCTGACCGGCGGGGCCGCGGCCGCAGCTCCGGTGCCGCTCGATGCCGACGGCGTTCCGACCTTGACCGCTGACCTCAGCGAGACGCAAACGATCCGCGATACCCTGCACAATGTCGATCGGCTTCTCGTCAATAACCAGACGGTGATCAAGGACGCGATGCTATCTTTCGAGACCTATACCTCGACCCTGGCGAGCAGCGATGAGGCGATCGACGCGATCATGCGCAAGGCGACCGGGGCTTTTGACGGCGTCGAGGGCGCGCTGGCAAAGGTCGACAATGTGCTTCCGGGACTTTCGCGCGGCAATGACGGCGAGCTGTTTCAGAAAGTGAAGTCAATTCGCGAACTGGCCGAGAGCTTCAACAAGCGCTCGGGTGTGCTGATGGAGGAAGGACGTCGCACCCTCCTCGATATCAGCGAGTCGGCGGTCAGGGTGACCCGCAAATTCGACCCGCAGGCGGTCAGCGGTGACAACCCGAATCCACCGAGAAAACCACTCCCAAGGCGGCAGTAAAGCAGGCCGCTCCGGGATTAGAGACTGATCCTCAGTGACTGATCATCCAGGGGCGCGCGGTCGGAAAGCTTTTGCCGCCGCTTTTGGATTTCGCCACCAGCCGCGACGGTTTGGTCGAACAGCATCCGCACCCCGGCGCATGGGACGCCTTGTATTCGCCGACGGTCTTGGGCGCATTGGCGCTGCGCTCATTGGTGGCGTGGGCCTTGCGCTTGTCCGAGGGCATGCAGAAGAAATTCGGCGCGGTCAGGATCACGCGCGGCGATTCACCGTCGCACTGCGGACAGTCCTGCGGCGCGTCGCATTCGGCCATCGGCCGCATGTCCGTGAACGGGCCGCAATCGTTGCAGAGATACTCATAGAACGGCATTTCATTCCCTCGCGTATTTACGCTCCAGACCTTCGCGGCGGCAGATGCGGGACGGCGGATTCTGAACCGCCCCGCATCCGGTCGCCCGGGAGCTTTATTTATCCTGCGAGAGCGGCATCTGGATGTCGCCCTTGATGTGTTTGATCGGACCCGCCGACGACGGCATGATGTCGAAGTCGAAGATCTCCGTCGGCAGCCACAGCGTCGCGCAGGCGTTCGGCACGTCGACCACGCCGGAGATGTGACCCTGACATGGCGCCGTTCCCAGGATCGAATAGGCCTGGGCGCCGGAATAGCCGAACTTCTTGAGATATTCGATCGCGTTCAGGCAGGCCTGCCGGTAGGCGATATGCACGTCGAGATAATGCTGCTTACCTTGTTCGTCGACCGAGATGCCTTCGAAGATCAGGTAATCCTTGTAGTTCGGCGTGATCGGCGACGGCTTGAACACGGGATTCTTGATGCCGTATTTCGCCACGCCGCCCTTGATGATGTCGACCTTGATATGCAACCAGCCGGCCATTTCGATCGCGCCGCAGAAGGTGATTTCGCCGTCACCCTGGCTGAAATGCAGATCGCCCATCGAAAGACCGCCGCCGGGCACGTAGACCGGGAAGTAGATCTTCGAACCGCGCGACAGATCCTTGATGTCGCAGTTGCCGCCATGCTCCCGCGGCGGCACCGTACGCGCGCCTTCGGCGCCGACCTTGGCCTTGGCATCGCCCTTTGCCTGACCCGCATGCGCGGTCGCGGCGAACGGCGGATTGGCGAGCCCCGGCACCCGGGTTGGGTTGGTCGCAATCAGCGCGTTCTCGCGCTCGTTCCAGGTCGCCAGCAATTTCGGATCCGGCAGACAGCCGATCAGGCCGGGATGGATCAGGCCCGCGAAATTCACGCCGGGGATGTGGCGCGATGACGTATAGAGGCCCTTGATATCCCAGATCGATTTCTGCGCCAGCGGGAAATGGTCGGTGAGGAATCCGCCGCCGTTCTTCTTCGAGAAGAAGCCGTTGAAGCCCCACAGGCTCTCCTTCATCGGACCGACGTCGAGCAGGTCCACCACCAGGAGATCGCCGGGCTCCGCGCCCTTGACGCCGATCGGGCCGGACAGGAAGTGCACGATCGAAAGGTCGATGTCGCGCACGTCGTCGGCGGAATCATTGTTCTTGATGAAGCCGCCAGTCCAGTCATAAGTCTCGATGATGAAATCGTCGCCCGGGTTGACCCATTCCACCATCGGAATGTCAGGGTGCCAGCGGTTGTGGATCTTGTCGTTTTCATAGGCCGACTGCGAAAGATCGACCTTGATCAGTGTATCTGGCATCAAAAGCTCCCCTTGGTTACACTTGGTTAGAAATCAGACCGACAGATATTTAGAAATCTGCGCAGCATCGACGCCCTCTCGTGCGTCGTCACGGACAATTTCGCCGTTCTCGATGACGAGAACCCGGTCGGCGATGTCGAGCGCGAAGCTCAGAACCTGTTCGGACACCACGATCGACAATCCGCGTTCGTCGCGAATCCGTTTCAGCGTTCGCGCCATGTCCTTGATGATCGAGGGCTGGATACCCTCGGTCGGCTCATCGAGCAGCAGGACTTTGGGCTTGGTGACGAGCGCGCGCGCGATCGCCAGTTGCTGTTGCTGACCGCCGGAAAGATTGCCGCCGCGGCGGCCCTTCATTTCCAGTAACACCGGGAATAATTCGTAGATACTGTCGGGTACTTTGGTCTCCCCCGACACCACCAGCCCGGTCTCGATGTTCTCCTGCACCGTCATGGTCGAGAAGATCATCCGGCCCTGCGGCACATACGCCAGGCCCTTGGCCACGCGTTCATAGCTTTGCATTTTGCTCAGCTCAGCGCCTTCCATCGTCACCGAGCCGCTCTTGGTCGGCACGATCCCCATCAGCGACTTCATCAGCGTGGTCTTGCCCATGCCGTTGCGGCCCATGATCGCGACGATCTCGTTGGGCGCGACGGAGACGTTAAGACCATGCAGCACTTCGCTCTGGCCGTAGGCGACATGCAGATCGGAGATAGCCAGCATTAAAGTGTTCCTTGTCTGTCGCGGAGCACGATCCCGCCGGGAGACCCGGCGCCGTTCTCCGCCATCATGCGCTAGTGCCCGAGATAGACTTCAATCACCTTGGGATCGTTCTTGACGTGCTCCATCGAGCCTTCCGACAGAATCTGGCCCTGATGCAGCACCGTAACCTTGTGGGCGATATCCTCGACGAATTTCATGTCGTGCTCGATCACCAGCACGGAGCGGTTCTTGATGATGCGGTTGAGCAGTTCGGCGGTCTTGACCCGCTCGCTGACGCTCATACCGGCCACGGGCTCGTCGAGCATCAGCAGGTCCGGGTCCTGGATCAGCAGCATGCCGATCTCGAGCCACTGCTTCTGGCCATGGCTGAGCAGATCGGCGTTCATGTTGAGCCTATCTTTCAGGAAGATCATCTCGGCGACTTCGTGAACCCGGTCGCGCACCACGGCGTCGCGGGTGAAGGTCAGCGCACCGAACACGCTGCGGCCGCGCGGAAAGGAGATCTCCAGATTCTCGAACACCGTGAGATCGTCATAGATCGACGGAGTCTGGAACTTGCGACCGACTCCGGCCTTGACGATCTCGTTCTCCCTCATCTTGGTCAGTTCCTTGCTGCGAAACTGGATCGAGCCTGATGTCGCCTTGGTCTTCCCGCAGATCAGGTCGAGCACGGTGGTCTTGCCGGCGCCGTTGGGGCCGATGATGACGCGGATTTCGTTTTCATCGACATAGAACGACAGGTCGTTGACCGCCTTGAAGCCGTCGAACGAAACCGTCAGCGCCTCGACCGCGAGCAGGAATTCCTTGGGCTGGTGACCTATCAGCATGATTTATCTCCTCACTCCGCCGGCGCGCCGTCGGCGACGGAATTGTCGGTCCATTCCTTGCCGGGCTTGGCTTTGCGCGACGAGAGCAGGCCATCGATACGCGGCTGCACATAGTCACCCCAGATACCTGCGAGGCCATTCGGGAAGGCGAGAACGACTGCGATGAACAGGCCACCCAATCCAAACAGCCACAATTCAGGGAAGGATTCCGACAGGCTGGTCTTGGCGAAGTTGACCAGCAGCGTGCCGTACACCGCGCCCAGGATCGAGAGCCGGCCGCCGACCGCCGTATAGATCACCATTTCAATCGACGGCACGATGCCGACAAAGGACGGCGACATGAATCCAACCTGGAGCGCGAACATCGCGCCACCGACCGCGGCGAAGATCGCCGCGACGCAGAAGGCAAAGATCTTGAAGTTGGCGACGCTATAGCCGGAGAAGCGAACCCGATCTTCCTTGTCACGCATCGCGACCAGGATGCGGCCCAGTTTCGAATGCCGGATGAATTGGGCGATGAAGATACAGACGAACAGGCAACCTACTTCGAAAAAGTAGAGAACAATCTTGGCGTGATCCGGCCGGATGTCCCATCCCTTCAGGGTGCGCAGATCGGTCATGCCATTGATGCCACCGGTATAGCCCTGCTGGCCCACAATCAGGATGGTCAGGATGGCGGCGACGGCCTGGGTGATGATCGCAAAGTAAGTACCGCCGACGCGGCGCTTGAACATCGCAGCACCGATGATCAGGGCAAAGATGCCCGGCACCAGAATGACAGCCGCGACGGTGAAACTCAGACTGTGAAAAGGCCGCCAGAAGTATGGCAGCGACGTGATCTGATTCCAGTCCATGAAATCGGGAATGCCGGGGGTCGACTGGATCTTGGTGTTCTCGGGGCTCGATGCTTCCAGCTTGAGAAACATCGCCATGCAGTAGCCGCCGAGACCGAAAAACACGCCCTGCCCCAGGCTGAGAATGCCGCAATATCCCCAGCAGACCACCAGACCCAGCGCGACGAAGGCATAGGTCAGATATTTCGCAACCAGATTGAGCCGGAACACGTCAAGGCAGAGCGGCAGGATCACCACCAGAAAAACGGCGAGTACCAGGATTCCGATCAGCTCCGATCGATTGACAAAGCGATTGGTCATGGCTCAAAGCCCTTTTTGTTATTTGCGGACCTTAAGGGCGAACAGCCCCTGCGGCCGCAGCATGAGAATTCCGACCACTGCAAGCAGCGTTAGAACCTTCGCCATCGATCCCGACATGAAGAATTCGAGGGTCGACTGCGTCTGCGAGATGCTGAAGGCGGAGGCGATGGTGCCGATCAGGCTCGCGGCACCGCCGAACACGACAACCAGGAAGGTATCGACGATGTAGAGCTGACCCGAGGTCGGCCCGGTCGAGCCGATCATCGTGAAGGCGCTGCCGGCGATACCCGCGATGCCGCAACCGAGGCCGAAGGTGTAGCGATCGACCTTTTCGGTGTTGATGCCGACCGCGCCGGCCATGATACGATTCTGCACGACGGCGCGGACCTGACGGCCCCAGCGCGATTTATACATGACGTAGGCAACGACAAGCGTGATCAGAAACGTCAGACTCATCACGAAGATGCCGTTGATCGGCACCTCGATGCTGTCGGTTACATGCAGCGAACCCAGCATCCATTGCGGCAGTTCGACGCCGACTTCGCGCGCGCCGAACACCGAACGGAAAGCCTGCTGCAGGATAAGGCTCAACCCCCATGTGGCGAGCAGCGTATCCAGCGGCCGCTTGTAGAGATGCCGTATCAGCACCCATTCCACCAGCATCCCGAGCGCTCCGGACGCTATAAAGGCCAATATCATCGCGAGGAAGAAGTAGCCGGCAAACAATCCCGGCAGATAAGCCTGGAAGAAACTCGAGGTCATCCAGGTGACGTAAGCACCGAGGATCATGAACTCGCCATGGGCCATGTTGATGACACCCATCTGGCCGAAGATGATCGCAAGGCCGAGTGCCATCAGCACGTAGACCGAAAATAGAATCAGGCCTGCAAAGCCCTGCATGACGAAGATCGAGCTGAGATCACTAAGCGAATATTCGCCAAACATCGATTTTCTCCATCGAAGGAAGTCCCGCGTCGCGAGCAGGTTCGCGACGCGGGGGTCTTGAGCGTGAATCATAAACTCACGCCAGGGAGCGGCTTGCGCGGGGCTTACTGGTAGCCCTTCGGGAACGGATCCGGCTCGACGAGATCGGCGGTCTCATAGATCAGTTCGAACTGACCATCGAGCTTGGCCCGACCGACGCGGGTCTTCGACCAGAGGTGATGATTTTCGTGAATGCGGACGTAGCCTTCGGGCGCACCCTTGAATTCGACGCCCGGCGAAGCCGCCGCGATCTTGTCGACATCGAAGCTGCCGGCCTTCTCAACCGTTAATTTCCACAGCCACGGGCCCAGATAAGCAGCCTGCGTCACGTCACCGATCACGGTCTTGGCGCCCCACATCTTCTGGAATGCGGGCACGAAGGCCTTGTTGTTCGGATTATCGAGCGATTCGAAGTACTTCATGCAGGCATAGGCGCCCGCAATGTTCTCGCCACCGATGCCGTCGATTTCGTCTTCGGTCACCGAGATGGTCAGCAGCGTCTGCTTCGACAGGTCGATACCGGCCGCCTTGAGCTGCTTGTAGAACGCGACGTTCGATCCGCCGACGACGTCGGTGAAGATCACGTCGGGCTTGGTCAGCTTGATCTTGTTGATCACCGAGTTGAACTGGGTGTTGCCGAGCGGATAATATTCTTCGCCGACGACCTTGCCCTTGAGTACGTTCTCGACGTGCTTGCGCGCGATCTTGTTCGAGGTGCGCGGCCAGATGTAGTCCGAACCGATAAAGAAAAACGATTTGGCGCCCTTTTCCTTGGCAATCCAGTTCAGGCCGGCGAGAATCTGCTGGGTGGCTTCCTGGCCGGTGTAGATGACGTTCTTGGACTGCTCGAGACCTTCGTAGAAGGTCGGGTAATAGAGCATGCCGTTGTATTGTTCGACGACCGGGAGCACCGCCTTGCGGGAGGCCGAGGTCCAGCAACCCATGATCGCGGCAACCTTGTCGTTGACGAGAAGCTTCTTGGCCTTTTCGGCGAAGGTCGGCCAATCGCTGGCGCCGTCTTCCTGAATGAACTTGATCTTGCGGCCGAGGATGCCGCCGGCTTCGTTGATCTGCGCGATGGCAAGCTTTTCAGCTTCGATCGAACCGGTTTCCGAAATCGCCATCGTGCCGGTGGCCGAGTGCAGGATGCCGCAGGTCACTTCGGTATCGGTGACCGCAAGACCGGTGGTGTTGATCGCGGAAGTGGCCGGAACATCGGCGAAGGACGGGCGCGGCAGCATGGTGATGGCCGGCAACGCCGCCATTCCCATCAGCAGTTTGCGCCGGAACGGGGACTGCAGGCCCCGCTTGATTTCATCTGACATGAGTACCCCATTTTGGTTCGAGGACGCGCTATTGGTCAGATTAGGATGGTGGAAATTGTGCAGTGCACAGATACGCAAGATCGCGTATACTGCACCGCAAAATAGCGACGTAGGTTTTTGAAACGGGGTTTGCAGGCGGTCGTTCAGGCGCAGGGGAGCACATAGTGGCAGGGCGGCAGCGGATAGACCGCGTAAGACGCCAATATAATCAATGGGTTGCGAACCAAACCCTGGAAGATTATGCGCTGCGCTTCACCGCCAAAAGCGCGCGGCGCTGGTCTGCGGCCCGGGTGGCCAACACCGCTCTGGGCGCTATCTCGTTCCTGGCGCTGGAAGCGATCGGCGGCACCATTACCCTCAATTACGGCGTCACCAACGCCACCGCCGCCATCCTGGTGGTCAGCGTCATTATCTTCTTCTGTGGTCTGCCAATCGCCTATCACGCCGCGAAATGCGGCATCGACATTGATCTGCTCACGCGCGGCGCCGGCTTCGGCTATATCGGCTCGACTATCACCTCGCTGATCTACGCGTCTTTCACCTTCATCTTCTTTGCGATCGAAGCTGTCATCCTCGCGACAGCGCTGGAGATGTGCTTCGGAATCCCGCGTCCGATCGGCTATCTCATCAGCGCCGTCGTCATTATTCCGCTGGTGACCCACGGCATCACCCTGATCAGCCGGTTCCAGTTATGGACGCAACCGGTATGGATCATTCTGCACATCATGCCGTTCGCCGCGATCGCTTACGCCAATCCGCACTCCTTTGCGGAGTGGACGAAATTCGCCGGCGAGCATGGCAACCCTTCGGGACATCTTGATCTCCTGCTGTTCGGCACCGCCGCCTCGGTGGTATTCGCGCTGGTGGCGCAAATCGGCGAGCAGGTCGACTTCCTGCGGTTCCTTCCGCGCGACCGGCGGACGACGAAGATTTCGTGGTGGATGGCGCTGCTCAGCGCCGGCCCCGGCTGGATCATTCTCGGCGCCTTAAAACTGTTGGCCGGATCGTTCCTGGCCTTCTTTGCGCTAAGCCATGGCGTCTCCACCGAACATGCCGCCGAGCCGGCGCACATGTATCTCGAAGCCTTTCGCTATGTGCTGTCGGAGCCGGATCTCGCATTGGCCTTGACCGGTACCTTCGTCATTCTTTCGCAGCTGAAGATCAACGTCACCAACGCCTATGCCGGCTCGATCGCGTGGTCGAACTTCTTTTCCCGCCTCACCCACAGCCACCCCGGCCGCGTGGTCTGGCTGGTGTTCAACGTGCTGGTCGCGTTGCTGTTGATGGAAATCGGCGTCTACAAGGCGCTGGAACAGACGCTGGCGCTTTATTCCAACGTCGCGATCGCCTGGGTCGGCGCGCTGGTCGCCGATCTTGTCATCAACAAGCCGCTTCGCCTGCGCCCGCAGCACATGGAGTTCAAGCGCGCACATCTCTACGACATCAATCCGGTCGGCGTCGGCGCGATGACCATCGCCACCATTGTCTCGATCAGTGCCTTCTATGGGCTGTTCGGTCCGACCGCGAAGGCGCTGGCGCCGTTCGTCGCGCTGCTGGTGGCCTTCGCCACCGCGCCCCTGATCGCCTTCGCCACCGGCGGCAAATACTACATCGCGCGCAAGCCGAAGCGCAGCTGGCAAAACATGCAGGCGATCCAGTGCTGTATTTGCGAACACTCGTTCGAGCCCGAGGACATGGCGTCGTGTCCCGCCTATGCCGGGCCGATCTGCTCGCTGTGCTGTTCGCTGGATGCGCGCTGCCATGATCTCTGCAAACCGCACGCGCGGATCCAGGCACAGGTCGCCGAAACCTTCGGCAAGCTTTTACCGCAGCCGATGTATGCGCGGATCAACTCGCAGCTCGGACATTATCTCGGCGTGTTCGCGGTTTCCGCGGGGCTGGTCGGGCTGACGCTCGGCATGATCTATCTGCAGACCTCCGCGACGGTTCAAGTCGATGACACCCAACTCTCCGATGTGCTCTGGAAAGTGTTCTTTGCGTTGTCGATCATCATCGGCGTGGTGGCGTGGCTGTTCGTGCTGGCGCAGCAAAGCCGGCGCGCGGCGGAGGCGGAAACCAGGCGGCAGACCACGCTGTTGATCCACGAGATCGACGCGCACAAGCGCACCGACGCTGAATTGCAGCGCGCCAAGGAAGTCGCCGAATCCGCCAATCTCGCCAAGAGCCGCTATGTCGTCGGCTTGAGCCATGAATTGCGCTCGCCGCTGAACGCCATCTCCGGTTACGCCCAATTGCTGGAACAGGATACGACCCTGAACACCAAGCCGCGCGATCAGGTGCGCGTGGTCCGCCGCAGCGCCGACCATCTGTCGGGATTGATCGACGGCATTCTCGACATTTCCAAGATCGAGGCCGGCCGGCTTTATCTGTCACGCGACGAAGTTCGCGTCAGCGAATTTCTCGATCAGCTCGTCGGCATGTTCCGCCTGCAGGCCGCCGCCAAGGGCATCGACTTCATTTTCAAACGCCCGGCGGTGCTGCCCGTCGTGGTCTATGCCGACGAAAAGCGCCTGCGCCAGATCCTGATCAATCTGCTATCGAACGCGATCAAATTCACCCAGCGCGGCAGCGTGCAGTTCGTCGTGCATTACCGCAGCCCCGTCGCCGAGTTCGAGGTGATCGACACCGGCCCGGGAATCCAATCTGATGACCTTGAGCGCATCTTCGCCCCGTTCGAACGCGGCGCGCTCGGCGTCTCGCAACCGCAAACCGGCACTGGATTGGGTCTGACGATCAGCCGCTTGCTGGCGGGGGTGATGGGCGGCGATATACAGGTCACGAGCAAGGTCGGAACCGGGAGTACCTTCCAGGTGAAAATGCTGCTGTCGGAAGTGACCAACCCGACACGCATTGCTCCGGTCGATGCGCCGGTGTTCGGTTATCACGGCCCGCGCAAGACGATCCTCATCACTGACGACGATCCGATCCAGCGCGACCTCTTGCGCGAGGTGCTGACGCCACTCGGCTTCATCCTGCTCAGCGCACCCGACGGCGCCGCCTGCCTTTCCCTCGCGCAGCATTGCCGGCCTGATTTGTTCCTGCTCGATATCTCGATGGCTGGGCATGGATGGCTGGACGGTTGCCGAAACGCTGCGCTCCACCGGCCATCATCAGGCCCGCATCCTGATGGTTTCGGCAAGCGCGCTGGAAGCGCATGGCACGCCGCTGGCGCAGCCGTTTCATGATGGCTACCTGATGAAGCCGATCGATATTCCCCGGCTGCTTGAATTGATCCGGCAGCTTCTCAAGATCGAATGGCAATATGAAACCTACCAGGTCGCCGTGCCGCACTGGAAGCCCGAGAGCGGCTCGCGTCCATCGGTGAACCATGTCGAAGAGCTGATCAGTCTTGGGCAGCTCGGTTATATCAGGGCGATCCAGGTCAAGCTCGATGAAATAGGCACCGACTACCCCGAACACGCCGACTTCGTTTCGCAAATGCGCTCGCTGATCGACCGCTTCGATCTTGATCAGTACATGGCAACCCTCAAAACCCTGCACAGCTATGATCACTGAAACCAAAAAGCGCGACGTCGCCCTCGTCGTCGACGACTCGCCGGAGACGCTGCGCCTGCTGACCGATGCGCTCGACGGCGCCGGCATGACGGTGATGGTCGCGATGGACGGCGCCGCGGCGATGCGGATCGTCGACCAGATCACGCCCGATATCATCCTGCTCGACGCCGTCATGCCGGGCATGGATGGGTTTGAAACCTGCCGGCGCCTCAAGCGCGATGCCGGCCTGAGCAATGTGCCCGTGATCTTCATGACCGGCCTCGCCGAGACCGAGCACATCGTCAGCGGACTGGAAGCCGGCGGTGTCGATTACGTCACCAAGCCGATCGTGATCGAGGAAATGCTGGCGCGGATTCGCGTGCACCTGGCCAATGCGCGATTGACCCAGAGCGCCCGCGCCGCGCTCGACGTCTCCGGCCGGTTTCTGCTGGCCGTCAGCCGGCAGGGCAAGATCGTATGGGCGACGCCGCAGGCGCAGAAGCTGCTGTCGGAAAATCTCGCGGCCGGCTCGGACGACGAGTTCGTGCTGCCTGAGCCGATGCTGCAATGGCTCGAGCAGACGCAAAAAGGCACTACCGGATCGAAAGCCCCCGCCGCGGCGGCGTTCCCGGAAAATGAGCAGCTGCGGCTGCAATATATGGGCAAGCTCGCGCCGAACGAATTCCTGCTGCGGCTGGCCAAGGATCAGGGCGGCGATACGCCCGCGGAATTCAGCAGCGAATTGGGGTTGACCACGCGCGAAGGCGAGGTGCTGTCGTGGCTCAGCAAGGGTAAAACCAACCGCGACATTGCCCAGATCCTCGGCCTCAGCCCACGGACGGTGGACAAGCATCTCGAGCAAATCTACGCCAAGCTCGGCGTCGAAAATCGCACCGCCGCCGCGGCGATTGCCACCAGCACCGGCCGGCGCAACTCGTAAATCACAGGCCCGCGCCGACCACGCCATTGCCAAGGACTGGCGCTGCCCCTGCCATCGTGTTAGCCGCTTCCGCATTGCCAATAGCCTCGCGGAGGACGGATGTTGCAGGCGGTGATCTGGGATTTCGGCGGCGTGCTGACGACATCGCCGTTCGAGGCCTTCGCGCGGTTTGAAACCGAACATGGCCTGCCCGCCGATATCATCCGGCGCACCAATGCCGCGAACCATTGGGAGAATGCCTGGGCGAAATTCGAGCGCGCCGAAATCGATATCGACACATTCGATCGATTGTTCGCAGCGGAATCGCTGGCGCTCGGCGCCGAGGTTCGGGGCCGGGACGTCCTGCCGCTTTTGTCCGGCGATCTGCGGCCGGAAATGGTCGAGGCCCTCAAGCGTGTCGGGGCCAGCCTCAAGACCGGCTGCATCACCAACAACCTTCCTGCGAACGCGATCGGCAGCGCGGCCGGAAAATCGCTCTATATCGCCGAGGTGATGGCGCTGTTCGATCACGTCATCGAGTCGGCCAAAATCGGCCTGCGCAAGCCCGACCCGCGCATCTACCGGATGATGATCGAAGCCCTCGATGTCGATCCCAAATGTTGCGTCTATCTCGACGATCTCGGCGTCAACCTCAAGCCCGCGCGCGACATGGGGATGACCACGATCAAGGTGCTCAACGCCCCGCAGGCCCTCACCGAGCTGCAAGCCGCGACCGGGATGGCCCTGCGGTAAGCGCCGCCGGCTACCCCTTGGTGGCCGGGCCGGTTCTGGACGGACAGGGCTTTGTCCCATACTTATAAAATCGCCAAAACAAGCCGCGCCGAACGAGCCGCGCATCGCCGGGAGTTGAAGCCTTTGCCATTACCGACACACCTGTTGCCGACCACCGTCGTTGGAAGCTACCCGCAGCCGGACTGGCTGGTGGACCGCGAAATGCTGTCCAAATCCGTGCCCCGCACCCGGATGACCGAAATCTGGCGCATCCCGGAAGCGCATCTCGAACAGGCCCAGGATGACGCGACGGTGGTTGCGATCCGCGACCTCGAACGCGCCGGCATCGATATCGTCACCGACGGCGAAATCCGGCGCGAGAGCTACTCCAACCGTTTTGCGACCGCGCTCGAGGGCGTCGATAGCGAGAACCCCGCGATGACCATCTCGCGTTCGGGCCGGAAAACGCCGGTGCCCCGCGTGGTCGGCAAGATCAACCGCACCGGCCCGGTCGAACTGCGCGATATGGAATTCCTGCGCCGCAACACCGACCGTGCCGCGAAGATCACGCTGCCCGGCCCGTTCACCATGAGCCAGCAGGCCAAAAATGAATTCTACAAGGACGACGAGGAACTCGCGATGGCGTTTGCCGCCGCCGTCAACGCCGAAGCGCTGGAACTGCAGAAGGCCGGCGCCGACGTAATCCAGTTCGACGAGCCCTGGGTCCGCCAGGATCCTGAAGCCGCGCGGCGCTATGCCGTCAAGGCGATCAACCGCGCTCTGCAGGGCATCACGGTGCCGACCGTGCTGCATGTCTGCTTCGGCTACGCGGCGGTTGTCGCCGGATCGACCAAGCCGACGGGCTATTCATTCCTCGCCGAACTCGCCGACACCAGCGCCCAGCAAATCTCGATCGAGGCCGCGCAACCCAAACTCGATCTCGGCGTATTGGCCGATCTGTCATCCAAAAAGATCATGCTCGGCGTGATCGATCTCGGCGACCCCGCCATTGAGACGGCGGCCGTAATCGCCGAGCGCATTCGCCATGGTCTGAAATACGTCGCCGCCGACAAGCTGATTCCGGCGCCGGATTGCGGCATGAAATACATGCCGCGCCACATTGCCTTCGGCAAACTCAAGGCGATGTGCGACGCGGCGGCGATCGTGCGGAAGGAAATCGGCTGAGCTGCGCACAGCGCTCGCTTTCCCTCCCCCCGCGAAGCGGCGGGGAGGGGAGAAGAAGACGGATTCAATTTTCAAACAGCCACGCAAAAAACTTGAGTTGTCATTGCCGGGCTTGACCCGGCAATCCATCCTCTTCGAAAAATTTCTTGCGAATATGGATGGATGCCCGGGTCAAGCCCCGGGCATGACGAGTGAACGATCGCGGCGCGTTGCGCCCGAAGTTTTGCAGGAAATTTCCACCCTCTCATTCAGAGGGCGCAGGGAATGCCGGGCGCCAGGTGCGCCCGCAAGCCACGTGTGCAAGGGTAGAGGTAGAAGGCACACGCGTTCGACAGGTCACACCGAAAACACCCGGCATTCCCCGCGCAATGGTTTACGGCTTATTTCGTGCTCTCCCCGGCGATCGGGCTCTTTTGCCACCGTCGCCTCGCGCAGTCTCCTGCGCGAGACTTGACGCCAGCGTCGAGGCGTCAGGACCACACGACTTCGCCGTCCACGTCACGCGCCGTTCGTCAAAGGCGCATCCGCGTCCACCGCATCCCGCCTCACGTCCGTGACGATCGCGAAACGCCCCTCCAGAGAGGCGGGACGGTCCAGAATATAAATTTGATTCGGGTTCGCGGAAAGCGATATTTCTGAAATTCAGAATTATTGGCCGGTGCCTGTTACGGCAATCCGCTGAATTTGTACGAGGCCTGGATGAATCCGCCGTAGCGCTCAGTGCTGACAGGCAATCCCTGGCACGGGCAAGGTGTGCCGAAGATATTGGTGGAAGCATTCGGCGCCCACATGGCCCAATAGCGGCCGCCGGCACCGACGCTTAAGCCGTTGGAAAACGCGTAGGACAGGATCGCCTCAAGTTGCACGCCCTGGCCGGCGCCGCTCTCCGGCGACACGGTGTTCGAGACATCGGTTCGCAGCAGATGATTGTCCGTGCCCCTGAACGCCACATAGGGCAGGTAGGCGGCATCCGCGGTGAGCTTCAACCGGTCGGCCAGGGTGACGATACCATTCACGCCGACCCGGAGCGAGTACCATTTATCGTCTTCAGTGATCCCAAGCGTCGAATTGGGAACGGCCGGGACGCAGTCGGAAAACGGGTTGGCGATCTGCTTGCAGCCATAGGCCGACTTGTTCTCGTCGTAATAGTTGAACCCGACGAAACCGCCGACATTGCTGTTCGGCCCGCGAAACAACGAATAGCCGACGTCAAACGTGCCGTAGGCAAGATCTCCGGTGACATTCGATTGCGTATTCGAATAGGGCACCTGGCCATTGAAGATCACCCAATCTTCATCGTGCATATTGCCGGACAGAATCTTGCCGCCGCCGACAAAACCTTTCACGAAGATATTGGACGACGTGTCGATGCGGCCGAACAGTTCTCCGGTCGCGGCGCTGCTGTCATAGGTCAATCGCGAAACCAGAAGGCCCGGCATCGTCTGGGACTGGCTTGTGCTGAGGTCCTTCTGGAAGCGGCCGCTGCTGTACCAGACGCGGCCGCCGATCTCGACTTCGGCGGCGGGAACAGCGGGCGCATCGGTCATTCCCTTTAGATGATAGTCGGATGCCGACGGCTGCCATTGCGCATCGATATCCTGGCCGAATTTGTAATTCAGGCCGACCTTGATCGTCTGCAGACTCTGGCCGACGCTGGTCGTGCCACCCGGAGTTTGCACATAGCCGAAAGGCGACGGCGGCGCGACCTGAAAAAAGCTCGTCGGCGTGGCCATGCCGCCGTTGCCGAAATTCGCGTAGTCGTATTCCAGCCGGAACGACCAGGCCGGGGTCAGCGCCCGCTCGACGCCGGCGCCAAGCGTCCACCCCCATTGCACGCCATCAAGGCTGGTGGGGGCGTAAGGCAACGTGCCGTTGGTCGTGATATCGATCCGCTGGTCGAGCCAGGCCAGGCCACCCTTGACGTAGAGCAGGGTGCGTCCGGATTGTCCCGTCGCGTACCCCACGCGGCCGGTGAAGCTGCCGCCGGCATCCGGATGGACGCGACAATTCGCAGAAACGAAAAATCCCGAAGAGGCCAAACAAGTGCCGCTGCCATTGGCGCTGATCACATCGGCGTCGGCCTCGATGCCGAGCACGAAAGCACTGTTCGGAATCTGCCAATTATAGCCGATCTGTCCGCCGCCGGACGCCGCGGTGCCTCTGACATTGCCGCCGTAAATCGCCGGACCTGCAGAATCGGAAAAGGACGAATTGCCGAAGCCGGCGCCGACATGGCCGCCAAAGTAAAAGCCGGTCCAGGACCACAGCACCGGCGGCGCGCGGTATACGTCCGGCATGTCGGCCGCGATGGCGAAAGCGGGAGTTAGAATCAGCGCGAACGCCGCCACCGAGACCTTTTTCATCGCACACAACCCAGACTTGTTACCGGAACCAACCGTAACCAAGATGGGTCGAAATGCTTAAGAAAGGCTGAGCATTGAGGATTGGATAACCATAATTTTTAAGCCGCGATTAATGACGTCGTCGAGAGCGCAGCTACGCGCTCACAAATACCGTCTTCTGCAATCGCATCCTCAGCCGCTGCGACGGCCTGCCGGCTTTCTTGCGTCAGCGTGGAGAGAGACGCCATGATGGCGACGCGAATGGCGCAATGGGGCCGCGCGATCTGACGCTTTTGGTCCCGCATCGAGCGGGCCTATCACCGCTAGTCGCGGTGCTCGATGCGAAGGGCCAAGGCTTCGGCTAACCCGATGGTCGGCTTCGCCGCCGGGCGGCGGAACGTCCCCGCGGTTGCCTTGCGCGTGTTCAGAACGGCCAGCGCTTCCGCCTGTTTGATTGCTGCCGCCATCTGATCCACGACCGGCACCGGAATGCGATCCCTCACCTTGTCCGCGAGGCCGGCAAGTGGCGCGCCCCCGAGAATAACGACATCCGCGCCATCTTCAGTCACCGCCCGGTTGGCGAGCCTGACCAGCAGCTCTTCGTTTTCTTCCTGAACATCCGAAACCGAGGCGAAGGATTCGTCCAGCATCCGCACGCCGGCGCAGCGGCCGCTGAGACCATGCATATCGACGCAGTCCTCGTACCAGGGGCCAAGCGCACGGGCGAAGGTCACGATCGCAAACCGGCGTCCGAGCATGCACGCCGTCAGCATCGACGCTTCGGCCAGGCCAATCACCGGCAGGTCAAACAGCTCCCGCGCGCCGAACAGCCCGGGATCGCCGAACGCCGCGATAATGGCGGCGTCGAAGTCGCGGTGATGTTCAGCAAGCATTTCCAGCGCAATCGCGCCGCCGATCTGGGCTTCGGCGCGGGTTGCGATGTAGGGCACGCCGCGCGGCGCGGTCAGGGGAACAATGACGGTGCCGGGCGCCGCCGCTTTCCCAGCTGCGGCAGTCAACCGCTCCGTGATCGACACGCTCGTGTTGGGATTGAGCAGCAGAATGCGCATCGCCGGATGTCCTCAAGACAGGTTGGCCCTCAAACAGCTCTCTCGTGGTCCCGCTCATATCGGGATCAACCCGCCAGCGACCGCGCCGCAACTGTCCAGAAAATCCGTCGGGCACGCAATCGAATTATTGCCGTGCGGGTGCGGGCCGAGCCAGCTTGTTACGTCGCTCTCACTTCCCCTTGGCTTGTGTCGAGGCCGATTTTGATGCATTTCAGAAGGGCCTTCAGAATATCTGGGGGAGCGAGCACCGCCGCTTGCACGCTTTCCTCGCCGAAGAGGACATCATTTTCGCGGCTCGTTGGGGGTTGAAATGACTGTCCAAGCTGAAGCCGTTCCCGTGCAGGCCGTCGAGCCCGTGCAAACTGTCGAGCCAAAGACCGCGGTTCGCTGGAAGATATTCGTCCTGATGCTGTTCTTGATCTCGATCAATTACATCGACCGGGCTTCCCTTTCGGTAGCGATGCCGCTCATCTCCAAAGAGTTCAATCTCGATTCCGCAGCCCAGGGTTTTATCCTGAGCTCCTTTTTCTGGACTTACGCGTTCATGCAAATCCCGGGCGGCATGCTGGCGGACAAATACAAGCCGCGTATCGTCATCGCCGCCGCGACGATCGGCTGGGGCCTGTTCCAGGCGCTCGCGGCCGCCTCGACAAGTTCATTCATGCTGCTGCTGACCCGCCTTGGACTCGGCGCAACCGAAGCGCCGATCTATCCGGCCGGCGGCAAGCTCAATGCGATGTGGATGACACCCAATGAGCGGGCGCGGGGCGCGACCTTGCTCGACGGCGGCGCGCCGCTCGGCGCAGCACTCGGTGCGCTGGTGATTGCGGGCCTGATCGCGGAATTCAATTCCTGGCGGATATCGTTCGTGATTGCCGGCGTTGGCACTGTTATCGCCGGCGCTTTTGCCTGGTGGTACATCCGCAACAGCCCCGCCGAGCATCCCTCGGTCAACCCTGCTGAAGCGCGCCATATTCAAGACGCCCATGCGCTGGAGGATCTCACAGATCCCGCGCCGTCCGGCCGCGGCATCGGCGCCTATTTTGCTTTCCGGTCGGTGTGGTGCATGTGCCTGGGCTGGATGTTCTTCAACACCGTGTTTTATGGTTTGCTGACCTGGATGCCGACCTATCTGTTCAAGGTTCATGGCCTCGACATCAAGCAACTCGGCGGCGCGCTGTTCATCATGTTCTTTGCAGGCTTTGTCGGCGAACTCGTCGGCGGCCAGATCGGAGACATGTGGCGAGCCCGCGGCGGCCAGCCCAATACGGTTTTCAAAACCCTGTTCGGCTTCGCCGCCATTATCGCGACCATTTCGATCTTTTCGGTGGCCTATGTGACCAATGCCGTGGTCGTGGTTGCGCTATTGTCTTCGACGCTGTTCTTTCTGCGCTGGTGCGGGATGTATTGGGCCATTCCATCGATCCTCGCCTCGCGAAGCCGGGCCGGATTTCTGGGCGGCTGCATGAATCTCGGCGGCAATATCGCGGGCGTCTCGGTGCCTATTATTGTCGGCCTGATCGTGCAGTACACCAACTCCTACTTTCTCGCGCTGATGTTCTTCGCCGCCGCCGGCGTCGCGCTTTTGATATGCTCGCTGTCGATCGATTATAGCCGCAAGCTGCCGGTTTGAAGCCGATCCGGTCAGCGGTCAAACCGTGGAGTTATCTTTGGATACCCGTATTCGTCTTGGCATGTTGACGCCGTCGTCGAACACCGTGCTCGAGCCCGTCAGCGCCGCCATCGTGGCCGAAATGCCGGAAGTCAGCGTCCATTTCGGCCGTTTCAAAGTGACCGAGATTGCGCTCTCCGAACAGGCGCTGAAGCAGTTTGACGACACTGAAATACTGCGCGCCGCCGAACTGCTCGCCCATGCCAAGGTCGATGTCATCGCCTGGAACGGAACGTCGGCGAGCTGGCTCGGGCTCGATCGCGACGAGCGGCTTTGCGACCGCATTGTTGCCACCAGCGGCATCGCCGCCTGTACGTCGGTGCTGGCGTTCCGCGAAATCTTGCAGAGAACCGGCGCGAAGCGGATCGGGCTGGTCACGCCCTATACCGACGACGTTCAGGAAAAAATCATCGAGACCTGGAACGCCGCTGGTCTGTTGTGTCATGCGGAACGGCACAGCGGGTTGCGCGACAATTTCTCCTTCGCCGAGGTTGAAGAGCAGGCGATATCGGAGATGATCCGGGCAGTGGCAAAAGACGGCTGCGATGCCGTCGCCATCGTCTGCACCAATATGCGGGGCGCGTCGCTTGTTCCGGCACTGGAGGCTGAACTCGGGATTCCGATCTATGACTCGATTGCCGTGACGGTGTGGAAAAGCCTGCTGTTGGCCGGCGTCGATCCGGCCGGGGTAACCGGCTGGGGCCAGCTATTCAGCGACAAGCGGCTATCATCCAGAACCTGGAAGCCCACATGACGGAATTTGATACGATCATTCGAGGCGGAACGATCGCGACGGCGTCCGATACTTTTTCCTGCGATATCGGCATTCGCGACGGGCGCATCGTCGCGCTCGGCCATGACCTTGGAACAGCAACGGACATCATCGACGCCACCGGGAGATTGGTGCTGCCCGGCGGCATCGACAGCCATGTGCATATCTCGCAGCCATCCGGACCCGACATCGTGATGGCGGATGATTTCGAGAGCGCGACGCGGTCGGCCGCGTTTGGCGGCAACACCACCGTGATGCCGTTCTGCCTGCAGGAGAAGGGCCAGTCGCTTCGCCAGGCGCTGAAGGATTATCACGCTCTGGCCGAAGGCAATTGTCACATCGACACAAGTTTCCATATGATTATTTCGGACCCGACCGAACAGGTGCTTGGTCAGGAATTGCCGGGGCTGGTGGCCGACGGGTACACCTCGTTCAAGGTTTTCATGACCTATGAGGGGTTGGCGCTCAACGATCGCGAGATCCTGGAAGTCATGAGCGTGGCGCGCGAGACCGGCGCGCTGGTGATGGTTCACGCGGAAAATTACGACGCGATTCGGTTTCTCACCGACCGCCTCGAACTGGCGGGCAAAACCGCGCCGCGCTATCACGCCACGTCGCGGCCGATCGTGGTCGAGCGGGAGGCGACGCATCGCGCGATATCGCTGGCTGAGCTGATCGATGTCGGCGTGATGATCGTTCACGTGTCAAACCGCGAGGCGATGGAGGAAATCCGCCGGGCACAGGCCAAGGGCTTGCGCGTGTTCGGTGAAACCTGCCCGCAATATCTGGTCCTGACCGAAAACGATCTCGACGGGCTCAACATGGAGGGCGCCAAATACGTCTGTTCGCCGCCGCCCCGCGATGAAGCGAGCCAGGCCGCGTGCTGGGAAGGCCTTCAGACCGGTGTGTTCTCGGTGTTTTCGTCCGATCACTGCCCGTTCCGCTATAACGACCCGCAGGGCAAATTGACGCCAAAAGGCAAGACGAGCTTTCGCTGGGTCCCCAATGGCATCCCCGGCGTCGCGGCCCGATTGCCGATCCTGTTTTCGGAAGGTGTGGTCAAAGGACGCATCGACCTCAATCGCTTTGTCGCGCTGACCTCGACCAATCACGCCAAGACCTACGGTCTTTATCCGCGCAAAGGGACGATCGCGATCGGATCGGACGCGGATATCGCGATCTGGGATCCGAAGAAGAAGGTGAAATTGACGCATGCCCTGTTAAAAGACGGGTCGGATTACACGCCCTATGAGGGGATGGAAATCACAGGCTGGCCGGAACTGACGATGGTGCGCGGGCAATGCATCGTCAGAGATGGCGGGCTCGTCGGCAGCAGGGATTTTGGTCGGTATATCAAGCGCGAGGTGCGCGCGTAGGCGTCGGACTTACTTCACCTCTCCCCTTGTGGGAGAGGTCGGATCGCATCGTCAGATGCGATCCGGGTGAGGGGTTACGGACTATCGATGGACTGCACCCCTCTCCCCAACCCTCCCCCACAAGGGGGGAGGGAGCGCACCTTCGTTGCCGTTGCAGATCGATTTAACCTCATCATGATCGAGAGCTTCGCGCCTTTGCGCAAGATACCTCACACGTCGATCGCGTCCTTGATCTTCTTGCGGCTCAGCGGCAGGTCGCGCAGCCGCTTGCCGGCGGCATTGGCGACCGCGTTCGCGACCGACGCGGCGGCGGGGCCCTGCCCGGTTTCACCGCTGCCCAGATAAGGCAGCCCGGGCCGGTCGATGATGTGCACCTCGATGCTTTGCGGCACCGCATCGAACCGCAGGATCGGATAGGTCTGCCAGTCGATGCTGGTGATGCGGGTGTCGTTGAAGGTAACCGCTTCATACAGTGTCCAGCTCATCGACTGCATGATCGCGCCCTCGACCTGGTTGATGATCCCGTCCGGATTGACCACCTGGCCGCTGTCGACCGCGGCCACCGCGCGCACCAGCCGCGGACGCCCGGTCTCGCGGTCGATCTCGATCTCGGTCGCGATGGCGCAATAGGCCGCCAGATTCTTGTAGCGCGCAAAGGCAAAGCCATAGCCGCGTCCATCAGGCGCTTTCTGGCCCTTCTTCCATCCGAAAGCCTCCGCGGCCTTCTTGATCACGTCGCGCCCGCGCTGGTCCTCCAGATGCTTCAGCCTGAACTCGACCGGATCGGCATTGGCTGCGATCGCGAGTTCATCCATGAAGCTCTCGATCGAGAACACGTTGTGATAGGCGCCGAGCGCCCGCATCGCGGAAATCCGCACCGGCATCGCCGGGATGAAGTGATGCACCACATGCGCATTCGGAAACGTATAGATCGGGATCGCGTTGCGATCGCCGCCGCCTTCCGGCAACGGCAGCGGCTTGGGCGCCGGCACCGCGAAAGGCTGCGCCATGTGCTGGGCCGCGAGCAATGAGCCGGCGCCGCCGGGCCGCATCGAATGGGTGTTGCTCCAGACCTCGAAATTCCAGTCCGCGATCGCGCCGCTGTCGTCCAGCGACGCCTTCAGTTTCGTCACCATCGCGGGACCATAGGGCTCCCAGCCATGCTCCTGATCGCGCATCCATTGCACGCGAACCGGCACGCCGGGCAATTCGCGCGCGATCAAGGCGGCGTCGGCCGCGGCATCGTCGGCGCCGTTATGGCCATAACAGCCGGAGCCTTCGGTGTGGATCAGGCGGACTTTTGCGGGCGGCACCCGCAACATCTCGGCAATACCCGCGCGATCGGGATAGACACCCTGGGTGTGGGTCCAGACCGTCATGAGGTCATCGACGTAATGTCCCACCGCGCAGGACGGGCCGATCGAGCCGTGCGACTGATAGGGCCGCGTGTAAGTCGCCTCGATGGTCTTTTGTCCGACCGCTGCGGGATTGTTGCGCTGGAAGATGGTCGAATCCTGCGACGGCAAAGCAAGAAGCACGCGCGCGATATCTTCCTGCTTCGGCAGGCGCGCGGTCTCATTCCATTTCGCGGACGCCGTCAGCGCCCGCATCGCCTTGATCGCCTGGAATTCCTTTTTGGCGGCCACCGCCAGAAAATTACCGCTTCTGACAATCTTGACCACGCCGGGCATCGCTTCGATCGATGCGGCGTCGAAGTCCACCAGTTGGGCACCATAGCTCGGTGGCCGCACCACGCGGGCATGCACCATGCCGGGCAAGCGCATGTCCTGCACGTAAGCTGCGCCGCCGGTGACCTTGGCCGGAATATCGACGCGCGGCACCGGCTGGCCCACGACGGTGTATTTCGCTGGATCCTTCAGCGTCGATTCCGGCTGCGCCTGGACGTGCAACAGGCTGCCCGCGACCAGCTCACCATAGCCGAGGCGTTTTCCATCGGGCGCGATCACCGCGCCGTTTTCGGTGCGCAGGTTTTCGACCGGCACGTCAAGACGCCTGGCGGCTTCCGCGATCAAAAGGGCGCGCGCCTGCGCGGCGGCGTTCAGGATCGCGGTGCCGCTGTCCTGCATCGAATGGCTGCCGGCGGTATAGCCTTCATTGGCGGTGCGGCCGGTATCGGCGGTGACGACCTTCAGCGAGTTGAAGGACACATCGAGCTCTTCGGCGGCGATCTGCTGGAACGCGGTCTTGAAACCCTGGCCGAGCTCGGCCTTGCCGGTGAACACGGTAATGCCGCCGTCAGCATCAATACGGACCCAGGAATCCAGGAACGGCGTTTCCTTAAGGCTGCCGATCCATTTCGGCGGATGCGCCGGAGCCGGTGCGGACGCTGGGGCCGGAGCCGGAGCCGGCGCGGCCTGGTCCTGCGCGAAGGCGTCGCTCAGCGAGAAGCTGACGATCAACGCGCCGCCGCCGGCGAGAACCTGACGGCGATCGAGATTGTTCGGGCCGTTCATTGCGCGCTCCCCTCAAGCGAGGGGGACAATTCGGCGGTGTCCATCAATTGGGCGGCCCGATGCACCGCGCGCAGGATGCGCATATGGGTGCCGCAGCGACAGAGATTGGGCTCCAGCTCGGAGCGGATCTGCTCGTCGGTTGGCTTGGAGTTTCTTTGCAGCAGCGCCTGCGCACGCATCATCATGCCGGCGATACAGTAGCCGCATTGCGCTGCCTGCTCTTCGATGAAGGCGCGCTGGATCGGCGCGGGCGCGTCGATGGTGCCGAGCCCTTCTAATGTGGTGACCTGCTTGCCTTCGAGCAGCAGCAACGGCGTCACGCAGGACAGCACCGCCTTGCCATCGACAATCACCGTGCATGCGCCGCATTGGCCGAGCCCGCAGCCGAATTTGGCGCCGTTGAGCTTGATATCGTCACGCAGCACATAGAGCAGCGGCGTATCCGGATCGGCATCGATCTGGTGGTCGTGACCATTGACCTTCAATGTCATCGTCATGGCAATGCCTTCATGGCTTGTCTCGCTGCGTGGGATCGGCCGGGGCGTTGCGCGGCGGCGATGTCTGAAGAAATACGGTCTGCGTGCGCCTGATATCCTCGATGGTCTTTTCAACGCCGGTCCATGCCGGTTGGTTGCTGAAGCGGGAACGTAGATAGTTCAGGACGGCAGCAACCTGATCGTTGGTCATGCTGTTGGCAAAACCCGGCATGATCGGGCTGCGTTCGCCCTCCACCGGCCGAATGCCTGACAGCACGATGTTGGCGACGTTGCGCGGGTCGGGGCCGCTGATGGCGGTGGAGAGGCCGAGATTGACCCCGCCATAGGGCACCGGCCGGCCGGTTTCGTGGCAGGTCGCGCAGGCCGCCGCATAGATCGACGCGCCGGCCACATCGCCCGAAGAAGACGGAACGGCCGGCGACGCTACGGGCGACTTGGCTTTCGCCAGCACCTCATTGCCATGGCGAATCCGGTCTTCCGTCGGCGGGCCGAACACGCTGGTCATGTAGGTTGCGATCGCATGCACGTCGCGTTCATCCACCGACGACAGATTGCTGACCACTTCCGCCATCGGTCCGCGCGCCACGCCGTGATCGGGATGCCAGCCCTGGCGCAGATAGCTGAAAAGTGCGGCTGTATCCCACGGCACCGGCGACGGTGACCGCGCGTTGATCGCATAGGCATTCCAGTTGTCGACATCGCCGCCGGCAAATGACGCACCGGCGCGCTCGGCCCCCAGCGCATTGCGCGGGGTGTGGCAGGAGCCGCAATGCGCCAGTCCTTCGACCAGATAGGCGCCGCGATTCCATTCCGCGCTTTGCGCAGAGTCCGGCTGATACGTCCCGCGCCGCAGGAACAGCAATTTCCAGCCCGCGACGACAAAGCGCTGATCGAGCGGAAACGACAATTGGTTGGCCGGCGCGGGCGCGTGCACCGCCGGCCGCGTCATCAGATACGCATAAAGCGCATCATCGTCCGCGTCGGTGACGTTGGTGAAATGATCATAGGGAAAGGTCGGATAAAGATGCTGCCCTTCCCGGTTGATGCCGGAGCGCATCGCGCGGCGGAAGGCGGCCTCCGACCACGTGCCGATGCCGGTGTCGGTATCAGGTGTGATATTCCACGAATAGATCGTGCCGAACGGCGTCGGCACCGGCAGGCCGCCGGCGAAGGTCTTGCCGCCGCGCACCGTGTGGCAATCGTTGCAATTGCCGAGCGCCGCCAGATCGCGGCCGCGCTTGACCAGCGCCGGGTCGAAGGATTTTGGCGCGGGCGGCTCGATCGCCGCGATCGCCGGTCGCCAGGCGACCGCGAAGGCCGCGACCCCGCCGCCGATCAGGAGCGCCGCCACAACGCCTGTTATTATTCTTGTCCGGGTCATTCGTCCCTACAGCTTTTTGAAGGCTGTTAGCACAAATTCGGGGCCGGCACATCGTTCAGCTGAATCGATTGCTGCGGTAATTTCGGTCCGCGAAAAACCGCCGAAATCGCCCGCAAATCGGGGCTTTTCGGAGAGATCGCGCTGAAATTCAGGCGCGAGGCAGACAAAGGCTGCCTGCCGCGGCCGGCAGGCGACCGCCTATGGTTGCCACCGGAGCATGGCCGATGACATCGACGCGGCCACCCAACAGCGCGAAGCCTTGCGCGGCGAGGTCCGGCACCTGAGGCGGTTCCGGCAGGCGCGAGGTGAACCACGGCTTGACGGTATGGCGATCGGAAGAAGCCACATCGAACGGCTGAGGCGCCAGCAGGCCGCGGATATGTCCGGCGACGACCTGGCTCGCAACTTCCTCGCGTTGATCGAAACGATCCAGCGTAATCATGATAGTGGACAGGGTCGATAATCGTTTTGCTCTTGCGCATGTAGCGAGCGACGTAGCGGCTTTTTGGATTAGGCCACAGATCTCGCCTTTGTCTCTCTCTCCTTCTTTGCTTCGATGAGGGCGGTGGTTTGAACCAGACAAAGCGCCTGGGCGATCCGTTGCATTCGCCCCAGTGATCTCAACAACAAGTTATCGGCTATCGTCAGAGAGAAATGCGCCTGGGAATTTTAGGGACCTTCGCCGAGTCTGATCATCGCGAACCTAAATCAGTTTCGTGCGCATCGGCGCTCACAAGACAGAACAGAGAAGCCAAATGACCAAAATGAAAACATTCGGTGCTTTGATAATTCTTTCCGCCGCCGTTGCCACGCCGGTGTTCGCTCAAGACGCGGGCGTGAGCGGACCGGGAAGCCGCTACGGTTTGGCGTCACAGACCGGCCCGCGCGGAGCGTATAATCAATTGAACGGGCCCTCAAATGCCACCCCACGCGCGCTGGACAGCGAGGACAAGCGGAACTTAGAGATCTTTGGCTTTAGCGGAAGGGACCCGTCGCGGGTGGGCGGTGCAGACCCGGACTTGAAACCGTCGTACTAATCAGAACATTGGGATATATCCAAAGACATGTCCCGCATGCTCCCGCCGGGAATGGTCCCGGGATATTTTCGATGTCCCGGGAATAACATTGCTGATCAGTTGCCGACGCAGCGGCGGTGGGTGCCCGACCGGTTCGGCCGCCTACCTCTCACCGGTAGATTGGATCAGCCGGAGGATGCCGCCGCATAGCTCCCAAATGGGAATAGCGCGGGGAGGATTTCGCGCTCGGCGATCCCGTCGTCGGATTTAGCGAGCGCGCCTCCATTACCTGCTCTGCCAAATCAGAGCAGAAGCCGAACGCTATTCATGCTGTCGAACATGCTGGGCTTCCCAATACTGAGCTTACTGACATGCAGGCCGCACAGCAGAGGAAATTTTCGGAAAGCGTCGGGTTTAGTTTGGTAAATGAGTTCCTTCGCTAAATGAACCAATTTAAACCGCAGGAGGTCCTGCAACAGGCTATTCAAGCGCGGTTGAACTATTTCATCGATGCTGACGAGTATGACCGCCTCTTCTCAGGCTTTGAAATCCTCCATATCGAAAACAGGGTACTCACCTTGAGCGTGCGGCCCGCTTGTGCAAGTGAGATTCAGGATAAATATTCGTGGCACATCGCTGTCGTTGTCGAAGCACTGCTGCGGCAAGCGATCCGGAAAGTGAACGTCATCCCACTTCTTCCGCTCTTCCCAAGCGGAATAGTCGGTATCAGAATTCCGTCCGGAAAAATCCGTGCGTATTGACTTTACCCCCCTGCGACGGTTGGTTGCTACCACGCATCCCCACCGTCCAAGTTCGCTGAATGCATTATCGAAACGGCGGCTTCAACGGGCGGGCCTGCCGCCTATTTGACTTCGGGCGCCGGCGAACCTGCCGAAAATGCACGTTCGAAGGTTGCAAGGTCCGCCGCCGGCAGATCCGAAACCGCCACATAGGTGAAATTCGGATCGCTCCAGCTACGCACATTATATCCCGCGACCGCCTGATCGGAGACCGATTGACCTGACCGTAGCGTGGTCAGGCTGACGGTGTGGGCGGCATGCTTGTAGACAATGGTTGCCACCGGAGCATGGCCGATGACATCGACGCGGCCACCCAACAGCGTGAAACCTTGCGCGGCGAGGTCCGGCACCTGAGGCGATTCCGGCAGGCGCGAGGTGAACCACGGCTTGACCGTATGGCGATCGGAAGAAGCCACATCGAATGGCTGGGGCGCTAGCAGGCCGCGGATATGTCCGGCGACAACCTGGCCCGCAACCTCCTGGCGTTGATCGAAATAGTCCAGCGTCATCATGACCGAGCTCGAGATCACGGCACCGAACACCGCCGCCGCAGCCAATGCCTGCAGCGACCAGCTGCGTTGACGCAACCCCGTGACCCGGTTCGGACCTGGACGCTCCGCGGCATCTTCCGCCGCATCCAGCCTAGACAGGATGCGCGCCTGCAAACCTGCCGGCATTTCGGATGGCGGCAACGAACGAAAGGCCTGCCGCAGCGACATCAGCCTGGTGTATTCGGCGCGCAAGGTCGCGTTTTCCGCCAGCCGGCGCTCGAACGCAGCCGCGGACGCCAGATCGAGTTCGCCGTCGCAATAGGCATTCAACTGCAATTCGTCGTTATCTGTCACGGATGCAATCATAATCTACTTTCGGTCTCCCAGAAGAGCGATCAGAAGCTGTCGGCCCCGGGATAGGCGGGACATGACGGTCCCGATAGGAACATTGGTGATCTCGGCAATATCGCGATAGTTCATCTGGTTTATTTCCCGCAAAACGATCACTTCGCGAAATTGCGGTTGCAATTGCGCCAGGGCCTTCTGGATCTGCTCGGCGTCGGCCTTGAAAAGAGCGATCTCCTCCGGAGTCTCGACCCTGGCTCCTTGCGAACCTCCATGTTCAAGTTCCTGTTGCTCGGCGGCGCTTAGATCATTGGTGTACACCACTGACTTCGGCCGGTTCTTCATCAGCCAGCTATAGGCCGTATTGCGCACAATGGTCAGGGACCACGCCCTCGCATTGACGGCGCCGAACGTCTTGATGCCCCGATACGCCCGCAACGCGGCGTCCTGGACGATATCTTCGGCGTCGGCCGCACTGCCGGTCAGCCATTGTGCGAGACGATAGGCTTCAGCCATATGCGGCAGAAAGACTTCGTCGAACGTGGCGCGTTCATCCTTGTTTTGCACAATCGGGACCGGCGTTTGCTTCTGGCCAGACAACCGATCTGGGCCTTCCGACCGGGGTTTTAACACGGCATTTTTGGGTTCGGTACACCGGAAATCCGTCCGGTGCACCGAATGAGGCGTCATCAAGTTTGTTAAACTCAAGGTGCTCAAGGCCCGTCCGTCACTTTACGATGATCTTTCCCACCATCTTCGGATGCAATCCGCAGAAGTAGCTGAAGGTGCCGGCGCTGGCGAAGGTGTAGGAATACGAGTTGTCCGTATCCAGCGCCTTCGATCGGAAAGCCTTGTTGTTTTCGACCACGGAGTGGGGAATGTCGTCGTGATTGACGAACTTCACCGTCGTTCCAACCGCGACATTCAATTCGGCCGGCCCGAACGAGAAGTTGTCGATCGTGACAACATTCGCGTCCTTGCCATCCTTCGGATCTTCTGCCGCGACGGTGCCGAACGCCACCATCGCTCCGACCGCGGGACCCAGCAGCATGGCAATCGCCACGGCGCGGCTGGGGATAAATCGAGCCGCTGCCGAACGCAGATGGTTGTTCAGATATTTCATGACCAAATCTCCGATCAACCCGCCAACGTCTTGTCGACGAAAGCCAGCGGCTTGTTGCCCTGCAGCACGGTGACGGTGGAAAGCCCGAGCATGGACCGAAGCTGGTCGGAGGGGACAACCATCGGACCCGGCGAAGGCGCGCTGCCCGGTGCCGGCTGCGGGAAGGCCGTCGACAGCGCGGTGTGAAAGGTCATGTTGCCTTCGACCTTCTGCGCCAGCTGATGGATGTGGCCGTTGAGGATGGTGACCGAACCGAAGCGCTTGAGCAGCGTGAGCGCCTGGGTTCCGTCTTCGGTGCCCCAGCCCCATTCCTTGTAGAGAACCTGCAGCGGGATATGCGCGAACACCACGATCGGCGTGCTGTTCGACTTGCCCTTCAGGTCGGCTTCGAGCCAGGCGAGTTGTTCGGCGCCGAGATTGCCGAGACCGCCGGCCTTGAGATCGACGACGTTGACGAGGCCGATGAAATGCACGCCGTGATCGTCGAAGCTGTACCAGCCCGCGCCCTTCGCGCCCTTGCCGTAACGGTCCATGTAAGCCTTGCCCTGGCCCTCATCGATCAAATCGTGTTCGCCGGGCACCCAATGCATCTGCACGCCGGTCTCGCCGAAAACCTTGTCGGCGTTGTCGAACTCTTCCGGCTTGGAAAGATGCGTGATGTCGCCGGTGTGGATGATGAAGGACGGCTTCATCGGCATCGCCTTCACCTTGGTGACGGCTTCGCGCAACGTGCCCAGCGCATCCGGGTTCGCCTTCTTGTCGAAGCCGATATGGCTGTCGCTCATTTGCAGGAAGGTGAAGCCGGTGGATTCGGCGGCTGCCGCTTCGCCGATCAGGCCGACGGAATGGGGAACGCCACCACTCATGCCCCACAGCACGCCGGTGCCGGCCCAGACCATGCATTCCAGCACTTCGCGGCGGCCGATGCCCGGCTGCTGATCGTCAAGGCCTTTCTTAGCCATATGATATCTCCCTGCGGGGCCAACCGCCCCAAATGGCGCTGAATTGCGCCGGTACACGGGAGACTCGACGGGATCCGGCTTTATTCCCGAAGTCTGCGATGGCTTATCTGGCGGGGCATATTTTATCCGGCCCCACGAGCCGAAAACTTGACGCCAAGATCCAAGCTCAAGATCCAAGCTCAAGATCCAAGCTATTGTATAAATGGATGTTTTTTGAGTTCGCGTAACGGCATGCCGGGGCCAACGGCCTGCCGGGCGACACCACGAAATCATTTTTGCCAGATGTTCTGACGGATTGTCCGCTGCACCGACCGGCAGCGCATTTCCCGTAGCGGCCAAGCTTGGGCAATACAAACTTGGGCAATCCTGGAATCGCCCGCTATATCGCCGCCAGCGTGCAGTCCTGGTTTTGGACGGCGTGAAGCCCAAGAAGTTTTGTGGAGAAGCTTTCCCGGATCGGCGGGGGCCGGCCCGGTGCTTCCATCGCAACGCCGGGACTTAGCGCGGGCCCCCGAGCGGGTTCAGCGAAGGATCTGCATCGCCAAATCCGCAAGGGGTCGCGTCCGAGTTCTAGGTCGGCGCCTGTCGTTTGATCGCTCCGAATGGGCAATATGGCTCAATCAAGCATCGCATCAGCAGGCTTGTGGAGCGCATATAGGCCGCCATCCAGGACGTTAGGGAGCGGGATTGTACGCCGGGTCTGCACCGCCCGGAAACGACCGGTCAAATTGGGACTCCTCTGCGCTCCACCGACCATCCGTTCGCGTGACGGCAAACGGCTCGGTCATCTGATTATACGCGCCGCGAAAATGTTGAACATGGACTCGGCTGTGGTGGATCGGTTGAGCAAACACCGGCGTAGCGACGGCGGCGCAAAGAATGACTGCAGCGCTTAATGTTTTCAGCTTGGACATCGATTTTCTCCTATTCGTGTATTCGCAAGCCAAAAATAGGGATGCCTTTCGCCATCACCATTAAATTCCGCGTTATAAACTTCAATGGAACGTGACATCGCGTGATTGCGTTCACGGCGCCGCCTGTGGTGTGGTTCACGTCGGCTAGACTTAATGCGGCGTTATCGCAGCATGGCAGCGGAGGCCTTCTGTGTGGCATGGGGATGCCTTTATCCCTGCGGCAATATCCCTGCGCCAATGTCGGCCCGCAGAATCGACAGGTCCCATTGCACGCAAAACCCAATTCAAAGTATGGGGGATAATGGCCGGTCACAATTCGTCAAATCCAATCGGATGATGCAACTCAGGCATCCGATGGGGAAGCGCCGGCTGCGGACGCCTTTGGCAAGCCTTTATAAAACCAGAGCAAACCAGCTTCGCCGCCTCGCCTTTGCTGTCACAACAAGCTACCGTCGGCAGGCAACCGCGGTCGCACAAAGCGGCACCGCAGGTTCAATTTTCTTTTAGATGCCAAGAACGGAACCTGGTGGTATTCGGTGACTTGCGTTACCGGAACCAAAGGGAGGAACGCATGACGAAATTCAAACTGATCGGCGCTGCGGCCATTGTTTTTTCGGTACTGACAGCACCCGCGATGGCCCGGCATATCATCTCCGGCCCAATCCACCAGAGCGTCTATTGTGCGACCCGCGAAGCTGGAAATCCCCACAGCAAATATTGCGATTACATCATGTGGTCCAAATGGCGCCAGCGCGGCAGTTGGGACGCCTCGCTCGACAATGCCTGCCACTTTAACCCTGCTTACATTCCGGAAGAATGCGGCCGTGATACTCGCGGCAACGTATTATTTCCGCCGACCGTGGACCGGTAGGCTTGAACTGACAGGCACGAACTGAACTTCCGCCCACCTGCGTTTTGCGTGGCGATCGGCGACGTTGTCTAGTTGGTGCCAAGGTCTAGTTAGCGCCAAGTGATTTTTTGGAAAACCTCCCGGGGCCATTCCGAATTGAGACATCGGAACCGCTGGCTCATCGGGTTGTGGGATTCAGACCGCGCCTGCCACTGAGTCATCGCCTCTGAGTCATTGACGGTCGATCGCGCCACCTGCCGAGATATCGGCTCGTGTCTGCGATTTGCACCGATCGCCGCGACAATGTTGGCGCTGATTACGTTGGCGCTGATTATCGGGGCCAATTATCGACGCTCGTCTTTAGCTGGGTTGTCTCACGTTCTTTATTCGAATTCGTTTCGATGAAGTCGCCGTTATGTAGCAGACGTGATCACGGCCACGTCACGCTCCGTTGAAATCTCTGAACTGCAATTAGTGGTGACGGCGGGTCATCACTCCTAACCCTGTCGCGGGAAACGTCGAAGCGTGGGCTTCACCGCAAATGGAGAAAGCCCAAATGACTACAGCTAAAATCAAGACACTTGGTGTCGCGCTCATTCTTTCCGCGGCTATCGCTTCGCCCGTGTTCGCGCAGGATGCGAACGTATCGGCGCCGCGTCATGTCCGGACTCATGATCAGTCGAATTTGCGTGGAGCATACAATCAGCAGCTCAATGGAGCGCCCTACGACAACGCCCCGCAAACGCGGGAAGAGAGGATCAACCAGCAGAACTTCGGCTTCAGCGGTCGCAGCCTATCCCGCGTCGGCGGCGAGGATCCGGACCTGAATCCGCCGAGCTAAATCGCTTCGATCCGGCGGACAAACCGACAAGTTGAACCACTTGTCGCTTCCATCTCACGGCTTCTTTGCGACGCGCGATGCGAACAATCGTTGACGATTTCCATCGCCGCGTCGCGTGGACGATTCGGCCGAGCTGCCGCGGACACTTCCCGCACCGAAGAGGCACGCGACGGAGCGCCCGCGCCCGTCAAGCCTTCACCAAGCCTTTGCCCAAGGCCTTGTTGCCCAAGGCCTTGTTGCCCAAGGCCCTGACAGCTTCAGGCCGGCGTTCAGCTACTGCTAATCGCCGGCCTGCGTGCGAACTCAATGTTTGTTGATATCAAATCTTGAGGCGGAAGCCGCTCATCCAGGTCGCGGTGTCAATGCTGGTTGCGGTACCCGCGAGACCAAACTTGGCGCCCGGCGCACCGGGGAAGCTGGAAGCAAGGCCGTTGGTTACCCGAGCATAGGTGATGCCGGTATAGACATCCAGGTGCTTGGTAATGTCATAGTCGACCAGGAACGATACCTGATCATAGCCACCGGCGCAGTCATTCTTGCTGGCGCCGCCGGCAACGCAAGGCGCGCTGTCAGCCACGTAGGAATTCTGGTTCACGTGATAGTATGCACCCACCAGGTTCAAGCCCCAGGAAAACGCATACTTGCCGCCGACCCAGTACGTATCGAAGATCCTGGCGGTGGTGAACGCGTTGTCGTCGGGCAATCCACCCACATTGGTGAGAACATAGTTGCCAGCCGCACTTCCTGCCGTAACGGGAGAATTCGGATTGGCATTCTCGATGTGTTCGTAACCGGCGAAAATCGTAAACTTGTCGGGGTCAACGGGTTTGACCGCAGCTTTGGTCGGATACGGGCTGGCCGCCCCTCCCCCGCCGAGATTCCAGGTGTACTTGGCCATCACCGAGTAGGCGGTATTGTCCGACATGTTGGCAGCAAGGGTCGTTGCGCCGACCGCATCGTTGACCGCTGTCTGCAGGTTTACAACGCCGCGTTCCTTCGTATAGACGCCGTCGATCGAAAACCCGCCGTAAGTTCCGCCCAGATTGAAGCTGAAGGCGTCGTTGAACATTCCGCTTTGATTGCTGCCCATGCCGTATTCGGCGGCAGCGTGGATCGGACCATATTTGTAGACATATTTGGCGGAATTATCCCAGCGCGAAGCTTCGGTGCTTCCCGAGCCGGCGAACGTGCCGGAGTAGCCAAGCAGCGAGAACGCGTAGGACAGCGTCATCGGGTCGTATACCGCCAGCTGGTCGAGCTGGAGAGATTGCTGACGGCCGATCGTCAACGTACCGAACATCGGGTTGCTGATGCCGCCATAGGCCGGGCCGTTCAAGGCCTGGCCACAGCGACCGCTGTCCGCGTTAGAATTCTGCGCGGCATAGTTCAGACCGGCGTTGTTGATAAAGGACTGACACCCATTGGCGAGTTGACCGGTCAGCGGATCGAAGCCGGTTTCGATCCGGCCCACGATGCTCCAGTCCCGACCGATCGGCGTGTCGATCCTGATACCGATATTCGACTGCTGTAATCCGTTTGCCGCGATCGTCGAGATCCGCTGCCCCGTGTAGTTTCTGGTCGTTGTAAACGGGCTGAATTCCAAGGTCGACACGATCGCGCCGGTGGGGCGGCCGTTGGTTTGATAGGCGTAACCTACGTCGATATTCGCGTAGAATGTGATGCCATGCCAGGTGAGACTGTCGGGAAGCGGGTCATAAAACGGTATCGGGCTCGCCGGAGCAACGCTCATATCCGCAGCTTTTGCAGTCGTCACCAGGCTCGTTACCGCGAGCGCAACTACAAGCGTCTTTCTCATCTCAACGTCCCCCAAAAACCAGCCATCGGCGTCGATAGGAATGCAAATTCCCGCCGATTTCGTTGTATTTAATCGCATATATCGCAGTGGGATCGGCCGCAAAAGTGCAATTTGGCAACAGTCCCACAAGAAATTCACTTTCTTGCCGTTTTTGTCACGACTGAGACGAATATATCCGTACGAATATAACGACAGCGCCTGATGAGATCAGATTGAGTCAGTCGATCCGGCAGAAATTTGCCCCTCTCCTGCTTGCGGGGCAGCGTGAGGGTGGGGCGCTTCCGCGCTGGTCGGTGGGGAGACAGACTTTTGCAAGGGGTGGCGGCCGGGATTAGAGCCGGCATCATGACCGCGGAAGGTCGCGCGGCGCGGCTTATGCATGCTCATCCAGGCGAACGAGCCTGCAAGTATCTTCTGACTCATGCCGGGGTATTTAATGAAGGAGGCCGCCAGCATGGCGGCCTCTCCGGGAGATTTCTAAAACAAGTCGCTTAGAAGCATCAAACAAGTCGCTTAGAAGTTTCCTGAATACGTCGGGTTGCGGGCACAAGCATCGTCACCGCGGCTATCCCAGCCTCCCCTCTGTCGCCAAGCGCTCCATTCTGCGTAATTGCTGACCTGGGAATAGGGATTTCCCGGTTCAATCGTTGCGCAATAGTTGCTCTCGGCTTGTTGGATCGGGTGGACTACGTGCCGGGCCATTGCGGGTCCTGCGAGCACAGTAGCAACGACTGCGGCAGCGCCAATCAATGTGAATTTTGTCATGCGTTCCTCCTTTGGTTCGGTAACGCAAATGACCAACCGTGCCCCCAAGCGAAGGTTGCCGGTGCGTATCCTAAAATAATATTTAACAACGGCGATACGATCGTCGATCGGCGGCGGTCCCTTTTCGGTCAGGCAGCTTGCCGTCGACTACCGAGCTTGCAGAGTTCGTCCCGTTGAAAAGGCGTTCTATAGGCTGCCTTTTCAACGGGGTTGAACGTCGGCGCTTCACTCACCGCCATAGCAGCGACAGCGACCGAGTCATGCGAAAGTTACGTTCGACGATCCATCTCTGCGTGGCAGATTTCAAAGCTCTTCGCCGTGTCAGAACGTTTGAATGATCTCCATCATCCCTTCGCCGATACGTTCAACGCCTTTCGTAATCAATGCCGGCATCACCACCTTCAGCAAAGATATGGCGCGCGCCGGGACAGCGCGATGATTGGAACCGAGGACGGGTGGGCACCATCTTGAATGCCGGCTTCGTGCGCGACGATTCCGACCAGGTTGTCCCAGATGTCGGTAACGATGCGGCGCTTTCAGCCCCCGGTCTTCTTTGTACGGTCGGCGTGTTACAATTTATCAGTTGACGGGTCGTCAGCCCCGTCCCAAGACGTCTGTGAATTGGATTTCGAGTTTAGGGGAATCGGGCGAATGCGCACACTGGTGATTCTGGCGACCTCGGCTCTCGCCTTGTCCGGCTGTGGTTTCGGCGCCTTCAATCAGGGAACGAACGATTATAAGGGGAAGCCGCTTAGCGCCGCTGTTACCAGACTTGGCTGGCCGCCAGATGAGGTACAAACGATTGAGGGACAAAAAGCGTACACATGGACAGTGGGCCAGTCCACTACTCAGTGCAAAGTCCGAGTCGTTATGGCGGGCGATGTCATCGACACTTACGAGGGATTTGGCGATATTCATATTTGCAGTCAGTACGGCGCGCTCTCCGGGGGATTGAGGGGCTACCAGTAGGCAATGCCGATGCCGCCGATTACGGCCGGGCCGACCCTTCCACGTTTTTCCGGATGGAGAATTGGTTTTCGGTATCTCTACTTTCGGCGCCCGGCCATCTCGAACACCGCGCCCGGGTGATTGTCGTCAAACCGCAGATCGAAGTCGTGAAGGTTGGCGATGGCCGCGGCAATGCTCAGGCCGAGCCCGCTGCCCGGCACCCGATGCCCGCTCGCGGTCCGGTAAAAGCGCTGGAATATCTTGTCCCGTTCGGCCGGCTCTACGCCGATGCCGTTGTCGCGCACCCGGACGATGGGTTTGCCGTCTTCCTGCGTCACCGACACCCGCACATTGCCGCCCTCGGGGGTGAATTTGATCGCATTGCCGATCAGGTTCGAGACGGCTTCGCGCATCAGGTCGCCATCGCCGAGAATCTGCACCGGCGACTGGATCTCCAGCGCCATGTCGATCGACTTCGACGTCGCCAGCGGCTCGTAGAACTCAAACAGATCGGCGCAGATCGCGGAAAGATCAATCGTGCTGAATTTGCTCGACTTCGGGCCGTATTCGACGTCGGCAAGGCGCAGCAGCGCGGCGACCGTCAGCATCGCCTTGTCGATATGCGAGAGCGCCTGCTTCGCGACGCCGCGCAGCTCCTCGTCATCGGAGCTTTCCAGGCCGCGTTCGAGCTGCGCATGCACGACGGCGAGAGGGCTACGCAAATCGTGCGCGATGTTGTCGCTGACGCCCTTGATCTGAACCAACAGGCGCATGATTTCGTCGAGCATCAGATTGACGTCGCGCGAGATCTTGTCGATCGCATCGCGCTGCGAGCGAACCGGCAGGCGCAGATGCATGTCGCCCTTCATGATCCGGGCGATGGTGTCGTGAATGGTGGTGAGACGCCGCGACGCGCGCCGCGCAAAGAACGCGCCGATTGCCAGCGCCAGCAGCAGCATCGGCGCAAGCCCGGTGGCGAGCGCGCCCAGCACGATCCGGCGAAAGGCGAGGGTTTCAAGCAGGCTTCGGCCCAGCAACAAGATCGTGCCGTCGGGCCGGGTTCGCGCCACGAAGATCGCCGGCTCCCTGCGGTTGTCGCCGCCGGGCACCGGCGCAGCCGCGACGAAGTGCGACGTTCCATCAAGTGGGATCGCCGGCAATTCGTCGATATTGCCGAACATCACTTTATGATCGGCGCTGAACAACGCGGCGTAATCCAGCCGCCGCAGGTCGCGCGTCAGGCGCACTTCAAACGCGATTCTCAGTTCGGCGGTGGAGTGATTGACGCTCTTGGCGGCTTCGTCCTCGAGAATGATGCGATTGCCGCGCTGGTCCGCGGCCCTGATCTGGAGATACACCAAGCCGAAGATCGCCGTGGTCGCCACCGTCGTCGCCAGCACGAACGCGATGGCGACCCGCACCGCCGATGACCGGAGGAATTCAAGCATCGGCGTTCAACATGAAGCCGGCCCCGCGGATGTTCGTGATCAGCGAAGAACCGCCGCGAATATCGATCTTCTTGCGTAGATTGCTGATGTGCACATCGACAACATTGGTCTCAAGCGAAAAGTGGTAGTGCCAGACATCGTGGAGCAGCATCGCCCGCGTGACCACGTGGCCCGGGTGGCGCAGAAAATATTCCAGCAGCTTGAATTCGCGCGGCAATAGATCGATTTTGGCGCTGCCGCGATGCACGGTCTGCTCGATCAGGTCCATTTCGAGATCGCCGGCCTGCAGCTTGGTGGTGCGCACATCATCGAGGCGGCGCAGCATCGCTTCGACCCGCGCGGCCAGTTCCGCCATCGCAAAAGGTTTGGTGAGGTAATCATCTCCTCCGGCCTTGAGGCCGCGAATCCGCTCGTCGATCGAGGATAGCGCCGAGATCATCAGAACCGGGACCTTGATGCCCTCCTTGCGCAGGATCTCCAGGGTCTTCAGGCTGTCTTCGCCAAAGACCATGCGGTCCATGATCATCATCGCGGCATCGCCGACGCGTGCGGCGTCCGCCGCCTGCGCGATCGACACCGGACGCACGAGATAACCCAGCCGATCGAGTTCGAGTTTGATCTCGTTGGCCAGTTCCTGCTCGTCCTCGACGAGAAGGATGGTCTGGGCCGAGATCGGGGTCGTCTTGCTCAACGACGTACTTCTTTCATCGCGTCAGGGCGTCAGCCCCGGCGGGGGTGGTGGGGGCAACGGATGCACCCCATCCCGGATCAGACGCTTGACCGCGGCAATCGCCGCCGGATCGGGATGCCGGATCTGGGGAATCATCTCGTTCGGCGGCCAGCCGCCGCCGAGCGCCTTGTAGAGCGCCACGAAACTGTCGCCCGCCAGCCGGACAACTTCGGCACGCTGCTGTTCCAGCGCGAATTGCTGACGTTCCGCATCCAGAACGTTGAGGAAGTCGGTGAGACCCCGGTCGTAGCGTTCGCTCGCCACCTTGGTGGCCTGACGCGCCGCATCGACGGCGACATCGAGACTCTTCAGGCTCTGCCGGTAGCTGCGGTAACTGGTATTGGCTTCGTCGACCTGCTGCACGGCGATCAGGATGGTCTGCTTGTAGGCCGAGGCAAGCTCATGCGCCCGGTAGTCGGCCATCTCGATCCGGGCATCGAGCGCGCCGAAGTCGAGGATCGGGGCGTTGATCGCGGGGCCGATCGAGTCAATCCAGGTGATAGGAACCGTGGAACCCGATCGCGGACCACCCTGCGCGCCCGCCGCCGCCGTGATCATGAAGCTCGGAAACAGGTCCGCAGTCCGGGCGCCGACATCGGCGACCGCCGCGGCCAGAAAACGCTCGGCTTCGCGGATATCCGGGCGCCGGCGCAGCAGGTCGACCGGAAGCCCGACCGGCGCGCGGGCGGGCAGCCGCGGGATCGCACCGGGCCGCCGCAACTCACGGGCGATCGCCTCCGGATATTCCCCGACCAGCACGGCAATCGCATAGCTGTTGGAGGCAATCAGCGCCTTGAGCGGCTCGACGTCTGCTTCGAGCGTCGCGACTTGCCGCTTGGCGAGCGTCGTATCCAATTCGTTGGTCAGGCCGCGATCGAGACGGGTCTGGGCGAGATCAAGCACCTTGCGCCCGGCCTCGATGTCGCGATTGAGGATCGCCAGCCGCTCCTGACGGGCCCGCAGATCGAAATACAAACGGGCGACGTCGGCGGCGATCACCACGTAGACCCAGTCGCGCGCCTCCTTGAGCGCCTCGGCGGTATAGGCCTGCGATTCGAACCGCCGCGCGATCTTGCCGAAAATGTCGATCTCCCATTCGGCGTCGAGGCCGCCGATCTGGGTGATACTTTTGAGACTTCCGCTGTTGTCGCCGGCCCGCAGCGCCTGCGAAGCCCTGCCCTTGGTCTCGTCGGTGCCGGAACCGACACCGGCGCCGCCGCCGCCATTGACTTCCGGCGCCGCCGCACTGCCGATCACGACCAGCTGCAGCCTCGCCTGTTGCAAACGGTCCAGCGCGATCTTGAGATCGAGATTGTTCTCCATCGCGCGGGCGATCAGGGCGTTCAGTTGCGGATCGCGCAACGTGGTCCACCATTGCCACAGCTCGGGATTCGCGCTGCCGGATCCCGGTTCCTTGACGGCCGGCTGCGCGATGAAGTTGACGGGGAGCACGGCATCCGGCGTGAAATAGTCCGGGCCGACGGCACAGCCGCTCAAGGCAAAGGCGACTGCCAGCGAGCTCAGACGGGTCCAATGCTTCACGCCACGAATCCTGATCTACGATCTACTAAAACAACGACTGGCCAAAGGCAGACCGGCGTTCCCGAGCAAGGCTGTTGCCAAAACTTTTGCTACGGTTTTTGGGCCGACGCGCTTTTTGGTTCGTCCGAGTTTGGTTTCACTTTTGCACCAGCCGCGATCTGGCTGCTGAGATTGAGAGCAACTTTGTCTCCGACGGCCAAACCGGAACCGATCGAGACCACATTGCCATCATCGCTGGCGATCGTGACGTCTCGAAAAGAAACTGTGTCGGCCGCGTCGATAACGGCGACTTGCGGCCCACCGGACCGGTACAACAAAGCGGCCGCCGGAATCTGGATCCGGGAGCCGCCCGTCAGCGCGAAATCCGCCTGCACGTACATGCCGGCAACAAGCGCACGGTCGGCATTCGGCATATCGATTTCGACACGAATCGTTCGCGATACCGGATTGATCGCTTTGGCGGTTCGCGCGACCTTGCCCTCCAGACGCAGACTGGGCTGATCCGTGCTGGTGATAATCGCGTTAGTGCCCGGCTTCATGAGTTGTGGCGCGAGGCTCTGCGGCGCGAAAACGTAGATACGCATCGGACTGTTCTGGGAAAGATGATACAGCGACGTGGTGTTGGCCGTGCTGCCTGCGGTCACCAGATTACCGATATCGATCTGGCGCTGAACGATGGTGCCATCGAAGGGGGCCTTGACCTCCTTGAACTGCGTCAGCGACGTCAGGCGATCGACTTCCGCCTGCTGCAGCACGACCTGCGCCTTGGCGGCATTCAGTTCGGCGACGGCTTCGGCGCTGCCGGCCTTCTTGGATTCACGTTCCTGATCGGACACGACGCCTTTCGGGGAGTCGCGCCAGCGCTCGTCGGTGGTCGCGGCAAAATCGGCCCGCGCCTGCCTGACCGCGACCTGGGCGATGCTGGCATTCAGCTTGGCCTTGGCGGCGAGAAGTTCGGCGTCCAGTTCCGGCGTATCGATCAGCGCGAGGGTCTGACCCGACGTGACGTTGTCGCCTATATCGGCATACCATTTGGCGACATAGCCGTTCACGCGGGCATAGATCGCGGTTTCGTTCCAGGCCGCGGTCTCTCCGGGCAGCTTAAGGGATTGCGTGCCGGCGGAGTGCGTCACGGTAAACGCACTGACGGCGGGCGCCTGCATGGTTTCCTTGCCGGTTTCATCCGCCAGCCGCGCCTCGGCAGCGTTCTTCGAACGATGAACAAAGAAAAAGCCCACGCACAACGCGAGCACGATCACCGTGGTGACGCGGGCAATTCTTCCTCCCGTTCCAGGCGGGACGCTCTTCAGCTTCGCGAAGTCGCCGGACTCGGCAGGATTTGGTTCGATATCTTGCGTCATCTCGCTTCCTGTCTGACCCATAACTCGCTGTCGCGGCGCAGCAGGCGATAAACCACCGGCACGAAAATCATCGTCGCTGCCGTCGCGAAGAGGAGCCCGCCGATCACCGCGCGCGCCAATGGCGCATTCTGTTCGCCGCCCTCACCGATGCCGAGCGCCATCGGGATCATGCCGAGAATCATCGCACCGGCCGTCATCATCACCGGTCGTAACCTGGTATAGCCCGCGGCGATCGCAGCCGTAATCTTGTCGTCACCGGCCTCCATCCGCTGATTGGCGAACGTCACGACCAGAATACTGTTGGCCGCCGTCAGACCGATACACATCAACGAGCCCATCAGGGCCGGAATGCTCAGATGGGTTTGCGTGAGAAACAGCATCCACATCACTCCGCCCAGCGTGAACGGCACCGCCGCCAGGACGATCAGGGGATCAACCCAGCTCTGAAAATTGATAACGAGGGCAAGATAGACCAGCACCACAGCCAAGGCCATGCCGGAGAACAGCCCGTTGAAGCTTTCGCGCATGGTTTCGACCTGCCCGCTGAGCGTGACCGTCACCGGGGCAATGGCGTTCGCGGCTGCGCGTTCCCTGTCCAGCACCTTGTCGATTTCGTCTGCAGCAGAAGCGAGGTCGCGGCCCTGAACGTCGGCGTTAACGTCGAACACCGGCCGGATGTTAAGCTGCGAAGCCACCAGCGGGACGTTCTTGCGGCCGAATTGCGCGACATTCATCAGCATCTGGCTCGACTTGTTGCCGGCGGCGCTGATGGGCACGGTGGCCAGATCCTGTGTCGAATTCACCCGGTAGGTCGGCATCTGCACCACCAGCGGATAGCTCACGCTGTTGCGCGGATCGATCCAGAAATTGGGAACGGTCTGGGCGCTCGAATTGGCGGTGACCAGGATGTTCTTGGCGATCGCATCTTCGCTGAGTCCGACCTGCTGCGCCAGCGTGCGATCGACATCGATGCTCAAGGCGGGAGCATCGGGAACCTGGAACACATGCGAATCCACAACGCCGGGAATGGAATTCAGTTCATGCGCGATCTTCTGCGCCAGCGCATAGGTGTCGAAACTCTTCGGACCGGAAATCCGGATGTCGATCGGCGCCGGCTGACCGAAATTCAGCACCTGATTGACGATATCGGCGGGCTGGAAGAAAAACGTCAGGTCCGGAAAGCGTTTGGGCAGAATGCGGCGCAGATCCGCGACGTGGGCGGGTGTCGGCGTGTGCTTCTCTTTCAGGGAGATCAGGATTTCACCGTCCATCGGACCGACGGTGGCCGAGTCGCTGAGCGCGATATTGATGCCGCTGTAGGGCAGGCCGATATTGTCGAGAATGACCTCAATCTGGTCCTGGCCGACGATCTGGCGGATCGCGCCCTCGACTTCGGCGAAATAGCGCTGGGTTTCCTCAAGACGGCTGGCGGGGGGCGCGCGAACGTGAAGTCGCATCTGACCCGCATCCACTTGAGGGAAGAAGTCTCTGCCAAGGCGCGGGAACAACGCCAGCGAGCAGACGATCAACAGCAGGAAGAACACGCTGGTAAGAGCCGCCCGGCCCACACAGAATGCGACGACATTGCGATAGCCATCGCGCAGGCTGTTGAATCCATCCTCGAATTTGTGATGGATCAGGCTGAAAATATTGAACCGCGAGCGCGGCGCCGCATCATGCGGGGCGTGTTCGCCATGGCCGTGCCCCTCCAGCTGGGAGCGCATCAGAAAGGCGAACAGCACTGGCACCAGCGTGAACGACAGCGCCAGGCTCGCGATCAGCGACACGCAGACCGAGAGCGACAGCGGCGAGAACAGATATTTGGCCGTACCCTCCAGCAGGAACACCGGTACGAACACGATGCAGATGCACAACGTCGACAGCGCGGTAGGCACGGCGACTTCTCCGCAGCCTGCCACGATGGCCTGGCGCAGCCCTTCTCCCTCTTTGACGTGGCGCTCGATATTCTCGATCACGACCGTGCTGTTGTCGACGAGGATGCCGACGGCCAGCGCAAACCCGCCAAGCGTCATCGTGTTCAGGGTCTGGCCATCGACGAACATGATCAGGATGGCGGCAATGATCGAGATCGGAATTGTCGCCAGAATGATCAGGGTCAGCCGCCAATTGCCGAGAAACAGCAGAATCATCATCGCCGTCAGCCCGGCCGCGATCATGCCGCCCATCAGCACGCTGTTGAGCGAAGCCTTGACGAAAACCGACTGGTCGAAAATCGCCTTGATATTGACGCCGGGCGGCATCAGCCGCCGGACATCCGGCAGCGCTTCGCGCACGCCGTCGATCACCGCCAGGGTTGAAACGCCGCCGGTCTTGCGCACCGTCATCAAGGCGCCGGGCTGTCCGTCGACGCTCACCGAATTGGTCTGGGTTTGAAAACCGTCGTGAACATGGGCGACGTCGCGCACGAACACCACCTGACCCGCCACCTCCTTGACCGGGAAATGGTTGATGGCCTCGATGGCGTCGGGGCTGTTGTTCATCGCCAGCGCATAATCCTTGGTCCCCATTTTGACGTCGCCGGACGGCAGGATGACGTTCTGCTGCTGGATCGCGGTCGCGACATCGGAGGGCGACAATCCGCGCGAGGCCAGCGCCTGCTGGTCGATATCGACCATGATGACGCGCGGCTTGCCGCCGTAGGGATAGGGAACTTCCGCGCCGTGAACGACCGCAAGGTCAGGGCGGATGATGTTCTGACCCAGATCGTTCAGCTTGGAGTCCGGCAGCGAGTCGCTGGAAAGGCTGAGCTGGATGATCGGCACGTCGGTCGCGCCGTAACGCAGCACCAGCGGCGGCGTGATATTGGGCGGCATGTATTTCAGCACAACCAGCGCGCTGCTCGCCAGCTGCGAGATCGCGCGGGTCACGTTGGCGCCTTCGTGCAGATAGACTTTCTCAACGCCGACGCCGGCATAGGCGGTGGCCTCGATCCGGCTGATGTCGTCAACCAGGGAGGCCAATTGCCGCTGGTGCAGCGTCAAAATACGGTCGCGAATGTCAGGGGCGCTCATCCCGCCATAGGTCCAGACCACGCTGACCACGGGGATGTCGATTTCGGGAAAAATATCCACGGGCATACGCAGCCCGGCGCCCAACCCCATCAGGCAGACCAGGATCAGAGAGGCGATAATCGTATAGGACCGCCTCAGCGCGAAGTCAGCGAACCACATTAATGAAAAGCCTCAACATCTGTTGCCGCCCGCGGCCTTTTTCCGCTGCTTCGGATTGGAAATCTGGCAACTGAGGCGTCAGGGTATCGGGCAAGCGGATTCCGGCCAATCCGGGCATTTCCTGAGATTACCACGCTGAGTCCTACCATAATACCACTTCGCTTGTCGATTGACTATTAGGTACCGGTTGCTTTCCGCCGGCGCGACTAAAGTGAATTTTAACTTGGGGCAAAACGCACGGCTATGCCGACACGAACTTCCATCCAGCACCGGCGTTCCCGCGTCACGAAGTGCTTGAGGCGGATCCGAAAATATTGCGGCTTTGCGCAGCAGGCGGTCAGAGTTTGGATGAGGCCCCAAACGCTTCGTTCACGGATGGGATCACAGGTACGAAAAGCAGCCCCGGATCGGGCCGACATCAAGACTTGTTCGAGGTGAGCAAGACTTGTTCGAGGTTAGTCAGAGCGGCTGACACGATTCCAAAATGGCTCGTTCAACAAAATGGGCTCGTCCAAAATAGGCTTGCGGCCCACCGTTCGGCGGATCGCTCGTGGATATCCGAAAGATCATCGGCGTCCGAACAGCCCGCCAATCATGCCGCCTATCACGCCAACGGGACCGCCGGCCCGGTAGCGGTGAGCGCCACTGCGGTGATGAGGGGCCGGATCGTTGTCGGATCCTTCGCTGGTACTTGGATTCGCAGCTGATTCGCTTTCAGTTAGGAGCGACTCGTGCTCCTGGGCGTTGAGAAAGCCGGTCGCCGCATAACCACGTGCCGTCTGCCAGCGCGCGATCGCCGCGCGGGTCTCTCCATCAAACACTCCGTTGACCTTGGTGTCGAAGCCGATTCGCGTCAGCTGGCGCTGCACCTCGCGACGCTTGCGCCTGTCGAGACTGATCTGATCTTCGGTTTCCTCGGTCGCTTCTTCCTTGGCGGATTCTTTGGCGGATTCCTGCGGAACGGCCCCCGGAGTTATGGCTACAGACATGTCGCGGGTGTCCGTGCTCAAACCGGCATTGGCGACATCAGACCCGATGAGAAATCCCGGAAGCAGCAACGCCATTACCCAGAAGCGCATGGAGTTTTTCCCTGGTCGGAGGTCTTCCGCAAGTCCCTCCCGGCGTATCTTGTAAGCACGCTGCGGAAGCCATCGAAACTTTATCGCATCGACCGTAGTTCGCCGACTGCAACCGACATTTCCAGTAATGGTTCCAACCCTCGCGACCGATTGTTACACCGCATCGCACTGGCAGGAGCCGGGCAGAAAGCTGAAGCCTTGCGAAAGGCCGGGATGCTCAGAAACGCCGCCGACAAACGCGGCGTTACATTTGCGAAGCGTTGAAGACCTTCAAAAAAAATTAAACAGCCGAAAGTAACCTGACCGGGCTGCCGTGGCTTACAGACGATCGCAATCCGACGAAGCTCACGCGGGTCTAATAATAAATTTAGGATCTATCCGGCGCATCGTGCGTCAGGATGAAGGAACCAATTTCTCGTTGCATTGGTTGTTAGGTGCATTGGTTGTTAGGTGAACGACGAAAATAAAAAATAGAAGAAAATAGAAGACAGTCGACCAAAGCATTTCAACTGACCGCGCCGCGCGATCATCGCGATTAGCCGCGGCGGGACAAAAAAATGATCGGACATGGCATGCAAAAGCTCGTCGCCGGTCTGGTGTTTCTCTCACTGATGTGCGGACCCTGCGCGTTCGCGCAGGACAAAATCGGCGACAAAATCAGCGCGGCCAAACCCGATTACCCGCCCAATTTCCCGCCTAGCGGATACAGGCCGCTGCCACCGCATTTCCAGCCGCGCCGGCTGATCGCCGCGGAGCTTGGAAAGGTGAGCGAAACTCCGCCGCCATTGCCATCCTATGAGCAGCCGGCCATCCCCGCGCAGGGCGATCTGTGGGTTCCCGGATTCTGGGCGTGGCGCAAATCCGTCCCGGACTATTTCTGGGTGCCCGGGACCTGGGTGCGGCCGCCGCAGCCCGGATTGTTGTGGACCCCGCCCTATTGGAGCCGGGTCGATGGCGGCTATGCTTTTCATGCCGGCTACTGGGCAGACGAAGTCGGTTTCTACGGCGGGATCGACTACGGCTACGGTTATACGGGTGACGGTTATCAGGGCGGCCGCTGGGAAAACGGAGCGTTCTCCTACAATCGCGCCGTGAACAATCTGGGCTCTCTCGGTATGGCGAACGTCTACGATCAGGCGGTGACCGGCGACGGCAACGCTGCGCGCGTCAGTTTCAACGGTGGCAGCAGGGGGGCGACCGCGCGACCGACCGAGCAACAGGAAGGACTGGCCGGCGAGCCGCACATCGGAGCGACCGCGGAGCAGCAGAAACACTTTGAATTGGCGGCAATGAACCGTTCGCTGTATTCCAAACTCAACAATGGTCAGCCCGGCCTGGCGGCGACGTCCCGGGCGGGTGCGCTCGGCGGCGCGGGCATCACGCGCAGCAGCGGTCGGCAGCCGGACCATACCGTTGGGTCCGTTGGCGGCGTAACGACCGACGTAAATTCGCGATAACAGGCTGAACTCCGCCGTCAGCGGGTCACTCCCTCGGGACCCACACAATCTCGGGACCCACACAATTTCTGCGACCATCATCGGCGGGGCCATTGGCAACGCCATCGACGGCTTCGCCCATGGCGCGATAGCCGATTTCGTCCTGTTCCACGTTCCAGATCGAGGGAAAAACCCTCAATTGGGGCGTGTTTAACCGTGCCGACGCGGCGATTGTTGCCGGGCTAGCAGGCCTGCTGTATGATCCCTTCAGGGGGTATCGGCCGCAAAAGCGCCCTGATCCCGGCTGATACGGACCCTCTGAGCTGAAGCTTGCAGGTGTGGCGATGACGGCCAGGATCGACACCCCACAGGAACCCTGAAACGGGAACTTTGAACAGGAACAACGCGATGCGCGAGACCGAGGTTGGCGGTTGGATGGTGCGGAGTTCATCGGGAGCGCCGGTGCGTGTTTTGCGGCTTGGCGCCATCAGCTCCAGCGTTATTCTGGGATTGACCCTTGCGATGACGGCCGGCGCCGCGCGTGCGGCCGACGACGACGACAGGCCGTTCACGGAAAGATTCGTCGACGGCTTCAAATCCACCATTCGCGGCAACAACATGGATAATCGCGGGATCGACTATCGCGAGCGATCCCCGCTGGTGGTGCCGCCCAATCTCGATCTGCCGCCCCCGGTTACCGCGTCGAAGGCGCCGCAAATTACGAACTGGCCGAAAGATCCGGATGAACGGCAGCGCAAGGCTATCATCGCGGCCAAGAAGAAGAACGCGCCGCCGGTCGTCGCGGTCGCTCCCGCTGCGGACGCCGCGCCGCGCCCGATCAACATAGCCCCCCCGGTCCCAGAGAACGTCGCCGCTGCCCCCGTGGCACCTCGTCCCGACAACCCCATCGCCCGTGATCCTGTCAATGACCAGGCCGGCGATTTGTTCAGAGGCGGAGCTGCGGCGCTGGTCCCATCGGGCGTCAGCGACACCCTCGGCCTCGACAAGCTGGATATCGGTGGTCTCTTTGGCAGCAAGAAAGCAGAGACGGCCGCGCTGCCGCCTGGCACCGAGCCGTCGCGCGAAGCCCTTACCCAGCCTCCCTCCGGGTACCAGACGCCGTCTGCCAATTATCGCTACGGGCTCGAGCCGAAGGGAATATTCAGCGGGGAATCGAACCCCGACCGCAACCCCGCTGCCCAGGCGTCCAGCGCAACCAGCGTCGTACATTAGCGCCTTAATTAGAGCCTTGCCGGTTCTGATTGAATTAGAACCGGGCTCCGGTCTTTTGTTTGACGCGTTTTCCTGAATGTTTTTGTTGTGAAAATCTCGAGGCCTTCGATACCGCGAATCACGCGGCCAATCCTGGCGGCCATCGACATACGAACCGCGCGGCATCCAGGCTGCGGCATATCGCAATATCGATGAACGACGAGTCGCACGGATTCGGCGCGTGGATTTATGAACCGCGCCCAGCAATACATGGCTGGAGTTCCCCGCTGGATACCAATGATCAGCGATCTCGGTGGTGTCCGGGCGGGGGTTGCTAGCGGCTATCGCGTTTTCGAGCCAACGGGTCTCGCGAATGCGCGCCCGATGACGGGCTCCCTGGATAACCGGTTCGCATAGCAATCAAGTTTACGCAGATTGCGTAGACTTATCTGCGCTGGAAAACGCCTCAAAACAAAGACCAGAGCCCGGCTCTGATTCAATCAGAGCCGGGCTCTAGCCGCATCCCTAAAAACAGATCGTGGGGAAACGGATATTTCCGCTCCCCCACGATTAGTTCGACTTAGATCAACTCAACCGGTTCAGATCAGAACTGGTAGCGCAGACCGGTAACGAAATCGACGTTCGAGACCTTGTTGAAGGTGTTGAAGGTCGCCGCCACGCTCTGGTTGGTAGCGGTCAGGTTGTAGCCGTTGGCAAGACCACCGGTCTTTTGCGAATACATCACGCCGCTGTACCAGTCGAAGTGCCGGGCAAAGCGCCAGTCGAGGGCGAGCGAACCCGCATCCATGGTTCCGCTGCAACCCGCGGAGATGGAGGTGTTGCAGTTACCACCGGTAATAGCACCACTCGGACCACCAACAACGTTGATGAGCGAGCCAGCCGCAGCCGAACTCGTAAAGTAGGCCTCCTGCCGATAGCCGTAATAGGCGCCGGTGACATCGAGGTCGCGTGTAATCGCATATCGCACGCCTGCCCAGAAGACATGCTCGTTCCTGTTGGTGATGTAGGCGTTGTTGTTAACAGCGCCGACATTGTACCCGCCTTCAGCAGTTGCACTGACATTGAGCGGGTTATTCGGGTTTGCGAACGTGATGTGCTCATATCCGCCGAAGAACTTCCACTGTCCGATGGTGTATCGGGCAGCAATTTCGAAAACGGTGTTGTCGGAAACCGTTCCGCTCACACACCCGAGCGAGCAGGTGTTCGCATTGATCAACCCGGCCTGAGCCGCGCTGAGAGGCGACGAGGAAAGCGCGTCGTAGATCTTGCCGCCGAGGAAATCCATCGACAAGCCCATATAGTCGAAGCCGACGTCACCCTGGAACGCATTGCCCTGGGAGCTGTTGCCGCCGTTTCGAAGCGCGACTTCACCCGCCAGGCGGACCGGACCGACGTTCAGACGATATTCGTACGAGTTGTCCCAGATACGGTTTTCGGTATCGCCGCCGCCGCCCGAGAGACCTTCGTTGGTGATCAGCGACAGGGCGCCCGCGCCCGACAGCGGATCATAGTTCACGACGATGTCCGAGGAGAGCGCGCTCTGGCGACCCATCGTGAACGTGCCGTAGGTCGGCGAACTGATACCGAAATAGGCCGCGTTGTTGAACATCTGGCCACCCTTGGAGGAGTCGCCGTAAGAGTTAGCAGTCTGGCTGAACGGAGCCGCTGCCAAACCGTTGTTCTGGACGAGGGAGCCCACGCCGTTCTGGTTCATGCCGGTGTTCGGGTAGAACAGGGTCTGCAAGTTGAAGACCGCGTACAGGTTGTCCGCAATTTCCTGCTTGCCCTTCAAACCGATGAAGGAAGAGCTGAACGCGTTTGAGGCCGTGCCGAAATACGCGCCGTTGGAGCGCGGCTCGACCGGATAGTTCTGGCCGATCTGGGCGGTGTTCGGGTTGCCGTGCTGAACGTAGGCAAGACCCATGTCGAAGTTGCCGTACAGGCAGACGCCGTGCCAGCAAATGCTGTCATCGATCGGAGCCGGAGCCTTCACTGCGGCCTTGTAGGGCAGATCGGCGGCCATCGCGTCGGTCGGATTCACAGTACGCACGGCCTGAGCCTGCGCGGGCTGCTTCTCGAGCTTCTGCTGGCGCTTTTCAAGATCCGAAAGGCGCTTCATCAGCAACTGATTCTGTTCACGAAGCTGCTTGGACTGAGCCTGGATATCCGTCAGCTCGTCAGCGTGAGCCATCGCCGCGAAGGCGAAAACGGCCACCGATGATAAAAGGATCCTTTTCACTTAATTCCCCCGAGTAAAGGCGCGGCACTGAAGAAAACCGCAACCTGCCATCATCACGAAGCCTCGGCTGAGGCCTCCCTAGACGGTCACTCTGCTTCAGGGGATTGGAAAATCCTGTTACCCGCGCGCAACAGTCCGACCGGAAGCCGACATTTCGGGACATAAACCTCGAAACGCGCCAGTCGTGTTGCTCGGGTGACACAGTCAGTTATCTATCTGGGGTCGAATAGTGGCCCTTTTTACAATCCAAGAGGGTATTTTGTGAGGGGTAGAACGGCAGGTAGCCTGTTTGCAAGCAACCTGCCGGGGGCCTTTAGGTCCAAATCGGCGAATCTCGATCCGAACCAACCGGGCTGAAGGGCAAGGACATCGAAGCCGGATATCCTTGCCCTCCTCCGATCGTCAGAACTGGTAACGCAGACCAGTAACCACGTCGACGTTCGAGACCTTGTTGAACGTGTTGTAGGTGCCGGCAACGCTCATGTTCGTCGCGGTCAGGTTGTAGCCGTTGGCAAGACCACCGGTCTTCTGCGAGTACATCACGCCGCTGTACCAGTCGAAGTGACGGGCAAAGCGCCAGTCGAGGGCAACCGAAGCCGCATCCATGGTTCCGCTGCAGCCAGCGGAGACGGAGGTATTGCAAGCACCGCCGCTGATGCCACCGTTCACACCACCAACAACGTTGACGACTTGGCCACCCGCAACACCCGAGGTCAGGTAACCCTCCTGCCGATAGCCGTAGTAAGCACCGGTGATATCGAGGTCCTTGTTGATCGCATATCGCACGCCTGCCCAGAAGACATGCTCGTTCCTGTTGGTGATGTAGGCATTGTTGTTAACGATGCCGACATTGTACCCGCCTTCAGCAGTTGCGAGGGTATTGATCGGGTTATTCGGGTTTGCGAATGTGAGGTGCTCATATGCGCCGAACAGCTTCCACGGCCCGATGGTGTATCGGGCAGCAATTTCGAAAACCGTGTTGTCGGAAACCGTTCCGCTCACACACCCGAGCGAGCAGGTGTTCGCATTGAGCAACCCGGCCTGAGCTGCGCTCAGAGGCGACGACGAGAGCGCGTCGAAGATCTTGCCGCCGTTGAAGTCCATCGACAAGCCCATATAGTCGAAGCCGACGTCACCCTGGAACGCATTGCCTTGGGTGCTGTTGCCGCCGTTTCGGATTGCAACTTCACCCGCCAGGCGGACCGGACCGATGTTCAGACGATATTCGTACGAGTTATCCCAGATACGGTTTTCGGTGTTGCCGCCGCCGCCCGCAAGGCCTTCGTTGGTGACCATCGAGAGGGCGCCCGCGCCGGAAAGCGGATCGTAGTTCACAATGATATCCGAGGAGAGCGCGGACTGACGGCCCATCGTGAAGGTACCGTAAGTCGGCGAACTGACACCGAAATAGGCCGCGTTGTTGAACATCTGGCCGCCCTTGGACGAGTCGCCATAGCCGTTCGTAGTCTGGAGGAACGGTGCGGCCCCCAATCCGTTGTTTTGTACGAGGCTGCCCACGCCGTTCTGGTTCATGCCGGTGGCCGGATAGAACAAGGTCTGCAAGTTGAACACGGCATACAGATTGTCGCCGACTTCCTGCTTGCCCTTCAAGCCGATGAAGGAAGAGCTGAACTGGTTGGTGCCCACACCGAAATACGCGCCGTTGGAATTTTTCTCGACTGGTTCGATTTGGCCGATCGCGGCGGTACTCGGGGCACCGTGCTGCATATAGGCAAGACCCATGTCGAAGTTGCCGTACACACAAACACCGTGCCAGCAAATGTCGTCATTGATCGGAGCGGGAGCCTTGACTGCAGCCTTGTAGGGCAGATCGGCGGCCATCGCATCGGTCGGATTGATGCCCGGCGCGGCGGCCTGAGCCTGCGCGGGCTGCTTCTCAAGCTTCTGCTGGCGCTTTTCGAGGTCCGAAAGGCGCTTCATCAGCATCTGGTTCTGGTCGCGAAGCTGCTTGGACTGAGCCTGGATATCCGAGAGCTCATCGGCGTGACCTGCTGCCGCGAAGGCGAAGACGGCCACCGAAGATAAAAGGATTCTTTTCACGTAACTCCCCCGAGTAAAAGGCGCGACACAAATTATTCGCGAACCTGCCAGTGCTTGGAGTCTCGAATGAGTACTCCTTAGGCGATTCACTCTGCATCGAGCCGCTCGGAAAACATGTCACATGCATGCAACAACGGATTTTCAAGCCACGTAAAATCATTAAATAAGAGTTTATTAATTAAACTTTCTGTTATGAAATAAAATTTAGTCTCTGAATTTAAGTTTAATATTATAAATGACATTCAATGAGACGCTTGCCTTCGTTGGCCTTGTTTGACGTTGATCCCGGATCAAAACGGGGGAATTTCGATCCGGGACCAGGTCAAAAAACAGAGGCATTTCGAAATCGCGTAAGCCGATGCGAGCCGCAAATGTCTCTGTCTCCAGTTACGCTCTGATCAAATCATCAGAACTGGTAGCGCATACCAACCGTCGGCGCGTACGTAGATACCTTGTTGACACCCGGCGTCGCGAGCAGGAAGCCATTGGCGAGACCGTTCGATACCTGCGACCACATGATACCGGCGTAGGCATCGAAGTGCCGCGCGAAGCGCCAATCCGCAACGAACGAAGCCGCGTCCAACTGTCCGCTGCAGCCTGAAGAAACCGCAGTGTTGCAGGATCCCGTCGGGTTGCTGCCGTTGCCGACGATGAAGCTGTTCTGCCACTCGTGATAATAGGCGACGCTCAGATCGAGATCGCGCGTTGCCGCATACTTGCCACCGACCCAGAACACCTGAAGGACCCTGTCGGTGGTAAAGTTGGTGTTGTTGACTGCGCCGGCGCTATAACCGCCCTCAAGGAACGCACCAGGCGCCAACGGATTATTCGGGTTGGCGAAATTGATGTGCTCATAGCCGCTGAACAGCTTGAACTGCCCGATGGTGTATTTGGCAACCAGCATGAAGGCGGTGTTGTCGGACACCGTCGTATTGACCGCCCCCACTCCGACCGGGATATTGGCCGCAGTGACAGCCGCGACCTGCGCCGCGCTCAGCGGGCTCGCGGACACAGCGTCATAGATTTTCGATCCGACGGCATCGAACGAAAAGCCCAGATAGTCGAAACCGACATCGCCTTCGAACGCGTTGCCGGTGCCGCTGTTGCCGCCGTTACGGAGCTGGGTTTCCACGGCAAGACGAACCGGACCGACATTGACGCGATATTCGTACGAGTTGTCATAGACGCGGTTTTCGGTATCGCCGCCACCGCCGGTGGCGCCCTGGAAGCCGATCACCGAGAACGCGTTCGAGTTACCCATCGGATCGTAATTGACCACGGCGTCCGACGTCAGCGCGCTCTGACGGCCCATGGTGAACGTGCCGTATGTCGGCGAACTGATACCGAAATAGGCCGCGTTGTTGAACATCTGGCCGGCCTTGGAGGAATCGGCATAGGAGTTCTGTGCCGCGAGGCCCAACCCGTTGTTCTGCTGGACCGATCCGATACCGTTGGAAGACACGCCGCTCTCGGGATTGAATCCGGCCTGCAAGTTGAACACCGCGTAGAGGCCGTCCGCGATCTCCTGCTTGCCCTTCAAACCGATATACGAAGAGGTCAGGGCATTGGGGGCCGCGCCGAAATACGAACCGTTGCTTTGCTTCGAGATCAGGTAGTTCACGCCGACGGTGGATTGGCTATTCAGCGGGGAGCCATGATTTTGGTAGCCCACACCCATGTCGAAATTGCCGTACACGCACACGCCGTGCCAGCACACGCCGTCATCCGTCATCGGGGGAGCCTTGACGGCCGCCTTGTAAGGCAGGTCGGCAGCCATCGCATCGGTCGGGTTCACAGTACGCACGGCCTGAGCCTGCGCGGGCTGCTTCTCAAGCTTCTGCTGGCGCTTTTCGAGATCCGAGAGGCGCCTCATCAACATCTGGTTCTGATCACGAAGCTGTTTGGACTGAGCCTGGATATCCGAGAGCTCGTCCGCGTGGCCCGTCGCCGCGAAGGCGAAAACGGCCACGGAGGATAGAAGAATCTTTCTCACGTAAGTTCCCCAAAAAAAGCGCGGCACATACACGATCCGCGAACCAAGTTACGGAGCCTTCGAATGAGGACCCCTTGGCCGCTCTTTGCTGCAGTGCGCGCACTAATTCTGTAACCAGCGCGCCACAGAGATCAGGAAGACGACAAGAATTGGCCGCCTCAACAAACATGTGAACGCAGCTAAAAATTCGATCGCGGTGATGTGAGTTCTTCGAAATCGATCGTGAGCCATTCGTCATAAAACTGTCAGGCGATATGAGCCTCGAGCGCGCGGCTCTGCGTAATCGCATCTTGCCCCTCCGATCCAAAAGCAGCATGCTTCACAAAAATATGACCGGGGCTTCGTCCCCGGCGGCAGGGAGGCGACCATGAAAGATGCGAGCACCAAAGACGCGGTCGATAAACCCGCAACTCTTAAAAGCTCGGGATTCGACCGGCGCGACTTTCTCAAGACCGCCGTTGTCGGCGGCGCGGCGGCGGCGAGTAGTACGGCCGCGATCGTTACGCCCGAAATCGCGCAGGCCCAGCAAGCTGCACCGGCCGCGCCGGCGACACCGACCGGGTACGCCTTTCTCAATCTCGACGAGGCGGCCTTTGTCGAGGCGCTGGTGGATCACATGATCCCCGCCGATGAGGTCAGCCCGAAGGGCACGGATCTCGGCGTCAACATCTATATCGATCATGCGCTCGCCGGCGCCTGGGGCAAGGGCGACCGGCTGTACATGCAAGGCCCCTGGAAGCTCGGCGCGCCGAGCCAGGGCTACCAGTTACCGCTGACCCCGGCGCAGCTCTACCGCGCCGGCATCGAGGCGACCAACGCGCATTGCCGCAAGACGTATGGCAAGACGTTTGACCGGATCGAAGACGCGCAGCGCCAGGAAGTGCTGACCGGCCTGTCGACCAGCAAGATCGTTTTCGACAGCGGACTGCCGGTGCGGGTGTTCTGGACCACGCTGTACCAGACCGTGGTCGAAGGCATGTATTCCGATCCGATCTATGGCGGCAATCGCAACAAGGCCGGATGGGCAATCATCGGTTTTCCCGGCGTCATCGCGGTGCATCGCGACGATATCGAGAAATATCGCGGCAAGCCGTTTCCGAACAAGCCGCTCGGCATCGCGGACATGAGCTGAGGGGGACGGATCATGGTCACACAACTCAAGGAAGTAGATGTCGTCATCGTTGGGCTGGGCTGGACCGGCGGCATTCTGGCCAAGGAACTGACCGAGGCCGGCCTGAAAGTGGTCGCGCTGGAGCGCGGCGCGCAGCGGACCCCGGAAAATGATTACTCGCTGCCCAATATCCGCGACGAACTGCGCTATGTGGTGCGCCACGATCTGATGCAGAACACCGCGCGCGACACCATCACGGTGCGCAACAACCCGCAGCAGGAATCGCTGCCGATGCGCCGGCTCGGCTCGTTCCTGCCCGGCGAAGTCGTGGGCGGTTCCGCCGTGCACTGGAGCGGCCACACCTGGCGCTGGACCGACATGGAATTCAAGGTCCGCACCAATTACGAGGAGCGTTACGGCAAGAAATCGATTCCCGAGGACATGACGATCCAGGACTGGGGCATCAGCTACGCCGAGCTCGAGCCTTATTACGACAAGTTCGAATATACCGCGGCGGTCTCCGGCAAGGCCGGCAATATCGGCGGCAAGATCCAGGCCGGCGGCAATGTGTTCGAGGCGCCGCGCGCCCGCGAATATCCGCTGCCGCCACTGACCCCGATCCTGGCGAGCGAGATGTTCACCAACGCGGCGCGCGAGGCCGGCTATCACCCGTTCCCGCGCCCATCGGCGAATGCTTCGCAGCCCTATACCAATCCGGACGGTTCGAAATTCGGCGCCTGCCAGTATTGCGGCTATTGCCAGCGCTTCGGTTGCGAAGCCAACGCCAAGGGCAGCCCGCATATCACGGTGATCCCGATTGCGATGCGCAATCCGAATTTCGAACTGCGCACCAATGCCTGGGTCACTAAAGTGCTGAAGGCCTCCGACGGCAAGCGCGTCACCGGCGTCACCTACACCAACGTACTCAACGGCGAGGAATTCGAGCAGCCGGCAACCATCGTGCTGCTCTGCGCCTATGCGATCAACAATGTGCATCTGATGCTGCTGTCGGGCATCGGCACGCCCTACGATCCGGTCGCACAGAAGGGCGTGATCGGCAAGAATTACTGCTACCAGACCGGCGCCAGCGCGACGCTGTTTTTTGAAGGAAAGCACTTCAATCCCTTCATGAACGCCGGCGGCTCCAACGCCACCATCGACGACTTCCACGCCAATTGGGACTTCGACCGCGCGCCGCATAATTTCGTCGGCGGCTATGTGGTGGCCGGGGGCTTCAATACCCCGCTGCCGATCGGCTACCGGCCGGTGCCGTCAGGCACGCCGCAATGGGGCAGCGACTGGAAGCGCGCGACCGCGAAATGGTACCAGACCGCGATGGTGATCAATGCCAGCGGCAGCGTGATGGCCAACCGCTATAATTGCTTCGATCTCGACCCGACCTATCGCAATGCGTTCGGTTTGCCGCTGATGCGCATGACCTTCGATTACAAGGACAATGAGCACAAGATGGGCGGTCACGCCGCCAAGGCGATCAACGACATCGCCAAGTCGATGAATCCGACCAAGCTCAATCCTGCCTCCGCACGCACCGATCCCTGGACCGTGGTGCCCTATCAAAGCACGCACAATACCGGCGGCACCATCATGGGCACCAATCCGCGTGACAGCGCGCTCAACAAATATCTGCAGAGCTGGGACTGTCACAATTTGTTCGTGATCGGCGCCAACGCGTTCCCGCACAATTCGGCATACAACCCGACCGGACCGGTGGGGGCGCTGGCTTACTGGACCGCGGACGCGATCAAGAACAAATATCTGAAAAACCCCGGTCCGCTGGTGCAGGCATGATCGACACGATGCGCGCGACAATGGTCTTGATTGTGACATTGCTGCCGGTTGGCTTGGCCCGCGCCGACGGCGACCCGGTGCGCGGGGAAGCCCGCTTCCAGGACTGTGCGGCCTGCCACAAGCTTAGCGCCGGCGCCAATGAAGTCGGGCCGAGCCTGCACGGCATATTCACGCGCAAGGCCGGCGAGCTCGCCGATTTTCGCTTCTCGCCGGCAATGAAGCGCAGCGGCATCGAATGGACGCCGCAGACGCTCGACAAATACATCGCCGATCCGCAAGCCACGGTGCCGGCCAACCGCATGCCCTATGCCGGCATGGCCAACGCCAGCGACCGCGCCGATCTGATCGCCTATCTGGTCAAGGCGTCGCAATAGGCGCGGGAATGAAGATTGGGGATGCTCGGATCAAGCCCGGGCATGACGAGCAGGTGCTGCGGGGCGACGGCGAAGCTTTCGCGTTCAACGCCAGCTATTGTTCCGGCGACAGGCTAACTGGTAGCTATTGATATGCTGCGTGCTGCTAGTCTTGTGCCGCGCACCATAATCAACTGTTTTTAAAGCTGAGAATCCGTTTGCTCGCTACTTGTTTACAAGTGTACAACGCCCGCCATGGCTCTAAGCAAACGACCACAGACTTCCATTCCGCCGATGGAATCCGCGCGTCTGCGCGGCGGCCGGCTGTTCGATCGTTTGCGCGATGACATCCTGTGCGGGCGTATGTTGCCGGGCGAAGCACTTTCCGAGACGCGGCTTGCCGAGCAACACGGCATCAGCCGCACGCCTGTGCGCGAGGTCATTCAACGGCTCGCCAAGGAAGGTCTGCTTGCAATCGTGCCTCAAGTCGGCACTTTCGTTGCACCGATCAAGCTTTCTTCTGTCACCAGCAGTCAGTTCTGCGCGAGGCCATCGAATGCCGCGCCGTGCGATTTGCCACCGAGCGCGCGACGCGGCCGCAGGTTGCGGCCTTGCGTCAACAGGTCTCGCACCAGAAGAATGCCCTGGAAAAAAACGATCAGACCGCCTTTTTCCCGTTCGATGAGCAGATGCATACGATGATCCTCGACATCGCCGGTCATCCGCATGCTTGGGACCTCATCGCTTCGGTCAAGGCGCAGCTTGATCGCGTGCGCCACTTATCGCTGGCCGATAAAGGCTGGCCCAAGATGATCTACCGCCAGCACGTCGATATCGTCGGCGCCATCCGCGACAAGGACGCATCTGGCGCCGAACAGGCGATGCAGGCCCATCTGCGCACCGTGTTCGCCGCGGTAGAACGCATCGCGCAGGAGCACGCCCGGTTCTTTGAGCTGGAGCCGCCGCGCTCGATCAGGGGATTGCCTGATATGGAACAAACGTGGCGCTGGTTCGGTCCCGAGGACAAAGTGTCGCTGTCTGAAATTCGCCAGACCGGCGCGACCGGCATCGTGACGTCGTTACATCACGTCGCCTATGGTGTGGTGTGGAGCCGCGACGAGATCGCCCGGCGCAAGAACGTCATTGATGCCGCCGGCGGCTTGCGCTGGAGCGTAGTCGAGAGCCTGCCCGTTGCCGAAGCCATCAAGCTTGGCGAAGGCGACCTGCCGGCCTTGTTCGACAATTATCGCCAGTCGCTGCGCAATCTCGCGGCCGAAGGCGTCACAACCGTCTGCTACAATTTCATGCCGGTGCTGGACTGGACCCGCACCCAGTTAGCCACGCCGCTGCCGAATGGCGGCACGGCGCTACGCTTCAATGCGCATGAATATGCGGCGTTCGATTGTTTCATCCTCAAGCGCCCCGGCGCCGAAGGCGAGCAGCGGCCCGATGTTCTCGCCAAAGCGCGCGCCTGGATCGACGCGGCGAGCGAATCCGACAAGGATCGCCTGCTCGCCACCATCATGGCCGGCCTGCCCGGCGCCTATGATCGCTATGACGTGCCCGGATTGCGCAAGATGCTCGCGCGCTACGCCGGCATTGATCACGCCGCGCTGCGCGCCAACCTGAAACGGTTTCTCATCGAAGTGACGCCGACTGCGGAAGAAGCTGGCGTCCGGCTCTGCATTCATCCCGACGATCCGCCGCGCCCGCTGTTTGGGTTGCCACGGGTTGCGTCGACCAGCGACGATCTCGACTTCATCACCGCCGCGGTCGACAGCACGGCCAATGGCATCACCTTGTGCACCGGCTCGCTCGGTGCCGGCCGATCAAATGACCTGCCGGCCATTTCTCGGCGTTTCGCGCCGCGCACACATTTCGTCCATCTGCGCAACGTCACCAAGGAAGACGACGGCTCTTTCGTCGAGGCCGAACATCTCGGCGGCGACGTCGACATGGTGCAGGTCATGCTGCCGCTGCTGCACGAGCAGAAGCGGCGCAAGGAGGCCGGCGATGCCCATTGGCGTCTGCCGCTGCGGCCGGACCACGGCCACCAGTTGCTCGACGACGACAAGCGCCCACCCATCCAGGCTATCCGCTGTATGGCCGCATGCGCGGACTGGCGGAATTGCGCGGCGTCATGACTGCCCTCGCATCCATCGAGGGGCTGCCGCTATGAGCGCCGCGCGGCTGTCGCATCAAACTCTCGCTTCGCTGCCGGACACGGTGGCGCTGCCGGTCTATGCGGCCGCCGGTCTCACCACCGGCATTGTACATCTCGGCCTCGGCGCTTTCGCCCGCGCCCATCTCGCGTCCTATACGGAGCCCCTGCTCGCTGACGACCCTTCCTGGGGCATTCTCGGCGTCAGCCTGCGCAGCCCCGCCGTGCGCGATGCGCTCGCCCCGCAGGATTGGCTTTATCTGCGCGCCGAGCGCGACGGCGCCGGCGAAAAGCTCCGCGTAATGGGTTCGCTGACCGGCGCTTTGGTCGCGCCTGATGATCCGGCCGCTGTCGTCGCTCGTTGTACCGACGCCGCGGTTCGCATCGTCACCATCAGCGTCAGCGAAAAGGGATATCACCGCCGCGCCGCCGATGGCGCGCTCGATGAGGCCGATCCGGCGATCCTGCACGACATCGCGCATCCCGGCAGCCCGCTCACAGTGCCGGGTATTATCGTCGCTGCCTTGCGCGCGCGCCGCGACGCCGGTCTGCCGCCTTTCACCGTGCTGTGCTGCGACAATCTGCCGGAGAACGGCCATTCGACGCGCGGCATTATCGTCCGCTTTGCCGAATTACTGTCGCCCGAGCTGGCGCGCTATATCGCCAATAACGTCGCCTTCCCCAATTCGATGGTCTATCGCATCGTGCCGGCCACCACCGACGCCGACAGATCGGTTATCGCCGCCAAGGCCGGCGTCACCGATGCATGGCCCGTCATCTGCGAGCCGTTCACGCAATGGGTCATTGAAGATCGCTTCCCGCAAGGCCGTCCGGCCTGGGAGCGCACCGGCGCAACCATGGCCGACGACGTGCGGCCTTATGAGATGATGAAGCTGCGGCTGCTCAACGGCAGCCACTCGTCCATCGCCTATCTCGGCCAGCTTGCCGGCTTGCCGACCGTGGCCGACGCCATCAATGAACCGTACATCGCGCATTTCGTGTCACGGCTGATGAACGAAGCGGCGACGACACTGCATATGCCGGGCGCGTCGATCTGACGGCTTATCGCCATGCGCTGATCGAACGCTTCCGCAATCCGGCGCTGAAGCATCGCACCGCGCAGATCGCGATGGACGGCTCACAAAAACTGCCGATGCGTATCTTCGCAACGGCACAGGAACGCATCGCCAGGGGCAGCCCGCGCCGTGCATGGCGCTGGTCACCGCCGCCTGGCTTCGCTTTCTCAAGCAGCAAGACGACAACGGATCGCCGCTCACTGTGGACGATCCCAATAAAGACAGACTGCTCCAGGCAGCACGAAATGCCGATACGCCGCGCTCGCTCCTGATATCGATCTTTGCCATGACTGACATCGTACCGGCCACTCTGGCGCAGTCCGAAGCCTTCGAAAGCGACGTGCTCGATGCACTGACCATGCTTTGGACATCGGGCGCCAAATCCACCTTAGCCAACTTCAAAAACCGGGGAGAGAAACATGAAGCTCATGAAGACGACACTGATGGCGTGCTGCATGCTGGCCGTCTCGCTGCCGGCGTTCGCGCAGGAAGTACCCGCGCCAGGTAAGAGCCCGCGCATCGACGCCATCAAGAAAGCCGGCACGTTGCGTGTCGGCGTGCTGGCCAACGCGCCGTGGCTGGTCGAAAACACCACCAGCTCGGGCGATCAATGGTCCGGGCCTGCGTGGATGCTGGCGCAGGAATACGCCAAGCTGCTCGGCGTGAAGCTTCAGCCGATCCTGGTCTCGCATGAAACCAAGGTGCCGGTGCTCGCGGCCAACCAGGTCGATATCTCGATCACGCCGCTCGCCGAGAATGCCGAGCGCAAGGCCGTCGTCGATTTCGTCCTCTACTCCAACACCAGCGTCTGCATGTTCGGCAAGGCCGACAACGCCAAGTTCGCCGATGCCAAGACGATGGATGAGCTCAACAGCCCGGACTTCACCATCGCCTATTTCATCGGCGGCGGCGAGGAAGGCTGGGTCAAGCAGCGCTTCCCCAAGGCCAAGCTGCTCGGCGTCGTCAATTCCGGCGCCACCGCGCCGCTTGAAGACGTCATGGCCAGCCGCGCCGATGCCGCCCCGATCAACCGCATTCCTTATGTGCCGATGAGCCGCAAGGTGAAGGGGCTCGCCGTTCTGCCCGCGCCAACAACTGCCAGGACAGCCTCGAGAAGGCCCAGCCCGTCGGCATGGCGATCGACAAGAACCAGCCTGCGTTCCTCGAATGGCTGCGCGCGGTCGAGAAGTCTGTTCACGCCAAGCTCGACAAGGCGGAAGAAGCTGTCGTCGCGAACATGAAGTAGCACGCAAACGCGAACCATGCCGCCCTCGCCGGGGGCGGCATGGTTTCCGGGATAAAGTAACACTGCCGGATAGAGTAAAATGTCACTCGACTTCGAACCCGTCATTGATAGCTGGCAGTTCCTGGCCGGCGGCCTGCTGCTGACCCTGGCGCTGTCGGGCCTGACCATCGTGCTGAGCCTGATGCTCGGCTCCGCCATCGGTCTTGCCCGCTGCTATGGGCCGACGTGGCTGCGCCTGCCGCTGGTGTTCTATATCGACTCCATGCGCGCGATCCCGGTTCTCGTCGTCCTGGTCTGGAGCTATTTCGCGCTTCCCGTCGTCCTTGGCATTACGCTGCCGCCGTTCTGGGCCGCCTCGCTCGCGCTGACCGTGCATATCGCCGCCTACGTCGCCGAGATCATTCGCGCCGGCATCACCTCCGTCCGCCCCGGCCAGTCGCGCGCCGCCTACGCCCTCGGCATGTCACGCACGCAGGCCATCCGCGAGATCGTCCTGCCGCAGGCTTTCGTGCGCATGCTGCCGGCGTTCGGCTCGATCATCTCGATCACCATCAAGGACACCGCCATCGCCGCGGTCATTGCCGTGCCCGAATACATGAACCGTTCGCAAACCGTCGCCGGCCAGAGCTTCCATCCGGTCGAGGTCTTCATCGTCGCGATGATCGTCTATTTCCTCATCCTGTTCCCGGTCACCCGCTTCGTCGACACGATCTATTCGCGCTACGCGTATCTGGGGCGGTCATGACATTCGATTGGTCCGTCGTCTGGAAGCACGCCGATGTGCTCTGGGAGGGCACGAAGCTCACGATCCTGCTCGCGGTCGTCACGATGCTGATCGCCGTGCCCGGCGGCATCGTGCTGGCGCTGATGCGCCTTTCCGGCTACCGGGTGCTCGCGGCAATCAGCGCCAGCTTCGTCGAGTTCTTCCGCAACCTGCCGCTGATCCTCGTCATCTACTCGGCCTATTACATTCTGCCGGTGTCGACCGGCATTCGCTTCTCGCCGATCGCGACCGCCATCGTGGCGCTCAGCCTCAACGTCTCCGCCTACAACGCCGAGACCTTCCGCGCCGGCATCGCCTCGATCCGCAAGGGCCAGGGCGAAGCGGGCTCTGCGCTCGGCATGAGCCGCGCCCAGGCGATGTGCGAGATCGTCCTGCCGCAGGCGGTGCGGCGCGTGCTGCCGGTGCTCGCCAGCACCTGGGTGTCGCTGTTCAAGGACACGTCGCTGGTCTCCGTCATCGCCGTCGGCGAACTGGCTTTTGTGGCGATGCGCATGCGCTCGCAGACTTTCCGCGTGCTCGAGATGCTGACCGCGATGGCCGCCATCTACTGGATGCTCGGCTATCCGCAGGCCAAGCTGGTGGACTGGCTCAACAATCGCTATCGGGTGAGCGAATGAACGAAGGGGCGAAACGCGCAAATGCCGGCGGCGTACCGACGGTGTCGTATCACGGCGTGAAGAAGAAGTTCGGCGGCTTCCAGGCGCTCTCGGGCGTGTCGATGGAAGTCTACAAGGGCGAGGTCGTGTGCCTGATCGGCCCCTCCGGCTCGGGCAAATCGACCTTGCTCCGCTGCACCAACGGGCTCGAGCTGATCGACGGCGGCGAGATCAAGCTCGACGGCCAGATGATGCCGAAGGACTGGGACGGCATGCGCCAGGTGCGGCAGCGCATGGGCATGGTGTTCCAGAATTTCGAGCTGTTTCCGCACAAGACGGCGCTCGGCAATGTCATGGCCGGCCCGCTCACCGTGCTCAGACAATCGAAGGACGTTGCCGAAGCCCGCGCCATCGCGCTGCTGAAAAAAGTCGGGCTGGCCGACAAGGCCAACAGCCATCCGGCGCAACTCTCCGGCGGCCAGCAGCAGCGCGTCGCCATTGCCCGCGCGCTGGCAATGGATCCGGCGATCATGCTATTCGATGAGCCGACCTCGGCGCTCGATCCCGAGACCATCGGCGAAGTGCTCAACGTCATGAAGCAGCTCGCCGAGGAAGGCATGACCATGGTCGTGGTGACGCACGAAATGACCTTCGCCAGGCGCGTCGGCAACTGGATCGTCGTGATGGACCGCGGCGCCATCGTCGAGCAGGGATTGCCCAGCCAGATCTTCGACGCGCCGACCAAGGACCGCACGCGCGATTTCTTCAGCCATCTTGGCTGGTCGGGTTGAAAAAAATGCGCGACGCTACCGACATCCTGTCCATGGGTGAGCCCATGGTGGAGTTCAATCAGACCCGCGGCGGCGACGGCACGATGTTTCTGCGCGGCTGCGGCGGCGACTCCTCAAACTTCGCCGTCGCCGCGGCGCGGCAAGGCGCGCGAACCGGCTACATCTCCGCCATCGGCAATGACACCAACGGCGCGCTGCTGCGCGCGCTGTGGCGCGCCGAGAAGATCGACGACGCGCATGTCCTGACCGCCGATGACGCGCCGACCGGCGTTTATTTCGTCAGCCATACCGCGAGCGGCCACCAGTTCGACTTCTGCCGCAGCGGATCGCCGGCCAGCCGCTATCGCGCGCAGGATCTGCCGCTCGACGCTATTGCCAGCGCCAAAGTGCTGCATCTCTCCGGCATCTCGCTCGGCATCTCCGCGTCGGCCTGCGACGCCGGTTACCGCGCCATCGAGCACGCCCGCGCCAGCGGTGTGAGGGTGTCGTTCTATACCAATCTGCGCCGCAAATTATGGTCGCTTGGCCGCGCCCGCGCCGTGATCTGGGATGCGCTTTCGCTCTCGGACATTTGCCTGCCGAGCTACGACGACGTCATTCAACTATCCGACATGAAAGATGCCGACAAAATGATCGATCGCTGTTTGTCGCTTGGCCCGACAATCGTCGCGCTCAAGCTCGGCCCCGAGAGCGCCCTGGTCGCCGATCGCACGCAGCGTTTCCTCATCCCGCCCTATTCTTGCAATGCCTTCTATGTCACCGGCGCCGGCGACACGTTCGGCCGCGCTTTCGTCGCGCTCATCGTTGCCCTCGATGACATCTAACAGTCCATCCATTACTCTGCCTCTTCCGCCGCGCTGTCTACCGAAAGTTATCTCTCCGTCACGCCGATCCCTACCTCTCATCAGGTCAAGTCATTGCTTAAACAGAATAGTGACATATTATCTCGAACTCTTCCTCTATGCTTGCCAGTACTCTGCTCTCCAGCACTCCTTTCATCCCTTTCATCACCATCTATCGGGCCTCTTACGCGTGCCTATCTCGCTCTCTTTCTTCAAAATCTACCTGCTCTTCATCTAAATCACCTTGCTCACCTACTCAGCTCTGTAAGCCGCCTCCGCCATCATTGCCTAAGTTCCCTACTCTGTCTTCTGCATCTGCACTGTGCTGACGCCTTATGACCTCTAACCAGCCTAGAATATCCGTGCTGCCTTCTTCATCAGTCCCCGCTATTCCGACGCGCTGCTGCGCTCCGCTTCATCCTGCGAGTTTCCTTATGTGCCCTGCATCCAGACCGCTTCCGATCTGATTGCCTGCGTCACATCAGGCTTCGACCTCGTGAAGTTCTTTCCCGCCGTTTCCGCCGGCGGCATTCCCGCGCTCCACGCGCTGAGCGGACCGTTTCCATCCGTGAGCTATTGCCCAACCGGGGCATCGGCGAAGCGAACGCGGCGTATGGATCGCGCATCCAAAAGTGATTTCGGTCGGCGGCTCCTGTATTGCGCCAGCAAGCGCGATTGGCAAAGGCGACTGGTCTGGCATCGAGGCGCGCGCTCGCGCGGCAAGCCGGCTACGGTAGATAGGTCGTCGCTAACTCGCCCGCCATTCATTTCCTTGAGCTTGTTGACGTAGTTCTCGGGACGCAGCCAGCGGACAGGCGTTTTCAGTCCCATGAAGCTCGCAATGTCACCGATGAACGCGGTGCAATTGGACACTTCGGCACTCCAGACCGGTGAATTCGCCTTTAATTTCTCGATGTAGGCGAAAACCTTTTTGGCGTCCGGCTCAGACAGGTAAACCCTGTAACTGGCGGTCAAGTAGTCCGGATCGAGATCGCCATAGCTCGCCCCGGTCTCGGACGGCACAAACGTCACATAGCCGAGCATGTAGGCTGCGGTGTCTCCCGCAGGGGTCAGACCCGCGACTTCTACTTTTTTCTCACTGGTCTTGCCGTACCAGACGAACGCGTGTCCCCAACTCGCCGCCGTCCGGGCTCGGAAATCGACGTAGTACGGCCCCTTCCCCAACTTTCGCGTCGAGAGCGGCGCCGGCTTCGATTCTTCGCTGGAAACAAGCGCATTCGAGTCGGTGGCGCGCTTGTGGACCTCGCCCGCCGCAGCCGAATGAATTCCGCCGTGGAGCAAAGCAACCACGGCGAAACATCCAAGCAAGCGCAATCCCGATCGCTTCGACCTGTTACTCACAGTTCGTCCCTTACAATCGACCAAAGATCGAATTCAACGAACCCAAACCAGAACCTTACCGGTTCTGATTGAATCAGAACCGGGCTCTAATCTTTAGTTGGACGGAGCAATCAATACTTCGCGGCGATCGGCGCTTTGCCAACCGGGCTCTTGCCGATCGGGGACTTGCCAATCGGCATCTTGCCGACCGGAGCTTCCTGATAGACAGGCTGCTTGCGCGGCAGGTCGGCAGCGCTGGCGGCCGTCACCAAGGTGGCCGTCATCAGGGCAAGCGTTGCGCCCGCCAAAATCACAGTTTTCATCACGATACTCTCCCCAGGTTAGAAAGAACGAGGCAGCAACTGACTGCGCGCGCCCTCAGATATACCATCACCATGAAAGGCGGAATACGTTCACAGTGCGGCAAGGAGGGCCGGCCGAGAAATAGGTCGAAACTGCGGCAGATATGACACACATGGGAACCTCAACGTTCTCCGGTAACATAGCCGTCCCCGCTTTCGCGAGGGCGGCGCATAGATCGGGGCCTATTCCAGCGGCTCGACCTTGACGATCGAGGCGCTGTGGTTGTTGCCGGCCCAGAAAGTCACCTGCGGGGTCGAGTTGTCGACGAACACGCGCCTGATATTGGTGCTGCGCGGCAGCAGATAATTGATCGCCTCGCCAGTGGTAGGGTTGAGGCGGGTGACATGGTCGCTCAGCATCGAGCCGGTCCAGGCTTCCCCGTCGCGGTCGGTCGTGACGTCGTAGGGCGACGACCATTTCGGCGCGATCTGCCACTCCTTGAACAGGCTGGTCCTGGTGTCGAACATGCCGATGCGGTCGCCGCGATATTCGCCGAACCACAACCGGTCCTGCGCATCCATGGAACCGCGGCGCGGTGCCGAAGCCGGTGTCGGAATCTCGTACAGATCGAGCTCTCCGGTTTTGGCGTCGATCCGTCCGATATGGCGCTGACGGAAATCGGTGAAGTAGACATTGTTCTTCGAGTCCGGAACCACGTCGTAAATATTGTGCGGGCCCGGCACGCCCTTGAACGGTTCAAAGGTCTCTATTTTGCCGGTGGCGATATCGAGCCGGTGAATGCCGGCAAAGCCGTTGTTCTGCGCCCAGACCTTGCCGTCGACACCGGAACTCTGCGGACTGACCATATTAATCTGCGCGGCGTCGAAGTTTTCCTCGCCCTCCAGCGGCCAGTACTTGAAGGTTTCGGTCTTGCGATCGAATTTTGCGATCGTGGCCTGGTACATGTTGCCGAACCACAGATTTCCCTCCTGGTCGGTGCGCAAGCCGAGCAGTCCGGTCGGAAAGTCCGGTTTGTGTTCCTTGATCTCGAATTCGGTGACCTTGCCGGTCTTGGGATCGAGCCGCCCGAGATTTTGCTCGCCGAAGTTCGAATACCAGACCATGCCGCTGCTATCGACGATCACATCATGCGGCTCGATCGTCTCGCGCGGCAGGTCGTATTCGGTATAGATCACGCGGGTGGACGCGCCGGTCGGGCGCGGCAAGGTCTTCAATTCGAAATTCCATTTCGGCCGTGAACTGAGGTTGATGCTGGCGAGATATTCCGCCGCGGCCCGGTAGACCTGCACCCGCTGATCGCCCCGCTCTTCCATCCGGCGCTCCGCGTGGCGCAATTGCGGGTGCGACGGCATGCTCTGATTCACATAGCCCTGCATGCGCGGCAGGATCATCGTCAGGAAGTCGGCGGCGCTGTATTTCGAGTTGAGCGGCCGCGACAGCGTGTGACAGCCGACGCAATTGAGCAATTGACCCTTCTGGGCGTCGGTGCCGGGCATGCTGGCGAGCCATTCGGCATTGGTGAGCTGCGCCGCGAGATTGTCGGTCTTGCGCAATGCGAGATCGGCGGTCGCGGTTTTGTCCGCCGCGACCGAGACCTGCCCCGTTCCGTCGAGGTCATAGCCCGCGGCGCGGATGTGCAGGGAATATGGGCCCGGCTCGAGCCGGCCGGCCGGAAAACTATAGCGGCCGTCCTTGCCGGTCACGACGGTGACCGTGATGGTCGATCCGTCTTTTTTGGCGCTGACCAGGACGCCTTCGAGCGCCTCCTGCCCGGCAGTGACTTTTCCAGACAAGACTTGGCCCGACAAGACTTGGCCCGACAAGACTTGGCCCGCCAAGATCTGGGCCGCCAAAGCCGGACCGGCTTGCGCCGCCAATTGACCGGTGCCAGCCAGCGATGCGGCGACCACGAGGCTACCGATGTTCATCACCAACGAAATGCGCGGCATGACCACCTCCCTGGATTTTGCTTATTGTTATTTGTTACCGGAAGTGTAGAGGGCCTATTTTGGAAAGACTAGGGCGCGCTTGCAGCGCGAGGCCCGCACCGGCGCAGTTGTGCTATGCTGCCATCACAGCGTCGCCAGTTCGAAACAGGCAAGAACAACAGGGAAGAACAGATGAGTGTCGACCAAGCCAGGGATCCCAGCGCAACTACATCGAGCGTTTTCGCTGCGCTCTTCAGCAACGCGACGGTCGACCGGATCTATGCGCCTTACGGACTTTTTGTCTTGCGCGTCGCGATCGGGTTTGACTGGATCGTGCACGCCTTCCTCAAGACCTCCCGCGGCATGGAAACCCACGCGGCGCTGCTCGCCAAGAACGGCATCACGCCCCTGTTGGCATGGCCGACATTCAGCGTCGAAGTGATCGGCGGGGTCGCGATCCTGCTTGGCTGGTACACGCGCCAATGGGCTGCGTTCCTGCTGGTGTTTCTGGCCGTCGTGGTCTGGATCAAATGGCCGGTCGGCTGGGGTTATTCCAACACCGGCGGCGGCTGGGAATACCCGCTGTTCTGGCTGGTAGCGCAGGCCGCGCTGGTGCTCGCGGGCAGCGGCGCCTTTTCGCTGCAGTCGAGATCAGGCATTGCCCAGCCCAAGGCACGGCTCACCAATACGCGGTCAAATGCGGATTGAGGCGAACATGAATGAAGGCCAGATGGTTGCCACGCGCTTGACTTAGTCGAGCGGCTCCACTTTCACGATCCTGTGGTCGTGGTTACTGCCGACCCAGAATGTCACCGGCGTCGTCGAATTGTCGACGAATACCGTGCGCATGTTAGTGTCGGACGGCATCAGGTACTGAACCGTGCGGCCGGTCTTGGGATCGAGCCGCACGACGCGATCGGTGCTCATCGTGGAGGCCCAGATTTCACCGTTCTTGTCGAAATCGGCGCGGTACGGAAAGGTGTATTCCGGCAGGGCGTATTCGGTGAACATTTCCGTCTTGCTGTCGAACAGCGCGACCTTGCTGGCCCGATATTCCGCCACCAGCACGCGGTCCTCGGCGTCGATTTCCAGGCGGCGAGCCCGGGCGCGGGGGGTCGGCATGACGTACCACGTCACTTCGCGGGTCTTTGCATCGATCTTGCCGAGGTGGCCGTAGGTGTATTCAGCCATCCAGAGGTTATTCCTGGAGTCCGCCTTGACCTCATAGATGCTGGCATTCTTGACGGACGGCAGCAGGTCGGTCGGGTGGAATCGCTCCCATTTGCTGGTCGCCAGATCGACCCGGAAGATGTCCTGCGTGCCGACGCTCTTGGTCCACATCTTGCCGTCGACCTCGTGGTGCAGCCCGGTGAAATTCAGCTGCACGCGGTCATCGTTAAATTCGGGAGCCAGCGGATAATAGGTGATCTCGCCGGTTTTCGGGTCGAGGCAGCCGAGCGAGCCCTGGTACATGGTATCGAACCAGATCTTGCCGGCATGGTCGAACTCGATGCTGAGCAGTCCGGTGGGCGCGTTATCCTTGAATTTTTTGATTGGATATTCGGTAAGCTTGAGCGTCTTCGGATTGAACTTGCCGATGAACATCTCGCCGAAGTCCGAATACCAGACGCTGCCTTCCCGATCGACCAGAATGTCGTGCGGCTCGGTGGTCGGCCGCACCATGTCGTACTCGGTGACGATGGCGCGCGTATCCTGACCCTTTGGCCGCGGCAGCGTCTTCAGCTCGTATGCCCGATGGTCGACCGAGCTCAGATTGATGGTGGCGAGATAATCGGCCATCTCGCGGTACTGCTCCGGTGTACCGGCGCGCGCCCTGTCCAGCATCGGTTGCGGCTTGACCGGCTGGCTCACGGCGCCGTAGCCCATCATGCGGGTGATGACCTGGGTCCACTCGTCGGAATCGTGCGTCGAGCGCATCACGCGTTCCAGCGTGTGACAGCCGACGCAGTTGAGCAACTGCGCCTTCTGCGCTTCGGTGCCGGGAATGCTCATCATCCACTCGGCATTGGTGAGCTGGCCGGCAATATCCCTGGTCTTGTTGAGCTTGATGTCCGTCCTGGTGGTCGTCTCGGGCTCCACCATCGCCTTGGCCGGCGCGCTGATGTCGTAGCCGACCGCGCGGATGCTGATCGCATATTCACCCGGCTCGAGGCGGTTGTCCGGGAAGCTGTAACGGCCTTGCGCGTCGGTGGTCACGCTGACCTGGACAATCGAGCCGGACTTCCTGGCGGTGACGACGACACCTTCCATGTTGCCTTCGGCCTCGGAACTGACGGTGCCGGTCAGCACCGCATGGTCCTGCGCCCAAACCTGCTGAATTGTCGGATCGAACAGCATCACCGCTGCACTGGCGGTCAAGCTCAACATCAGTTGGCTTCGCATCCGGTCCTCCCTTATGAAAATTTGTTTTTGGTTGGTTTGACGCTCGACTCCCTCGAGATCGCGACTGCTTCTATCGAGAGTCGGCGAATGGGGCATCGTGACTCCGCTTGTGCGGCAGGACAAGCCCGATCCAGCGGCTTCGACGCACGATTTGGGTGGGCTGACCGGCGCCGCAAGCGTGGCTGGTCCGGTTGCGCCTGCTGCCCTTTGTTTGGATACTTGCGTGACCGGTCACCGTGCGCAGTCACGGGAAGGGGGGAATGCCGCCATGTTCAAGGGGTTGTTTTCGGCGATTTTCGGCGCCGGCGTCAGTTTTGCGATCTCAGCTATGCCGGCGTTGGCCGCCGACAACATCGAGGCAAAGGTGCAGATATGCGCCGCATGCCACGGCGCGAACGGCGTACCTATCGACCCGAAAACCATTCCGATCATCTGGGGTCAGCAGCAGAGCTATCTCGTCAAGCAATTGCACGATTTCCGCAGTGGCGATCGCGACAGTCCGATCATGTCCCCGATCGCCAAAAGCCTTGCGCAGGAGGATCTTCGCCAGATCGCGGCTTATTTCGCAGCCAAGAGCTGGCCGGCCCAACCCGCCGCCGCGGCATCGCCGCCGCCCGCCGGACTGGCCCAGTGCCAGCCCTGCCATCAGCGGAATTTTGAGGGAGGCCCGCCGGCGCCGCGGCTGGCAGGGCTCAGCTACGAATACCTGGTCGCGGCGATGCGCGCGTTCGCCACCGCTGAGCGAACCAACAACGGCGACATGCCGAAATTCATGCAGGCGCTGCCAGACAGCGAGCGCGATGCCATGGCGCGCTATCTATCCGCGCTGTGAGGAGCGGCGCAGCTAGCCTTATTCGGCCGGCTTGTTGTTGACGTTGACGATCCGGCACGTCGCGGAAGGGCCTGACACGCAATAGCCCAGTGCTTCCTTGCGGGCCTCGTCGATGCTGCGGCGACCGGTGGCCCAGCCGAAACGCGATCCTCCGACTGCAAAGGCCTTGTTGGGTCCGCTCTCAAGATAGGTCTTGAACGCCGCTTGGCCGCTGGCGCCAAGGCCGGCTGGCGTGGCCGGCACCGGAATGTCGATCGGACGGTCGCGGAACACGAGACGGTTCGCCGTCAGAAAGCGGTCGACGATCGGCGACCAGATCGGCACGCCACTGGCGGCGTTGAAGAGCTGATGTCCATCGCTCCCGAACGACGGCGCGTTGATAAAAGTGAGATTGCCGCCCGCGGCCGAAAAGGCGCCGGTCAATCGCGGCACCAGACGTGGGCCGAAAAAGTGATCGTTATCGGACGATACCCACAGCAATGGCACCCGCGACGTCTTGCCATAGTCGGCGAACGCCGCGACCAGTTGCGCTTCGCCGCACACCTCCTCCGCAGATGTCGACCCTCTTCCCGGCGCAAAGCTGATCGCAGCGGCGAGACCCGGCGGCGGGTCGGCCGTCAGCGCGACGGTGGCGAAAGCGCCGGCTGAATGACCGGCACTGATCCACTTGTCCTTGCTCACATAAGGCTCGGACATCATGAATTTGGCGACGGCGGCGATATCGCTCGCCCCGGCCCGTCCTGCCGCCGCATAATCCGGATGCGAGCAGGAGCCGTAGGTCTCGGCCCATTCTCCACCGGAGCGGCCATAGCCGCGGCGCAGGAAGGCCACCGCAACCCAGCCGCGCCGCGCGAAGGCAACGGCCTGTGGCCACATGCCGTAGGGCGTCATCGCCGGGCGATCGTCCGCACTTCTCGGAGAACCGTGGTTGATCACGACCAGCGGATGCGGCAGCCGATCATCCGGCCGCACCACCACAGCTTCGAGCTCGACATGGCCCGATCCGGAAATAATAACGGGAATGTTCAGCGCATCGAAGCGGATGTCTTCGGCGCGGCCCGGCTCCGTGAAGACGACCGATGCGAGCGCCAGCAGAAAGGCCGCCGTAAAATAGCCAGAGCATTTTTTGCGAATCATGGATTCCGCCGGTCAGGGTGCGCGGCCCATCTGTATCGGTTGGCCGGCTGGTAGCAATCCCGCCGAGGTATCGAGACGTCTATGTCAGGCCGCGTGCTCGGGCTGCAACTGAGCGACGATCATTGCCTGCAGCGTTTTGACCGACTGGAAGTTCTCCGGCGTGATCTCGGCTTGCGGAATCGTGAAATCGAATTCGGCTTCCACGCCCAGCATCAAATTGACCATGTCCATCGACGTCAACCCGGCATCCACCAGCAGCGTGTCGGAATCGACTTCGGCGGCAATCGAATTCTCTGCGAGAATACCCTTGACCAGCGCCAGCACGCGGTCCTGAACGTCGGCGTTAAAGTCTTTCATCTTTTTCCGCTTTCCATCTGTCTTGGCCTGACAGGACGCTTGGCCTGACAGGACGACTACCGCACCGGTCGTAAATTTATAACTGCGGCGCGTTCGAAAAACAGCGAGTCTCGTTTGAAACAAACTGTCATTCTGATCTTAACGCTAACGCGCCTTTCGCAATCATTGATGGGTATCAAGAAAATGATGGATATCCCAACACAGTTGATTAACCGAAAAGCCTGAAATGAAAGCCATTTACCCTGAATTTCATCGACGAATTTAAATTAAATCCTTAAGCCACTTCGCACGATCGAATGCTGTTGCGCGATCGATGCGAAAAGCAGCGTGACATTTTGCGCAGACATTTCGCACCGACAAAACCCTGGAGGTTATATCGGCCATGAATGTGCATGCCAGATCCCGTAACGCGACCAACCTATCAAACCCGCCGTCCTTTGTTGACAGCGCCTCATTCCTCCCACGCACCGCCGCCGTCGCGAGCGCGGCCGCCGCGGAAGCCGTAGACGTCGATCGCCAGGCGCGCTTCCCGCAGGCCGCCATCGACGCCGCCCGAGCGCAGAAGCTGCTGGGAGCCCAGATCCCGCAGGCATTCGGCGGTGACGGCGCGTCGATCTTCGATATTACCGACATGTGCTACACGCTTGGGCCGCGCCTGTTCTTCCACGGCGATGATCTTTGCGATGCATCAGACCAAGGTGGCCTGCCTGGTCCGGCACGGCACCGGCAGCGACTGGCACGAAGCGCTGATGCGCCGGGTCGCGACCGAGCAATTGCTGCTCGCCTCATCGACCACTGAAGGACAGAACGGCGGCAACGTCCGTTCGAGCTCCGCCGCGATCGAGCCGACCGCAACGGGCATCTCGCTGGTGCGCAACGCGACCGTGATTTCCTACGGCGCACAGGCCGACGGCGTCGTCACCATCGCCCGCCGCGCCAATGACGCCGCCGCCTCCGATCAGGTGCTGGTGGCCTTTACCAAGGACAATTACACGCTCGAGCGCAGTCTCGAATGGGAAACGCTGGGCATGCGCGGCACCTGCAGCGCCGGGTTCGAACTGAAAGCCACCGGCCTGGCCGAGCAGGTATTCCCGGAAGCCTATGACAAGATTCACGCGCAGACGATGACGCCGGTGGCGCATCTGTGCTGGGCTTCGGCCTGGGCCGGGATTGCCGCCGCTTCCGTCGAGCGCGCGCAATTGTTCATCCGCAAGGCCGCGCGCGGCGCCGGCGGCCAGATGCCGCCCGGGGCGGCGCATTTTACGGCCGCCAAGATGTCGCTCGCCAAGCTGCGCGCGATGATCACATCCACGCTCGATACCTATGCGGCGCATGAGCATGACGAGCGCGCGCTGTCTTCGCTCGACTTCCAGTCGCAGATCAATCTGCTCAAGGTCGAGGCCTCCGAACTGGCGGTCACCACCGTCATGAGCGCGATGCGCGCCTGCGGCCTGTCAGGCTATCGCAACGACGGCGACTTCAGCGTCGGCCGCCATCTGCGCGACGTGCTTTCCGCGCCGTTGATGATCAACAACGACCGCATCCTCACCAATATCGCCACCGCCAGCCTGATGAGCAGCGTACCTGCCAGTCTTCGCGATTAAGGGAACCCCAGACATGAACGTCATCGTCCGAACCAACCCGACCGACGCCGTTGCACAACCGGCCGATCCCCTGGATCATCTCGCCGGCGCCCTGTTCCACCCCATGGGTACCGATGGCGTCTATGCCCGGACCGCGCTTTATGAAGACGTGATCGAGCGGCTCACCGCCCTGATCACGCGCAATCGCGAAACCGGTACCGAAGTGATGCGCTTCCCGCCGGTCATGAACCGCAGCCAGCTGGAGAAATCCGGCTACCTCAAAAGCTTTCCCAATCTGCTGGGTTGCGTTTGCGGCCTGCATGGCACCGAACAGGAAATCCATTCCGCCGTCAGCCGCTTCGACAAGGGCGGCGACTGGACCACCTCGCTGTCGCCGGCCGATCTCGTGTTGTCGCCGGCGGCCTGCTACCCGGTCTATCCGATTGCCGCGAGCCGCGGCCCGCTGCCGAAAGGCGGCCTTCGATTTGACGTCGCGGCCGACTGCTTCCGGCGCGAACCGTCCCGCCATCTCGACCGGCTGCAATCGTTCCGGATGCGCGAATATGTCTGCATCGGCAGCCCGGACGACGTTTCCGCGTTCCGCGAGCGCTGGATGGTCAAGGCCCAGGCCATCGCACGCGACCTCGGCCTGACCTTCAAGGTCGATTATGCCAGCGATCCGTTCTTTGGCCGCGTCGGCCAGATGAAGGCGGTCAGCCAGAAGCAGCAGGAACTGAAGTTCGAGCTGCTGATCCCGCTTGCGTTCGGAAGATCAGCCGACGGCCTGCATGAGCTTCAATTATCACCGCGACCATTTCGGCACGACATGGGACATCGTCGATGCGGCGGGCGAACCCGCCCATACCGGCTGCGTGGCATTCGGAATGGATCGCCTCGCGGTCGCGATGTTCCATACCCACGGCATCGACCTCGACCACTGGCCGGCCGGCGTGCGGGACATGCTCGGCCTGTAACGACACCGCGCAGCAAAGCAACGATCGTGACCGGGCAAAGCATCCGATGCCGTGAGATTTCCGAAGCCGATATCGATGCGGTCGCCGATCTTCTCACGCGCGGATTCTTCGGCCGGTCGCGAGATTACTGGATGCAGGGATTGCGCCGCCAGGCCGAGCGTGAGGTTCCCCAAGGCTATCCACGTTTCGGCTACATGCTTGACCATGACGGACTGCCGGTCGGTGTTCTCCTGCTGCTCTACACATCGCGGAGCGACGGCCGGGAGGTGGCGATCCATTGCAACCTGTCGAGCTGGTATGTCGAACCGGCGTTTCGGAATTATGCGCCGCTGCTGACCAAGATCGCGCAGAAGCACAAGGAAGTGACCTACAAGAATATCAGCCCGGCGACGTGGACGTGGCCGATCATCGAGACCCAGGGCTTCAATTCCTATTGCAGCGGGCTTTTTTTCTCGGTCCCGGCGCTGTCACGCGCCGCCTCCGGCATGACCGTCGAAACCATCGCCGCAGACGCGATGGCCGTCGAGGGCCTCACGCAAGCCGAAGTCGAATTGCTGACCCGGCATGCGCGATATGGCTGTCTCAGCCTGGTATGCCGCACCGCGACCGGCGAAGTGTTTCCCTTTATCCTGTCGCAGTTGCGCATCCGCCGCGGGTGGCTGGCGCCGCCGGCGATGCAGTTGGTCTATTGCCGCGATATCGCCTGTTATATCCAATGCGCCGGCGCGATCGGCCGGATGCTGATCCGGCGGGGCAAGCTTTGCGTGATCCTCGACTCCAATGGACCTGTGCGCGGCCTCGCCGGCTTCTTCTCGATGGCGCGCGGCCGCAAATATTTCAAAGGCCCCAATCGGCCTCAATTGGCTGATCTTACCGATACGGAACTGGTGCTGTACGGGCCTTGAGTTTGTATCCATGGTTCGAGACGCGCTTCGCGCTTCTCACCATGAGGGACTGAAGGTCCTCATCCTGAGGAGGCCGCAAAGCGGCCGTCTCGAAGGATGAAACCATCCAACAGCCATCTCTCAGCCGTGGGCGAAATCCCAATATAACTTGCGCGCCCGGCCGTAGAATGGCCCCGGCTGCAGGTTGTGATCGTCGATCCGGATCACCGGCGCGACTTTGGCGAAATTGCCGCTCGAGAAAATCTCGTCTGCGCTCAGAAAATCCGCGTAGCTCAGGATGGTTTCGACCACGCTCACGCCATCTCCGCGCAACAGATCGATCACGCGCTGCCGCGTGATGCCGTTCAGGAAAGTCCCGTTCGGCGCCGGCGTATAGACCACGCCATCTTTGGCCATGAAAACGTTGGAGTTGCCGAACTCCGCGACATTGCCGAGCATGTCGAGCATCAGGCAATTGTTGAACCCGCGCGACTGCGCTTCGATCAGCGCGCGCGAATTGTTCGGGTAAAGACACGCCGCCTTGCAATCCACCGGCGCGCTTTCCATCGTCGGGCGGCGGAATGGCGACAGCGTGATCGCCGAGCCCGATGCCGGCGGCATCGGCGCGACATAGATGGACAGGCACCAGTTCGTCGTTTCCGGATCGAACAGCACGCCGCCGCCACTGCCGTTCTGGGCCCAATACATCGGCCGGATGTACAGCTCCGCCTTGGCGTCGAAGCGGGCGATGCCCTCGCGGGCCAGTTCTATCCAGGTCGCGGTGTCGACAACGGGCTTGAGCTTGAAATTGATCGCAGACTGATTGACTCGCGCACAATGGCGGTCGAGATCGGGCGCCACGCCCTCGAAAGCGCGCGCGCCGTCGAACACCGTCGAGGCCAGCCATGCCGCATGCGTGCGCGGACCCATGATCGGCACATTGCCCTCATGCCAGTCGCCTTCGAAGAAGGTCCAGGTCTGGGAATAGCTGACGGGTTTTACGATTCCGGCCATTGTTGTCATCCACGCCGCAGGGCGCATAATAGCGCTACTATTGTCGCAATTCCCTAAGGATTTGCTCCCTGGGAGCCGCGCTGGACATACCGGAACCGACATGCCCCTCGATCCCCTGGCCAAACGCTTTCTTGCCATGACCGCGGCGGCCTCACCGGCCGATCGATCGCGGCCGAGCGCGCAAGAACGCCCTCAAGACCGCGTTCAGGAACGCCGTCAGGCGCTCGCCAAGCTGATGCAGTTCGTGCGCGTCGATGTAACCGTCGTGCCCGGGGTCGATGGCCTGTTGCCGGGTCCGGCCGGCGATATTCCCTATCGCCTCTATGCACCCGCCAATGCCACGGCCGATCTTTTGCCGGGCTTCGTGTTCTTTCATGGCGGCGGCATGGTCGCCGGCAGTATCGAGACCCATGATCGCGTCTGCGCGGCGCTCGCGCAAACCACCGGTTGCCGCCTGATCTCGTTCGATTATCGCCTCGCGCCCGAACACAAGTTTCCGGCCGCCATTGAGGACGCGATCGCGGCAACGCAATGGGTTTACGAACAGGCCGCCGCACTCGGCATCGATGCTGCAAAACTCGTTGTCGGCGGGGATTCCGCGGGCGCCACGCTCAGCGCCGTAGTGTGCCAGCACGCGCGGCAAAACGACGGCCCCGCAATCGCGTTGCAATGCCTGCTATGTCCCGTACTCGATTTCGACGAACCCTCGCCGTCGCGTCAGGCGTTCGCTGAAAATCACCTGCTCGACAAGGCGACCATCGATGCTGATCTCGCCGACTATCTGCCCGGCGATGCCGATCCTGCCGATGTCAGGATTTCACCGCTTCGCGCCAACGATCTGGCCGGGCTTCCCGCAGCGATTATCCATACTGCCGAATTCGATCCGATGCGCGACGAGGGCAACGCCTACGCTGGAAAACTGACCGCGGCGGGCGTTACCGTGGAACATGTTTGTCATGACGGCATGATTCACAATTTCCACGCCATGGGCGCGATTTTGCCGCAGGGGAAACTGGTGCTGTTGCAGATCGGCGAACAGGTCCGGCGCATGGTTGGATAACGGCCAAATATGGTTACCCGGCGATAACAAATTCATTCAAATTTTTATCAATTCGTTGACCGCCATTAGGGTTATTTCGTCAATGTTGGCGCGAATTATTGCCCCGTTGACCTCCGCGCTCTAACAAATAAACGGGTGAGAAAACGCATCAAAAAATGCGTCGCGGAGGTGGAACATGCGCAACGAAACCATTGCAATTCACGCCGGCTACGATCCCGATCCGGCGACCAAATCCGTCGCGGTTCCGATCTACCAGACTGTCGCCTACGCCTTCGACAGCGCCGATCACGGCGCCGCTTTGTTCAACCTCGAAGCGGAAGGCTATCGCTATTCCAGGATTGCCAATCCGACCACCGCCGTGCTTGAGAAGCGCGTCGCCGAACTCGAAGGCGGCGTCGGAGCGCTGGCGGTTGCGACCGGACAGGCCGCGCTGCATTTCGCGCTGGTCAATCTCGCCGATACCGGCGGTAACATCGTCTCCGTTCCGCAACTCTATGGAACCACGCACACCTTGATGGCGCACGTGCTGCCGCGCCAGGGCATCACCACGCGCTTTGCCGAGAGCGACAAGGCCGATGCGATCGAGCGACTGATCGATCGAAAACACCAAAGCGGTCTTCGCCGAAACCATCGGCAACCCTGCCGGCAATGTCTGTGACATCGAGGCGCTGGCGAAAGTCGCGCATCGCCACGGCGTGCCGCTGGTCGTCGACAATACCGTCGCGACTCCGATCCTGCTAAAACCCTTCGAGTACGGCGCCGACATCGCCGTGCATTCGCTGACCAAATTCCTCGGCGGCCACGGCACCACGCTCGGCGGCGCGATCGTCGACAGCGGACGTTTTCCGTGGACCGAGCAGCCGCGGCGTTTTCCGGCCTTCAACGAACCGGACCAATCCTATCACGGGCTGGTCTATACCCAGCAATTCGGCGCCAGCGCCTACATTCAGCGCGCGCGCAGCGTCTACCAGCGCACCATGGGATCCGTGCTGTCGCCGTTCAACGCCTTCCTGCTGTTGCAAGGCATTGAGACCGTTGCGCTGCGCATCGAGCGGCATGTCGAGAACGCCCGCAAGGTCGCGGAATTCCTGCGCGCCGACCCGCGCGTCGCCTGGGTCAATTATGCCGGTTTTTCCGACAGCCCCTATTATGAATTGGTGCAGAAATATCTCGACGGCAACGCGTCGTCGCTGTTCACCTTCGGCATCAAGGGCGGCATGGAGGCCGGCAAGACCTTCTATGATGCACTGAATCTGATCACGCGGCTGGTCAATATCGGCGACGCCAAGTCGCTGGCCTGCCATCCCGCCTCGACCACGCACCGGCAGATGTCCGCCGAGCAGCAGCGCGTGGCCGGCGTCTTGCCAGAAACCATCCGGCTGTCGATCGGGATCGAGCACATCTCCGACATTATCGAGGATATCGACCAGGCGCTCGCGAAAGCCTCCGCAAAACACCCGCAGCTTGAAGCGGCGGAATGAAACGGTCGAGCCAGGCATGACCCTTCTGCACGACAGGCGCCGATTGATTGTCAGCCCCGCGCTAGCGCCTGCGCAGATGCGCGAGACCGATCAGCTCGACCACGGTCAGGAAGCCACCGATGGCGTGCTCACGATCGGGCTCATCAACAACATGCCGGACGGGGCGCTGCAGTCGACGGAACGGCAGTTCATGCGGCTTTTGACGGCCGCCGCCGGCGACAATCGCGTTCGCTTCCACTGCCTGGCACTGCCGTCGGTGCGGCGGTCACAGCCGGCGAAATGGCGGGTCGACCAAAAATATACCGATATTGCCGATCTCGATCATTTGCACATCGACGGATTGATCGTCACCGGCGCCGAGCCGATCGCCGCAACACTGCCGGAAGAACCGTTCTGGCAGGAACTCACCGAGATCGTCGACTGGGCCAAGACCAACACCCGCTCGACGATATGGTCGTGTCTTGCCGCCCATGCCGCGGTGCTGCATCTCGACGGTATCGAGCGGCACCGGCTCGATACGAAATGCTCGGGGATTTTCGACTGTGCCAAAATGACGGACGACTGGCTGATGCGGGATTTGCCGCCGTCAATCCGGATCGCGCATTCACGCGTCAACGAACTGCGCAAGAGCGAACTGGATGCCCGGGGCTACCGGTCATTGACGCACTCCGCGGAAGCCGGCGTCGATATCTTCGCCAAACCATTTCACAGCCAGTTCGTGTTCTTTCAGGGGCACCCTGAATATGACCCGCTGTCGCTGGAACGCGAATATTTGCGTGACATCTCCCGCTTTCTGGCCGGCGAGCGCGACCACTATCCGGCCTTCCCGGTCGGCTATTTCGATACCGCGACCGAAGAGAGGCTGATGGATTTCGAGCGGCGCGCGCGCATCGAGCGACGGCCGGCCCTGAGCGCTGAATTGCCCGACCGCACCGTTCGGCCCGACAGCGCGACCGGCGCCACGGCGACGATGATCTTCCGCAACTGGCTCAATTATCTTTCCGGTGAAACGCACCCGGCCGCGCCGTCCGTGGACCGCGGAGCACTGCGATGATCGAGATTTTAGAGCGTTTTCGAGCGAAGTGGGTACCGGTTCGCGTGAAGAAAACGCGTCAAAACAAAAAGAGCCGCCGATCCGATGAAGGCAGCCTGAACCATGCGTCCTGATTGGTCTGCATTAAGGGCGCGCGTGAGCAACCGTTTAGCGCGGCATTTTGGCGCCGTGCCGTTTCGGCTGCAAAACAAGACCCCAATGGTCAGTTTCACGTTCGACGACCCTCCGAAGAGTTCGGCCACCGACGGCGCCCCGATGCTTGATGAATACAAGGCGCGAGGAACTTTCTACATTTCAGGCGGGCTGGTGGATCAATTGTCGGACCACTGGATGGGAATCAACGCCGAAGAGATCGTGAGGCTGCATCGCGCCGGCCATGAAATCGCCTGCCATACGTTCTCGCACGTCCGAACACCCGACCTCAATGCGGCGGCCTTGACCGCGGAGATCGAGAAAAATCGCCGCTATCTGCTGGCGCTCGACCCCTCGATCGAGATCAGGAACTTCGCCTATCCCTATGGCCTGGGATCGGTATCGCACAAGCGGCGGCTCAAGCAGACCTTCCGTTCATCGCGCGGCATCATTCCCGGCGCCAACAGCGGGACGGTCGATTTGCAGTACCTGAAATCCACACCGCTGATCGACCGGCATATCGATGCCGACGGAATAGATCGCGCCTACGACGAAGCCATTGCCACAAACGGCTGGGTTATTTTCTACAGCCACGACGTCGCGGCGTCGCCCAGCCCCTACGGATGCACACCGTCACTTTTACGGCACGCGCTGGCCGAGGCATCGCGCCGGAAGATCCGGATTCTGAGCGTCGCGGACGCGTTGGCAGCGTCCGGCGCATAAGCCCTTCCGCAGGCCGCATTTTTGCAGGCCACGCCGACGTGCAGAACAGCCCGAATCAGCAATAGACCTGCTAGGATCGATCCCGGGCTTCGGCCCGGAGGATCGATCCTTATTCAGTTCCTGTTCGGGCCAACGAAATTCATATGTCTGTTCCCGCCTCAGCCCGCAGCGTCAGGTCCGACATCGCTCCCGACGCGCTTTCCGTCCTGAATTCGGTGTTCGGCCTGCCCGGCTTTCGCGGCGCGCAGGAGGAAATCGTCGGGCATGTCGTGGCGGGTGGCAACTGCCTGGTGCTGATGCCGACCGGCGGCGGCAAGTCGCTGTGCTATCAATTGCCGTCCCTGTTGCGCGAAGGCTGCGGCATCGTGGTCTCGCCGCTGATCGCGCTGATGCGTGACCAGGTCGCCGGATTGCTCGAGGCCGGCGTCAAGGCGGCAGTACTGAACTCGACGCTCTCCTATGACGAAGCCTCCGCGGTCGAGGCGCGGCTGTTGGCAGGCGATCTCGATCTGCTTTATGTGGCGCCCGAACGCCTGCTGACGCCGCGCTGTCTCGCATTGCTCGGCCGCGCAAAGATCGCCTTATTCGCGATCGACGAGGCACATTGCGTGGCGCAATGGGGGCATGATTTTCGCCCGGAATATATCGGCCTGTCGGTCATCGCGGAGCGCTTTCCGAACGTGCCGCGCATCGCGCTCACCGCTACCGCCGACGACCTCACCCGCAAGGAGATCGTCGATCGGCTTGGGCTCGCCGATGCACCTAGATTCGTCGCGAGTTTCGATCGCCCGAACATCAAATATGAAATCGTCGACAAGCAAAATGCGCCGGCGCAACTCAAGACCTTTATCAGCGAACGCCACGCCGGCGACGCCGGCATCGTCTATTGCCTGTCGCGCGCCAAGGTCGAGGACACCGCGACTGCCCTGACTAAGGCCGGCATCGAGGCGCTGCCCTATCATGCCGGTCTCGACGCCAATATCCGCGCCCGCAATCAGGACCGCTTTCTGAACGAGGACGGCGTGGTGATCGTCGCGACCATCGCGTTCGGCATGGGCATCGACAAGCCCGACGTGCGCTTTGTCGCGCATCTCGATCTGCCGAAAAGCATCGAGGCCTATTATCAGGAAACCGGACGTGCGGGCCGCGACGGTAAACCTTCCACGGCATGGATGGCCTATGGCCTGTCGGATATCGTGCAACAGCGCCGCATGATCGACGAATCCACCGGCGCCGAAGCGTTCAAACGCGTATCGATCGGCAAGCTCGACGCGCTGGTCAGCCTGGCTGAAACCGCCAATTGCCGGCGCACCCGCCTGCTCGGCTATTTCGGCGAAACCCTCACCGCCATCAAATGCGGCAATTGCGACAATTGCCTGTCACCGCCTTCGGTGCGCGACGGCAAGGTCGCCGCGCAAAAACTACTGTCGTGTGCCTATCGCACCGGGCAACGATTCGGCGCGATGCATCTGATCGATGTCCTGATCGGCCGCCTGACCGAGCGCGTCCGGCAATTCGGCCATGACAAGATTTCGGTGTTCGGCATCGGCGCCGAACTCAATGAAAAGCAATGGCGCGGCGTGATCCGGCAATTGGTCGCGATGGGCCATTTGCAGCCCGACGCGGAGGCTTTTGGCGCGCTGAAACTGACGGAGAGTGCGCGCGGCGTCTTGAAGGGCGAGACCGAAGTGATGCTGCGCGAGCAGGCCGCAGGCCGCCCCAGCCGGACCAAATCCCGCCGCGGCGATATCGCAGCATCTGCCGGCCAGGGCAAGGCCGGCGACCCCTCGCTGATCGGCGCGCTCCGGGCGTGGCGTTCGGAAGTGGCGCGCACGCGCGGCGTACCGGCCTATGTCGTGCTGCATGATGCCACCATCGACGGCATCGCATCGTCGCGTCCGACCACGCCGGGGCAATTGCGCAACATCCCGGGCATTGGCGAGAAGAAGCTCGAACATTACGGCGACGAACTGATCGCGCTGGTGAAGGCGAGTGGCTGAACGCAATTCCACTCTACGCTCCATCCTTCGAGACGCGCGCAAGTGCGCGCTCCTCAGGATGAGGTCGAGCCAGTAGAAAGGTCTCAGACCCTCATGGTGAGGAGCGCGTCTTCGCGCGTCTCGAACCATGAGGCCCCAGGATTACAAGAACGCCACGCCCTCGCCCGCGACAATCGAAATGCCAACCGTCGCACCCGTCGGCCACCGTGCCATCGTCTCATGGCCGCCGGATCGCACCAGCAGCCGGTCGCGCGACGAGTCCTTGCACTCTATATAGGTATCGACGTGACCGCCCTGATAGACATGGGCCGCGATCGTCCCACTGGTGGCGCAGGACTGTGTGGCTTCCATCATAACGAGATGTTCGGGCCGCACGAACAGATCGACCGGTGCGGATGCCGCGACATCCATCAGAGAGTCGCGCGGCACTTTCACCCGCGCGACCCCCACGGCGATGACCGCCAACGTGCCTTCGATGCCTTCAAGCCGCCCGCGCAGCACGTTAGTGTCGCCGACAAACGAGGCGACGAACCGGTCGCAGGGCTGGCGGTAGATTTCCTGCGGGGTCCCGAGCTGGCGGACCTTCCCCTCGGACATCACGGCGACACGGTCGGACAGGCTCAGCGCCTCGCCCTGATCATGGGTCACGAAGACGGTCGTTACATTCAACTTGCGCTGGATCTCCCGCAGTTCGACCTGCATCGATGCCCGCAGGTTCTTGTCGAGCGCCGAAAAGGGTTCGTCGAGCAGCAAGACGGTCGGATTGATCACCAGCGCGCGCGCCAGCGCAACGCGTTGTTGCTGGCCGCCCGAGAGCTGGCGCGGCGTACGGTCTTCAAATCCGGTCAGCCTCACCAGCGCCAGCGCCGCATTGACGCGGCTGTCGCGCTCCGGCTTGGCGACACCACGGACCTTCAAGCCATAGGCGACATTGCCGGCCACACTCATATGCGGAAACAGCGCGTAATTCTGGAACATCATGCCGATTTCGCGCTTGTAGGTCGGCACGTCATTCATGCGCTGACCGGCGATGCGGATTTCGCCGCCGTCCGGGCTGAGAAATCCCGCCGCCAGATTAAGCAGCGTCGTCTTCCCGCAGCCGGAAGGACCGAGCAAGGTCATGAACTCGCCGGGCTTGATCGACATCGACACATTGTCGAGCGCGGTGACCGCGTCAAATCGTTTTGTCACATTGCTGAACTGAACCGCGCCTCCATCAGGGACAGCAGCCGTTTCCTGTTGCGCTTTCGCGTCGATGTCAGCGGCTTTGTTCAATGTTCAACACCTTGCCGAGACCCAAAAATGCATTCGCAAACACAATCAACGCGGCGGTCGCCACGATATACATCACGGAAAGCGCCGCCATCGAAGGATCGGCGAACTCCCTGACATAATTATACATCGCGACCGGCAAAGTCTGCGTCCGCTGCGACGTCACGAACAGCGACGCCGTGAACTCGTTGAACGACAACATCGCGGCGAACAGCCAGCCGCTGACCAGCCCCGGAATCAATAGCGGCAGTGTGATGGTCAGCAGCACCCGCAGCGGCGACGCGCCCAGACTCGCCGCTGCGCGCTCATAGCTTTGATCGAGATTGCGCAGCGACACATAGACGCTGCGCAGCACAAAGGGCAGCACGAGCACGACGTGGCAGGCGACCACGACAAAATAGCCGCGGTTCCATCCGACCTGCGCGGCCAGAATGAGAAAGCCAAGTCCCACGGTGAAATGCGGAATCACAAGCGGCGACAACAACACGGCCTCGAGCATCTTCTTGAAGCGAAACCGATAGCGGTGCAGCGCAAAGGCAAACATGGCGCCGATCACAAGCGCAACGCTGGAACTCCACGCCGTGACGATCAGGCCGTTGCGAAAGCCGTCGCGGAAATCCTGATAGGCGATGGCTTTCGCGAACCAGCGCCACGACCACGCCTGCGGCGGGAACGACAGGATCGCCTTGTCGTTAAAGGCCGCGATGGTGACAACGACCGCCGGCAGGATCAAAAAACCGAGGATCAGCAAGACGGCAAACTTGCCGGCGAAACCAAGCAGGCGCTGGTAGGTCGAGCGCGGCATCTCAATGCGGTCCGATATTTTCGAGCCGGCGCGACGCCAGCCGCAATCCGCTCAAGACCACGATCGTCAGCGCCAGGCCGGCCACGCACAGGCTCGCCGCGAACGGAAAATTGAAGCTGGCGAAACCGAGCTGATACACCAGGTTCGAAATCATGTTGACCCGCCCGCCGCCGATCAGTTGCGGGGTCGCGAACGCGCTGAAGGTCCACGCAAAGGCCGTGGTCACACCGGCGACAACGCCCGGCATCGACAGTGGCAGCGTCACCGTCAGGAACACCCTAACGGGACCGGCGCCGAGGCTTTCGGCGGCACGCTGGTAGTCCCGGTCGATATGCGACAGGCCCGCGGCCAGCATGATCACCATCACAGGCATCGTCACATGGACCAGCGCCACCACCACGCCAAAGGTGGTGAACATGAACTGGACTGGTTGCCGGATGACCCCGAGATTCAGAAGTATCGAATTAATGAATCCGTTATTGCCCAGCACGATGATCCAGGAATAGGTGCGCACCACCTCGCCCAGAAACAATGGCGTGATGACGATCACCAGAAGAATGGATTTGACCACAGCGCTTTGCGTGCGCACCAAAGCATAGGCCAGGGGATAGCCGACGATCAGCGTGGAAATCGCCGTCAGGAAACATATCACCACGGTATCGAAAAAAACGCGCGCATAGAGCGGCTTCAGCAGATCGATGAAGTTTGCAAAGGTGAAGCCGCCGGGATCGAGCGACCCAGGAATATAGGCGCGCAGGCTGAATTGCAGCACGGCCGCCATTGCGGCGAGGAAGCCGAACGCGCACAGCCATGCCGGCGCGGTGAAAGAGCGAAGAAAAGGCTGCGGATTCACAGAAAGAACCGGAATGACGGCCGGATCAATTCATGATGTTTTCGGCAAACCACTTGCGCCACTCCGCGGTTTTTTCGGCACGCAGCTTGGCGTCAATATTGATCTGCTGCTTCCACTGTGCGGCGGTGGTGAAGACGCCCGGAAGCTTGGCGATTTCCGGATCAATCTTGGCGTTGAGCACCGCCGGGCTGCCCTTCTTGATCCTGGCGATCTCGGCCTGGATCAGCGGATCGTAGAGCGTGTTGATGAACTTGTAGGCGAGATCGGCCTTCTTCGAGCCTTTCATGATGGCGACGGTATCGATACCGAGCACGGCGCCTTCTTTCGGAATGACCAGCGTAATCGGAACGCCCTGCCCGATCATGTAATACGCGTTCATCGACAGCACGATCTGGACCGGCGTCTCGCCGCTGGCGAGCAACTGCTGGCTGTTGGCGTCGTTGGTATAGAACGCCTTGAAATTGGGCTTCAGCGCCTTGAGCTTATCCTGTCCCTTTTCCCAGTGCGCGGCATCGCCGCCCGACAGAATCGCCGACACGGCGATGATGTGGCTGGGATCGAAATCCGGCCCCGCGATCTTGCCCTTCATTTCCGGCTTCCACAGATCGTTCCAGCTTTCGAATTTGAACTCGCCCAGCAAATCCGCGCGGTAGCCGATCGTATAGACATAGGCCCAGGCCCCAAGATGAAACGGACTGATGCGGGCTTCATCGGCGAGGTTTGCCGCGTTGGGAATTTTCGAAAGATCGAGCTGCTCGAACAGCCCGTCATTGGCATAGAGCCAGCCGACATGGGACGTCGTAAACGTAATGTCGCTTTCGGGATTGCCCTTGGCCAGTTTTTCTTTATTCAATCGGTCGATGGTGCCGCCGGTGATGAACTCGACCGGGACGCCCGTATCGGCCGTGAATTTCTTGGCGACGGTCTCCGCGATCAGGTCACGCCAGCTGCCGCCCCAGATGCTGATAACCAATTTGTCCTGTGCCTGCGCCGGCACGGCTATCATCAGCGCGAAGATCGCGAGTAAAAAGCGTTTCATGGTTTGCCCCCCATTCGCATTGTTCTCGATAACACCCACTCGATCTCGCGCCGCGGCACCACAACAGTCTGCATCCGCGTTGGATCGACAACAAGACTGATCTTTCCTACATTCAACGCCATCAGGTCACGCCGCGAGACCTGAAGTAGTTTTGATAGGATTAAGCAGCGGCAAGTTGCTTGCTCGCAAGGGAGTTGATTGATGGTGGCGTCGGGTAAGCAATCCGCAGATCCGCATCGGCCGTCCGAGATCCTCGATACGCTGAAAAATCTTGGTTTTGGCGTTGCAATTGCCGTGCCGGATAGCTGGCTTGGCGAGATTCTCGTGCAGATCGAACAAGAGCCGACGATGCGGCTGGTGCGGGCGACCCATGAGGAGGAGGCGCTCGCAATTGCGTGCGGCACCAGACTGGGCGGCCTGCGCACGGCGATGTTTGTGCAGAATGCGGGCTTGCTGAGCATGGGCGCGGGCATGGTCTCGCTCGCCCAGCGTTATCAATTCCCGCTGCTGATGCTGGTCTCTTATCGCGGCACCGTTGAAGACCCGGTCTTCTATCACACTCCGAAGGGGCGGGTGACAGAGCCGGTCCTCAAAGGCATCGGTCTGGCCTATGCGCTGGCCGATCGCCACCGGCCGATTGGCCCCCAGATCGAGCGCGCCGCCACCTATGCCGAGGAAGCCTCGTGCCCGTTCGCGCTGCTGCTGTCGCAGGAGGATGTCCAATGGTGAATGCAGCAAATTCATCGAGCCGGGCCGACTATTATCAGGTCCTCGCCGACACGCTGCCGAAGGATGCGCTGGTGGTGACATCGCTCGGCAATGCTTCTTATCTTTGGGCGGCGATGCATCATCGGCCTGAGAATTTCTACTTTGAAGACGCGATGGGTCTCGCACTTCCGCTGGCGCTGGGCCTCGCGATCGCGCAACCGGACCGTCCGGTTTTTGTGGTCGAAGGCGACGGCGCCTTGATGATGCATATGGGCGCGCTGGTTACGGTCGGCGCGGTCGCGCCCGGCAATTTGACCGTGTTGCTGATCCAGAACGGCGTTCACGCCGCATCGGGCGGGCAAGCTTTGACCAACGCCAATCTCGACCTCGCCGCACTGGCGCGCTCGGCCGGCATTGGCCGTGCGCAGAATATCGCAACGCCGGAAGGGTTTGCTTCGGCCATGAGCACTCCGGCCGACGGCACGCGTTTCCTCGTTCTATCGACCAAACCCGATCCTGAAGTCGTTCGTCCCCCGATCGCACTCGATCCGGTTCTGACAAAACACCGTTTTGCGACTGCGATCGGCGCACCGCGCTATGTGCCGACCATGTTTGGCGGCGGCCGGCTGCAGCGGGATTAATCGTCACAAACAACAAAGGGCGGCCATGAGCCGCCCTTTTCATATCCGCGATGAAGCCGAAAATTACATCGGCGGGATCACGCCGTCCTTACCGAACAGAACGGCGCCGCCTTTGAGCGATTCGTCGGCCTGGCGCATGGTCGGGACGAACACGATCGCACCGGGCTTGATCTCTTCCTTGGTGGCCGAAACGATGGTCACGACAGGGACACTGGCGGGAACGTCGATTTTCTTTTCGCCGCCCTTGTAGGTGACGGTGATGGTTTGACCTTCGACCCCCTTGACGGCATTGGAGACCGTCGCATTCGTCATCATGCTGTTGGAGCCCAGGTCCCACGGATAATGGCCTTCGCCGGTGCCGCGCATTTTGTCCGGGAACACGACGACCTCCATGGATCGCAGGGTCGAGTCGGGCTGGGTCACGGTCGCGGTGCCGATGAAGGTGCCTTCCTTGATATCCGCCATCGACGATTTTACCACGGCCAGCGCCGCAAAATTGTCGTTCAGGTTCACGGTGATGTCCTTGCCGTCCTTGGCATGGACGACAAGCTTCGTGCCCTCGAGGCTCACGACCGAGCCGCGCACGCGGACGGGAGTGCCATCGGCAAAAGCGGATGCGGAGACGAGCGCGATCGGAATGAGAGCCGCGGCGAAAGCAAGCGCCAGACGTCTATAATGGTGCGAAAGCCTGATCATAACCCCTCCTGTGTGTAGTGTGACGGCCACTGGATGCGGCCTTGATGTGGTGTTGAATCGGAACACCGGGGCCCACGACCTATTCCACCCCACTCCAGCCTTCGGCGCCGCGCACCATCACGGTTTCGCTATACTTCCTGCCGTTAAGCGGCCGTTTTTTGGAAAGAACGCCGAAGCAAGGCTTCGGCTGTGTCGCATTGAAAACGCGATTGAGGGCGTGAATCACTTGTGCCGGGCGGCTGCGATTTCCTTTTGATATCCACCCAGCACACGCGTCCTGTATTCTCCGGGCGCCTCGTCAAACCAGCGATGCGAGGCGCGAAAGAAAGTACTCTGATCGGCATAGCCCAGCAGATAGGCGATTTCAGCAAGCGTGACACGCCGGTCGGCCAAATGATGCTGCGCCAACTCCCGGCGCGTGTCGTCCACGAGTTCGGTAAAGGATGTGCCTTCGGCTGCAAGCCGACGCTGGAAAGTATGGTCGCTCATGTTCAGTTCGGCGGCGATCATCGAACGCAACGGGTTACCATCCTGCAAATGTCGAGCAATGGCCTCCCGGGCGCGATGCGTCGTATCGGCCTTTTCCAGCTTCGCAAGCGCCAGACCGGCGATGCGGTCGTGTAGGTCTGCCAGTTGCGGAATGGCGGTGGGCAGCTTGCTGGCAAGATCGCCGTCGGAAATCATCGAAATGCAGGGGGCAGTTGAACGCCTCATTATAGGCTGCGAGCGATATGGGCACCGCATGAGCGAAACAGGCGGCCAGCGGCTTCAAGGGCCGGCCCAGCATCCAGCGGCACAGGGTGAGCAAGGTCAGGATCGCGTAATCGTAGCGTTGGCGCGGAATGGGACATTCACCGCCGTAAAGTTCGAGCTTGATCCAGCGGCCACCGTGACCCGGCTCCAGCGTAATGGCTACGGCATCGCTGACCAGACACAGATAGCGAATCAGGCGCGTGAGTCCTGTCTTCAGGTCGGGGCTCGACATCATGGCATAGCCGACGACCCCGTATTGATCCGGCCGGGGCACATGCGGATTGGATAATCCGATGTCAGGATTGCCGGATCGTTCCGCGGCAAGCGTCCATAGGCGACTCGCTTCCTCTGTCGGCCAGCGATAATCCGGATCGTCGAGATGTTCGATCGACAGTCCCAATTCCGCGAACATCGGGGCGGCATCCAGTCCCTCCGCCGTCAACGTATTGGCGACGCCACGCATCCATGCGGAGGAAGTCGTTCGCTTGTCCGGCATTCAGTGGCGTTCCCAGGCCAGTCGTTTGGCCTTCCCAAATCATTGTTTGCGGCCCGCGGCCGGTCTTAATCGGTTTCGCGATACTGGCCATGAGTAAACAAAAATAGCTGGAGGAAATCAATGGCGCATCAGTTCCATTGGGTTGCCATCGGGGCTTAGCTCATTGAGGTGTCGCACTTGATCGATAAAGACCCCGTCCATGTACGTACCGCGGCCGCTTGGGCGGGCGATGCAGTTTTTTGGCGAATGCCTTTCATCAGGGAGAACTAAAAATGCCCGTGATCAAAACCAAGGACGGAGTGGAGATTTACTACAAGGACTGGGGCAAGGGTCAGCCCATCGTATTCAGCCATGGCTGGCCGCTGTCATCGGATGATTGGGACGCGCAGATGCTGTTCTTCCTCAATCACGGCTACCGCGTCATCGCCCATGACCGCCGCGGCCATGGCCGGTCCAGCCAGACCGGCGAGGGCCACGACATGGATCATTATGCCGACGATCTGGCCGCGGTCACGGCGCATCTCGATCTGAACAATGCGATTCACATCGGCCATTCCACCGGCGGCGGCGAGGTCGTGCACTATCTGGCGCGGCATGGCGAGAGCCGGGTCGCCAAGGCGGCCATTCTCTGCGCGGTGCCGCCATTGATGGTGAAGACGCCGGCCAATCCTAACGGTTTGCCTAAGGAAGTGTTTGACGGATTTCAGACCGCACTCGCGGCCAATCGCTCGGAATTCTATCGCGATGTCGCGGCCGGTCCGTTCTACGGCTACAACCGGCCGGGCGCCAAAGCTTCGGAGCCGGTGATCCAGAACTGGTGGCGCCAGGGCATGATGGGCGGCGCGAAAGCGCATTATGACGGCATTGTCGCGTTCTCGCAGACCGACTTCACCGAAGACCTCAAGAAGATCAACGTGCCGGTGCTGGTGATGCATAGCGAGGACGACCAGATCGTTCCCTATGTCGCGGCCGGGCCATTGTCGGCAAAGCTTTTGAAGAACGGCACGCTGAAAACCTACAAGGGCTTTCCGCACGGCATGCCGACCACGGAAGCGGAAACTGTTAACGCCGATCTGCTGGCGTTCATCAAAGCATGAGCCGGCTAACCAGCTTAAATTTCAAATGTCATCGCGGGCGCGCCCGCCGGGAGAACTAAGATGTCAAAACTCGAAATGTTGACGCCGGAAAACAGTGCGATTGCCCTGATCGATTATCAGCCCGCTATGTATCAGGGTGTGCAATCGCACGACCGCATCGTGCCGTTCAACAACGTCCAGATTCTGGCCAAGGCCGCCAAGCTGTTCAAGATTCCGACGGTGCTGACGACCGTCGCCAAGGATTTGTTTTCGGGACCCTTCATGCCTGAGGTGATCGAGTTGTTTCCCAAGCACGACGTGATCGACCGCACCTCGATGAACTCCTGGCTGAATGCAGACTTTCGCAAGGCGGTCGCCGCGACGGGGCGCAAGAAATTCGTGATCGCGGGCCTGTGGACCGAAGCCTGTGTCATGTTCCCGACGCTCGACATGCTTAAGGAAGGCTACGAGATCTACATTCCGGCCGACGCCTGCGGCGATCTGTCGGTTGAGGCGCATAACCGCTCGATGGACCGCGCCGTGCAGGCCGGGGCGATCCCGATTACGTCCTGTCAGTATGTGTTCGAACTCCAGCAGGACTGGGCGCGCTCGGAAACCTATGAGGGCGTGATGGACATTCTGCGCGCGCACTCGCCTTATGGCATTCAGGTGCGATTCTCGAAATGGGCGCTTGGCGAGCATGCGTCCGAGGGCGGTCCCAAAGCGGCCTGAAAACGCTACGTCACCGCGGGGAGGAAACATGAAGATCTATCTGATATCGGCCGCTGCCGGAATTCTGGTCGGCGTCATCTACAGCCTCCTCAACGTGCGCTCGCCCGCGCCGCCGCTGGTCGCCCTCGTCGGCCTGCTTGGCATTCTCATCGGCGAGCAGGCCATTCCGGTCGGTAAACAACTGCTGGCAGGCAGCGGCATCGCCGCCGCCTGGCGTCAGGCGCAATGCGCCCCGCATATGTTCGGTCTGTTGCCGGGCCGCCACGCGAATACGGCGGCCGTTGTCCCCATCGCTCCCGAGGAAAAACGCTCATGACTTCCCCGTCACCCGATCTCATCCTGCACCGTGGACTGTTCACGACGCTCGACCGCAGCAATCCCACCGCGAGCGCGGTGGCGATCAAGGACGGCGTGTTCACCGCCGTCGGCCACGATCAGGAAGTCATGAAGCTCGCGGGAGCTTCGACAGAGGTGATCGACCTCAAGGGTAAGCGCGTGCTTCCGGGGCTGATCGACAATCATCTCCACATCATCCGCGGCGGGCTCAACTTCAACATGGAGCTGCGCTGGGACGGTGTACGCTCGCTCGCCGACGCGATGAATATGCTCAAGCGCCAGGTTGCGATCACGCCGGCGCCGCAATGGGTGAGGGTGGTCGGTGGCTTTACCGAGCATCAATTCGCCGAAAAACGCCTGCCGACGATCGACGAACTCAACGCGGTCGCGCCGGATACGCCGGTGTTCCTGCTGCATCTCTATGACCGCGCCATTCTGAACGGCGCGGCATTGCGGGCGGTGGGCTATACGAAAGACACGCCGGAGCCGCCCGGCGGCGAGATCACGCGCGACGCCAACGGCAACCCGACCGGGCTTCTGCTGGCCAAACCCAATGCGAATATTCTCTATGCCACGCTGGCCAAAGGCCCGAAGCTGCCGTTCGAATACCAGGTCAATTCGACCCGGCATTTCATGCGCGAGCTGAATCGCCTTGGCGTCACCGGCGCCATCGATGCCGGCGGCGGATTTCAGAATTATCCGGACGATTACGCTGTCATCCAGAAACTCAGCGATGAAGGACTGCTCACGATCCGTCTTGCCTATAATCTCTTCACGCAAAAGCCGAAGGGCGAGAAGGACGACTTTCTCAACTGGACCAAGACCTCGAAATACAAGCAGGGCACTGATTATTTCCGGCACAATGGCGCCGGCGAGATGCTGGTGTTTTCGGCGGCCGATTTTGAAGATTTTCGGGTGCCACGCCCCGACATGCCGCAGGAAATGGAAGGCGAGTTAGAGGAGGTCGTCCGGATTCTGGTGCAGAACAAATGGCCGTGGCGGCTGCACGCCACCTATGACGAGACGATCTCGCGCGCGCTCGATGTGTTCGAGAGGGTCAATCAGGACACGCCGCTGGAAGGGCTGCACTGGTTTTTCGATCACGCCGAAACCATTTCAGATCAATCGATCGACCGCATCGCCGCGCTCGGTGGTGGCATCGCCGTGCAGCACCGCATGGCCTATCAGGGCGAATACTTCGTCGAGCGCTACGGTTTCGGCGCCGCGGAAGCGACACCCCCGGTCGCCAAGATGCTGGCCAAGGGCATCAAGACCTCAGCCGGTACCGACGCGACGCGGGTCGCCTCCTATAATCCGTGGGTATCGCTGGCATGGCTCGTCACCGGCAAGACCGTCGGCGGTCTGCGGATCACCCCGCAACGCAATTGCCTCGATCGCGAGACGGCGCTGCGGATGTGGACGGAGAACGTCACCTGGTTCTCCAATGAAGAAGGCAAGAAGGGCCGCATCGAAGTCGGCCAATTGGCCGATCTGGTCGTGCCCGACCGCGATTTCTTCTCCTGCAGCGAGGCCGAGATTGCGGATACCACGTCAGACATGACCGTGGTCGGCGGCAAGATCGTCTACGCCGCGGGTGATTTCAAAATTCATGACAAGGCCGCGCCACCGCCCGCGATGCCGGATTGGTCGCCGGTGCGCAGCTTCGGCGGCTATGGCGCCTGGGCCGAGCAGGACAAGCCCGCCACGGCGGTACGGATGCAGGCCGTGAGCCTGTGCGGCTGCGCCAACACCTGCACCGTCCACGGCCATGATCACGCCACCGCTTGGTCGGCCAAATTGCCGATCGCGGACCTCAAGAGTTTCTGGGGCGCGCTCGGCTGCGCCTGCTGGGCGGTCTGAAAAACCCTCTACCGGCAGATCTCTCGGCGGGGAGCAAAAATAAGCGCTATAACGCGATGCTGTACATTGAATAAGACCGCTTCTGAAGAAGGCCCCCATGGCGCTCGCGCGACTGAGAGTAACCCTGCCGCTGCTCCTCAGCCTCAACGCGGGCTTTGTCGACACCGCAGGATTCCTGGCGTTGCAGGGCCTGTTCACCGCGCATGTCACCGGAAACTTCGTGACGCTGGGGGCATCGCTGGTGCTGGGCACCTCGGGCGCGGTCGCCAAGCTGCTCGCGTTGCCGGTGTTTTGTGTCGTGGTGATATCAATACGCCTGTTAAGCTCGGCGCTGCTGCGGCGAACGCTTCCCGCGCTCCGGATCATCCTCAGCCTGAAAGTCATTCTCCTTATTGCCGGCGCCGTCCTTGCAATCCGCCTGGGCCCCTTCAAGAATGGCGATGCATGGCAGGCCGTCGTGACCGGCATGGTGCTGGTGGCGGCGATGGCGATCCAGAATGCAGCCCATCGCATTCATCTCGGCAGCGCCCCGCCCTCGACGCTGATGACCGGCACCACCACGCAGATCATGATCGACCTTGCCGATATGATTCAGGCCCCAAAGCCGGAAACCAACGAGCGCCCAGGCGCGCGGTTGCTCGCGATGTCGATCAATATCGCGGTGTTCGCGACAGGCTGCGCGGCTGCTGCTATCCTGTACGCGCATGTCAGTGTCTGGTGCTTTGTCGTGCCCCCGGTCTTGGGATTCGCATCGCTGTTCCTGCGGACAGCTGTAACCGGAGATACAAGGCACTGAGGCGGCACGCGCGCTCAAATGACGAGATCACAGACGTCGAAGTTCATATAAGAAGGCTGGAAAAACCATGAACCACGTACTCCTCTCTTTATGTGTCACCATCGCGATGTGTGCCGCACTCCCGGCTAATGCGCAAAATCCTTCGGCGGTCGAGCGGCGCATCGTCTCGCGCGGCGCTGTCGAACTCGAGGTTCTGTCGCAGGGCTCAGGTCCCGTGATCGTAATGCTGCCGTCATTGGGCCGCTCCGGCGAAGACTACGATGCCGTCGCCGCCATGCTGGCCTCCGAAGGATTCAGGGTGCTGCGGCCGCAACCCCGCGGGATCGGACGCAGCAAGGGACCGATGGACGGCCTGAGCATGCACGATCTCGCGGCCGATGTCGCCAAAGTCATCGAAAGCGAAAACAAGGGCTCGGTCATTGTCGTCGGGCACGCTTTCGGCAATTTTGTTGCCCGTCAGATCGCCGCCGACCGGCCCGATCTGGTGCGCGGCGTGGTGGTCGCGGCGGCATCCTCCGGCAAGGTCCCGCCGGGTTCGACCGAAAAGCCGATCGGCCCTGAAATACGCCAGGCGATCGACGGTCCCTCCAATGCCTCGCTGCCCGAAGCGAAACGGCTGGAATATCTGCAGATTGCGTTCTTTGCGCCGGGCAATGATGCGAGCGTCTGGCTGGGCGGCTGGAATTCCGACGTGCACCACATGGAATCGCATGCCCGCGAGCACACGCCGGTCGATGATTACTTCGCGGCCGGCACCGCCCCCATCCTCGATCTGCAGGCCGAGAACGATCCGGTAGCGCCGCGCCGCTTTGCCGGCGTGCTCAAATCGATGCTGGGAGACCGGGTGACGATTGTCGTCATTCCCAACGCGAGCCATGCGCTGTTTCCCGAACAGCCCAAAGCCGTCACGCAGGCGATTGCGGCCTTTGCCCGGCGAATTTACGGGATGTGAGAATCACGACTGATAATCGCACCAATAAGAAAAAAAGGAGATGACGCGATGTCGGACCAGACCAAAACTGACCAAAAATCATTCCGGCTGGAAGAAGCCACGATTGCCGAACTGCATGAGGCGATCCGCGCCGGCAAGACCACTCTGGTCGAAGTGGTTCAGCGCTACATCGATCGTGCGCGCGCCTATAACGGCGTGGCCTGCCTGTTGCTGACGGAAGATGGTTCTGACGCGCCGGCCGTGAGAGGCGCGGTACGGGCGCAGGCTCCGATAAAATTCCCGACCGAGACCGTGAAAGTGTCGGCGATCCTGCCCGACCTCGACAAGTACAAGGGATTGCCGCTTGAGTTCGGCCGCATGGAGCCGACGGCCTCGGATCCCGGCGTGTACCAGCAATACGGGATGATCGTCGGCAAACCCAACGCCGGACAGGTCAACGCGATCGGAACCTTCAACATCCGCGGCGAGCGCTCGGTCACCTGCAAAGGCGACTATGACCTGCATCCCTCGAAAGGGCCCTTGCCAAAAGGCGCTCCGCCGGCATGCGAATTCTTCCGGCAGCAGCCGGACGCGCTGGAGCGGGCCGCCGAACTCGATGCGCAATTCGGACAAAATCCCGATCTCGAGAAGATGCCGATGTACGGCGTGGTGTTCTCGTTCAAGGATTCGTTCGATACGGCTGACATGCGCTCCACCGGCGGCGGCGACGCCGCTTACGATATGGACTTCCCGGCACGGGATCATTTGCTGGTCCAGCAATTGCGCAGCAAGGGCGCGATCATCTTCGCCAAGGCCATCAACACCGAATATAACGGCCGCGCCGGCGATCCCGGCGGGAGAAACCATCCGACAAAAATTCTTGCCTCGACGCTCGGGCATCAGCGCAGCAGCTGGGGCGGCAACGCGGTCAATCCCTACGACACCACGCGCGCGGCCTCGCTGGGGTCAAGTTCGGGATCGGCGTTGTCGGTCAGCGTTAACTTGGTGATGGCGAGCCTTGGCGAAGAAACCCGCGCGTCGTGCCGCGGCCCGTCCAACCACAACGCGATCGCGCTTATTTTACCGCACAAGGCGCTGCTCGGCTTCAATGGCGGCGCGATCGGCGCCGACGTGCATTGCGACCGCACCGGCATTCATGCCCGCGCGCTGGTCGACTGCGCCAAAATCCTTGACGCGCTCAAGGACGCGGACAACGGTTATTACGACGCGCGCGATCCCTTCACGACCGTGCCGCGATCCTCGGTCATACCAGGAGCTTATGTCCGTCACGCCACGATGCCGGGCGATGCCGGCGCGCTGGCCGGGATGCGGATCGGCGTTATCAGAGAATCCATGATCTACCCCAAGGGTTCGAAAACCGAGCAGCCGATCGTCTCGGCGGCGGCGATAGAAATCAAGGAAGTACTCGGCAACAAGCTTGGCGCGACGCTGGTTGAATCCAGCCATGCGCTATGGCAGCGCGATCCCGACATCGAAGTGATGACGCTCGACTATACTAGGGCCCTCGCGCAGCTGATCCCGCTGATCATGCCGGACATCCTGTTCCGCCTCGACGGCAAGGGGCAGCCGCTATTCAAGGATTTTGCCGAGGCGATCGTGCCGACGGAGTTTCTGCCCGGCAAAATCTTCGGCAGCGGAACGATGCAGCCGATCGATTACTGCGTCGCGATGGCCGAAGGCCGTATTGCGCCACCGTCCAATCTCGATATCCGCACCATTCAGCAGCAGGAGCTGTCGAATACGTTCCGGTATCATCTCTCGCAATATCTGATGCGCCGCGCAGACGATTGGCAAGCAAAGGGGTTTCGGGAAACGCTGTCGGACTGGAAGGCGCTCAATGCGCGATCCAAATTCTGGGGCGACGACCAGCGCGCAGCGTTCAAGAATTGGGAAGAGGTTGCCGATCCGCGCAACCGGCTCGACGGACGGCAAGGTGTCAACGAACGGATCATGCTGCGCGAATTGCTGCGCCGGGCCGACATGATGGTAATCCTGGAAAACAAGCTCGATGCGCTGGTCCGCCTGCACACGCCGTGGGCGCCGGGATTGATCGGGCATCCGCACCAATATGACATCCCCTCGAACCTGGCACCGGAATCGCTGATGGGGCCGAATGCCGGGCTGACCGAAGTTTTGATTCCGGCCGGCTATGTGAAAGAGACCTACGATCCCGTATTCAAACTCAGCGAGGACGGCAAGCGCTATATATCAGCGCCATCCGATGTACCGACCAAGCTGACCGAGCCCGGGCTGCCGTTCTCGCTGGTGTTCCGCTGCGAACCCGGCAAGGAAGATATCATCCTGAAAATCGCGTCGGCCTATGAGGCCGCCTCGAAGCGCCGCATCCCGCCGCCGGCCTTCGCCTAAACTATCACCTTGCCGAGAAATGCCGTGAGGTCAGCGACAACCATGTCGACATGCGGCGGCTTTGAAGCCGTATCAATCTCGTCAATCGACGGATCGATCACCAGCACGGTCTTCATGCCCAATTCGTGCGGCACAACAAGATTGCCTGGGCGGTCCTCGAACATCGCGGACCTCAGGGGATTGACCCCATGCGCTTCGAGGAAGCCTGAAAAGGCGCTCAGATGCGGTTTGCCCAGGAAATCGCTGTCCTCGATACTGGCGATGGCATCGAACAGATCGGACATGCCCATCACCTCCAGCGAGGCCACGGCGTGCCCGCGGGAGGCGTTGGTGAAGACGATGCGTCGGCCTGGAAGCGCCCGCAGCGCGGCGATCAGACCTTCATTACGCCCGAGCACCGACAAATCTATATCGTGGATGAAGTCCAGAAAATCCCGCGGCGCGATGCCGTGCAGATCGATCAGACCATGGAGCGTCGCGCCATAGCGCTGGTAGTAGTCGAGATGCACGGCCTCGGCGGCGGCGTGATCGATCTTCATCTGATCGGCGATGAACAGAACCACGCGCCGCTTCATTTGATCATGAAGGCCGATCGAGCGCGGATAGAGCGTATCGTCGAGATCGAACACCCATGTATCGATATCGGCGAATCCGTCGCGCCGACCGCCCGCTCTGTCGGATTCCAGTATAGCCGTAGAACCGGTCATGGTGCCTTCAATGTTCCATAAGTCCGACCGGCAAGCGGCCGGCCGTCAGCGCGCGGCCTCGTTCAAACGCTGAATGGTGCGATGCGCGCTGGGCTTGATATCCCGCACATCGAGGCTGATATCAAGCGCCCGGATCGAGTGCGTGAGATCGCCGACCGATATGATATCGACGCCGGTTTCCGCGATCGGCACGATAGTCTGCTCGTTGATGCCGCCGGAAGCTTCGGTCATGGCCCGGCCGTTGACCAGCTTGAGGCCGGCGCGCATTTCATCCATGTCCATATTGTCGAACATGATGATCTCGACGCCGCAGGCCAGGGCCTCCTCGACCATCTCAAGCGTCTCGCACTCCACCTCGATCTTGAAGGTGTGCTGCGCGGACGCACGCAAAATCTTGATCGCATTGGTGATGGAGCCCGCGATCTTGATGTGATTGTCCTTGACCAGAATGCAGTTCGCGAGGCTGAAGATATGATTGTGGGCGCCGCCGACGCGGACCGCATATTTCATGATCATGCGCAGGCCCGGCCAGCCCTTGCGGGTGTCGGTGAGCCGCACTTTGGTGTGCTTGACTAGATCAACATAGCGCCTTGTCTTGGTGGCGATGCCGGACATCTGTTGCACCCAATCGAGCGAGTTGCGCTCGATGATGAAGAAGGTCGAGGCGCGCGCCTTGACCCGCAGCAGCACGGTCCCGGGACCAACGGGATCGCCATCCTGCACCGCGTATTCGATTTCGGCTTCGGGGTCGATTTGCTTGATGGTTTCATCCGCCAACAGCAGGCCGCAGACGATGCCATGGCCCTTGGCGTAGATCTGAGCAGTCTGCACCGGATCATCGCCGACCAAAAACCCGCCTGTCGTGTCGCCGGGACCGAGTTCTTCGCGCAATGCCTGCTCGACCAGCGGCCGGATCATAAAACGATTAAGTCTCATCGGATCAATCCCTCACGCCTTAAGATGAAAGTTTGTTGGTGAATGCCTTGCCGGCCTTCATGACGAGGTGAAGCCGCGCGCGTTCCTGCATGATCTTGATATCGTCGAGCGGATCGCCATCGACCACGAGAATATCGGCGACCTTGCCGGCGGCGAGCACGCCCAATTCAGGACGCTCGATGCATTCCGCCGCCTTGCTGGTGGAGGCGACGATGACTTCCATCGGCGTCATGCCGAGCCAGTTCACCATGAATTCCAGTTCGACCATGTTCTCGCCGACCAGAAGCCGATGCGACTGGTCGGTGCCCATCGCCACCTTGACGCCACGGCGCACCGCTTCCTTCCACACCGGAATCTGCGCCTGCATCAAATCGTAGATCTGCCGGTCCTTGACGTCTTCCTGGCCCATCTGGTGACCGGCCCAGGACTTGTCGTCGCCGCGCTTCTTCATCGACAGCGGCACCAGCGCCAGCGTCGGAACCCACCAGGTGTTCATCTCGATCATCTTGTCGACGCAGCCTTCGTCGATGAACCAGCCATGTTCCAGCGTATGGATGCCGGCCTGCACGGCGTTGCGGATGCCGTCGATGCCTTCGGCGTGGACCGCGACGCGGCGCTTTTTGGCGGCGGCTTCCTCAACGGCGGTGCGGATCTCTTCAATCGTGAATTGCGGTTCGTCCCAGCTATCGGTGATCGAGGTGATGCCGCCGGTCGCGCAAATCTTGATAAAATCCGCCCCGCGCATCAACAGTTCGCGCACGACACGGCGGATTTCCTCGACACCATCGGCGACGGTGTTGGGCAGCCAGGCGCGCTTCTGGATCCGCATGTCGGCCGGCACCCAGTAGTCGCCGTGACCGCCGGTCTGCGAGATCATGCCGAGCGAGATCAGCAACCGCGGGCCGTCGATCAAGCCTTCTTCAATCGCGGCGCGAAAGCCCGCATCGGCGCCGCCCATGTCGCGCGCGGTCGTTATGCCGCAGGCCAAGGTCTCGCGGAAGATGTCGATGGAGCGAAGCACATTGTAGGTCGGCGCATTCAGCAAATGCTGCCGCATGTCGCGAGCCCGATAGGTGCCGTGGACGTGGCAATCGATAAATCCCGGCAGGATCGTGCGCCCACTGGCGTCGAGCCGCTGCGCCTTGGCAGGAATTGCTACGTTTTTCTCGGAACCCGCCGCAATTATTCTCCCGTCCTCGATGACGACAACACCCGAGCGGATCGGATCGCCGCCGAGCCCGTCTATCAAGGTACCACCGACAATCGCAGAGAGCATTTACGCAGTCCTTTGTAACCGAGTTGGAAGGCTAACAGGCCCCAAATTAAGGCGTAGTGCCAAAGGCCATTAAATTCATGGGTCCACTTGCGCTTTCAATCAAGCGCCAACTTGGGCCGGACCTAACTGCCCACCAAGCGCCTTCAGGACAAGTCGACCGTCACGGTCTTTTCCTCGGTATAAAACGCCAGTGCGCTCATGCCGAGTTCACGCCCGATGCCGGAGCGCTTGGTGCCGCCGAACGGCGCAAACACGCTCATGGAACTGGCGCTTGGCAAGCCGTTGACCGCGATCATGCCGGTGCGCACCGCCTTGGCGACCCGTAGCGCGCGCCCGATATCGCGCGACCATACCGAGCCATTGAGGCCATAGGCCGAGTCATTGGCCCCGCGGATCGCTTCGGCCTCGGACTCGAACGGCGTGATGCTGCACACCGGACCGAAGACTTCGTCCTGATAGAGCGGCAGTTGCGGCGATACGTCGCCAAAGGCGGTCGGCAGATAGAAATTACCGCTCTTCAACTCATCCGGACGATGGCCGCCGGCCAGCAGTGTAGCTCCGCTTTGTTGCGCAGCGCGAACGCTGTGATCGACCCGGTTCCAATGATCGACAGAAATCAGCGGACCCAACGTAGTCGTGGGATCGAGCGGCGAGCCGAGCTTTAGTTTGGCAAGTTCTTCGACCAGCGCTTGCGTAAAGGGGGCAACCGCGGACTTCTGCACCAAAAATCGCGAGCGCGCCGAACAGGACTGCCCGGCATTGCCGAACGCCGCGCCGACGGCGCTTTTGGCGGCTTTGGCGATGTCCGCATCGTCGAACACGATGCAGGCATTCTTGCCGCCGAGTTCCAGCGCCACTTTCTTGATGGTCCCGGCGGCGGCACGCATCACCGCCGTGCCAACCGCGGTCGAACCCGTGAAAGAAATGCCGTCGATATCAGGATGTTCTGCAAGAACCTGACCGATCTCGGCCCCGCCCGGCAAAACATTTACGATCCCCTCGGGCACGCCGCAGCCGGCGATGATCTCGGCCAGCATCAACGTCGACAGCGGCGTCAAGGGCGACGGCTTCAGCAGGCAGGCGCACCCGGCGGCGAGCGCCGGCGCGAGTTTCCAGGCGGCGGCCAATAGCGGAAAATTCCATGGCGTGATCTGTGCCACAACGCCAAGCGACTCGCGCAAGGTAAAATTCAGGATATTTTCAGCGACCGGAATGGTGTTGCCAAAGAACTTGTCCATGGCGCCGGCATAATAGCTGAAGACCCGCGCGGCCCCTGCGACTTCACGACGCGCGCCGGTGATCGGCTTGCCGCCATTGACGCATTCCAACAGCGCCAGGTCTTCCGACCGCGCCATGATGCCATCGGCGATCGCATGCAAAATCTGACCGCGTTCGAATACCGGCATCCGCGGCCATTCGCCTTCATCGAAAGCGCGACGCGCGGCACTGATCGCGGTTAACACCTGCTCGGAACTCGCGGGCGTCACGCCGGCGATGGTTTCCCCGGTGGCGGGGTTCAACAGCGCATCGGCGGCGCCCATCGGCTCGACAAAGGCCCCGTCGATGAACGACGTCAGCCGAAGCTTGGGAAGGACAGCCCCCATGATCAGGCCGCTGACTTCACGGCCTGCATCTGTTCATACAAATGCGCGGCGGCGTCGCCGGGAGCCTTGCTGCCGGTAATGAGACGGCCAACGATGGCGAAGCGGCGCTTGCAAGCACCGGCGGCTGCGAACGATGTCTCGATGCTGCCGCCGAGCGCGCCGAAGCCCGTGAGCAAAACCAATGGCGAGGCGACATTCGCTGCGATCCACGCCGACCATCGCTTGATCTTGGCCGTATCATGCGCCGGCAGCACGAAATGATCGGCCTTGTTATGCGCCGCGCGCACCAGAATGCGATCGAGCGCATCGTCCAGCATATAGCCGCCACCGGAGACCCCGTAATCCGGAACCGGAATTTCGCCGCCGACAAACGGGATCAACCCGGCGCGGATCGCCTCGCCGACGAAACCGTCTACCGCCGTGGGTCCTGCGACGGGAAATAAAATCAGCCCGTCGACATCGGCTTCCTTGCACAGCGCGGTATATTTCACCGCCATGTCCGGCATGTCGGGGCCGGCTTTCTGGTGATCGTAAACGATCGGCAAATCGGTAAGATCGCGCAGACGGCGGACCGACTCCGTGAGGCCAAAGCGCAGCACCGAGGTGAGGCCGAGCTTGTAGCCGGCGACGCCTTCACGTTTACTGGTTTCGCGCACCACCCGTTCGAGGTGTTCGGGTGAATCGATATCGAGCGCGGGCACGATGCCCATTTCGCCCTTGAGCGCTTTTGCCATGAGATCCTCGCCGTCAAATGTGGGCCCAAGATTAGGCCGGCACGCCGCCATCGCCCAAGGTCCGCGCCCTATCGCGTTGATGGTACCAGTCCAACATTGCCACCATCAACCCGCCCGGGACAGCGCCGATCGCCTGACGCTTGCCGCGAGCCGCGCCAGCGAATCCATCAAAATCTGTTCTTCGACGTCCCGTCCGATCAACACGATGCGATTCTGCCGATCGTTGCCGGGCCAGGCCTTGAGGTCATCAGGCGAATGCAGCAGGCCCTGCACGACGTGCAGCACGGTCGGGCCATCAGTGCCCTCGACATCGAGCATCGCCTTCATCCGCAGCAACATCGGGCCGAACAGATTGATGGTGTGATCGAGCCACGCTTCCAGCACATCCTTTTCGATGGTCCCATGAAATGCCAGCGATGCGGTCGCGATCGGCGCGGGCTCCGCCGAGCAGATCATGTTCGCCGGCTTCATCAGCGCACGCGGCAGATCCAGTACTTCGGGCCAGAACATCGCCATCGTCGCGGTATTCGGCAGCACGATCTGCTGGACCGCGTGCGGATTAATCGATGCCAGCCTCTGCTGCACGGCGTGCGTCGCATCGGCCGATACGAGATCTGCCTTGGTCAACAACAGCCGGTCGGCGAGCGCGATCTGCATCCGCGCTTCCGGATGTTGGTCCACCGTGTCAGCGAAGGCTCGCACATCAACCAACGTCACGATCCCGGCAAAGGCAAAATGCCGATTGAAGAACGCGTCTGCAATCAGGCCTTCGAGAACAACAGCGGGATCGGACAATCCGCTGGTCTCGACCATCACGCGCTTGAACGGTGTCAGCTTTTCATCGCGGGTTCGCCGCCACAGATTGGCCAGCGCCGGCGCCAGGCTTCCCTTGGTGCGACAACACAGGCAGCCGCCTTCCAGCATCACCACGGTATCGGTGCCCTGCTCGACCAGCATGTGATCGAGCCCGACATCGCCGGCCTCGTTGATGACCACGGCGGTGTCGGAAAACTCCGGCGTCGCCAAAAGGCCATTGAGCATCGTCGTCTTGCCGGCGCCAAGAAATCCCGTCAGCAGAACGAGCGGTACGCGGTTCATGCGTCGATTTGTCGGTGCAGCAGGCGGATGGCGGCGGCCACCGCTTCCAGCCGGACGTTATCACGGCTGCCGGGGAATACATGGCGCTCTGACAGGATCGGCACGCCCTTGCGCGCGGCCGCGATAAAGATGGTTCCGACCGGATTTTTGGCGTTGCCGCCGCCGGGACCCGCATAGCCGGTGACAGCGATGGTGACCGCCGCACCCGAATTCGACAGCAATCCTTCCGCCAGGCCCTGCGTGACTTCGGCGCTGACGGCGCCGTGCTGTGCCGATACGGATTCGGCGACGCCCAATCCGGTGGCCTTGGCGGACTCGTGGTACAGCACATAGCCACGGTCGAAAATCTGCGACGCACCGGACACCGAGGTGAGGCAGGCGCTAACAAGACCGGCGGTGACGGTTTCGGCGGCGGCCAGACGAATGTTCTTCTTCTTCGCCGCATCGAGCGCGGCCGAAGCCAGCGCCAGCAGTTCCGCGGGAAAAATCGTCTCGCCGTCTTTGAGTATGGTGGACATATCGGCCTCTCGCAGTTGTTCGATATCCGACGATGGATATCAGCGCCGGTTGGAGTCAACTGGCGCGTAAGCGTGGTTCCAGAAAGTGGTCATGAACTGGACCTCCATTTGGCCCCGCCCGCTTGCCGCAACGCCAAATATCGTCTTTGCTGGCGCAGCCGATATCAGAGGTTTTCCGTGCTGATTTCTTTAGACCGCGACAGTCCGCAAAGCTTGCAAGAGCAGATCTATACGCGGATACGCGAGCAGATTATTGCGGGCGTTCTGCGCCCCGGTTCGCCGGTGCCGTCGTCGCGAATTCTCGCCGCCCAGCTCAAAGTATCGCGCAATTCGGTGATCTTCGGCTATGAGCGGCTGATCAACGAAGGCTATCTGGTCGCGCGGCCCATGGTCGGCACCTTCATTGCCGATATCCTGCCGGACCAGGCGGTAGGCGCGACGCCAACTGACAGCGCCGCGGATTTTCCCGAAGTTTCGGAATCGCGCGGGACCCACGTGTTTTCCGGCCGGCAACACGGCATCCTGAACAATTCCAGCATCCCGATCGATTTCTGGACCCAGCGCACTGATCCCCGCGCCTTTCCGCTCAAGACATGGCGCCGGCTGGTGATGCAATCGCTGGCTTCCGCGGGTCATAACCTCACCGAATATGGCGACCCCTGCGGGCTGATGGCGTTGCGCACCGAGATTGCCGAGCATGTCGGCAGCACGCGTGGCATTCAGGTGCGGCCGGAACAGGTGGTCATTCTCGCCGGTGCGCAATTGGCGCTCAATCTCGTGCTGCGCCTGCTGGCCAGCCAGGGCGACGAGATCGTGGTCGAAAACCCCTGCAACCAGGGCGCGGCCTATCTGTTCGAAAGCCACCACATGCGGCTGCGGCCGATCGCCATCGACCGCTCCGGGATCGACGCCAATGCGGTCGCCGCCACCGACGCGCGGCTGGTTTACCTGACGCCGTCGCATCAGTTTCCGATGGGCGCGACGCTTTCACTTGAGAGGAGACGGACGATACTTCGTTGGGCGCAACGCACCGGCGCCTATGTGATCGAAGACGATTACGACAGCGAGTTCCGCTACGACGGCGCGCCGCTGCCGGCGATGAAGGCGCTCGGTCCCGACCACGTGATCTATCTCGGCACCTTCTCAAAATCGCTCGGCGCGGGATTGCGAACCGGCTTTGCGATTTTTCCCGAACATCTGGTGGACGCCGCTGCGACCGCCAAGGCGCTGCTGGACAACGGCCAGGTCTGGCTCGAACAGGCCGCGCTCGCGCGCTTCATGCAGAACGGCGGCTTCATGCGGCATTTGCGGCGCAGCCAGCAACATTATTTTTCACGGCGCAACGCGCTGATCAGCCGGATGCGCGAGCGTTTCGGCGATGTCGATTTATTGGGCACGGAAGCCGGCACCCATATCGCCTGGCGGTTGCCCGCCGCCCTCGTCCCGGCGCATAACATCAAGGCGATTGCCCGGACCCGGAATATCGGGATCTACACCGTGCAATCCGGCGGCGGCCATGAATATGACGGCTCGCAATTCGAGTCGAATTGGCTGCTGCTCGGCTACGCCTCGCTGTCGGAAGACCAGATCCGCGCCGGGATCGATCGCCTTGAGGAGGCCTTGAAGACAAACGAGATCACGCATGGCAACGCCCACCTTTCCCGCTTGCCGCTGGCGCCAACGTGATCCTGCTGCATGACCGCTGACAACACCTACACAGAGCCGACCACCGGCTATTGGCAGGACCTGACGCCGGAGATTCCCCCGCGCTTCTCGGCGACGCCGCCGTTTCGCTTCGGCTATCCGGTCCATCTGCCCTGCGGGCGGGTCCTCGTTCTGCCGCTGCGCCGATTGCCGGACGGCCATCGCGCCGTCGCCTCCCTCATTGCGAACCAGGCCTCGAACATCGTGGTGGCGGCGCTGGCCGACCATATGGCCGCGCAGGCGCGCGCACTCTATGCCGAAATTATTGTCGGGCTGCCGACGCTGGGCCTCGCATTCGCTTCGCTGGTTGCCGAACGGCTCGGGCAAACGCGCTATGTCCCGCTCGGCTATTCGCGCAAGTTCTGGTACGACGACGCGCTGTCCGAGCCGGTCGTCTCGATCACCAGCCCGGAAGCCGGCAAGCAATTGCGGCTGGACCCGAACCTGTTGCCCCTGATCGAGGGCCGGCGGGTGGCGCTGGTCGATGATGCGATCTCAACCGGCGCGACCGCGGTCGCCGCGGTGCGGCTGTTGCAGAAAGCCGGCGCCGAAGTCGCCGGCATGATCGTCGCGATGAAGCAAACCAATCGCTGGGAAGCGGAGGTCGCAGCGCTCTCCCCGCCGCTTTCTGTCCGCGCGGTGTATGGCTGCCCGCTTTTCCAGCGCAGCGACGCCGGCTGGATGCCTATTGCCGAGACGCAGCCGGCTATTCCGTGAATTTAGCTGTCACATACCTCGGCACGCATGGAGCCCATTCCTCTGCGCAATGGACAACATTGGTTCCGCGCGTCAGAATTGACTCAACAAGGGGCAAAACAAAAATGAAAACTCAAGCGTTTGCGGGACGGCTACGCACGGCGGCCTCGATATTTGCGGCTGTTTCTCTCGCTCTTCTGGCGACGACGGCAATACCCTTCACCGCCGCGGCCCAACAGCGCACCGCTGCGGTGAACGTCGGCAGCAACGATCTTGGCGGCGTGGTGCGCAGCTCAAAGGGGCCGGAGGCCGGCGTCTGGGTGATTGCCGAGACGACGGATACACCGACGCGATTGACCAAGATTGTCGTCACCGATGATCGCGGCCGTTATCTCGTTCCGGATCTGCCGAAAGGCAATTACCAGGTCTGGGTGCGCGGCTATGGGCTGGTTGACTCGGCGAAAATCTCGACAACCCCGGGCAAGACGCTCGATCTGACCGCGGTGCCCGCACTGACACCGGCCGCCGCCGCACAATATTATCCTCCGATCTACTGGTTTTCATTGCTGTCGGTCCCTGCGCCGAACGAATTCCCGATCGATCAGATCAAGAGCCAGGGCGAATGGCTGAACACGGTCAAAAGCGGCGCCTGCCAATCCTGCCACGCGTTGGGCACGCCCGGTACCCGGACCATCAGCAAGCGGCTCGGCACGTTCAAGGATTCGGCCGACGCCTGGGCGGACCGGCTCACGGCCGGCAGCGCATCGGCGTTCATGGCGCGGGATATCACCAAGCTCGGCACACAGCGGGCGCTCGAATTGTTCGGCCAATGGACCGACAAAATCGCCGCGGGCGAACTGCCGTTCGCGACCCCATCGCGCCCGGAAGGAATCGCGCGCAACGTCGTGGTCACCGAGTGGGAATGGAGCGACCCCACCGCCTATCTGCATGACGAAGTCTCGACGGACCGCTGGGATCCGTCGGTGAACGCCAAGGGCAAGCTCTATGGATCCACCGAGGACAGCACGGACTTCATGCCGGTGCTGGATCCCGTGGCCAGCGCCGATAGTGGCGTTCAAATTCCGGTGCGCGATCCGAACACGCCGAATGTCACCGCGCGGCCGCACGGCTTCTCGCCATCCTGGGGTCCCAATACGATCTGGAACAGCCAGACCATCACGCATAATCCGATGATGGACGAAAAAGGCCGGATCTGGCTGACGTCGCAAATTCGTCCGCCGGCCAACCCTGACTGGTGCAAGGCCGGATCGAGCCAGCCCTCGGCCAAGGCGTTTCCGATCAACGTCTCCAATCGCAACATCGCGATGTACGATCCGGCGGCGCAGAAATTCACGCTGCTCAGCACGTGCTTCCCCACCCACCACCTCGCCTTCTCCCGCGACCATGACAGGCTGTTCTTCTCGGCCGGCGTCGTAGGTCCCGCGGTTTTGGGCTGGCTTGACGTCAAGAAGTTTGAACAGACCAAGGATGAGGAAGCGTCGCAGGCATGGACACCCTTCATCCTGGATACATCCGGCGACGGCAAGCGCGGCGACTATGTCGAGCCTGACAAACCGGTCGAGCCCGGCAAGGACAAGCGCATCGCGGTCAATGAATACGCGATCGCCGTCAGCCCCACCGATGGGACGGTCTGGGGCACCGTCATCGGCTATCCCGGCGCGATCGTACGCACTGTACTGGGCGCAAACCCGATCGAAACAGCGCTTTCGGAAATTTATGTGCCGCCGCTGCCGGGCTATGGCCCGCGCGGCGGCGATATCGATGCCGACGGCGTTTACTGGGCGGCGCTCGCGAGCGGACATGTCGGCAGTTTCGACCGGCGCAAATGCAAGGTGCTGAACGGTCCGACCGCGACGGGCCCGCACTGCCCCGAAGGCTGGACGCTGTATCAGCTGCCCGGCCCGCAAATGCGCGACGTGAAAGACGCCGGGAGTGCCGAGGCGAGTTACTATGTCTGGGTCGACTGGTTCAACACCTTCGGTCTCGGAAAGAACGTGCCGATCATCATGGGAAATCTCAACAGTTCGATCTTCGCGTTCGTCGGCGGCAAGTTCATCAACTTCACGGTTCCCTATCCGATGGGCTTCTTTCCGAAAAATGTGGACGGCCGGATCGACGATGCTTCCACCGGCTGGAAGGGCAACGGATTGTGGTCCACCTATGGAACGCGGGCCATGTTCCATCTGGAAGGCGGAACGGCCAATCGCCCCCGCGCAGTGCGGCTGCAGCTTCGCCCCGATCCTCTCGCCCACTGACCGGCGAATTGGCGAGAGCGAAAGCCGCTCTCGTCGGCAATCCTGAAATGCGGGAAACAAAGTACGCCATGTTTCGAATCATCGCAGTCGCGGCATGCCTCATAGCCCTCGCGGCTCCCGTGAAGGCGCAAACCTTTCCAGACCGGCCCGTTCGCATCCTGGTGCCGTACGCGCCCGGCGGGATCACCGACATCGCGGCGCGACTGGTCGGCGGCAAGCTTGGCGAGTATTGGGGCCACCAGATCGTCGTGGAAAACAGGCCGGGCGGCAACGGCCTGATCGCGATGACGGCCGCCGTCAGGGCTGAACCGGACGGCTATACGCTTGTCATGGCCAGCGGGGGCGATGTTGCGCTCAACCCCGCGCTACTGGAGAAAATGCCCTACGACGTCGAGCGCGATCTGGTTCCGATCACGGGCGTCAGCGACGCGCCGATCGTGCTCGCAGCCAACAGCGCCAGCCCGTACAAAACGGTCGCGGATGTGATTGCGGCCAGCAAGGCCAAGCCCGGCTCGGTCGACATCGGCACGCCCGGGATCGGCAGCATCACGCATCTTGTGCTGGAGTGGCTGGCGCTGAGCACCGGCACCAAGTTGCAAAATGTGCCGTTCAAAGGCGGCGCGCCGGCCGTGCAGGCGCTGGTTTCCGGCGTGGTGCCGCTCGGCATCATGGCCAGTTCGTCGGTCGCGCCAAACCTCGCGGGCGGAACCTTGCGCGTGCTGGGCGTCACCTCGGCGAAGCGGTCGTCCCTCAATCCCGAATGGCCGACGCTGCAGGAGCAGGGCATCGCCGATGTGAACGCGTCGAACTGGACGGCCTTATTCGCGCCGAAGGGAACGCCGCAGGCGATTGTCGATAAGCTCAACGCTGACGTGGTGAGAGCCCTCAATTCACCCGACGTAAAGGAGCGCTTTGCGTCGGGCGGCGTGCAGGTCATTCCGTCCACACCGGGCGAACTCGCAACCCGGCTGAAGAGCGAACTGGCGATCTTCCGGACCGTGATCGCCAGGTCCGGCATGCATCTCGAATAGCGTGCCGTGTCGGCGTTACACCGCATCGCATTTCACTTGATTTGTAATTTCACTTGGCTTGCGGTGTGATGAATACAACCGGATGCGGCGACCATCTTCGGGCCAATTTCTCACCCTCGGCGATCTCGGCGCTGGTCATCAACGCTGCCACCCTGTCCCGCTGCTCCAGCGCTGTTTCCTTCGATGAGCCGAATGAAGCCACGCCAAGCGCATCAGGCGATTTGGCGTCGCCAAGCTTCGCCGCCAGCGTAAACCACATATAGGCCTGAACGTTGTCCTTTGAGGTTCCGCGCCCGGATGCATACATGGCCGCAAGATTATATTGTGGACCGTGCATCAATGTCAGATGGCTTGAATCGTAGATCTTGTTCGCCGCGCGGCGATACCACGCCAGCGCATCTGCGTCGCTCTGCTGCAAAAAGAGTCCGTGCTCACTGGCAATTCCAAGAATATTCTGCGCGTAAGGAGAATCCTGTTCCGCCGCCCGACGAAACCACTTGACCGCTTCGCCGTAATCTCTCGGGACTCCAATTCCAACGGCATACATATCGCCGAGATTGTTCTGTGCCGCCATAAAATCCTGGTCTGCGGCGCGGCGAAACCAGTTCACGGCCTGCGCACTGTCTTGCGCCACACCCCAACCTTGTCGATACATCACCCCCATGTCGTTCTGGGCGATCGCTAAACCTTTATCGGCCGCCAGGCGAAGCCATTTGATCGCCTCGGCATAGTCCTGCGGCACGCCGATGCCCTTCGCATACATCGCGCTGAGGCTGTGCTGCGCATAGCTGTTGCCTTGATCGGCCAGCGGCCGGAATAACCGTAGCGCCGTCGAATAATCTCCACGACGAGCCGCGGCAGCGGCATCTTCAAGCGGACCGGCAGTTGCGGGGGCGGACGCCAGAACCGCCAGGATGACGGCGACGATCTGTGTGACAGGACATCGTCTGGGCATATGGTTGGGGCCTCAACCATCGAAAATCGTTAAGACCGCACAACGCCGGTTCAGGGATGCAGAATGGTCGACGGCAGTGTAGCCGCGCTATCCGCTCCGGCGCCAGCCCTCCCGCGGCCACGGGAAAGCCCCTCGTGACGCAGGATCTCCCGCCGATAAGGATCGGCTTACTGCGGCTTTATCGGCTCAGCCTGTTTGGTGCCCTCGCGGCTTTTAACGGCCGCCCCCTGGCGGTCGCGGGCGGCGATTAATTCTTTCTTTAGTTTCGACGTTTCGTCGGTCGTCATGGTGGGCGTTTGCCGATCCGGCGGCATATCCTCCACCGGGAGATAGGCGCTTGTTTTCGGAGGCGCGGCGACCTCGGCTCGCGCGTCCATCAGCGATGACCCCGTCGTGGAAGTCGCACAGCCGCCGAGCGAGAAGCTCAACAGCAGCAGCGCTCCCGCCGCGAGCCTCGTTCTCCGCTCATTGGAATACGCAATACCCATGCTTATTCGTTCTACTGGTATTGCGGGCCAATTATGACTGTGGGCCACGGACCGAGACGGTTCTGCCGGACTGGTTAAAACGCCGTTTCGGCGAGATTGACGGCAAGATTAACGAAGGCGGCGCAAATGTGATTTTACCGGTGGCGATGCCCGCGCTGTAGCAAGGCGGTCACACTCGGACTCAATATCGATGCCGACCCATTCCTGCCTTGTTTGGGCAAAAGTCGCTCGCCAGAACTGCACCGCTTGGAATGGAGTTCGGTGATGTCGTCTGTGAAAGCAATTGCTACCCTGGCTTCCGTCGCGGTGATCGCTTCCTCTGCATTTGCACTCAGCTGGGTTGGCCTTGCGCTGCTAGGCTTTTGACCTTTGGCTTTGACGATGTTTTTGAGATGCGTCGGTAACCCGGCCGCCGAACAAGCGCGCCGCTAGCGCCGCGAGAATCGGAAATTGCAATGGTCCGCGCCGCCGGCCAAGGTTTGTGTCCTTTCCAGGTGGATGCCTAGCGTTGCGTAAGCGTCGAAATCGAGTCCGCAAATATTCGGCAAGATCTCCTTATCTCCATGGCGGCCTGCGAATTTGCAAAAGCCGCAAGCTTTATAGTTGATGCCGAATTCAAACGTGTCGCCCGGGCCCGGCTCGACGAAATCGTAGACGAAATCTTCCGGAAATTCTTTCTGATGGCTTTTTGTGGCGCTTTTTGCGGCCTGCTCACGCAGCAAAGCCTGATTCTCTGACGACAGGAATTGACGCCCCGAGGCGAGACGTTCCACTTCGGGCAGGTCAAGCAATTGCGCCTTGTAGGTTTCGCGCTCGATTTCGCCGATCACGGACAGCGACACACCGTGTCGCCGGAGCACCCGGCTGATGGCCACAAAGCCCATCAGCCGCATGAAGAAATCGCTCATACGATTTGCCGCGCCTCCGACATAGGGCATCTGGGTGAGCACGATTTCGAATTCGTCCATCACCTCCTGCCTGATCCCGTCAATATTGGTCAGATGCGTGCGCTCGCACAACATCGCTTCGGCAAGGTCGAGGCGATGGCGCATGGCGGCCTCCATAGCACCACGATGCAATTCGTAAAAGGAATGGACGATCTCAAACATTGGACACCTGGGCTTTGGACGTTGCGAACCGTAACCAGGGACACCAAGTCGGCGCAAAGCACGGCTGCTTCGGTCAAGCCCTAGAAAATCTATTGCAAGGCCGCGGCCTATCGGTGTCAAACTGAGGCGCGATGACCTATACCCTTCCACCACTCAACGCGCTGCGCGCATTCGAAGCCGCCGCGCGGCATCTCAGTTTTAAACTGGCCGCGCACGAGCTGCACGTGACGCCCGCCGCCGTGGGGCAGCAGGTGAAAGCGCTTGAGGCGCGCCTCGGCGTACCTCTGTTTGAGCGGCTGCATAAGCAGCTCATCCTGACCGCGGCCGGTAAGGCCTATCTGCCCGGGATATCCGATGGTTTCCGTCACATTGCGGACGCGACCTCGCAATTGAAACCGGCAGGTGCGGTGCTGCTGCAGTTGGGGGTCCATGGCAGCTTCGACCTGCGCCGTCTCAAATTGGCGGAGTTTCGCAGCACGCATGCGGAAATCGGTTTGCGGGTGCTGCAGCCCGCCGGCTTGCACGAGTTGGTCGAGGGCAAGGTCGACCTGCTGATAGAACGCGGTCTTGGCCACCATCCGGGCTATCGCTGCGACCGGGTCAATGAGGGATCCGGTTTGGGTGATTGGCTGCTTGCGCCAGAAGGATCAGCGGATTGTCCCGAGGTCGTCAGCTTTCGCGAATGGCTGCGCGCCCTGCCGGCCGAGAGGGCGCGCGCAAACCACCGCCGCCCTCGCCTGGTCGGCATCGCCGGAAGTTGAAGCGACCGTGAAGCCGAAGAATTCGGCGTCAAAGGCGCGGGAGCGACGCGCCATCGGGCTCGGCTGCAAAAGGTCAGGGCTGTTTCGATTGGGTTGGCGGAGAGAGGAACTGGCGCCGACTTGTCTCGCTTCTGCGGCGGCGGCCAAGGACCGGTCTGACGGCCGTCGAAGGCCGTCTCGACGGCGGCAGGCACCCGCCTACAGATCCAGGACCAGTCGTTCTTCAGCCGATCCAGCAACGCAGACCATCAGGCTGCGCCCCCGTTCCGTCGGCGACAGTACCCGATCGCGATGCAACGGGCTTCCTTCAAGCCAATCGACCTTGCATGAGCCACAAATCCCGCCGCAGCAGGAAGCGGGAATATCGATTCCCAGATTGACAAGGGCGGCAAGCATGGTTTGCCCGGGCTCGACATGGGTCTCCAGTTTCGAGCGCGACAGCACTAGCGTATACGGCCTGGCGTTGGGATCGACCGGCAGAACCGGCGGCACGAAACGCTCGACATGCACCCGCTCGCCCGGCCAATCGCGTGTCCCCTGTTCGAAATCGGTGAGCATGCCCTCAGGGCCGCAACACGCCGCGGCCAAATCCGACGTCGGCGCACCGACAAGCGAAGCGACGTCTGGCCGTCGGGATAGCGTCGTATCGTAAACAACAACATGATCCGTTTTGATAAACGGTGCCAGCAACGACTTGAGCGGCGGTTCACCGCGTACCACCAGATGAAGCTTGAAGTCGGAACGGCCGGTCCTCTTGAGGAGCGACGCCGCGGACAAAAAAGGCGTCACGCCAATCCCTCCCGCGACAAAAATGTGCTTCGCGTTTTCGTCCAGCCTGAGGCCGCCGCGCGGCAGCGACACGCCAATGGTATCGCCAACTCTTACCTCATCGTGCAATTTCACCGAGCCGCCGCGGCCATCGCGCTCAAGCTTCACCGCAACAAGATATCGGGCATTGTCTGCGGGGTCATTGCAAAGCGAATAAGTGCGGACCAGCCCGCCCGGTAAGTGCAGATCGATGTGAGCGCCAGGCCGAAACGGGGGAAGCTCCCAATGGTCCGGATCGACCAGCGAAAAGAGCTTGATGCCTGGCCCACCTTCCTCAATGCTTTCGACGACGGTCCTGATTGTTGTGACCGGTTTAACCTTCATTGGACATTCCGCACGGCGTCTCCGACCCGCACCATTCCGCCCTTCAGGATTTTGCAATTCAGGCCAGAACGATTGATCAGCGGTTCGAAGATTGCTTTGCCGGTAATCTCCTCGATATGCCGGCAAGGAATCGACAGCCGCGTCGACTCCAGCAGCGTTTCGCCGAGCCAGAACTGGCGTCCAACAAGATGGGTGAGAGGCACGCCCGCGACGGTGACATTGCGGCGGTGCTCCTCGGGGCCGAGGTCGATATTGTGGTCGCGCTTCAGGGCCACCAGCGTTTCATATTCGAACAGCGTGACCTGCCGACCTTCCTCGGGTTTATGCGAATAAAACCCCTCTTCCCGCCCGATCATATATCGATCGCCCTCAATGCCTTTACCCGCGATCAGCCGAAGTTCGGGCATGGCGCGCATCGGCAGAAAAGCGCGCGGCGTGATGTGCAGAAAGCGCACCACGCCGGTCCAGGCCGGTATCACCGCCTCGCGGTTGGCTGTTGTGCCGTTGATCGTATCGAGCATTCTCGGTCTCCCATTGTGCAGTTTATTGTAAAACTCATGTGCCGGTTTGCGGCGCGAGGGTAAGATCGGCCCCCCATGTCGCGCGCTTTCGCCATCACGTAAGTTCCTTGTTGGCCATCTCCGGTGCGGCAAAGGTCGCGATTGCGCTGATCAACGCGCAGACGATCAGGAAAATCGAAACCGGCCAGGTGGCACCGCCGGCCCACGTCATTAATGACGCCGCGATCAGTGGGCTGAGACCCCCGCTCAAAGCCGCGCCGACCTGAAACCCGAGCGATGCGCCGCTATAGCGAAGCTTTGCGGTAAAAAGCTCGGAGTACCAGGGCGCGCCGATCCCGAACATCACCATCTGGCCGAAGCTGATCGCGACCACGATCGTCAGAATGACGATCGCCGGATCGCGGGTATCGAGCAGCCAGAACATCGGGAATGCGAATGCCGCACAGAACGCGCAACTAGCATAAAACATCGTCTTGCGGCCGACCTTGTCGGATAACCAGCCAAAGAGCGGGATCGAGAACAGCGCGACGAACGATGCGATGAAAGCACCGTTCAAAACCAGACTGCGGGAAAGGCCGAGGCGGGAGGTCGCGTAGGACATGATAAAGACGCCGGCGATGCTTGCATAGGCGATCTCCGATATCTTCAAGCCCACCGCAGTGAAGAATGGACGGCGATGATACTTGAAGATTTCGACAATCGGAACCTTCACAACTTCGTTCTTGGCCTTGAGCGTTCGGAACACCGCAGTCTCTTCCATTCTGAGCCGGATCCACAGTCCAACGCCGACCAACAGAATGGAAACAAGAAACGGGATGCGCCAGCCCCACGTCATGAAGTCATTTTCGGGTAGTTGCGAGACCAGCGAGAATATGCCGATCGCCGCAAGATTCCCGACGGGATTTCCGACCTGAACCATGCTCCCGAGAAACCCTCGTTTATGCGTTGGACAGTTCTCGACTACCATCAACACGGCGCCGCCCCACTCTCCGCCAAGACCGATGCCCTGCAGGAAGCGAAGCACGACCAGCAGCACCGGCGCGGCAATGCCGATTTGCTGATAGGTCGGCAACAGACCGATCAGAAACGTGCCCAGACCCATCACAATGATGGTGATGGCGAGCATCGCCTTGCGTCCGACCCTGTCGCCGAAATGTCCAAAGATCGCCGCCCCGAGTGGACGCGCCAGAAAGCCGATCGAGTAGGTCCCGAAGGCCGCGATCGTCGCCAGCGCGGGGTCGCCCGCCGCGAAAAACACTTTGTTGAATACCAGCGCGGTCGCCGCACCGTAAATCAGGAAGTCATACCATTCGACGGCAGTGCCGATCACACTCGACCATACGATGCGGCGCAATGCCGCCGCGTCGTCCGGGATAACGACGGCCGTGAATTCTTCTGCGACGGTCATGAACGTTCCTCTCGAAGAAATGGGGTCAATTTTTCGGACGCGTATTGTCTTGTCCCGCAGCATGGTCGGGAAATCGCCGGACGCTTTCAGTTCGACAGCGCCCTTGAAATTACCGGCCTGGGCAATGCAAGCCGCGAGAGGCTGGATCCAACCCTGTCGAGACCTGCCGCCTCCACGGAGACCGTGTTGGTAACTGCAGCAATATTCGGGGTGCAGAAAAGCGTAGATCCCGCTGCAACAAATCGCTGGCAAATTGCGGGAGAGTTCGGCGGTCAATCATTGCTCGCGGCATGATCTCTTACCTCGTGAGCGCCATATGCGCGCATGAAGCCGACCATGTTTACTGTGGGAAATCAATACGAGGAAAAACGGCGATTGGCGCGCAAAACGGCAACAAATCAGAAATGATCTTGATTTGTGCAAAAAACCTGCTCATGGCGCCTGTTTTGCTCACATTATCCGCGCAATTGTCGAAAATTACAGCAGGCCTATGTTTTCTGGCAGAACGCCTGGATTGAGATCGCGCGCCGCCTCTGGCGCGAACCGTCGATCTGATGCAAAACGTCTGGACGGGCGGACCACCCGGGAAGGAAATTTGCCTTGCTTGATTTCAGTCGGACCGCTGGATTGGGTCTTAACCTTCGGCGCGTGCGCACGGAGAAAGGCCTGACATTGGACCGTCTGGCCAGCCTCAGCGAACTGACGCGGGGGTATATTTCGCTGGTCGAGCGCGGATTGAAAGTGCCGTCGATTGCCGCGCTATTGCGCATGGCCAAGGCGCTCGATGTAAGCGTGGCGTATTTGTTCGATCCAAACTCGGCGCCGGCACCGCGCTACACCATCTATCGCCAGCGGGAGCAGGGAGCCATTCAGACCAGAGACGGGACGTTCGGTCTTTCGGCCCTAGCCGCAGGCCGCACGCGCAAGATGATGGAACCCTTTCTGCTCACGCCTCCGCATAAATCAGCACCGCGTGCCTCGCACGCCGGCGAAGAGATGCTGTTCGTGGTCAGCGGACGAATCGTCATCAAACTCGATGGCGAAGATATCGTGATGGACAAGGGGGACTGCTTGTATTTTGCAGGCGAGACCCCGCATGAGGTTCGCAGTCTTGGGCGACAGAAGGCCGAAGTCCTGGTCGTTGTTGCACTCGCGCCATAAGCGATCGTGCTTTTGCTCAGGGATTTTCGCTCTGTTCGTTGACCGGGAAGCCTGAATGTCCGGCGGGTGGCGGAGAGAGTGTCCGCTAAATCGAATTGATTTTGTTGTATTTTTTGGCATTTTATGCGCCATACCCCCGTTTGTACCTACGGCATCGCTCCTGAAAGTATTAGAGACAGAGGCTCCGAGTTCGATTCACTCCGCTGTATACAGCGTGGCGACCAGCTGTCGCGGAAACGTCAGTTAGCAAGGCATGCACAAGCGAAGCCGCAGCTCAGAAGCTATTTCTCGAGCTGTGCGACAGCTATCTCGAGGATGTCACTCACACAGTTGGCTGCTCCCGCCTCGATGATCCTAGTAACTCGAGTGAAAAGCGCATCAGGCATCGAGACGAGTAGAGTTGAAAAATGCAAACGATGCGTCAGTTGGGCTTGGATGGCGGCATAGATGCCTCTGCACCTACAGTTATCACCACACGCAATGATGCTGGATTCGACATGCCAAATGGCGATCTCGAACTCGCCTTTAGCGATGGGCGCTTCGCGTGTCATGTAATCAGAGTAAGCTGATGGCTGAATATTGTGTGACGGGTCAAACAAGACAGCGTTGAAGACCCCACGCTCATCCCAAAAGCCCACGATCCGACCGAGCGCGGTACTTACCGAAAACTGCCAAAAAGGATATTCTTCTTCGTTATCGAGATATTTTTTCTCAATCCAATTGAGATCGGAACGTTGGATTGGGATACCTCTGTGATTCCAATCTATTTCGTGCAGTCTCCAACGAAGTTTTTCTGCAGGTGATCCCAAAACGTCCGAGACTTTTTTGGTGCAAAGATCTGAGATCTTTTCGAATACAGAGACAAACCAGCTCGCGTCCTGATGGCTAGTGCCAAAGAGGTTAATTTGTCTCAGAAAGCGGAAGGAGAACGTCCACTGACGCGGCGCTGGTACAACGCCTGCGTCGACACGCCTACTGGCAGAAGGAACTTTGCCAACGAGTGGCCTTTGCGGTCCCTTTTTATTATTTCGACTCATTTCGTTTGAGTCTCGCTCGATAAAATTCGGCCATCAGTTCGTCTGAGATTATCTTTTCGCTACGATCTTTCGGGTCCACACCTTCGCGCGCTGCCGCCCAAGGGCGCTCGCGATGAGTCATCTCTTCGAGTTGATCATCGGTAAAATCTGCATAAGCTTCCAGAATGCTGTCAACATGCCGCTTAACTGGGCGAGGCAAGTCTCCCACCTGGAAGTCGTCTCGCATATCACGCCGGCGAATGGGTGAATACATCGACTTGGTGTCCTTGAAGCGATCATACGTGGCCCGACAAACGGGTCCGTGCACCCAAGCCTGAAAAGCGTGGTTGAAGCAACGACCTCGACCAAAAGCGAGATGCCAAGCCTGCACATAATAGAGAAGCTTGTGAAGCTTCAGGACATTTAGATGCGCCTCTGCCTCACTCATTTTCAGAATGATGTAGTCACAAACGTCGTTCAGTTTGGCTGGAGCGTCGATATTTCGCGTCCGAGCGGTCATGGCATCCATCGCCTGGTTCACAAGTGGGCATGCCGAGCGGGTCGACATTAGTTCGAGTTGTAGAGTAGCACCCTGCGACTCACCCGTCACGGACTCAAAAGTCTAAACCTGTCAAGGTGTTCCAAGTCTTAATGGCGGGGGAAAGGAGCTTTGACGGGACCGTATGATTCGGACCATTCTGGAGGGACGAGTACACTCGTTTGTCACTGCCATTCTTGAAGACCCGTCTCGCCCCGACACCCGTTCGGTATCGGATTGCTGCACTCCGAAGGCAAAGGTCACACGTTCGAATCGTGTCGGGTGCGCCAATGAAATCAAGGGCTTAGGTAATTTGAGCGCTTTGCTCAACTTTGCAAGGTAAGCGCCGGGTAAGCACGGCGGATGTCGGTGGCATGCCACCATGCAAAAGTGACGACAGTAACATCTGCTTCGGAAGCTGACGGCATTTACTCCGCATGCTAACGAACGGCATGCGCCGGATCCTTTTTGCACTCCTCATTGCCATCACAACATTTGTATGGCTCGCGCCTGCTTCGGCTGCGGACTATCCCACGCGGCCGGTCCACTTGATTGTCGCGTTCACGCCGGGCGGCCCGAGTGATGTACTCGCGCGCATCATCGGCAAGAAGCTCAGCGAACTGCTCGGCCAGCCGTTCGTAATCGAGAACAGGCCGGGCGCTGGCGGCAATATCGCGGCCGAAGTCGTCGTGCGCGCCACGCCCGACGGCTACACGCTGCTGATGGGCAACAACTCCATTCTTGCCACCAATGCGAGCCTCTACAAAGAGATTGGATACGATGCTGAGAAGGATTTCGCGCCAATCAGCCTGATCGGCTCGCAAGCCAATATCCTGGTGGTCAATCCCACGCTGCCCGTCAACACGATGGCTGAATTGATCGCGCTCGCGAAAGCAAAGCCCGGCCAGCTCGACTTCGCGTCCTCGGGTTACGGCGCCGCCGCACATCTCTCCGGCGAATTGTTCAAGGCGCAAGCGCATGTCGACATCGTGCATGTCGCCTACAAAGGCGCGGCGCCCGCGCTGCAGGATGTAATTGCCGGTCATGTGCAGATGATGTTTGCGACCGCGGCGTCCGTAGTCGGACATATCAAAGACGGGCTGGTGCGTCCGCTAGCCGTGACGACGCCAAAGCGCACCGCGATATTGCCCGATATCCCGACTGTTGCCGAACTCGGCATTCCGGGTTTCGACGCAACCACGTGGCACGGCCTGGTCGCGCCGGCTGGTACCCCGAGCGACATCATCGAGGCACTCAATCGCGCGACCGTCGCGGCGCTGAACGATGCTGCAACGCGCAAGGCTCTAACCGATCTCGGGGTCGACGTGCAGAGTTCGTCGCCCGCCGAATTTTCCGACTATATCAAGGCCGAGATTCCGAAATGGCGTGCGGTCGTGCAGGCGGCCGGAGGGCAGCTCAACTAATGTCGAAAACAGACACCGGCGCGCTGGCGCACAAGGTTCGCCGCCTCGCGCATCTCGACATTCCGGGCGCCGGACAGGTCACGGTCGCGGGCCGTCACGCTTACATCGGACACATCCCCAACAAGGAACACCTCGGCACGACCATTGTCGACATCGCGGACCCCCACAATCCGCGCGTGGTTGCGACCGTCACGCTCGACGATCCGTCCTCGCACAGTCACAAGGTTCGCGTTGTCGGCGACGTGATGATCGTCAATCACGAGCGCAACATGACCAAGATCGGCCGTCGCGCCGAGCAGGTGCCGGCCGCCCGGGCCGCGCTGGTCGCAGCGCTCGGACGTGAGCCGAGCGCGAGCGAAATGGCGGCAAAGCTCGCCATCAGCGAAGCGGACTATCGCGAGGTCGAGGCCGCGCGCGCGAAGCCCTACGAGAACGGCGGCTTCAAGGTCTACGACGTGTCGGACCCAACGAAGCCGAAGCTGATCGCCTACCATAAGACCGGCGGCATCGGTGTGCATCGCTTCGCGATGGATGCGCGCTATGCCTACATCTCGACCGAGATGGATGGCTACATCGGCAACATTCTCGTGACCTACGACATCGCCGATCCGCGGCGTCCGCAAGAAGTCTCGCGCTGGTGGATGCCGGGGCAGCACATCGCGGGCGGTGAAACGCCGACCTGGTCGGGCAAGCGGCATCGGCTGCACCACGCGCTACGCTTTGGCGACGAGTTCTGGGCGAGCTGCTGGCACGGCGGCTTCCGTGTGGTCGACTGCGCCGACATCGCAAAGCCGCGCACGCTTGGCACCTACAATTATCATCCGCCGTTTCCCGAGCCGACACATACCGTGATGCCTGTGCCGCAGCGCATCGGTGGTAAACGCATCGCGATCACGATCGACGAAGAGGATCAGGCGCAAAGCGCGAGCGAAGAAAATGCACGGCGCGGGCGGTTGCATGCGGGGATCGCGACCTTTGACGTGAGTGACTTGTCGGCAATCAAGCCGATTGGCCTGTTCGAGGTGAGCGAATTGGACTCGCCGTTCAGCCGTGTCGAGGGCGCCCGCTTCGGCGCGCATCAGTATCACGAGGCCATGACCGGCACGCTGGTCTACGCCGTATGGTTCTCGGCGGGCCTGCGCATCATCGATGTTGCCGATCCGGCCGCGCCGCGCGAGGTCGGATTTTTCATTCCGGATCCCGCGGCCGGACGCAGCGCGCCGCAAAGTAACGACGTGATGCTGGATGAGCGCGGTTTGCTCTATATGGTCGACCGGCTCGTTGGCTTCGACATTCTGGAATTCAGCGTCTGATCGGCGCGCGTCGTCGGGGTGCGCGCAGCAATGGTGGAGGCGCATTCCGCACGGGCCAGGTGAGGCGCCGATCAGCCGCCCGTCAGTTGACCGCTAATTTGTTCTGCCGCTCTGATGTTGTCGTCAATGGCGCGGAGTGTCTGTTAGTTCCCCTGGCGTCGAGCGCGCCGGTCCCCCATCAGTCGGTGTTAATCGGCCCGCAGGTTTCCGTCTTTTCCTTTGCTGTCATCGCGGTTAGCGCGCCCCATCCGCAGCCGCTCCCGAATGCAATCTTTTCCTCACGATTATCTCGTGCGCCTTGCGGTGAGGGGCATTTGCGTGCAGGCCGGAATAGATTGCTCTCTTAACTCTTATCCCTCCAAAGAAAGCGTGGATGTTTTGTTTGTAATATTGTGCTGCAAGCAGCCCGACCGGATCGACTCGCCAAGTCGATGACAAAACCACCGTCGCTTCGGTGGCTTGAACCAATTCGGAAAACCGGCTGAGTAGATGATTGTCAACAATATAAGGAAACTTGCGACTATTCGGCGTCTTATCGCAATTCAGTACGCCGTCGATATCCAAAAATATAGCTTTCAAGACACTTTAATGACGGCGGGCAGTTGTTGTTCCGATGGTTTCCCGAATGCAAGGCCGCATCGGGCGGCCGCCGACAGCAGGGAGATTTGCACCCCACCGCCGAGCGCTCCCTTCGCGACCTCATCAGGTAATAAACGCCTCGGGAACAATGGGGACCCTCTAACGATTTTCGTCCGTGGCGGCGGGACCGCTTGACGGAACTCACGCCCATTATGGCCCATCGTTTATGCGGGAACACCCACGGGTAACACTCGAAGCGATCGTCAAGCGTATCAGCGAGATTGATCGAAAGTTTCTTTCCACTGAACCGTGGCTGCATTCAACGCTCTCAAAACTCGCACGGGAACGCGAGCAGTTGGTAGCGCTCTCGAACGCGAAGTTTGCTACGAACCTAAAGCATGAATGGCGGTAGGTCGGAAAACAGGGCGCGTGCGACTAGGCAAGTTTGATAGTTGGCTGGCAACATTGACAGGTGGTTCATGAAAGCAGCCCTCGCGATCATCCTGCTTACCGCAACGCCCGCGATAGCAGGTGTTATCAACAGTCGGGACGCAAGTGGCAATCTGTCCAGGGACAAAGGCTCATCGGCTAGCACGATTCAGCAACACGCAATGGTCAACAGCGCGGTTCAATCCATTCAGAGTGCGCGCCGTCGAAATTCACGGTAACCCGTCATTGCGTTCGCCCACGCCAGTTAACCTTAATATAGTCTCTCAGTTGTCGATAAAATTTGATTGGTTAACCTGAGGACAGTTGGGGGGATGGGCAAAGCCCGCGTCCGAAGGCACTGAGGAAAGGCATGAGAAAAATCACCGTCTACAGAGTACAGTTCTGTGATGCCCGAAATGTCGTCACAGCTCGATCTCGCCGCTGGTTCACGCGGGAAGGAGCCGAGCGCGCCAAAGCCGAAATTTTGGAGAGTACTGCGGTTGAGATCGACGAAGCCGATCTCAACGGTGAAAGGTGGACGCCGCGGGATTATGATCCGGTTGCCGCCGCTGTTCTTCAGCATCAAGTTCGATAGGGCCGAGGGGCACCCCAGCCAGAACGTACCAGCGCAGCCAGCAGGCTTTCTGCGCAACCCGCTGCGCTCGATTATTTGACAATTCCTCAGCGCGCGGAAATCATCGTGATGCTCGCATATCGGGGTACCAAGGGGTTCAGCAACATGCCGAGCAACCAAGCCCGCGACTAATAATCGAGCTAGGGAACATAATGCCGCTAACCAGGGGGCGGACGATTGGTCACGACGAGCAGCGGTTTGTGTTTATCTTCTTAATGCTGAACGGTGATCAGCCAGTCCAATGTCAGATCAGCGATGCGGCCATGGACGAATTTTTGGGGATCCAGGGTTCGCCGTCGGCCGCCCGACAATCTCTTTTTTTGCAGCACCGCGACGAAATCGAACGTATCGCGTCTGAGGTCTTCGACTTAAGCGAGTGGATTCCGGGATCGGTCGTGCGCATTTTTACTAAGCACGTTCTTTAATCGGGGTTGGCAGAACTAAGCCCTCGCGGCAGATTTCGGGCATTCGGTGACAACGCAACCAACAGCTTTTTCTTAAGCTGATTCTGAATCGTATGGACTGTCACTTAGCCTACGGAAAGCTGTGTCCTGACGAGATGCTGACCGGACGAACACAGCCCAAGACTTTCAACCTGGATTCAGCGCCGATCTCTGGCTAGGGGCCCGGAACGCAAAAAATCTATTTAACCTTGCCAACGCTCTCAATGGTAGTGCGATGTAGACTGGCAGCGTGTGCCGACAGAATGCCAATTTCCGGACGTGACCTTCAACGTGCCAGCGTGCATGAGCACCACGCTTGAAAAATACGACATCACCGGGGCCATAGCGCTTCGGCCCCATTTTTTCGCTCTCAAGGACGATCGATCCTTCGAGAAGGTAAGCCGTTTCATCGCAATCATAGTACCAATTGAATGTCCCGCCGGTACATTGCCAAACATATGTCCATGCCATGCGGTCGACACTTTTCGAAAGAAGCGCGTTTTGTGCGACCGGATTTCCCTCAATTACCCAGGACGGCTCGATTGGCGAATCCTTGAGTTCTAAATCCGTCTTCGAAGTCTCAATCAAAAATGCAGACATTGGCACCTGGCTGACAAAACGTCAGCTTATGCGGCTTTTGGCTGGAGGTATGTGAGCAGATCCCGCGTCGAATCGACGCGCCGTGGGCCGACGGCTCTGTGTCCATCGTCACAGTATCCTGCGATCGGGCGGCGCAAGGATGTGCCTGCCAGCGTCGATATCCTTCTTGAAACTTATTGCCTGTTCCACAAACAAACAGGGAGTTAGCCCGTGTATCGCGCACCCGCCGACAACACGTCTTTCACCATCGAATTTACGGGTCGTGGACCCAGCGCTCGCACACCCCCTCGTCGGACAGTCCGTAAATGTGCTTGAGCAACAACAACCCGATCATGAAGCGGGTCTCGATCCCCGGCCGGCCGTTCTCGCTGTAAAGCGGCGCGATCTCGCCGTCGATCCAGTCCCAATCGACCTTGCCGGCAAGCAGGACCAGCTCGTGCTTCAGGTTGATGATCTGGTCCAGCCGCGCCCGGAACAGATCGTTCGATCCCATCATCTTGTGCTTCTTTGGCCGCATCGTTCCCTCCGATGCACCACAGAATCATGGTCCGCAGCCAAAGGGAATCCAAAAACGAAATTGCAAGGTTCAGGGGCCTCAAGCCGCCATCTCCTGCAATCTCAAATGCCTCCGCAGCCGAAAAACAGACTCCCGATCAACGGCTTGGTGACTTGTTCACGGACGACCAGCTACCACGCCGGCAACATGGGTAAGGGTCGATGTCATCCCACCAGCTTAATTTCAAATTAGACCGCCGCCAAAATCAAATTGCCCTACTCTTGCGGCTCGGCAATAAAGCCATTCCGGATACGGCGTGCCTCGGTGAGTGCTCGTCTGACACCAAGGTCCATCAATTCAGTGGTGTAATTGATGAAGCAACCGCAGTTCGGGCATTGGCCTTGATAGCCATCGCGAAGGCGAGCCACATTCTCTCGAAATCGAGCCTTGCATCTTGTGCAAGCGACAGCAATTTTACTTTTCATCCAGGGGATATGTGGGCACCATTCTAAATGAAATGCTTAACGCTTCAACCGAGGCGGCCTTACTCTGGCTGATCGGGGTGGCGCGCGGCTTTCTGGGCCTTCAGATCAGCGATCAATTCTTTGGCCCGATCGACCGTGACCTGATCGCCTATTGTTCGCTTATCCGACGATACCGCTCAATGGTCTTGTCGATCTCTACGAGCTCAGCCGGACATGTGCGAGATCCCGCTTCACCTTCAAAGAAGGTTTGCGCAACGATGGGCTGCCAGATTTCCAAGTCTGAGCCCTGCACCGATCCCGCCTAAAAGTATCGGTCTGAAGGACTTAGCCTGCCGAGCTCAGCAATAACCGTTGAGCCCATCGGGAAAAACGAGAGCCCAGCGTGAAGCCCGGGCGCGGTCGTTGCCCGCAGCAATCCACTGCGTATCCACAGGGCTGTTTCTAAGGATGCATGAGCGGCTACACACGGGCTTGTCGCGCAACGCCCGCAGACACGAGAAAGCCGCCGCCGGGTTGAGACATCGGCGACGGCTCTCCAGGATTACGCGCGCACCCCTAAGGTCCCCAAGGCGCAGCACGGTCCCCACCCGGAGACCGGCATTTTGGCTTATTCGCCTTAAAGCGCGGTTACGTTTCTTGCGAGGACCCGAGTCGGCGCCATCCAGGGCTCTAAAGACGACCCTGCCGCAGCTGTGTCGCTGTTAGGAACTTCGCACCGACTGTCTCGCCCTGACGCCAAATCAATTTGCAAACGCGGACTACGGTTCCGCCCGAATTGAACGATACGCCGAAAATTTCAGGCACGACCAGATCCCCTGCCTCGATGCAGATGCCGGCTTGCGACACGTCTTTTATGAAACACTCGAGCCAAGGAGCGTCAGGCGCTGGGATAAGAAATCCCTGTCGCCGATAATCGACGCGCACGTGTTTGCGCTCACCAAGGTCGTTGCTGGCTGGCACAAGCCTATCCCCGGATCGTCCGGTTCAAAGGCATAACGGAAAATTCTTGAGCGGGCCTTACCAGGAAACGTTAAGGAACCGTTCCGAGGAACTCGTGACACAGACAAGTTGTCTTGTCCATTTTTGGCGCACATCGCCATCTGTGAAAAGAAAATCCGCCGTGGTTGAGGCGGCGGGCTTTCGGTCGACTCCGCGGTATGCGTTACGAGATCCGCGATGCGTCATCGATATCGCGAACCCGTTGACTGGTTACCGCTTCTTCCGTGCCTTATGTGAAGCCACGGCCTGCATGGTCCGCCGCCTCATTCGCCTTTTGGGTCGTCTCGACATGGGCTCTCCTCTGTGTTGTGGGGCGCCGCGGGCGCCCGTCAATGGGTCGTTCTTACTTTTGCGGGCCGCGCCGTAGCGGAACGACACGGGGTTTCAAGTCCGGCGGCGGTTCATTCAGCCACGTTTCATATTTTGCGCGCTGCTCAAGATTATCGAACAACCACCATGACGGTGGCCCTTCGTCGCCACCTCCGACCATATTAGCGACAGCCACAACGGCCAATGCCTCAGGCCATTTCGAGCCGTCATCAAAGCCAATCAGTTCATCGAAGCGCACAAGATAGCGGTCATCATTGATAACGGCTTCGACAACACCTGATCTCATGCATTCATCATAAACGCCGATAAAATATTTGCCGGTGATGGCTGACATAGGTTCCCCCCTCTTTATTTATTAGGCAAAGGCTACGGATCCATGTTTGCGGCGGCGGACCTTAGCCCGCGAATAACCCGGCTTTCCAACAGCCCGTTATGAGCATGCCTGAAGGATCTCGGAGAGTTTGGGGCCACGAAGTACGAGCAGCCGCGACGTCAGACCGCCGTGCTCAAGGATCCAACCTCGAACCGGGGTCGGATATGACTTCAGCATGAAGTCGGTCGCTTCTTGCTCGGGATGAAGCTGGCCATGTCGGTCCAACGAACGGGCCGCATGAAATCCCAGAATCGCGCGTGGCGTCATGCAAATGCGGTCGTTCGGTACCACGCTGAGCACCAGGGTGCAGGCCGATAGACATTGGCCGTCGATCACGACGCGTTTGCCCGATTTGCGCACGCCCTCGAAGAGATCGAGAAAATGGCCGACCTGTCCGCCCTGATTGTCATGGATGCGATACTCTCCAGCAGCCGCCGGGGCGCCCAAGAGTGCTGCAAACACGAATAGGGCCAGAACAATTCGCATCGGCGCAAACTCCAAATTGTCCACAGTTGCGCCTAGATAGAGCGGCCTTTATAAAGACTTCATGAATCTCGGTTATTCGGGACGGAGTGAGGAGTTATCCGCATGCGAACTCCCTGGACTTTGTCGACCATCGAAGCCGCTGTTTTCTTCGGACTGGTGGTGTTCTTGGCCGGCGCGGGGACGTGGGCATCTGTCATCGGCTGACCCGCAGCGACAGGTCTAGCGTGACCCGACTTGCAGATTTTCGGCGCAAGTCTTTCCGTTACGGCCGGCGACTAACTCGAAGCTAACGCGGCAGCCTCGGGCGAGGTTGGCGTAGCCCGCCTTAGCGACAGCCGACAGGTGAACGAACACCTCCGGACCGCCGTCCTCTGGTTTGATGAAACCGTATCCCTTGCTCACGTTGAACCACTTTACAGTCCCGATCGACACGTGCTCCCCACTCAAATCGATTCTTGAAAGTTCTAATTTGGCGGCAGACTCGTCGCTGCGGTGTGTGTCGGCTGAGAGCCGCGCCAAACCATTCCGCCATGCGTAGACGCAGCGAACAAAAACGCGAACATCGCAATGACGATTACAAGATACCTCTGAAGATCTGACATCTCACCGGTGAACTTGCTATAGTTGAGCTGAGGTTGATGACGACAAGTTTGCCGGGTCGTTGTCGTGCCTCTTTTCCACGATGGCGTAACCGCAGTGGTCGAGCCACTTGATCAAGCGATCGGCTAGATCCGCGTCCCATCCTGGGTAAGAGCGAGCGATTGCCTCGCGGGGGCTGAGCTTCGGAGTTTCCATTCTTTTCGCCTCTTTTTTGCAAAGGCTATCATCGCTCCATTAAAATTGCCTCGCGAAGCATGCCCAACAAAGAGCTAATGAGCCCTGTCAGAATTGAAAAACCGCTACGGCCAATCGCCAACTAAAAAGAAAAAGCCGCCGGGTTGAGTCGGCGGGTTTTCAGTCGATTTTCCGCGGTACGAGTTACGAGATCCGCAACGCCTCATCGATATCGCGAACCCGTTGAGAACAGGTTACCGCTTCCGTCGCCTCGCATGGGCGAAGATCCGTTGCCGGTTGAGAGTCTTATTTCGCCGGCGCCAATACTCCCACAAAAGCATAAAATAAGATAAGCAGTCAGGTGGAGGTATCCTCTGCTATTGCCTTGGATGTCGCCGCATATCGGCATGCCAGGGGCGCACTATCGCGCGCGCGTAGAGTGTGCTGAAACAGACGTACGCCGCGAAACAGGCCAATAGGGGAAACGTAAAATGCGAACACTTATTGCAACGATCGTAATCGCTATAGCCTTTCCGACCTTGGCCATGGCCGGTTCAGCCCGACTATACATGGTAACCTCTACGCAGATTGTGCTGATTAATACCTATAATCAGTATGCTATTTGCGCACAACACGCCAAGGATTCGCACGTCGAAAACTCTACGGCGGCGGCAACGCCCGTTCCAATCGAGTTTGTATGCGTTTCAATTGCGGACTAACCGATCGCTTGTTTCCCACAGAAACAAAAAGCCGCCGCTGTCTCCACACAGCGGCGGCTTTGGTTCTTGCGCGAGCTAGGTCTTTCCAGACCCGAGGCAGGCCCATAGCCGGCCGCGGCTAAAGAAATCTTACCGCCTCGGTCTGTCTGCGATCCCGCTGCCGATTGCGTTTTGTGACCGATCGGCGCCGGCGCTTCATAGTTCGCCACCGCCTGCGACAATGAAGGACTCGCTGTTTGCGTAGTGATCTCCGAATTTCTTGCCGCTGCCGTTCTCGTATGGCGGATTGATGGTGCCAACCGGCTTTATGGCAGCATGAGCTCTTACATTGTAAACCGGGCCGTATCCCGCGATTGAGACAAAGATGGGCGTTGTCGTGTGACAGCTAATCGTTCAAAAAGGTGATCCGCTAACATCTTGGAGACATTCATGGTTGGTATGGGCCGTCGTATTTCTCAAAAATTACTTCTCGCTGTCGGAGCAGCCCGGCCCTTCAACCATTCGGCGATGGCACGGCGCAAAGAGCTCACTGCGGAGCTGTCCGCAAGATGTGGCAACGTGGTGATCGGAGGTCCATTCGCAGGCATGCTCCTGCCCGACATGAATCCCCAGGAAGACGGTGACCGCGCTCCAAAATTGCTCGGCACTTACGAGGAAAACCTTCACAGTTGCATCGCTGAGGCGGTCGCTCGAGATCCGGATTTGGTCATCAATGTCGGCTGCGCCGAAGGTTATTTTGCGGTGGGATTGGCGAGGCTACTGCCGAAGGCTACGGTTCACGCATTCGACATTGATCCTTTGGCCGTTGAGGCTTGTGCCCAGGCCGCGTCCCTGAATGGAGTTTCCGACCGCCTCCTCGTTCATGGCGCTTACCGCGCTGAAACACTGACTGATCTCATGAAGGACAAGTCGAAACCGCTCATTTTCATGGACTGTGAAGGAGCTGAGGTCGAATTGCTCGACCCGGCGCTCGCGCCAAAACTGTCGGTTTGCGACATCATCGTTGAAACACACGACCTGGAGACGCCAAATGCAATGCAGATTCTTGAAAGCCGGCTGAGTTCGACCCACACGATCGAAAGGATTCCGCAAGGTGGCCGAGACCCGAACAGGTTTTCACAGTTGCAGTCGTGGCCGGAGATGGATCGATGGTTAGTCGTCAGTGAAACGAGGCGGCAAGGTATGATCTGGCTGTTCTGTGAGGCCAAAAATCGATAAGACTCGGCTCCCAACGGCCGGAATAACGATCCGCCTACAAACAAACAGCCAAGGCCACGCGGGCGCTACGCCGCATGGCCTCAGGTGGTGCTGTCCGGTTGTCGGATTCCGCAGCCGAATATATCATACAACGATACGATTTCGCCTCTGTGACGAACGTCACCCCAGGCGTAAATTCTCCGCAGACATCTTTCCTGAACGGCCCGCAACTTCCTCGTAGCTAATCCTTGCACCCTCCGCGAGGCTGGTGTAGCCCGCCTTCTCGACCGCCGATATATGCACGAAAACGTGTTGGCCGCCGCCGTCCGGTTGAATGAAGCCATACCCCTTGGTCGCATTGAACCACTTCACGATTCCCATCGCCACGTCAGTTCTCCCATCAAGAAAGCAATCTGAAAATATTACGTATTTTCGATGACGGGAAAACCCTTCGCCGATACCGGCGGGCTCGCCATCGTCATTCCCTATCGGCGCAACCCCGGCGTCGCCCGGGTCCGCGATCCGGCGGTATTGCCAGACGAGCAGTCCAACGCTTGAATATGCCCCGTCTCCAACGCTTCCTGGGAAAGCCATGAAATCACTTGCCTCACTGACCAACATTGAAAAAGAGTTTTTGACCGTGCTGGCGGAGAAGAAAAGGTACATCTCAAAGACCAGACGGTTTCGAGCCCACTGGAAGACCCTGGTTGATCTGGGTTTAGCCAACGTCACGGAGGTGAACGCAAAAGAGATACACTACGAGATCACTCCCGCCGGCCAAGCTGCCATAAGGGAATCTGACCCGCGCTTCGTGTCTGGCGGTATTGCCTGACGACCTTTCCCGCGCTTCAATGCCGCCGGGGAATACAATGGGGATGCGCATGAACGACCAAGCGAAAATCCAGATAGCTCTCGCCCAAGCCGCCCTCATCGTCGCGGACCATTTCGAACCTGGGCTTCCGCGAGATCCTTTGGCCACCATCAAGAGGCTGATGGAGGTGCTCGACAATCCGGAATTGGCCGCGGCCATCAAGCGGACGGAACGCGGTCATGGGTTGAAGGTCGTGAAGTAATTATGAGCGTCGAACCATCCTCCCCGCCGCGGTTCATTGTGAGACAAGGTACGCGGGACCTCATGGTCTGGGACCGGGAACGCAAAGGCCCAGCGATGTTCAACGGCCATCATGCTACTGGACTAAGCGAATGGCGGGCGAAACAGATCAAGGATCAGCTTACGAGATATTACGCCGAATAACGATCGTTCCTGATTCAGGCCGGATTGGTAGGCAAGCCAAGATGGGGGCCCAATGAAGCCCGAACAGACATTCAAATGCACTCGCTGCGACGACACCGGCTGGGTGTGTGAAGTCCATGTCCTCCGGCCCTGGGAAACCTGTGACTGCGGCGCCGCAAGGACGCGCTGTGGGCGATGCAATTCAAGCGATGCAGAAAATTCGCCGGAATGCTGCGAGAGAAAGTGAAAATTCACGCAGTCAGGAGCGGAGTTGTTTGCGGTGATCAAACGACGCGGACCAAATTCACGCGCTAACGAACGCGAACTAATCGAAATGGCCAGAACAATGGATCTCAAAGCCATTGCGAAGAAGACTGGACGGAAGCCAGAGGCGATTCTCAAGACGGCGAAGAGATTGGGACTATCGATCAGGGGTAAGAAAGTGAAATGAGAATAGGCCCTCGCCCTAAAGGTCAACCGTGGACGCCTAAGGACGATGCCCAGCTTCTCGCCCTGCTGGAATCAAAGATAGATCGAATCTTGATCGCTCGGAAATTGAAGCGAACGGTCAAGGCGATCAAGTCGCGAAAGACTACGCTCAGTGGTAAGCCAAAATGACGGGCTGGGGGCAACACAATGTTTGATCTTACCAGGCGCGAGATTCTGACCATCGTCGGCGCGCTCGTCATCATATGCGGCGTGACCGCGTGGGGAACGGTGTTTGCCATTCGGGAGTACGTTATCGGAAAGCGGAATGATCCGCTTGCACGGGCTAGTGGCCTAACGCCAGCGCAGCAAACGAAATAGGGCATAAAAAAAAGATCGTGGCCCGTCGATGAAATCCGACCGCGAGCTAATCGAGCTTGCCAAGACGATGAATCTGATAGCCATTGCTAAGAAGACCGGACGCAAGCTGGAGGGAAGTCTCAAGACGGCGAAGCGTTTAGGCATTTCGATCAAGGGATCGACGACGATAAAGTGAGTGACCCGCAACATGCCCAAACTCACCCGCCGCCGCGATCAAAAAAACCCGGCAAATGCTGGCATCGGGGAGATATTGGAACGTCATGCCTCACGCTTACCGTGCCATCGCCTTCATCGGAGTATTTGCGTTTGTATTCGTATCGCTCGTCGCCCTTGCGCGGGTACTTGGTGATTGACCAAGCCGGGCTTTTTCGTAATGTAACTTTCACAAACTTCTTGCATCATCCGGGGGCCAGCATTTTAGCAGCCGACCACGGGAATACCAACGCCACCGAGCGATTATACTCCGCACGGTGGTGTTCGTTCGAGCAACCCGCGACGTTATGTCCGCTTCGTATTTGTGTCGGTAAAATTTTGCCATTACGCGAGCATCCCATGCCCAAAAACCCTCAGCCGCCGACCTGCCCGAAGTGCAGGAAGCCAATGCGGTTTGTGCTGGTGAAAACCGGTGGCCGCAAGTTTCGCTGCATTGATTGCTCCGGTGACGATCTGTTACGGTCGCCGGAAGTCGCCAAGCTTCTTACCGGCGAATTGCAATCTTGAGGAACGGATGCTCTCTTTAGATCAGAGCACGATTGCCAATATGACGGCCGCCCTGGATTACGTTTGCAAGAAGATTTCGTCCGACAGAAACAGCAACGAACTGCGCAAGCAGATTGCCGACGAACTGCTTCGGTGTGCGCGCAACGGTGAACACACGCTGATCGAACTTCAACAAGCGGGGATGAAGATCGTGGAAGAGATAGGCAAGCCTACCAAATCCAGTCGGTTCGGTTGGTGGCGGAGAAATCGCCATTATTCGACACAATTACTGTGGATTACATAAAACCTTCATTTGCTCGCCGGGCGAGTAGGTGATCAGCTACAACCATGAAGTCATTCCATAGCTTCATACCCCAACCCCCGCCAGCTCCGGACAGACTGGCGGGGATTTTTCTGGATACTAAAAGTGCCAGAGTACCGAGTTTATACTGTGGGCTCAGATAGCGATTTTGGATTTGCGGAAATGGTCTGCCGCGACGACGGCGAAGCTGTCTTCAAGGCTAAACGAATTGCCTCCGGTAGCGATATAGAAGTCTGGTGCGGCGACCGTTTCGTAATCCGACTTCTTCACAAGCCTGAGGCTGGAAAGCGCCCTACCAATTAGACCGGCGACCGCCCACCGGCCTCTTCGTTCCGCCGACGCGGAAATACTTCAGCGCAAACTTTCCTTCGCGGTTGCAAAGCGGGGCGCCACAGCCCACTTGAATGGCGTATCGGACATGACAGAATTATAACGTTTTGGTTTGATTGAACGTAAGCGCTGTTCTGGGATCACCTTCCGGCTGATGTCTTTATCTGCGAGTCTGCGGCCTGTGCTTTGACCGTTAGGCTTAGAATGGACACAGTGGATAATGCTATCACTAAGCCGGCTCATCGGCTTGAGGTTTTCACCGGTGCGGGACGCCGGCGGACCTGGAGCGACGAGGACAAGGCGCGGGTGGTCGCCGAGATCGAGAGCAGCGGCGAGTTGGTTTCGGGCGTGGCGCGGCGACACGGGTTGTCGCCGCAGCAATTGTTTAGCTGGCGGCGGCAAATCCGAGAAGCTCAGGCGGTCAATTCCAAAGACAACGAAGTGCGGTTCGTGCCGGCGGTCGTAGCTGCGGCACCGGCCGGAGCTTCGGGACATCTGCAGCGCAAGGTGCGGCGACAGCATCGGGACGAACCACTCGTCGGAACGATCGAAGTTACGATCGGCGGTGTGATGGTGCGCATCGGCGCTGGTGCCCCGGCTGACACAATCGCGGCGGTGTTGCGGGCGTTGAAAGCCGGCGCATGATAGGCCCGACCGGCGCGGTGCGGGTGATGGTGGCGACCAAGCCTGTGGACTTCCGCAAGGGCGCCGATGGACTGGCGACACTGGTGCGCGAGAGCCTGGCGGCGGATCCGTTCTCGGGCGCGGTCTATGTGTTCCGCGCGAAACGGGCGGACCGGATCAAGCTGGTGTTCTGGGACGGCACGGGTCTGTGCCTGTTCGCAAAGCGATTGGAGGATGGCATCTTCCGCTGGCCGAGGGTCGAAGACGGCATGATCCATTTGTCGGCCGCGCAATTGTCGACGCTGCTTGAAGGGCTGGATTGGCGGCGTGTCCATGCGGCGCGTGAGACGGTGACGCCGGCGCAACCGGGCTGAACTTGTTGCTGCGGCGAAGTGAATCAGCCGCGTTGGGATCGTCGCAAAATGCCGGAAAATATGATCTGGTTTGATCATGCCGAGCGACGCATTGCCCGACGATCCCATGATGCTGAAAGCGATGCTGCTCGCCGAGCGGGTGCAGAACGAACGGCTGCGTCAGATCATCAAAGACCTGCAGCGCCACCAGTTTGGGCGCCGGGCGGAGACGCTGCCCGAAGACCAGATGCTGCTGGGTCTGGAAGACGTCGAGCAGACAGCTGCGAGTGATGCGGCTGGTGCGGAGCAGACGACGCCGGCCGCGCGACAGGCCGGAGCTGCGAAGCGGCGTGCCAACCGCGGTGCGCTGCCGGCGCATCTGCCGCGGATTGAGACCACCATCGACCTCGATGATAAGACCTGCCTCTGCTGCCAGGGCGCGTTGCACCGGATCGGGGAAGACAGGAGCGAACGGCTGGATATCGTGCCGGCGCAGTTCCGGGTGCTTGTCACGATACGGCCGAAATACGCTTGCCGCACCTGCGAGGATGGCGTCGTGCAGGCCCCGGCGCCGGCGCGGCTGATCGAGGGCGGGCTACCGACCGAAGCTACTATCGCGCAGGTGCTGGTCTCCAAATATGCTGACCATCTGCCTCTGTATCGCCAGGCGCAGATCTACGCCCGGCAGAGCGTCAATCTCGACCGCTCCACGCTGGCGGACTGGGTGGGACATGCCGCCTGGCATCTGCGTCCGCTGCATCAACGCCTGCTGGACAAGCTCAAGCAGCGGCCGAAACTGTTTGCCGACGAGACGACGTTGCCGGTGCTGGATCCCGGCCGCGGTCGCACCAAGACCGGACAGTTGTGGGCTTATGCCGCCGACGACCGACCATGGGGCGGATCCGATCCGCCGGGCGTGACCTATGTCTACGCCTCAGACCGCAAAGCCGAGCGGCCGATCACCCATCTCAACGGCTTCAAGGGCGTCTTGCAGGTGGATGGCTATGCCGGCTACCGCAGACTGGCCGAGCGCGGCGACGTGCAGCTCGCGTTCTGTTGGGTCCATGTGCGGCGTAACTTCTACAAGCTCGCGACTCCCGGTCCGGCGCCGATTGCCAGCGAAGCGCTTCAGCGCATTGCTGCACTATATGCAATCGAGAATGACATCCGTGGCCGCAGCGCCGAGGAACGATGCCTGGCGAGGCAGCACAAAAGCCGACCGCTGATCGACGCATTGGAGCAGTGGCTGCGCACAAAACTTGGCCTGATCAGCCAAAAGGGCAAACTCGCCGAGGCGATCAACTATGCCCTGTCGCGCTGGGAAGGCTTAACTCGCTTCCTCGACGATGGCCGCATCGAGCTCGACAATAACACCGTCGAGCGTTCCATCCGCCCAATCACGCTGAACCGGAAAAATGCTTTGTTCGCTGGCTCTGATGGCGGTGCCGACCACTGGGCCACCATCGCAACGCTGATCGAGACCTGTAAACTCAACGACATCGATCCGCTCAGCTATCTCACGGATGTACTCGCCAGGATCGCCAACGGTCATCCCAATCGCGATATCGACGCGCTATTGCCGTGGGCCTACCGAAAGCAAGACCTCAAAGCCGTGGCCTGAGAACATCGCTTACGATTGAACTACCTGGCCGACATCAACACGCTTACACAGTCCGATGACACCGCTGTGCCCTGTCTGCGTCGAGCCGATGAAAAAACATGGTCGCACATTTTGGTGCGAGCCATGCGGGCGATTTGTTATCTGTTTCGACGTATCGGACGGCTTCGCCGTATCTCGCAAGCGCGAAGCCAAAGAACCCACCGGGGTTGAGATCGGCGGGTTCATTTTAACGTGACGTGGCACGGAAGGAGCCACTACGATTAGATCATATAAGGCACAGTTTTAGGCGTCACGCTTACAACCAATAAAGTTGAAGCATGCGAATTTACGGGGTTAACGTCGCTGATTTTGAGATCTTGAAGCGACCCGGTGCTTTGAGCACATCACGGCGTCTGTAGTTTTCGTGGTGGATTGCTCATCACCTCGCGTCTGGCCTGGATCTCGGTGATTTTCGGGATAAGTCGCTCGACCAACGCATTGTCGGCCGTCTTCTCGTTCCAATGGTTTCGGTTAGCTTCAATGAGTACGTTACGCTCTACAGAGCAAACGGACAGTGATTTTTGCGCAATTACTTCCGCAGTTGGTCGGCTTCACCGATGGCGCCCGCGAGAGCGCGCAGGACTGGCGCGATCTGCTGCTCGACCTGAAGCGGCGCGGGCTCGACGTGCCGCCGCAGCTTACCATCGCCGATGGTGCGCTCGGGTTCTGGAAGGCCGCCGGTGAGGTCTGGCCGAAAACGCGCGAGCAGCGCTGCTGGGTGCACAAGACCGCGAACGTGCTCGCCAAGCTGCCGAAGAGCCAGCAGCCGAAAGCCAAACGCGCGTTGCAGGAAATCTGGATGGCCGAAACCAAGGCCATCGCCGAGCTGGCGTTCGACGCCTTCATCGAGAGCTTCACGCCCAAATACGAGAAGGCCGCCGACTGCCTGAGCAAGGATCGGGACATGCTACTGGCGTTCTACGACTTCCCGGCCGAGCACTGGAAACACCTGCGGACCACTAATCCTATTGAAAGCACCTTCGCCACCGTGCGCCACCGCACGATCCGGTCGAAGGGCTGTCTGTCCAACAGAACCGCGCTCGCAATGGTCTTCAAACTGCTTGAGGGCGCACAGAAAAGCTGGCGACGTCTCGATGGACACAACCAGTTGCCAAAACTCGTTCTTGGTGTGACATTCAACGACGGGATCGAGGTCATCGCCAAGCTGGCCGACCGTCAGCCCACAACCGCCGCCGCCTGACCGGCAACCGCCGTCACCAAAATTTGGCGATAGCTCCTGTGATTTCCTCCGGCTACAGACGACGCGAGGCACGCCAAGGACTCGACTTCTATCCGTGTCAGTGATTCAGACATGCCTTGAAACAAAGATCTGTGGTTTCGCAACAAGATCTTGAATTAGCAGCCTCAGGCGACGTGTGTTGCCTGAACATTGGGTTCACCGACGGGCAAAGATTGGTCGGACTTCCCATGTGGCGGTCACCGCGCTTGGGAGCACGACCAGCGCGTCTTGGGGGACGATTGGGGTGCCCGGCCGTGCCGGCTGTCCGAGGGGCGACGTAATCCGAACAGCTCTACAATCAACCACAGGCCCTGCCGAACGGTTGCGGGGTTTCTGTATTTTAATCTCGGGGGCTGCGGCCCAGGCGCCCCCGCGCGATCCTGCCGAGGGAGAATGCCGGCTGAATTGAGGATAAATCGATGCAATTGGCGCGCCGCGTCAATGCACCTTTCTTTCTAGGTAGTTTATTAGGCACGTTGTCCAAGAAGAGGCGGAGCTTTAACTCAGACACGGTCGGACACACGTTATCAAGGACCGATCATCAAACCGGTCCAAAAATGTTCCAAGTGTTCAATTGCCTCGCGGTCGACCATGATTGGCACCTAGTGCTGCTCGCCGCTGGCGTCTGTCTTCTCGCGAGCGGAGTGGCCGTAAGCCTGTTCCAACGGGCGCAGGCCACGCAAGGAAAAGCCCGTCTAAGGTGGCTGCTTCTCGATGCCGCAGCCGCCGGATGCGGGATTTGGGCGACACACTTTATCGCGATGCTCGCCTACGATCCCGGCACGGTCGCTGGATACGATCTCCCGCTAACCATCATCTCGCTGATAATCGCCGCCGTCCTGACCGGCGCCGGTCTTGCGATCGCGTTACAGGGCTCTTCGCGATGGATGCCAGCGATTGGCGGAGGCGTCATCGGAATCGGCATCGCGGCGATGCATTTCACAGGTATGCTCGCCCTTCAAATACCGGGACATATTACATGGTCCGCCCCCGTTGTTTTTGCAGCGCTGGTGCTTGGCTGCGCGTTCGGCGCCCTGGCCTTGACGGTTGCGGTAAAGAACGAAAACCTCGCGTACACCGGCTTCTCAGCATTGTTGCTCGCGGTGGCGACAGTGTCACTTCATTTTACCGCCATGGCCGCGATCACATTCGTTCCGGATCCCACGGTGGCCGCCGACGCTCTTTCATTGTCGCCCACCTCCCTTTCGCTGATTATCGGTGCCTGCGCCGCGATCATCCTCGGAATGTGCCTGGTGGCGGCGTTGAGCTCGCGGCAATGGCAAAGCAAGCTGCGGCAACAAAAGGTTCTGCTCGATACCGCCCTGCAAAACATGTCACAGGGCTTATGCATGTTCGATGCCCAGGGCCGCGTCACGCTTTTCAATAACCGATATGCCGAAATGACGGGAGTATCTGATTTTCAGATCATGGGCCGATCTCTGCTCGATCTGTTCAGGTACCAAAAGTCGGCGGGAGGTTTCGCGGAAGATCCGGACGAGTTTTTTCTCCGTGTCATGACCGACGTCGAGGCGGGCAAATCCAACACAAAAATTAGGGAAACCTTGTCAGGAAGGGTCATCCGGGTAGTGGAAGAACCCATGCAAGGCGGTGGATGGGTTGCGACGGTCGAAGACATTACCGATTGGCGCAAGGCGCAGGCCCAACTTTCCTATATGGCCCACCATGATTCCCTTACCGGACTTCCGAACCGGGCCAAGTTCCGCGAGGAGTTGGATCACGCCCTTCGTCATTCACGATCGAACAATCACATTACGGTGCTCTGTCTTGATCTCGACCGTTTCAAGGAGGTCAACGATTCCCTAGGTCATCCGGTCGGCGACGAACTGCTAAAGCAGGTCGCAAAGCGGCTATCCGTCTGCCTCCGCGATTGTGACACGGTGTGCCGCCTGGGAGGTGACGAATTTGCAATCGTCCAGCTCGGAAACGACGACCAGGCTTTCGAAGCGTCATCTCTTGCCAGGCGCCTGATCGAAACTGTCGAAGCCCCCTATGAAATTCAGGGGCAGCAGCTCGCGATCGGCGTGAGCATCGGGATCTCGCTCTCGCCGGCGGACGGAGAAGGTCCGGATCAGATGATGAAGAGCGCCGACCTGGCCTTGTACCGGGCGAAATCGGACGGTCGCGGTACCTATCGTTTCTTCGAAGCTGGAATGGACGCCCGCGCGCAGGCTCGCCGATTGCTCGAGATCGATTTGCGGGCCGCCCTGAAAAGAAGCGAATTTGAGGTCTACTATCAGCCGATCCACGATCTTCGGACAAACAGCATCATCTGCTTCGAGGCGCTGGTCCGCTGGTGCCACCCATTGCGTGGTACGATCCCGCCCCTCGACTTCATTCCGCTCGCGGAAGAGACCGGACTTATTGTCCCAATCGGTGATTGGGTGCTTCGCCAGGCCTGCAAGGATGCGGCTGGTTGGTCGCAGGCCGTTCGGGTCGCCGTGAATCTGTCTCCCTTGCAATTCAAGAGCCGGCACCTGCTCTCCTCCGTGGTTTCGGCGTTGACCGATTCCGGCCTGGCGGCCGAACGCCTCGAGCTGGAAATCACGGAGTCCGTTCTCTTGCAGGAAACCGAAGCCACACTTGCCACGCTGCACAAGTTGCGAGGATTTGGCGTCAAGATTTCGATGGATGACTTCGGAACTGGTTATTCCAGCCTGAGCTACTTACGCAGTTTTCCGTTCGATAAAATCAAGATCGACCGATCTTTCGTGAGCGAACTCGCTACCCGCGAAGACTCCGCGGCAATCGTGCGGGCCGTCACAGGCCTCGGCAAAAGTTTGGGTATTCTAACGACCGCGGAAGGCGTCGAGACCAGCGAACAGTTGGCCGTTCTCCGATCGGAGGGATGCAACGAGGTACAGGGCTATCTTTTTAGTCCGCCGCGACCGGCGTCCGAGGTCGAAAAAATGCTGTCCGATGGCGGCTTACGTGTTGTCGCCTGACATTACGGGTATCAGCGACCGCCCGACACAAGGGCGCAACAAGGTTGGGCGTTTAAAGAACCGCGAGCGCAATCACAGCGACGAAACCCTTGGCCCGGTTGATACCAATCCAGATCACAGACGACGCTTGCTCCGAGGGTGCTGGCCGTTTCCATCCCGCCTTCGAGAGGAAACGTTTTAGAATCGGGAACCGGACATTAAATTTATCGCTGTGTTCAAAAGTGCACAAAACAGGGATTGTGAAATTTGCTTATCTCACCGGGCGTGCCCCGTCTTTTTGCCTGCCGATAAATGCCCCAAACGTAGTGCGCCACTGAAGCGCCTACTGACCATGATTGGGACACTCTTTGTTTGCGAAAGTGCAACGGGGATGACCCGGTAAAAACGGCAGACAAGTGGATCAAGGGCGAATTGAGACCGCCAGGGTAAGGCCGACGGCAGAATACCGGGCTTTTAAAATTGGATCTGACGGCCATTTCGCCGGCTTTGAACCTATCGTTTGCGAAACCGATGACGAGGCAATCGAGCGGGCCGAACGGATGCGGGATGGTTGCCTTGAGGTTTGGTGCGGCGACCGGCTGGTCGCAAAAGTAGCCGCCAAAGAGACCCGCGCGGTTACCCATGAAATCAAAGACGGGTGTTTGAAACCGAAAAAGAATGCGTAGCTCATTCTTGGACCCATCTAAACTCTTTTTGGAACGATAGAGCTCAGGCGTTCTTGGTCCATAGGAAGGGACGCCAATGATGATTTTTATGGAGAAGATTGAGCCGCCACCACTTGTACCGCTAACGGACGACGAAATATTGAAGCTCCGATTGGAAGCGAAGGAAAAAGATGACCTTTGGGTCAAGAATTTTCTCGACCGCTTGGCCGGTGCCGTTCGAGATTTGAAACATTGAAGCCGCTATCGGCTGGCCCGATTGAACAAAATCGCCGCTTCGCAGTCGAATAAACGTGGGCGCTAATTGGGCTGCCCGCGCGTGATGCGGAACTTTTGATGTGTGAGAAGTGCGTCGAGATCGACAAGAACATTGAGCGGTATCGCCGAATACAGCGCACGATAGGCGATCAGGTTACGATTGAAGTGAGGACGCAAAATTGTTAAATCGCCGCTGGGTCTTCACGATAGTCTTCGTTTTGCTAATTTTCTCGATCACCGCCGGCTCTTGACGCAAAAAGAAAGCCGCCTGAAAGCGGCTCCGCAACCAAGTCAAGTACTGCCGGGCTAAGTGGGTGTCATTGCGTGGACGCCGTCGGCCTAGTTTCTGTTGCTCTCTCTCGCCAATCGCTCCTTACGAAGCCGTTCGGGATTCGCGCGGATCTTCCCCTGCTCGCGTTCGTATTCGCTCATCGTTGAAGTTGGCTTCTGCTCTTTGAAGAGCATGTCGGCGATTAGCCGACAGGAAGCAATCAACGCTGTCCATGCGCTAATCGACAAAGCGCTGGCACCCAAGAAACGATATCGGCCAGGCCGCCGCTATTGACTGGCCGGACGCAGCGGAAGCTACACGGCGAGTATCAGGCGGGTCGTTTAACGCGCTTTGCTATCTTCGCTATCGTCGCACGACTGCAGCCGGTCGCACTCTGGATTGATCCCCAAGACTGACGAGCGGCCAGCATGCGGGCGATGCCGTTATTGCGTTCCGTATCTTCGGGGCGCCCCTTATAGCGCCCCTCTGCTTTTGCCTTGGCCTGACCCTGCGCTTGCCGGCGGCGCCGATCGACGTAATCCTTCCTGGCCACCGCAGCGAGCATATCGAGCAGCATGCCGTTGATGGCCTCGAACATCCGGCCAGTGAACTCATCGGCGGACGTGCTGGCCATCATCCACGACGTTGGCAGATCGAGGGCCACGACGCGGACACGACGCGCCGTCAGTTCTGTCTTTAACCGCTCCCAGTCCTCCGCGGTTAGTCGCGACAAGCGGTCGACCTGCTCGACGAGGAGGATGTCGCCCGGATGCGCATCTGTGAGTAACCGAAACAGTTCGGGCCGGGCGAGCTTGGCGCCGCTTTCGTTCTCCACATAGCAGGCAGCGATCGATAGGCCGCGCTCGGCAGCGAAGGCCCTGAGCTGGTCCTTGGCCCGGCTGGCATCCTGCTCATTTGTGGATGCGCGAAGGTAAGCCCGAACGAACATCTGAAGACCCTCCAAGTTCATTTTGGATGGTTCACATCATATCGGTCTGTTTTAGATTGTCAAAGTGATTTGTTGAACCAGAGGATTTTAAGGTTCGCTAAAAGCATACTCAAAATGCACTAGCGGAACGGCGCGGCGCTGAAACCGTTAATTGCGCAGGAGATAACCGATGGAAACAGTGTTTTTGATCTGGGGTGGGCTGGTCGCGCTGAACGTGGCGTTGCCGCTCGTTCTGCTAAACCGGCGGCCCCGACCGCATCTGCGTCTCAGGCTATTCCGATGGGTCATTGGCGATCGACCCGCACCCCGTCCGCGTCGGCTCGCTCATGCCCTCGTCGTTGCACACCGGCACCATCTTTAGCCCGGCGACTTTTTATTCGTGCGTTGGTTTTCGCGTCGACGGGACAGGAGCGCGGTCACGACGACAGCTGGGGAGCGCAACGTGACCGCGCAGGTCGCCGCACCAGGACCATCCAGGCAGCAACCCGGATCGTCGGTGCAATGAGCGTGCCGAGAGATCCGCAACGCCGCCGGACTGGATGTGGTGGGGACGAAGCGATGGGAGAGCGAAAAAACCCCGTCCATTGGTGATGGGCGGGGTTTCTCCGAACACTTGGGGGTGTGTGCGTTACGGCACCGAAGCATTCTAGGTGATTAGTTGAGGACCGCTACAAGAAGCGCGATCGGCCGGTTTCCGGGCCAGGCCGACCGCGCTGGCCGATCCCGTCAGGCCGCCACAGCCCCGGAGATTGGCCGACAGTATTCTAATGGCCGCCGGGCGAAAAGAAAACGGCCCAACCGGGGATGGCTGGACCGTCTCAGACTTGGGGACGCAATGTCGCGGGACGGCGACGCGTAGATAATCCGACGACGGCAACATGGTTTCGGCGCTTCTGGATTATTTTATTGAGATTTCCCTGCAGGAGGCCGGTCATGTCCCCACCCCGGACGGATTGAGGCAATAGGCGAGCCGAGGGCTGGCCGGCGTTTCAAACCATTGGAACGACCGCCATCTGCAGCTGTTCCTAACGGAACAGGGGGTCGGGAGCGCGGTCGTGTCCAAGATACTCGTGTCCAAACAGGACCTGGAGCGGATCGCCCTGCAGGCGCTACGCAGTTTTCCCGGTGGCGAAGCCGTGACGGCCGTCGAAGTCGAATACCGGATCGACAAAATCATCCGAACGAACTGGACGCTTCACGTCTTCACCCGAGATGGCGCCAACCTCGAACGTATCTACGACGCAATTAGCACCACAAGGAAACGCTTGCGGCATCAATACGATTTGCTGACGGAATCATGATTGGACCTAGCCGACGAGACTTGCGCTGGACACCCGATGAGAACGACCTCTTGCGGGAGTTGGCGCGAGCGGGAGAAAGTGCCTCAGAAATTTCGGTGCTGGCCCCGGGGCAGGTATCGAAATATCCAGGGTTGCGAGAAAGCCAATGGCACCGATGCAGATCCGGCGCTTCTCGTTCGCTCCCGTTCGGCTATGGTGCCGGGTCATGGTGGTCGGTTTCGAATTGATCGGCGCTCGATTCAAGATGAGCGCCCTTGGAGCAGCGCGCAGTCCGGTCCTTGCGGACATGGAAGGCGTCATCATCGGCAAGGGCCGCTTCCACAACAGCGTGCGGGTTCAGTTCGACAGGAACAAGTCGTCTACGACGCTACATCGGAACTACATCGAGGTAATCCCGACCGAACCCGGACTCCGCCCGTGACGACTATCCAAGATATCCACAAGTAACCGTGTCGCAGCGCGCAGGTCGCAGTCAGCCGTTATCGCGCCATGCCAGTCGTGGTGCCTTCTGGATAATCGATGCTCCTAACAGGACCAGGGATACCGACGCACGTCGTGCTGCCATCGGTCTCCCGTGCAGCGACACTGCAGGGCGCGGCGCGAACCGTTCGAGTTGAGACGCCGTCTGCCGCAACCTTATCCAAACCGACATTCGTTGCGGGCAGAAGCGGACTACCCACCTCTGGAGGGTTTCCAGCGGGTGGACTTACCGCGCCGGCCGGTGGCGGCGGCGCTGCGCTCGGGCTCGCGGTCTGCGCAACGGCAGCTGATGCCATGACAGCTATCGCTGCCGCGGCAACGGAGACACGTAATATTCTCATGGGAATCCTCCTGCGAAATGTCGAGATCAACTGCTCCCGACGCTGAAAAGTTCCCGCGGCAAGCGCTCCGCGATGGGTTGCGGTCGACCAAGGAACCCGCCCTCATCACGCCGTGGTCTTTCGGGCGCCCGGCGAACGCATGCCAGCGCCGTCCAAACCGGCGCGCGGGGCTGTTCAGGCGGAAGTGAGGGCTCTCAGACTAAATCAGCAATCATCATCGTTTGGCCGTCGGCAAAGAATTGTGAGGAATTGACCCAAGCTGATAAGGAGATGAATGCCCTTGAGCAAGCAAGCGTTGGAAGTCAGTGTAGCATCCAGTTCCCTCGCCCAAGAGCTAGCCCGAGGATCTTTACTAGAACCAAGAACTTTTCCAATCCCGCATATTCACGCACGCGCGCTTTTTCGCAGTTAACCCGCAGCGTCACCATTTAGCTTAACGAACGACTTTGGTTGCGGCTTCGAGCCGAGCGGATACGCTCATGCCATCGGACAATTTCCCCGCGGTCCGGGCCCACTCTGGCGCGAGCATAACCGCTCGGCGGCTTTATAGTGGTCGTGTCAGATCGGCGAGTAAAGAGGACGAGACATTGCTTGGCGCTTCTTTATTGATAATGGGTTCTATCGGGTCAGCAATCGTGTGTTTCATTGCGCTTTTCTATTACTGTATGCGCGACTGGAACTACCGATAGGTATCGGCCGCCTGTGTTTGTGGGCAGACCACCACTCCTCTTCAGAGCACGACGCTGCCGCAGGAAAATACAATTAAAATGAGACGGTGCTCAACGCCGCGTAATCACGCCCCATAACTTCCCAAGAGCCGCCTTCGGGCGGCCTTTTCTTTGAATAGGCGTCGGCTTTTGTTTTGGACTGTGATTTCTCACACAGAGACATCGCGAGACACCCGGTACACAACTCACACCGGACACTGTCCCCCAGTCCGGTTTGGTCGATCCCCCGCGACCCATGGCCGTCAAACGTTGCATCCGCTTGGCGGCTTTCGCGCGTGCTGAGATCAGCCAGATCATTTGTGCTGTAAGGCAGCCAGGCTCGACGAATTTGGAGTTGCTACGTCCGGCGCTTAAGCGTGAGGCAATGCCAGCAAATCATTGTCCTCTTTCAATGTGCCCGGCGCCTTCTTGGACTTGGACTTTGGTCCGTAATTCCAACGCAGGTGGTAAATCCATCAGTTTCTCGCGCCACCGTTCCGCAAGGCACAGCTTTGACCGTTCGCGCGGAACCATCTGGACCCACTATATTCAACCCTGGCCCCTCGCTGGATTGCAGCAACGGACCCGTGGAGTACGGCTTTGGCGGTGCACCGGTGGGCGCGTAGGCCCCAGTGTAGCCTTTGGGCGGTTGGCTTGCCCCCGGGGCTAAAGCGGCCGGCGCGGACTGTGCCGATGAAGAGGGTTCCGAAATCGGTGGTGGACCCGGAAGCGGAGGCGGTCCGGGAAGCGGCGGCGGATGATCTATCGTGTCACCAACAGTTTTCTCTTGGGCCGTCCCCGGTGGCTGCTGAGCTAGAACCGTAGACGACAACGTGATGAGCAGAACTGAGACCGAGCAGAACATGCTTCGCATGTTGGAAACTCTCCATGAGCAGCAGCAATATTACGCCCTTCCAACCAAACACTCAACATCGGCGAAACTGCCGAGCATTTCGGCCTATCAGTAGCCCCTAAATCGAGGAGCGAACCGAACAGGTCACGATGCGGTGCCCTCCGTCAGCCTTAGCATTACAGCTGCATTTTTGATTTGAGGTGAGCGCGTTGAGCTGCAGCCTGGTGAGCTCTGCGCCAGAAAGACCATGCGATGATGTGTGCGGGTTGAATGCGCTTTCGAGCGAGTCTGATAGCAATGCGGCGGATTTCCTGGATTGACCAACGAATCAGTGGCGGCGTGGTTATGCTGGTGTTTTTGCCGGGCGGCGACGTCTCGTTTTTTTGGGCGGTGACGGATTAGCGCGATGTCGGATTGCGGCCATCATGGCGAAGGCGAGCATCACCAGAGACACGTGACGATGCCAGCCATGCCATGATCGGCTCTCGTTGTGATCGAGCCCGAACTCGTTTTTCGCGGTTTCAAAGCTGTCCTCGATCGCCCATCGATGGCCTTCGACCGCGACCAGCGTTTCAATTGATGTTCCCGCGGGGCACCAGGTGCTGAAGAAGGCAAGATCATCATCGGCGATGCGACGACGGATCAGTAGACCACGCGTCACCATCGTGAGCACTGAATTGCTCGGCCGCAAGATCGGCCAATTCGAGATAGCACCAATCGTGCAGCCGCGGCCCTTTGGTTCCGGCTCCCGCCGACAGCCGCTTCCAGTCAGATGAACGCCGTGTCCGGGCTATGTCGGCTGCCGTACCGGCGACCGGCGGTCGCTTGCCCCAGGACCGAAATACATGAGCGCTACTGACCCCGAGCACATAGCCTTTGCCTGCCCGACGCAGTTGCTGCTCGATCTCGCCGACACCGTAGACGGTATCACCGGCAACCCATTTGAATGGGACGGACGCGGCTGCAAAGTAATGCTAAGGTCTTTGCCGGTTAGGCCATGAGACCGCGTCAGCGGCGGCCACTCGGTTGTTAAAGGATGTTAAAGTCCAAGGGCGTTTACAGCGATATTCTTCCTTGCGTGTATTGCGGCATGGGAACTCGAACAGGTAGTATTGGAGGAAATCCAAGCGCCGGGGCGTTATGAGGAAGTGGTGGATATTCTGGCCTTTATACGCTGGCCTGATGGGCTTTACGCTTGGCGCGAGCTTCTTCTTTGGCATGTACGGACGCAACGTCACGGAAAACCACGCATCTGCTCAACGTGAACAGAAGGCCTCCAACGAACCTAACCAACCAAGGCCAAAAACGACGAATCCGACGAAGCTATTGCGTTCTACACACTCTGGCTGATGGCTTTCACGGGTGTTTTAGCCCTGGCTACGATTGGTCTCGGAGGGGCTACGGTCCTCCTCTACTTCACTGGCGAGAAACAATTCAAATTCGCCATCCGGTCTGGCATTCGTCAATCCCGCGACATGCAAGCATCGGTCAATGAAACGCGGCGCATCGGTGAAGCTCAGGTCAGCGCCTACGTCGATATCAGCAATTGTGAGATTTTCTTTGTGGGACTTGGGGTATTGGGCATACAAGCCCATCCGATGGTCCGGATTAACGCCACGAACACGGGCCAATCTCCCGCCAGAAATTTTGTCTGGAATCCGACCGTTCAATATTTCAGCGCTGGCATTGGCGCTCCCTCTCGCTCCTTGACCCGCGAACTCGGCTCGAACTGGCGTAATATACTTGGCGTCGGTATCGCCGTGAACCAAAGCGAGACCGCTGCGGCGATGGTCCCGGAAATGGAATTGCTCAAGTTCTTGGGGGAAAGCGGCGGGGAAAACGGATTGGTTTTGGTGCGTCTCCGTATTCAATTTGAGTTTGAGGATGTTTTTGACAGACGCAACATAGGTGAAGCTTACTTCACTGGCATGTTCAAACGTTTGGAAGGCCAAGCATCCCAAACGGCTTGGGGTGAAACTCAATGGTCCGGAAAGCTCAGTCGCCAGCATAGGCCCAGCGACTGGCCGGAGAATATTGCGCCATAATACCGCTGAATTGACGGCCAGTTTTGCCGGCATATTGTCAAACTTACCGAGGTTGCAAGGAATCCATCGAACCGAAAGGGCGCAGGGAATGGGCAATACCGCTCGAATGACCAAAGGCTTTCGACGGATCGGGGATCGTCTTAGCGGCGCCGGTCTTCGCAATCGCCGTGTTGATCGTTGGTTTCGGGGCCGCGGTCGAAGCTGTTCACTACTTCGATCAAGGTAAGCCGGTTTTTGCGTCGGCAGCTCCTGCCGAAGACACATCAAAAACCAGCGCCGAACGCCTCATTCAAAAGCTTGATGATGCCATTGCCGGTAAGCTCCCCGAACCGGCCCGAACTGAAATCACTGTTCAAAGTCCGGAATGGACAAGTCTGTTACTGTGGTCGTCCGGATTGGCGATGACAGCGGTGCTGGTTTACTTGGCCTGCTGGAGTGTTGGATGGATATTCGCCGGCTTCGCAAACGATTGAGCTAAGCCGCTGGCTCTTGTTTGGCTTTGATTATTTGATTTTTAATCAGCGGATATCAAAGACGAGTGGCGGAGGGCAACCTTCTAACGGGAAATGTGCCGTTCCGGTCTAAAGTAGAGCGATCTAGAAGGCTGCAGCGCACTGGGATTGCCGAGGATGACGCCACTGGCGCTAGTTTGGTCTGATTGTTTGAAATGAAATCAAAAAATATCAAGACGCGATGCCTCCGCTTGGATGTTTTCGGAGGCCCTAAAAGCGCGGCCAGCGAGTAAAGGAAATGAAAGGAACCGGCGAAGCAGAACGCATTGGATACGCAGCGGAAATCTGATCTTTGGTGAACCGGGTTAAAATACGAAAATCTAACAACCTCAGTGGCCTACTTGATAGAGATCGCGCCCTTCCCTTCCCAATTTTGAAAACAATCATAGAAAATCTAGAGATCAAGCCAACAGCACCGGGGTGATTTAGGGGTTGATTTAGGGGGTATTTGCGAAGCTACGCTCCCAGCTGTTTCATTAGTCCTAGAGCGTCCATCAAAATTCGCGTTTCCTTGACCTTGCCGTGTTCAATGCGGTCGATCACCATCCCCCAAACCGTTACGGGCGCCCCGGTGGCAGGAACGCCAAAAAATGTAGCGTTATGGGTTCCGGTCCAGACAAAACGCGTCAACACATTGTCGGCTTCGGCGATCTGTTCCTTGATCGTCCAATGCATGTCCGGAAAGGCCGCGAGCAACCCTCTAAGAGCGTCTTTTAGGCCTGAAAGACCCGGACCCTGGCCGGGGAACGGCACAAGCTCAACGACGTCTTCCGCGATGTAGTCTCCAGAAGCATCCACATTGCCTTTGTTGATGGCTTCCTCGATGAAGCGCCGAACGATTTGTTTGTTATCTTCGAGGCTCATTGCTTTCCTCTATGGACTGAGGCCCGTGCGCAGGTTCGGAGCGGCCCTTGTGCAATGTCGATAATCGACTTGGCTAGCTGGTTGAAGTCCCTAGGGCGTTTGGCGGTCATGGCTTCGCCACCCTAAGGGGCAACGTCAGATAGCCGACACCGGCACCGAGCCCAATCATACTGGCCCCCAAAAAGTCCATGAGAAAATCGGACGTCATCGCCGCGGTGAAACCGCCGAGGCACATCAGAATGGTGCAAATCGTCAAAACCGCTCCATTTATCATTCTAGGAATATGCGCCCAGTATTGTCCCTTTTCCAGCTTACCGGCGGCCACAATCAAACTGACCCACTACCAGCATTTTCGGTGCAAACTACCGCGTTCGCACTTTCTTTATCATCACCCGCCGCGACTGCACTGCGCTGCTGACCATGGCGTGCCGCTGTATTTGACTGATGTGCCCTTATCTCGCGGGATGTTACCGCCAACGTCGCGACCGTTGGGAGCACCCTGCGCCAGAGCGGGCGTCACCGTTAGTAGGGCGATAGCAAAGAATCTTATCATGAGAACGCATCCTTCGCCCGGCTGACGCTGTTTGGTGTTGAAGTGTCAAGTGACGGGTGCGGTAACAGTTCCAAGCGAACTCTCCTCATGCACCAATACCGACGGTTCGCGGTAAGTAGGAACTTCCCTCCGATGGACCCGTTTGTGGTCAGGGCCAGCGGAGCACTAACATGAACAAAGTGATTGTGGCGTTGCTGATTTTGGTAGGCTCATCCTGGCCGGTTTTAGCCCAAAATGCTGGACGTCCGCAGGACGGCTATTATTCGGGCCAGTACAGTGGTCAATATAGCGGGCAGTACAGTGGCCTAAGCAACTCAAGAGTTGACGAGCGCGGGGGCCATAACGAAGGCTTTCCTCCGAGCGCGGCAGACAAATCAAATAGAGTTTTTGACAATCCAATAAGCGTCGGCGATTGCAGCGAAGTCGATGCTTTCGCGTCAGATGCCCGTCCTGGATGGCAAGCCAGGGTGCGGGATTTCTGTCAATAAGGCGGCCGATTGATCATAAGCCGCAACACGAAAGGCCGCCCCCGGGGGAAGGGGCGGCCTTACTTCGCTTCGCTGAGACGTTGGGGGCCGTCTAGCGAACGATAGATGCATCCGAACTGGTCACGACCACGGGCTTGCCGGCCTTAATGACGTGGGCGGTCTGGGAGTAATCCGAACTGGTACGGGCGGAGATGCCGAAACCGGCGACCAGAATGCCGGCGACAAGTGCCACGACCACAATCTTCAGGTGGGTCGCACGATCCGCTGAATGAATTGAGTGGTTCATCGAAGCCTCCTTGCGTCTTTTGCCGCCGCTTTGTTGGCTACGGATGTACCCCCCGTTTGTTTCCGGCCGGTTTCCCGGGTTCCGCGAAATGGTTTCGTAGGGGGCTTTGAAGTGTTTCACGCGCCGCCGGCGGACCAACCGAGCCTGCGCGAATTTTTCGAACCGTTGTTTCCTTGGGCAAGCTTGCCACCGGCCTTGGTAGGCCGGGTGGCAGAGGCCAAGAGCAATCAATCGCAGACGTTAATACGACGCGGTCCGAAGTCAGTCATGATCATCTGGTAGCAAGAATAATCTACCGTATCGATGCCATCCGTATCGATGCCGCCGCGAAAACCACCGTGACGGAAATGACCGCCGCCGAAATGGCCGCCAGCAAAATGGTTGCCGCCGAAATGTCCACCACCGAAGTTACCGCCTCCGAAGTTACCGCCTCCGAAGTGACCGCCAGCGAAGGCGGGCGCAGAGAGCGAAGCGACAGCGACGAGAGCAAGAGCGAGTTTGCGAAACATTTTTTATCTCCTTTGTGAGTTCCCTGTTTGAGTGATCAGACAGTAGGACTTCAGCAACGGAGTGAATGTGATCGAGGTCACGCCAGCCGATTAGGTGTCGGCAGGCCGCCCACGCCCCGGCTTGGCACTAAACAAACTTGACGCCCAAAACCTTGCTGTGCCGCCAAATGACTTCGCATCTCCGGGTTTGGTCTCCATGGAAAAAGGCCAGCTGAAATCGATCAGGGACTGCCACCGGCGTCGCCGCGAAAATCTTCGCACCGCTCTTCGAGATATCCATCACCTGACACTCGGCGACCGCGCGATCCTGCACCTTTATCCATGCGGATATCTGGCGCACCCGTCGCACTTCTCGTGTGAAATGTTTCGTCGCCTTCAGCATTGGAGCACTATGCGCGGGCAGGTTTAAAAAAGAGTTGGTGCTGGTTCTAACCCGGCGCGGACAGTGAGCACCACTTGTCGGCTGACCTGCCGGGACCGCATGACCCCTTGACCTTAGAAAGCCCGCCGGTGCGTTTGGGTGTTGGGCGCTGCGAAGCCGGGTTGCTGCCAGTCCTCTAGGTCGGCAAGGCGTTCCCAATAGACCGCGATACTCATCAGACGCAGCACTTCCCTGTCGTCGCGCTCGCTGGCGGCCTGATCGGCCACTCGGGCGGCCCAGCTTCTGAAATCCGGTGACACGGACATCGCCATCCCTCCAAATCCCTATGCCCCGTAGGTTAGGTCTCTGGATTTCTGGTCTGGTTCAATTAGCTGTCTAAAATAGTTACGATCGATCGGGGAAGAGCTGTCATGTCAGACCTGGACGATGCTGAATTTGCCGGCGCCGACGACGCGAAGGTGACGATCCGTGCAGCGGTACGATATTTGCTGCGAGGTACTACCGGCGGCGAGCGCGGTGATATTGTTCAGGGGATCATAACGATCGTGCGCCAGGTCGCGAACGGGCCACAGCGCGACCAAGCAAATCCGTTCGACGATGATTCACCCGGCGGATAGCTCGCGGGGTGCGGAATTAAAAACCGAAAGCCCAAACGACGTAAACCGGGGGATCTGGCCGGCGGAATGGTTGTGCGGGGCGCTCGGTGTCTCGCGGGGTGGCTTCTATGCCTGGCTGACACGGCCGCGCAGTCAACGCAGCCGGAGCGAGGAGGAGTTGGGTGCGAAGGTTCGCGCCAGCTTCCTTGCCAGCGATCGAACCTATGGCGCCAGGCGGGTGTGGCACGACATGCTGGCGGAAGGCGTGTCGTGTGGCCTGCATCGGATCGAGCGTTTGATGCGGCTACAGGCTCTTAAAGCGCGCCCGCGACGGCGTCGACTGCCGCCCGATCTGGGTGAGCGGCAGGTCGCCGCCGTCGCTCCCAACGTGCTCGACCGCAGCTTCGAAGCGCCCGCTCCCAACCGCAAATGGATCGCTGACTTCACCTATGTGTGGACGGCGGAGGGCTGGCTCTATGTGGCCGCCGTCGTTGATCTGTTCTCGCGGCGGGTGGTCGGATGGTCGATGAGTACAGCGATGACGGCGCAGCTCGTCACCGATGCCCTGGTGATGGCGATCTGGCGACGCGGCAAACCGGATGCGCTGCTGCATCATTCCGATCGCGGCAGCCAATACACCAGTGAGCAGTTCCAGCGGTTGATGGCCGATCACGGCGTCGTCTGCTCGATGAGCCGGTCAGGCAACGTCTGGGACAACGCGGCGATGGAGAGCTTCTTCTCGTCCTTGAAAACCGAGCGGACTGCGCGCAAAATGTACCGAACGAGAGACGATGCCAAGGCTGACGTGTTCGACTATATTGAGCGCTTCTACAATCCGAAACGCCGGCACTCGACGATCGGATATTTAAGCCCTATGGAGTTCGAGCGGCAGGCTGGATTAGCTTAAGCGGGTGTCAACAGAACCGGGTGCAGCTCAGATCGAAATCACCACCGGCAGGTAGCCTTGTCGCTGCGCAGCCTCTTCAAAAATAAGGCGTGGCTCGATAGCCATATCAACGTCTAATTTGATCTTGTGTGTCCGGTATCGTACCGAACTTATTTCCCAGCCCTGCTATCGATCAGTATCCGTCAGGGGACTTTCGGGTGGCAGATTACCGGGCTTATGCGGTCGGAGTTGACGGTCATTTCGTCGGCTTTGAACCCATCGTGTGCGACACCGATGAGGAAGCAGTCGAACGGGCCAAGCGCCTGCTGGATGGCCGGGACATTGAGGTCTGGTGCGCCAATCGGCTGGTTGCCAGCCTCAAGCACGAGTCACCAATTAAATAAATTGAACATATTGGCCGCTGCGCCGTCTTATAAACGTGGGCGCTATTGGGCTGCCCCGCGCGCAAATGCGGAATTTTCATGTGTGAGAAGTGCGTAGAGATCGACAAAAACATCGAGCGGTATCGCCGTGCTGATTCCGGAGCAAGTCGCCCGCTTATTCCAGGATAATGTCGCCCACCCATTCCGATTAATTGTCGCCCGGCATTCCGATTAATCCTCGCCCACCATTCCGGGATGATGCCGCCCGGGGTAGCGGGGATGTCGGAGACCTCTGCTGGCTGTGTGTAGGGTCCGTTTCTTTGGCTTTGGCTGAGGAGTGGATCGATGCCGGCGGAGAGGGTTACGATGCGGGTGGTGCGTGAAGTTCTACGTTTGACGTTTGCGGGGATTTCCAAGCGAGAGGTGGCGCGGCGTACCGGCTTGGCGTCATCGACGGTACGGGCAACGCTTGCGCGTTTCCGGTCGCTTGGGTTGACCTGGCCGCTGCCCGAGACGGTCACGGACAGCGAGCTGGAAGCAAAGCTCTACAAGAACGCCGGCAAGAAGCAGGGACATCGGCGTAGCGCCGAGCCGGACTGGGCAATTCTGCACCGGGAGATGAAGCGCAAGCATGTCACCTTGTCGATCTTATGGGACGAGTACATCGAGGCTAACCCGGAAGGGTATCGCTACAGCCGCTTCTGCGAGCTTTACCGATCCTGGGAAGGCAAGATCTCCGTCACGATGCGGCAGACCCATTTGGGTGGCGACAAGCTGTTCGTCGATTACGCCGGCGATACCGCCCCGGTGGTGATCGACCGGCTGACCGGCGAGATCAGAAAGGCGCAGATATTTGTCGCCGTCCTGGGAGCATCGAACTTCACGTATGCGGAGGCGACGTGGACGCAATCGCTTGCCGACTGGATCGGTGCACACACGCGTGCCTTCGAGGCGATCGGCGGCGTGACCCGGCTTCTGGTACCGGACAACACCAAGACTGCGGTCATTAAGGCGTGCCTGTACGAGCCGCAAGTCAACCGGACCTATACGGAGATGGCAGCGCATTACGGAACTGGCGTGCTGCCCGCGAGGCCGCGCAGGCCACGCGACAAGGCCAAAGTCGAAGTCGGCGTTCTGATCATGGAACGCTGGATTCTGGGCCGTCTGCGCAATCGGCGATTCCATAGCTTGGGCGAGTTGAACGAGGCCATCACAGAGTTATTAAGGCGGCTGAATGACGATCGCCCGATCCGGCGTCTCGGCGTGACGCGACGCCAACTCCTCGAAGACCTCGATCGTCCGGCGCTCAAGCCCTTGCCGGCCGAGCCTTACGTGTTCGCCGAATGGCGCGCCCGCCGCGTCGGGATCGATTACCACGTCGATGTCGACAAGCATTATTACAGCGTGCCGCATCGCTTTGCCCGCGCCGAGGTCGAGGTCCGGCTCACCGGCCGCACCGTCGAGATATTCGCCAGAGGCGAGCGGATCGCCGCGCACCTGCGTTCAAGCGGCAACGGCAAACACACGACCGTGCAAGAACACATGCCCTCCAGCCATCGGCGTTATGCCAACTGGACGCTCGATCGCATCCGTACAGATGCCGCCACGATAGGCCCGGCGACGGCGGCGTTGTGCGAGCTGATTCTGGAGCATCGCCCGCATCCCGAACAGGGCTTTCGGGCGTGTCTGGGGATCGTGCGGCTGGTCAAGCCGTTCGGCATGGCGAGGGTTGAGGCCGCTGCCACGCGCGCGCTCGACATCGGGGCACGGACCTACGGCTCCGTCAGATCGATCCTCGACAACAATTTGGACCGTCACCCCGACCGACCGCGCGGCCCGGACGGCGTGACGATCCTCCACCCCAACATCCGCGGCCCGCGCTATTACCATTGAGGAGACCACATGCTCATCCATCCTACCCTCGACCAGCTCAATCAGCTCGGGCTGTTCGGCATGGCCAAGGCCTTCGGTGAAGTCGCTGCGTCGGGCGACGCCGCCGCGCTCCCGCACCAAGATTGGCTTGCGCTCCTGCTTGAGCGCGAGATGGCTTACCGACACGACCGGAAGCTGACGGCCAGGCTTCGATATGCGAGACTGCGCCACCAGGCGGCCGTCGAGGATGTCGATTATCGTGCCACGCGCGGTCTCGACCGCGCGCTATTCCAGAAGCTCGCCGAGGGTCGATGGATCGACGCGCACGATAATGTCATCCTGAGCGGCCCGACCGGGGTCGGCAAAAGTTGGCTTGCCTGCGCTCTCGGACACCGGGCTTGCCGCAATAACCGGTCCGTTCTCTATCAACGCATTCCCAAGCTCTTCGCCGATCTCGCGCTGTCGCGCGGAGATGGCCGTTATGCCCGACTCCTGCGTGCACTCGGGGGCGTGCAACTCCTCATACTCGACGATTGGGGTCTCGAACCCCTCGATGCCGCCGCACGACATGATCTGCTGGAGATCCTCGAAGAACGTCATGGACGACGATCCACGATCATCACCAGCCAGCTCCCGGTCGATAAATGGCACCATGTCATCGGCGATCCGACTTACGCCGACGCTATCCTCGACCGCCTCGTCCACAACGCCCACCGCATCGATCTCACTGGCGACAGCCTGCGCCGAACCCGCGAAAAGCCCACCAAAAAAGATTGACCATCCGCAACAAGCAATGGCACAACTTCAGTAGCCAGCGAGGCCCGCGCCCTGGGCGACATCATGTCGGAATCCACGGGCGGCATCATCTCGGAATGCCCGGGCGACTTCGTCGGAATCCGCATCGCCGGATACAGCGCACGATAGGCGATCAGGTCACGGTTGATCGGACCAAAGAATTGATCGCTGATCTGATGGCACAGAAAGCCGCTCTGCACCCCGATCAGCCAGAGTAGAGCGCATTTAATTCGAAAACGCAGTGCCGTGATTTGCGCTGTGTGACGCAAATCACGGCGTCAATAAGCGCTTCCCCGTACCGCCAAGGACCACCTCATGAAGCGACGTGGTGTTGCTTCAAACAAACAAGCGGGTGACGGACCATGACCAACATTCATGCCACCAAGGTGCTCTCAGACGCCGAACTCGACGCTGTCGTTGGCGGTACCATGCCCAAGGCAATGCAGGCGCTGGAAATTAACCGCTTGGAGCATGAAGGTTTACCGAAGGCGCTTGTGGAGCTGATCATTCACGAAATCGCGGGTTCGCGCGGTTATACGGCGACATTTTCGGCCTCAAAATCGTTTCAATAGTTGGCCTCAATTCCCGCGAAATGCGTCAACTATCGGCGCAGCCCGACGCGCGGAAAATACTGAGCCTCAATCCGCCCCCGCCGGCACGTCCGTTGCTTTGGGATGCCCGGGTGGGGGACGGGCGGCATGGCGCTTCGCGTTGTCTCCCCGGTTGCGTTGATCGCCGGGCCGCTTGAGTTAACCCTTGGCGCGGTCACAATGGCGGTGCCGCGTCCACCTTCGCCTAGGGCCGACGACGTGGCGGCGCGGTCGGCAACGTCCAGCAATGCCCCCTAGCCGACCGCGCTTTATGCCGCGGGAACAGCTAATCCGAACTGAACATTATCGTTATGGGCTGTCGTCGGGTTTGAGGCGACGGTCTGCGCGACTGGCTTCGTCCTCCAACTCACAGCCCGCCAGTCGCGCCCGTCTATTTTGCACTGCATCCAAGCCGGTGACTAGCGGGGAGATCAGGGACAACTGGTCTGTGTGCTAACCGGCGCCACCAAGGCACCGCGACTCAGGCCCCGCATCCGTCGGCGCAATTTAGCGCTGATGGAGCGGAGACATGGAGATTAAGCTTCTACCTTTGGGACAATCGCTCTCAGACAGACTACGGGCTTCAGCTTTTAAATGGCAAAGAATGCCTCCAGGTCTGCCGCACGATATGGCTGACACCATCATGCTTGGGCTGCGATCAGGCGAACGGACTCTTGCTGACTATTACCGAGACGCCAGAGGCGAGCACTACACGTGCAGCCTCGATCGCCTGAAAAAACATTGTGACCTTAATCCTGCTTGGGCTGAGGAGGCCAGGCGACTAAGCGCGAAGACGACCAATCGGCGCAATAGCACAAATGGCTGGCTCAGCAATTTGACCATTTGTAAGAATGGGTTGCACGCTATGACACCCGACAACATCAAGGTTGCGACCTGGGGGCGACGCCTTTGCAAAGCGTGCTTCGAAGCGACTAAGCGCCGGGGGACAGCGTTGTCGGACGGAGCCAAGGCGAGGATAATGAGCGCGGTTGCCGCCGGTGCAACGATGTCTCAGCTCGCACACGGCAGGCTCCCCGGTGGCAAGAAGACGAAGTATTTGGCACCCTACAAAAACATCAAGGTCACCAGAACAATCGACCCCGAGTTCGATGCATTCCTGTCGAGCCGACTGCCCGTCAACTCCCAGAGTGGTCGGTCACGAAGTATCGTCATTCGGAAGACTCGCGCGCAGACATCGGTCGCCCGCCAAGAGCAAAACGATTACCATACCATCCGTAGTCTGATCTCCGAGAGCAACCCGCACCGCGACGACATCGTGGCTCGCATTTTCGAGGACATGCTTGGCGGCACTCTGAATCGTGAGGAAGTGCCCCATCGGATCAAGATCTATGTCGCAGAACTCAACCGGTTGTATCCGACGAAATACGCCAAGTTCGGAGATGCTCGGTTGGTGTCTCTGGACGAGGTGATGTTCGAGGGCGGAACGGCCACCCGGGGCGACACCGTCAGTCGAGGGCTTTGGGATTAGCGGGCCATGTCCTAAACGATGAACCCGGCGCGACCAATAAAGGCCGCGCCGGGGCTTGTGTATAAGTCGGCTTCTACACCTTGCCTCCTGACAACTTCAGCACGTCAACCTTCGCCTGATAAATCCCGACCACGCGGCCGATCAGCGCCTCCCGGAATGTTTCGACCAGACGTGGGCCGTCCGCGATGCAACCGCGCGGAATTTCTATGATGGCGCCGGCAAGTGTGAGCATTCGGGCTTTTTCTAATTCATCGTCATAGGACAGGACGCGTAGGCATCGGGTCCACCAGCCGGTGAAATTTCCGATCTCGCTGTTGTAGCCGGGCCGACAGAACGCCTGAACGATGCTGGTCCCGCCGGTCTGCCACCGGACCAAATACACTTCGCCATTTTGCGGCTCGGTGTCCGTTATATCGACTACGGCGAACTCACCCGCTCGCAAGTGCGGATCGCTGTCGTCGTTTCCCACCGGCTGCACTTTGCAGCCGGCCGGGATTTGATCGAACACGGTCAAGGCTCGGAGTTCGCTCATGTCTCCTCGCCTTCCGAAAGCACGCGGCATACATCCTCGGCGATCGACGGCCCAAGAAGCATCGTCGCCAGGTGGCACTGCTCTTTACCAAGAATCGCGCAGGCCTGATACGCTTGGGCCTTAATCGCTATTCCGTCCGGTGTGTGTGCCGGCAGGCCCTCGATCTTGTACAGAAGTTGTTGGACGCTGTGCTGCGCAATTTCGTGCGCAACCGCTATCGCTTCATAGTTGTGGGTAGCCTTCGCGGCATCGCAGTCGTTTTCGTAGCTGACGGCGATTGGCAAGAGCCGCTTGATGGCTTGACGCGTGCGCTTCTCCGCCGCCGTGCCGCCTCGCACGGGTAATTCGGCCAAGCGTTCGTTGAGGTGGTATGTGCTGTGATAGTGGTCATAGATGGAGCGATGATATGGACCGCCGCGGTTCAGGGCTTCACCGTCACAGTCCGCTTCGTTGTCAGTTCCGATTCTATCGCGATATTTGCCAACGCGAATTGCCTGCGGAAGCTCAGGCCACACGCTCATGACCTTGGCCCGCGCTTCGGCCCTTACATGGGCAAGCCGTATGCACTCGTCCGCCTCCGCGATAAGGGCTTGTCCGGCCGCAAGCAGTTCCGGATTTTCCGGGGCCTTCGGTTGCACTGCCGCAATGGCCACCGGTGCAGCAGCAACAGCGCTCGCGCCGGCAGCTGAGGCAATCCGGAACAGCGCTAATCGGCGGGTAAGAAGATTTGTCATCGGCCTGCACCCGCTACGTTGGAGTTATGGGCCTTCGCATCCGGTTCTGCCGCGAAGAGCGAGTGTGTCGGAGCGGAGTTGCTTTTGCCGCCTGCCAATTTGTGGAAACGGCAAACGTCCTCAGCGAGGGTTTGCAAAAACTCCCTTTCGTAGTCATCGATATAGTTTGTGTCACTAAGATCGCAGAGGAGCTTTGCAGCGGCACCCTTTGCCGCCAGACCGTCCAGTGTAACCGGTCGGTATTTGCTAGCTCGGGTGATGATCTCCTCGGCGCGCTCGCAATTCTGACAATCCACCGGGCCTGCGAAATGGCTGTCGGTCGGATCAATCTTAAACCCGCTGGCGCCGCCGCCGGACAGGAAACCGTATTCGACACAGGCTTCAATCAATTTGAAGTCAGGGTGAGCCTTCGCTGCCTTACGCGCTTCCGCTTCGTGATCGCGGGGGCGCTGCGCCGCTGCAGTCTTGGGTTTCGTGGGATCGAACGGCTTTGCAGCCGATTTCTTGACGGGGGTCTTGGTGGACGAGCGGGCAATTGGTGTCCGTCGCCGCGCAACGTGTTTTGCGCTGATCATGATGTTTCTCGCGATTTGAGTTTTTGATGATGGGTGGTGCCGAGCGGGATGTTCCGCACTCGCCCGGCCCCGATCGGTGGTATTGGCCCGTACTATGCGGCGCTGTTGAGCCGCTGCACGGATTTGATCCGGATGACGGTCGAGACCACAACATTCTCGAAGCGATTATAAGATTCGCCGAGATATTCCTTCACGGCCTTGGTATCGAGGCGGCCGGCGATCTGCTCGGTGGCTGTGCCCGTGAATTGACGGCCAGCGACTTCGACGAGGCCCCGGCGCTTAAATTCGTCTTTGAGCAGCTTGCATTCGACCTCCGCGCCTTTCAGGACGGCGTCGGCATGGCCGAGCGCGTCGGCGAGGGCCATGTCGGCGAGGTTGTGAAAGCGGGATGGGGATATGGTAGAGATGTTGGTAGCCTTGGGCATGTGGCGTGACCTCTGCTCGGGGTTAGGACCGGTCGGGTGTTGAAGCCACCCTTCCGGTCTGCTATATTGCTAGCATAATCACAAATTGGTAGCAATATCGCAAATGGCTGAATATCCACAAATCGGCGTCCGCATGGATGAGGAGTTTTTGAAGCGGCTAGACGAATGGCGTCGCAAGCAAGATGACCTTCCCACGAGGCCAGAAGCTATTCGACGGCTATGCGAACTGGGGCTGAAGGCAAAGAGCAAATGATGTTCGAAAGACTGGAACAACTCGCCAAGCGCGAGTTGAGCGACGGCGAAATCTCCGCAATCGGAAAAGCCCTGCCGATGATGCTCCGTATCCCCAAAGAGATGAACGTGAGCGAACGTGGGTGCTTCTCCGCGCCATAAGACAGGCTCGCCTCGTCGAACTCGGCTTAAAAAGGGAAAAGTTTGCATCATCGCCGCTCTGATTTTCGTTATCTGGATGGTTTTGCAACAGCAATATTACTGAGCGCCTGCCGCAGGGTCGGGCTTGGACTCGAGGCGAAAAAGTGAGCGGCATCCGGAAAAGCACGGACTTCGGACTTACGAACGCTGATCGGAAAAGTTTGCGCGAGACCGAAGCACAAGAAGCGATGTCGGACCACGACGACGCGGAGAAGGCCTTCCATGAAAACCGGGAGCGTTTGAGGACGGCGCGGCTAGCACGCGAAGCTGCGATTGGCCCGATCCTTTATCCAGCGCCGGGTCTTTCGGATGAAACGCCTATCGACAACGTCCGATTTTCAACAAGAATAACCAACGCGCTGAATGCGGCCGGCGTGAAAACGGTCGGGGAAATTCGCCAAGCGTCCGACGCGACGTTGCTAAGTTTTCAAGATCTTGGAGCTGGCTCAATCGCTCACCTCCGTGAGACTCTTGGGCAGACGCCGGGACGCGCGCCGCAGCCAAAGGGCAGCAAGGTCGTGCTGCAGGGGAAGGGGAAATGAGAAAGCCTCTACGAACCAGGTTACCTTGCCAAGGCAATGCTGCGGGGGAATGGTCGATGCACCAGGACATTGAAAGCGTCGTAAACGAAGGCGTTCGTGACTCTGCGCAACCAATATCAGAACCCGCGAACTTCGCCTCTCGACCATAGACAAGCGCCGATGATGATAAGCTGCGGAGGTTGGCGCTCACGGGCCTCAGTGTACGAGCGATAGGTATCCGGCTGAGCCGCACCGAAACTGCTGTTCATGCTCGGGCGAGACGGCTGCAGGTGACCTTGAGAAAAATCAGGCGCAAGCAGCTGCAGATGGGCTGAAGGGCGAAGTCCTGATTTAACTATTCCCCCCGTGGGCAAACCGTGTGCGCTTGCCAAAAATAGGTGCTGTCCTAGCTAGGACAGTACCCAAAAGCGGAACTGACGCCGCCTAAGCCGCGCATGCTATGAATCCGCTTGCACAATACTTTCGGGCGGGGAAAACTGCTGTGGCTCAGTCGACGTCAGCGGCGACGTCGCGACAAGAGTTGGCAGGAGCGCAAGATGTCGTCGACGCCGGTTCTGCGAGACCAATTTGAGGTTTCGCCCAAAGGCATAGCCCACAAGCCGACCGGGGCGACGTACATTCCCCATCCTGGCGCCCCCTATTCGGGAAACATGAATCTTGGGCAGCTTGGAAACGTCCTGCCGAATGGCAAAGATTATCGCCCCAATGAGGTGCAGATGATGATGGAGCAGTTGTGGGCAGAGTACGTCAACGCGAATCCTCGTCTGTTCGAGGTTCATGATTAGAAGGGACGCTGGCGCCGCATGGTCGAGATCGGACTGAAGGCGAAGAAGTGAGAGCGGTGAGCCCTTGGCGATCGGCACGCTGACATGGTGGAATCCTGATCGTGGCTTTGGTTTCATTAAGCCCGATACCGGCGGCCCGGATATCTTCCTGCACGTGAGCGACCTGGAAGGCGCGGGAGTCCATCCGCTGAGTCTGAAAATCGGCCGACGTTTGAGTTACGACACGACCGAGTTCGATGGAAAGCCGAAAGCCGTTGCTATCCAGCTGGTATAGGCACGGGCCCGTGCAGTGACTGATGGTGCGCTATTTTTGATCTGACCTGATGACGCGTATAGGTTGTAAAATGGCGAGGCGTCACCATTCTGGTGGTCATTGTCAGACGCGCGACTGCGTGAAGGTGGGCCTAGGCAGTGCAACGAATTAATGCAATAGTATTTAAATAGTTAATTTTATACGCCAGGAGATTGAAAATGAAGCTATCTATCTCGATTGCCTGCGCACTTCTGGGGGCGTTGTTTGCGACCTCTGCATCGGCAGAAGTCTATTTTATCGATATCGTAAGCTCAGCCGGAGAGATTGCAGGCGATCTCACCGTCACGGGCACTACCGTGACCGCTTTTACCGGAACGGCCAGCGGATTTGGGTCCCCAAATCCAGTGTTTGTTGGGCCAGTCGTTCTCGGGCAGAGTTCTGGTGGACCCACGTTTCCGGGCGACAATCAGTGGAACAGCAGCGGCCCTTACTACGTCAGTGCCGGCAATAGCCTCACGGGCGGCGGACTCCAACTGACCACTAACAACGCGGGCACTAATTATAATTTCCTGATTTACGATTATGTCGATGCCAGTAACAATAATTTTGGCGATCGTCTCGCTTGGTTTGGGTCATCGGGGGGCGATCCCGCCACGATTACTGTGACCGCCGTCCCCGAACCCTCGACCTGGGCGATGATGATCCTCGGCTTCATGGGCGTCGGCTTCATGGCGTATAGGCGGAAATTCAAACCCGCATTGACTGCATGATCTGCATGCTGGCGTTCCTGCCTCTCATCCTTCTCGCGACGGAAGCCAGTGAAGTGGTCGGTCTGAGAGTGATGAAGATCACATCAGGCGGACCCGATGCTCTCAGCGAAATCCAGTTGATGATCGCTGAGAAGATAGACGCCGCCGCCGAGGCCAGCAAAAGTTTAATTTACGGCCGCTCACCTATGGCGGTGGTCGCAAGATATCGCGAACATGTTGGCAACAATCGGCAGCGACTATTGGCTTAGCAATTCTCCGAGCGCGTCCAACATTGCGTTTCAGTTTGAGTTGAGATCATAGAGATGGACGAGTCTTCCCTGAAATTTCTGGCATACCGCTGCCGCAAACTTGCGGAAAATGCCGATCCGTTCATAAAGAAGCGCCTGCTGGACATGGCTGTGCAGTACGACTCCAAATTAGGTGGTCCTTCGCGCGCCGTGCTCTCCCTCAAAGATCCCGAAGCCATTATGGATGTGCGGCTGCCTGCGCAACGACAATCAGAAGATGGCGACTAACGCCGCTTAATCCCACGACCCCGTGACTTGATGAAAGGCCGCCTTCGGGCGGTCTTTTTGTTTGGGTCGCGCGCTGATCGAGAAACTTGCCGTCAGTCGAGAGTCAACGACCTTGACGACGACCCGGTCCGCCGAACAAACTGGCGTGAATTTTTTTGGGTTTTTATTTGGCACATTACCGGGCCTATTTCGTCGGAAGCGGCGGAAATTTTATCGCATACGAGGCGCTGGTTTATCGTGACGATGATGAGGCCGTCGCCAGGGCCAAACAATTCGTGGACGATCACGACATTGAGGTGTGGTGCAAGGACCGTTTTGTGAAGAGACTGGTTAGGCGGGGGCGCAAGAAATTGCGACACTTCCGAATCATAAAAAGCCCACGCTGGAATCAAGAAGATAACAAACGCCTGCTTGAGCTGAGGACGATGGGAATGCCTGTCGCCCGTATCGCCAAAGAACTCGAACGAACAGAGTCGGCGATCGCGGCGAGACTTGTGATTTTAAAAAAGGAAGCGCCGTTTAAGTGATGAGATCTGAATCCCACGCCAAGCCGCGCAGCGACCGGACCGCCAATTGCGGGGATCTCGAGGAGAAAATGACAGACCGTCCGCGCCGTGCGCATTGGCCATGGAGCCGATCTGACGATGACAAGTTGCGGGAGTTGGGTCGCACTGTAGATGCGGTCCGCGGACGAGCGCGGCTGCTTAACGTCGTCTTGAATGGAAAGGCGCAAAGCGCTGAATCAGGCGACGTCATTCGTCCCTGCTGGTGCGTTATTTCCGCCCGGGGCAGCCGGCGTCCTTGCCACAGCCGGAACGGTGAAACAGCGTGAGCCTAAACCTCACGTTGACAGGTGTTCAATTATAGGGAACTGTCCGGCGAGTTAAATAGCGGCATTTAATTTTTTCCTCCCGTCTCATGCTGTAGTACGAAGGGCGTACCAAGTGCATCACTCCATCAAGCTGTTCGCCGCGCTGCTTGGCTTTGCAGCACTGTCCACATCGGCGAAGGCCGAGCTGGTGATCGACATCACCCAGCAGGGAAGCAACGTTGTTGCTTCGGCTTCTGGTAGCCTCTTTACGCAGGATCTAATAACTGGTCTTTCAACCTTCATCAATCCGGCGGTATCAGGGAGTGATGGCGCCATCCTTATGGGCAGCGGTAGCGTGACCGTCTTTGGTGCTCAACTTTCCGGCCCACTATCATTCGGTAGCGGAGTTGCCGTTGGTGCTTCGTCAACCAACAGTGCAGTTCCTTTTGGATTCGTCGCGAACACTGGCAACCCCGCCGCCGAAGCTATTCTTCTGCCGACAGGTTACGCTTCCGGGACATCCCTTTCGGGAACGGACACCTTTGACAACACAACGATTTCCGCCCTTGGCCTGACGCCCGGCACCTACACTTACGATTTTGGAAGCGGCCCCTTCGCGGACAGTGTTGTCGTAAATATCGCCGCCGTCCCTGAGCCCGCTACATGGGCGCTCATGCTTCTCGGCTTCGCTGGCATTGGTGCGATGGCGTATCGGCGTAGAAATCAGATGGCGATCGCTGTCTGATACGTCCAGCACAGACTTACGATAGACCGCCTTCGGGCGGTCTTTTTGTTTGTCTCGAACTTGCACGGTAAGGCCAGCCCAGGCTCGATGGCGATGTCCTAGCAACCGGAATAATAGCCCCGAAAGCAAAAATGACGCGCCACTCCAAGGACTTTTTTGTTGTTCGTTCTAACGATATTGTCTCGTCCCATGGGACAAATACAAAAGCTAAACGCTGCCTTTAAGACCGGTGATCGGAAAGTAATTTGCGCGGCAATATTTGCGGAGATACACGGCACCGGCAATGTTAGCGCATTCGCGCTGAAAGCTGGAATGTCTCGGCCGGCGCTTTACAGAGCGTTCCAGCGTAATAATGTGAGGTTTGATACTGTCTTAAAGGTTGTGCGGGCCGCAGACTACCAACTGGCTGTGAGTGGTCATCGCGGACTGCATGTCGCGTTTAAGGCCGAAGAAATTACGCGGATTGTCACGGCGTTAGACGACGCTTTGAGAAGTCTGCATCTCGAAAGGGTTAGTCCACTTTATAGAATTATCAGGCCTCCCTATGTGCCGAGGTTCGACGCCGTTTTGTCTACTCTAAATGCGCTCGGCTTGCACCTCGAGGTAATTCCAAGAAAACATTGATCCGAAGTCATGTCTTACATTGCCGGTACCGCAGTTTTTATAGGAACCACCGCGATCACGTTTGCGGTCTCAGTCCGAAGCTTTTCCAAGGCTCGCCCGAACCGTACGAATTAAAGCGGATATCTCTCGTCGCCGGGCAATCGCCTCCGCCGAATAATGACCGTGTTTGTAGGCGTGCTGGTTTCCTTTTGGTGCCCCCGGCGAGGGACCGCCATGCATACGGCATCTACCGTTCGGCATCGCAGGAGACTGGCATGGCTTCCCGCTCCGCGTTCGCGCACCGCAACGTTTGGCCAGGTGCATATCCAAGTACATGGGGTTGATCCTCCAATTTGGTTGGCACCCCACCCCCCACCCCTTCGATATTGCCAACGATCGCTTGGCCGCCGTCATGGACGTGGACATGCTCGACGGTGACCTTTTGCTGCCCCTTGCCGCGATGTCGGTTCAGCGCTTCCAATAAAGTCGCATGAGTGCGTGAGAGCTTATTGGCTTGGCTGAGATTCTCTTTGCGGCCTTCGAAGGTTTGTTCGGAGATCATCGCCCGCCGGTAACATTCCATTGCGGCATTATGGGACGCAAGCAGCTGGGCTGCCAACATGCCCTCTAGTTCATCGTTGGGTGATATACCCGAAAGAAAACCGAGATAAGCGGTGTGCTGTTTCTGTGCTTGCTGCAGCCTTCTTGGAATTTATTGAACTCCTCGCGCGTTTGCCGGTCGAGATCCTTGCGGTCCACTACGAAGAGGCATTTCTCGATGTCGGGGTTGTCCTTGAGAAGGGTTGAAGCCTTGAAAGAAGTGAGCGTCTTGCCGCTGCCGGTGGTGTGCCAGATATAGCCATTGCCGCAGTTCTGGCTGATGCAGTCCACGATGGCCTTCACCGCATAGACTTGATACGGCCGCATTATCAAAAGCTTTTGCTCAGTGGCAATGAGCACCATGTAGCGACTGATCGTCTGACCTAGGGTGCATTTGACAAGGAAGGTCTCGGCGAAGCTATCGAGGTGGGTAATCTTTTTGTTGTCTACGTCTGCGAATTCATAGACGGGCAGAAAGCGCTCTTCGGCATTGAAAGCGAAGTGCCGGGTGTTATTGTTCGCGAAGTAGTAGGTGCGATCGCGGTTGCTGACGATGAAGAGCTGGAGGAAGCAGAGAAGCGTCCTGGTGTAGCCGTTGCCGGGGTCGTTCTTGTAATCAACGATCTGCTCCATCGCCCGGCGGGGGCTGATGCCGAGGGTCTTCAGCTCAATTTGAACGGCCGGAACGCCGTTAATCAGGAGTATGACGTCGTAGCGATGATGGCTGTTATCCGTATTGATGCGCAGCTGATTGACCACCTCGAAGGCGTTCTTGCACCAGTCCTTGATGTTGACGAGGGTGTAATTCAGTGGCGTGCCGTCATCGCGAATAAAGCTGTTGCGCTCGCGAAGTGTGCGGGCAGCGGTGAAGACATCGGGCGTGACGATCTCGTCGAGAAGGCGGGCGAACTCGGAGTCGGTGAGACGGACGCGATTGAGCGCTTCGAACTTCTCACGGAAGTTCTGCTCCAGCGTGGCGCGGTCGCGGATGTCCGGACGATATTCATACTTGAGGTCGCGCAGCTTTGTGACAAGCGCCTCTTCTAGCTGGCGTTCGGCTGCAATTATCGCCATCGCGGGAACTCACTCAGATTTTGATCTGCGGAATGCGTCCGTTTCGCCGTATCACAAGGCGCTGATTTGATGTCCTGGTCTTGCAGCTGCATGTGATTGGTCTCGTCTTTCATTTCGGATGGTACGCTCGACCATTTTAAAATATGAACTCGTTGAATTAGACCAATCGGCTAATCGTACTGTGGCTAACGTTGTAGGACCGCGCGATATCCGTTAGCACCTCTCCCGCTTCCCTGCGAGCGATTGCCTCTCGTCGCTGATGGCCGGTCAACTTTGGCTTGCGACCAAGGATCACTCCCCGCGCCTTTGCCCGCTCGCGGCCCTCCCCGGTTCGTGTACGAATCAATTCTCGCTCGAACTCTGCCAATCCACCTAGTACGGTCAACATCAAACGACCGTGCGCCGTCGTGGTGTCGGCCCAATTATCTCTAAGAGATTTGAAGCCAGCCCCCTTTTCGGCCATGGTGCCCAGCAAATTAAGGAGATCTCGAGTAGAGCGCGCCAGACGGTCAAGCCGCGTGACTACCAATAAATCGCCTTTGGTGAGGACGTTCATCAGCCTCGCTAGTTGCTTGCGGTCGGAACGAGCGCCACTGATTTTTTCCTGAAATATCTTCTCGCAGTTTGCTGTTCTGAGCTCGGCCAATTGGGCGGCCAAGGATTGGCCGTCGGTGCTTACCCGTGCGTATCCGTAAACCGCCATATCGCCTCTCCATTTCGCACATATATTATGCACAGGATAAGCCAGCGTTTTATATGGGTCAATGGTGTTGTGCATAAATCATGATTTTCGCACAGGAGCGGTGCCTGTTATTGAAGGATCGGACTCTGGATTTACGGGTCGCGACTTCCGAGTTTGACCCCAAGCTGACTCTCCCGACCGTAAGTTAACGCACTGCACAAGACACCGCCGGCACTCATGGCGGAACTGTGTAACACGCCCCCCCAAAACGGACCGCGCCAGACTGTCGGCGAAAACGAAGCAATCTATTTATTTTCAAAGTTATTTTGGCTGAATTTTTTCGCGTGCTACCGATTCTGCTGAAGCCAAGAGTTTTTTGAAAGATGCACAGATGACGATTCGTATTCCTGGCGAATGGGAACCTCACGCCTGTTGCTGGATGGCCTGGGCTGTTCACCGCGAGTGGGGCAAGGCCGTCAATAAGGTCAAGCGCGAACTCCGGGAGGTCGTGCAGACCATCGCACGATATGAGCCGGTTCGTCTGCTAGCGCCGCATGGTCGTGCAGCACGCGAAGCGCGACGGGAATTTTCCACTTGTTCCAACGTCACCGTGATTGAAGCGCCAGTCGACGATATCTGGATGCGGGATATCGCGCCCAGCTTTGCGCTGAGCGGCAGGGGCACGCGGCAGGAGGTCGTCGCCATTGACTGGAATTTTAACGCATGGGGCGCGACCCAAGCCCGACGGCAGCGGCCGGGCGACCGGCTGGCGAAAACCGCAGCCTCGATCTTCGGCGTTCCGCGAATTGAGGCGGCGTTCGTCTCCGAGGGTGGCGCGTTTGCCACCGATGGCCGGGGCACGCTCGTCACGACACGAAGCTGCCTGCTCAATCCGAGCCGCAATCCCGTGCGCCGGGGCAAGGACCGTCAGGGTATGATCGAAACTGAATTGCACAAATTCGGCGTCCGGAACGTCATCTGGCTTGAAGGTGACCCCTGCGAACACGGCACCAGTGGACACGTCGATGGCTATGTCCTGCTTGCGCCGGCGGGCGTGGTGCTCGTGGACGCCTGCGATGCCAAGCAGGTCGCGGCACCCATGTGGCGTGCGCACGATATTGCGCTGCTTGAAAATACAGAGGGTGCTGACGGCAGACGGCTGGAGGTGAAGTCTGTTCGCGCGCCGCGCCCTCGCTACTGGAACGGCGATCCCGAGTCATTTGCTGCGAGTTACCTGAACGCCTATGTCGCAAACGGTGCAGTAGTTAGTGCGCGGTTCGGTGATCCAGAACGCGATAGGGCGGCGCATAGGGCGCTTGCGCAAGCATTTCCCGCGCGCGACGTTATAATGCTGCGGATCGACCATATCGCCGACGGCGGCGGCGGGGTTCATTGCCTGACGCAGCCGATGCCCCAGGTAAGGAGAAACACATGACGAAGCGAGAGCAAGAAGTGCTGATCGATCCGGCGGTCATTCCAGAATTTGTGGCCGATCTAACCCCCGAGACGATTCGATCGCGTTTTCTCAATGCGGCGCGGTCCATTATGCTAGAACACAAACTGGTCCGCGCCGATTATTGCTGGGATATCACTGCGCTGGAGTTGTACCTGTACCGGTCAGGCATTTGGGAAGACGAGACCACCCATGGATTTAGGTTTAGCATGCGCAAACAACTTGAGAGTGGCACCTGGTACATTCATAAGGATGGAAAATTGCCACCCATGCGTTTGGGAATCGATATTACGGCAGGCTCCCATGTTCCAGAAATACATGTCGGATTCCTAATCGCAGCGATAGGCGAGACTGACGGATCAGGGCGCGCAGTGAAAACGATTTTGCGCGGTCGCCCGGATAGTAGCGACTGGGATTATTCGGAGCGGGAAAAGACACTTCTCGTAGAGGAGATTCACTCGAGGAGTGTTCGTTCTGGGCCGCCGAATCTTAGGCTCATTCGCCGCTCGGTACCAAAGGAAGCACGCCTTTGGATCGGCCCCAGAAAATTTGGCAACAAGAAGCAAAGAGACAAAATCAAGGAACCCTTCAGAAGCTGTTGCCTTCGTATCGCAACTTTCCCAACGACCAATCCCCCAATGAAGTTGCTTGATGAAGTTAGGAGCGATCAGTGAAGCAAAACGCACTTATGTCTCGCCGCGCCGCCGTCGGCTCGCTCGCGGCATCACCCCTCTTGGTCGCTGCGATGCCGGCGGCCGCAGCTTCGTGTACCGACGCACACCTGCTCGCGCTCGGTCGCGATTTCGATTCGGCTGTTGCGAAGCTCGATCATGACATAGCCGATGGAGCCGACTTGGATTGGCAAGTTCTTGAACAACTCGGCTGCCTCGACGCAGAGATTGTGGGCATGGAAGCCGTCACGATGGAGGGTCTCTGCGTAAAAGCTCGGGCTGCGTGCTGGGCATTGCTCGGCGATCTCGATCCTGCCGGTCAACTGACGACCGATAAGCGCATGGCATTGTCGATCGTTCGCGATCTCATCCGTCTTTACGATCCGGGCCTGGAACGACCGGGCGCGTTGAAAAAACTCGTGGAGGACATCGAGAGTGGCGCGGGCAATTATGCTAATTGCCGCAGTGCATGAGTCTCTTATTGTGGAGGTTTTCGGCTGCCGGGATTTCTGGCCTATCCACGGGCTGAGGCGGCCGGCGGTCGGAAACCTCCACAGGAGCGGACATCGATCAGGGCTTACTGGCCACCCTGGAACGGGACGGCTTCCGAGGTTGCGGCTGGGCTATCAGTTCGCACGGGCTGACGCGCAAAGCCTGAGCAAGTTGGCCTAATACGGTGACGCTGGCTGAAACCGCACCTCGTTCAATCGAACCCAGATAGCGTGAACTCAACCCCGCCCGATCGGCCAATTCTTCTTGCGTCATTTGTCTGGCATGGCGTTCTCGACGCAAGTTTATCGCCATAGCTTCTTTCAAATCCATGTCCGAAAGGCAGCATTGACAGGAACCATCTTTCCAGGAACGATCGTTCCTATTCGGCCTCGAGCGGGCGGCAGACTAAGCTTTTTCAGTGCACCCCCGACCTCACCGGACTAAATTGCATCGACCTTGCGCTCGCCAGAATTGGGGCCGAATGGCAAATCGCGAAATCAGGTGTGTGGCTTGCGGCACTCTCAATAGAGTCAGGCAGCACGGAATCTCACGCGTGCCATGGTGTGGCAAATGCGGCGCCGCCATTCCGCAGACCAAATTTATGCAAGTGGCCCGGCGCCTGTATCAGTTACGTCGCTTCTACTGGATCGGCCTCGTCGGAGGCGTCGTCTTAATCGTTCTCTGGCGGGATCCGCCGGGTACGTCCGCGCCTGGGCCGACTACGCGAGCGGAGCGCATTGCAGCAGGCTGTGACGCAAGGCCCCGCACCGGCGTCCTACGAAAATATGAATTCTCTACTGACAACGCTGCGCCGCTCGAAATTCGCACCGCGACGGGCGCGAGCTATTACGTCAAGCTGGCAGACGCCAGCACGGGGGATCCAATTCAGACCTTTTTTATCCGCGGGGGTCAAACATTGGTGGCCAAAGTTCCGTTGGGGAAATTCGTGCTCAAATATGCAACAGGCCGGGCTTGGTGCGGTGAAAGTCGGTTGTTCGGTTCCGAAACTCAATTCCATAAAGCAGATGTCGTGTTTGAATTTGAACGTCTCGACAAAGATGGAGGATACACGCTGACCGGGCATACCATTGAACTGATATCGCAAATCAATGGAAATTTTAAAACATCCGGTATTGACGCCGCAGCTTTTTGAGAAGGGCCGAATGGCTTGCAAATGGTGCGCCGCCGAAAATCCTTCTGGGTGGTCTGAGTTGCCATGCTGTTAACAGCATAGACCGGTGAAACACGGCGATGGGCATATCGAACCCTGTCAAAGCTTTCTGCGCCTGCACGGGCGTAGCGTTTGTATATTGGATATTTTTGCATAGGCCGGAGCGCACCCCTACAGCTCCAGGCTGGGACGATCTTATCTCTTGCTCCTACTCGACATCTCTCGATGGAACGAAGCGGCTTTCCATCTTCGAAAATAGTCATGCCGCTCTCTTTGAAGAACGCGGGCCAGCGGATCGCAAGGGAGACCAGGAGGGCCCCTCTATTGAAGGGACTTGGTCTTTCGACCAGATTTCAAAGCGGTATCTCGTGGTCTTTAATGGTGAGACGACTCCCTATCTACTCGTTAGCCCACAGGGAGGTGGCATGTGCATGCTTATCGCAGGGGACATAAAGTCCGCTGATCTAAGCCAAAGCTGGTTCTCGTATCCGGCCGACGAAAACGATCTAGGCGACCAAGGGCCCGAACCTTATGATCGCTGATGATCTCAAAATGAAATCAATCCCGCAGATTTTGTGGGTCGTTCCCGCATGTCTGTTGCTCATAGCTATTTGGCGACTGCCTTATGGCTATTACACTCTTACTCGCATTGTGACATGTGGCGTTGCGGTCCTTATAGCTGTCGCCAGCGTGCCAGAACGTCCGGTCGTCCGAATTTGGTCGTTTCCATTGTTAGCCATCGCAGTCTTGTTCAATCCGTTGGTGCCGATCCATTTAAGCCGAGCCACATGGTTCTATTTCGATTTAGGGGCCGCGGCGATTTTCATTTTGCACTTGGTCTTCGTCCGACTAAAATTCACTTAGATTATGGGGTCTCGAATGGCGTTTTCGGAACAGCACCTCGCGCTCGCAAAAATATTACGCAAAAAGGCAGGAGACGCTCCATCTCCCGAACAGGAAGAATGGATCAGGAAATCCAACAGCTTTTTGGCGTGTGCGGAACTCGCCGCTCGGAGCAGGGGTGGCATATCGCTGCAAGGCTTCGCATGGGAGGCGCTCACTCCTGATTGGAATGTAATCGACAGACAACTGAGCCGGCTTCCGCTGCCACACGTCAGCGCTCCACCCCTTGCTCCAGATCTCTGACGCCCTTTCATGCTGAGGAGCACCTTGGCCTGGTCATGGCAGTAGGACTGCTAGCCTTGCTAAGTGCTGAGGTCTACCGAATATCTCGGAGCAGTCTCGTCTCTCAGCGAACGATTGGACAAATCCTAGCTTTGCGGTTGGTGCACCGAGCCGACATACAAGGATTGGTGATAGGATCGTTACGATCCGTATGTGACCGATCGGGAGCTAAAGGATAACGCTGCACAAGCCCTTTCGATCATGGCGCAAACTACAGCTAGACTGAAGAGGTGTCGAGATGATCACGATTCCGCAAATGACTTCGCAAGCCCTGGGTTCGTTTCTGTCGCGAGAAACCGAGGGCCTGTTCCGCTCCTCGCATTCCGATTTGACGAAACTGCTGCCCTTTGCCGCAAGACTGGCGCTCGAGTGCATTGGGAATAGCGATGCACTCTATCACGATATCGAACACACCATGCTGGTCACGCTGGCCGGCCACGACATCCTGATGGGAAGGATGCTGCAGCGAACCACGACGGCAGACGACTACGCGAACTTCATTCTGGCCTGCCTCACCCATGACATTGGATATGTTCGCGGCATAGTCCAGGGCGACGAAGATGCCACCTATGTCGCCGATCTCAGCGGCCGCAAGATCCAATTGCCGGTTGGATCATCCGACGCCGCGCTCGCGCCCTATCATGTCGACCGATCAAAGCTGTTCGTCATTGAACGCCTCGATTCAGTCGAGGAAGTGGACGCGGCCCGGATTGCCCGGGCCATCGAATATACGCGCTTTCCCTACGTCGACACACCAAAGGAAGAAGTCGATGACCTCAACGAGGAAGAGGGATTGCTGCTGCGTGCGGCCGATCTGATCGGACAGCTCGGCGATCCCAACTACATGAGAAAATCGAACGCCTTGTTCCACGAATTTGAGGAAATCGGGCTGAACAAGACACTTGGTTACGCAACGCCCGCCGACATCGTCTATAAATTCCCGCAGTTTTATTGGACCAACGTTGCGCCGCAGATTCCACTTGCGATCCGGTATCTCAATGTGACCTCAAGCGGTCGCCAATGGATCGCCAACCTCCACAGCAACGTTTTTCGGGCCGAACGCGAGTTGAACCTGTCGGGCCCGCAGCGATAGATGTTCTAGTGGCGACTCCCTAGCAGCACCTCCAGGGCGACCTTGCCGACGGCCAGAGCCGAATTTACGCTCCCGGACGCCGTGCTGCTCAGAAGCACCAACCGCCGGTCGTCTTTGAGCGGCGCCTGATCAGCAGCAGCATCCCACCGATCTGTGGCAGCAAGGCCAACAAGATGAGGCGGAGCATGGCAAAGTCTTCGGGCGCCGGCCGCATCACGCCACCGGATATCCACGCGACCAGCTTGATTGCGGCGTCGGTCTGGGGGTCGGCCGATTGCCCGACGCTCGTCATCGCAGAATCGAGGAACTGACGCCGTTCGGCGACCGCGGTTTCGCGTTCGCGGCAAATTTTCCCGACGCCCCCTTTGCACTCCCGGTCGCGGGCCGCCATGGCATCCGCTAGCGCGGCCTGGGCGCTCGTGACGGCCGGCGTGCCGCGTGACGCGCGCACCAGCGTCACGTCGCTGATGTTGGTGGAAGCGAAACCAATGCCCGCCGTCACGGCGAAGACGAACGTAACAAGCCAGACGACCCAGCCAACCAGCGCGGTCGCCCGCTGGCCGTTCTGCCATAGCCCGGCGGCGGTGGAGGGCAAAACGAGGGCCACCAGATCAGCGGCCACGCCGACGGCCAAGAAGAGCCATCCGGCCATGTCACTAGACCCCAATGATCGAGCAAACCAACCGTTGATCGCGATACCGACAGCGCCGAGGGCGAGGGCCGCCGTCGCCAGGAGAGCTGGACCTAGCGCCGTACCAGCGCGCTGGTTAAAAGATTGGCCCGTTTCATCCCTATGTTCGACGTGAAATCTATTTCCAGCTGCCCACGGCGAGATGGCCGGCGGCACCTCGGACGGTTCTGCGATTGCGCCGTCAGCGGACACAAAGTCCGGCGGAATCAAAATTTCTGAGGAAGGTGGCTTGGCCTCTGCGGCGGTATCAGCCTTGAACTCTTGCCTTTTGCGCTGCCGGTATGCCTTGGCGCGAGCGGCCCCGGTCTTGTCCTTCCGCTTATGCGGGACTTGATGATGGGGATCAGCGAACGCAGTGGTGTCATCAGCCATTGGAGCCGTCCTGGCTAGGGTCAAATGAAATCAACGATCGACTACCGGGGCGAGGCAACACTGGCCGGTGCCTTCACGACTGCTTGGGATTCGCGTCCGCGAGATGCAAAAGCCCGGGGCGCGACGCCTTACCGAATCTTGCGAACCAATCGAGTAGCCTCACGCAGCCAGCGTCGAGTTGCTTGAACCTCTTTGGTGTATCGACCGTGTTTGTAGTTGCCGTTCTTGCTTCCTCTCGGGGCGCCACTGCCGTCCGCACCACCGTGCATTCGACACCTGCGCCGGCCTTTGACCGGTGCAGACTTACATGGCGCCCCTGACCTGGTACGGGCCCCGCACCGACTCGGGTGTGACGCGGGTCCTGGTATGGTGAGACGCATGGGGTTGTCCGTCATTTTTGATCTCCACCCCGCTCTCGGCGAGGTCATACCGGCGGAATCTGCCTTCCTTCCATTGATAGCCTGCGGTGTCACAGCAAGCGACTGCGGTTCTGGTCGTGTTGACGGCCCCAATTCAGTTTTAGAACGACTCCCTAAGAAGGTTTTAGTAGAAAGAGTTGTGCGCAATCCTTTCACATCATCGGACGGGAAATTTCCCGTCATTTCACCGATAATTTCACCGCTTTTGCTATTTTTTTCACGGCTTTCGTCAAATTGACTGCCTTCCCTACGATTAGAGCAGTGAAATGTTTTCACATCTTTCTGGCGAACGATCTGTGCGGCGTGGTCCAGCACATCGAGCCAATCAGTCCACAAGGTGTATCGGTCAGTTCGACCACCGGGGACTTTCCATCCACCGCCATGCTCGATCGCGATAAGGCCCATTTGCCTGAGCGCCACCATCGCCGAAATGACGGTGCGTCGGCTTACACCGATTTCGTGGGCAATGCTTTTATGGGCGGCCCAAGCGGTATGGAACCACGGACTTTCCGGATTGTGATTGATATGCTCTTGAGCGATGGCCAACCCTACTGCCCGCTGGGCAGCCGTTAGCATCGGATGGCCGCGCACGACTTTGACCCAGCGATAGCGGACTTTGTTAAACGCGAATTTGTCAATTGGTAGGATCTCTACCGCGGTCGCAAGCGTCATCGCCGGCGCATAGAGGGCCAACGCCTCGACCGCCGGCCTTCGGCGGCTCATGGTGCTTTTGCCTTGGCTGATCTCTTAGCCATCCGCGCACTGGTGGCGCGGTCGGTCCAGCCCGGTTTCCCTGCGTACCGTTCGGCGGCTAACCGACGGCTGACGTAATCGCGCAAGGACGCAACGACAATTCTTCTCGCCTTGCCGTCGCGAAAGGATTGGAGCTCGCCGCGATTCAACAGATCGTACAGCCGCGTCGTGCCGCAGCCCAGCATGCGTTTCGCAACCCTCGGCGTAACTGCGAGGACCTCCACGCTCAGATTCTGGCTTAGAACATCGCTCATGAGTTCATCCACGTTTAGAGTGCTTCGTGGACGTACCGCATTAATCGCGGGCAGATTCGAATGTGAAAATTTTAAATTTGCCCGCTTGGAGCTCCTTGGTCGGCCGATTCTTGGTCACTTGGGATGTTGAGGTCGGCGATGACCTTGCGCGCGTGTTCCAGGCTGGATTTGTGACGCAATCCCAGAGCGCCCATCAAGTGCATATGTCGATACCACTCCAATTGATCCGCAATGTCGTTGTCAACGAGCGGCCCCTTTTTGCGGCGGCGCGAAATATCGGGTTTGACACGAACGGCCCGGCTGATTGCCTTGGTCGTGTAGAACGTGCCATCGGTTGTCTTGACCTTCATCGCTCTGAGCACAATGTCAGCGAAGGACAGGAACTTTGGGCCCTGTCCCCACCCAGGTTCGAATCCAAAGAAGAGATAATAGAGTTCAGGCAAATAAACGCCGGCAAGCCAATCAGCAGGGCTGCGCTCTTTGAAATGATCCTGATATTTTAAGAGATCAACGAAGTCGCTTTCTACGCCGGTTCGTGGTTCCGAATCCGAGCGAAGTTCCGCAACCCTCGCCAATTGCGTATTTAGCTCTCCTAATTGAGCCGATAAATTCCCAAACGGTGCAAGGACGGACAGAAAGCCTCGAAGATCAGAAGGCATCCGATCGACCTCGAGTAACGGTGAAAATACACCAATAGCGTTGCTAAGCTGGAATAGATAATCTCGATATTGTTTTTGTGGACCGCCATGATTGTACAACGTGGCGTCGTTATACCAATGAGCAAGGACCTCGAGGCATCTCACGAAAGAGCCTTTCACCGGAGCGGTCATTTTCGCTCCCAATTCGGAAAAGATCCTCCTTACAACGTGTTCGGTTATTAGAGCATCTTTGGTCTTGGCCGCCTTCTTCGCGACTGTCGGGTCAGTCTTGCGTCCAGTGATCGCCATTTTGCTATTTGCGTTTCGAGCGAAACGCCATGACGGTTCCCGCCAGCGCCTGCGGTTTGGTGCAGTATGCGGCCCACTTTGACATCAATACGCGACGTTTCTCAAACAAGTCGCCCCGGCGGTATGCGGCCTCAACGGCATTCCCGATACTATGTGCAAGCGCCATTTCCGCTACGGCCGATGGACAGTCGGTTTGTTCCGCAACCCAATCGCGGAACGTGCTCCGAAATCCGTGGGAGGTAATGTCGTTGCGACCCATACGTCTGAGCAGCATTAGCAGAGACATGTTGGAAAGAGTTGCCCGCTGATCACCATAGAAAATGTGGTCGTTCTGCTTCGAAGTCTCCATGTTTCTGATGACTTGGATGGCACGGTCGGCGAGCGGCACTCTATGCTCCCGTCCTGCCTTCATTCGTCCCGCCGCTATTGTCCAAACACGAGCATCCAAATCGATCTCCGACCATTTTGCGCCTAACACTTCGCTGGTCCGTGCTGCTGTCAAAATTGCGAATTCCAGCGCGCGCGCAGCTACTGCGTCGCGCGCTTTCAGCTGAACCATAAATGCAGGCAACTCGGCGTAAGGTAGCGCAGCGTGGTGCTTGACACGACCAACTTTACCGCGGGCCGGAAGTAGATGGTCGAGGTGACCCCGCCATCGTGCCGGATTATCACCATCGCGATAACCTCGAACTTTCGCCCAATCTAAAATCCGCTCGATGCGGCCACGGACTCTGGCAGCCGTTTCAGGTTTTGTGGCCCACACCGGTTCAATTGCCTTCATCACGAGCCCAACATCGACAAGTTGAACCGGAAGTTTTCCGAATACGGGCGAGCAGTAGGAGCCAATCGTGTTCGTCCATTGGCTGGCGTGCTTTATATTGCGCCAACCCGCGCGATGAGCCGCAATGTAAGCTGATGCGCATTCGTCGAACGACATCGTCTTAGCAGCCACTAGCCGGGCTTCGGCTCGCGACGCCTCGCGCTCCGTAATCGGGTCCTTTCCGGCGCGCCGCAGTTCGCGAGCAGTCAAAGCTCGATCGCGAGCCTCGGCGAGCGACACGTCGTTTAGGGGACCGAGGCCCATTTGACGCTCGCGCCCGGCCACCGCGTAACGAAAAAGCCAAGACTTGCGCGGGGTACGGTCTGCGCCTTCGGTGACCTGCAAATAGAGGCCGCCGCCATCGCTGTGCATGCCCGGCTTCTTAAGTGCCTCGACCGTCCGGTGCGACAGACGGTTGATGGTCCGGGCCATGCCTACCTCCGCTTCTACCCTCGTTCTACCCCCGAATTGTAGCAAAGGTGAGCGAACGTGTACAGATAGGAAACGCGGAGAAAGGCCCGTCTTTATTGACTAACTTGAACGACGACGAACGATGGCGAAAGCGTCTGTGGCGGAGAGAGTGGGATTCGAACCCACGGTACGGTTTCCCGCACACACGCTTTCCAAGCGTGCGCCTTAAGCCACTCGGCCATCTCTCCGGATGCCCTCTCTTGAAGGGGCCGAAGGACTTTTGCAAGGGACTGCGGACGGGGCCGTAACTATTTCCATAACCATTTGAATAATATGAATAATTCAGGATTCCCGTCCGCGTCGAATTTTCGCACGCAAAACCCTTGAACCGGAAACCGGTTATCCGCGACGATGGTGAGAGCGGCAAATCACCTGCCGGGAGGGCGACATGACCAACGGCCGGATGCTGCAACTCGCTATCATCCTGGCGGCGATCGGCGCGGGTGATGCGAGACCGGCGCGGGCGCAGGCCTGCAGCCATGCTGGTCCGGTGGTGACCTGCAATGACGGACGGCGCGGCATCCTGTCGGGCGACGCGATCATCTGGCCCGACGGTACGCGATCGAGCGCGTCGCCGCACCCGAGCGTCATTATCGGCAACAAATCATCGGTTCATGTGGGACAGGGCGTGTTCCTGGGCCAGGGCACGGGCGTGGTGCCGATGGATGATCCGAACGCGCCGAACAAGACACGCTGCGCCATTCTCGATGGCGTGTCGTATTGCTACTGAACGCGTCTGGAGTAAGTTTTTTCGATTCGCTTAGATCGTGTCGATCGCTTCATGGTTCGAGACGCGCCAACGGGTCCCCGCGAAGCGCGGCCCGATGATGAATTCCGACGCGCTCCTCACCATGAGGGTTCTCCGACCTCATCCTGAGGAGCATCGCGAAGCGATGCGTCTCGAAGGACGAAGCTATCGAAATTGCGCTAGTGATACCGCGCGCTTGAATTGACCGCGCGAAGCGGCCACACAGTCGGCGGCTCCATGATCGCCGGCACGGCCGCAGGCCCGTCGGTATGGGTCGTCTGCAAGGCATCAACAAAATTCGCAAACCATTGCTGGATCGTATGGTTGCGAAGCTTGGCCATCATCGCTTCCCAACGCAGGCGCCGTTCCGACAGCGGCATGCTGAACGCCGTCGCGATCGTTCGCGCCATGCCGTCGATATCGTGCGGATTTACCAGGAGCGCGGTGTCCAGTTCGTTGGCCGCCCCGGCGAATTTCGAGAGCACCAGCACACCAGGATCGGCCGGGTTCTGTGCTGCGACATATTCCTTGGCAACGAGATTCATGCCGTCATGCAACGGCGTCACGACGCCGACCTGCGCGGTGCGGTAGAGCCCCGCCAGTACGGTCTGGCTAAAACCCTTGTTGAGATAGCGGATCGGCGTCCAGTCCACTTCGCCATGACGGCCGTTGACGTCGCTGACCAGCTTGGCGAGTTCGTTCTGCAGATTGCCATAGGCCTCGATGGCACCGCGCGAGGGTGTCGCGATCTGCAGCAAGGAAGTCGTACGCGCCAGCGCCGGCTGCTGGGTCCACATCCGATCAAATGCGTTGATGCGATTGACCAGCCCCTTGGAATAATCCAGCCGATCGACACCGATCGCGAGCTTCTCGCCATTGAGGCTGCGCCGCAATCGCGACACGTCGGGATGCGACACGGCCTTGGCGGCTTGCAGCGCGAACTTCTCGGCATCGATGCCGATCGGAAACACCGCGACGCGCGACTTGCCGTGACGCGAGGTCACGACCCCGTCTTCGTTCTCAAGCCCGAGGCAGGACGAGAGATATTCCAGGAAATTGTCGCAATCATCCTGGGTCTGGAACCCGATCAGATCATAGGCCAGCATCGCCTCGATCAACTCACGATGATGCGGCACACCTTCCATGACGGCGCGTACCGGCCACGGCGTATGCAGAAAGAAGCCGACCGGCATCGTCACGCCGAGATCGCGCAATTCCGCTCCCAGCGCCAGGAAGTGATAATCCTGGATCCAGAAAGCGGCATCGGGCTTTTGAAAACGCAGCAAAGCGCGCGCCATGAAGGCGTTCACTTCGCGATAGGAAAGATAATCATCCTGCGAGGCACGGATCAGATCAGCCCGGGAATGCAGCGCCGGCCACAACGCCGAATTCGCGAAACCCTCATAATAGCCACCGTAATGCGCGGCCGGCAGATCCAGCATTGCCAGCGCGCCTGCGCCTAAAGCTTCGATCTCTGCGAATGGCTCTTTTTGCGCGCCGTCACGAACGCGACCACTCGAACCGACCCAAATTGCCCCGGACTTCTCCACTACCGGCAGCAATGCCGCGGCAAGCCCGCCTGTCATGGGCTCATTGGCGTTGCCGCGCGCGACACGGTTCGAAACAACGACGAGTTTCACAGGGTCCCCTCCTGAGTGTTCTCGCGAGTTAACGGCCATTCATCAATATGGTTCCTGGCCACCCTTTCAACGAAATGACACCAAATTCAGGCGCGGCGCGATGGAACTCGCAACTTCCAGCGCTAAAAAATGCGCTAAATGAAAATAGAGGCGATGAAACGCCTCTATTTCGTCACGAACGCACAAGGATCGTTCTATGCGATCGTCACGTTGACGGAACTACTGGAACTTCGCCGTCGACGAGACGCGCCAGCCACGCGCGCACGTCGCGCGGTTCGTCGAAATGCCCGGCGACGCCTTGCGCACGACGCCCAACGGAAAAGGCGAGACCACCGAAATCAGGCATGATCGCAAACACCGATTCATCGGTGACATCGTCGCCGATGAAAAACGGGCGGCGTCCCCGAAACGGCTCATGAGTCATCAACTCGCGCACACCCGTGGCTTTGGTAAAACCGGAATGCTTGATTTCGCAGACGCATTTTCCGGGCAGCACCTCGATCGGCGCATTGGGCAAATCGGCCCTGATCAGCGACACCGCCTCGTAGATCGCCTTCTCCGCATGCGGCGCGAGGCGATAGTGCAGCGCCAGCGAATAGCCCTTGTCTTCAAGCAGAATGCCTGGGCTGAGTTTGGCGATCGCGGCAAGCCGGCGCTTCAATTCCTTGTCCATCGGCGGCGCATGGACGGCAACGGATTCGCTATCGATCGAGACGCGCATTTCCGCGCCGTGGCCGCCGACGGCCGGAAATTGTTCGGGCGCAAAGATCAGATCAATATCGTTCAGGGAACGCCCGCTGACGAGAGCGAGCGCGCCCGAGGTCTTGGCGTGCAATTGACTGAGCGTGTTCGCCAGGCCCGGCGGCACCCACACCTCGCGCGGCGTCGGCGCGAGATCGAGCAAGGTGCCGTCGATGTCGAGCAGCACGGCGCAATCGCCGATGCGCTGCGCGAGATCGTCAACGGTCAGCTTCGGCGACGTCATTTCCGGCATATTTTCCTGTACGCGCGTCTGCGCTCGATCCTGATCCAGTACATCCTGATTCATCTCATCCTACTCCACAAAAGCCAGCGGCCGTGCGACCGATTCCAGCGTCCGGCGTTCGGCCGCGACGGCGTAACGCCATGCGACGGCCGCTGCCGCGATCATCAATCCCGCCCCCAGCAAATAGCCAAGGAAAACACTGTCGCGCGATCCGGTATCGATCAGCGCCCCGAACAAGGCCGGACCGGCGACGCCGCCAATGCCGGTTCCCACCGCATAGAAAAACGCGATCGCGAGCGCGCGCACTTCCAGCGGAAACGTTTCGCTGACGGTCAGATAGGCCGCACTCGCAGCCGGCGAGGCACAAAAGAAAATCACCATCCAGGCGATGGTCTGGGTCTGCGCGCTCAACACGCCGATCGAGAACAGATAGCCCGACAGCGCCAGCAGAATACCCGAGACCGCATAAGTGAGCGTGATCATCACCCGGCGTCCCAAGGTGTCGAACAACCGGCCGAGCACCAAAGGCCCGAGGAAATTCCCGGCCGCGAACGGCAGCAGATACCAGCCGACCTGATCCGCCGCGATTCCGTAGAAGTCGGTCAAAACAAGCGCAAAGGTGAAGAAGATCGCGTTGTAGAAAAACGCCTGCGCAATCATCAGCGCCAATCCGACCATCGAGCGCTGGCGATAGACCGAAAACAGGGTGTGCACGACTTCACGTAGCGGGGTGTGATCGCGCATCTTCAGCTTCATTTTCGGCCACGCATGTTGATGCGAGTCCTTTTCTTGAGTGTGTCCGGTGACCGATCGTTCGATATCCTCCACGATCGCATTGGCTTCATCGGGATGACCGTGAATCACCAGCCAGCGCGGACTTTCCGGAATCCACATCCGCATCACAAACACGATGAGACCAAGACACGCGCCGGTTAGATAAGCCAGCCGCCAGCCCCAATCGGGTCCGATCAAATGCGGATCGAGCAAAATGATCGCGCTAGTCGCGCCAATCGCCGCGCCGATCCAGAAACTGCCGTTGATCACGAGATCGGTCCAGCCGCGATAGCGCGCCGGCACCAATTCCTGAATCGTCGAATTGATCGCGGTGTATTCGCCGCCGATGCCGGCGCCGGTCAGAAATCGAAACAGCGCGTAGCTCGCGACGCTCCATGAGCACGCCGTCGCCGCAGTCGCTGTGAGATAGAGCGCCAGCGTGATGAAGAACAGTTTCTTGCGTCCGATCCGGTCGGTGAGCCAGCCAAATCCGAACGCGCCGATCACGGCGCCGGCGAGATAGGCGCTATTGGCGAAGCCAACATCGAAATTCGTAAACCGCAATGTCGGACTTTCTTTCAGCGCTCCCGATAGCGCGCCTGCCAGCGTGACCTCCAGCCCATCCAAAATCCAGGTGATCCCCAGCGCCAGCACGACGCGGGTATGAAAGCCGCTCCAGTGCAGCGCATCGAGACGGAAGGGAATGCTGGTTTCAACGATGCGATCGTCGTCGCGACCATCCTTGACGTTATCGTTGACATGATCGTTCGTTGGCACAGTCCCCGTTACGGCCGCCGTCACATCGCGCCGCGATCGCTGCAAATCCATCGGATGGAACCCATGCGGAGATGCCCCGGATAATCATGCCCCAAAACTCGGCGCAGCCTTTGCATCGGCGCAGCCTTTGCACCAGCCACGCATAATCAACGCCTTCGGAGCACGGAGGTTCCCGCAGCACTGTAGCTGGATCAACCGGAACGCTTACTACGAGTTCCGGCTTTTGCCGCGGCGAAACGCCGGAAAACCGCACATTTTCCGGCCGCAAGGAGGACGGCACCAGCACCGGTGGCAATGAGGGAATGAGGCGCGTGCGCTCGCGGTGTGCGGGGATTGCCCGATAGACCTGCTTGGTGGCTTCCACGATGTGAACGCCGGCGAACGGCAGCGACAATGCGGCGCCGACTTGCTCCCAAGCCATCGCGGAGCGCAGGAACCAGCCGCTTCGAACCGGTGGCAGGAATAGAGCCTCGCCCCATGCCGTCGGCGTGAACCATGTCTGCCGCAGCAATTGCGTGATCTGCGATCGCGAATACGGCCGGCCGTGACCGAACGGCGTCGCGTCAGAGCGCGTCCAGACCCCGCGCCGGTTCGGAATCACCGCCATCACGCGGCCTGACGGCGCGAGCACGCGCCACACCTCGCGCAGCAACCCTTCGGGATCATCGGACATTTCCAGCGCATGAACCAGCAGGATACGGTCGACAGACGCATCCGGCAGCGGCAGCGAAAATTCATCGACCAGCGTCGCCAGGGTAGGCCGCGCGGTCGGCCATTTCAGCACGCCCTGCGCCGCCGGCATGAAGGCGATGCAGCGCTCGCAGTCCTCGCGAAACAGGCCGAGATACGGCGTCGGATAGCCGAGGCCGAGCACCCGCTGACCCGCGGCGTCCGGCCAGCGCGCGTGAATGCCGCGATTGATCAGCCGCCGCGCCACGATGCCGAGGCGCTGCGAATAGAAATCGCGAAGATCAATGACATCGATTGTCATAAATCCAATCTAACACAAAGCCCCCGCAATCCAATCTAACACAAAGCCCCCGCCAAACGCGTAGCGAATATCGCATTGCTTATTCGCCGTTAACGCCATATTTCATGGCGATATGGGGCTCGCTCGCGTTGCTGCCTGGACCGATCATGGAGATAACATGACTGCCGAAATTCGCCTGTTCCCCTGCCTCACCGACAATTACGGGTATCTGATTCACGACCCCGCGACCAAAGCGACCGCCTCCATCGACGCGCCGGAAGCCGGCCCCGTCATCCAGGCGCTGGAGCGCGAGGGCTGGACGCTGACCGACATTTTGATCACCCATCACCATGGTGACCATGTCGGTGGCGTCGCCGAATTAAAGCAGAAATACAACTGCCGCGTGGTCGCGCCGCACGACAAGGCCGCCAAGATCGCCAATGTTGATCTGCGCGCCGCCCAGGGCGACGTCATCAAGGTCGGAAGCCTGCTCGCGCGGGTACTGGAAACCCCCGGTCACACCCTCGATCACATCAGCTATGTATTTGACGGCGAAAAGGCGCTGTTCGCCGCCGACACGCTGTTTTCGATCGGGTGCGGGCGGGTGTTCGAGGGCACCTATCCGATGATGTGGGATTCGCTGCTCAAGCTGCGCGTGCTACCCGACGATTTCAAACTCTATTGCGGCCACGAATATACGGCCTCCAATATCAAATTCGCCCTGACGGTCGAGCCCGACAATGCAGCGCTGAAAGCGCGCGCCGAGGAAGTGACGCGCTTGCGCAGCGCGAACAAGCCGACGATCCCGACGCTGCTCGGCGAAGAGAAGAAAGCCAACGTGTTCCTGCGCGCCGATGAACCGTCGGTCGCGGCCAGCGTGCGGATGAAGGGCCAGAGCGCCGCCGACGTGTTCGGCGAATTGCGCGAACGCAAAAACAAATCCTGATGGGCGGATACCGATGATCGAGGCATTGGGCGCGGCCGACATCATCGCGCGGCTTGATCTGAAGCCGCATCCCGAGGGCGGGCATTACCGCGAGACCTTTCGCGACGGGCGTACCGACGCCGGTGGACGTTCGCACTCGACCGCGATCTATTTCCTGCTGGCACGCGGCGAGCGCTCGCACTGGCACCGCATCGATGCCGTCGAGGCCTGGCATTATTACGCCGGCAGCGCATTGATCTTGCAGATAGCCGATGACAGCGGCCAACGCAGCGTCCGGCTCGGTCCGGATCTCGTGTCAGGCGAACAACCACAAGCCATCGTGCCGCCGCAGGCGTGGCAGGCGGCGGAAAGCACCGGCGACTGGACATTGGTCGGATGCACGGTTGCGCCGGGTTTCGATTTTGCGAAGTTTGAGCTGGCACCGAAAGGGTGGGAACCGAAGTAGATTCCGTAGGGTGGGCAAAGGCGCTCTTGCGCCGTGCCCACCATTGTGGACGCGAGTAAGATGGTGGGCCCGCTTCGCTTTGCCCACCCTACGAATCTCGTTTCATTTCCAGATCATGTCCTTCGCCGCGATCAACCCGCCGCCCGCAATCAGAACCGCCGCAATCGCAATACTCACACTCGGCTCAGCAAAGCCCGCCAGAATCAGAAACAACGTCGAGAGCAGCGGCGTCGCATAGGACGCAGCACCCAGCACGCGGATGTCACCGCGTTTCATGCCGATGTCCCAGGCATAAAACGCCGCACCGACAGGTCCGACGCCGAGCACGATGATCGCCAGCCATTGGCCTGTTGTCTCCGGCCAGACCGTGACTTCGACCAGTTCGTGCACACCAGCAGCAAGCAGCGCGGTCACCGCGCAAAAACCCGCGACCGAATCGGTCGGCACTGATTTGAGCCGGCGCGACATCACCGAATAGGCCGCCCAGACAAAGGCCGCCACGAACGCCGCGACCAATCCGGGGAGTTGCCCCGGCGCAAAGCCGCTGCCGCTGCTGGCCGCGAACAACAGCACCGTGCCGACCAGCCCGAGCAACGCACCGATGACGTGATGCGGCGCCAGCCGCTCGCCCGGCAACAGCGACGAGAACAGTACGATCAATAACGGCCAGAGATAATTCAACAGCCCTGCTTCAGCCGGCGGCGCGAAGCGCAGCGCCAGGAAATACAGCGCATGATATCCGAATAGTCCGCCGACCCCGACCATCCAGGCCAGCGCCGGTTGCCGCAAGGCGGCGATCGCCTCCCACCGCCCGATCCAGGTCAACGATCCCACCAGCGCGCCGATCGCGAATGTCATCGCGGCCAGCTGAAAGGCGGGGATCTTTCCGGTTGCCACCGTCAACGCCGCCAGCAGCGACCACATCAGGATCGCGGTCAGTCCGATCAGCGTGGCGGTGCGGGAGGTCATCAAGCCTGTCACTGCGAGTGAAGCGAAGCCGTCCAGCTGTCAACGAGACTGGATGGCTTCGTCGCTAACTTTCCTCGCACCAACGCAAGGCATCGATCACGCGTGATATTGCCCGCCGTTGACCGTGAGCGTCGAGCCCGTGATGAAGCCGGCATCGTCGGCGGCCAGGAAAACCACGCTGCGCGCGATCTCTTCGGGTTCGCCGAGACGGTTGACCGGAATCTGCGGCAGAATGTTCTTCTCGAGAACTTCCTTCGGCACAGCCTGCACCATCTCGGTATTGATGTAACCCGGGCAGATCACGTTCACGGTGATGCCGCCCTTGGCGTTTTCCAACGCGAGCGCCTTGGTGAAGCCGATATCGCCGGCCTTGGCGGCGGAATAGTTCACCTGGCCGAATTGGCCCTTCTGGCCGTTGACCGAGGAGATGTTAATGACGCGGCCGAATTTTCGGGCGCGCATGCCTTCGATCACCTGCCGGGTCATGTTGAACAGCGAACCAAGATTGGTGTTGATGACGGCATTCCACTGATCGAGCGTCATCTTGTGAAACGCAGTATCCCTGGTGATCCCCGCATTGTTGACGAGAACCTCGACCGGACCAAGATCAGCCTCGACCTGCTTGACGCCGGCGGCACAGGCATCGAACGAACTCACGTCCCATTTGTAGACGGGAATGCCGGTCTCGGCCTTGAACTTTTCCGCCGCCGCATCATTGCCCGCATAGCTGGCGGCAACCTTGTAACCCGCGGCCTTCAGCCCCTTGCTGATCGCCGCACCGATGCCCCGCGTTCCCCCCGTCACCAATGCTACACGTGCCATATCGAATCCCTCCTTTGGCTTCCTCTGTTTGTACTTTTTTGTAGCGTCGAATTAAGCGGGCCGTTTGACGAACATCAAGAACAAAACGCCCGGCGTAAGCCGGGCATTTCTTATTATCTTTGTGCGCTGCAGTTGCGAGATGATCTTTTCATCATCAAGTGCATTCGCTGCCGTTTGTTTAGTCGCGTGCAATGCACATGGCGATACCCATGCCGCCGCCGATGCACAGCGTGGCGAGGCCCTTCTTGGCATCGCGCTTCTGCATCTCATGCAGCAGCGTCACCAGCACGCGTGCGCCGGACGCACCGACCGGATGGCCGATCGCGATTGCGCCGCCATTGACGTTGACCCTGGACGTATCCCAGCCGAGGTCCTTGTTGACCGCGCAGGCCTGCGCCGCGAAGGCTTCATTGGCCTCGATCAAATCGAGATCGCCGATCTTCCAGCCGGCCTTCTTCAGCGCGGCGCGCGAGGCCGGAATCGGCCCGGTGCCCATGATCTTCGGATCGACGCCGGCCTGACCCCACGACACGATGCGCGCCAATACGGTCTTGCCTTCCTTGGCGGCCTGCTTGGCGGTCATCAATACCACCGCGGCGGCACCGTCATTGATGCCGGACGCGCTGCCCGCAGTGACGGTGCCTTCCTTTTCGAACGCTGGCTTGAGTTTGGCCATCGCTTCGATGGTGGCGCCGTGACGCGGATATTCATCGTCGCTGACGATAATGTCGCCCTTGCGGGTCTTGATGGTGACCGGGACGATCTCGTCCTTGAACCTGCCGGCCTTTTGCGCGGCCTCGGCCTTGTTCTGCGAGTGAACGGCGAATTCGTCCTGCTGCGCGCGCGTGATCTGGAATTGCTTGGCGACGTTCTCGGCGGTGTTGCCCATGTGGTAGCCGTTGAAGGCATCCCACAAGCCGTCCTTGATCATGGTGTCGACGAAATCCACCGGACCCATTTTCACACCACCACGCAGATACTGTGCGTGCGGCGCCATGCTCATGGATTCCTGGCCACCGGCGACGACGATTTCCGAATCGCCGTTGAGCAGCGCCTGATAGCCCAGCGCCACCGTGCGTAGGCCCGAACCGCACAATTGATTGACGCCCCAGGCCGGGCTCTCCACCGGAATGCCGGCTGCGATCGAGGCCTGACGAGCCGGGTTCTGGCCCTGCGCCGCGGTCAGGATCTGACCCATAATCACCTCGGACACACGTGCCGGCTCGATGCCCGCGCGCTCCAGCGCAGCCTTGATCGCGATGGCGCCGAGATCGTGGGCCGGCGTGGTGGCGAACGCACCGTTGAAACTTCCGACCGGGGTGCGGGCGGCGCTGACGATGACGACATCGTCTGACATGGACATCTCCTGGGTTTGGGTTCTTGGGCTTGATTCTTGGGCTTAAAGCCTTGGACTCGGACGGCGGGCGGCCGGATCGGCGGGCCAGTCTGTCACGCCATCCTGTTAACCTAGGCCTTCGGTGTCAATTGGCCAGAGGGTCAAATTACGCCGCAACGCATTCAAAATGACGCACTTGGCAGTTTCCTGAGCAATGCCTATGCTTTGTAATTAACCGTGCCGCACAAAACGGTAGCCGAACCACATTGAAAATGCTTACCTTTGCTGCGATGCGTTGCTTGTCAGCCCTGCGGCCAAGCCGTCGGGTTCCCGTCCTCGGTGTGCATGTGTGAGCCAATGGCGAAATCAGACCAACCCACCACGATCAAGAAATACGCGAATCGACGGCTATATAATACCGGCACGAGCACCTATGTGACGCTCGAGGACCTCGCGGCGATGGTCAAGGACGGCGAGGATTTCCTCGTCTACGACGCCAAAACCGGCGACGATATCACCCGCTCGGTACTGGCCCAGATCATCTTCGAGCAGGAGAACAAGGCGGGCCAAAATCTGCTGCCCACCACGTTCCTGCGCCAGTTGATCCGGTTCTACGGCGACAGCATGCAGATGGTGGTGCCGAAATATCTCGAGCAGTCGATCGATACGCTGACGCGCGAGCAGGAAAAATTCCGCAAGCAGCTGACCAACACTTTCAGCGGAACGCCGTTCGCGCCGCTGGAAGAACATGTCCGCCGCAATATGGAATTGTTTCAGCAGACATTCTCGATGTTCAAGCCGTTCGTGCCGCCGCGCATGGGCGCAGCCGCCGTTGCTGAGCCGGAAAAAATTCCGGAGCCGGCGATCGAAGACGACAACATGGACAATCTGCGTCGCCAGATGAAGGAGATGCAGGACCGTCTCGATCGGATGTCGAAAGAGCCGAAAAAGGACGAGTGAACTTTTTCGCGCCTCGTCCCGGCCTTGAGCCGGCCCTAAGCCAAACAATGTAGGGTGGGCTAAGCGAAGCGAGCCCACCATCAAACATCCGTGGTGGGCACGGCGCAGATGCGCCTTTGCCCACCCTACAAATCCTGCCTTACCGAGAGATCACGCGGTATGACCGGCGTTCGCCGGGACGACGATGGATGGGGACTTTCAGCTCGCCGCCGGCAAGATCGTATCGGACGGCGAATCCCACGGGCGGTCCGAGGACGCCAGCCCGATCAGGCGTCCCTGGATAAAGTCGCAGCCCCAGTCGCGCAGCATCATAGCGGACTCTTCGTCCTGAACCCATTCGGCGACGGTCTTGATTTCCAGCCGGCGCGCCAGATCGATCAACGTCTGCACAAAGGCGCGGTCATCGGCCGAACGGACGATGTTCTGCACAAAGGCGCCATCGATCTTCACAATGTCGACGCCGAGCTTGCGCAGATTGCGGAATGAAGTGTAGCCAGCACCAAAATCGTCGATCGCGATCCGGCTGCCGAAGCTTTTCAAGCGCGTGACGAAGCCCCTGATGTCATCGATATCCTGGATCGCCACGGTTTCGGTGATTTCAACGATCAGCCGTTCCGCGACGCCGGGATGCGCCCGCATCAGCGATTCGATCGAAGCCGACCAATCCGGATCCATCGTGGTATCGGGCGAGATGTTGAGGCTGAGCCGCACATTCGGCGACCTTGCAAGCTCAGCCACCACCAGCTCAAGCACACGGTGATCGACCATATGGATCAGGCCGAGTTTCTCGGCGACAGGAACAATGTCCGGCGCCAGCAGCACCTGCCCGTCATTCTGCTCCATGCGAACCAGGCATTCGTAGAATGAAGCATTGCGCGACTGCGCGTCCACGACCGGCTCGTACGCCATCACGATGCGGCGATCATTCAGCGCGGTCACGATCTCGTCGGTGACGCGAATATTGACGCGGCGCTGGGCATCGCGCTCGACATTCGGACGCCACATCGAAAACGACCCGGCGCGGCGGCGCTTGGCCATGTCGAGGGTTTCGTGGGCGCGGTTGATCGCCTCATCGGCGCTGCGCGCATAGCGCGGCACGCTGACAGCGCCGATCGAGGCCGTGACCGAAACCGGCCCCGATTGGGTCGGCACCACTTCGCTGCGAATCCCGGCCAGAAATCGCTCCGCGGCGACATTCATGTCATCGACGGTGCAGTTCTTCAGGATCAGCCCGAACTTGTTGCCTGAGAAACGCCCTAGCACGTCGCCGCCGCGCAACCGGGTGCGGATGCGCGCCGCGACTTCGGAGATCACGACATCGGCGACGTCGAAGCCGAAAGCATCGTTGATGCGCGCCAGATGATCGATGCCGATCAGCATGAAAGCGCAGGATGAGCGGAAGCGCATCGCTTCCTCGATCGTCTCGGCCAGCGAGGCGATCAGATGGGTGCGATTGAGTTCGCCGGTCAAGGGATCGTGCCGGGACAGTTTGACCAATTGCTCGTCGCGGGCGTGGCGTTCGTTATCGATCCGGACAATGCCCTGGACGCGGGCCGGCTTGCCGTCGGCGCCGGCAAACCAGCAGCCGGATTCCTCGATCCACAGCACCGGGGCCGACGTGCTGGCCCGCACGCCATATTCAATCCGGTAGGGCACGCCCTCTGCGCCATGCGCCAGCGACGAATGACCCAGCGCATCGGTGCGGATCGAGCGCACCGGTTCGATCAGGTTCGAAAACGCCGCGCCGTTCGCCAGCGCTTCCATTGGAATATCAGGGAAGACCGCGGCCAGATGGTCGCTCCAGGCCATCTCGTCGGTGGCGATGTCCCAGACGAAGGCCGCCTGGCCGAGCGAGGCGAGAATGGTCGAAGCCGGGGGAATGACGGGTTTCAAGATCGCCTCGTTTCGGGACACGCCAGTGATTCTCTGACTTTAAGAATAGTGCCTCTTTTGGGCCTGATCCTATGCAAAGTTCATAAATAATCTGGAAACCACGTCACGCGATGACACGAAACGGCAGAGGAACGTATCGAACCCGGCCGGCATAGCTCTTGCGAGGCTGACTCCATAAGCGGGCTTAACGCCCCAAAATGTGACAGTCAGCCGGATCGCCATTTACGATGTTGAGCACCAGTCCGTCAGAGCAAGCGGTAGAAGACGGCGTCTTTCTCGACGAAAAACCCGCCTGCGTCGCACTGGTGCCGGTGACATCGTCGGCAGAGTGGTCGCCCAGCCATATCAAGCGATCGCCGCCAAGCTCGATCTTTGTGACGCAATTGATTGCGACCGCCGAGCATGTACCGCAAACGCGCGGTCTGCGGCGAGCAACGGCTGCGGATGCGCAGACCGCCTACCGGGCCAATCAGAAGCCCGTTTACAGCCTCGGCGGCCGGACACGGCAGACCATCTAGGAATTTCAGAGTTAATGCGCCGGTGCGTCCGGTGTCCGCGGCAGGCTGGCGTCTGGATGCGCGCCTGCGGGCACCACTTCCGGCGATACCGCGGCTGGCGCCACTTCGGGCTGGACGATTTTCGGCTGCGGATGCTCCAGCAGCACGGATTCGGCAACCGAGGCGGCGGCCGGGGCTTTCGACACAGGCGCGGGCGGAGGATCGAATTGCGGCTCGGCGACCACCACGTCAGCTTTTCTCGCTTCGCGTCTGGAAACCGGAGCCACCGCGACAGCTTGCACCCCGCGTCGCGAGCGCAACGCCAAGCCCGATAGGAAATCCGCCAGCGCCAGCAAAGTGAGCAGGAAATAGATCGAATTGCCGAACCGCGGCCACAGCAGGAATTCAGCAATAGCGCCGCCACATACGATCAGCGACAGCAGGTGATCGGTGAGATATTTCGCGCCGGGGCGCGCGCCCTTGATGACCTCGAGCAACAACACCACGATGCCGATCGCGAGCAGGATGTCGCCGAGCGTCAGCGGCCATGCCGCGCCCGATGTCAGCGGCAGCGTCACGAGCGGATCGCCCAGGGAAACCCCGGGCATCAGGAACACGATGATGTTGTAGATCGCGAGCGGAATCAGAAGAAGCGGAAAACCGACCATCGGCGAGGCCTTTTTTTCAAGAGAACCAAGGTTTTCAGGATTAACCGAAAGATTCTCTGGGCGTTCTCTGGCGAACCATCGGGTTCGCCGCCGGAAACCGTCTTACCTCACGCGTGGGCCGAATTTGGGCAGGCGCTGCCGATCACGGCTCGCCTGCCCTGTATCGGTATCAGGATTCTTTCTTGGCCTTCAAAACCTGCCGGCCCTTGTACATGCCGGTTTTCAGGTCGAGGTGGTGCGGACGGCGCAATTCGCCGGAATCCTTGTCCTCGGCATAGGTCGGCTTCTTCAGCGCGTCCGCCGAGCGGCGCATGCCACGCCGCGAGGGCGATGTTTTTCTACGGGGAACGGCCATGTCGGTATCCTCTAGGGGTGTTGTCGGAGGCATCGTCCGAAACCGGACCGCTGCAGCGTTTTGGCGCAGGCGCAAATGCCGATAAGGCCGCGCTTATAGAGGATGGAATGGCCCAAAGCTAGGTTCAAAATAAGCCAAAATGGCTCAAAAACCGCGATTTTCGCTCCAGCAGTGCTGTAATTCGGAGGCCTGTGCCCGCACCGTGTATATCCCGGCCAGCCGACGCACGCCGGGACCGGGGCTGCGGGCGCTGCGCCGGACCGGATTGGGCAGAATTGCCGCCAATAGAGCCGCTTCGCGCGGCGACAGGGCTGAAGCAGGGTGCCCAAAGGCATAGAGGGCGCCGGTCTGCGCGCCGAACTGGCCGGAAGGCCCGAGCTCGGCGATATTAAGGTAGATTTCCAAAACCCGCTGCTTCGGCAGCACAAAGTCGATCCACAGCGCCAGCGGCAATTCCAAGGCCTTGCGGACCACGCTGCGGCCCGGCCACAGGAACAGGTTTTTCACCACCTGCTGGGTGATGGTCGAGCCGCCGCGGGACGCCTCCCCATCCTCGGCGTCATCGATCACCTCGCGCAGCGCGTCCCAGTCGATACCGTGATGGCTGCAGAATTTAGCATCCTCGGACCCCACCACCGAACGCGGCAGCGCCGGCGAAATCGCGCCAAAATCGATCCATTGCCGCGACACCGGCGCGCCGGTCGCCCAGCGCCAGGCCATCAGCGCCGAGACCGGGTGACCGGCCCGGTAGAACGGCACCAGCACGTAGGGCAGCAGCAAAACCGCCACCACAGCCAGCAACACATTTCGGGCAATGCGCAAAATTCTGTCGTTTCTGGTTCTGAATACGGATGAAATCGATATGTGGCTGATAATTCCCGGTTTTTTCAGCCCTTTTAAGGCACCCCGAACCTGTGCCTGTGGAATTGACGAAGCCTGCCGCATAACCGATTGTCCGGCGAAATTGATCTGGAGCTATTCTTAATGACCGGCACGGCACTATCCGACTTCACCCAACGACTGGACCAGACCGCGGAGGATACCGAGGCGCTGCTGGGGAAGCTTCTTTCCGACACCCTTTTGCCGGACGAGATCGCGCGGCCGAAACGGCTGATGGACGCGATGCGCTATTCGAGCCTCGGCGGCGGCAAACGGTTGCGGCCGTTCCTGGTGGTCGAAAGCTCGGCCGTATTCGGCGTGCCGCGCGATGCCGCATTGATGGCCGGCGCCGCGCTCGAATGCATCCACTGCTATTCGCTGATTCACGACGATCTGCCGGCGATGGACAACAGCGATTTGCGCCGCGGCCGCCCCACGCTGCACAAGAAGACCGACGATGCCACCGCGATCCTGGCCGGCGACGGGCTGCTGACGCTCGCTTTCGACATCATCAGCCGCGACGAGATCCACAAAGATCCGACCGTGCGGCTGTTGCTCACGCGCGCGCTGGCGCGCGCCTCGGGACTGGGCGGCATGGTTGGTGGCCAGATGCTTGATCTGGCCGGTGAAGGCCGCTTTGGCGACCGCGAGCCGGTCGATGTCGCGCGGCTGCAGCAGATGAAGACCGGCGCTCTGTTGCGCTATGGCTGCATCGCCGGCGCGATTCTCGGTCAGTCGACGCCAGTTCAATATCAGGCGCTCGACGATTACGGCCGCGCGCTGGGCGAAGCCTTCCAGATCGCCGACGACCTGCTCGATGTCGAAGGCGATGCGGCCGCACTCGGCAAGCAGACCGGCCAGGACGCCGCCCTGGGCAAGACCACATTCGTCACCCAGCTCGGCATCGCCGGCGCCAAGCAGCGCGTCAGCGATCTCCTGGCGCGCGCCGATTCGGCGCTGTCGATCTTTGGGACCAAGGGCGACGTGCTGCGCGCCGCCGCGCGCTTCGTCGCCGAACGCAAGAACTGATCGCAGAGATGGCAGGCAAGGAAGCCGACGATCATCTTGTCCGCTTCCGGAAGATGCCGAGGCCGGTCCGCGTGATCTATGCGCGGCCGCGCACCTTCGCTGCGATCGCCATCGGCGTTGTCGCGTTCTTCCTGCTGCCGGGCTCGCTGCGGCTGGTAACACGCCTGCTGATCGGCTGGGACTGCTTTGTCGCGGTGTATCTGCTGCTGGTCTACATCATGATGTTTCGCTGCGGGTTGGCGCATATCCGCCGCAACGCGATCCTGCAGGATGACGGCCGTTTTCTGATTTTGCTCGTGACCGCGCTCGGCGCTTTCGCCAGCATCGCGGCCATCGTGTTCGAACTCGGCGGATCGCATCGCAGCGTCACAGACCTGACACTGGCGACGCTGACTATCGCGCTGTCATGGGCCGCGGTGCACACCGGTTTCGCCCTGCACTACGCCCACGAATTTTATCGCCGCACCAAACCCGGCGGCTTGCAATTTCCCAGCGGCGACCAGGACCAACATGCCGACTATTGGGACTTTGTGTATTTCTCGTTCGTGATCGGCATGACCGCGCAGGTATCCGATGTCGGGATCACCGACAGGATTATCCGCCGCACTGCGACCGTGCACGGTATCATCTCTTTTGTGTTCAACACCGCTCTCGTCGCGCTGATGGTCAATATCGCCGCGAGTGCGATCTAGAATTTAACCCGTCATTCCGGGGCGCGCGTGAGCGCGAACCTCAGATGTGCTATCGCACATCGGGGAATCTCGCGCGACAACCTCTGGATTCCGGGTCTGCGCTGGCAGGCAGTGCATCCCGGAATGACGAGCAACAGGAGACCATGCCATGAGTCACGACCGTTCCAGCGTCGAAGCCGTCGTCCAGCACTATTTCGACGGCCTGTATGAAGGCGATGCCGACAAATTGGGCGCGATCTTCCATCATTCCGCGGATTTGCGCTGGCTTGAAAAAGGCGAGTTGCAGGTGCTCACGGTGCCGGACTGGCTCGGTCGGGTACGAAAGCGGCCGTCCGCCAGGGCCGAGGGCAAACCGCGCGAGGATTTCATCGTCACCATCGACCGCTCCGACCAATCCACCGCCTTCATCAAGGTGCGCTGCCAATTGCCGCCGCGTTATTTCACCGACTATCTGGTGGCGATGAAACTTCCCGATGGCTGGCAGATCGTCTCCAAATCCTACCGCTACGATTTGCGCGAATGAGGGCTCTCCGTTGACCTTCCGTGCCTTCCGGGCGAATAAAAGAGCGGAAGGATTTATCGGACCGTGGAAGCCAAATTCCAGATTTTTTTGATTCTGCTGGCGGTGCTGGCAGGCGCCTCCCTGCTGGCCCGGCGGGTCAACGTGGCGCCGGCGATCCTGCTGCTGCTGACCGGCGTCGTGCTGGCCTTTGTGCCGGGAATGCCGACGCTGGAACTGCCGCCGGAACTGGTGCTGCTGGTGGTGTTGCCGCCGCTGATCTATTCGGCCAGCGTCGCGATGAGCTGGCGCGAGTTCAAGCGTAATTTGCGGCCGATCATCATGCTGTCGGTCGGCTGCGTGATTTTCACGGCCTGCGCGGTCGCCGCTGCGACGCATTACCTGATCGGGCTGCCGTGGAACGTCGGCTTCCTGCTCGGCGCGATTGTCGCGCCGCCGGACGTGGTGGCGCCGCTGGCGATCGCCCGCAAGCTCGGCATGCCCCGGCGCATCTTGGTTATCCTCGAGGGCGAGGGCTTGGCAAACGACGCCACCGCGCTGATCCTGTATCGTTTTGCGGTGGTGGCGATTTCGACCGGCGCGTTTTCGCTGCCCAAGGCTACCGGCACCTTTGTCGCGATTGTCGCCGGCGAGGCGCTGTTCGGCGCCGCGGTCGGCTGGCTCAGCCTGCAGGCGCGCCACCGCGCCCGCGATCCGCAGATCGAGATCACGCTGTCCTTGATCACGCCCTATGTCGCCTATTGGATCCCCGAACATTTCGGCGGCTCCGGCGTAATCGCGACCGTCGCCTGCGGGCTTTATATGAGCTGGAACGGGCCGCTGTTAATCTCGTCGGCCACCCGGCTTCAAGGCATCTTCTTCTGGGACCTGGTGATCTTTCTGATCGAGGGCTCGTTGTTTTTGCTGACCGGTTTCCAGATGCGATCGCTGTACGAAAATTCGAAGGCGTTTCCGCTCAACGAAATCCTGTCCTCCACCGCGCTGGTTGCGGTGATCATCATCATAGCGCGGTTTGCCTGGGTCTATCCCGCCACCTATCTGCCGCTGTTACTGAGCCAGCGCCTGCGGGCGCGTAATCCGTGGCCGTCCTGGCGCACGACGTTCGTGATCGCGTTTACCGGCGTGCGCGGCGCGGTCTCGCTGGCCGCGGCGCTGGCGCTGCCGTTTGTGCTTCCCGATGGCCAAAGCTTTCCATACCGCGACCTGATTTTATTCGTCAGCTTCGGCGTCATCTTCATCACGCTGGTCGGTGTGGGACTTGGGCTGCCACCGTTGGTGCGGGGGCTTGGTGTCAATGACGCGGGCCGGGCGGAAAGTATCGCCGAACATGAATCGGAAATCGCGGCGCGGCGCGAAGCGCTTGGCGCGGCGCTTAAATCGCTCGATGCCATCACCGACGATCGCGAATTGTCCGACGAAGTCGTCAAGCTCTTGCGCGCGCGGCACGAAATCCGCGCCGACCAACTGCCGGATTCGCTCAACCCGGATGCCCATGATGTCTCGGCCGCGGGAACCGACCTGACCCGGGAATTGATTTCAACGGAGCGGAAGTTCATCCATACCCTGCTCCGCGACGGCAAGATCACCGACGAGACCAGGCGGCGGATCGAACGCGATCTCGATCTGGAAGAGGCCAGCCTCGCCAACCGCGAATATCGCAGGATACCGCTTTAGCTGGCGTTGTGCGCGGTCACTTGCCGCGAGCGCGCGGCTGCGCCGCCGCGGCCTGCGATACCGCCGCAACGATCTGTGCGCGCAGCCATGCATGGGCGGGATCGAGGTGCACGCGCTCGTGCCAGCTCATGGCCATTTCGAAACCGGGCGGCTGGACCGGCGCGTCGCGCAATTGAAGCCCCTCGCTACGCCCTTTGAGCAGGCGCGCCGGCAACATCGCGACCATGTCCGAATGGCGGACCAGTTCAGGCACCGAAAGGAAATGCGGCACCGACAGAACCACGCGGCGCTTGTGGCGGCGCGCTTCCAGCAGCACGTCCGTGGGTCCCTTGAAGCCGCCGCCTTCCGGCGACACCACCATGTGATCGAGCGCGCAATATTGCGCCAGCGTGATCGGGCCCTTTCCCAACAGCGGGTGACGCGTCCGCGCGATGAATTGATAGCGTTCAGTGAAAAGGATCGCGCTGCGCAGGCTTTCCGGCACGATTTCAGCGGTCGTGATCGCGACATCGATATCGCCGCGCTCGGCCATGCGCGCAATTTCGGCCGGAATCGGGGTGTATACGGCCACGCGCACGCCCGGCGCGTGGCGGCGCAGATGCGTGATCAATGGCAGCAAGATTGCGTGCTGCGAATAGTCCGAGGCGACAACGCGCCAGGTCATTTCGGTTTTCGCCGGATCGAACGGCGTCTGCGCGCTGAGCATGCGCTCGACGCCGCTCAGGGCCTCGCGCAGCGGCGCCAGCAATTCGAGACCGCGCGTAGTCGGCCGCATGCCGCGCGGACCCGGCGTCAGCAGCGGGTCGGCAAACAGATGGCGCAGTTTTCCAAGGCGCACACTCACCGTCGGCTGGCTCAGATGCAGCCGCCGCGCCACATGCGTCACGTTGCAGATGGTCAGCAGGGCTTCGAGGGTCACCAGCAGTTCGATATCGATGCCGCGGATATTACGCATGGCTATGCCTGCTATTGCATCTATTCATTTTAACTATGCCACACGCCGGCCTATTTAGATAGCGTCCCATCAAGGAGCTGCTGTCATGAACGTCCTGCTGGTCTATGCCCATCCCGAGCCGCGATCATTGAACGGATCGATCCGCGATTTCACCGTCGACCGGTTTACCCGCGCCGGGCATACCGTCGAAGTCAGCGACCTCTACGCCATGCGCTGGAAGGCGGATCTCGACGCCGAAGATTTTCCGCAGCGCGACGCGGCGCAGCCTTTCAGGCCGAGCGGGGACTCCAAGCGTGCTTTCGCGGAGGGAACCCAGACCGCGGATGTCGCGGCCGAGCAGGACAAATTGCGCCGGGCGGATCTGGTGATCTTTCAGTTTCCGCTGTGGTGGTTTTCGATGCCCGCGATCATGAAGGGCTGGTTCGACCGCGTCTATGCCTCCGGCTTCGCCTATGGCGTCGGCGAACATTCAGAGAAGCGCTGGGGCGTGCGTTATGGCGAGGGCGCGTTCAAGGGCAAGCGCGCGATGCTGGTGGTGACGACCGGCGGCTGGGCCGACCATTACAGCGAACGTGGCATCAACGGGCCGATCGACGATCTGTTGTTTCCGATCCAGCACGGCCTTTTGTTCTACCCGGGGTTCGACGTGCTGCCGCCATTCCTCGTGTTCAAGACCAGCGCGATGAACCCGGCGCGTCACGACGAGATATTCAGTACGCTCGGCGAACGGCTGGACACGGCGATGCAGACCGCGCCGATCGCTTATCGCAGTCAAAACCACGGCGACTACCTGATCCCGGCGCTGACCTTGAAGCCTGAATTGAGTGCCGACAAGAACGGCTTTGCGCTCCATCGCAGCGAGGAAAAAACGCCTGATCCTGTTGGTTAACCTGAAACGTCAAAGCCCAAAAACCGCAGCGCCTTGATCGTCCTTCCGTTGATCGGCACCCGATTTACATCGGTCCAACCTGAGAGCTCCATCACACATGCTTCGCCAAAACGTCCAAGTCTGTAATGCTCATCAAAGATACAATCGTATGCTCGTTCTAGGAATTCTCCCGGTCCGTGGACAAGATAACCCAACGTACTTTTGATGTTTCGTAAGGAATTCCATCTAGCGAAATCTTTACGCAATCCCGGAAGTCCGCCATCGGTAAATCGTAACAATTCCATAAAAGCGTGGCAGCCGATCAGCGTGTCAAATAGTTCGTCGTATGTAAGCTGCTCAATACTTTCGACCTTACCGAAATTGGCTTTGATGCGTTCGATATTTTCGATTTCCCGGTCAGCGACAATCATGTCGCCGTTGGTAATATCGATTGTCTGATGCCACAGATTGATAAAATTCTGTATGCGACTGGTTCTGGATGCCCCGCTGAGAATGGAAGTTGTAGCCCAACTCTCACCAGGCGCATGAACGACACGCGCCCAGCCAAGAAAACGGCTGAGTTCAATATTTAAATCACCGTCTTTAAGCTCGTGCCGCCGTCGGCCGTCAGCTTCAAAGGTGCGTCGAACCTCTCGAAACGCTGGTATCAGGACTTCGTCATACTTTCTGCGAAACGTCTGCAAAAAGGACCTTCGCTTGGTCACTCTGTCGCTATTAACGCGTATGTTAGGCGGCGCGCACCGAGGGACGAAGGTTTCAAGGAATTTTTCAAACTCTAAATCATCACTAGGGCGGTTTGTCGCCCGAAACGCCTTCTCATATTGTTCGAGGACTCCGGCCGTAAGAACATCTGCATAATCCCAAAGAAGATCGAATAAGCCGGGAAGATCTTCAAAGGCAATATCGCGCTCTCGAGTCAGGACAATAGAAACCTCGCGATTGGATTTCAAACCACTGTCAGTGAGGTTTGCTGACCCAACAAGCGCGGCATCGTCAATTATATAGAACTTCGCGTGGAAGCTTTGCGCCGTGTAATAGCGCACGGAAACTCTGTCATCATTCAACGCTTCCCTCAGTACTTGAGGCGTCGTGATTGTGCATAACCGGACTAGTAATTTTATTCGACAGCCTCGTTCACTAAGTAACCTCACCGGCTCGTAGGTTGAAAAGAACGGACTCGCAAGTAAAGCATCTTGCGAACCGGGAGCGGTCAATGAGAAAAAATCAATCGTAAATCCGGACTTTGCCGAATTGGCATAAAAATCCCTAAGTGTCCCCATTTGCCCCCGCCTGTTCCACACGCCAAGATAGCATGGGTTTGCTGAGACCGGAGCGATAAAAGAAACTCAGTCTAGACCGATTCAGTCTACTGCCGTCCCAGATGCGTCGCGGTCGCGACCCGGTCGAACCGCTCCAGAGAAAGAATGGCATCCGCGAGCTGATCGGCACGGTTGTGCAACACCGGGCGGGCCAGCGTCAGGAATTTCTGCGCCATCGCCTGCGCGTCGGGGAACGACCCTGGCTCGCCCGAGGGATCGGGATAGAGCCGCTCATGCACGCCGTCATCGGTGGTGATGCTGACCCGCGCGCCGAACGGATGGGTGCGGCCGACTTCGAGACGATCATCCTGCACGACGTCGAACTTGTCGGCCAGCGCATCGACAGCGACGTCGCCAAGCCGCTCGTAATCGTCCCAGCCGAAACGGCCCTGATCGAGCGCGACGGCCCCGGTGAAGAACATCGAGAACTGCCCGCCGACGATGGAGGTCGGATGCCGCTTGGTGGCGGCGTCGCCGGTCAGCGTGATGCCGTTGCGGTGCAGGCCGATCTCGACGCGCTTGATCTGCTCCGGCGTCAGATTGTGTTCCCTGCGCATCGCGATCAGCGCATCGAGCGCGGCATGGGTATAGCGGCAGCTCGGGTAGGGTTTTACGCCGATCTTCATGGTCTCATAGATTTTGCCGAGTCCGGCAACGGCCTTGTCCGGATGCGCATTGTCGCTGTAGCCGACCAAGAGGCCGTGCTTGCCCTCGACCGATTCGCTGGAGCCGACGAAATCATTGCGCGCCAGGGTCGCCGCGATCACGCCGTTCATCGCCGCGGCGCCGACCTGATAGCGCTTGTTCCAGGCGCCATTGACCAGGAACTGCAGCGAGCCCGCGGCCTGGCTGCCGGAAACACCAAACGCCGAGATGATCTGTTCTTTCGTGAGACCAAACAGCTTGGCTGCCGCCGCCGCCGCGCCATAGGTGCCAGCTGTCGCGGTGGGATGGAAACCGCGGGCGTAATGCGAGGTCGGATCGAGCGCGTTGCCGAGCCGGCAGCACACTTCATAACCGGCAACGATCGCGGTCAGCACCTCGCGGCCGGAAGCGCCGACCAATTCGCCGACCGCGAAGGCGGCCGGCACCACCGGCGCACTGGCATGCAGCGAGGAATCCGCGTGGGTGTCGTCGAAATCCAGGGAATGGCCGAGCGCGCCATTGAGCAATGCCGCGACCGCGGGCGTCCAGGTCTTGGTGTCGCCGAACACGGTGGATTCGCCGGTGCCGTCGAGCTCGAGCGCTTCCAGCATCTTGATCAGTGAGGGCGTCGATTCCGCATCGCGGCGGGCGCGAATGGCGCTACCGAGGAAATCCAGTGTCAGTACCTTGGCGCGCTCGCGGACCTCAAGCGGAATGTCGTCGAATTTGAGATCGGCGACATAGGCGGCAAGGGTTGCGGTTTCTTCTGCCATGGCGTTGCCTCGGTTTTTCTTGCTTGTTCGTCCCCACGCTGGTTTTGGTACGGCTGCCGTGGCGCGCCGTCAACATCCGCTGCGGCGGGTCAGCCCCTTGCGCGGGTCAGGCTGCGACCTGCCGCAGCAAGGCGCGGACGACGAGGCGATGAAATGGCATGATGACCGCGAGATAGATCCGGCCAAGCCAATTATGCGTCAGCACGACCGTCGTCGCGGTGACGCGCTGGCCACGCCCGGACGTGGCGACATCTACCACGACGCGAAAGTCCAGGTGCCGGTCGTTGAGGCCCGCGACAAGGCGGCCCGGGGTTTCGCTCAGAACCGGAAATATCCCGATGGTATCGGTGGCACCGATCCGGCCGGGAACCGGCTTCTTCAAACCAAAGGGCGTGATCAGAAAATTACGGAGCGCGAGCAGCCGTTCGATCCATCGCGGCGAGTGCGCGAACATCTTCTCGGCCGCGCGCCGCGCATCGAGCGCCACACCGTCTACCAGGACGCTGAAGGCATCGCTGAACTGCGCACCGGCCAACAATTCGCCGGTCGTACCATCGGGCTCGATTGTCTGAACTTGCATCGCCAACCCCTTGCCGTGTGGCAGTCAGGAGCGTTGTAGCCAATCACGGTATCCGCGAAACCACGCGATCGGCCAGCCGCCGGAAACGCAGCACGAGCAAAACCGCATAAACCGCCGTGCCGCAGGACAGCCCGATCCAGACGCCGACTCCGCCGAGGCCCATCCGGAATGCCAATTCATAGGCGGCGGGGAATCCGATCAGCCAGTAGCTGGTCACCGCAAACAACAGCGGTATTCGCGTGTCATTCATGCCGCGCAGCGCGCCTGCCGCGACCGTCTGGATGCCGTCGGCGATAAATAACGTCGCGCCGACCATCAGAAGCATCGCGGTCAGCTCGATCACGCCGCCGCCGCTCTCGACGCCATCGCCGAAGAAGAACCGCGCGATCGCAAACCGGCCGAGGATCACCACCAACGTCATCGCGGTCATGAAGACAATGCCGAGACTGGTCGCGACCGATCCGGCGCGATGGACCGCTGGTGCGTCGCCGCGCCCAACCGCGTGACCGACACGCACGGTCGCGGCCATCCCGATGCCGAACGGCACCATGAACAAAATCGCCGCGATCTGCAGCGCGACCTGATGCGCCGCCAGCGCCGTGGTGCTGATCAGGCCCATCAACAATCCCGCGGCGCCGAACAGGCCATATTCCAGCAGAAACGACAGCGAGATCGGCGCGCCTATGACAATGAGTTGCCGCATCAAGGCCCAGTCGATGCGCCAGATGCGGCCCATCACATGATACTTTCGGAACGGCGAGCGTTGCGTCACGAACCAAAGGCCTGCGAAAAACATCCCGAAATTGACGATCGTGGTCGCGAGGCCGGCGCCGAACAGCCCAAGCCGCGGTAATCCGAATTCACCGTGGATCAGGAGATAGACCAGCACCGCATTGGCCGGGATCGCGGCAAGCGTGATCCACAATACGGGCTCCGGCCGGTTGACCGCGCCGGTGAAGCCGCGGATCGCCATAAACCACAGTGCCGGCGTGATGCCCCAGGTGAGACCCCATAGATAGTTTTGCGCCAGATGCGCCGTCTCCGGCGCCTGGCCCAGCGCCAGTAATATCCGTTCGCCGTACAGCGGAAACATCATAATGGGGAGGGAAATCGCCAACGCGGCCCACAGCCCGACGCGAAGCGCCCGCCGCACCTGACGTGGATTGCGCGCGCCAAAGCCCTGCGCGGCGAGGGGTGCGACGGCAGAGACCAATCCCATGCCGAAGGTGAAGCTGAAGAAAAAAACGGTATGCGCCAGCGCCGCCGCGGCGACAGCGACATCCCCGAGCCGGCCGATCAAGGCCAGATCGGTCGTCATCATCGCGATCTGGCCAAGCTGAGTCAGCGCGATCGGCACCGCCAGCCGAAGCGTCTCGGTCAACTCGACCGCAAACTCATGGCCCGAAGCGCCGGCGATATCCGCCGTGACGCTGCGTCTGCCTTCGATTTTATCAAGCGATGTCATGGAACAAGACTAGCACTGCCGTTGGGTCGAAATGGTGACCATCGGCGCGTCTACCCTCAGCGCGCCGGCACGCGGGTGATCCGGGCGCCGAGCGCATTGAGCCGCTCGTCGATGCGCTCATAGCCGCGCTCGATCTGATCGGCATTGTTGATGGTGCTGACGCCCTTGGCGCACACCGCGGCCAACAGCATGGCCATTCCGGCGCGAATGTCCGGCGACGTCATCAAGGCGCCCCTGAGCCGGCTCGGACCCGCCACGATCGCGCGGTGCGGATCGCACAGCACGATGCGGCCGCCCATCGCGATCAATTTGTCGACAAAGAACATCCGGGATTCGAACATCTTCTCGAACATCAGGATCACGCCGTCGCACTGCGTGGCGGTCACAATCGCAATCGACATCAAATCGGCCGGGAAAGCCGGCCATGGCTGGTCCTCGAGCTTCGGCACATGGCCGCCGAAATCGTCCCTGATCTTGAGCGTCTGGCCGGAAGGGACGATGAGATCATCGCCCTCGACCTCGCAGACGATGCCGAGCCGCTCAAAGCCCATCCGGATCGAGCGCAGATGCTCGACCCCGGCCCGCGCGATGCGCAGCGGCGAGCGCGTCACCGCGGCGAGCCCGATCAGCGAGCCGACCTCGATGTGATCGGGGCCGATCGAGTAACTCGCGCCGCCAAGCGTCGCCGGTCCATGCACGATCATGGTGTTGGTACCGATCCCCTCGATGCGCGCGCCGAGCGCAACCAGAAAATGCGCGAGGTCCTGCACATGCGGCTCGGACGCCACATTGCGCAAATAAGTGACGCCATGCGCGGCCACCGCGGCCATCAAAGCGTTTTCGGTCGCGGTCACGCTGGGTTCATCCAGAAAGACGTCCGCGCCATTGAGGCGCGATGCCTTGAATTCCAGCCGGTCGGAAGCGGTAACCGTGGCGCCGAGTTGCTCGAAGGCCAGAAAATGGGTGTCGAGACGACGCCGGCCGATCACATCGCCGCCGGGCGGCGGCAGCGTCACCTCGCCGCAGCGGGCCAACAGCGGTCCGGCCAAAAGAATCGAGGCGCGGATCCGTGCGCATAGTTCCGGATCGAGGTCGGCGGCGCGAATCTTCTTGGCATGGATCGCAAGCGTATTGCGTGACTTCCATTCGGCTGACGCGCCGACCGACTGGATCAACTCCACCAGCGTTTCGGTGTCGCGGATGCGCGGGACGTTTTCGAGTGTGACCGGGTGCTCGGTCAGCAACGCCGCCGCGATGATCGGCAAGGCAGCGTTCTTGTTGCCGGACGGCTCGATGGTGCCGCTGAGCCGGTGGCCGCCTTCAACGATGTATTGGAGCGGCACGTGTTTTGTCCTGCATCTTATTTTTGAGCTGGTTTATCGAGATTTTCGAGTGCCCGATTATAGTAGGAAAGATCAAGATATTTCTCCGGCGCCGATGGGCTCTTTCCTTCATAGGAAGCCCGCAGTGCAAGAACATTACGAAATCCGGCCATATCGAATTTCCCGTCTTTCGCGAATCCTTCGGCATCTCCGGTAATAATATCGAAGACATCCGAGGCGAGATCAGGCGCCAAAGACAAGCGTCGGCCGAGAATTTCCTTTGCCTTGGACTGATTGTTCTTATCCAACGTCCACCTGACCGCCTCTATGTAGGCCTCCAAATACTCAATTAGCGTCTCTCTGTGCTCCCTGGCCCATGATCTGAGCGTGTAACCCGCCGGACCTTGATAGGGGCCGATCATCGAAACCACTGACCCCAGATCGTTAAGGCCGGCTCGAATGGCTTGAACTGAAAAGGGTGGATTGATGAGCCCCGCCGAGTTTGTGTTGTCGTTCATCAGGGCCTCTAATCTCTTTGGCGTGGCTCCCACCAGTTTGAGATTATAATCACCCTTATTCAGCCCGGATCGTTTCAGGATTGAATAGAGGACATAAGCATAGCCGGTATCCGCACCATCGAGGACAATCGTCTTTCCCCTCAAATCGGAAAACGATTTGATCGATTTCTGAGAAATAATGTGATTATGGGCATTGTCTCCCCCGATCACCAGGGCAACGTCGACACCATCGACGTCATGTATTTTTACGGCATTGTCCGAGGTGCTATGAATAATTTGCCAATTTCCACCTGTTAGGCCTGGTCCCAACTCGTCAGAGTTCTGTGCATTGATCAAATCAACATTCAACCCATGCTTTTTGAAGAACCCTTCCTCTTGAGCGACAAATAGCGGAAGATTTTGCCCCCCTCTGTAGACCATCACCTTCAAATTTATTTCAGCGGCAGTCACACTCAGCACGCCAAAAATATAGATGGCGGAGAATGCGAATATTAATTTCGCCGACCTCTTCATTTCGCCGACCTTTGGAGTCCACCCAACATATTACAAAAGTCGCCGATGTTATCGACTGCGCCGGGCTCGATTTGGGCACTCACGTAAGAATTGTGGCTATGAAGTGAACCTGTACGAACGAGGCCAGAAATCGCGCCTCACACATCCACGGTGGCGCTGAGGGAATTATCCTGGATGAATTCGCGGCGCGGTTCGACCACGTCGCCCATCAGCTTGGTGAAGATGTCGTCGGCCTCGTCGACTTCCTTGATCTTCACCTGCAGCAGCGAGCGCTCGTTGGCGTCGAGCGTCGTTTCCCAGAGCTGGCTCGGGTTCATCTCGCCGAGGCCTTTGTAGCGTTGCAGCGAAACGCCCTTACGGCCGGCGTCGGTCACCGCTTCGAACAGGCTGACCGGCCCGTGGATCGCGGTCTCGGTATCTTTGCGGCGCAACAGGCCGGGCTTCGGATAGGCTTCCTGCAGCTTGGCTGCGTAATCGTCGAGCTTGCGCGCATCGGCAGAGCCGAGCAGCGCGTCATCGATAACAGCGACATCCTTGACGCCACGCACGGTGCGCTCGAACGAGAAACCCTCGCCTTCGGTAAAGCGCCCGACCCAGCCGCGCTCGACTTCATCAGCCAGCGCATCGAGCCGCCGCGCAATATAGTCCGCCGCCGCATTGGCGGTCGCGACATCGCTCGTGATTTTCGGATTGAGCACGCCGGCGATCGCCGCCTGCTCGACCACCTTGCGGTTATAGCGGCTGTGCAGATTATGCAGCGTGCTGCGGATAATGCGGGCATCCTCCACCAGCGCCTGCAGATCGCGGCTGCTGCGATCTTCGCCGGAAGCCAGCTTGAAGACACAATCGTCAAGACCTGTCTCGATCAGGTAATCTTCCAGCGCGCGCTCGTCTTTCAGATACTGCTCGGACTTGCCGCGGTTGACCTTGTAGAGCGGCGGCTGCGCGATATAGAGGTACCCGGCATCGATCAGCGACGGCATCTGGCGAAAGAAGAACGTCAGCAGCAGGGTGCGGATATGCGCGCCGTCGACATCCGCGTCGGTCATCAGAATAATTTTGTGATAGCGCAGCTTTGACAGATCGAAATCGTCGCGGCCAATGCCGGTGCCGAGCGCCGTGATCAGCGTGCCGATCTGCTCGGAGCCCAGCATCTTGTCGAACCGCGCGCGCTCGACATTAAGAATCTTGCCGCGCAGCGGCAATACCGCCTGGAACTCGCGGTTACGGCCCATCTTGGCGCTGCCGCCGGCCGAGTCACCCTCGACGATGAACAGTTCTGACTTGCCGGGGTCTTTTTCCTGGCAATCGGCGAGCTTGCCGGGCAGCGACGTGTAGTCGAGCGCGCCCTTGCGCCGCGTCAGCTCACGCGCCTTGCGCGCGGCCTCGCGGGCGGCGGCGGCTTCCACCACCTTGCCGACGATGACCTTGGCCTCGGCGGGATGTTCCTCGAACCACGACGCCAGCGCCTCGTTGAGAACGTTCTCAACCACCGGGCGCACTTCCGAGGACACCAGCTTGTCCTTGGTCTGCGAGGAGAATTTTGGGTCGGGCACTTTCACCGAAAGCACTGCCGTCAGGCCCTCACGGCAATCGTCGCCGGTCAGCGCAATCTTTTCACGCTTGGCGATCGCATCGGCGTAGCCGTTGACCTGACGCGTCAGCGCGCCGCGGAAGCCCGCCAGATGGGTACCGCCGTCGCGCTGCGGAATGTTGTTGGTGAAGCACAGCACATTCTCATGATAGCTGTCGTTCCACCACAGCGCCGCCTCGACGCCGATCCCGTTCATGTCGGCATTGATCATGATCGGGGCCGGCACCATCGCCTTCTTGTTGCGGTCGAGGTACTTCACGAATTCCTCGACGCCACCCTTGTACATCATCACCTCGCGCTTCTCGACCGCATGACGCATGTCGGACAGCACGATGTTGACGCCGGAATTGAGGAACGCGAGCTCGCGCAGGCGATGCTCGAGCGTGGCGAAATCATATTCGACATTGGTGAAGGTTTCGGCCGAGGCCAGGAATGTCACCTCGGTGCCGCGCTTGCCATTGGCGTCGCCGACCACCGTGAGCGGCGCCACCGCGTCGCCATGGGCGAATTCGATGAAATGCTCCTTGCCGTCGCGCCAGACCCGCAATTGCAACTTGCTCGACAGCGCGTTGACGACGGAAACGCCGACGCCGTGAAGGCCGCCGGATACCTTGTAGGAATTCTGATCGAATTTTCCGCCGGCGTGCAGCTGGGTCATGATGACCTCGGCCGCCGAAATGCCCTCGCCCTTGTGAATGTCGACGGGAATGCCGCGGCCGTCGTCGCGCACGGTGACAGAGCCGTCGGCGTTGAGCACGACTTCGACAGCGGTCGCGTGACCGGCAAGCGCTTCGTCGATCGCGTTGTCGACGACTTCGTAGACCATGTGATGCAGGCCGGAGCCGTCATCGGTGTCACCGATATACATGCCCGGCCGCTTGCGCACGGCATCGAGGCCCTTCAAAACCCGGATCGACTCCGCGCCGTATTCGACAGGGATAGATTGCTCAGTGTCGGCGATCGTTTGCCGGGCAGGTTCTGTCATGTGAGGCCTTCGAGGATGTCCCGAATCAGCGGCGCAAAACAGGCGCTGAATCACTTATTTGTGCCATGAAAGGCGCGATGCGCCTAGCGCAAAGTATCTATCAACAAGCTATTGAATAATTGGGGTTTTTCAGTGGTTTTTCAAGCCCTCGGGGGGCCAATTTGGTAGCTCGTCAAAAGCGTGATTCGCGCCCCGATTTTGACTCCCTGAAAGCGGTGATTTCGACCGCAATGGCAGAGCGCCAGAGAACTGCTAGAGAGGTTTATCACGCGACCTTTGCGCTACCTTTGGAATGGCCTGAATTGTCCCAGCCTTCGGATCGATATCGGCCTGACATCGATGGCTTGCGCGCGGTCGCGGTGCTGCTGGTCGCGGGCTTCCACGCCTTTCCGGAGGCCATGCCGGGCGGCTTTATCGGCGTCGATATTTTTTTCGTGATTTCTGGCTTTTTGATCACCGGCATCATCGCGCGCGATCTGGACCAGCAGCATTTCGGCCCGCTGGCGTTCTACGCCAGGCGTGTCAGGCGGATTTTCCCGGCCTTGATCGTGGTGCTCAGCGCGACGCTGGCGCTGGGCTGGCTCTGGTTGCTGCCGGAGGCCTACGCGCAATTGAGCAGCGACGTGTTTGCCAGCGCGGCCTTTGTCTCGAACGTCGCGCTATGGCTGCAGTCCGGCTATTTCGACATCGAATCCGGCAAGAAACCGCTGCTGCATCTGTGGTCCCTCGGCATCGAGGAGCAGTTTTACCTGTTCTGGCCGCTGATTTTGATGCTGGCGTCTCGCTGGCGCCTGAGCCTCTTGGCGGTGGCCTCGGTGATCGGCATCGCGTCGTTTGCGCTCAACGTCGCGCTGATCGGTCCGGATCCCATCGCGACCTTCTATCTGCCACTCACCCGGGCCTGGGAATTGCTGGCCGGCGCCGTACTGGCCTGCGGCTGGAGTCAGATTCACCACACCCCTGCTGCCAGCAATTTGCGCGCGGCCGCCGGGATATCGCTAATTGCGATCGCCGCCGGCGTGCTCGATTCCAACAGTGCATTTCCGGGCTGGTGGGCGCTGTTGCCCGTCGCCGGTGCGGCTCTGATGGTATCGGCGCCGATGGCCTGGGGCAGCCGGCAGCTATTGGCCAGCACGGCGATGGTCCGGATCGGACTGATCAGCTATCCGCTCTATCTCTGGCATTGGCCGCTATTGGTATTCGCTGGAATCGTCAAATTCGCCCCGCTGACGCTGCTGGAGCGCGCGCTGATCGTCGGGCTAAGTTTTGCGCTGGCATGGCTGACCTATCGGCTCATCGAGATCCCGTTTCGATTTGGCCGGCCAGTGCGGCCCAGAATCGTCGCGCTGTGTTCGGGAATGGCGCTGGTTGCGCTGGCCGGCGTCGTTATCGTCAGAGGCGACGGATTCGATTTCCGGCTGCCTGCGGAAATTCGCGATATGGCCGCGGTGAAAACAGAGTCTTTCAAATGGCGGTTCCGTGAATGCCTGCTCGACCTCGGCCATGAAACCTCGTTTGCTGACGACTGCGTCGACCGCAACCGCCGCCCGCTGATATTGCTCTGGGGGGATTCGACCGCCGGCGCCTTGTTGCTCGGACTGCGCAAGGCACAGGAAACCCATAACTTCGGCATCGCGCAGTTTACGTCCAACTCCTGTATCCCCGCCGTCAATATCGACGTGCCCGGCGTGCCCAACTGCCGCGCCATCAATGACAAGGTCCTGGCGCTTGCGCGCCAGCTCCAGCCCGAGATCGTGTTGCTGCACAGTAGCTGGGCCGGGCCGCTCGACGGCGTCGCAGCGACGGTGACCGCGCTGAAACAGCAAACCGGCGCACGCATCATTGTGCTGGGTGCGGTGCCGTGGTGGAAGCGCGGGCTGCCCAATGAGGTGCTGCGCTATTTCATGCTGCATCGCCGGCTGATTCCGGAACGATCCGATCGCGCCACCCCTGACTCGTCCGAGATACGCCTGCGCGAGAAAGTCACCCCGCTGGGCGCGGAGTTCATTTCAGCGTGGGACACCCTGTGCAATGCGGACGGCTGCCTGGCGCGGATCGGCGATACCGCGAAAGACATTTCAGCCAGCGATCAGCTGCATCTGACCGAAAAAGGATCGGTCTTTCTGATCCAGTCCGTCATCGACAGGGTGCTTGCGCCGCATCAATAAACCTGCAGCGACATCACATCGCCATCGGGCGCAATCATCAGGCCCCAAGCGTCATCGGCCGCCACCTCAATCGCACTGTTCCGAACCGGGCCGCCCGCGACCTTCAGCGAGTACTGATATTTCCCCGGCGGCAGTTCGAGCGTTGGCCCCTTGGTGCGCGGGCCGCCTGCCCCGGCCGCGATCTTGATCGTCTGCTTGTTGATGGTCAGCGCAGCTTCGCTGTCGCCTAGATTAGAGAACAGCAGCTTGGCCTGACCCGGCTTCGGCATGACCTCGCCTTTCGCAGCCGCGGCTGGAATCTTCTGCGCCAGGTTGACGGTGGTCTCATCCTTGCCGCGGCCGAGTTTCAGCACCGCCGGCCCGTCGGGCGAGGAAAACGCAAGCTGGACCTGGTCGGGCTTGATAACCGCGCGCTCAGCGGCTTCTTTCCACCCGCGCTTGGCAAGTTCGCCGCGGTAGAAAGCGAGCACTGAATTGAGTTCAGCGGGAATGCTGGCCTCGAGTTCCCGGCGGAACGGGATGTCGGTGCCGGGGAGCTTCCCGGTTCCGATCGAACTCATCGTATGCTGCTTTGGTACTGGCAAAGCGGAATCGGGATCGGCTTCGAGATCCACCGCCGCCACCGATTTGCCGGCCGATGCGCCGGAGGCTTGATTGCCCGCCGCATCGGGCTTGGCATTGGCCATCACCAGGCCCGAGCCGTCGGCGCTGACATTCACCTTCGGGCCCATCTGCATCGCGGTGAATGACAGCTTCTTTCCAGCTTTGGAGAATTCCATCACCACCATGTTGGATTTGTTGATCACGGAGGGCTGCTCCTTCCAGCCCTGCGATTTCAGGGATTCACGGTAGAACGTTGCGATCGTCTTGACGCTGGAGGCGGAATCGAACTCCAGCTTGCCGTCCTCGGCGTTGAACTCGACATTTTCGGCGTTCTCCGGCAACGGCACCGGCGTTTTCGCGTCGGCCCGCGCCTGCAGCGGCGCATCCGACAGGTTGGCGGCCTGCGCGGCCCGCCTCACCTCGTCCGCGGCCATCATCTGTTTCGCGGTGTCCATCGCGTCCGCCATGAACTTGTCGTCGGCTTCTTTCTTCGCCTTGGCCCGCGCCGCCAACGCGGCCTCCTTGACCTGCGCTACCAGACTGACGGTGGTCAGGTCGTATTTGTGGCTGAGCTTGAGCGTGGCGGTTTGGTCCGGGGACGAGAAATTGAGCGTAGCATCATTGTCGGTGACAACGGCGCCACTGGTCTCTTCTTTCCAGTTACGCGCCGCGAGTTCGCGGCGATAGAACGCGAGCACCACGGGAATTTCAGCTACCGTGACGCCGCCGACCTTGCGGCTGATCGAATCCCGGCTGCCGGTGCTCCCAAAACTTGGGGTGTGGTCCGGTTCGGGCAAGTCGACCGTTTCCCGGATCACCTTGAGATCCTGAGGCAACGCGAATGGCGCAACCTTGATTTCGACGGACGTATTGCCGTCGCCACGGCGCTGCAGCGACAGCATGATCGGCGGCTGTTGATAGCCGCCATGGGTGTCCTGGCCATAATAAGCGCGCACGCCATTTTCGATTTTTGCGCCGATTTTGGCATTCGGCCAGCGCGTCGCGATGTCAGCATCCGATAGGGACGACCAGCCGGATGCGATCAGCCCCTTGCGGAAAAAATCGAGGTTCGCGTCCAAGCTCGCAACGCTGACGCAGCCGAGATAGGGGCGCCGGTCGTCGAATAGGATGTTGGTGGCATCGGCCGGAAACGGCACATCGGCGTTGATCCGGCTGGAATGGTAGGACACTCCGGACTGGTCGGGCCTTTTGAGACCCTGCGTAAACGACACCGACAGCCCCTGCTTGCCTTTCTTGAACAACAGCGAGCCGCCGGATTCTTCCAGCGGCCGCGAAAACTCCATCCACCCATCGGCCGCCAGCAGCTTCTCAATTGCCGGGGAAGCGATCGTGGCCGAGGTTGGAACGCCATAGCTCAAACTGTGCGGCTCGGTGCGCGCCGGGTTTTCGACCGCGCCTTCAAGACGCGGCAGGGTTCGGACATCGACCAGCCCGTCATCGGCTCTGGCTGCGATTGGCGCGGCCGCGAGTGATGCGAGAATGAGAGCAAACAACCGGCTCCTTGCCGGGAGCCGGGTCCCGCGCGTCGTTCCCAACATTCATGCTCTCCGGTATTTGCCCGCGCCTGATCTTTCGCGCGGCAAGGATGGCGGCGACGTCAGTCGCGCCTGACATCTAGTCGCGGCGGCAGAGAGTTCGGTTCAATTAGCTGCGGCGAACGATCTGACCGGAATCGACGCCGAACACCTCGCCCGAAGCACCGATGCCGGCGAACGCGGCGGGATCGGCGCCGGTCATCCAGACCTGCGCGCCAAGCTTGGCGAGTTCGTCGAACAGCGCCAGGCGCCGGCCGGGATCGAGATGAGCCACGACTTCATCGAGCAACAGCAGCGGCGTGATACCGGTCATCTCCGCAACCAAAGTGGCGTGCGCCAGCACGAGGCCGATCAGAAGCGCCTTCTGTTCGCCGGTAGAGGCGTCGCGGGCCGGCATGTTTTTCGGCGCGTAGATCACCTGCAAATCGGTGAGATGCGGACCGTCGAGGGTGCGGCCGGCGATGGCGTCGCGCGGACGATTGCTGCGCAGGATTTCGCGGTAACGATCCTCTACCGCGGTGGCCGGTTCCGACAGCAGCGCGTTTTCCATCCAGCCGTCGAGCATGATCTGCGCAGAGGGGAATGAGGATGTCTCACCGCGGGCGCGCAGCATCGCCGCGAGTTTCGCCACGGTCTGGCCGCGCATCGCGGCCACCGCGACCGCGAGTTCCGCGGTTTCGCGCTCGATCGCGTCGCACCAATGGTCGTCGTAATTGCGCACTTCCAAGAGGCGGTTGCGCGAACGCAGCGAGCGATCCAGCGCCGACACCCGCGCCGAATGCTCGCTGTCGATCGCCAGCACCAGCCGGTCGAAAAACCGCCGCCGCTCCGACGCCGCGCCCAGAAACAGCCCGTCCATCGACGGCGTCAGCCACACCATCCGCAAATGATCGCCGAACGCCGTCGCCGAACCCACCGGCTCGCGATCGATCCGGCAGCGCCGGCTGGTGGCGGCCGCCTCGCTGCCCGGCGCATCGATACCGGTGCCGAGCGTCGCCAGCCCCAGCGCGCCTTCGACCTCGGCCGACACCGCCCACGAACCATCGCCCTGATTGTCGGCGACATCGTCGAGCGTCGCGCGGCGCAAGCCGCGTCCCGGCGACAAAAACGAAATCGCCTCGATGCAATTGGTCTTGCCGGCCCCGTTGGGACCCACCAGCACCACGACATCGCCGCGCGTCTCAAGGCTCGCCGCGCGATAGTTGCGGAAGTGAGTGAGGCTGAGGCGATGAATGCGGGAGGCGGTCATGACGTACCGTCATTGCCGGGCTTGACCCAGCAATCCATCGTCCTCGTTAGCGGACAATATCTTCGAACAGGTCTCGCCAATCGGGGTTGCTCGCGGCAATCAGATCGATTTTCCACTCGCGCGACCAATGTTTGATGTTCTTTTCCCGTTGCAACGCCGCCGCGATTATCTCAAGTGACTCAAAGTACACCAACGTCTTGATACCGTACCGCTTGGTAAATCCATCAGCCAAGCCTTCGCGGTGCTCGTAAACACGCCGCACCAGATTGTTCGTCACGCCGATATACAGCGTTCCACCGGGCTTACTTGCGAGAATGTATACCCAATAGGCCATTTCGAAGATTGATGGATTGCCGGGTCAAGCCCGGCAATGACGACTATGCTACACCCTACCCCTGCACTACACCCGCATCGGCATCAGCACGTAGAGCGCGCCTTTGGAATCCTTGTCCTGCACCAGCGTGGGCGAGCCGGGATCGGCCAGCCGCAGCACTGCGACCTCGCCTTCGATCTGGGCTGCGATATCCAGGAGATAGCGCGAGTTGAATCCGATATCGAGCGGGTCGGAGGCGTATTCGACTTCGAGCTCTTCGGTCGCGCTGCCGGAATCCGGATTGGTCACCGACAGGATCAGCTTGCCGGCGGACAGCGCCAGTTTCACGGCACGGCCGCGCTCGCTCGAAATGGTCGAGACGCGGTCGACCGCCGCCTCGAAATCCTTCTTGTCGACGATGAGTTCCTTGTCGTTGTTTTGCGGAATCACGCGGCCATAATCCGGAAAAGTACCGTCGATCAGCTTCGAGGTCAGCACCACGTTGCCGATGGTAAAGCGGATCTTGCCCTGCGAAAGCTCAAGACCGACCTCGGCCTCATTGTCCTCGATCAGGCGCTGCACTTCGCCAACGGTTTTGCGCGGCACGATCACGCCCGGCATGCCCGCCGCACCCTTGGGCAGCGCGAGATCGATCTGGGCCAGCCGATGCCCGTCGGTGGCGACCGCGCGCAAGGTTGCGGCCTTGGCGCTGCCGGCCGAATGCAGATAGATGCCGTTGAGATAATAGCGGGTCTCTTCGGTGGAGATCGCAAACTGGGTGCGATCGATCAGCCGCTTCATGTCGGCGGCGGCGAGCGAAAACGAATGCGTCATGTCGCCGGCGGCGAGATCCGGGAAATCGTTTTCCGGCAGGGTCTGCAGCGTGAAGCGCGAACGGCCGGCACGGATCGCCAGCACCGAACGATCGCCATCGCCTTCGAGCACGATCTGCGCGCCGTCGGGCAATTTGCGCACGATGTCATAAAACATGTGCGCCGGCACTGTGGTCGAACCTGCGGTTCCGGTTTCCGCCGCCAGCGTTTCGGTCACCTCGAGATCGAGGTCGGTCGCCTTGAGCGACAGCCGCGAATTTTCGGCGCGGACCAGCACGTTACCGAGGATCGGAATGGTGTTGCGGCGCTCGACCACACGGTGGACGTGGCCCAGCGATTTAAGGAGTTGCGCGCGTTCGACGGTAACCTTCATTGCAATACCCGCCTGATCCGAAGATGGAAAAGCCGGGCGGCCCCGAAGGCGCACCGCGGCATTTGAAACCCGAAAAGCCCGATCAAAGCTGGATTTGATCAAACCCGTGGGGGGATCACAAGGTGGCGCGGATGGCCCGCCAGCGCAAGAGATGCGTCACGCCGTTCCCCACGTTTTGCGAGGAAATTCCGAGGAGATACAAAGGAAATACAATGTACCGGCAGCGCCCCTGGCCGATGCCGGGGCTGTAACCCCGGATGTCGGCTGGCGCAAAAGAAAGCACCCGTCCCGGCTTTCGCCGGGACGGGTCAGTGGCGCGTTAGATGGAACCTTGAGCGAAACCCAGGCGGTGGCGCTTACTCGCTCTGCAATTGGCGCTTGAGCGATTCGACCTCTTCCGACAACGAAACGTCCTTGCTCACCAGCGCCTCGATCTTGCGCACGGCATGCAGCACCGTGGTGTGATCGCGCCCGCCGAACCGGCGGCCGATTTCGGGCAATGAGCGCAGCGTCAAGGTCTTGGCCAGATACATCGCGACCTGACGCGGACGGACCACATTGGCGGTACGGCGCGACGACAGCAAATCGGAGCGGCTGACATTGTATTGGCGGGCCACCACCCGTTGAATGTCCTCGATCTTGATGCGCTTGGGTTCCTGCGGACGGATCAGATCGCGCACTTCGCGCTCGGCCATTTCCAGCGTGACCGGCTGCGCGTTCAGTTTGCTGTGCGCCAGCAAACGGTTGATAGCGCCCTCGAGATCGCGGCCATTATGGGTAATGGTGCGGGCGAGATAATCCAGCACCGGCGCCGGTACATCGAAGCTCGCATGATGCGCGCGGGCCGCCGCGACCCGCGACTTCAGGATGCCCAGCCGCAATTCCTCGCCGAGCGATCCCATTTCGACCACGAGACCACCGGCCAGCCGGGAGCGCACGCGATCGTCGAGGCTTTCAAGATCGGACGGCGGACGGTCCGCCGCGATCACCACCTGACGGCCGGCATCGATCAGCGCATTGAGCGTGTGGCAGAACTCGGCCTGGGTCGATTTACCCTGCAGGAACTGCAGATCGTCGATCACCAGCACGTCGATGCCGCGGAGCGCTTCCTTGAACGCCAGCGCGGTCTGCGTTTTCAGCGCCGCGACAAAGCCGTACATGAATTTTTCCGCGGTGAGATAAAGCACCTTGCGCTCGCTGCCGGAATTGCCGGCCCAGGTCACCGCCTGCAACAGATGGGTTTTGCCGAGACCCACGCCGGCATGGATATAGAGCGGATTGAACATCACGCTGTCGCCACGGCGGCCTTCGGCGACCTGACGCGCGGCGGCATGGGCCAGCGTATTGGAGCGGCCGATGACAAAGCTGCCGAAGGTCAGGCGCGGATCGAGCGGCGAGCCGCCGAGCGCGTCATGGCTGGCGGAAACCGGCGCGGTCGCAGTCGCGCGCAATTCAGGCGCGGGGCGGCCATCGGGCCGCTCAGTGCGGCGCGCGTCGAGCGGCGCAGCGGTCTCCTTGGCGGGCGCAGCACAGCGCATGGCGGTGCGCACGGTGAGGTCGATCCGGTGCACTTCCGGCATCTCGGCCTGCCAGCAGGTGAGAACGCGCTCGGCATAATGCGCCTGGATCCAGCTCTTGAGGAATCGCGTCGGAACCGAAAGGTGGACGCTTTCCGGCTGGACGCTTTCCAGATCCATCCGCGCAAACCAGCTCGTGTAGACGTCTTCTCCGACGGTCGAACGCAGCCGACCCTTCACGCGTGACCAGCGATCCTGTTCCATATTGTCCATTGCCTGAGAACTTCTCTGTAAGGAGTAATAGTGATGGTGAAAACCGCCGTGTGGAGTTCCACGACGGGTGACCTCAAGCGGGACTTCTTCTGTCAGACATAGACCGGCCGTTCGGCGAAACGCCGTCAGGCAAAATCATCGGCTGAAAGATGAAGTGTCCGCGAGGTCAGCGCGTACTCGACGGCGTGTCCGGAGCGCGCGCGGGAGGACGAGTGCTGGTTGTATCCAGGAGGTTCAGTTCGGCATTGTCTGGAAATGGCATTTGATTGAAAACCGCGCTGATGACGTAAGACATACGACCTCCCCCTCCTGCCGCGATTGCTCCCGGCAAGTTGTCATTCCAGATATTTTTAAATTCGATCGGCGACGCCTGAAACCCAAATAGTCCAGTCGTTACGCCACTCCGCTCCGCCCGCTCATTCCAGCCCGCTCACGTGCTTCGCTTCGGCGCCGTCGTGACTGTCTGATGCGTATCTCTCTTGTTTAAAACCAACGAGACTTGAAGCGTCTCGCTTGAGAAATTTCGACACAGACTAGCCATCCTCATATTGCTATGAGTTTGAATTCGACAATCGCTTGGAAAGCGTCGCCAACGCGCACACCGCCGCCGATTTGCACGTCCGCCCCGATCCTTAAACCGCGCTGGTCTGAAGAGCCGTGGGCGCCGCGAACGATCTAAGAGATACATCATGCCCCATTTCTCGCAACGAAAATGATTCAGCACGCGTGCCGGGAAAAACAACTTCGGTTCGTCAAATCGGGCAGCGGTTTTTCGCGCAAAGCAGCAAGGTTTTGAATCTGTGCACAGATTCGAAACGCCGGGCCGTTGTCATAATTCGTACGATTGCCCAAAATAAATTCATAAAATATTTACTTTCGCGCGGGGCGGAGGGGATTTTTCGAACAACCGCTCCCCGCTATGCCGATAAGTGACTACGCAAGCGCGTTTTTTTTTGCTCATCGCTACAGGGTAACCCTTCAGCGCTATTCCATGTTGCCGCGCGGTCGCTGTTGCTATTTCAAAAGCGCAGCGGATTAACGATCGATGGCCAAATCGTCGCAACCATCACCGTCAGCAACAGTCCGCATTGCGGAATGTCCTCAGTAGAAATACGGAGCGCCGAAAGTTTCGTAGCCGCACAGCAAGCCACTGGCCGCGAAGTATGACAGCGTCATCAGAAATAAAGCGAGCCTGAAAATCAAAGGTACGGAAGGAAAAGTCTGGCAACAAAGACGCCGGCAATAAAAAAGCCCGGCACAGCCGGGCTTTTGACGAATGTCTGTTTCGTTCAGCTCACTTGGCAGCTCACTTGGCAGTTCACTTGGCTTCGGCTCTCGGCTTGAACTCTTGGCTCAGCTCAATCAGCTTCAGCTTTGTTAACTCAGCTTACTTGACGAGTTACCTGGCGAGCTCGTTACTTGGCGAGCTTGGCGATCTGGTGGGCCAACCGCGAAACTTTGCGGCTCGCATTGTTCTTGTGAATGATGTTGCGCTGCGCTGCCTGCATCAGTTCCGGCTCGGCATGAGCCATCGCCTTCAGCGCCGCGTCGCGGTCGCCGCTCTTGATCGCTTCTTCGACGGTGCGAACCGCGCCGCGCATCTGGGTGCGGCGCGACTTATTGACGATGGTGCGGCGGGCAATCTTGCGGGTCGCCTTCTTGGCGGAAGTAGTATTGGCCATGTTCTCAAATGTCCTTCGACGGTGATCGATCGCGGGTGGTCAGGCTTACGCTTGCCGACAGTTCAACCACGTAACCGACGCTGATATGTTTTCCGGGTGCCCTGCAAGAAAGCCACTCTTGGAGCCCAAAGGCTCAACCGGCGGCGTTGCTCAAAGAACATCGGCGGCGGGATTGCGCCCACCGCCATTGCCGGTCTTATAGAGGGCGCGGTTTGCAGCGTCAACGCCTTCCGGCCTCCTTCGGGCAGGAGGACCAGCCGCGAAAATGCCGATAAGTTGCTGATGAGGTTGAATTTCCCACGCCGCCCCGTTATGGGCTGACTGCGCTTTCCGGCGCTTTATAGGTAAGGTGACGCATGATCCGCGGTTTCTTCCGCCTTGTAGGGCTATTGCTGCTGGCCGGCGGATTTATCTTCATGGTCTATGACGGGGCCCGCTGGGTCGCCGATCAGACCCTGCGGTTTACTCGGTTTGGCCAGTTCTGGAACGATGTCCATCAAACCAGCCAGCAGGCGTTTCGGACCTGGGTGGAGGGCCACGCGCCCTGGCTTTGGAACGGCGTCGTGAAAATCCTTCTCGACCAGCCGGTTTTTGCCGTGATGGGCATATTGGGCATCGTGCTGATGCTGCTGTTCCGCCCCCGCAAACCCCTGATCGGCTATTCGCGGAACTGACCCGCCAACGCTGCCAAGTTTACGGGTTGCCACGTTTGAAGGCGTTGCCGGGTTTGTAAATCACGGTTCGGCGTAACAGCGCGACCGTTCTCTGCGTAGAGACCTATATCAAGCCCACCATTCCCGACGCCAATTCGAATGCATCTCGCAGGGAGTCATCCATGTTGTTTATGCGCAAAACCACCGCACTGCCGAGCGCCAGCGAGGCGCTGCCCGGACGCGCGACGCCGATCCCGACGGCAACCCGCCATTTCGTCAACGGCCATCGCGTGCAGCCACCTTATCCCGCAGGCCTCGAGCAAGCGGTGTTCGGGCTCGGTTGCTTCTGGGGCGCGGAGCGTAAGTTTTGGGAACTCGGCGACGGCATCTATACGACGGCCGTAGGTTATGCCGGGGGCCACACCAGGAATCCAACCTATGAAGAAGTATGTTCGGGCCGCACCGGTCATACCGAAGCGGTGCTGGTGGTGTTCGATCCCAAGGTGATCTCGTACGATCGACTGCTCAAGACATTCTGGGAAAGTCACAACCCGACCCAGGGCATGCGCCAGGGCAATGACGCCGGCACGCAGTATCGTTCGGCGATCTACACGTTCAATGACGCGCAGCGCCAAGCGGTGGATGCGTCCAAGGCGGCCTATCAAAAGGCGCTGTCGGCAAAGGGCCTTGGCGCCATCACCACCGAGATCGCGCCGTCAGGTGAGTTTTATTTTGCCGAGGACTATCACCAGCAATATCTGGCCAAGAACCCGGCCGGCTATTGCGGGCTTGGCGGCACCGGCGTGTCGTGCCCGATCGGCGCCAGCGTCAGCGCGGCCTGATCGCTTTGCATTGGGATGGAAGGCCGGCAGCGGCCTTCCATTTGCCCAATCGCTTCGTCCGTGCTGGCAGAAAAACCCTTTATTAACCATAACCGGTGCAAGACTGAGGCTGTCTCGCTTGAGGGGATGGCTCCGGTGCGGGTTGCGCGCGCGTTTCGATTGCCGATCATTACCGCCATGACAGCGCTCGCTCTGTCGGGCTGCGTGCACACGAACTCGCCGGTCGCAACCGCGCAGCCGCGCAGCGATCTCGATGCGATGGCTTACGGTCAGCCGGCTTATTATCCCGCGCCGGTAGCGAGCGCCACGCCGCCTCCCGGTTCCGGTGGCGCCATCGCGGCGCTTCGCGCCAGTTTTCCTGCACGTCAGCGTACTTATGTTCAGGCTCAGCCTGCCGACGTGCCAGTTCAACCCGCCCAGTATACTCCGCCGCAAGCGGCCTATGCGGCGGTCCCGATACCGGTCGCTTACGATGCCGCCTACCGACTCGATGCCGGCGATAAATTGCGGGTCGTGGTCTATGGCCAGGAAGGCCTCACCAATACCTATGCGATCGATGCCGGCGGCTCCATCACCATGCCCTTGATCGGCTCGGTGCCGGCGCGCGGACGAACGCCGGCGGGTCTCGCCGCCGAAATCACCGGCCGGCTGCGCAACGGTTACATCCGCGAACCATCGGTCGCGGTCGAGATCGAATCCTATCGGCCGTTCTTTATTCTCGGCGAAGTCGCCGCCCCCGGCCAATATCCCTACGTGCCCAATATGAGCGTCGAGAGCGCGGTGGCGATTGCCGGCGGCTTCTCGCCCCGCGCCAAGCGTGATCGCGTGACGCTGACCCACACCGACAGTTCCGGCTCAACGCGTTATGTGGTGCCGCTCGGCACGGCGATCAGCCCTGGCGATACCGTGCTGGTCGGCGAACGCTGGTTCTGACGAAGTACGAAGTACTTCGTCATCTTCGCGCAAGCGCAAAGCGCTTGTCGCTGAGGGCGCGATAGCGAACCCGGGATCTCGAGATTCCGGGCTCGCCGCTTCGCGCCGCCCCGGAATGACGAAGTAGTCTCTACTTCTTCAAATGCTTGGCAAAGAACTCAAGACTGCGCGGCCAGGCGATATCCGAGCTCGCCTTGTCGTAACTCGGCCGCTCATCGCAGTGGAAGCCGTGCTGCGCGCCGGGATAGATGTAGATCTCGACATCGGGCCGCTTGGCGCGGATGGTCTCGACATCGCTAAGCGGAATGCCAGAATCCTTTTCGCCGAAATGCAATTGCGTCGGCACTTGCGGCTTGTCGTCGGCGAAGCGAACGACGGCGCCGCCATAATAGCCGATCGCGGCCGAGAGGCCCGATAGCTTGGTGGCCGCGGCATAGGCGATACTGCCGCCGAGGCAAAAGCCGATAATGCCGACCGGCCCGGCATCCTTCACGGCATCGATCGCCGCCTGGGTATCGCGCAGCATCGCGGCCCAATCCGGGTTGGCGACGAATTTGCGTGCCACGGTGATCTCGTCGGGCGAATAGCCGGACTGGAAATTGGGCTCGACGCGATCGAAGATCGCGGGCGCGATCGCGACGTAACCTTCGCCGGCAAGGCGGTCGCAAACCGCACGGATATGGTGATTAACGCCAAAGATTTCCTGGATCACCACGACAGCCCCTTTGGGTGCGGTCGCAGGATCGGCCCGATAGCCGCCGAGTTGGAAACTGTCCGAAGCCGTCAGTTTGATGTCATGTCCCACGGGTCATCCATTTGCTTTTAGGGTTGCGCGAAATTGTCAGCGGCGAGATTGGAAATCCGAGACGGCCTACCACACCAGATACGGCAGATGATAGCCGCTCTCGCCCTTCCAGCCGGTCAGCCGGCCCCTGCGGAACTGCAGATAGATCGGATCCCTGCGGGAGAACAAAATAATGCCGCTGGTGTCGCGAACCGCCAGATAGATTTCATTGCCGCGGCGGCCGCTGACATAGCTCAGTGGCACTCCCAATGTCTGTGAGACTTCCCCGACATTCATGCCGAAAGCCAGCGGCGTGTTGTCAGGCCATATCGTCATCAGCGACGGCGTATAAGGGCCGCCCGCCGCCGCCGGAGGCTGCGCGTTGGCGGGAGCCGCAAGGCCTGCGAACATCGCGAACGTCAGGAGTGCCGAAACAACCGATATCTTCATGATGTACCTTATGCTTTGGATTCGCGTGGAATTGGCCCCGTCATCCCTTGGAATGGATATCCCATCCGGCGGCAAATTACGTCAACGTTGTTGCCGCAGCGCACAACGGCAATCTAGCATTTTATTTTCTTCGAGCGATTCCAAATTGCATTGCCTCCAGAATGGATCGCGCTCATTCTGCGCATAGCTGGCATTCGGACCGGTGGGTGCCAGCCGATACCAAAAAGTGTTGCCGCCGTAAGCGGCGTCATTCACCGGCGAGGGAAGAGATACAATGCCTAATCTCAATATTAATGGGCGGAATATGTCCGTCGAGGCAGCGAACGATACGCCGCTGCTTTGGGTCATCCGCGAGCAATTGCAGATGACCGGGACGAAGTTCGGTTGCGGTGCCGGCTTGTGTGGCGCCTGCACCGTTCATGTCAACGGCGAAGCCGTACGATCCTGCCAGACGTCCGTCAGCGACGCCGTCGGCAAAAAAATCACCACCATCGAGGGCCTCAGCGTCAAGGGCGACCATCCGTTGCAGAAAGCATGGATCGCCGAGCAGGTCCCGCAATGTGGCTACTGTCAATCCGGACAGATCATGCAGGCAGCATCGCTGCTCGCCAGGAATTCAAATCCGACCAAGGATGAAGTCGTTGCGCACATGGACGGCAATCTCTGCCGCTGCATGACCTATTCGCGCATTCAGAAAGCAATCATGCGCGCCGCCGCCGATATGCGCACCGCGTCCAACGCTGGCGATCGGAGGCCCACATGAATACGCACGTGAAGGTTACACAAGACAAGATCGTTGCCGAAACCGCCGATCTCAGCCGCCGCTCGTTCCTCGTCGGCACCGCTGCTGCAGGTCTTGCGCTCGGCTATTCTGCGGTTCCCGGCCTGCTCGGCGCCGATGCGGCGTTCGCGGCAACCGGCAATTTCGATCCCAGTGTCTGGTATTCGATCGCACCGGACGGGCTTGTCACGGTTACCTGCGGCAAGGCCGACATGGGCCAGCACATTGCTTCGACCATGGCGCAGATCATCGCCGAAGAACTCGGCGCGAGCTGGAAGGACATGCGGGTTCAACTCGCATCCAACGATCCGAAGTTCAATGATCCCGTGCTCGGCGCGCAGATTACCGGCGGCAGCTGGAGCACGATGATGAACTACGATGCGATGAGCCGCGCGGGTGCCGCGGGACGCATGGCATTGACGGAAGCCGCCGCCGCCGCGATGGGCGTGCCTGCCGGCGAACTGGTCGTCAGGGAGTCGACGGTTACCCATCCGAAGTCGAAGAAGTCGATGACGTTTGCCGACATCGTCAAGAGCGGCAAGGCCACCAAGACCTTTACGCCCGACGAACTGAAGGCGATCAAGCTCAAGTCGCCGGACCAATACACCATGATCGGGGTTTCGGTTCCGCAGCTCGACATTCCGTCAAAGACCAACGGAACCGCCAAATACGGCATCGACGTGATGCTGCCGGGCATGGTGTACGGCAAGGTGGTCACCCCGCCGGTGCGCTACGGCGCCACGGTCAAGTCGGTCGACGACAGCGAGGCCAAAAAAGTACCCGGCTTCATCAAGGCCGTGACCCTCGACGACAAGACCGCCACCACAACCGGCTGGGTCGTGGCGGTGGCCAACACCTATGCCAACGCCCGCAAGGCCGCGGATGCGCTCAAGATCACCTATGACGGTGGTCCGAACGCCAAGCTGTCGAGCGACTCCCTGCTCACCGAAGCCAAGCGGTTGCAGAAGCTGGATGACTCCGGTCTGTTCTTCGTCAAGGACGGCGACACGGCGGCGGCGTTCGGCACGGCGGCGAAGGTGATCGAGGCGGAATACACCACCAACATCAACATCCATGCGCCGTTGGAACCGATGAACGCCACGGCGCAGTTGCAGGGCGATATCTGGCACCTCTATTCCGGCAACCAGTTTGCGACGCGCTCGGGCGCGATCGCGGCGGGTGCTGCCGGAGTCGATCCCAAATTTGTCGTGATGCATCAGATGTGGCTGGGCGGCGGCTTCGGCCGGCGTCTCGACGCCGACATGATGGTCCCGGCGGTGCAGGCGGCGAAGGCCGTCGGCAAGCCGGTCAAGGTGATCTATTCGCGCGAAAACGACATGACCATGGACTTCTCGCGTCCGCTGACGTTCCAGAAGGTCAAGGCAGGTCTGGACGGCGACGGCAAGCTGATCGCGTTGAACCACGACGTGGTCAGCGCGTGGCCGACCAAGCGGTGGGGAATTCCCGATTTCCTCACCCCTGCGGTCGACAAGAAGGGCGCGCTTGACGGGTTTACCGTGAATGGCGCGGACTTCTTCTACACCGTGCCCAATCACAACGTCCGCGCGATCCTCAACGAGATGGCGCACAACGCCACCCCGTCGGGCCAGTTGCGGTCGGTGGCGCCGGGCTGGACCTTCTGGGCGGTCGAAAGCATGGTCGATGAACTCGCCCATGCGGCCGGCAAGGATCCGGCGCAATACCGGATCGACATGCTCGACGGCAAGGGCGCCAACGCCGGTGGTGCGCAACGTCTGCGCAACACCTTGCTCGCGGCGATGGGCATGGCCGGCTACGGCTCCAGGCAGTTGCCGAAAGGCGAAGGCATGGGCGTTGCCTGCGTGTCGTCGCAGGAACGGGCAACGGCAAGCTGGACCGCCTGCGTGGCCCATGTTGCGGTTGCGCCAAACGGCGAGGTCAAGGTCAAGAAGCTGACTGTGGCCACCGATGTCGGCACCCAGGTGCATCCCGACAATATCCGCGCCCAGGTCGAGGGTGCGGCGTTGTGGGGCCTTTCGCTCGCCTTGTACGAGAAGGCGACCCTGAAGGATGGCGGTATCGAGCAGACCAACTTCGATACCTACACACCGCTGCGGATGAGTCAGGTGCCGGAAGTCGCCATCAGCGTGATCGCTAATGGGGAAAAAGCCACCGGCGTCGGCGAACCCGCGGTAACCGTGATCGCGCCGGCGCTCGCCAACGCGATCTTCAATGCCTCCGGTGCCCGCGTCCGCGCGCTGCCGATCACGGCAGAGGCCGTGAAGGCGGCGATGACGAAGGCATAAATCGGTAACGCTGATCTCAACAACGATCCGCCGGAGCTTCCCTCCGGCGGATTTTTTGTGTCCGGTTGTTTCCCTGCCGTTTCCAGATCACCGCCATCCCTGGCATGGCAATCGCCACTAACTCTCGAAAATCCCTGCTGCAATTTGCGCCGGGCTGACCGCGGCCGAGACACTGCGTCAAATTTTACGCTTCCTTGTCAACAAGCGTTCATCGCTTCTGTTAATCCGCGGGAATATGTTCTTAAGCTAGTTATTTCGCTGTCGGCCACCTTTAGTTGCCCAGCGAGGCTCCATGTCAGCTCTACCGAAACCTTCTTCCAAGCGCCGGCTATTGCTGGCGTCCGATCGCAGCGATCAGAGCAGTGAGCTGGCGAACATTCTGCAAACCACCAGCGAGGTGGATACCATCTCGACGTCGGAGATTCCCGACACCCCCGCCGATCATTTTTCCGGGATCGTGGTCGATATCAATTTGCGTTCCGCTGAAAGCGTGCAGCAGGTTCGCAACAAGCTGCGGGCCGAGCCCTACCGCGCGATGCCGCGGTTGTTCGTTCTCGCCGATGCGCTGCACCATGGCTCGATGCAGGCCTGGGCCTTGGGCGCCACCGACACGATTTCGCGGCCGTTCGATGCCAAGGGCATCCTGCACCGCATTAGCGCGGCGTTTCCGGACACCACCGGCTTCGACGCGACGGATCGCGGCAAGACCCTGAACAGGGGTGTCGTCGCCGCGCACGAAGTCATGGTCAAGATCTTCGACAAGCTTCCGGCCGGAGCGCCGCTGACGTTCGACGACATCGTCAAAGCCGAAAACAAGATTCTGAAGGCCATCAAGCACTCTTCCTTGCGCGAATGGCTGACGACAGTCGGTTGCCATCACAACGCCAGCTATCGCCACTGCCTGTTCGTCACCGGTTTCGCCGTCGCGTTCGCGCAGCATCTCGGCATGCGCGAAGACGACCAGCGCCGGCTGGCTCGGGCTGCGCTTCTGCACGATGTCGGCAAGGCGTTCATCCCGGTGGCGATTCTGGACAAGCCGGGCCAGCTATCGAGCGAGGAGACGGTCGAGATCCGCAAACATCCGCGTCTCGGCTATGACGCGCTTAAAGCCCAGGGCGGCTTCCCGCCGGAGATGCTGGATGTGGTGCTGCACCATCACGAATTCCTCGACGGCACCGGCTATCCCGACGGTCTGCACGGCGACCAGATCAGCGATATCGTGCGCCTGACCACGATCGTGGACATCTATGCGGCGCTGGTGGAGAAGCGCGCCTACCGGCTGCCGTTCACGCACGCCAACGCCTTCGCGGCGATGGAAAAGATGCACGGCAAGCTCGATCAGCATCTGCTGTACGCGTTCCGTCCGGTGACGCTGGGGGCTTACTGACTACCCGTGCCGTCCTCATACGACGATATCTCAATCAGACTTCCATCGGGATCGCGGCAATAGACCGACCGCAGCGTGCCGCGCGCGCCTTGTCTCGGCCCCGGGCCGTCCTCGATCGCGACCCCGCACGCCCTGAGATGCGCGACCACCTGCTCCGGCGGGCTTGAGGTGAGAAAACACAGATCGTCGCTGCCGGCGGCTTCATGATCCGCGGTAAACCACTCGACCTTGTCCGCGCCGAGCGGCCGCACGTTGATCTTCTGATTGCCGAACATCAGCGATGTCCGCTTGGGCCTGCCCGGGCCCGGCTCGGACACCCTGATCTCCATGCCGAGAACCTTGTGATACCATTCGGCGGAGCGCGTCACGTCGGCGACATTGATGACGAGATGGTCGAGCGCGTTGACTTTGACAGACATAGACTATCCTTTCGTCGCAGAGCCGTGCGGATGTGCCGCTCTGGCCGCGTCACATTTTGTTTGTTACAACGCGGGCCGCCGTTAATTCAACAAGATCGAACCGCGCAAAGCGGTGAGGGAATGACAGGGGAAAACGCTTATGAGGAGAAACCATTTGGCATCACGCCGCGCCGCGATAGGTCTGGCTGCACTTGGTTTCTCGGCGCTTGCCTTGCCGCTCACTTTGCCGATCGGCAGCGCCTTCGCCCTGGACTATCCGACCCGGCCGGTTCGTTTCATTGTCGGATACCCAGCCGGCGGCTCGACCGACATCGTGGCCCGATTGGTCGGACAGAAGCTGTCGGAACGGCTGGGCCAGCAATTCGTAATCGAGAACAAGCCCGGCGCCGGCAACAACATCGGCACCGAAACCGTGGTCAAGGCCGATCCCGACGGTTACACGGTGCTCTTGATCAATCCCGCCAATTTCATCAACACATCGCTCTACGTCAATCTCAATTTCAATTTCATTCGCGACATCGCGCCGGTTGCCGCGTTCAATCGCGTGCCGAACATCATGACGGTCAGCCCGGGCATCCAGGCGAAAACCGTCGCCGAATTCATCGCCTATGTGAAGGCCAATCCCGGCAAGGTGAATCTCGCCTCGTCGGGCAACGGCACATCGGTGCATCTGTCCGGCGAAATGTTCATGGCGATGACCGGCGCGAAGATGCTGCATGTGCCCTACCGGGGGGCCGCGCCCGCGACGACTGATCTGCTCGGCGACCGCGTCCAGGTGATGTTCGACAACATGCCCTCCATCATCGGGCATATCCGCGGCGGTGCGTTGCGCGCGCTGGCCGTGACCACCGCGACACGGTCGCCGGAACTGCCCGACGTGCCCACGGTCGGGGAGACCGTACCGGGCTATGAGGCAAGCGCGCTGTTCGGCATGGGCGCGCCAAAGAAGACGCCGCCGGAGATCATCGCCAAGCTGAACAAGGAAATCAACGCCGTGCTGGCTGACCCCGAGGTAAAGAAGCGCCTGATCGAACTCGGCGGCGACCCGGTGATCGCCACGCCGGAAGAGTTTGGCGCGATGATCGCGGCCGAGACCGAAAAATGGGAAAAGGTCGTCAAATTCGCCGGCATCAAGATCGAATAGGGAACGCGCGACAAGCTCGGAAGTTTTCCGCCTGAAACATCTCCAGCAAAACGCCTGTTGTCCAGGAGCCAGCCATGCAACCGCACAAGATCGTCTCGCGCGAGGAATGGATCGAAGCCCGCAAGGCCCATATGGCCCATGAAAAGGAATATACCCGGGCCCGCGACCGCTTGAGCGAAGAGCGCCGCGCCTTGCCCTGGGTCAGGGTCGACAAGCCATACGTTTTCGACGGCCCGCAGGGCAAGCAGACGCTGGCTGATCTGTTTCGCGGCCGCAGCCAGCTCGTGGTGCAGCATTTCATGTTTGCGCCCGACTGGAATGAAGGCTGCAAGAGCTGCTCGTTCTGGGCTGATGGATTCGAGCGCATGATTCCGCATCTCGCCGCACGCCACACCACCCTGGTCGCGATCTCGCGCGCGCCCTTGCCGAAACTCGACGCCTTCAAGGCGCGGATGGGCTGGACCTTCGACTGGTTTTCCTCCGCGGGGAACGATTTCAATTACGATTACGCGGTTTCGTTCAGGCCGGAAGAAATCAACTCGGACGCCAGGATCTATAATTTCGGCACCTCAGGCTTCGGCGTCGAAGAAGCTCCCGGCATCAGCGTATTTTATCGCAATGAGGCCGGTGACATCTTCCATACCTATTCGTGTTTCGCGCGCGGCCTCGACATGATGAATGCGGCCTATCACTATCTCGACCTGACACCACTCGGCCGCCATGAGGAAGGTCTGCCATACCCGATGGACTGGCTGCGGCTGCGCGATCAATACACGCCTGCGGCTGGCCCGGTGATGTGCTGCCAGACCTGATACGCACCCTTGAGCAGGCGGATACGATAGCGCGAGCTCTCAACAACCCTTGCAGATAGACGACACGATACGGGAGACTTTGCGATCTTCTGCGTCCACCGCGGGGTTGCCGGTGCCGAGCGGGGGACCGCCGACAAAGCTCGACCCGCCGCCCGAAAGCGCCGTCCCGGCGGAATTGGTCCCGGGTGCAGCCGGCTGGGTGCCGAAAGCCCCGCCCGTCATGCTGGAATGATGCGATCCCGAACCACCGCCACGGCTGTACGCCGCGCTTGAGAAAAGTGCTGAGAGAACGATGCAACCGACGGCCAATATTTTCATGGCGTCCTCCCTTTCATTGCATTTCGCACTCTAACATAATTTAGCCGCGTCTGGTTCCCTCCAGGCTTTCGTCAACGCGGTTTTGATCGCCGGAGCGGCGGTGCAGCAAGACAGCGGGAGACAGAGCTGAAAGTATTTGCAAAACTATATGCGCGACCGACGCCCTCCCGCCGCTTCCTTCATCCCTGCAGTTCCGGAGAATGCCATTATGCCTTTCGACCTGATCCTGCGCGGCGGCCGGGTGATCGACCCCTCCCAGAAGCTCGACGCCGTCACGGATGTCGCCTTCTCAGGCGGCAAGGTGGCCATGGTCGGAAACGCGCTCAAGGCCGATCCGGGGACCGATGTGCGGGACGTGTCGGGTTACATCGTCACCCCCGGCCTGATCGATCTGCATACCCATGTTTACTGGGGCGGCACCTCGATCGGCATCGATGCCGAGGAATTTTGCCGCACCTCCGGCGTTACCACCGCGATCGATACCGGCAGCGCCGGCCCGGGTAACTTCGCGGGCTTCCGCAAGCATGTGATCGAGCCCAGCCAGGTCCGCATTCTCGCTTATCTGCATGTCTCGCATGCCGGCATCTACGGCTATTCACATCGCGTCATGGTCGGCGAGAGCGAAGAAATCCGCCTGATGAATCCGATCGACGCCGCGGAGGTCGCCGATGCCAACCGCGACCTCATTGTCGGCATCAAGGTGCGGGTAGGCCGCAACTCCTCGGGCACTTCGGGGATCGTGCCGCTGCAGATCGCGCTCGAAGTCGCCGAGCAAGTCGGCATGCCGATGATGGCGCATATCGACCATCCGCCGCCGAGCTATGAGGAAGTGGTCTCCATGCTGCGTCCGGGCGATGTTCTGACCCATGCGTTCCGGCCGTTTCCCGAATACGCCCGCCACCGCGCAGGGCACCGTGAAGAAGGTCGTGCTGGAAGCGCGCGAACGCGGCGTGTTCTTTGATATCGGCCACGGCAAGGGCTCGTTCGCCTTCAAGACCGCGCGCGCGATGCTCGCCAACGGCTTCTATCCCGACACGATCTCCTCCGACGTGCATATCCTTTGCATCAACGGGCCGGCCTTCGATCAGGTGACGACGATGTCCAAGTTCCTGTGCATGGGCATGCCGCTCTCCGATGTGGTCGCGGCCTCGACGGTCAATGCGGCGATGGCGCTTCGACGTCCCGAACTCGGCAGCCTCAAGCCGGGGAGTGTCGGCGACGCCACGCTCATTTCAATCAAGGAGGGCAAGTTCGACTATGTCGACGTCGTCGGCGAGCACTTGGTCGGCGACCGCAAGATCGTGTCCGAGGGCGTCGTGATCGGGGGCCGCTGGTGGCATCCGCAGCCGTCTTCGCAATTCAAACAACTCGCGGGCTAGACCGGCTTTACCTGATATGCTCCGATCAAAGAGTTGATCGCTCCAAACACACGTTCCGCCCATATCCTGTGGCGGAATGTGTCAGCACTGGCATACCATTTGCTGGCAATGAAGGATCGTTGGCCATTGACCTAACGCGCTCGTTTCACCTCGTTTGACGCCGAGCCCTCGGTGAATGAAACGGGCGGCAATCGCTACAACAACCCGATAGTGGAGAGTTCTATGGATCGCAGGACCATGTTGAAGGGATTGGCCGGGGCGGGCAGCCTAGCGGCGACGGGCGGACTTTCGATGCCGGCGCTTTCCCAAAACGCCGCGGCGCGTACCCTGCGCTTTGTGCCGCAGGCCGATCTTGCGAATTTCGATCCGATCTGGGGAACCCAATATGTGGTGCGCAACGCCGCCGCGCTGGTCTGGGACACGCTTTACGGCATCGACGCCACCCTGCAGCCGAAACGCCAGATGGCCGAAAGCGAAGAAGTCTCCAGTGATGGCCTGACCTGGACCTTCCGCCTGCGCAACGGGCTGAAGTTCCACGATGGCGAACCGGTGCTCGCCAAGGATGTGGTGGCGAGCCTGACGCGCTGGTCGTCGCGCGATCCGATGGGGCTGATGATCAAGGCGATCCAGAACGATCTGGTCGCTGTCGACGACAAGACCGTCAAATGGACGCTGAAACAGCCTTATCCGAAAATGCTGCTCGCATTGGGCAAGAACAATTCACCGTGCGCCTTCATCATGCCGGAGCGCATCGCCAAGACCGATCCGTTCAAGCAGATCGGCGAATATGTCGGCTCGGGCCCGATGAAATTTGCCAGGAGCGAGTGGGTGCCCGGCGCCAAGGCGGTGTTCGAGAAGTTTACTGATTACGTGCCGCGGCAGGAGAAAGCCTCATGGCTCGCCGGCGGCAAGCAGATGCTGATCGACCGCATCGAATGGGTGGTGATTCCCGATCCCGCCACGGCAGCAGCCGCGCTGCAGAACGGTGAGATCGATTGGTGGGAGAATCCGATCCCCGATCTCGTGCCGGTGCTCAAGAAGAACCGTAACGTCAATGTCGATATCGCCGACCCGCTCGGCAATATCGGCGTGTTCCGGATGAACCATTTGCATCCGCCCTTCAACGATGTGCGGGCGCGACGCGCCGTGCTCACGGCGCTCAGTCAAGAAGACTACATGCGCGCGCTGGTGGGCGACGACAACACGCTCTGGAAGCCGCTGCCCGGTTTCTTCACGCCGGGGACGCCGCTTTACAGCGAAGAGGGCGGCGACATCCTCAAGGGCAAACGCGATTTCGCAGCAGCGAAAAAACTTCTGGCCGAAAGCGGCTATACCAACCAGCCGGTTTCCTGCATCGTAGCGCAGGATCAGCCGATCACCAAGGCACAGGGCGATGTCACCGCAGATCTGTTGAAGCAGATGGGCATGAATGTCGACTTCGTCGCGACCGATTGGGGCACGGTCGGTTCTCGCCGCGCCCAGAAATCGCCTGCGGGCCAGGGCGGCTGGGAGATGTTTCACACCTGGCACGCCGGCGCGGACTGTCTCAGTCCCGCCGCCTATGCCGGCATTCGCGGCAATGGCGACAAGGCGTGGTGGGGCTGGCCGAACAGTCCGGCGGTCGAGAAGGAGGTCACGGCGTGGTTCGACGCCAAGAATCTCGACGAGGAAAAGGCCGCGGTCGCTCGTCTCAACAAGGCGGCATTCGAGGACGTCATCTATGCGCCGACCGGATTTCTTCCTCAGCTACACGGCGTGGCGCAAGAACGTCTCGGGGATTGCAAAGGGGCCGCTGCCCTTCTTCTGGGACGTGACAAAGACCGCGTAACGACAAAGCGGTGAACCCAGATGATCTCCTACATCCTCCGGCGTGTCCTGGCGACGCTGCCCGTGATGGCGATCGTCGCGTTTTTCGTCTTCAGCCTGCTTTATATCGCGCCGGGCGATCCCGCCGCGGTGATCGCGGGCGATCAGGCGAGTCCCGCCGACGTTGAACGGATTCGCCAGAGCCTCGGTCTGGACCAGCCGTTTCTGGTGCAGTTCTGGACCTGGCTGTGGCGAATCCTGCACGGCGATCTCGGCACGTCGATTTTTACCAACCTGCCGGTCTCGGCCCTGATCGCGCAGCGGATCGAGCCGACGCTCTCGCTGATGACGATCACCCTTGTGCTGACCATCGTGATCGCGGTGCCGCTCGGCGTGGTCGCGGCATGGAAGGCGGGAAGCTGGATCGATCGTGCCATCATGACATTCGCGGTGTTCGGCTTCTCATTGCCGGTGTTTGTGGTCGGATATGTGCTTGCTTACGTGTTCGCGCTCGAACTCGAATGGCTTCCGGTGCAGGGCTATAAGCCGCTTTCCGCCGGCTTCTGGCCGTGGTTCGAGAACCTGATCCTGCCGTCGATTGCACTTGGTTGTGTCTACATCGCGCTGATCGCGCGCATTACCCGCGCCTCGATGCTCGAGGTGCTGCAACAGGATTATATCCGCACCGCGCGCGCCAAGGGCCTGGGGCAACGCAGCATCCTGTTCGTGCATGCGCTGAAAAACGCCGCCGTCCCGATCGTCACGGTGATCGGCATCGGCATTGCCTTGCTGATCGGCGGCGCGGTGGTGACCGAAAGCGTGTTCGCGATTCCGGGCCTCGGCCGCCTGACCGTCGATGCGATCCTGCGCCGCGACTATCCCGTCATCCAGGGCATCGTGCTGATGTTCAGCTTCCTCTATACGCTGGTCAATCTGATGGTTGATGTCACCTACACATTGGTCGACCCGAGGATCCGCTATTGACCATCACGACCACCAATCCCGTGCCCATTCCCCCGGTCTCGATCCCACCGGGCTTGGCCATCGCCCGGCAATTGCCGGATTTGATGTTGCCCGCAAAGGTCCGGCGCGGCGTGCTGGGCTTCCTGCGCAACAATCCGACGGTGGCGATCGGCGGCGTGCTGTTGCTGATCCTGATCCTGATCGGGATCTTCGCGCCTTATCTCGGAACCGTCGATCCCACCGCGATCGCGCCCGCCAAGCGCACCCGCGCGCCGTCGGCGGATTTCTGGTTCGGGACTGATTTGTTGGGCCGCGACATCTATTCGCGTGTGCTCTATGGATCGCGAGTCTCGCTCACCGTCGGCCTTTCGGTCGCCGCACTGGCGTCGCTCGCCGGTCTCGCGATCGGCCTCGTTTCGGGTTTTGTGCGATGGGCCGACAGCATCATCATGCGGTTTATCGACGGGCTGATGTCGATCCCGCCGATCCTGCTCGCAGTGGCGCTGATGGCCTTGACGCGCGGCAGTGTCGGCAATGTCATCCTGGCGATCACGACAGCCGAAATTCCGCGCGTGGCGCGGCTGGTGCGCGGTGTCGTGCTATCGTTGCGCGAGCAGCCCTATGTTGACGGCGCGATTGCGTCCGGTACGCGAACGCCGATGATCATTCTGCGTCACATCCTGCCCAACACGCTGGCGCCAATGCTGGTGCAGGCGACTTACGTTTGCGCCAGCGCGATGATCGTGGAGTCCATTCTGTCCTTTATCGGCGCCGGCACGCCGCCTACCATTCCATCCTGGGGCAACATCATGGCCGAAGGCCGCGCGCTGTGGCAGATCAAGCCGTACATCGTGTTCTTTCCCGCCGCGTTCCTGTCGGTCACCGTGCTCGCCGTCAACCTGCTCGGCGACGGACTGCGGGATGCGCTCGATCCCCGCATGGCGAAAAGCCTGTAAACGATGGCATTACTCGAAGTCGAAAACCTGCAGACTCATTTCCGGACCCCGGAGGGTATCAACCGGGCGGTCGACGGCGTCTCTTTCCACGTCAACGAAGGCGAGACGCTGGCGATCGTCGGCGAATCCGGCTGCGGCAAGTCCGTCACCTCGATGTCGCTGATGCGGCTGATCCCGGAACCGCCGGGCAAGATTGCGGGCTCCATCCGCTTCCAGGGCAAGGACCTGCTGCAACTCTCCGAGCAGGAGATGCGCGCCATTCGCGGCAACGATATTTCGATGATCTTCCAGGAGCCGATGTCGAGCCTCAATCCGGTGCTGAGCGTCGGGCGTCAGATCGGCGAGACGCTGCGGCTGCATCAGGGCCTCGACAAGCAGGCCGCCGAGGCCCGCGCCATCGAGATGCTGACGCTGGTGGGTATCCCGGAACCGGCGCGGCGCGTGCACGAATATCCGCATCAGCTTTCCGGGGGCATGCGCCAGCGCGTGATGATCGCGATTTCGCTGGCCTGCAATCCAAAACTCCTGATCGCGGACGAGCCGACCACCGCACTGGATGTAACGATCCAGGCGCAGATCCTGCAATTGATGCTCGACCTCAAGCGCCGCGTCGGTGCGGCGGTGATCCTGATCACCCATGATCTCGGCGTGGTTGCTGAAATCGCCGAGCGCGTGATGGTGATGTATGCGGGACGCCAGGTCGAGGAAGCGCCGGTGGCCGAGCTGTTTCGTTCGCCCCGTCATCCCTACACGCAAGGTTTGCTCGGTGCGGTGCCCAAGCTCGGCTCCTCCCTCATCGGCGCGGCGCGGCGCCTTTCCGAAATCCCAGGCCAGGTGCCGAGCCTCAAGACGCGGATCGAGGGCTGCGCCTTTGCCGGAAGATGCGCGCTGGCCACCGATCTTTGTCGTCAAGTCGCGCCGGGACTGGAAGAGAAAGCACCCCGCCACACCGCCGCCTGCCATTACGCGGCCAAAGGGGCGAGCGCCGCATGAGCATTCCGCTGCTGCAGGTCAACGATCTCAAGAAGCATTTTCCGGTGCGCGGCGGTCTGTTCAGCCGCACCTCCGGCTGGGTTTATGCCGTCGACGGCGTGTCCTTTGAGGTCAAACGTGGCGAGACCCTGTCGCTGGTCGGCGAGTCCGGTTGCGGCAAATCGACGGTCGGCCGCGCGATCCTGCGCCTGTTCGACATCACATCCGGCCAGGTCGTGCTGGACGGCAAGCGCATCGACGATCTATCGCCCGACAAGCTGAACAGCATGCGCCGGCGGGTGCAGGTGGTGTTCCAGGATCCGTTCTCCAGCCTCAATCCGCGGATGCGGGTGCGCGATATCCTGGCCGAGCCAATCCGCAATTTCGGCCTGACGAAATCTGCCGCCGACCTCGAAGCGCGGCTGGCAGAATTGATGGATATCGTGCGCCTGCCGCGCGACGCACTCGGCCGCCGGCCGCACGAATTCTCCGGCGGTCAGCGCCAGCGCATTTGCATCGCAAGGGCGCTCGCGGCCGAGCCCGAGTTGATCGTCTGCGACGAAGCGGTCTCTGCGCTGGACGTCTCGGTCAAGGCGCAGATCGTCAATTTGCTGCAGGACCTGCAGCAGAAATTTGGCCTCGCTTTGCTGTTCATCAGCCACGATCTGGCGATCGTCGAGCACATGACGCACCGGGTCGCGGTGATGTATCTCGGCAAGATCGTCGAGATGGCGACCCGGCAGCAAATCTTCACCGCGCCGAAACATCCCTATACCAAGGCGCTGTTATCGGCCGTCCCGATCCCCGAGCCCGGCGCCGCGCGCAATCCGATTATCCTGAAGGGCGATGTGCCGAGCCCGATCAATCCGCCCAGCGGATGCCGCTTTCACACCCGGTGCCCCTACGTGTTCGATCGTTGCCGAACCGAAGAGCCGGAACTTCGGTCGAGGGAAGACGGCCAATGGGCGGCCTGTCATCTCGATGTTTTGCCGGAAGCGCCTGCTGCGGCGGCGTCACCGGGCTGAACCGCACGGCGGCTTACGTCGCGGCGGGCTCGCCCGCAATGGCGCGATCAATCGCATCGATCAGCCCCTGGGTCTCGATGAATTTGATCCGCGCCCGCTCGGCCTTGTCGCGATCGAAGGGGGCCGCAAGCACTTTGGCAAAAGCGTCGCGGTCCTCTGTCATTCGCTCGCGCGCCTTTTTCAGCGTCTCAAGTCGCTCGCTCATGGGGGCTTCGCTTTCTGTTGGCCGCAGGGAGAACTGCCGAGAGAAACTTTCGGCATTTGGCCACGACACTACGTCCGTGACGTGACTATTCCCTTCCAATATCTGCACAATGTTATCCGATGACGATCAGGGAATAGCGTCGAAACCTGCACTGGTCAGGACGAGTTCGTCATTGCGCAGCTCGACGAGGCCCATGGCCTTCAGCTTTTCGAGATGCGTGGGATCAATTGGCGAGAGTTTCCAGCGTTTCGCCTTGATGTCTCGCAAGGTCCATCGCAGGTCGATTGCTTCTCGGGAATCAAGATCGCGTAAGGGGTCGTTTTCAGCAAGCACGGTTACAACTTTCGGCAGGACGGTATCGAATGCCCCACCGACCGGAAAGTTCCCGGCGCCGGTGGCGGCTTTGATCATGACGCGAAGCGAGCTTCGTTGTCTGCTCCCCGAGCGACAATCATCCGGCCGGCACGCCGCGGTGGCGCGTTCAGGCCGCGCGGATGTTGCCAACGAACCGGTCGACGTCGTCGCGCAACGCCTCCGACAGCCGGGCGAGGCCTTGCGCCGAGTCGAGCACCCCGCCGGCGGCCGCGCCGGTCTCGCCGGCGGCCTGGCTGACACCCGCGATATGACCCGAGACTTCCGTGGTCCCGGCCGCCGCCTGCTGGACGTTGCGTGCAATTTCCTGGGTCGCCGCGCCCTGCTGCTCCACGGCCGCGGCGATAGCAGCAGCGATCTGATTGACGCGGCCGATGGTTCCTCCGATGGCCTGGATGGCTTGCACCGAAGCGCCGGTCGCGCTTTGGATGGCAGCCACCTGCGCGATGATCTCCTCGGTCGCCTTCGCCGTCTGGGTGGCGAGGTTCTTCACCTCCGATGCCACCACCGCAAACCCCTTGCCGGCTTCGCCGGCGCGCGCGGCCTCGATCGTCGCATTGAGCGCCAGCAAATTGGTCTGTCCGGCAATGCCGCTGATCAGCTTGACCACATCGCCGATCCGTTGCGCCGCATCGGCAAGCGCCTGGACCTCGGCGTTGGTTCGATCGGCCTGGGCGACCGCCTCGCCCGCGATGTTGGTCGATTCGGCGACCTGCCGGCTGATCTCGTTGATGGAGGCCGACAATTGCTCGGTGGCCGCCGCAACGGTCTGGACGTTGGTGGAAGCCTCTTCCGAAACCGCCGCCACCGTGGCGGATTTGCTGCTGGTCTGCTCGGCCGTGACCGACATCGAGTGCGCCGTGGTTTGCAGTTCGGTGGATGCTGTGGCCAGCGAGCGAAGCGATTTAGAGACCGATTGGTCGAACCCCGTGATAAAGCCCTCGATCGCGACCTGGCGCTGTTCCTTGCGGCCCTGCTCGGTCTGTTGCTCGCCAGACAGACGATCGGCTTCGAGCATGTTCTGCTTGAACACCTCGACGGCGCGCGACATGTCGCCGATCTCGTCGGTGCGATCGGCGCCATGCAGTTCGGTGGTCAGGTCGTTTTCGGCCAGGCGGCGCATCGCGCCGGTGAGCCGCCGGATCGGTGAGGAGACACGCCGTTGAACGATCAGGAAGCCCGCGATGGTCACCGCCAGGGCGACCAGCATCATGGCGCCGTTCAGCATCAGGCTTCGCATCGCGCCACTCATCTGACGGCCGGCGCGGGCCACCATTTCGGCCAAGGCAGCGTTGGCGACATCGACGCTGGGGGTGAGCGAAGCCGTGCTGATCTTCTGTAATTCCGAGACCGGCAGCTCCGCTTTCTGCCCGTTGCTCATCGCCTTGACGATTTCCTGCTGCCGGCTGACCATCGCAAGCGCGGCCGGCTCCTTTGAGCGGGCAACGACGTCGACGATCGCCGCCGGCGCGTCGGCGCGCGCGACGGCTTCATTGATCTGGCGCCAGGCCAGCGCGGCGCGGCCGCGATCCTCGGCGGCCCCGATGATATCGGCCTGGTTGAAGGGTTGGCCGGCCGCGGCATTGGCCTCGAGCCGAACCGCGACCAGACCGCCGAAACTGCGCGCGGCCCATGCGGCTTGCTTGACCGTCAGCAATTGATCGACGACCGGATCGACCATTTTGAGAGATGCCTCCAGCGCGCCGGTCAGCGCAAGGATCGCATCCAGATAGGCTTGAGCGACCTTCGGATATTCCTGCCCGATACCGGGGTCGCGTTCTGATTTGGGCCGATGCGTGGCGGCGTCCGCCTTGTTCCGTAGCGGCGCCAGGGCTTCATGGACGGCCGTCAGGCGGGCGAGCAGCGGCGCCAAGGCGGCGTCAGAGGTTCCAGCGAGTCGTTCCACCACGGCGCGATAGCCAGTTTCGGAAATCTCCCGGTTGGTGGCGACCCGCGTATCTGCAATGTTGTCCGCGGGCGCCTCGCTGATCAGAGCCGGGATCGTGGTGCCGCGTTCCAGACGGTATCCCAGCAGCGTCGCAAACAATTGCTGGTCGGTGCCGGCGAGCGATGCCACGCGCTGCGCGGCCGTATTGCGCTCCACCGCGGAGACCAGTTCCATCGTGCAAAGCGCGACCAGGAGGAATCCGAGCAAACCAATGATCTGTCCGAGCACGGCTCGGATCGACATTCCGGCAAACAATCTCACGGCGATATCCCCACCCCGACAACGGGCGATCATGCCGCATTAATCTTAATGCCCGGTATCCCGGCCTGGCCGAACGAGATCGCACTTCAGCGGGAAAAGTGAAAGCTGAAGCGGGATGAATGAGGTCTTGCGGACTTGATCTTCCAGCCCTTATTGCCGGCACTTCATGCCGCGCGGACTGTATCCATGAACTTTCCGACCTCGCGCTTCAGCCGGTCGCTTTCCTTCGACAGCGATTTTGCGGCCGAGAGCACCTGCGACGATGCGGCGCCGGTTTCGGACATGCCGCGCTGGACATCGGAAATGTTAGCGGCGCCTTGAGAGGTGCCCTCCGCCGCGCGCTGCACGTTGCGGGAGATTTCCTGGGTGGCGGCGCCCTGTTCCTCAACCGCCGATGCGATCGTTGAGGAAATCTCCGAGATCCGGCCGATGGTCGAGCTGATCTCCTTGATCGCGCCGACAAAGTCTGCGGTCGCCGACTGGATGTCGGCGATTTGCTGGCTGATCTCGCCGGTCGCCTTCGCGGTCTGCTCGGCCAGTGACTTCACTTCGGCCGCGACCACGGCAAATCCCCGGCCGGCTTCGCCGGCGCGGGCCGCCTCGATCGTTGCATTCAAGGCGAGCAGGTTGGTCTGCTCGGCAATGTTCTTGATCAGATCGACGACATCGCCGATACGGGCCGCGGCCTGGGACAATTGGCTGATGCGACCGTCGGTCTTTTGCGCCTGGTCGACCGCCTCGCCGGCAATCCGCGCCGATGCGTCGACCTGACGGCTGATTTCGGCAACTGAAGAGGCGAGCTCTTCGCTCGCCGCGGCGACGGAATGGACGCTCGCCGATGCATCGCTCGACGCGGATGCTGCCCGCTGGCCGACCTTCTGCACGGTGTCCGCCGTCGTGCTCAGGGTGGAGGCCGATTCTTCCAGCTGGCCGGCCGACGTCGAAACCAGGTTGATGATCTCACCGACCTCGCTCTCGAATTGGTCGGCAAGCCGGTTCATGTCAGCCTTGCGCTGTTCTTTCTGCCGGCTTTCCACCGCGGCCTGTTCCTCGCGCATACGGTTGGTTTCGATCATCGCCTCTCTGAAAACCCCAACCGTGCGCGCCATTTGACCTATTTCGTCGGAGCGATCGGCGTTGGCGACGGGAGCTTCAAAATCGCCCGTGCTGAGCGAATCCATGCGCTCCCTGAGCCCGGTCAACGGCTTTACCACGCTGCGGGTGATTAGCCAGGCGATCGCGATCGACAGCAACATCAGGACGACAATCACCGCAGACGCGGTTCGCGCCATCGACCAGAACGAATCGTCCACCTCCGACATATATTCGGCGGTGCCGATCATCATATGCCACGGTGCGAATCCACGCGCGAAAGCCATTTTATCCATCGGGGTGGGATCGACGTTGCTTCGTGGGAACACGTAGCGAAGGCTACCCTCGCCGCGCCTGGCGATATCCATCAGCATGGAGGCGAAGGGCAGCCCGTTGGCGTCCTTTACCTGACGCATGTCCTTGCCGATCAGCGCGGTGATGCCGGAGGCCAGAGCGATGCCGGTCTCGGTATCGTAGATATAAAGGTAGTTGGCGGTCGCCTCATAGCGGATCGCGCTGGCGGCGGCGAGGAAGCGCGCCTTGGCTTCGGCCTCCGTCATCTTTCCTGCCGCGGCCTCCTTATAGAAAGTGTCGGCGATCTGCCAGGCGGCGTCGACGATCGCATGCGCCTTCTCGGTACGTTCGACCACCAGCTGGCTGCGCGCGACCCAAAGCACGGTGGCCGCTACCAGCGCCATGCAGACGGCGCCGACAACCGTCATTGTCATGAGCTTTGCGGCGATCGAGCGGTTCGAGAAAGCCTTTAACATCGACATCCATCCGGTAAGCGCTCCGCATGCGACCGGGCGGCGCATGTGGATTGTGATTCCGGCGCCAGACTAGGACGTAATGGTTAAAATTGATTCACCCTTGCGGAGGATGTCGCAATGCGGCGCCCGCGCCTCTTGACGGCGCCGTATCCTGATGTGGCTGACTAAGCCTTGATGAACGCCAGCAAGTCGGCATTGATCGTGGCCGCTTCCGTGGTGGGCATGCCGTGCGGAAAACCCTTGTAGGTTTTGAGCGAGCCATTCTTCAAAAGCTTTGCCGACAACGGTCCGGCCGCGACATAGGGAACGATCTGATCGTCCTCGCTATGCATCACCAGCACCGGCACGTTGATCTTTTTGAGATCTTCGGTGAAGTCGGTCTGCGAGAACGCGACAATGCCGTCATAATGCGCTTTCGCGCCGCCCATCATGCCCTGGCGCCACCAGTTCTGGATCACCGGCTCCGAAGCTTTGGCGCCCGGCCGGTTGTAGCCGTAGAACGGACCGGCCGCGACATCGCGATAGAATTCCGAGCGATTGGCCGCGAGTGCGGTCTGAAATCCGTCAAACACTTCCTTAGGCAAACCGTTAGGATTGGCCGGCGTCTTCACCATCAATGGCGGCACCGCGCAGAGAATGGCCGCCTTGGCGACCCGGCTCTCGCCATGCCGCGCCAGATAGTGCACCACCTCGCCGCCGCCGGTGGAATGGCCGATGTGAATCGCATTGTTCAGATCGAGATGCGCCGTGACCGCGGCCAGATCGTCGGCATAATGATCCATGTCGTGGCCCTCGCCGGTCTGGCTGGACCGGCCATGGCCGCGGCGGTCATGGGCGATGACGCGGTAGCCGTGATTGAGGAAGAACAGCATCTGCGCGTCCCAATCATCCGATGACAGCGGCCAGCCATGGCTGAACACGATGGGCTGACCCTTGCCCCAGTCCTTGAAATAGATCTCGATCCCATCGCTGGTTTTGATCGTACCCATGTCAGTTTCCGTGGTTGTGCTGTTGCCACTATCGACTGCGAATGCAGTTTACTCGGGAACTATGGGCGGGACCATAGTGCTTCAGGCTGACGGACAAACCGTTGAGCAACAGCTTGTGATCCCGCGCCGCTTTTTAAGTTCACACGGCGCCTGTTGCGCGCTTCAGATCGAGTTGATCAGAAGCTGCTGCGCCTTGGCCAGGCGATCGCCGAACTCGCCGGCGACCTTGTAGGGCGCGAGCGTCTGCTGGATCGGATGAAACGCAATCAGCGTTTCGCCATTGGCATCTTCCCGGATCAACACACGCAGCGGCAGGTCCAGCGCGGCTGCCGGATTTGCCTGCATCACGGGTGTACCGCCGCGGGCCTGCCCATAGATCAGCACGATCGTGGGCGGCATCGACATATCGACGGCTTTCGCCGCGCCGGCATGGTCGATCGTGGCAAATACGCTCATGCCGGCTTTTTCGATCGCGGCAATCAGGCGATCGACCGTCGACTGAAAGCCCACGCTGCTTTTGTGCTCGACGTAGCCGGCGGAATCGATCTCGGACATACTCATGCCGTTACTCCCAATCTAAACCGCACCTTGCAGCCCGCGCCGATAAAGGTGCCTGCGACTGCACTAGGTCTTGCCTATCGATCTCAGATAGTCATTGGGCTTGTCAGAGTCGAACTCGATTCCCAGGATAATTTCCTTGCCGAAGCCGATCGGGCGCGGATTGACGCCCTGATCCCGCATGATCCTGGAGGCGTCGGTCGCCAACATCACCTGCTCGGCGAGCTTTTTATAGTCCAGATCTTCCTTGAGTATATTCCAGCGTCTCAACTGAACCATCAGCCACACTGCTGCCGAATAGTTCGGAAAAGGCTGATAGTCGACGCGGCGCGGATCTTCCTTGATATTACCAAGGCCGTCGGCATAGCGACCGGTGATCACCTGCTCGATCACGGTTTCCGGCGCGTTGAGATATTGCGATTGCGCCAGGACTTTTGCCATTCCAGCCCGGTTGCGGCTCTCTGAAACATGCAGGCTCGCGCCGATGATCGCGCGGTAAAACGCCAGGAACGTATTCGGATGCTGCTCGATCCATGCCGCGGGCGCGGTGACCGAGCAGCAGGGATGTCCGTCCCAGATGTCCCTGGAAATCAGGTGGATGAAGCCTGCGCCTTCGAACACGGCGCGCTGCCCGCCAGGTTCTCCACCAAAGAATCCGTCGATGCTCCCTACCCGCAAATTGGATACATATTCGCTCGGAGGAACAACCCGGTAAGTGACGTCCTTGTCCGGATCCAGCCCGTGTGCGGCTAAATAATTACGAAGCTGCATCGCCTGGTGGCTCTGGTCGAACGGGATCGCAAAAACAAACCCCTTCCAGTTCTTCGGATCGCGATTGTCCTTGTGCTTGTTCGCCAGAACCAGCGAGTTGCCATTCTGGTTCAGGATCGTGAGAACCTTGATCGATTGCTGATTTCCTCCGAGCCCGGCGGTCATCGTCAACGCCACCGGCATCACCTGCTGCGAAACGTCGAGCTCGCCATTGACCATCTTGTCGCGGATCAGCGCTATTCCCGCGACCTTCTGCAGCGAGACGTCGAGGCCTTCCTTTGCATAACTGCCGAGCTGCTCGCCATAGATCAACGGAGCGGCGCATGTGATGGGGAGGAAGCCGACATTCAGCTTGGTCTTTTCAAGCGGCTTCTTGTCCTGAGCGATGGCCCTGAGCGTATCGATCGGAAGCAGCGTGCCCAAAGCCCCGAGAAGGGCTGCTGCGCCGACCGATTTCAGCAGCGATCTGCGCAACACGGGCTCGGGGAAAAGTCCTGATATCAGCGCGTCATCCAGCCCGCTGGAGATGGCGGCCTCGGCGCATGAAATCGTGCCTTGGCATGAAATCGTGCCTTGGCATGAAATCAAGTCTTGGCTGCAGCAACCGCAACCCTGCTTGAGCTGATGATCTCGACCGGCTCGATCCATGGCACCGCCCCCTGACGTTCCCGGCCAGCGTAAACATGTGACGGCGCCCATACCACCCAAAAACTTACACCCCGGGATGCAGAAATGCGCGGGCCAGCGTCACGTCACCTTCGCCTGTTATTTGACCACATCGCGGCTGCGGCCGCACGCTAGACAACCGTCACGGATACCGAATGCACGGCGTTGCGCCGCTTTTCCCAAGGCTGCGTGGCCCCATCCGCAGCCTGCGCGAGCGACCGGATGGTCTGTTTGCCGGAAGATGTGGGAGTCCATGTCGTGCAGAAGCGCTGCCAGCTGCGGCCTGTCTTCCTCTCCAGTTCCGCGGGTTGCCATCGCAGCGGGTCGCCGAATCCCACGCGAACTTCGGTGATGTCTTTATCAGCCCATGACCATCCCCAGATCTCCTGCGTCACGCCGGCCTGGAAAACAGCGCCGGGAGCGGGGCTGACGATGACGGACTCGGGCGCAATTTCCCACACAGGGGTGATCTGGCCTGTCGGCTGTCCCGACGCATCAACGACCGGGTCATTGTACCAGCGTGTTGTAAAAAGCCCTCCTGCGCGTCCGGCCTCGAGACGCAAATTCGTCAGCCACTTCACGCTGTTTGTTCCGTAAAATCCGGGCACCACGAGGCGCGCTGGAAATCCGTTCTCCGGCGCGAGCGGCTTGCCGTTCAACTCATAGGCAACGAGAACATCGTCGCCGAGGCGCTCGATCGGAAGATCCTTTTCATAGGCATCGATCTCCAGCCCATCGAATTTTCCGTAATCCGCGCCTTTCGACCAGATGTATCTGGCGCTGGAATCCGGCCCACAGTCCGCGAACAGGTCGACGAGGCGCACACCTCCCCACACCACGTTGCATATTCGGCGGGTCGGCTCGGTCGGGGCCAGCGGGCTACCGGCACACTGGTGAACGGTCGCGACGCAATATTTGGGAAAAGCCAGCAGCTCGGCAAACGTCAAGGTCTTCGGCTTCGATACCAGGCCGTCAATCCGAAGGGACCAATCGGCCGCCGCGATGTGCGGGACGCCAAGATGACAAAGAACGATCACGGCATCTGCCGGCGTCAGCCGATCCGTCATCTGATGTGGAAGCAGCGGAATCCTGCGATAAAACGTATCGGGATTTAGGTGGGGTCGATCGATCGCGCTCATTGCGTCCCGACGCATCATTGGCGCACCCGACACGATTCGAACGTGTGACCTTTGCCTTCGGAGGGCAACGCTCTATCCAGCTGAGCTACGGGTGCGTGGGGGTTCATTTAGCCGATTGGCCCGGCGTCGGCAACGGCCGGACGAGGCCTTTACAGCACCTCGGCGGGGTTAAAAGGCGCCGCTTTGCGGCTTTATTTCCGGAAATTGAGCGTCATGATAGCGTGGCCCGAAAAGCGCGCGCGATCGGACGCGCCGGTCTTTGGGTTCTTTGGGGGGATAACAAGCGATGGCGAAGACTTCCGGCGCTGCTGACACCGCCGATACAGCCAAGCCGTGGCCGGTATTTCGTTCGCTGCGGGCCTACCAGTTTCAATTTATCAGCCACGATCTGTTTGCCGGCCTGACACTGGCCGCGATCGCGATCCCCGAGCAAATGGCGACGGCGCGGTTGGGCGGATTTGCGCCTCAAATCGGCTTTTTCGCCTTTCTGGCGGGCTCACTGGCGTTCGCAGCCTTCGGCAGCAACCGCTTTTTGTCCTGCGGTTCGGATTCGACGATTACGCCGATTTTCGCCGGCGGCCTTGCGGTGCTGGCAGCGTCCGGCTCGCCGGATTATCTGACGCTTGCGGCGGCGCTGGCGCTGATGGTCGGGCTGATGCTGCTGGCCGCGGGCATTTTCCGCCTCGGCTGGATCGCGGATCTCTTGTCGATTCCCGTGACGACAGGCTTTCTCGCCGGCATTTCCGTTCACATTCTGATTTCGCAATTGCCGGCGATTCTCGGGTTGCCCGGACCTGAAGGCCCGATGCTGCAGAAGCTCGCGACCCTCGTTGAACACCTCGGCCAGACCAATCCCTATACGCTGGTGATCGGGCTTGGGGTGCTGGCGATCATCACCCTCTCCGAAAAGATCGATGCGCGGATTCCCGGGGCACTGATCGGCCTCGCGCTCGCCAGCGTTGCCGTGGTGCTGCTGGCGCTGGAGAGCCGGGGCGTCAGCGTGCTCGGTGCCGTTACCGTGACAATGCCGGCGGTGGCGATTCCCGTCGTCTCCGTCAGTAAATTGACGAGCCTGTTGTCGCTCAGCCTCATCATCTCCATTGTCGTGATGGTGCAGACCGCCGCCACCACGCGATCGTTCCTGTCCAATCCCAACGAGCCGCCAGATGTGGACCGCGATTTCGTCGGCGTCGGCACGGGCAGCATTCTATCGGGACTGATCGGCGCATTTCCGGTCAACGCCAGCCCGCCGCGCACCGCGGTGGTTTCTGAGACCGGCGGACAATCCCAGCTCGCCTGCCTCGCGGCCGTGGCGATCGTGATCCTGTTGTTGCTGTTCGGCGCGTCATTGTTGCGCCAGATCCCCAATGCCGCGCTCGGCGGCGTATTGCTGTTTGTCGCGCTGCGCATCATCCGTGTCGGCCAGATCGTCACGATCTTCCGGCAGTCGTTCGGGGAGTTCGTGCTGATCGTGCTGACGGCGGTCGGAATCATCCTGTTGCCGATCGAACAAGGCGTCGGCATCGGCATCGCACTCTCGCTGCTGCACGGCATCTGGAGCACGACGCAGGCAAGGGTACAGGCCTATGAGCGCGTGCCTGGTACCTCGATCTGGTGGCCATCGAGTTCAAATCTTCCCGGCGAACAGGAGCCCGGCATCATTGTCGCGGGATTTCAGGCGCCGTTGTCGTTTCTCAACGCCTATCATTTCCGCCGCGACATTCTCGCGGCCTTGCAGTCCTCCCCCCAAAAGGCTCGGCTGCTCGTGCTTGAAGCGACCGGCATTGTCGAGATCGATTTTACCGCCGCGCAGGTGATGACCGACCTCATTCGCCGCTGTCATAGCGACGGCGTCGACTTTGCCATGGCACGGCTGGAATCCGTCCGCGCCCTCGACGCCATGGATCGCTTTGGCATCTGCAAATTGCTCGGCACCGACCACATTTTTCAAAGCGTCGATGAGGCGATCAAGGCGCTCGGCAAAGCGGATACGACCGGGTAGGAAATCGAAACGCTTTTGATCAAGCCGGCACGATCACCTTGCCGATCGGCCACAGTGCGACGCCAGCGAGCTTCACATGCGCCCAGGCAAAGGGAATGCCGATGATGGTCACGGCAAGCACCACCGCGGTCACGATATGCCCGAGCGCCAGCCACCAGCCCGCCAGCACCAGCCAGATCAGATTGCCGATCAGGCCGAGCACCCCGGTGCCCAGATCGGATTGACCGGTCAGGCTGTCGCGACTGACTGCCTTTTGTCCGAACGGCAATAGCGTATAGACCGCGATATTGAACGCCGCCCTCGCCCAAGGCAGGCCGATGATGGTGATCGCCATGATGATCGCGGCAATCACCCAGCCGGCGGCCATCCACAGCCCACCGCAGAGAATCCAGAAGATATTCAGAATCATCGAGACAGGGGCCATGCGATTTCTCGTAATGATGGCTCCGCGTTCGCCGCGGGCACTTCGCGACGTTTATAAGGGTTTCGACGAAGCGGGGATAGGTAGGGCGTGGGCCTTCCGTGGCCTCAAGGTTCGAGACGCGCCAACGGGTCCGCGCGAAGCGCGGCCCGATGATAAACTCCGACGCGCTCCTCACCATGAGGGTTCTCCGACCTCATCCTGAGGAGGCGCGTCAGCGCCGTCTCGAAGGATGGATGCGGCCCTTGAAGTGGAAAGATTTTACCGGCGATAGCGCTCGGGGCGCGCATGGGCCTGACGGCCCTCTTGCTGCGGCCGGCTCGCCAGGCTGACGCGCGCCTCGCTGGTGACGGGAATGCTGGGCTTGAGTTCTTCAAGAAAAATCGGCCGGGAAAAATAATATCCCTGCGCATAGCGGATGCGGGTGGCGGCCTGCAGATAAGCGAGTTCTTCGAAGGTTTCGATGCCCTCCGCAACGACGGTCATCCCGAGCGCTTCGCTGAGCGATTCGATCGCCCGCAAAATTCCCTGGCTGCGGGGCCGCAAATGAATATCGGTGATGAAGGAGCGGTCGATCTTGATTTCGTCGGCGGTGATATCCGCCAATGCCGACAGCGACGAATAGCCGATACCGAAATCGTCGATCGAGATGCCGACGCCCAGTTGGCGGAAGATCGGCAGAATCTCGTCCTGGAAATGGGTCTTGGTGACGAACGCGTCTTCGGTCACCTCGATCATGAACCGCCGGGGGAAACCGGTCGCTTCCAGCGCCTGCGCAAACGAGCGCATGAACTCCGGATTGCCGGCCTGCTTGGCCGCGACATTGATGCTGATCGTGGTGTTCGGACCGAAGGTCTCGTTGATGAGATCGATCGATTTGACGATCTCGGCCAGCACCAGATGCGTCAGCTCGTCGATCAATCCCAATTCGACGGCGAGATTGATGAAGGTGCCGGGGGCCTGGATCACGCCTTCATCGTCGCGCAGGCGGACCAGCGCCTCGATGCCCTTGATGTCCCGGGTCCGGATATCGACCTTGGCCTGAAAGGCACAGCAAAAACGCTTCTCCAGAATAGCGAGCCGCAGCGACTGCTCGATCTTCATTCGTTCGAGCGCCTCGTGCTCCATGGTGGAGTCGAAGAACGCCGCCGATCCCTTGCCATCATTCTTGACGCGATACATCGCGATGTCGGCATTCTGGCGCAGCACGTCATAACTGCGCCCATGATCGGGATAGAGGCTGACCCCGATCGATGTCGAAGCGAATATTTCCGAACCGTCGATAAAGAACGGCGCTTTCAGCCGCTGCAGCGTGGCCTGGATATATTCCGCCACCTCCGCCTCGTTCCGGATCGGATTGAGCAACAGCATGAACTCGTCGCCGCTGAGCCGCGACAGCATGTCGGACTCGCGCAGATCAAGCCCCAGCCGCTTGGCAACCTCGATCAGCAGCGCGTCTCCGATCGAATGGCCGTAATAATCGTTGATGTGTTTGAAATTATCGATGTCGAGAAAGGCAAGCGCGAACCTGGAGACGGCGCCGTCACGCTGAATCAGGCTGTTGGCGCGATGCTCGATCACCCGGCGCATCGGCAGATTGGTCAGTTCGTCAAAATAGGCCGAACGGAACAGATGATCCTCGACGGCTTTTTGGTCGCTGATGTCGGCGGAGCTCGACAGCAACAGATTGCGGTCCGCGATACGGACCGGCCGATGGGCCGTGAGCAGGATCTGCTTGCCTTGACCAGCGGTGACGGATTCTTCCGCAACGGCGGCGCGCCCGGCGCGGAGCAATTCGAGGCAGGCCTCCCGACGGTCGTTCAGATGTTTCGAGGGAAACGCCGGCGAATGCCCCTCGGTCAGGCCGAGTTGTGCTGCGGCCGCGTCATTGACCATCAAGAAGTCGCCGTGCTCGTCCTGAATCGTGATGCCGGTCGGAAGCATTCTGAAAACATCCCGCAGGATGTTCAGTTCGCTGTCGACAGCCGTCTGGCTATCTCCTGGCGTCGCGGCGTACAGATCTTGTCGGATCGGGCTTTGCATGGAAACGGAGAGTGTCAAAGTCTCTTGTAGTTTTGGTTAAGTGGAACCCCGAAAAGCCATGACATCTCTCAGTGCATGCGATTTAAATCGGCGCTGTCCCGACGTCATTAACAGAGCGTCAACGCAACTTCAGAATGCCCTTACGCGGATACAGCCGGCAACAAATTCGCCGGTTTAAGCGCGCAAACGCGTTCGATTCGCGCGTTCCTCTTGCGTATCGCGTCGTTCATCTTGAACAGTTCATCTTGCACAGTTCAATTGGCCGGTATGCGGCATTGCATCGTGCAGTGAACGCCGGTCTTCAAAAAAGAGATTTCGGTCTTGCCCTCAAAAGGCGTGAGTGCCGTCTTCAACAATTTACTGCCGAACCCGGCGGCACCGATCTCGCCGACCGGTGGCCCTTCCGTTTCGTCCCACGAAATATTGAGGCGGTCTTCGGTCACCGACCACGAAACCTGCAACAGCCCGCGGGCACTGGAAAACGCACCGTATTTCCCCGCATTGGTGGCCAGTTCGTGAAATATCAACGCCAGGCTCACCGCCAGTTTGGCGGGAAGAAACAGCCGATCGCCGTTCAGGTTAAACCGGACATGGCCGTAAGGCCCGAGTTCGGACAACAAGAGATCCTTGATGTCGCAACCGCGGCCGTCGATCTTGGCAATCAGATCGTCGGTCGCCGACAGCGCCCGCATCCGCTGATCGATGCTGGCCCAGACCTGCGGTTGCTCCTGCAACACTTGATGCAGCACTGCGTGAATGGTCGACAGCTTGTTTTTCAGCCGGTGCTGGAGCTCATCGACGATGAGCTTGCGATAGGCCTCCTCCTGGATCAATTGCGCAGCGATTTCCCGCTGATTTGCGGCGACCGATCGATAGTGCTCGACGCCCCAAATCGTGAGGCAGCACACAACCAGATAGATGACCGCCAGCGCCAATCGCGCAAAATCGGTCGGAGCATCACCGAAATTCAGGGTCATGCCGAACAAACCGCCGACAAAGGCGGTGGCAATCCCGATCCGGAAACCGCCGAACGCGGTGGCAAAGAACACGGCGGGGAAATAGGGAGTAAAATAGACGTCCGGCCGGATCATCGACAGGCACCACCGCGCCGCGGTCGATACCGCAATGCAAGATGCGGCAAAGCCAACGCTGAACACCAGTGAAGGTCGCGAGATTCCCTGCCAGCCCCGTTGAAATTCGTCGATCAATTTTACCATGCGGTCATATCAGCCCGATCGGAAAATCCAGCACGAGATCGAGCATAGAACAAAACACCTGTTCTGCGACAATGGCCGTAAAAATGGCTTATGACTTGCGTTGTTCCGGCGGGCCGGGGATTATTGAATCCAACCTTGTCAAAAAGGAGAACGGGAATGGGACGGCTGGACGGCAAGGTTGCAGTGATCACCGGCGCGACAAGCGGCATCGGCCTGCGCACCGCCGAGATGTTCGTCGCGGAAGGCGCCAAAATCGTCATCGCCGGCCGCCGCGCCTCCGAAGGTGAGCAGCTTGCCAAAAAACTCGGCGCCGCCTGCGTGTTTCGGCGCACCGATGTCACCATCGAGGACGATATGAGTGCCTTGATCGGCGAGGCCGTCGACAAATTCGGCCGCATCGATTGCCTGTTCAATAATGCCGGCGGCCCGGCGCAGACCGGCGGCATCGAGGGCCTCGACGCTGATCGTTTCGACACTGCGATCGCGACGCTGTTGCGTAGCGTGATGCTGGGCATGAAACACGTAGCACCCCGCATGCGCCGCCAGGGTTCCGGCAGCATCATCAACAATGGCAGCATCGCCGGCAGCCTGGCCGGCTACTCCTCGTCGCTGGTCTACGGCGCGGCCAAGGCCGCGGTTATTCATTTGACCAAATGCGTCGCGATGGAGCTTGGCGAGGCCAATATCCGCGTCAACAGTATTTCGCCGGGCATCATCGCGACAGGCATTTTCGGCAAGGCGCTGGGCCTGTCGGTCGAAGCCGCCGAGAAAACGCCCGAGATCATGCGCGAGGTCACCAAGACCGCGCAACCGATCCCACGCGCGGGCTTGCCTGAGGATATCGCCCATGCCGCGGTGTTTCTCGCTAGCGACGAGTTGGGTTTCATCAACGGGCATGATCTGGTGATCGACGGCGCCATCACCGGCGGCCGCAACTGGACCGCGCAGCAACAAGGTTATGTCGCCATGCGCAAGGCGTTCGGTCAGAGCGGGGAATAAGCTGCCGACGAAACCGCCGACCCCGATGCGCTGACCTCACACAGGCAACAGCACCACGCGCAAACCATCCTTGGGTTTGGGGATCGGCCACATCTGCCAATCCGGTGTGGTGCCGGGCTGCAGCGAAACGCTGAGATTTTGCAGGAAATGCCGCGCAAAACACTTCGCCTGCATATAGGCGAAGTGCAGCCCGAGACACATATGCGCGCCACCGCCGAACGGCACCCAGGCGAAGCGATGGCGGCCGCGCTGCGCCTCGTCGGTGAAGCGCGAGGGATCGAACGCTTCGGGATCGGCCCAAATCTGCGGCATGTGATGGGTGAACAGCGGATTGATTCCGACCAGCGTGCCCGCGGGGATCGGGTAGCCGCCGAACGTAAAATCCCGCGTCGCACGCCGCGGCAGCGACGGCACCGGCGGCTTCATCCGCATCGCTTCCTTGAAGGCCATCTCAGCCAGCGGCATGGCTTCAAGATTTTCTGAGGTCGTGGGCGCGTCTGTGGCGACACCGAGCGCGTTGACTTCGTCGCGCAGTTTGCGCTGCCACTGCGGATTGGCGGCAAGGGCGGCAACAAAGGATGTCAACGATGACGTCAGCGTGTCGTGCGCGGCCATCATCAGAAAACTCATATGATCGACGATGTCCTGGGTCGAGAGCAGCGCGCCGTCCTCATGGGTAGCGCGGCACAGCTGCGAGAACAGGTCTTCGCCGCCCTTGGCGCGGCGGATCGGAATCTGTTCCGAGAAATAAGCGACGATGCGCTTGCGGCCCTTGACGCCGCGCGCCATTTGCGTGCCGGGCAGTGGTTGCCGGATCGGCGTCACCGCGGCGGCGACCATGTCGACGAAGGCGCGCGTAATATCCTCGACATCGGGCCCGATGCTGGCGCCGAGAAACGACGTCGCCGCCAGATCGAGCGTGAGTTGTTTCATCGCCGGATAAAACAATATCGGCCCCGGCTGCGCCTTCCACTGCGCGACCCGCGCCGCGATTCCGGCATCGAGTGCTGCAAGATAGGATTTCATCGGCCCGGCCTTGAATGCGACCGAGAGCGCGCGGCGATGCAGGCGATGCTCATCGAAATCAAGCAGCATCAGGCCGCGCGGAAACAACCGGCCCAATATGGTTTCCCAGCCATAGGTCGAGGAGAACAGCCGGCTCTGGTCGAACAGCACCAGCTCATTGGCTTCGGGCCCGAGCAGGGTGATGCTGGTTTCGCCGAGCACGCGGCTGCGATAGATCAGGCCATGCTTGGCGGCCATCCGCTCGACTTCCCCCTTGGGGTCGGCGAGGATCGACAGTGTGCGGCCGACGATCGGCCAGCCCTCATCGCCCGGAATGTGCCGCAGCGAAGTGCGTTTGACCGGCGTGATGGCGAGCGCGGGGGAAACCACAGTCTGCATGGACATGGCAATTGCTCCGATTGGTTCCAGAGAATCCACCGGAGCGCGATCTTGTTCTAATCGCTTGTCCGGGTCACATCGGCGTAGCCCCAATACCGGTAAAATAGACCCTTTGCCGGTCCCGTGCAAAGGGCTCCTCACGCCTTCCGTTTCGCGGCTTCCTTTTGCAAATCCGGCGCATTGATCGTGGGGATCGCGACGCGGCCGGGGCCGGTGAGCGGAAGTGCGGCAGCGGCCTTATCGTTTTCCATGATCTTGGCCATCACCGCCTGTCCCGCACGATCGAACACCGCGCGATTCTCGATCAGGAATTTCTGCGACTCGCGCAGCTTGGTGACGTAGCCGTTGATCTCCGGCACCACATAGCGCGCCACCATATCCCAGCTGCGGCGAGTGTTTTCTGGGTTGGCCCAATCATGCACGAAGCCGACGATGGTGCCGACGCCACCGGAAACGTCCATCAGGCTCTTGATGGTTTTGACGAGATCGTCGGGTGTGCCGATGGTGGAGGCGGCCGCCTCGCCGCCCGCGGTTTTCTCCACCGCGTCTTCCGGCGAGATGAACGGCTGCAAGCCCGGCCGCTGCAGCGTGCGGACATTGTATTCATTGTGCCAGCGCATCAGTCCAGGGCCGGCCTCGCGCTGCGCTTGTTCCCGTGTCTCGGCGATATGCCAGCTCAACAGCACGCGCCAATCGGAACGGCTCACAATGGTGCCGTGCTTCTTGGCGGCATCCTCCGCAAAGCCCCATTGCGTCGGCAGCGCCATCAGGCCCTGCGTCGACATCGAGCCCAGCGAGATGATGCCGATGCCGTATTTGCCGGCCAGCGTCATGCCCGACGGCGAGATCTGCGATGCCACCACGAACGGCATCTCTTCTTGCAGCGGCAGGATCTGCAGCGCGGCGTCGTTCATCGTGAACCAGTCGCTCTTCGCCGTGACCCGCTCGCCCTTGAAAAGCCGGCGGATGATCGCGATCGCCTCGTCCTGACGGTCGCGCTGCGTCATCGGATCGATGCCGAGCGTATGCGCGTCTGACGCCAGCGCGCCCGGTCCGGAGCCGAAGATCGCGCGGCCGCCGGTCATGTGGTCGAGTTGCACCATGCGCTGGGCGACATTAAAGGGATGGTGATAGGGCAGCGAAACCACACCGGTGCCGAGCTTGATCCGCTTGGTGCGCTCGCCGGCGGCGGCCAGAAACATTTCCGGCGATGCGATGGTCTCCCAGCCTGAGGAATGATGCTCGCCGCACCAGAACTCGTCATAGCCGAGCGCATCGAGCTGCTCGACCAGATCGAGATCCCGGCGGAATTGCAGCATCGGATGCTCGCCGATCGGATGATGCGGGGCGAGGAAGGCGCCGAACTTGAGGCGTGCCATGGGTGTTCTCTCCGGGCGTGTTGTTCTTGGTTGCTTGACGCCAAACTATGGCGTGGCAGGGGCCAAGGCAATCGCGGTTGGATCGGACCGGCCATGCGGTACGGACGATGCGCGGAGTATGGATCGCCCGGGGCGCGCCTTAGCTCAAGCCTTGGCTCAAGCCTTGGCTATTGCACGTTCAGCGTCCTGACGACGCGAAAGCTGTTGCCGGTGCTGAAATGATTGTCGTCGCGATAGCCCGAGCGTGACTTGTCTGCGGACCAGTTCCATAGCCCGCCGCGCACCATGCGTTTGATGCAATCGCCTTCCAGCCATGGCGCGCCGTCGGTCGGCGTATCCTCGGTGTAACGCTTGTTGTAGCAATCCTCGGTCCATTCCATGACGTTGCCATTCACCTGATAGAGTCCGAAAGGATTAGGCGCGTAGGAATCCACCACCGCCGGGCCCTTGGCGTCGACGCCGCGCGGGCCATGGCCATACGGGGTCCCCGCGGTATAACTGGCGTTCATGGACGAGATGGTGTTGCCGAACCAGAACGCGGTCGTGGTGCCGGCGCGGGTGAAATATTCGCGCTCGGATTCGCTCGGCAGCCGGTAGGTGCGGCCGACCTTTCGCGACAGCCACGCCAGATAGGATTTCGCCGCATCGAAACTGATGCCCTGCGCGGGCATTCGGCCGCGTCCGAATTTATCGTCTCCCTTGTTGCCATCGCAGCCGCCGTCGGCGAGGCAGGCATCCCATTCGTCGAAGGAGATGGTGAAGCGGCCGACCGCAAACGGCCGCGCCAGCGTAACCTGGTGCAGCGGGTCTTCACCCTTGTAGCGATCGATTTCGGAAAGAGGCGTTCCCATGATGAACGAGCCCTTTGGCACCACCACCATTTCAGGGCAGGCCTCGCACTCCTTGAAACTGTCTTTCGGCCTCAGCGCCTGCTCGATTTCCGGCGTCAGCGGCTCCACGCCTTTGGTGGCGAAGAATTGCCGCGGCGCGGCTACAGGCGCCTGAGGGGCTTCCGCGGCCGGAGCCGGCATCGGCCGCACACGCCTCGATTCAGCCAAGGCGTCGCTGGCAGCCGACCCGGCAAATAGGCCTGCGACGAATGCGGCAAGCAGCGTCAGCTTCATGGTCATGGGCGATCCGATCCTTAGGGGACGCGAGAGGGCGTTGTTTGGTCGCGCCGGCGGGGAGTCGCGTTCATGTTGGGGTGGCCGGTGACGCAAGGGCCGATCCAACGCCGAATAGGGCGGAAAGCGGCCAAACCGAGCCTTTTCTGCTGAATTTACACCCCGGGACCATTCGGCTAAGAGGGCCTTCCTTTTCCCCGTTTCGAGGCTGCGATGGACCTGAAGCAACCCGACGTCCCTGCTTCACTGCAGCTTTCCAGCCAGCGAAAGCGGGACCTGCTCGACCATTACGAAGATAATGTCGAGGAGCTTGATCGCTGGCGCGAATTCAACGTCGCCTATCACCAGGACGACCTCAAATTCATGCGGTTCCTGATTCCGCCGGGCAAGCGGGTGCTGGAATTGGGCTGCGGCCGCGGCGATCTGCTTGCCGCGCTAGCGCCCTCCTACGGTGTCGGGATTGATTTCGGCGCCAAGACCATTGCCCGCGCCCGCCTGCAACATCCGGAGTTGAATTTTGTTCTTGGCGATGTCGAGGATCCCGCCACGCTGGCCGGAATCGAAGGGCCATTCGATTACATCGTGATCGCCGATACCATCGGCATGTTCGAGGACATCGACGGCACGTTAACCCAGGTGCAGCATCTGTGCGCGCCGTCGACAAGGATCGTGATCTCTTATTATTCTCATCTGTGGGAGCCGGTGCTCAAGCTCGCCGAGCTACTGCATCTGCGCAGCAAGCAGCCGAAGATCAATTACATCGCCAACGCCGACTTCCTCAACATGATGGATCTCGCGGATCTGGAAGTGATCAGCCAGGAGCAGCGGCAGTTGATCCCGCGACGCTGGCTGGGGCTTGGGCCGTTCGTCAACCGGTTCATCGCGCCATTGCCCGGCATCCGGCAATTGTGCCTGCGAACCTATCTGGTCGGGCGCCCGGTGCGGCACTTCCCGGACCGGAAATTGTCCGCGAGCATTCTGGTTCCCTGCCGCAACGAGCGAGGCAACATCGAAAACGCTGTTCTGCGCATGCCGCGATTTGGTTCGTCGCAGGAAATCTTGTTCGTCGAGGGCAATTCCAGTGACGGTACGTTCGAGGAATGCGAACGGGTTCGCGACGCCTACAGGGACAGCTGGGACATCAAGGTGCTCAAGCAGGACGGCAAGGGCAAGGGCGATGCGGTCCGCAAGGGATTTGCCGCCGCGACTGGCGACGTGCTGATGATTCTCGACGCCGACCTGACCATGCCGCCGGAAGCGCTGCCGAAATATCACGCCGTGATCGAGACCGGGAAGGCCGAATTCGTCAACGGCACAAGGCTGATCTATCCGATGGAGCATGAGGCGATGCGCCCGCTCAATCTGATCGCCAATAGATGCTTCGCCTATCTGTTCAGCTATCTCGTCAACACCCGGCTGACCGATACGCTGTGCGGCACCAAGGTTTTGTTGCGCAAGGACTACGAAGTGCTGGCGCGAGAGCGCGCTTATTTCGGCAATTTCGATCCGTTCGGCGATTTCGACCTGATCTTCGGCGCGGCCAAGCAAAACCTCAAAATCCTGGAAACGCCGATCCACTACAAGGCGCGCACATTTGGTGAAACCCAGATCTCGCGGTTTCGCGACGGCTGGCTTCTCTTGAAAATGGTGTGGTTCGCCTATCGCAAATTGAAGGCGATTTAGTCGCTCTTCTTGTCGTCATTGCGAGCGCAGCGAAGCAATCCATCTTGCGGCACAAAGAAAGAATGGATTGCTTCGTCGCTTCGCTCCTCGCAATGACGAGAACCTCTAAGCCCTACCGCGACATCCGGTTCCACGCGTCCAGCCCGGCGATCTTGTAGGCTTCGGCCAGCGTCGGATAGTTGAACGTGTTCTGGATAAAATAGTCGATCGTGCCTTTGAGATTGAGCACGGCCTGGCCGATGTGAATGAGCTCAGTGGCGCCTTCGCCCAAAATATGCACGCCGAGCAGGCGGCGGGTCTTGGTCGAGAAGATCATCTTCATCATGCCGCTGTTGAGCCCCATGATGTGGCCGCGCGAAGTTTCGCGAAAGCGCGCGACGCCGACCTCATAGGGAATGCCGCGGGTCCGCACTTCTTCTTCGGTCAGACCGGTCGTCGAGATTTCCGGCACCGAATAAATCCCGTAGGGAAAGAATTCCGGCGGCGCCATCGGCTCCATGCCGAGCGCGTGACAGGCCGCGACCCGCCCCTGCTCCATCGAGGTCGACGCCAGGCTGGGAAATCCGATCACGTCACCGGCGGCATAGATGTGCGGCACGCTGGTTTGCAGTGTGAGCGGATCGACCGCGATCCGGCCGCGATGATCGACCGCAATTCCCGCGGCTTCGAGGTTGAGCCGGTCGGTGGCGCCGACGCGCCCCGCCGCGAACAACAGCATTTCCGAGACAACGTTGCGGCCGTCGGCCAACCTTGTGACGATGCTGCCGCCCTCGCTGCGCTCGATCGAATTGACGGCGGAGCCGAGTCGCATCGAGACATTGCGGTCACGCAATTCATGCATGAACTCTTCGATCAGCTCCTTGTCGATGAAGTCGAGGAAGGTCGGCCGCGGCTCGATCAGCGTCACCGCAACATCGAGCGCTGAGAAGATGGTCGCGTATTCGACACCGATCACGCCGGCACCGATCACCGCGAGGCTGCGCGGCAGTTTCGGCAGGTCGATGATCTCGTCGCTGTCGAACACGCATTTATTGTCGAACGGCACATATTCGGGCCGGAACGGCCGCGTGCCGCAGGCGATCAGGATATGGGCGGCCGACACGTTGCGGATCTCGCCGCCATCAGCCGCGATCTCGATCTGGTTCGGCCCGGTGAAGCGCGCCTCGCCGCAGGCGGTTTTCACCATGTTGCGGCTGAATTGATGCTCCAGCACCTCGACTTCATGGTCGAGCGTCTTTTGCAGCCGCGCGATCAGATCGACGGCGCCGATGTCCTGCTTGACGCGGTAAGAGCGGCCGTAAAAGCCGCGCTCGCGCCAGCCCGACAGATTGAGTACGGTTTCGCGCAGGGTTTTGGAGGGGATGGTCCCGGTATGGACCGAAACGCCGCCGACCCTGCGGCCTTTTTCGACCACCAGAACCGACTTGCCGAGCTTGGCGAATTGCACGGCGGCCCTGCGGCCGGACGGGCCGGAGCCGATCACCACCATGTCATAGTCATACATCGAAGTCATACATCGAAGTCATACATCGAAGGCAGTCCCGAACGCGCGAGAAGTACTGGAAAGAAGGCCCGAGGCCGTTTTCCATGCAGCAATCGGGCCAAAAATGGCGCGATGCTTACCTCGCGGGTAATCGCCGGGGGCACCGAAGCTTGAGACCATCCGGGGCGAGATATCTCCCGCCGGACCACCTCAATGCATCAAACGGTTTCAACCCCCGTGGACTCGTCGCGACGCTGGTGGGTGCTCACGATCGTCGTCGCCGCTCAATTCATGTTTGGTGTCGATGCTTTTATTGTCAATGTCGCGATACCGACCATCGCCACCGAACTGCATACGACCCCAGCACAGATCGAGGCCGTGATCGCGGTCTATCTCATTGCTTACGCGACGCTGGTGGTCACCGGCGGCCGGCTCGGCGATATCTACGGCACCAAAAAGGTATTTCTGATCGGCGTGTTTGGTTTCTCCATCACCTCACTGTGGTGCGGGCTGGCGCAATCCGGCACTGAGCTGATCGGCGCGCGGCTGGCGCAAGGCGCGACCGCGGCGCTGATGGTCCCGCAAGTGCTCGCGACGCTTCATCTGTTGTTTTCGGACGGATCGCGCGCCCGCGCCTTCAGCATTTACGGCATCGTGCTTGGGCTAGCCGGCGCCGCCGGCTTTTTACTAGGCGGCGAGCTGGTGACGTTCGATCCTGCGGGGTTTGGCTGGCGCACGGTGCTTTTCGTTAACGCGCCCTTCGGAATCATCATCATCTCAGCGGCGTTAGCGATCATGCCGACGGTGCCGCGTCGCGCCGGGACGCGGCTGGATGTTGTGGGCGCGATCGTTCTATTCGCGGGACTCTTGTGCCTGATCGGTCCGCTATTGTTCGGCCACGATGTGCATTGGGCGCCCTGGGTCTGGCTGGTGATGATGTCGGGTGCGGCGATCATGGCAGGATTTCTGCGGCTCGAACGCATCGTGGCCGATCGTGGCGGCATGCCGCTGATCGATCTCGCATTGCTGTCCGACGCCGCATTCATGCGCGGGCTCTATGCCACGTTCTGTTTCTTTTTCGCGAACCTGTCGTTCTATCTGATCATGACGATCTTCATGCAGAACGCGCTGCACATTCCGCCGGTGCGGGCCGGCATGGTGTTTCTGCCGTTGACGCTGGCCTTCGTGATCGCCTCGCGGCACAGCGCCATGCGGGCGCGGCACCGCGGGACATTGGTGCTGATCGAGGGCTGCGCGCTTCAGATGACAGGCCTTGCGGCGCTGGCGCCGACGGTTGCGTTGGACCAAGCGCCTTCGGCTTCGTTGCTGGCGTTAGTGTTGACGATTTTCGGGTACGGCCAGGGATTGGCGATGGCGCCGCTGTCCAGCGCTGTCTTGTCGACCGTGAAACCAGCGAGTGCCGGATCAGGCGCCGGGATGTATGGCACCGTGGCGCAGATCGCGAACGCCGCGGGCGTCGCCGTGATCGGTGCGGTATTTTTCGCGACGCAGGCCGCGCTCTCCGTACAGATGGCGCTATTTGCATCGTTGGCGCTATTTGCGGCGTCGATCGCCATTTGCGCCGCATTTCTGACGTGGATGCGCCGCGCGGCAGCCGTCGCCCGTTAACGACAGCGATCACAATCCTGGGGACTGACAGCACACGGTCTTTTTATTTTGCAGTGCAGCAACTATCTGGTTTGGGTGGAGTTACTACCCCCTCGCCCAGGAGCTGCCGTGTCCCTTGCCCAAAATATCGAATTTCTGCGGCGCCTGCCCAAGGTGAATGGAATCAATGGCTTGGGAGGGTGGGGCACCCGGCAACCAGCCAACAGCCCGCTCGCCGAAACCACCGGATTCGGCACTAATCCGGGCGATCTCAGGATGTTCGCCTACGTTCCCGAGAAGCTCCAGCCGATGCCCGGCCTGGTAGTGGTGCTGCATGGCTGTGGCCAGACGGCTGCCGGCTACGATCTCGGCGCCGGCTGGTCCACGCTCGCGCAGCACTACGGTTTCGCGTTGCTGATGCCCGAGCAGCAACATTCGAATAACGGCCAGGGCTGCTTCAACTGGTTCAATCCCGAAGACACCACGCGGGGCAGCGGCGAAGCCTGTTCGATCAGCCAGATGATCGCGCGAATGGTGGATGAGCACGAGGTCGACCCGCATCGCATCTACGTCACCGGACTGTCTGCCGGCGGCGCGATGACATCAGTGATGCTCGCCACCTATCCCGAGACGTTTGCGGCCGGCGCCGTGATCGCGGGATTGCCGTTCGGCGTCGCGACCAATGTGCGCGAAGCGTTGAACGGCATGTTCCAGACGCCCGCGCATCCAGCCACTGAGCTGGGCGACCTCGTGCGCAACGCGTCAGAGCACAAAGGCCCATGGCCACGGCTTTCGGTGTGGCACGGCAGCGCGGATCGCACCGTCAATCCTGCGAATGCCGATGAAATCCTCAAGCAATGGCTCGACGTCCATCAGCTTCCTTCCGCGCCGATGTCGGAAGGCACCGTTGACGGCTATCCCCGCCAGATCTGGTGGAACACAGACGGCGAAACCATCGTCGAATTCTACACCATCACCAATATGGCCCATGGCACACCGCTTGGGCTGGCCGACAATGACGAACGATATGGCACCGAAGGCGCGTTCCTGATCGAGGCGGGAATCTCATCCTCCTATCACATCGCGAATTTCTTCGGCCTGACCGACTGGATTCGTCCGGTCAAAGAAGTTGCCAAAGAACCTGCAAAGCAAGTTGCGAAGCAAACAACAAAGCCAATTCCGCTAGTCGCTGCGTCATCGGCGCCAACGCCGGATATCGCTGCCGTGCTCTGGCCGCAGGCCGGTTTCAACCGCGAGCCGTCGCGTCCATCGCCCCGTGGCGGTATCGACGTCGGTGGCGTCATCACGCGCGCACTGACGGCCGCGGGTCTCATGAAATAGCGAAGGCGCTAGCGTGTTAAGGATACCGCGCAAGATTCAGGCGTTTTGTTCCGTTCCCCGCGAAATAAATTGGAACCAAACGCCCCGGCCAAGAGTTTGCTGAGATTGTGACAGGCGGTTAAGTTCCGGCTGCTAATTTGGGCAAAACTCGGCGCCGTCCTGGATGTTGAAGATCAACAGACCGATTTCAGCGGATTTTCTCTCCGGCGGCGGAGAGATGGGCGCGTTGACGCGCGCATATGACTGGTCAGCCAATCCCCTCGGAAAACCCGAGACATGGCCGCAGAGTTTGCGGACCGCACTGCGGATTCTGCTGAACACCAACCATCCGATGTTCATCTGGTGGGGCGAAGACCTCATCCAGTTCTATAATGATGCCTATCGTCAGACCCTGGGACCCGAGCGCCATCCAAGCGCGCTCGGTCAACGCGGACGGGAATGCTGGGCCGAGATCTGGCCCATCATCGGTCCCCAGATCGAACAGGTGATGAGCGGCGGCGGCCCGACCTGGCACGAGAACCAGCTCGTTCCCGTGACCCGTTTCGGCAAGCTCGAACAGGTCTACTGGACCTATGGTTACAGCCCGATCGATGAAGATGACGGGATCGGCGGCGTGCTCGTGGTCTGCCGCGATGTCACCAAGGATTATCTTGCGTCCGTCGCGTTGCGGGAACGTGAAGCTGAACTGGCGCGCGTGCAGCAGATCGGCCGGATTGGCGGACTTGAAGTTGATCTGACCACCGGTTTCCGCAATCGCCGCTCACCGGAATATTTGCTGATCCATGGATTGCCGCCGGAGGCGGCCAACGAGTCCCACGAAGACTGGGTCCGGCGCATTCATCCTGACGATCGCAAGGCGACCGAACAAAAATTCCGTGATGCGGTCGCAAACGGCGTCCGTGACTACACGGTGCAATACCGGATCATCCGCCCCAATGACGGTGAAACGCGCTGGATCTCGGTCAAAGCCAGCATCGAGCGTGACGCGAATGGAAAGCCCATCCGGCTGGTCGGCGCGCATACGGATGTCACCGAGCAGGTCGCCGCAGAGCAGGCGCTGCGGCATAGCGAAGAGGAATTCCGTACCCTCGCCGAAGCTCTGCCGCATCACGTCTGGACCGCAAGCCCCGACGGATTGCTGAACTGGTTCAACCCGCGTGTTTACGAATATGCCGGCTCCAGTCCCGGCGAACTCGATGGCGAGAAATGGGGCAAGATCGTCTATCCCGACGACGTCCCGATCGTGCTTGCCGCGTGGACCAGATCCATCGGCACCGGCGAGGCCTACGGCGTAGAATTCCGCCTGCGCCGCGCCGACGGCGCCTTCCGATGGTTTCTCGCTCGCGCCGTGCCGTCGCGTAACGCGCAGGGCGAAATCATTCGCTGGATCGGCACCAATACCGACGTGCATGACCAGAAGATGATCGCCCGTGAGCTTGCCGAGTTGAATGCGACGCTGGCGCAACGGGTCGAGGAAAAGACGCGGGAGCGCGACCGAATCTGGAACGTGTCGCAGGATCTGCTGGTGGTCGCCGATCGCAACGGCGTCTGGCGAACGGTCAATCCGGCCTGGACCTCGACACTCGGCTGGAGCGAAGCCGAACTGCTTAATCGCACGTCGGAATGGCTGGAGCATCCCGACGACAACGGCCTCACGCGCGCGAAAGTCCGGGAGCTCGGCGCCAGCGAGACCACCGTCCGTTTTGAGAGCCGTTTCCGTCACAAGGACGGGACCTACCGCTGGCTGTCATGGACCGGGGTATCCGACAAGGACGCCAATTATGCAGTCGCCCGCGACGTCACCGCCGAGAAAGCCGCGGTGGAACGGTTGAAAGCCACCGAAGAGGCGCTGCTGCAATCCCAGAAGATGGAGGCGGTGGGGCAATTGACCGGCGGCATCGCCCACGACTTCAATAATCTGCTGACCGGCATCGTGGGATCGCTGGATCTGCTGCAGACCCGTCTCAACCAGGGACGGACCGACAATGTCGCGCGTTACATCAACGCGGCGATGACATCGGCCAACCGCGCCGCCGCCCTCACCCACCGCCTGCTGGCTTTTGCGCGGCGCCAACCGCTGGTGCCGAAGGCCGTCGACGTCAACCAGCTCGTGGTCTCGCTGGAGGATTTGCTGCGCCGGACCATCGGCGAGACCATCGATCTCGAAATCACCGCGGGGGACGGGCTGTGGAACACGCTGTGCGATCCCAACCAGCTCGAAAGTGCGCTGCTTAACCTCGCGATCAACGCCCGCGATGCGATGCCGAATGGCGGCAAGCTTACCATCGCGACGTCCAATGCGCGGCTCGACGCCGCGAGCGCCGATCCGTCAGCACTATCGCCCGGCGATTACATCTGCGTCAGTGTCACCGACACCGGAACCGGCATGAGCGCCGAAGTGGCCGCGCGCGCGTTCGATCCGTTCTTCACGACGAAACCGATCGGCCAGGGCACCGGGCTCGGACTTTCGATGATCCATGGATTTGCGCGGCAGTCGAACGGCCATGCGACCATCGACAGCAAGCTCGACCGTGGAACGTCGGTCAAACTTTATTTGCCGCGGCACCATGGCCAGAGTTCCGTCGAGCAAGCCGCAGGCGTCCAAGCGAGCCAGCACGCCGCCACCGGCGAGACCGTGCTGGTGGTCGAGGACGAACCAGTGGTGCGATCGGTCATCCTGGAAATGCTCGCCGATCAGGGGTATCGGACACTCGAGGCCGCCGATGGCCCCGCCGGCCTGCGCCTGCTGCGCGACAACAAGCCAATCGATCTCTTGATCACCGACGTTGGCCTGCCCGGCATGAATGGCCGCCAACTCGCCGACCAGGCACGCGAAACCCGGCCCGACCTGAAGATTCTCTTCATCACCGGTTATGCCGAAAGCGTCGCGATCGCCGACGGTTTTCTGCAGCCGGGCATGGAGATGATCACCAAGCCGTTCGATCTCGATAATCTGTCCCGACGAATCCGCGCGATGGTTTCGCGGTAGTTCCACTTCCGCATCCGTAGCCATCCTTCGAGACGCCGCGCAATGCGCGGCTCCTCAGGATGAGGTCCGAGCCGATAGAAAGGTCTTAGACCCTCATGGTGAGGAGCGCGTCTTCGCGCGTCTCGAACCATGAGGCCGCGGGAGAACCAGCAGTCATTCGCGCGTCACACTGTCCCGGTCAGAAACGGGTTGGTCATCCGCTCGTGGCCGATAGTGGAGCGGGCGCCGTGGCCGCAGAAGAAGCCGACATCGTCGCCGAGCGGCAGCAGCTTGTCCTTGATCGACTTGATCAGCGTGTCGTGGTTGCCGCCGGGAATATCGCTGCGTCCGACCGAGCCGTTGAACAGCACATCGCCGACATGGGCAAAGCGCATTTCCTTTTGGAAAAATACCACGCTGCCGGGCGAATGGCCGGGACAATGCAGGATGTCGAAGGTCAATTCGCCGATCGAGACCTGATCGCCCTCATCGAGCCAGCGATCCGGCGTGAAGTTGCGCACGCCGCTCATACCGAACCGCGCGCCACTGTTGACGACATTGTCGAGCAGGAACTTGTCGGCGATATGCGGACCTTCGATCGGCACTTTCAATTCTTCGCGTAGCTTGTCCGCGCCGCCGACATGGTCGATATGGCCGTGGGTCAGCCAGATCTTTTCGACCGTCACATCGGACTGCTTGATCGCAGCCAGAATTTTCGGAACGTCCCCGCCGGGGTCGATCACAACCGCCTTCTTGGTGGTCAGACACCAAAACAAGGTGCAGTTCTGCTCGAACAGCGTCACCGGGATGATGAGCGCACCGGCTTTCGCCTGTTCTTTGGTCTGATTTTCGGATTGCTTTGCCATGTTTTTCGGTTCCTTTGGCCGCACATTGCCGATTTTTAGCGACCCGCCAAGGAGAAATTTTACTGAAACTTCGGAAAATCCGGGTGTCAGGGCTGCCCTGACGTGGCGCATGCCGTTGGCCACGATCGCGCAATCGGCTAGGCTTCCGGCGATGGAATCACAAGCACGTCAAGTCAATCTCGTTCCCGCGCCGGACCGTCGTCAGTCGGAGACGGCGCTTGCGGTCGCGCGCGGCACCGCGCGCATGCTGCGCACGCTGGGTTTTTCCTGCATCAGCGAATTGTCGCTGCCGTCGGGACGGCGCGCCGATCTGGTGGCGCTGAACGAGCGCGGCGATATCTGGATCGTCGAGATCAAATCGTCGCTGGAGGATTTGCGCGCCGACCAGAAATGGCCGGAATACCGCTCGCATTGCGACCGGCTGTTTTTCGCCTTCACCCGGGAACTGTCCCACGAAATCTTCCCGCTCGATACCGGGCTGATTGTGGCCGACGCCTATGGCGCCCATCTGCATCGCGAGGCGCCCGAGCACCGTCTGCCGGCGCCGACCCGCAAGCTGATGACGGTGCGGTTCGGCATGGCCGCCGCAGGGCGGATCAACCGGCTGGTCGATCCGCAAGGGCACGCGGAGTTTTAGAGCATAATCCGGAAAAGTGGGAACCGGTTTTCCCTCGCGACAAACGCCAGGGGCGTTTGCGCGGAGATTATGCTCAAACAAGAAGACGCACGCCGCAGCTTACTTGGCCAAATACGGACAGCCGCCCTGATCCATCGGCCGGAACGCTTCGTCGCCCGGCACGGTCGAGAGATATTCGTAGAGATCCCACTTCTGTTTCGATTCCTCGGGCTTCTTGATGCGCATCAGATACATGTCGTGGACCATTCGTCCGTCTTCGCGGACCCTGCCGCCATGCGCAAAGAAATCATCAACCGGCGTCTTGCGCATCTGCGCGATCACCGTTTCGGGACCAGTCGAATTGGTCGCCGCGACCGCCTTGAAATAGTGCCGCAAAGCTGAATTGACGCCCGCCTGATAGGCTGTCGGCATGGCGCCATGCCGCTTGTAGAACTCATTGCTGAACGCACGCGTCTCCGGCGTGCGGTCCCAATAGAACGAATCCGTAAAAAGAAGGTCGTGCGCATGCGACAGGCCGAGCGCCGGCACGTCGGTGAGCGTCACCTGCAACGCGACGACCTGCATGCTTTGCCGGATATTGAATTCGTCCGCCTGCGCGACCGCATTGCGGAAATCCGAGCCGGCATTGGCCAGGGCGAGAATCTTGGCCCCTGACGCCTGGGCCTGCAGCAGAAAGGATGAAAAATCGGCGGTATTGAACGGGTGACGTACCGCGCCGAGCACCACACCGCCGGCGGCGACCACGGATTTCGTCGCATCGCGTTCGAGCGCCTGGCCGAATGCATAATCGGCGGTCAGGAAGAACCACGGCGCTTTACTTCGCGCGACGACCGCCTTCGCCGTGGCATTGGAGGAGGCATATGTATCATAGGTCCATTGTATACTGGTCGGAGAGCACTGGACGCCGGTAAGATCGGATGAACCAGATCCTGAAATCAAAAACAGTTTTTTCCGCTCGCGTGTCAGATTCTGTATCGCAAGGGCGACGGAGGAGTTGACGCCCTCGGCAACGACGTCAACGCCCCTGTTATCGATCCAGTCGCGCACGATGGCGGTGGCGATATCCGGCTTGTTCTGATGGTCAGCCGAAATTATTTCGATGCGGCGGCCAGCGACCGTTCCGTTGATTTCTTCGGCCGCCATTCTTGCTGCAATGACGGAGCCAGGCCCGTTACCGTCGGCATATTGGCCGCTCATATCGGTGATGATGCCGACGCGGAGCACAGCTTCATCGGCGAATGCCCAACTTATAACGAAGAGCGACAGCAGAATGGCTCCAATCGCCTTGATCGCACGCACCATCACGCAAGCATCCTTCCCCGATTTTTTGCGAGACTGTCTATGAAATTTAGCCTTGATTCAAGCTCAGTCACCGTTCGAGCTTTTCACCGACGGGAATGATCTAATTTCGCAACAGGACGCGCGGCGTGGGCGCATCGCCTGCCGGCGCCGACCCGCAAGTTGATGACCGTGCGGTTCGGCATGGCCGCCCCGGCGGCGGATCGATCGGCTGGTCGATCCGCAAGCGCACTCCGAATTCTAGACACACCGCGCTCCGTGTCAGGGGCGAGATCAAGGACCCGGCGTAACCCAGGCGGTCGTGATCATTCCTTTCGAATCCAGCGCAATTCGCCAATGCGACGCGCCGTTTACGTGCCTGACGGTATAGACATCTTCGCCCTGGCGGCCGACGCCGAGAAATGTGACGGACTCGACCGCACCGAGTTCTTGATGGCCAGAATGCAGGTTTGGCAATTGATGACGGGTCGCTTCGGCCACGGCGGGGATCATTTCGTCATAATTGGGTTTGCCGCTGATGAGACCTTCGATGAGGCGAAGGAGCGCGGCCTCGGTTCCCGGGCTCGCGGCCTGACTCCTCACCTTCTCCGCCGTCTGGCTGGCAATTCTTTGCGCCGCGGCTGCATCAATGCGCTTCATCTGATGGTGACCACCACCCTGATGCAGGACAAGTGATGTGGCCTGCCCTCTCACATCCGTGACGAAACTGATCTGCGCATCGACAATCCTGGCGAAAAACTCGGTCTTGCTCTCCGCGTAGATTGGGAGCGCGCGTTGTCCGGTCAATCGCATGACCAGATGTTTGTCCTCGCGCGTGACCGTCAGGAAGGCGCTGTCGGTGAGTTGATAAAACCCGACATATCCGTCAAGCACAGCCGCATCCACCGCAATTTCCTGACGCACGGGCTTGCCGGAATTGTCGACATCGTCTTGTGACGGCCCGCTTTGGGAGGGCTCAGGAAGCTGGCTTCCGGACTGGATTTTGGCCGCCAGGACATTCCAGTCGTGAAAACCCAGGATTTTGGCAACCATCTCCAGGCCCTCGCTGTGGGTGATGGAAACAGACCTGGTGTTCAGGGCTTCGCGTAGCGTTTGCGCCATAGCTTTGGCGTCGCGGAAATCGCGCATGAAATCATCCTCTGCATAAACGAACGGAAAAAGTCAGGGGCTTGCGTTGCTGACCCGTTCGATCGGGCAAAGGGAAGCCTGAAGCGGCTTGATACATTCGCCATACCCGGAAGGGCGCAAGCAGCAGGTTGTATCAACCTGCTGAAATGTTCGCCGATGGTCCGGGGTTTGTCAATCTGTCGTGTCATCCTACTTTGGATGGCATCGATCGTCGTGAAAGTGACAAGATCACAACACCCGTCATCGCGATCAACCCGCCGGCCCAATAGGGAGCAGCGGCGCTGAATGGCGACAACAGCGCGGCCAACAGCGGTCCCAACATCCGTGCCATCGCCTGCTGCGACTGGTTCGCGCCCTGCACCACCCCCTGCGCGTCCGCGGGCGCCGCATTGGAGATGATCGCGTTCATCGGCGGCTGGAACAAACCATCGCCCAATGTGAAGACCACAATCGAGGCGAGCAAGAATTCGACCCGAGGCACGAACATCAGACACGCGATCAACCCGAAGCCGATGGCATTGATGCCGAGCCCCACGCGCGTGAGCACATCGGCGCCGACGCGCGGCAACAATATGCGCGTGAGAAGCCCCTGCGCTACGATGTCCATCACGCCGACGGTGAACAATATCCAGCCGATCCCGGTCGGACCGAACTGCAAAATATCCTTCAGGTAAACCGCAAAATTACTCTGCAGCATCGCGCCGGCAAAGAAGAAGGCAAATGCGGCCGCAAAGGGAATGCGCAGCGCGGCGATGCCGAGCACCTGCGCGAGCTGTGCCAATGGGTTGAACTGCTGCCAGCGCCACACTACAGGCGCCGCATCGCGCGCGAGGCTTTCGGGTAAAGCTAAATAAATCCAGGCGATGCTGACAAGCGTCAGGGCGGCCGCCGCAAACAATGGCGCGGCAGGATAAATCGCGCCCAGCAATCCGCCGGCGACCGGCCCGAGCATGAAGCCGAGACCTCCGACAGCGCCGAGCACGCCGTAAACGCGTCCGCGTTCTTCCGGTGCGAAAGTGTCGGCCACGTAAGCGTAGACCGTGCTGATATTCCCGGCCGTCAGGCCGTCGATGATGCGGCCGGCAAACAGAACCCACAACGCGCCGCCAAGGCCAAAGATCACATAGCCAATGGCCGAGCCAAGCAGCGACAACATCAGGGTCGGCCGGCGGCCGTAACGATCGCTGAGCGCGCCCATCACGGGTGCTGCGCAAAAGGCGCAGAGCGCAAACACCGAGACGATCAGGCCGACATATAAACCGACCTCGGCCGGCGGCACATATTGGCCGACCAGGAACGGGATCACCGGCAGGATCAAAGTGAAGCCGGCGATATTCAGAAATACCGCTATCGCGAGCACGATTACCGAGCCCTTTGGCTTGGGCGCGCTGTCGGATGGCGAAGCATGATTGGTAGCTTGTCGAAGTTCTTGCCGAGTTTCTTGCATGACAACTCTCCAGGTTCAGGATTCACCCGGAGCAGTTTGTCGGCTGACAACCACACGGACGAACCCTGTGGCGCCGCTTGCGCCGCACCAGGGATTCGTCGAGGGATCTCAGGCGCTGCCATTGGCAGCGATGCAAGGAACAGAGCTTCCGCGGAACGGAAGGGCTTGGGCCTACCCAGACCAAGCCTGCCTTTTTCGACGCAGGCGAAATAGCCCATCTGGCCGGGTTAGGCAACCTGACTTTGACGGCGCTTCGCTGCTGCGTCTTGGCGCTGCGCGTAGGGTGGGCAAAGCGCAAGCGTGCCCACCATTCCAGACAGCGGTCCAACGACAGATGGTGGGCACGGCGCAGAAGAGCGCCTTTGCCCACCCTACAAATTGTCGTCGCGTTCGGCGCTACTTCTTCGGCGACCAGCCATACGCCTTGGCACAGGCGCCGCCCATCAGCATGGCGCGCTCGCTCTCGCTCAGCCGATCGGTTTTCAGGAACGGCGTGACGGCCTGCTCGTAATTGACGACCGCAAACGCGCGCGTCCAGTCGGTGCCCCACAGGCAACGCTCAAAACCCCAGGCATCGAATACGCGGGCCAAGGGATCCCAGATATCGGGAAAAGGATACGGCTGCTGCGACAGCGTGCAGGCGCCGCTGACCTTGATCACGACGTTGGGGCGCTTGGCGAGCGCCAGCACTTTCGGCAGATCAGCCCAGGGCTGCGCCGGCGCGGGCGGCACGCGCGGCTGCAGGATGCCCAGATGGTCAAGGATGAACCGCGTGTCGGGATGGCGATCGATCAGCGCCGTGCCCGCGTCCAGATTGTCCCAGCACAGGATGTTGACCGGAAAATCATAACGAACCGCCGCGCGCGCGATCCGGTCGAGGCCGGGATCGCTGGGGTCGCGCTTGGCTTCTTTCGTCAGCATGATGCGGATGCCGACCGTACCCGGCGTCTTCTTCCAGTCGGCGACGACGTCGGCGACTTGCGGATTATCAGGATCGACCGGCTTGACGATCGCGAGCCGGCCGGGATGGGCCCGCGCCACTTCGACGGCATAGCTGGCGTCGTATTTGTACATCGAAAAGGCCGAGATGAAGATCGCGCCGTCGACACCGACCTTGTCCATCGCCGCCACCATCTCGTCACCGGTGACATGAGGAGGCCAGTTCGGCACATTGTGCCAGGGCCGCTTCGGTGTGTTCGCCTCGTAGGCATGAACCTGGGAATCGATAACGGCCATCGGGGCATCTCCTCTATGTCGGGCGAGCTTGACAAGGCCGCCGCGCATTCGCGCGACGCTGCTCGCTTCTATTGCTGCTACTCACACTGTTGCTGATCTCAGAACTAGCCGGGTTGACGGGGTGGGCTTGGCCAATCCGATCGCAGATTGTTGGGATTATTTCGGTCGTACAGATCCTGCCTCAAGACACCACCCCAGGCATCCCACAGCGGCGCGGGTCGCCTGACATCGCGGGACGGCGCGGTCTTGTTTGAAGCGGTCTGCGCGAAAGCACTCGCCGGCAACGCCAAAGCAGCCATCACGATTAGTATTGTTCCCTGCTTCATGGGGAAGCTCCTCACTTCATGCTCATCTGAGCGCAGCCCAGTTAAGCGCGCCCTTTGACCTCAATCAAGTAACGCGCTCGGCATGTCTCGCATGTGCGATAAGCGGACTCGGTCTCGCGCTTATTCGGTGAGATCCGGGTCGAGCTTCCTGGCAGCGGCGACATCCGCATCGCCGCCGGCCTTGTCTCCGTTCAACCGCTTGACGATGCCGCGCCGAAACAGCGCCGCGGCGTAGTCGGGATCGAGCCGGAATGCCTCGGTGTAATCGGCGATCGCGCGCGCATAGTCCTTTTTTCGAACGAAGGTCGTGCCGCGATTGTTGAGGGCAACGGCGAATTTGGGATTGAGCCTGATCGCCTCGTTGTAATTCGCCATCGCATGATCGGGATCGTTCTTGCCCATATAGGCCATCCCGCGATTGTTCCAGGCCAGCGTCAATCCGGGCTGGAGCCGGATCGCCTGATCGTAATCCGCAATGGCGCGGTCGTAGTCCTTCTTGAGGGAGTAAGCGACGCCGCGATCGTAATAGGACTGGACCAAATTGGGATCGAGGCTGATCGCCTGATTCAAATCCGCAATCGCATGATCGTAGTCATCCTTGTCTGCATAGGCGCTGCCGCGGTTGCTGTACGCGTGGGCCAGACCAGGATTAAGGTGGATCGCCTGATCGTAGTCCGCGATGGCGCGATCAGGATCGCCCTTGTTGCCGTAAACGCTGCCGCGATTGTCGTAGGCCTGCGCGTAATTCGGGTCGATCTTGATCGCGGCGTCGTAATCGGCAAGCGCGCGGTCATTATCACCTGCGATCTGATACGCCTGACCACGGTTGCTATACGCCATCGCGTAGCCGGGATTGAGGTGGATCGCCCGACCATAGTCGGCAATGGCGCGATCGAGATCGCCCTTGGCCTGATACGCGACACCGCGGTTGTTGAAGGCTGCGGCAAGATCCTTGCCGGTGAAGCGGCCCGACGCGATCGCCTCATTGCACCCACTGATTTGCTGGTCGCCCGGTATGTCGACTTGGCCGGTGCAGTTGCTGTCCTTCAGGGACTGCGCCAACGCGGGCGACAGAAGCGCCAACGACACCACCGCTGCGGCCGCAAGCTTGCCTACACCCAAATGCGCTCTGGATCGATCTGTCAAAGCCACCTCACTTTGCCTTCGCGATTTAGTCACGCGATGGCACATGAGGGTTCAACGTGTCGCTGGTTACCGCGGCGCGCGCTTGGCGAGAATGCGCTGCAAAGTGCGGCGATGCATGTTCAGCCGCCGCGCGGTTTCCGAGACGTTGCGGTTGCACATCTCGTAGATGCGCTGGATGTGCTCCCAGCGCACGCGGTCCGCCGACATCGGGTTGTTCGGCGGCTCGGATTTTTCGGTGCCGCTCGCGAGCAGCGCCGCGACCACATCGTCGGCATCGGCGGGCTTTGAGAGATAATCCACCGCGCCCATCTTCACGGCCGTGACCGCGGTCGCGATGTTGCCATAGCCGGTCAGCACGATCGCGCGGGCTTCGGGGCGCTTGCGCTTGAGCGCGGACACCACGTCAAGCCCGTTGCCGTCGCCGAGTCGCAGGTCGACCACCGCAAAAGCCGGCGCGGCCTTGCCGATCTGCACCAGGCCATCGGACACGGTGTCGCAGGACGTCACCGTGAAGCCGCGGGTTTCCATCGCGCGCGAAAGGCGCTCCAGAAACGGCTTGTCGTCCTCCACGATCAGCAGCGAGCGATCGGTGTGGTCAGTCAATTCGGCGATGGCGTTCACGATTCGGGTACCCCTGATGTCGCACCCTACAACATATGGCGCGGCGGCAAGGTGCTGCCAAGACCGCCAAAGGTCGATCAAGCGACACTGTTAATCTTGGAACGGTTCTAGTTTATCCGCGAGCCGGCTCGAAAACACCCTAGAAAGCCGGTTCCACCTCCGTTTCGGAGGTTTCAAAGCGCTCGCGCGGCCAGACAACATGAACGACAGCGCCATGATCCGGGAAAATACGGTTGGTGAAAGAAACCTTGGCGCCGGTGCGCTCCAATAGCGTGCGGGCGATGAATATCCCAAGACCAAGCCCGCTGTGCTCGCTTGGGACCTCGTCCGCGCTGCGCTTTCGCGACAGATAGGGCTCGCCGATACGCTTCAACATGTCCGGCGCGATCCCCGGGCCGTCATCGGAAATGATGATCTCGACGGTGTCGGTGTTCCACCACGCATTCACCTCGACCGTCGCCCGCGCAAAGTCGACCGCGTTTTCCAGGATGTTGCCGACGCCATAGAGAATCGCCGGATTGCGGGTTCCCACCGGCTCGGGCGTGCCCGCGACCGCAATGCGCACCTTGATCGCGACCCCGAAATCGCGATGCGGCGCCACGGTTTCCTCGATCAGCGCCGACAACGGCATGCGATCGAACGGCGCGCCGGTGGAGGACAGCTGGGTGATCTTGGCCAGAATATCGCGGCAGCGCTGCGCCTGTTCGCGCAACGTTTTGATGTCGGCTGATATCGCGCTGTTATCCTGCAAATTGCGCTCCAGCTCGCGCGAGATCAGGAAGATGGTCGAGAGCGGCGTACCGAGTTCGTGGGCCGCGGCGGCCGCAAGACCATCGAGCTGGGTGAGATGCTGCTCCCGCGTCAGCACGAGTTCCGTCGCGGCCAGCGCGTCCGACAGCTTGCGTGATTCTTCCGCGACCTGGAACGCATAAAGACTGGTGACGCCGATCGCAACCACGATCGAGAGCCAGACGCCGAACAGATAGATCGGCGGCAAGACCAGCGGATCGTCGCTGTCCCACGGCAGCGGCAAATGGAAAAATACCAGCACCGAAGCGCAGGCGACCGCCAGCAGGCCGAGCGCAATGGTCAAGCGGATCGGCAACGCCGTTGCTGAAATCAGCACCGGCGCCAGAAACAGAAACGAGAACGGATTTTCGAGGCCACCGGTTAAAAACAAGAGACCGGCGAGTTCGACAATGTTCAGCGCCAGCAGCGCCGCCGCATAGGCCGGTTCCAGCCGCTGCATCGGATTGAAACTGATCTGCAAAGCCAGATTGAGCAGCGCCGACAGGCCGACGATGGTCAGGCACGGAACGACCTCGACATCGAATTCGAGCCCCTGCACCACAATGAAGATCGCCGCGAGCTGGCCAAGCACGGCGAGCCAGCGCAGCCGCAGGATCGTGTCCAGACGGACATAGCGGCGCGGCTGGTGAAAATCGGAGGCGGCAATATCGGTCATGCGGCAAGTCTATCCGCGCAGGGCGCCGACCACAAACTCACCTGCCAGTGTCAAATTGTCGTCCAGTTGTTGTCGACGTCTTGCACTCCCGCCTCCGATGGCTCAATGAACGGCACGCATGGTGAATAGCGAAGCAATTGCACCCCCACTCGCGGCAGCCGATCCCAAGGGACCGGCGGCCATCGAGGTCGCGCATCTCGTCAAGCTCTACAAGACCACCCGCGCGGTCGACGATATTTCGTTTCGCATCGCACGCGGCAGCATTACCGGATTGCTCGGCGGCAATGGCGCCGGCAAAACCACGACGATTGCGATGATCATGGGGCTGGTGCTGCCGACCTCGGGCCGGATCCAGGTACTGGGCTGTTCGATCCCCGATCAAAGCGCCGATGTGCTGGGCCGGATCAATTTCGAAAGCCCCTATGTCGATATGCCGATGCGGCTCACGGTGCGGCAGAACCTGACGATCTTCGGCCGTCTCTATGCGGTCGCGAATTTGCGCGAACGCATAGAGAAACTCGCGGCCGAACTGGATTTGGGCGACTTCCTCGACCGCGCCAATGGCAAGCTCTCCGCCGGCCAGAAGACGCGGGTCGCGCTCGCAAAGGCGCTGATCAACCAGCCGGAGCTGTTGCTGCTGGATGAGCCGACCGCGTCGCTCGACCCCGATACCGCCGACTGGATCCGGCAGCACCTCGAGACCTATCGCAAGCAAAACGACGCGACCATCCTTTTGGCATCGCACAACATGCTTGAAGTGGAGCGGCTATGCGACCGCGTCATCATCATGAAGCGCGGCCGGGTCGAAGACGATGACAGCCCGGACAAGATAATGGCCCGTTACAACCGCACAACACTTGAGGAAGTGTTTCTCGACGTCGCGCGCGGCCGCGTTCAGGAGGGCACATCGTGAGCGCGCCCGTCACGTCCAGAGGCATCGCGCCACATCGCATCGCGGCGATGATCCTGCGCTATTGGTATTTGCTGGTCTCGTCCTGGCCGCGGCTGTTGGAACTCTTGTATTGGCCCGCTTTGCAGATCATCACGTGGGGTTTCCTGCAGAGCTACATCTCGCAGAATGACGGGTTTTTCGCCCGCGCCGGCGGCTCGCTGGTGGGGGCGGTGATCCTGTGGGACATCCTGTTTCGCGGGCAACTCGGCTTTTCGATTTCGTTTCTCGAGGAAATGTGGGCGCGCAATCTCGGCAACCTGATGATGAGCCCGCTGAAGCCGATCGAGTTTCTGATCTCGCTGATGATCATGAGCCTGATCCGGCTTGCGATCGGCGTCATTCCGATGACGCTGCTGGCGATCATCTTCTTCAACTTCAATCTGTACAGTTTTGGGCTGCCGCTGATCGCCTTCTTCTGCAATCTGATTTTCACCAGCTGGTCGGTCGGGATTTTCGTCTCGGGGCTGGTGCTGCGCAACGGGCTCGGCGCCGAAAGCATCGCCTGGACCTTGATGTTCGCGCTGATGCCGCTGGCCTGCGTCTACTATCCGGTGACGGTGCTGCCGCACTGGCTGCAATATATCGCCTGGGTCTTGCCGCCGACTTACGTGTTCGAAGGCATGCGGGCGCTGCTGATCGACCACGTGTTTCGCGCCGACCTGATGGCCTGCGCGCTCGCCATCAACGTCGTGCTGTTTATTGCGTCATTCGCGACATTTCTTGCGCTTTTACGCAGCGCGCGTCGGCATGGATCGCTGATCCAGGGTGGCGAATAAAACAGCAGAAAACGCCAGTTATCCCGGGATTTCGAGGGATCTTTGGCTTGCGGCGCCCGTAGTTATACCGATCTGTGCATTGACGCATTATTACGCATTCGGCACTATGCTGCGATGCAAAAGCGAGTTGAGGGACTAAATGCCGATAGGTGAATTTGGCCGCCCGCCGGCACTGCCGTCGGAAGTCAGTCCAGCGATGACGACGCCGATGTACTGGATGTACGAGATGGGGCAGGCGTCGCTCAACCCGGCGCGCGCCGTAACCGACGCCACCAAAATCCTGTTTCAGAATCCGCTGAATCCGTGGTCGCACACCGAGTTCGGCAAATCCATCGCCGCCGGCTGCGAATTGTTCGAGCGCACCACGCGCCGCTACGGCAAGCCGGAATGGGGCCTCAACGATACCGAGGTCAATGGCGTGCGCACGCCGATCGAAATTCGCCCGGTCTGGGAAAAACCGTTCTGCCGCCTGCTGTATTTCGATCGCAAATTAACCCGCCCGCTGCGCAGCCCGCAGCCGCGGGTGCTGATCGTGGCGCCGATGTCGGGTCACTACGCGACTTTGCTGCGCGGCACGGTCGAGGCTTTCCTGCCGACCCACGAAGTCTACATCACCGACTGGGCCGATGCCCGGATGGTGCCGATGGCTGAAGGGCGTTTCGATCTCGAAGACTATGTCGATTACCTGATCGAGATGCTGCACGCCCTCGGCGGCAACATGCACATCATCGCGGTCTGCCAGCCTTCGGTACCGGTGCTGGCGGCGGTTTCGGTGATGGAAGCCGAGCACGATCCGTTTGTCCCGCTGTCAATGACGCTGATGGGCGGCCCGATCGATACCCGCCGCAACCCGACGGCCGTGAATAATCTGGCCGCCGAGAAGGGCATCGACTGGTTTCGCAGCAATGTCATCACCAAGGTGCCGTTCCCGCATCCGGGCGTGATGCGCGATGTCTATCCGGGCTTCCTGCAGCTGAACGGCTTCATCAGCATGAATCTCGACCGCCACATGGACGCGCACAAGGACCTGTTCAAGAACCTGGTGAAGGGCGACGGCGACCTCGTCGACAAGCATCGCGACTTCTACGACGAATATCTCGCGGTGATGGATCTCTCCGCGGAGTATTATTTGCAGACGGTCGACACCGTCTTCGTCAAGCACGCGCTGCCGAAGGGCGAGATGACCCATCGTGGCAAACCGGTCGATCCCTCGAAGATCACCCGCGTCGCGCTGATGACGGTCGAAGGCGAGAACGACGACATCTCCGGATTGGGACAGACCGAAGCGACGCACGGACTATGCACTTCCATTCCCGACGAGCGCCGGGTGCATTACGTGCAAAAGGGCGTCGGACATTACGGCGTGTTCAACGGTTCCCGTTTCAAATCGGAAATCGTGCCGCGCATTTCCGATTTCATGGTGTCGTCGGCGAATTTGAAGCCAAAATTGGCCGCCGCCGCAGAATAAGCGGCGAACAAATGATTTTTCGGCGGCATCCAGCGTTCGCGGGCAAAATACCCCGCCGATTCGGTGCCGCCGGTAACCCCCTGAATTAGCCCGAAGAAATCAGAAATCTGGGCCTTCGAAGGAGTGAGTTTATACTCAATCCTTGGGGTGCCCGGGAGGGCCTGTTTTGGCTCCAGGAAATTTGTTCCAGGCCCAGCCTGTAGAGGCGGACAGGCGGTACTCCCCCTGTATATTGGGCAAATGATTTGTTTTTGCGCCGACCGATTTCGCTGGCGGCAGATATGGCAGAATCCGGGCGAGCTTCTCCTCCCCGGACTGACTGACATGGCCACTCGCGCCCTTCTTTATCGGCGTCCTGCCGAACCTTCTCGATTGCTGGTCAAGCATGGCTCGCAAATCTATTCGGTCCGGCTGCGCCGCCACCGGCGCGCGCGGCGTTACACGCTGCGCATCCATCCCAGCGACCGCGAAGCGATCCTGACCATGCCGCCGCGCGGCACCATCATCGAAGCCAAGGATTTTGCGCAGCGTCACGGCGCCTGGATTGCCGCGCGTCTCGGCCGGTTGCCGAAGGCCGCACCGTTTCTTCCGGGCACGATCGTACCGTTGCGTGGCGTTCCGCACCGGATCGTGCATCGCGCCGCGATGCGCGGCACCGTATGGACGGAAATACGCGACAGCGGCGAGCGGATTCTCTGCGTGGCCGGCGCCAGCGAACATATCGAGCGGCGGGTCCTGGATTATCTCAAGCGCGAAGCGCGCAAGGATCTGCAGAAGGCGTCGATTTCCTACGCGCAGGATCTGGCCGTAAAGGTCCGGCGGCTGTCGATCCGCGATCAGTCAAGCCGCTGGGGTTCGTGCACTTCGGCAGGATCGCTGTCGTTTTCCTGGCGGCTGATCCTGGCGCCGCCTTACGTGCTGGATTATCTGGCCGCGCATGAAGTGGCGCATCTGGTCGAGATGAACCATTCGGCGCGGTTCTGGCGGGTGGTCGCCAAGGTGTGCAGCCATGTCGAGCGCGCCAAGACCTGGCTCGACACCCATGGCAACGATCTGCACCGCTACGGCATTTCGGATTAGCGCTGTTCCATCCTTCGAGACGGCGCTTCGCGCCTCCTCAGGATGAGGTCAGTAATCCTCATGGTGAGGAGCGCGTCTTCGCGCGTCTCGAACCATGAGGCCCCCGACAGACGAACCGGGGAAAGTTACCGCCCCCCGAACAACCGATCCACCAGCCAGCCATCCAGTCCGCTCGCCGCCTCCGGCCGAACCGACGCCGACGCACGTGTCGGCGGCGGCCTGATGGCGGAGCTCGCCGACACCGGCGCATTGATCGGCTGTGAATTGCCCGACGGCGGATAGGCCGGTGAAGGCGGATAGACCTGCGCAGGATAAACCTGCGGCGCGCTTGACGGTGCAACGGCCTGCGCGATGTTCGCCAGCAAACCGCCCGCGGGAGTCGGCGGCACCGGCAACGGCACGGGGGTGACGCCCTGATGCGCGGCCTTCATGAACCGCGTCCAGATCTCGACGGGTAGTCCGCCGCCGGTGGCTTTTTTGGTCGGCGAATTGTCATCATTGCCGAGCCAGACGCCGGTGACGAGGTTGGCCGTGTATCCGATGAACCAGGCGTCGCGGAAATCCTGGCTGGTGCCGGTTTTGCCCGCAGCCATCCAGCCCGGCAGTTCCGCCTTGTGCGCGGTGCCACTCAGCAGTGTCTCCTGCATCATGGTATTCATCATGGCGACATTACGCGGTTCGATCACCTGGCCGAGCGGATCGGGTTGCCTCGCATAGAGCACCTTGCCCTCGGTGGTGCGGATCTTGTTGACGACGTGGGGCGAGACGCCAAGACCGCCATTGGCGAACGGCGTATAGGCGCCAACCAGTTCGATCATCGAGACTTCGGAGGTGCCGAGCGCGATCGACGCATTGGCGTCGAGCTTCGACGAGATGCCAAGCCGGTGCGCCGTGCGCACCACATTCTTCGGCCCGACTTCGAGCCCGAGCCGTACCGCAACCGTATTGAGCGACATTGCCAGTGCCTGCGTCAGGGTCACCGCGCCGAAATATTCGTGGCTGTAGTTTTCGGGCTTCCATCCCTTGACGTCGAGCGGCGCGTCCTGCCGGATCGTCTCAGGTGTGAGGCCGGCTTCGATCGCGGTGAGATAGACAAAGGGCTTGAACGCCGATCCCGGCTGGCGCTTGGCGGTAACGGCGCGGTTGTACTGGCTCTCAGTATAATTACGCCCGCCGACCATCGCGCGCACCGATCCGTCCGGCGTCATCGCGACCAGCGCGCCCTGGGTGACATTGAACTTCACGCTTTTGGCCGCGAGTTCGTCGATTACGGAGGCTTCGGCGATGCTCTGGAGTTTGGGATCGATCGAAGTTTCGACCACCACACTCACGTCGATCTGGCCGATCAGATCGTCGAGCACTTCGCCGATCCAGTCGGCGACATAATTGACGGTTCCGGCGCCGACCGGCTTCACATTGTAGGAGGGATGCCCGATCGAGGCCTGCGCCTGTGCTTCCGTGATGAATTTGGAATCCGCCATCGCGGCCAGCACGATCTGGGCGCGCTGCTCGGCGCCCTCCGGATTGCGGTTCGGCGCCAGCCGCGACGGCGACTTGACCAGGCCCGCCAGCATCGCGGCTTCCGCAATGGTGACGTTCTTGGCTGACTTGCCGAAATAGCGTTGTGCGGCGGCTTCGACGCCGTAAGCGCCGGAACCGAAATAGACCCGGTTGAGGTAGAGTTCGAGAATCTCGGCCTTGGAATGCTTGCGCTCCAGCCACAGCGCCAGCTCGACTTCCTGTAGTTTGCGCTGGAACGTGCGCTCCTGTGTCAGGAACAGATTCTTGGCGAGCTGTTGGGTGAGCGTCGAGCCGCCCTGCGACACACCATGATGCAGGATGTTGGTCACCGCCGCGCGCGCGATCCCCAGGGGATCGATGCCGTAATGCGAATAGAACCGGCGGTCTTCAATGGCGATGAAGGCGTTCGGCAGATAAGGCGGCAGATCCTTCAGCGCGACATTGGTGCCGGCCATTTCACCGCGCGTCGCCAGCACGCTGCCATCGAGGCCGACGATCTGGATGGTCGGCGGCCGCTTTGGAATTTCGAGCGACTGGATCGCCGGAAGATGCGCGCCGACCCAGACGACAACGCCGACCATGGCAATGGTCGCCCACAGGCCAAGCACCGCGCCCCAATAGAACAGGCGCGAGATGAACCCGCCGCGTGATTTCGAGCGGCGCTTGCTGCCGCTGCGGCTTGGCTGCGGCTTGCGCGCGCGCGGCGGCTCATCGCCGGAATCATCAGGCTCACGCTTGGGAGTCTTCTTGGTGGGTTTTTTCGGCTTGTCTTCAGCGACGGAGATGCGGTCCTGCGGACTGAGGCGCAGATCGCTCAGCGCAGCCGCGAGCCCGAATTGCGGCTCCTTGCGTCCGCCGCTCTTTTTCCGTGCCCACGCCATACGCAAACGCGCCCATCACCCGATGCGGCACACTAGCGAGCGGGATTTAAAGCCGCGTTAAGCGATGATTAATGCTGAGGCGATGACGGGTCAGCAAATGCCTGAAAAACAAGGCGTTCAGGCGCTCTTAACCCTACCGGACGCCTGCCCGCTTCACCTCTCCCCTTGTGGGAGAGGTCGAATTGCCATGGCGATGCGAAGCATCGTCCAGAGCAATTCGGGTGAGGGGTTACGGACTATCGAGGGACCTGAATCCCTCACCCCAATCCTCTTCCACAAGGGGAGAGGGAGCGCATCTGCGTCTGTCTTTGCAGATCAATCTAACTCATGATGGCTCTAGCCCGCAGGGCCGATATCCTCGATGATCGGACCGAACATCTCCCAGCGCTCGCCGTTGAACTTCATCATCTGCAACTGCTTGTTGACGCGATAGTCGTTCGGCGTGGTGTTGCCGACAATGCCCGGCAGCGACAGATCGAGCTGGACGTTCTTCAAATTGGTCGCCTGCTTGAGCACGTTTTCGCGGGTGAGATCGTCGCCGCACTGCTTGAGAACGTGGACCATCAGTTGCGCGGTGCCGTAGCCGTAGGTGTTGAAGCTCGAGTTTTTGTCACCGTCGGGGAAGTATTTCGCCATGAAGTCAAAATAACGCTTCATGCCGGCATCGTCTTTCCAGGTCGGATCCAGCGGATCCTTGCCATAGCTGACGCTGATGACGCCCTTGGAGGCCTCGAGACCTGCCGGCTGCATCACCGCGCCAACTGACGTAGCGTTGATGTCGAGAATGTGGATTGGCTTCCAGCCGAGCTCGGCGTTCTTCTTGATCGCCTGCGCCGCGAATTTCGGCGTTGACGCGCTGAAGAACAGATCGGTGCCGGCGGCCTTTAGCTTGAGGACCTGCGAATTGATGGTCGGATCGGTCACTTCATACGAAGCTTCCGCGACGATCATCGTCGCGGCCTTGTCGCCGAGGCCGGACTTGATGCCGTTCAGATAGTCCTTGCCGAGATCATCGTTCTGGTAGAGCACGCCGATCTTGGCGTTGGGATATTCTTTGAGAATGTACTGGCCGTAGATGCGCCCTTCGACGAAGTAATTGGGATTGAAGCCCAGCGTCCAGGGGAAGTCTTTCGGATCGGTGAATTTTGAGGCGCCGGTGGCGGCGAACAATTGCGGCACTTTCTTCATGTTCAGATATTTCTGGACCGCCGCGTTCGAGGGGGTGCCGATGATCTGGAAAGTCAGCAGTACTTCGTCGCTCTCGACCAGCTTGCGCACCTGCTCGACGGCCTTGGGCGGACTATAGGCATCGTCATACTGGATCAGGTTGATCTTGCGGCCGTTCACGCCGCCCTGCTCGTTGATCATGTTGAAATAGGCCGCCTGGGCCTTGCCGATGGAGGCATAGGCCGAAGCCGGTCCGCTGAACGGCACGGTCTGGCCGATCTTGATTTCGGTATCGGTCGCGCCGGGATCGTATTTTTTCTGCGCATGGGCCGACGATGCCGATAGCGCAATGGCGATCGCGGTCCCTGTCACGAAATGAAAGAGGTTGTTCCTCATGTCGTTCCCTCACCTGAATGTCTGATTTTTCCGATGATCTGGACGCCATCGCTGCCAAGATATTGGCGGAACGACTTTGGCAATGCAAGGCAATGGCAGCCGGAGGTTGACCCGCCTCACGTCAGCCAGAGCAGGATCAACGCCAGCGCCGCAGGGGCGGCCTGCACGAACAGGATTCGGCGGCTGACGGTCGCGGCGCCATAGACGCCGGCGACAATGACGCAGAGCAAAAAGAATATTTTGATCTGGAACGCGAAAGCGGGGACGCCCTGCACCAACCCCCAGATCAGCCCGGCGGCGAGAAAGCCGTTATAGAGTCCCTGATTGGCCGCCAGAACCGCGGAATCCGCGGCCTTTTCAGGGGAGTTCCGAAACGTCTTCAGGCCCAGCGGCTTGGTCCAGAGAAACATTTCCAGCGTCAGAAAATAGACGTGCAGCGCAGCAACCAGCACCACCAGAATATTGGCAATCCAGATCATGTGACGTTCCCCCGAGGCAGTCTTTTGTGATGTGAGGCTAGCACGCCCGGTATCCGCCGCGCGATGGCCCGTCTCACCATTTCGGCTCGAAATGATGAGGTCCGAAAACCGCGCGACAGGCCTGCGACGTTGATCGATGCTGTCACCATGAACAACAACAGCAAAACCTACGGGACCGTCAGCGCCGACCGACAGAGCGAGATGAGCGGTCTCGAATTCGTCCAGGGGCTCGCCGACGGGACGCTTCCGCTCAACACGATCGCCGGGACGCTCGGCTACGACGTCATCGAAGCGGCGAACGGACGTGTCGTTGTCGCGATCGAGCCTGATGACAGCCACCTCAATCCCGCCGGCACCGTGCATGGCGGCCTTGCGGCCACCTTGCTCGATAGCTGCATGGGCCTGGCCGTGCAGTCGACCCTCGATAAGGGCGTCGGCCAGACCACGCTCGAATTCAAGATATCGCTGCTGCGGCCGATCACGCCTGAAACCGGGTTGATCAAGGCCGAAGGGGTCGTGTTGAGCCGGGGCCGGCGGGTCGGCACCGCCGAGGGACGGCTGACGGACGGCAAGGGCCGCCTGCTCGCCCATGGCACGACAACTTGCCTGATTTTTCAGAATGGCCTCCCTGAATTCGGGTGGCGAGCCGGCGACCTCTCCGGTAATCCCTGCATTGCAAGGCGATCTCGCCGGAAATGATGATGTCCGAAAACCGCGAGACAAGCCTGAGTTAATACGGGATGCTCGGGGCATGGATATGGACCGCACCGCCTGCTACCGCGCGATTTCAACCCGCGACGCCCGTTTCGACGGCCGGCTGTTCGTGGCCGTCAAAACCACGGGCGTTTACTGCCGGCCGATTTGCCCGGCACGCACGCCGAAATTCGAGAACGTGTCGTTCTATCCTCACGCCGCGGCGGCGCAGGAGGCCGGCTTTCGTCCGTGCCTGCGCTGCCGGCCGGAGACCTCGCCCGATCTCGCATTCTGGCGCGGCACCAGCAATACCGTCTCGCGTGCGCTCGCTTTGATCGAAGCCGGCGGTCTCGATGAAGCCGATGTCGAGGGGTTGTCCAACCGGCTCGGTGTCGGCGCGCGGCAATTGCGGCGGCTGTTTCACAAGCATGTCGGCGCATCGCCGATCGCGGTGGCGCAGACGCGGCGGGTGTTGCTGGCCAAGCAATTGATCCACGAAACGTCGCTGCCGATGGCGCAGGTCGCGCTGGCCTCCGGTTTCAACAGCGTGCGCCGGTTCAACGAAATCTTCCTGGATCTGTTCGGCCGCTCGCCTGCCACGCTGCGGCGCGGCCGGGACAAGGCCCGGCACGAAGCCGGCGCGTTGTCGGTGCGGCTTGCCTATCGGCCGCCTTACGACTGGGATGCGATGCTGTCGTTTCTTGCTGCGCGCGCCATTCCCGGCATCGAAATGGTCTCGAACAATATCTACCGGCGCACCATTGCGATCGGCAACAATCATGGCGTGATCAGCGTTGCGCCGGCCGATAAGAACCGCGTCAACGTCTCCGTGCGATTTCCTGACATCGCCGCGCTGCCGCAGATCATCGCGCGGGTGCGGCGGGTGTTCGATCTCGCCGCCGATCCCGATACGATCGGCGCACATCTGTCGCAGGATCCGCTGCTGGCGCCGCTGATCGCGGCACGGCCGGGCCTGCGCGTGCCCGGCGCATGGGATGGTTTCGAACTCGCGGTGCGCGCGATCTTCGGCCAGCAGATCACCGTTCCGGCGGCGACCAGATTGCTCGGCAAGCTGGTCGAGGCCCACGGCATGCCCTTGCCGGCGGCGATGAAGGACCATGAGGGCCTCAGCCATTTGTTTCCGCCGCCTGCACGCCTCGCCAAAGCCGACCTCGCGGACCTCGGCATGCCCTCGGCGCGCGCCATTGCGGTGACGTCGCTGGCGCGGAGCATCGCGGCCGATCCGGCGATTTTCAGCCGCAGCGCCGATCTTGACGACGCGATTGCGAAATTGCGCGCGCTGCCGGGGATCGGCGAATGGACCGCGCAATACATCGCGATGCGTGAGCTACGCGAACCCGACGCCTTTCCCGCCGCCGATATCGGCCTGCTGCGCGCAATGGTGACCGCCGATGGCCGGCGTCCATCGCCCGCTGAACTGCTCGCGCGCGCCGAGCGCTGGCGGCCGTGGCGCGCCTACGCCGCGTTGCATCTGTGGGCCGCGGGGATCGCGCTTCCCGTCACATCCGGAAAACCCCATGCGCGCGAAGCCGCCTGAAAATTTTTCGATCGACCGGCTGGACACACCCATCGGCGTGGCTTTGCTGGTCACGGATACCGACGGTGTGCTCCGCGCGCTGGACTGGGAAGATTATATGCCGCGCATGAAGGAACTGCTGCGCCGGCAATATGGCGCCGTCGAATTGAAAGAGACGCAGGCTCCCGGTGCATTGCGCAAGGCGCTCACGGCCTATTTCAACGGCGATCTCGATCGCCTCGGCTCGATCAAATGGCGCGTCGCAGGCACGCCGTTCCAGCAAAAAGTCTGGCACGCACTCCCGAACGTACCGGCAGGGACCACGATGAGCTACGGCGCGCTGGCGACAAAGCTCAAATCGCCCAACGCGATGCGCGCGGTCGGCCACGCCAATGGCTCAAACCCGATCAGCGTGGTGCTGCCCTGCCATCGCCTGATCGGCGCTAACGGCGCGTTGGTCAAATATGGCGGCGGACTTTCGCGCAAAAAATGGCTGCTGGAGCACGAAGGCGTGGTGCTCAAGCCGGCGGCGGCGCGCCGTGCGGTTTGATTTCAAGCGAGCGCCGTAGGGTGGGCAAAGGCGCCTTTGCGCCGTGCCCACCGTCTATCGTTGGAACATTGGGTGGAATGGTGGGCACGCTTGCGCTTTGCCGACCCTACGCGCTCCCGTCATTGCGAGGAGCGAAGCGACGAAGCAATCCATCCTTGCTTTGCGCGGCGACATGGATTGCTTCGCTAACGCTCGCAATGACGTCGTTACCAAACGTCAGGTCCGTAAACCGCCAGACGAAAACCCGCGATCTCTCTAGCGTCTCCGTCACACATCATGGAGAGAGCAAATGACAGACGCAGAGATTCAGGAATTCGTCACGCGGTTTGCGGCGGCGTGGGCGGCACGGGACGGCAACGCCTTTCTCGATCTGTGGCACCCGGAGGGATCGCTCAACACGCCGCTGGTGAACCGGACCATCAAGGGCAGCGAACTCCCTCGATTGATGGAGGTGCAAAAAGCCGCCGCGCCGGATTTCGTCTGGCAATTGCTGGACTGGACCTCGCGCGGCAACACGGTGATCATCGAATGGCAGACCACCCGCTTCTTCAACGGCGCCCGGTTCGAATGGCGCGGCGTCGACAAGTTTCGCCTGCAGGAAGGCAAGATCATCAGCGAGCAGGTCTATTGCGACACCGCGCCGTTGCGGGCGCTGCGCAGCGGCGAGACGCTGGAGCCGATTACGAAATTCTGAAAGACCCGATCACGCGACGGCCTCGTCATTGGCCAGCAAATGAGTCAACGCGCTTCGGATCGCGGCCTGCCGCGTCGGCGCGTTGATCTGCGCACCGAGCAGATCCGTGACGTAGAACACGTCGCGTGCGCGCTCACCGAAGGTCGCGACATGGGCCGAGGCGATGTTGAGGTTGAGTTTCGAAATCGCCGTGGTCAATTGATACAGAAGTCCTGGCCGGTCGAGGCCGGACACCTCGATCACGGTGTAGCGGTCCGACCACTGATTGTTGACGGTCACTTCCGGCTCGACCACGAACGGCCGCGTCTTGTGGCCGCGGCCATTGGCGCGGCGCGCCATCGCTTCGGGGAGGCGCAATTTGCCTTCCAGCACGTCCTCGATCATTTCGCCAATGCGTGTGGCGCGCCGCCCCTCGTCCTCGTCGCGATCGTATTCCCTTGAGATCGCGATGGTATCGAGCGCGCGTCCGTCGGTGGTGGTGTAGATCTGTGCATCGACAATGTTGGCGCCGGCCGACGCGCAGGCGCCGGCGATGATCGACAGCAGCCAGGGATGGTCGACGGCAAGAATCGTGAGTTCGGTGACGCCGCGCGCTTCGTCGAACCCGACATTGATCGCGAGCTTGTGGCCGGCCTGTTCGCTGGCGCGCAGGAAGCGGGCGTGGCGGATCTTGCGCGCCAGTTCGACCTTGAGCCAGTAGGCCGGATAGTGCCGCGCGACATAGGAATTGAGTTCCTGCTCCGGCCATTCGGTGAACGCGGCGCGAAACTCCGATTGCGCCACCGCGATCCGCTGTGCGCGATTGACCTCGGAGAAGCCGCCGGTCAGCACCGGCTCGGTTTCATAATACAGCGTGCGCAACAGCTGCGCCTTCCAGCCGTTCCAGACCCCCGGACCGACGCCACGAATGTCCGCCGTGGTGAGAATGGTGAGCAGCTTCATCTGCTCGACCGATTGCACCACGGCGGCGAAATTCTCGATGGTCTTGCGGTCCGACAAATCGCGCGACTGCGCCACCGTGGACATCGTCAAATGCTGTTCGATCAGCCACGCCACAAGTTCGGTATCGGCGGCATTGAAACCGAGCCGCGGGCACAGCCGCCGGGCGACCTTGGCGCCGGCGATCGAGTGATCCTCGGGGCGACCTTTCGCGATGTCGTGCAGCAGCACGGTGATGTAGATTACCGCGCGATGCTCGGGGCGAATCTTGCGCATCAGGTCGCTGGCGACGATGAACTCGTCATTGCCGCCGCGTTCGATCTCCTGCAGATAGCCGACGCAGCGCAACAGATGCTCATCCACCGTATAGTGGTGATACATGTTGAACTGCATCATCGACACGATCTTGCCGAAGGCGCGGATAAAATGGCCGAGCACGCCGGCCTCGTTCATGCGCCGCAGCACGATCTCCGCGCCGTTCGAGGTCAGGATTTCCATGAACAGCCGGTTGGCTTCGGGATCCTCGCGCAGCTGAGTGTTGACGAGTTTCAGCGAGCGCGTCGCGGTACGCATGGCATCCGGATGGAACGCCAGATTGTTCTTCTGCGCGAGCCGGAAAATCCGGATCAGATTGACCGGATCGTGCTTGAACACATCGGGGGTCGCGAGATTGATGCGGTTGTTGTCGATGATGAAGTCGTCGCTGTCGGGCACCCGCCGCCGTGTGGCGGTGGGCCGGAACCGCGCCATCATCCGCGACAGCACGGGGGCCGGCTTGGCCTGCTGATCCTCCAGCTTGGCGCACAGGATCGCGGTGAGGTCGCCGACCTCCTTGGCGATCAGGAAGTAGTGCTTCATGAAGCGTTCGACATCCTGCATGCCCGGATGCGAGGTGTAGCCGAGCCGGATCGCGATCTCGCGCTGCATGTCGAAGGACAGCCGCTCCTCGGCGCGGCCCGAGAAGAAATGGATATTGCAGCGGACCGACCAGAGAAAATCGGCGCAGCGGCGGAAGGTGCGGTATTCCTGCGCATCGAACACGCCGCGTTCGAGCAGCTCATCCGTCTCGCGCACGCGGTAAACATATTTCGCGATCCAGAACAGCGTGTGCAAATCGCGCAACCCGCCCTTGCCGTCCTTGACGTTGGGCTCGACCAGATAGCGCGACTGTCCGGCGCGACGATGCCGTTCTTCGCGCTCGGCCAATTTGGCGGTGACGAATTCGGCGGCGGTGCCCTGTACCACTTCCTTGTCGAACCGCGCCACCAGTTCGTCATACAGCGGCTGGTCTCCGGTCAGGAACCGGGTCTCGAGAATAGCGGTGCGGATCGTCATGTCGCCGCGGGCCTGGCGGATCGATTCATCGACCGACCGTGTGGCATGGCCCACTTTGAGGCCCATGTCCCACAGGCAATACAGAATGGCTTCGGCGACCTGCTCGCCCCAGGCGGTCTGCTTGTAGGGCAGGATGAACAGCAGATCGATATCGGATTCCGGCGCCATCAGGCCGCGGCCATAACCGCCGGTCGCGACCACGGCCATGCGCTCGGCGCCCGAGGGGATCGGCGAGTGATAGAGATGGCGCGTCGCCGCCGCGAACAGGATGCGGATGATTTCATCCTGCATGAAGCACAAGCGTTCGGCGCAGCGCCGGCCGTGACGATCTTTCAGCAGGATGGCCTGCGCGATCTCGCGCGCCGCGATCATCTCGGCCTTCAGCAGTTTCGCGACGGCGGAACGGAACAAATCTTCGCGTCCGGCATGCTCCTCGGCCAGCGCATCGACCGCGGCGGTGATCCGCGCGGTATCGAAACGGTCGTCGGCCTCCGGCCGGGCCAGTGTCACAACGCTATCCATGCTCTATCCCGATATCGGACGGCGCCGACCCTGTCACGGGACATTGCGAAGATAACAGCAGGTCCATGCTGCATACCCCCGACTTTGAGCAACATCGTTCTCACCGCGCCGCCTTGTTGAACCATATTTTCTCGTTGACTTCCGGCATAACTAATTGAAATAAAAAGACGTTTTCCAAAGCGCGGCGGCCGCTGCCGCCCGGCTTTGACCATCCCATTCCCCTGGAGATATCGACGATGCCCCAAATTTCCCGGCGCGCTTTCACCGCGGCTGTCGTCGCCTCAGTGCTGATGTCAGGCGGGTCCTACGCCGCCGACGCGCCCAAGGAGATTCATCTGGACTGGGCGACATATAATCCGGTCTCGATGATCCTCAAGCAAAAGGGATTGCTCGAAAAGGAATTCGCCAAGGACGGCATCAGCATCGTCTGGGTGCAATCCGCCGGTTCCAACAAGGCGCTCGAATTCCTCAACGCGGGATCGATCGATTTCGGCTCGACCGCGGGTTCCGCCGCTTTGGTGGCCAGGATCAACGGCAATCCGATCAAGTCGATCTACGTGTTTTCGCGGCCCGAATGGACCGCGCTGGTCACCGCAAAGGATTCCAAGATCGCCAACGTTGCCGACCTCAAAGGCAAGCGCGTCGCGGTGACGCGCGGCACCGATCCGCACATCTTCCTGGTCCGCGCGCTGCTCGACGCGGGCCTCAGCGAAAAAGACATCACGCCGGTGCTGCTGCAGCACGCCGACGGCAAGACCGCGCTGATCCGGGGCGACGTCGATGCCTGGGCCGGGCTCGATCCGATGATGGCACAAGCCGAAATCGAGGACGGCGCCAAACTGTTCTTCCGCAAGCCGGGCGCCAACACCTGGGGCATCCTCAATGTGCGCGAGCAGTTTTTGAAGGATTATCCCGATATCGTCCGCCGCGTCCTCGCGACCTACGAAGAGGCGCGCAAATATTCACTGGCCAATTACGACGACCTGAAGAAGACCTTCATTGCCGTGACCAAACTGCCGGACGCGGTGGTCGACAAGCAGCTCAAGGAACGCACGGAGCTAACCCACAGCCGCATCGGCGCGCCGCAGCACGACTCTATTCTCGCCGCCGGCCTCGCGCTGCAGCAAGCCGGCGTGATCGACGCCAAGGCGGATGTCAAGGCCACGCTGGACGCGCTGATCGACGACCAGGTTCCGCTCCCGACGAATTGAGGGAGCTCTTTTACTTCCCCTCTCCCCTTGTGGGAGAGGCATAGGCGGCCTTAGGTCGCCGTTCTTACAAAAACGCCGATGCCAAGCATCGGCTGCGGCGAAGCGAAGACGGGTGAGGGGTTCTTTCCGCGGATGCAGACCCCTCATCCGGCGCTTCGCGCCACCTTCTCCCACAAGGGGAGAAGGGAAGGTAGAGCCACCGTCGCCGAGAGCTTCGCTCACCGCCCCCGCCTTGCAATCCTCTCCGAGACGCGGTTTTGCTATGACCATGACGCTCGACACGATTGCAGCCGCAAAGCCTGACATAACGGAAACCCCCGCCCCCAACCGCTTGCGCCGTTACGCGCGGCCGGCGCTGGGACTGCTGCTGCCAGTGGGCATCGCATTGGTGTGGGAACTCGTCGTCGCGCTTGGTCTGTCCAACGGGCGGCTGGTGCCGCCGCCGACCAAAATATTCGCGACCATCGTCGATCTCGCACGCAGTGGCGAGCTCGCGCGGCATATCATGGCGACGCTGACGCGGGTCGTGCTGGGTTTTGGGCTCGGCGTTATCGCCGGTACTTTGCTGGGCGCGATCTCCGGCTATTGGGGACTCGCGCGCCGGCTGCTCGATCCGACGGTGCAGGCATTGCGCGCGATCCCGTCGATTGCCTGGGTGCCGCTGTTCATCCTGTGGCTCGGCATTTTCGAGACCTCTAAAATCGCATTGATCGCGGTCGGGGTATTTTTTCCGGTCTATCTCGGCGTAATGGGCGCGATCCTGACGGTCGATCGCAAGATCGTCGAAGTCGGCCGCACTTTCCATTTAAGCGGACCGGCGATGATCCGCCGCATTCTGCTGCCTGCGGTGCTGCCGGCTTATATCGTCTCGCTGCGGGTCGGCCTCGGGCTCGGCTGGATGTTCGTGGTCGCCGCTGAATTCATGGGGGCGTCCGAAGGGCTCGGTTATCTCCTGATCGACGGTCAGCAGCTCGGCAAGCCGGCGCAAATTCTGGCGGCAATCGTGATCTTTGCGATCCTCGGCAAGACCACCGACTGGCTGATCGAAATCGCCTCGGCGCCGCTGTTGCGCTGGCAGGACGCGTTCGGCCGCACAAGCGGAGGCGCCTGATGCTGGTACTTTCTGCAGTCGGCAAAACCTATCCCAACGGCGTCCATGCGCTGGAGCGTTTCTCGGCCGACATCAACCTCGGCGAGATCGTCGCGATCATCGGCGGCTCCGGCTGCGGAAAGTCGACCTTGTTACGCGCCATCGCCGGGCTTGACCGCGCGACCTCCGGCAGCGTGACACTCGACGGTGAGCCGATCACGGCGCCGTATGCCAAGATCGGCATCATCTTTCAGGAACCGCGCCTGCTGCCCTGGCTCAGCGTCGCCGACAATATCGGCTTCGGGCTTTCTGAGTTGCCGCCGGCGCTGCGGCGCGAGAAGGTTGCGCTCGCGCTGGCGCGGGTCGGGCTCACCGAAAAAGCCAGCGCATGGCCGCGCGAATTATCCGGCGGACAGGCGCAGCGCGTCGCGATCGCACGCGCGCTGGTGCCGCAGCCGGAGGTGCTGCTGCTCGATGAGCCGTTCTCGGCGCTGGACGCCTTCACGCGGCGGGACCTGCAGGACCATCTGCTCGACCTCTGGGCCGATACGCGTCCGACCCTGGTATTGGTGACCCATGATGTCGACGAAGCCGTGGTGCTGGCCGACCGCGTGCTGGTGATGCGGCCACGGCCGGGGCGTTTGTTCGAGGAGATCAAGATCAATTTGGCGCGGCCGCGTGACCGGCAATCTCCGCTGTTCGACAATTTCAAGCGCCGCGTGCTGACCGCGCTGGACCGCTCGCTCGACCGCAGCGTGCCGGACGCCGACCCGAAATCGACCGCGGGCGAAGCGATGTGGTGGTGACATCCGCTCCGTGACGGACTACATCCCTAGCGAATAATATCCGGGAGAGAAAAAATGGACGCCGCTGAACTCCGCGCCACGCAGGCCCCGATCAAGGACAAGTACAAGACCGATCCGAAGGCCGCGTTCATCACGCTGAAAGCCAAAGGCTCGATCGACAACGAAGGCATCGCCTGCAAGGTCGAAACCGGCCGCGCGCTCGCGGTCGCCGGTCTGCATCCGGCCACCGGCGGCTCCGGGCTTGAATTGTGCTCGGGCGACATGCTGCTGGAAGCGCTGGTCGCCTGCGCCGGCGTCACACTCAAATCGGTCGCGACCGCGATCGAAGTTCCGCTCAAAACCGGCATCGTCACGGCCGAAGGCGATCTGGATTTCCGCGGCACGCTCGGCGTCGACAAGGAAGCGCCGGTTGGTTTTGCCGAAATCCGTTTGCGCTTCGACGTCGATACAGAAGCGCCGCAGGACAAGCTCGATCTGTTGCTGAAACTCACCGAGCGCTATTGCGTGGTCTACCAGACCATCAAGAACGGCCCGAAAGTTTCGGTGACGATGCAAAAGGTGTGAACGCGCACTCCTTGAGCAACCGGGAACATAGGTAACAGTTCTGACCGACGACATGGGTAACACAATTCTTGTTTCGTTCAGGTCTATTGTTGGGGCAGTGGACCCTGTGGGCAACGCGCAGCGTTGTCCACAAGTCCACGGCCGACGCGTTTAGGTTTTTTCAGGTGATCGCCGCGATGAGCGATAGTGCCGAGCGCGATCGGACCATAGTTGACGGTGCAGGCGCCCGCGTCCTCGATGAGGCCCACGGGCTCACCGACCAGCGCCTCGCTGATATAGATCGTATTGCCGTTCCACTTGATCTCGCCGTTCTGACGCACGCGCCTAACGACTTGGTCAGGCCCGTAGCCCGGTTCGCGCAAGACACCATCGAAGCGGCGCGGCGACAGAGCGTAATGCTCGGCCGGCGTATCGTTGCCGAGCGCCTGATGCGGACGTTCTTCGTTGTAGACGTTCTGGAACACCCGCAGGCGTTCGAGTTGCTCACGCAGGCTGCGGGCCGCCGGTTTAGCGGCGTCCTGCAACAAGGTCAGATGCATTCGCTCGTGCCGGCCATTCTGCTGCGGCTTGCCGGGCGCGATCCGCTCCGGCAGCACGCCGGCCTTGATCACCTTGACCGACAGTTGCGACAGTCCGCCGGCACCGCGCGAGGCAAATGGCGGACCGTTGTCGGAACGCAGCCGATGCGGAAGACCGAACTCGCGGAAGGCCGCCTCCAGCACCGGCCAGACGTGAGCGGTATCGGTCCGTCCCATCGCCTGGCAACGCAGCAGATACCGGCTATGGGCATCGGTAAGCGTCAGCGGCTCGCAGTAATTGCCGTCGCCGGTCATAAACCAGCCCTTGAAGTCGATGCACCACACGTCGTTGGCCGCCGTGCATTCCGCAAACGGTGCGCTCGATGGCGGGCTGCGGCGGCGCAGCTTCCGCTTTACCGTCAGTCCTTCGCGATCGAACAACGCTCCGATCGTGCTCGTCGCCGGCCATTCCGTCGCTGGGGCCTGACGTTTGAGCCAGGCCCGCACCTTCACCGGACCCCAGGTCGGATGCGCGCGCCGCACCGCAAGGCAGCGTTCGCCGATCTCCTCCCCAATCATATGAGAATGATGCACCGGTGCTCGCGAGCGATCGAGCAAACCTTCGACGCCTGCTTCTTGATAGCGCGCAACCCATTTGTAACCAACCCGTCGGCTCACGCCGAAGCGCCGGCATATTACCGCAAATGGTTCCTCCTGCTTCTCGGCCGTAATCACAAACCGCATCCGTTCATCCACAGCACAGGTCTCCATCCAAACCATCGGAAAGGTCCTCCTTGCCGATCACTTGACCTGTTACCCATGTCGTCGGTCTATTGTGTTACCCATGTAGCCGGTTTGGACCTCCTCTTACCCTCCCCTGGAGGGGGAGGGTCGACGTGCATCGCGCGAAGCAAGATGCGCGGCGGGGTGGGGTGACAGTCCCTCCACTCGAACAGTGCCCAAGTTGAAAGACTGTCACCCCACCCCATCTCGCATCTAGCGATGCGAGCCGACCCTCCCCCTCCAGGGGAGGGTTAGGAAGCGTTCCGACTAAAAATGTCCCCCGAACTCACCCTCATTCTGACGCTAGGGCTGCGCATGGCCATCGCGGCTGCGTTCGTGGTGACGGCGGCGTTCATCACCGAGCGATCCGGGCCAGTGATCGGCGCATTGATCGCGACACTGCCGTTTTCGGCCGGTCCTTCTTACGTGTTTCTCTCGCTCGACCATGACGCGGCCTTCATCGCGCAAGGCGCATTGGCGAGCCTGCCGATCAATGCCGCAACCATGTTCATGGGGCTGACCTATGTGGTGCTGGCGCAGCGCTGCAATGCGTTGGTCAGCACCGGCAGCGGCATCGCGGTGTGGATCGCGCTCGCCGCGCTGATGCGCCTGGTTCCGTGGTCGCTGGCTACCGGTCTGCTTGCGAACGCGATTGCGTTCGCGATTTGCCTGCCGCTGCTGCGGCGGTTTCGACACGCCAAGATGCCGCTGATCACGCGGCGCTGGTATGATATCCCGCTGCGCGCCGGGCTGGTTGCAACGCTCGTGGCCATCGTCACGACGCTGTCGGGCTGGGTCGGCCCCGGCGTCAGCGGAACCATCGCGCTGTTTCCGGTGGTGTTCACCAGCATCATGTTGATCCTGCATTCGCGCATCGGCGGACGAGCCACCGCGGCGGTGATCGCCAATTCCGGCTGGGGCCTGATGGGATTCGGCTTGGGTATTGCGGTGATTTATCTGGCCGCATTGCCATTCGGCTCGACGATTGCGCTGAGCCTCGCGCTGGCGACCTGCGTGATCTGGAATTTGGGCTTGTGGTGGATCGGGCGCAGGCGCGTCGCACTCTAAACCTCATGCTGAGGAGGCGCGTTAGCGCCGTCTCGAAGCATGAGAGCCCGCCTCCATCCTTCGAGACGCCGCGCGATGCGCGGCTCCTCAGGATGAGGAGCGGTTACCCCTTCCGCAGCTTTGCCTTCAACGCATACAACGCTTCCAGCGCATCGCGCGGCGACATCTCGTCCGGATGCAGCGCGCGCACGGCTTCCATCAGCTTTTCCGCTTCACTCGCAGGTGCGGGTTCCGCCGCGGCGCGGGACGGCACTGCGAACAACGGCAAATCGTCGGCCAGCGCGCGCGCGGTCTGGCCGCGGTCCTGGGCTTCGAGTTTGGCGAGCACGGATTTGGCGCGCGCGATCACCGCCGGCGGCAAACCCGCAAGTTTGGCGACTTGAATGCCGTAGGAGCGATCGGCCGAGCCCGGCAGCACTTCGTGCAGGAACACCACGTCGCCCTGCCATTCCTTGACGCGTACGGTCGCGTTGAACAGGCGCGGCAGTTTGGCGGAGAGGGCCGTGAGCTCATGATAATGCGTCGCGAACAATGCGCGGCAGCGATTGGCCTCGTGCAGATGCTCGATCGCGGCCCAGGCGATCGACAACCCGTCGAAGGTCGCGGTGCCGCGCCCGATCTCATCGAGGATCACCAGCGAGCGTTCGCTGGCCTGGTTGAGGATGACCGCGGTTTCCACCATCTCGACCATGAAGGTCGAGCGTCCCCGCGCCAGATCGTCCGCCGCGCCGACGCGCGAGAACAGCCGGTCGACGATGCCGATGCGCGCCCGCGCCGCCGGCACGAAACAACCGGTCTGCGCCATCAGCGCGATCAGCGCATTCTGGCGCAGGAAGGTCGACTTACCCGCCATGTTCGGGCCGGTGATCAGCCATATCTGGCCGGACTTTTGTGCGGGCCCCGGCGACAGATCGCAGGCATTGGCGATGAACGGCTGGCCGTCGCGCTTCAGCGCCTGCTCGACCACCGGATGACGGCCGCCTTCGATCGCGAAACCAAGCGAGCCGTCGACCTCGGGCCGCACATAATTGTCGTCGACCGCGAGTTTTGCCAGCGCGGTGGCGACATCGAGCATCGCGAAGGCGTGCGCGGCGGCGCGTAGATCGTCGCTGGCCGCCATCGCGAGCACGCAGAGCCGCTCGAAAATCTCAAGCTCCAGTCCGAGCGCGCGGTCGCCGGCATTGGCGATCTTGGCTTCGATCTCGCCGAGTTCGGCGGTTGTGAAACGGGTCTGCCCCGCCAGGGTCTGGCGATGAATAAAGGTCGCGTTCAGCGGTGGCGCCATCAGTTTGTCGCCGTGCTGCGCCGTGACCTCGACGAAGTAACCCAGCACGTTGTTATGGCGGATCTTGAGACCCTTGACGCCGGTGTCATCGGCGTAGCGCGCCTGCATCGCGGCCACGACGAGACGCGATGCGTCACGCAGATTACGGGTCTCGTCGAGCGCCAGCTCATAGCCTTCGCGCACAAAGCCGCCGTCGCGCTTGATCAATGGCAATTGCTCGGCCAAGGCACGTTCGAATTCGCGCGCCAGATCGCGCGACGGGCTGCGCAGCGCCGCCATCACGGCCGCGATTTCCTGCGGCGGATCGTCCAGCGCGGCCAGCTTTGCCAGCGCCTCATCGGCCGCCAAAATGCCGTCGCGCAGCCCTGCAAGATCGCGCGGTCCGCCGCGCCCGACCGACAACCGCGCCAGCGCGCGCGACATGTCGGGCGCCGCGCGCAAGGTGCCGCGGACATCGTCGCGCACGGCAGAGGCCGCGACAAAGGCCGCGATGGCGTCGAGCCGGCGCGCGATGCCATCGCTGTCAGTTAGTGGCGCCGCTAATCGTTGTGCCAGCAGCCGCGACCCGGCCGGCGTCACCGTGCAGTCGATCGCATCGAGCAGCGATCCGCGCCGCTCGCCGGCCAATGTGCGCGTCAGTTCGAGATTGGCGCGGGTCGCCGGATCGATCGCCATCGTGGTGCCGGCGGCTTCGCGCGCCGGCGGCGATAGCGGCGGGCGTTTGCCCACCTGGGTGCGATCGATATAGGTGACGGCGGCGGCCGCAGCGGTCGCTTCCAGCCGCGACATCGCGCTGAGACCGTCCATGGTGGCGACCGCAAAATAATCGCACAGCCGCCGCTCGGCGGTCGCGCTGTCAAAGACGTCGCGAGTTAGAGGCGTCACCGCCGGCAGTTCGCGCAACAGCTGCCCCAGATCCGCGTCGCTATAGAGCGCATCCGTAACGATGACTTCGTTGGGGTTGATGCGCGCCAGCGTCGCCGCGAGTTCGCCGGTCGAACATTCCGTGACGATAAATTCAGAGGTGGAGATATCGATCCAGGCGAGGCCAGCACGATCCGCACCCGCCGAGCCCCGCGCCCGCGCAATCGCCAGCAGATAATTATTGGTGCGCGCATCCAGCAAATTGTCTTCGGTCAGCGTGCCCGGCGTCACCAGCCGCACCACGTCGCGGCGGACGACGCTTTTGTTGCCGCGCGCCCGCGCCGCCGCGGGGTCTTCCATCTGTTCGCACACCGCGACGCGGTGGCCCGCCGCGATCAGGCGATGCAGATAATCTTCCGAGCGTTCCACCGGCACGCCGCACATCGGGATATCCATGCCCTGATGCTTGCCGCGCTTGGTCAGCATGATGCCGAGCGCGCGCGAGGCGATCTCGGCGTCGTCAAAGAACAGCTCGTAGAAATCGCCCATCCGGTAGAACAGCAGCAGCCCGGGATTGGCGGCCTTGATCTCGAGGTATTGTTCCATCATCGGCGTCACGCGCGCCGCGGCCTCAGCGGCGGGCGCGGCGTCGGGTGGCGCGGGTTCTGATGGCACGGGGATACGCTGGGGATGGTCATTGGGCGGGCAAACTACAAAATTTTGCCTGCCGATCCTATTGCTTTGCGGCAATCGTCCGCGTTTTCCACTCCCTCGCGCTCGTAACAAAGAGAAAAAGAAGCGATCACTGCTCTATCGCTCCCTCCCCCCTTGCGGGGGAGGGTCGGGGTGGGGGGTAGCCGCGAGTCCAGTGTTTGTAGCTTACCCCCTCCCTGACCCGGGAGGGAACGCAGATCGCATAGGCAAAAGCCTCAATTGACCTGCCTCCATGCCGCTCCTAAAACTCGCCATCAATTCGAACCTGCCCAGCGCGGAACCGCGGCATTGAGGGAGAGATCCAATGGGTGATGTATTTGTGTGCGATGCCGTCCGGACCCCGATCGGCCGCTTTGGCGGCGCGCTGGCCAAGGTCCGCGCCGACGATCTGGCTGCCGCGCCGATCAAAGCCCTGATGGCGCGCCATCCCAATCTCGATTGGGCCGGGGCGGTCGATGAGGTTTATTTCGGCTGCGCCAACCAGGCCGGCGAGGACAACCGCAACGTGGCGCGGATGGCGCTGTTGCTGGCAGGATTGCCCGACTCGATTCCCGGCCTCACGCTCAACCGGCTCTGCGCCTCCGGACTCGATGCAGTCGGCGCTGCCGGCCGCGCGATCCGCGCCGGTGAGATTAATCTGGCGATCGCCGGTGGTGTCGAATCGATGACGCGGGCGCCGTTCGTGATGGGCAAGGCGCCGGAAGCGTTTTCGCGCTCGGCCGATATTTTCGATACCACCATCGGCTGGCGCTTCATCAATCCGCTGATGAAGGCGCAATATGGCGTCGATGCGATGCCCGAGACCGGCGAGAATGTCGCCGAGGAATTCCAGGTCTCGCGCGCCGACCAGGACGCGTTCGCGATCCGCTCGCAGCAGCGCGCCGGCGCGGCGATCGCCTCGGGCTATTTCGCCGAGGAAATCACCCCGATTTCCGTGCCCGGCGGCAAGGCCGGACCTGTGACGGTCGACAAGGACGAACATCCGCGGCCCGAAACCACGCTGGAAGGCCTGACAAAACTGAAGCCGATCGTGCGCAATCCCGGCACCGTAACCGCCGGCAATGCGTCCGGCGTCAATGACGGCGCCGCCGCGATGATCCTGGCGTCCGAAGCCGCGGTGAAAAAGTATGGCCTGACGCCGCGGGCGCGGATTCTCGGCCTCGCCTCGGCCGGCGTGCCGCCGCGCATCATGGGCATCGGCCCGGTGCCGGCGACACGCAAGCTGATGGAACGGCTGGGATTGAAGATCAGCGATTTCGATTTGATCGAGCTCAATGAAGCCTTCGCCAGCCAGGGTATCGCTTGCCTGCGCCAGCTCGGCGTCAAGGACGACGCTGATTTCGTCAATCCGCATGGCGGCGCGATCGCGCTCGGCCATCCGCTCGGCATGAGCGGCGCGCGGCTGGCGATGACCGCGGTGCATGGTATGGAAAAGCGCGGCGGCAAGCGCGCGCTGGCCACCATGTGCGTCGGCGTCGGACAGGGCGTCGCGATGGCGATCGAGAAGCTGAACTAATCGCCGGTCCTCATCCTGAGGAGCGCGAAGCGCGTCTCGAAGGATGATGAGCGGGCTTTCATGGTTCGAGACGGCGCTAAAGAAGCGCCTCCTCACCATGAGGAGAGAGACAGGAGACTTTTAATGACCCTCGCCTATCCCATCACCAGTCTCGCCGCGCATCCGCCGCGGCTGTCGCCGGGCTACAAGAGCACCGTGAAGCGCTCGCCGCAGAAGCCGCTGATCATCATGCGGCATACGCTGTCGGAGCTGACCGGGCCGGTCTACGGCCACGAGACCGTGCGCGAGAACGATCACGACCTCACCATCCAGCACAAATCCGAGCCGCTCGGCGAACGCATCATCGTCCACGGCCATGTGCTCGATGAAGACGGCCGCGGCGTGCCGAACGCATTGGTCGAGCTGTGGCAGGCCAATGCCTGCGGCCGCTACATCCATGTGGTCGACCAGCATCCCGCCCCGCTCGATCCGAACTTTACCGGCGCGGGCCGCGCCCAGACCGATGCGCAGGGCTATTACAAATTCATCACCATCAAGCCCGGCGCCTATCCGTGGGGCAATCACCACAATGCCTGGCGGCCGGCCCACATCCACTTCTCGGTGTTCGGTCACGCCTTTGTCTCGCGGCTGGTGACGCAGATGTATTTTCCGGGCGATCCGCTGTTCGAATTCGATCCGATCTTCAATTCGATTCCCGACGAAAGCGCGCGGCTGCGGATGGTATCGTCGTTCGATCTCGACAACACCCAGCCCGGCTGGGCGCTGTGTTACCGCTTCAACATTGTCCTGCGCGGGCGCGGCGCCACGCCGATGGAGACGAAATAGTGCAAGGAACTTCACAAGGGACTTCACAAGGGACTTCCAAACCACACGGCGTAACGCCGTCGCAGACCGTCGGTCCCTTTTTCAAATACGGGCTGACGCCGAACGGCGCCTATGAGTGGAACGACGCCTTCACCAACAACCTCGTCACGTCAGATGCGTCGGGCGATCGCATCCGGGTCGAAGGACGCGTGTTCGACGGCGACGGCCAACCGGTGCCGGACGCGATGCTGGAAATCTGGCAGGCCGATGCGCAGGGACGCTTTTCAGACCCGCAGGACCAGCGCGCGCTGCCGAATTCGAGCTTCAAGGGGTTCGGTCGCTGCGGCACCGATCCGAACGGCGGGTATGTGTTCGACACCATCAAGCCGGGCACGGTGCCCGATCCCGACGGCACGCCGCAGGCGCCGCATCTCGTGCTCGCGATCTTCGCGCGCGGCATGCTGCTGCAGCTCTACACCCGGATTTATCTCGGCGGCGAAGCGGCCAATGCCGCCGATCCCATATTGGCGCTGGTGCCGGCTGATCGCCGTGCCACGCTGATCGCGGTGCGCGAGCCGGGCGCGGGAAATGCCGTCTATCGCCTCGACATCCATTTGCAAGGCGACAACGAAACGGTGTTTTTCGAAATATAATTATTCTATCATTTCCGGAAACATTCGCCGCCAGGAATTGCCCATATGATGACGCTCCGTCAGGTCGAGGTCATCAGGGCCGTGATGGTGACGGGCACGATCGGCGGCGCGGCGAAGCTGCTCAACGTGTCCGCGCCCGGCATCAGCCGCCTGGTCAAATACACCGAGAAGTCGCTCGGCATCCGGTTTTTTCAGCGCCAAGGCGGGCGTTACTTTCCGACTTCCGAAGCGCAAAGCATTTTCGAGCAGATCAACGGCGTCTACAAAAAGGTCGATGATCTCACCGAGATCATCTCGAAGATCGGGCGCGGTGCGCTGTCGGAATTGCGCATCGGCTCGGTGCCCAGCATTTCCCAGATCATGGTGCCGCGCGCGATCGAGCGCGTGCGGCGGCGCTATCCGGATCTCGGCATCGACATCAATATCCTCAAGATCGAGGAAGCGATCGATTATCTGATGCTGGGCAAGGGCGACTGCGTCGCCATGAGCTACCGGCTGGACCATTCAGGCCTCGATTTCCTGCCGCTGGCGTCAGGCGAATTGTTCTGCATCGTGCCGCAGGGACATGAACTCGCGGGGCGCAAGCAGGTCTCCGCCGCGGAAATGATCCGCTACCCGCTGATCGGGATCGATCCCAAGGATCCCTATGGCCGCATCATGGCCGAGATATTTGCGCGCAACAAACTCGCCTACAACATCACCATCAAGGCGCGGTTCGGTACGACCGTCTGCGCGCTGGTCAAGGCCGGCCTTGGAATCGCGGTGATCGATCAATTCACCGTCGCCCATGGCGGCTATCCCGGCGTGGATTTAATCCGGATTACCGAGCCGACGCGATTCGATACCTACATCGCGATAAAACGCGGTGCGTCGCTCTCGCTGCATGTCGAACATTTCATCGACTGTTTGCGCTCCGAAATGTCCGCGGTTGATTCCTCGCGGACCGGCCCCAAAGTCCCGGCAACCCGGGTCCGAAAAAAATAACATAATGTTATGTTTGTTGCATAAATGAGTAATTGTGTTAGGTGAAGAAAACGCTACATCGTGTCTCGTCCGGAAGCACCGTGGAGCCAATCGCATGACCAAGCGCTCGATCGCGACCGTCTCGCTCAGCGGCGCCCTTGACGAAAAGCTGCGCGCCATCGCCGCTGCCGGCTTCGACGCGGTGGAAATTTTTGAGAATGATTTCCTGTCGTTTGGCGGAAGCCCGCGTGACGTCGGCCAGCTCTGCCGCGATCTCGGCCTTGAAATTTGCGCGTTCCAGCCGTTTCGCGATTTCGAGGGCATGCCCGAGCCGCAACGCACCCGGAATTTTGCCAGAGCCGAGCGCAAATTCGATGTGATGCAGGAGTTGCAGACCGACCTGCTATTGGTCTGCAGCAATGTATCCCCCGCCTCGCTCGGCGGCATCGACCGGGCCGCCGATGATTTTCACGCGCTCGGCGAACTGGCCGCCCGGCGCGGCCTGCGCGTCGGGTTCGAGGCGCTGGCCTGGGGCCTGCACGTCAACGACTATCGCGACGCCTGGGAGATCGTGCGGCGCGCGAATCACAAATCGATCGGCGTCATTCTCGACAGCTTCCACGCGCTGGCGCCGTCGTTTCCGATATCAGCCATTCAATCCATCCCGGCCGACAAGATATTTCTGGTGCAACTGGCCGACGCCCCAAAACTCGGCCTCGACATCCTGTCCTGGAGCCGGCATTTCCGCTGCTTCCCGGGTCAGGGCGACCTGCCGGTGCACGGCTTCATGGAATCGGTGATCGCCACGGGCTATACCGGGCCGCTTTCGCTTGAAATTTTCAACGATCAGTTCCGCGCCGGTTCGGCCGCGCGCACCGCCACCGACGGGCTGCGCTCGCTGATCTTGTTGCAGGACCGGCTGGCAGCGAAAAGCTCGAAAGGATCGTCAGACGTTCTCGAGCCGAAAGCGCAGAGCCGCGGCGTCGGGTTCCTGGAATTTGCCGTCAACGAGGCCAAAGCCAGTGATCTCGCCGGCCTGTTCGGCCAGCTCGGCTTTCGCAAGACCGGCAAGCACCGCAGCAAGGCGGTCGAGCGCTGGTCACAGGGCAAGGTTGAACTCGTCATCAATTGCGAGGCCGACGGTTTCGCGCATTCGCATTATCTCACCCATGGGCCGGGCGTGTGCGCCATCGCGCTCGACGTGGACAACGCCGGCCACACCATGGCGCGCGCGGAAGCGCTGAAGGCGCGGACATTTTATCAGCCGGTCGGACCGGGCGAGCTGGAAATTCCGGCGATCCATGGCGTCGGCGGAAGCCTGCTGTATTTTCTGGATACCGAAGGCCAGAACTGGGACACCGATTTCGAGGCAATCGGCAGCGATGCTGCCGCGGATCGTCTGCGCGCCGTCGACCACGTCTCGCAGTCGATGCCTTACGACGAGATGTTGTCCTGGCTCTTGTTCTACACTGGAATCCTCGATCTTCAGCGCCTGCCGCAGATGGAGATCGCCGATCCCTTAGGCTTGGTCCAGAGCCAGGCCATCATCAACACCGATCAAAGCCTGCGTCTTGTTCTCAACGGATCGGCTGCGACCCGCACCCTGTCCGCGCGGTTCATTTCGGAATTCTTCGGCTCGGGGGTCCAGCACATCGCCTTCTCCTGCGACGACATTTTCGCAACGGTTTCCGAAATGCGCGCCCGTGGCGCCAGCTTCCTGCACATTCCCGACAATTACTATGACGACATCGAAGCCAAATATGATCTTGATGCCCAAACGATGGCCGAGCTTCGGGCCAACCAGATCCTGTATGACCGTGAGGGCGACGGCGAATTCTTCCAGATCTACACCCATATTTTCGACGAGCGGTTCTTCTTCGAGATCGTGGAGCGGCGCAGCTATCAGGGATTTGGCGCCCCCAACGCCGCGATCCGGCTTGCGGCGCAAGCCCGGGAGGTTCGTCCGCTGAACATTCCACGGCTTTAGAAAGTAACATGGTGTTACGTTTGTGGGATAAATGAGTATTTGTGTTAGACGTCGGAAACGCTATCGTTTGCCGGCTTTTAGGATGCCTAAACCCGCATCCAGCTTTTACTGATGTGAGACAATCGTGACTGCACCCAGACATCGATCTTCGGCCCCTCAACGCTTTCTCACCGGATTGATCGGGGCGCCGATCGCGCATTCGGCCTCGCCGGCGATGCACGAGCAGGCCGCCGACGCGTTGGGCGTGCGCTGCCATTATCATTTGATCGAAGTCGCGGGCGCCGATCGCGAGGGGTTACGTGGCCTGCTCGACGGTGTGAGGCGCCTCCGCTTTGCCGGCGTCAACGTGACCTTTCCCTACAAGGAAGCGGTGGTCGACCTGCTGGACGAATTATCGCCGGGCGCGGCCGCCGTCGGCGCCGTCAATGCCGTCGTGGTCCGCGACAACAGGTTGATCGGCCACAACACCGACACCTCGGGTTTCGCCCGCGCCGCGCGCGGTCTGGTCACGGACTCCCCGGGAATCGTCGCGGTCATCGGCGCCGGCGGCGTCGGCAAAGCCATTGCGGTTGCGCTGGCCGGCCTTGGCGTCCCCGAGATCAGGATTTTCGATACCGACCGGATCAAAGCCAGCGATCTGGCGGCACGGCTGCAGACCAAAGGAAAAGCCGTTGTCGCCGACAGCATCCCGGAGGCGCTTCGTGGCGCCGCGGGCCTCGTCAACGCAACGCCAATTGGGATGCTTCCGAGCCTGGGCACGCCCGTTCCGGACGCGCTGCTGCATGACGGGCTATGGGTGGCCGATGCGGTCTACTCGCCGCTCTGGACGCCGCTGTTGACGGCGGCTAAGGCCAGGGGTGCCCGCGTCATGACCGGCCGCGAGCTTGCGATTTATCAGGCCGCCGACGGGTTCGAACTATTCACGGGCTTGACACCGTCGGTGATTGAGATGGGAAATGCATTTGACGGCGTCATCGCGAAGGCGGCTTCTGCCTCGCAGGCGGCATAACAAGTAATTTGAGAACAAGCAGCCAGCACAAGGCTGCGGTCATCACCACGACAACGAGGGAAGAAATCGAATGAAGCCAGTAATTTTGGCGAGCGTGCTGTTCGGAACGCTCCTGACCGGGACAGCCTTCGCCCAATCCTCAGCACCGATCAAATTGGCCGATGTCGCGGAATTTTCCGGCGGCGGGGCAACGGTCGGCACCAACTGGAAGAACGGCATCGATCTGGCGATCGAGGAAATCAACGCCAAGGGCGGCATCCTCGGCCACAAGGTTGAGGTGACCCATGCCGATTCGCAATCCAATCCGGGTGTGGCGCGCGCACAGGTCCAGAAGGCTCTGGACGCCGAGCCTTATGCGCTGCTCGGTCCCGGCTATTCCGGATCGGTGAAAGTCACCGCGCCGCTCGCCGCCGAGGCCGGCATCACGCAGATCATGGGCGGCGAGGCCGCCGAATTGACGCAAGCCGGCAACAAATTCCTGTTTCGCACCTCATTCGGCCAGCAATCGTCAATGCCGAAGGTCGCGAAATACATCCATGACGAGGTCAAGGCAAAATCGGTGGCCGTGGTCTGGGTCAACAATGATTTCGGCAAGGGCGGCCGCGACGTCATCACCAAGGAGTTCGGCCGGCTCGGCGTCAAGGTCGTAGCCGATCTCTCGACCGAAGCGGGACAGGCCGACTTCGCCGCCGATGTCGCCAAGATCAAGGCGGCGGCGCCCGACGCGGTCTTCATCTATGTCAATGAAGAGGAAAGCGCGCGGATTCTTAAAGAGCTGAAACGCCAGGGCGTCACCGTGCCGCTGATCGGCGAAACCACCCTGATTGGCCAGAAGGTCGTCGAACTGGCGGGTGATGCCGCCAACGGCGCGCGTGGCCATGTCGGCCTCACCACGGATGCGCCGGTCGATCTCATCAAGGCGTTCCGGGAAAGGTTCGTCAAGAAATACAATTACGTTCCGGACCACAACGGCATCAAGGGCTATCTCTCGATCTACATGATCAAGGCCGCCACCGAAAAGATGGGCAAGCTCGATTCCAAGGCGTTGGCCGATACGCTGCACGGGCTGACCATCAAGGCCGCGAGCGAGCCCGGCATCCTGATGGATGTGACCTTCGATGCGAACGGCGATATCGACCGCCAGGGATTTTTGGTCGAGATCGTCGAAGGCAAGCAGGTGATCAAACAGGTGCTGCCGAAGCTCAACTGATCGGCCGCAGCGTTTTTAACGGCGATGCGTAGACGCAAGGCCGGGAGCAATCATGTCCAACCTGTTCGACCTTCTCGTGGCCGGGTTCGCGACCGGCGCGATTTATGCGCTCGCCGCGGTCGGCTTCACGCTATTGTGGCAGACCTCGCAGACCATCAATTTTGCGCAAGGCGAGTTCGTGATGCTGCCGGCCTTCCTGATGCTGGCGGCGATGCAGGCCGGCGCGCCGTTCTGGCTGGCGATCCTGATCGGCATTCTGCTCTCGATGCTGTTGTTGGGCCTCGGCTTTAAGCTGCTGCTGGTCGACCCGATGCTGCGCCACGGCGTGCTGCCGCTGGCGATCGCGACCATGGCGCTCGCGATCGGCATCAAGGAGGCCGTGAAACAATTCTTCAGCGCCGAGGCGTCGTCATTCCCCTCCATCATTCCCGCCGGCGACATCTCGATCTTCGGCCGCGTCGTATCGCTGCAAAGCCTGGGCGTGCTGACGCTGGCTATTCTGGCCGTGACCGGCCTCACCGCGCTGCTCAACCGCACCTCGATCGGGCACCAGATGCAGGCGGCCGCGCAAAACCCGACCGCGGCGCGCATCATCGGCGTGCCGGTCGAGCGCATGATCCTGCTGACTTTCCTGATCAATGCTTTTCTAGTGGCGCTGGCGTCGCTGCTGATCACGCCGATCTATCTGGCTAAATTCTCCAGCGGCGAGGTGCTGGGCCAGGCGGCGTTCATCGCCGCGATCGTCGGCGGCTTCAACCAGGTGCGCGGCGCGATTGCCGGCGGCTTGTTGATTGGCGTGGTCGACAATCTCTCGGCGGCTTACGTCTCGACGCAATATCGTGCGGCGGTACCGCTGATCCTGTTGATCGTCATCATCCTGTTTCGCCCGCAGGGGCTGCTCGGCCGCCCCGAGGAGCGCACGGTATGACCGGCATTCCCCGCACTCTGCGCATCGCGCTCGGGATCGTCATCGTCGCCGGGCTCATTGCGGTGCCGATGAATTTCAACCGCTACGGCCTGTTCATCCTGAGCCAATGGGCCGTGATGACCATCGCCGCGATGGGATTGAACCTGACGCTCGGCTATGCCGGGCAGGTATCGCTGGCGCAGGGCGCCTTCGTCGGCATCGGCGCCTATGCCGCCGCGATCATGACCTCGCAGGGCCTGCCGCTGATCGCGGCACTTGGTGTTGCCATCGTGCTGTGCTTTGCGATCGGCTGGCTGCTCGGCTATCCGGCGCTGCGCGTGCAGCACCATTATCTGGCCTTCGTGACGCTGGCCTTCTCGACGCTGGCCTTTCTGGTGTTCCGCAATGAAGACTGGCTGACCAAAGGCATCTACGGCATCAGCAATATTCCGCGACCGAACATCTTGGGCTTTCCGACCAATCGGCCGCTGCCGTTTTATTACCTCTGCCTCGGCTCGCTCGGGATCGTCTCGCTGGCGATATGGTGGCTGATCCGGTCGCCCTGGGGCCGCGCCTTCGTGGCGCTGCGCGAAAATCCGATCCGGGCGCTGTCGCTCGGCATCGACACGCGGCGCTACACGCTGATGGCGTTCGCGATCGGCTCGGCGTTGGGCGGCGTCGCCGGCACGCTCTATGCGCCGCTGACGCAATATATCGATCCGGTGCCGTTCAACCTGTCGCTCTCGCTTGACTTGCTGATGATGGTGATCGTCGGCGGCTCCGGCTTCTTCTTCGGGCCGTTCGTCGGCGCGATGATCGCGGTCTTGCTGCCGGAATGGCTGCGGTTCACCCAGGGCTATTATCTGATGCTCTACGCCGTCGCCGTGATGCTGCTGCTGGTCTATTCGCCGACCGGCATTCTCGGCATTCTTGATCGCTTGCTGGCGGAACGCCGCACCAAAATCGCCTCCGCGCTACGCGCCGTCGCCAAATCCAGGCTGGAAACGGCGCCATGACCGCGGTCCTCGAAGTCAGCAACATCCGCAAAAGTTTTGGCGGCATCACCGCGGTCGACGGCGTCAGCTTCGACGTGCAGGAGGGCGAGATTCTCGGGCTGATCGGCCCGAACGGCTGCGGCAAGTCCACGCTGTTCAATTGCATCCTCGGCCAGCTCACGCCGAACGGCGGCGAGGTCAAGGTCGATGGCAAGGTGGTCACCGGATTGCGGCCCTCCGAACTCAATCGGCTCGGCGTCAGCCGGACGTTCCAGCTGCTGCAGGTATTTCCGAAACTGTCGGTGCGGGAAAATCTGATTTTGGCGGGACAAGAGCATCAGGGCAGCATGGTGTCGCGCCTGTTCGGTCCCTCCGATGCGGGACTGACCGCGGCTGCCGATCAGATGATCGGCTTCTTCAAGCTCGATCATCTCGCCACGGAAGCTGCGGGCGGACTGTCTTACGGCCAGCAGAAGCTGCTCGATGCCGCGATGGCCTTCATGGGCGGTCCGCGGCTGGTGCTGCTGGATGAGCCTGCCGGCGGCGTCAACCTGACCATGTTGGCCGATCTCAAGGAGCGCCTCGCCGCAATCAACCGCGAGAAACGCGCCACCTTCGTGGTGATCGAGCACAATATGGAATTCGTGATGTCGCTGTGTTCGCGGGTCATGGTGATGGCCGAAGGCAAGGTGCTGGCGATGGGACGGCCGGACGAAGTGCGCGCCAACCCCGCCGTGATCGAAGCCTATCTCGGGCATTAAAGCGTTTTCAAGCGAAGTGGATGCCGGTTCGCGTGAAGAAAACGCGTCAAAATAAAAGAGAAGCGACGCCATGAACGACATCATCCTGGACGTGCAAAACCTCGTCGGCGGCTATGGCAAGATGACGATCCTCAACGGCACCACCTTCTCGGTGCCGAAGGGATCGATCACCACCGTGATCGGACCGAACGGCGCGGGCAAGTCCACCGTGTTCAAGGCGATCTTCGGTCTGCTGAAACTGCGCGAGGGCAAAGTGCTGTTCAAAGGCCGCGACGTGACTGGATTGAGCCAGCGCGATTTGCTGACCGCAGGCATTTGCTACATCCCGCAGGGCCGCAATATTTTTCCGGAGTTATCAGTTCGGCACAATATCCGGCTCGGCGCGGCTGCGGCCGGACGCGACATCACCGATCTGCCGGCGCGGATCGAAGCCGCGCTCGACCGGTTTCCGGTGCTGCGCAAGAAAGCCGAACAACAGGCGTCGACGTTGTCGGGCGGCGAGCAGAAGCAGCTCGAAATCGCCCGCGGTCTGCTGCTCAATCCGCAACTGGTGCTGATCGACGAACCGTCGATCGGCCTGTCGCCGCTGATGGTGCAGCAGACCTTCAATATCCTGAAGGAATTACGCAGCCGCGGCGTGTCGATCCTGATGATCGAGCAGAACGCACGCTCCGCGCTTGAGATTTCCGACTTCGGCATCGTGCTGGAGCTTGGCCAGACCCGTCTTGTCGACAAGGCCGACAAAGTGCTGAACGATCCGCGCATCGGACAATTGTTCCTCGGCGGCGCGATGGCGGAAAGTACCGCATGATGCGGATCGGCGTCGCCGCTGCGGGCCTGATCGGCCGCAGGCATGTCGAATTGATCGAAGCCTCGCCGGATTGTGTGGTCGCGGGTATCGCCGATCCCTCGGCCGACGCAAAAACTTTCGCGCAAGCGCGCGGCATTAGCTGGTATGGCGATTATCGGGCACTGCTCGATCATGAAAAACCCGATGGCCTGATCGTTGCATCGCCCAATTCGCTGCATCTGGAGATGGCGCTGGACAGTATCGCCCGCGGCGTCGCGGTGCTGGTCGAGAAGCCGGTTACGGACACCGTCGCAGCGGCCAGGATTCTATCGCAAGCCGTGGATCGCAGCGGCGTGCCGGTACTGGTCGGTCACCATCGCCGCCACAATCCCGTTATCAAAGCCGCGCGGGACGCGGTCGCCGGCGGCGATCTGGGTCAACTGACCGCCGTGGCCGGGCTGTGGTTGCTGAAAAAGCCGGATGATTACTTTGAGGTCGCCTGGCGGCGTGAGCAAGGCGGCGGACCGTTGCTGATCAATCTCATCCATGACATCGACAATCTGCGTTTCATCTGCGGCGAGATCGAACACGTGCAGGCGATGACATCAAACAAGGCCCGCGGCTTTGCGGTGGAGGACACCGCGGCGCTGCTCTTGAAATTTTCCAACGGCGCGCTCGGCACCTTCACGCTCTCCGATGGCACGCCGGCACCCTGGAGCTGGGAATTATCCTCCGGCGAGAACGCGGCCTATCCCCGGCAGGATCAGCCCTGTTATCTCTTTGCCGGCACCAAGGGCTCCCTTGCCGTGCCGAATATGGCGCTGTGGTCCTATCCTGGTGATGACGGATGGTACGCGCCGCTGGGCCAAAGCGAGGTCGCGGTATCCCCGCTCGATCCGCTGGTCGAGCAGCTACGGCATTTTCTCGCCGTCATCGCTCGCCGCGAAGAACCGCTGGTGTCCGCGGACGACGCCATGGGCACGCTCGCCGTCATTGAGGCCATCAAGCAAGCCGCGCGAACCGGCGAGCGCGTCGCGCCGGCTCATCTGGCGGGCTAGGCTGCGGCTATTCCAGCACCGCATGTTCCGGCGCCGCGGACTGCTTGCGCAGCGCGGCCTTGCTGGAGCCGATCATGATCGCCAGCGGGATCGCGCATAGCGTGATGATCATGACCATCTGATAGTCGAGCGAGAACGCGATGATCTGCGACTGGATGCCGACGACCGCATCGGCCAGCGCGCGGCCGCCGTCGGAATTCAGGTCGATCATGCGGCGCACATCCGGCATCTGCAGCGCCTGATTGAACGGGTTGATGTGCTCCGACAAAATTGCGTAGACCCGGCGTCCGCCCTCGGTCAGTTGCGCGATCACAACGGAAATACCGATCGAGCTTGCGACATTGCGCATCAGGGTCAGCATCGAGGTGCCGTCGGTGCGCAAATGATTGGGCAGCGTCAGGAACGCCACCGTCGAGAGCGGCACGAACACCAGTCCGAGCCCAAACCCCTGTGCGATGCTGACGACGATGATGGTCGGCACATTGGTCTGGTCGGTCCAGCCGGTCATGAAGAACAGCGACAGCGACATCAGCGCCAGCCCGCTGATGATCAGGGTTCGCGCCTCGATATATTTCATGAAACGGCCGACCAGCATCATCGCCACGAACGTGCCGCAGCCGCGGGTCGCCAGCAACAATCCCGCGGTGATGATGGGATAGCCGATCACGTTTTGCAGGTAAGGTGACGACAGCGCCATGGTCGAGAACAGCACCAGCCCCATCACCGCCATGAACACGCAGCCGCTGACGAAGTTGCGGTCCTTGAAGATGGCAAACTGGATGAAGGGCTTTGCGGTCGTCAGCGAATGCGCAAAGAAATAATAGAAGCCGATGATGGAAACGATGATCTCGCCGATGATCTCGTTGGATTCGAGCCAGCCGAGCTGCTCACCGCGGTCGAGCGCGACCTGCATCGAGCCGATGCCGATCGCGAGCGCAGCGAAACCGAACCAGTCGAATCTGAGATTGGTATCCTGCTTGGTCTCGTCCATGAACACCAGAAGGCCGAGCACAGTCACGATGCCGAACGGCAGATTGACGAAGAACACCCAGTGCCAGGAATAGGTTTCGGTAAGCCAGGCGCCGAGCGACGGGCCCATGATCGGCCCCATCATCACCCCCATGCCCCAGATCGACATCGCCTTGGCGCGCTCATGCAGCGCATAGGAGTTGAGCATGACCGCCTGCGACAGCGGCACCAGCGCCGCGCCGAACACGCCCTGCAGCAGCCGAAACAGCACCATCTGGTTGATGTCCTGCGCCACGCCACACAGCAGGGATGCGATCGTAAATCCGGCGGAGCAGACGATGAAAATCCGCTTGCGGCCGAAGCGATTAGCGATCCAGCCCACCGGCGCGGTCATGATCGCGGCCGCGACGATGTAAGAAGTCAGCACCCAGTTGATCTGGTCCTGCGAGGCCGACAGGCTGCCCTGCATATAAGGCAGCGCGACATTGGCGATGGTGGTGTCGAGCGCCTGCATGATGGTCGCGGTCATGGCGCAGATCGTCACCATGTTCCGGCGCAGGCCGGGCACCGCGATCGGGGCTGCGGCGGTGCTCATGGCGATCAGTTCTGCCTGGTGGCGGCGGCGGCCGGCGAGAGGCCGAGCATGGAAGCGAGCGAGCGGCGATGGCCGGTGTCGATCGTGGTGTAGGCGCTCATGCCCGCCTTGAGCCGCTGCACATCGGCATCATGGCTGTCGAAATAGATCCGCACCGGCACGCGCTGCACCACCTTGACGAAGTTGCCGGTCGCGTTCTGCGGCGGCAGGATCGCGAATTGCGCGCCGGTACCGGGGCTGAGCGAACCGATTGTGCCCTTGAAGACATGGTCCGGGAATGCATCGACGTCGATGCTGACCGTCTCGCCCACCGCAATGTAGGTGAAATCCGACTCCTTTAAGTTCGCATCGACCCACGGCTTCGAGGTGTCGATCACCGAGAACACCGGCGTGCCCGCCACCACAAAACGACCGAGCTGGATCTGGTCCACTTGAGTTGCGATGCCGCCCATCGGCGCGCGCAGCACCGTGTGGTCGAGATTACGCTGCGCCAGCGCCAGCGCCGCCTTGGCCTGGACGTAGGGCGGGAATTGCTCGAGCGGCAGATTGGGATCGCCGAGCAACTGGGTTTTCGAGCTGGATAGCTGCTGTTGAACGAACGCCGCTTCCGCCCGCACCGTCAAAGCCGAGTTCGACGAATTGTCGAGGTCGAGCTGCGAGCCGAAATTGCTTTTGGCCAGCGCGGTCTTGCGCTCGACATCGCGCTGCTTCAGGTCAGCCGACTGCTGCATCAGATCGGCCATCTGGCCATAGATCTTGATGTTGGCATTCAGATTCTCGTAACTGGTTTTGGCCTGCGCCAGCGTCGCCCTGGCCTGATCGACGGCCAGCTGGAACGGCACCGGATCGATCTCGAACAGTGCGTCGCCTTCATTGACGCGCTGGCCTTCGCGAACCACGACCTTGTCGACCTTGCCGGAAATATCCGGCGTGATCAGAACCTTTTGCGCGCCGACATAGGCGTCGTCGGTGGTCACGTAGCGGCCGCCATTGAGATAGAACACCAGCCCCGCGATCACGGCGACCAGCGGCAACACCACCAGCAACAGCGTACGGCGATAGCGCCGCAAGCCGGCCATCAGCCCGCGCGGTTGCGCGGAAGCCGTATTCGGCGACGTCTGTGATGGACTGCCCTTTTGCTCGGGCGGGAATTTCAGGACGGGATCAGCCATATCGCGGCTCCTTTTTCGGCGGCTCTTCGGCCGGATTCTGAATGGCGTTGCGCACGTTTTCCTTGATGGTTTCCAGTTGCGACAACAGGCGATGCGCATCGGCCGGGCTGATGCCCTCGAGCGCGGTCGCGGTGAGTTCGGAACGCAAGCCCCCCAATTTGCCGAGCAGCGGCCGCGCGGCCTTGCGCAGATAGAGCCGGTTGACGCGCCGATCGGTATCGTCGCTGCGGCGTTCGATCCAGCCATTGTCGCAGAGCTTGTCGACCAGCCGCGTCAGCGTGATTGGCTGCATCTCCATCTGCTCCGCGAGTTCCGACTGCTTGAGACCCTCGGTGCGTTCCACCCTGGCCAGCACAGCCCATTGCGCGCGGGTAATCCCGTAGCGCGCCGCCTTCTTGTCGGCATAGGCGCGCACCAGGCGCTGCAATTCGCCGAGCGCAAACAGGAAGTTCATGTCCACGGAACCGCGGGGCATTGGGAACCAATCTCCATAAGCTTTGGATATAATAAGCTAGCTTATGAATTTTTCATGGCGGTGCATCGGAAGGGCTGCCCTGCCGAACGCACATGGCTGCTCAGGGAACCCGGTAAAATGGCTGCGGGCATTGGGGATTAGCCGCCGGAATGCTACATTCCGCCATAATGACACTCACAAAACCGACTTTCCCCGCCCCCGACCATGATCACGGCCGCTGCACCGCGGATGCGATGCGGCATGCCGAACAAGTTTGCGAACGCCGGGCGCAGAAATTCACCTCGATACGCCGCCATGTGCTGCAGGCGCTGCTGTCCAGCCACCGCCCGCTCGGTGCCTATGAGGTGATCGACGAACTCGCCAAATCGATGCCGCGGCCGGCCCCGATCACGGTGTACCGCGCGCTGGATTTCCTGATGGAGAACGGCCTCGTCCATCGCATCGAAAGCCGCAATGCGTTTCTCGCCTGCGCACATGACCATGACGCCGCGGCGATGGTCGCGTTCCTGATCTGCGAACATTGCGGCTCGGTCGGCGAAATTCCCGCGGCTCCCGTGGCCCAAAGCCTCAATGACGCCGCCCGCGCCACTGGATTCGTGCCGAAATTATCGGTGGTCGAAATCACCGGCACCTGCGCGCACTGCCAAAAGGCTTGATTTTTTGGGCATGATCTTTTCCGAAAACCGGAACGCCACTTTTCGGGATCACGCCCCAATAACACGGCGCCAAGCCGGCACGAGGATCCATGTCATCAAATAACACGCCGACCAACCCGGCCGAGCGCCCGCTCAGCCCCGGCGCGATTGCGCTGATGCTGATGCTTTGCCTGAGCTGGGGATTCAACCAGATCGCGGTCAAGCTCGCTCTCCCGGATATTCCACCGATGCTGCAGGGCATGATCCGCTCTTCAGGCGCGTTGCCGGTGCTGCTGTTGATCGCTCGTTTTCGCGGTGTGAAAATGTTCGCCGCCGATGGCACGCTTGGCGTCGGATTGTTCGCCGGGCTTTTATTCGGCATCGAGTTCGCGCTGATCTTTCGCGGGTTGGCGCTGACCTCGGCCTCGCGCGCGGTGGTGTTTCTCTACACCGCGCCGTTTTTTGTCGCGCTCGGTTCCTATCAGTTTCTCGGCGAGCGGTTGCGGGCCTCGCAATGGGCCGGCCTGGGCCTCAGTTTTGCCGGGGTGGCGCTGGCGATCGGCGTGCCCCAGGCCAATGTTGATACAAATGTATTACTGGGCGACCTCATGATCGTCGGCGGCGGCTCGCTGTGGGCGGCCACGACCCTCCTTGTGAAGGCCTCTCCGCTGCGCCGGGCCCCGCCCGAAAAGGCCTTGGGTTACCAGGTCGCCATTTCGATCCCAATTATCGGGCTGGCGTCATGGTTTGGGGGCGAAACCCTGACCCGGGTTCCCGGGCCGCTGGCGCTATCGTTAATGGCCTATCAGGCGTTTTGGGTGGTCGGATTGACGTTTTTGATATGGGTTGGGCTGATCAAGACCTATTCCGCCAGCAAATTGTCGGCTTTTACCTTCATCACCCCTTTGTTTGGCGTCGTGGCTAGCTATGTCATCCTCCACGACACCCTGACCCCGGTATTCGGCGCGGCGGCAATCCTGGTGATTGCGGGGCTTTATCTGGTTAATCGGCCAGATCCTGCCGGACCAAGCCCCGCGGGGCCCAGCCCTGCGATCCCGGCGGCGATTGATCCATTGCTGAATGTCACCAAAACCTGATATTTGAGACCCCATGAACAAGCCCGTGAAACCACCCCAAGATGATGTCGCCGGCCCCAACGCCCGGCATAAAACCACGCAAGTGATGGTCGGCAATGTCGCCGTCGGCGGCGGCGCCCCGATTGTCGTGCAGTCGATGACCAACACCGATACGGCCGATATCGAAGGCACTGTGGCCCAGGTCGCAGCCCTGTCGCGCGCCGGCTCGGAAATGGTGCGCATCACGGTGGACCGCGAGGAAGCCGCCGCCGCCGTGCCGCATATCCGCGACGCCCTGCGCAAGCGCGGCATCACCACGCCCCTGATCGGCGACTTTCATTATATCGGCCACAAGCTGCTGGCCGACTATCCGGCCTGCGCCGAGGCGCTGGACAAATACCGCATCAATCCCGGCAATGTCGGCTTCAAGAACAAGCGCGACACGCAATTCGCCGACATCATCGAGATCGCCAACAAGAACGATAAACCGGTCCGGATCGGCGCCAATTGGGGATCGCTCGATCAGGAACTGCTCACCAAGCTGATGGACGAAAACGCCCTGCTGCCCGAGCCAAAGGACGTTCGCGCGGTGACCCGCGAGGCCATGGTGCAGTCGGCATTGCTGTCGGCCGCCCGGGCGCAAGAACTCGGCATGCCCAAGAACAGGATGATCCTCTCGGCCAAAGTTTCGGCGGTGCAGGATCTGATCGCGGTCTACCAGACGCTGGCCGAGCGTTCCGACTACGCGATCCATCTCGGCCTCACCGAAGCCGGCATGGGCTCCAAGGGCATCGTCGCCTCGTCGGCCGCGCTCGGCATTCTCCTGCAGGGCGGCATCGGCGACACCATCCGGATTTCGCTGACCCCTGAGCCCGGCGGCGATCGCACGCTGGAAGTTCAGGTCGCGCAGGAATTGCTGCAGACCATGGGCTTCCGCACCTTCGTGCCGCTGGTCGCGGCGTGCCCCGGCTGCGGCCGCACCACCTCGACCACGTTCCAGGAACTGGCGCGCTCGATCCAGGATTTCATCCGCGTCGAAATGCCGAGCTGGAAGACCCGCTATCCCGGCGTCGAATCGCTCAACGTCGCGATCATGGGCTGCATCGTCAACGGCCCCGGCGAATCCAAGCATGCCGATATCGGCATCTCCCTGCCCGGCACCGGCGAGACTCCAGCGGCGCCTGTCTTCGTCGACGGCAAGAAGTTCCGTACCTTGCGCGGCCCCAACATCGCCACCGAATTCAAGGCGATGGTGATCGACTATATCGACCAGCGGTATGGCGCGGGTTCGGCTGTGCCGACCAGCACGGTGACCGCGGCGGAGTAGCCAGGGTAGCGCGAATCGGCCTTAATCGCATCCTTCGAGACGCATCGCTTTGCGATGCTCCTCAGGATGAGGTCGGAGAACCCTCATGGTGAGGAGCGCGTCTTCGCGCGTCTCGAACCATGAGGCCCGGAAAACAGCGGCAATGATTCGCGCGCGTGGGGTGGGCAAAGCCAACGGGTAGCGCGAATGCGCGCCCGATGAGAGGCTTCGCGTGCCCACCGTCGTCAAGCCAGCATGAATGTAGGATGGTGGGCACGGCGCAAGAGCGCCTTTGCCCACCCTACAGACCACGCCCGCTCAGCTCTCCGCTGTCAAATACACGTCGTCCATAAACAACGCGTCAATCCCCGACTTGCGGAACGTGACGATCGCATCGGTCGGCGTGCACACGATCGGCTCGCTGTCGTTGAACGAGGTATTGACGACGATCGGCACGCCGGTCTTGGCATGGAAAGCGGCTATCAAATCGTGAAAGCGCGGATTCAGTTCGCGGCTGACGAGCTGCACCCGGGCGCTGCCGTCGAGATGCACGACGGACGGGATGCGATCGCGCAGCTCGGGCTTGACGTCGCAGGCAAACAGCATGAAGCCGTGACTGGTGGCGCGGGCGCCGGCAAGTTCGAACCATTCGTCGGCATGCTCGGCCATCACGCTCGGCGCGAAGGGGCGGAAATCCTCGCGGTGCTTGACCTTCTGATTGAGGATGGTGCGCATATCAGGTCGGCGCGGGTCGGCGAGCAACGAACGGTTGCCGAGCGCGCGCGGCCCGAATTCCATGCGGCCCTGAAACCATGCGACGATCTTGCCATCGGCGATCATCTCGGCCGCATCGCGCCCGGGGAATTTGCTGCGGCGCGCCTCAAGGCCTGATGATTTGACCGCCGCCAGAATTTCGCGCCGCTCGAATGCCGGACCGAGATACGGCGAAGACATGCCGCGCTCGGGCGAGCTCTTTCGCTTTGAACAATGCACGATCTGCGCTGCGCCGATCGCGGTGCCGGCATCGTGCGGCGCGGACGGAATGAACACATCCGAGAATTCGCCGGATTTGCGGACGATCTCATTGGTCACGCAATTGAGCGCGACGCCGCCGGCCATACACAATTTATCGAACGGCACCTGGCGCTTGAGGCGCCGCACCAGCGCCATCACAGCTTTATCGGTCGCCTCCTGCAGCGCCGCCGCGATATCGGCATGGCGCTGCTGAATTTCGCCTTCGTCCAGGTACCGTCCCGGACCGAATACGGATTCCAGCTTCGCGTAGAGATTCGGATTGGCGGTCAGAAACTCCGGCGATACTTTATAGCCGTCCTTGCCGACCCGCAGCGCCGCTTGCAATTTGCTGCGGAAGATTTCCGGCTTGCCGTAAGCAGCAAGGCCCATCACTTTCGACGCATCGTAATGCGAGAAGCCGAGATGGCTGCTGATGACTTCCCAGAGGAAGCCGAGCGAGTTCGGATAATCGATCGATTCGACCGGCTCAATACGCGTGCCTTGAGCTTTTGCCAGAAACGAGCCGGCGACCTCGCCGATGCCGTCGAGGGAAAGGATCGCCGCGCGATCGAAGCCTGACGGGAAATACGCCGAGGCGGCATGCGCCATATGATGCGGCACGAAATGAAAGCTCTGCTTGAGCGGCCGTCCGAGAAATTCCTCAACGGCGCCTTGCACCTGACCGAGCCGCAGCCGAAACGTTTCCTCGAGCTTTGGGTCCCACCATTCCTTGCGATATTGCGCATGGCGCATCTTGGGACTGAACGAATAGGCCACGTGATCGATATCGCCAGAGGTCAGCCCGGCATGGCTCAGGCAAAAACGGATCGCGCGTTCGGGCAATTGATGCGGGTTGTCGAATTCCGCGGTCTTGCCGTGCTTGATGCGGTTGAATCTTTCTTCCTCGACGGCCGCGACGAGCTTGCCGTCGACCAATAGCGCGGCGGACGATTCGTGATACACCGAATTAATTCCAAGAATATTCAACTGCCTGCCTCCAGCCGCTTTCTTTTTCCGATCCCCGTTGGTCGTTTTTACTGCCATGAACGTTCACCGTGGCGAAATTGGCGGCCGTCCGCGTGCCGCAGCCCATTTGTATCGAGCCTGCCGGGATCAGTCAGCTGCGTCGATGCGATTTTAAGACGCATTGCATGTTGCTGCGGTAACGTGGGAGGCGGGGTGCCGACCCCATCGGCAGCCGAAAAACGGCGACGCGTGAACCCATAAATTGACGGTTGGCCGAATGACGTCCGCTTAGGTGTGCATTCCGGACTTAAATCGGACGTTACGCGACGTCCGAAAAGTGCCAGAAGCGGACTAAAGTCGATGACCCTGGATAATCACCTCACTTTGGAAATTTGATGCGTTCCCTCACAGCCGCTTCGTAGGCTCGGTATTTCTCTTCGCTTATCGGGTATCCAGCTAAATGCCGCTGCCCATTATCCCCCACGTAAGCGATCACAAAGTACTCACGATTTACCTCATCATGCGTGTAAGGAACCATTGTAATCCTGCCGGACGAATTAGGCTTGCCGAAAGTCACGTCGAACTGTTCTCCAACGGACGCTGGGCCACGAATTACCTGCGCTACACGCAACCAAGACTTGAACAGGTATTCGGGCTGAGGACCCCTGACGCCGGACTGCTCTCGCGGAACAAGATAAATCGGGCCACGGGTCAAATTCACCTTAGCAACAACCACGTCCCGTGCTGTCTCCTGCAGGGCTGCACGACCGACGTCGCTGGGTTCTTCATCGAGAAAATAAGCAAGAAGATAGCTGTCTTCTCGCGCCCGCGTTTCTATTGTCTGGGCTGTTGCTATTGCATGCGCAAAATAACCGATCATTGCAGCGAAGAAGGCAATACGGACTAAGGAAGATGCCCGGCGCGCTACCATCGCGAAGCTTCCCATACAATAATCCAAGGACTTGCTGCGCACCTATCAGCTTGACGTTCGACCTTCACGACAATGAGGCCCGGTCTGTAGGTCGGGTCGGTAAAACGATATGTATGTCGTACCTTTGAGCTGGGGCACAGGTCTGTACTGCTTTCGGCCTCGAAGAGTTTAGTTTCAGGTTTCCAAGTAATCGCACCCGGCCAAGACGTCGTTCCAAAACCTTCCGGTTGAGCAATAACCGGAAACTCCAGCAACATAGGTTTCGTCAGGTCTGTAAAATCGAACAACTCGTTCGATCCATTGAAGCCGAAGCAAGGCATCAACGCGAGGCGACGCTTTTCCACACTTAGGAAACGCAGGGGGCCAACTTTTGAGATCTCTTCATAATGACAGCCTGATTGCTTAGCAGCGGTTGCGAGTAAACTTGGGACTTGGTTTGCGTCTGAGACCTCAAAGTCTGTTCGCCCGTTAGCAATGCTCTGCCATTCTAGATAGGCCGCCTTCCGATCAGGCACTTGCCCTGACGAAGGCGCCGGGGACGCGAGCTGCACCGCGACCGCCAGCAATAAAGCGCTAAAAATGGAATAGACTGACCGCACCCGACACATCGTAAGCCCTACCTATCTAGGTATTGTGCGACGAAAGGTTCAAATTATTCTGAATTTGAAAGATGTCCGCTCTGGGTCCAGGCTGTGTGAAAACTCCGTCGATGCTATGATTCTGCTGCTGAATCGGCGGGGGGAGTGATGCAGGGTTTCGTGCAAGGGGCGGATCGTCAGCAGACGACACTGTTTCCGGAATGCCTCGATGATTGGGTGGACGAGAGCAATTCCATTCGCGCGGTCGATGTGTTCGTGGATGCGTTAGAACTCCGCGACCTCGGGTTCGATGGCGTTGATCCAGCAGCGACCGGCCGGCCAGCGTACCATCCTTCGGCGATGCTCAAGCTCTACATTTACGGCTATCTCAACCGGATCCAATCGAGCCGGCGGCTGGAGCGCGAGGCTGGCCGCAATCTCGAGGTGATGTGGCTGACCGGGCGGCTTGCGCCGGATCACAAGACCATCGCCGACTTCCGCAAGGACAATGGCCCCGCGATCAAGAAGGTTTGCGCCCAATTCGTCGAGTTGTGCCGCAAGATGGGCCTGTTGACGAAGGCCAGCGTTGCCATCGATGGCAGCAAGTTCAAGGCTGTGAACAGTCGCGACAACAACTTCACGCAAGGCAAGATCCAGCGCCGCCAGAAGCAGATCGAAGAGAGCGTGGCGCGCTACATGAGCCAACTGGACACCGCTGACCGCCGGACTGCCGCAGGAGAAGAGCCGTCGGAAACGGTGCTGCTGACCAAGACGCGGCTTAAGGAAAAGCTGGCGAAGCTTGAAGAAGAAGTGAAGCGGCTGGCCGCGATTGAAAAGGCATTGCTCGCCTCGCCCGACAAGCAGATATCGCTGACCGATCCCGATTGCCGCTCGATGGCAACGAGCGGGCGCGGCTCAGGCATGGTCGCCTACAACGTACAAAGTGCGGTCGACACCACGAACCATCTGATCGTAGCGCACGAGGTCACCAACGTCGGCACCGATAGATCGCAACTGGCGACGATGGCGCAGGCTGCGAAAGCCGCGCTGCACAGCGACTACTTGGACGTCGTTGCGGATCGGGGCTACTTTAAAGGTGAGGAAATCCTGGCATGCGAACAGGCCGGGATCGCGGTCACACTACCCAAGCCGCAAACCTCGGGGGCCAAGTCGGCAGGCCGCTTTGGGAAATCTGATTTTGTCTATTTGGCCAAGGACGATGTCTATCGCTGCCCGGCCGGCGAGAAGCTGGCGCACCACTTCATCGCTGATGAAGATGGTCAGAAAATGCGGATTTACCTGACGAAGGCGTGCCGCACATGCCCGTTCAAGGATCAGTGCACAACGTCCAACGAGCGCCGCATCAAACGCTGGGAACACGAACACGTCGTCGAGGCCGCGCAGACGCGGCTCGATCAAAATCCACAAGCCATGCGTGTGCGCCGCGAAACCGCAGAGCATCCGTTCGCCACGCTGAAGATGCGGATGGGTGCGACGCACTTTCTGATGAAGACGCTGCCGAAGGTAGCGACTGAGATGGCGCTGAACGTACTCGCCTACAACCTCACGCGCGTAATGAACATCGTCGGCATCAAGCCGCTCCTGGTGGCAATCCGGGCCTGAAGAGCTCGTGCTGTTATGCGCATCGTGTGACCGTTCACCTCGCTTAGCGTGGTCTGAGGTTCGCCCGGGTTGACTCCAGAATCGATCCAGCAAAAATATGCTCCAACCGTCGTGTCGACGCGGATCGCCCCGGTTGCGCGCAGTTTTTGGGGGAGGAAAATCGTTTTTACACGGCCTGGGTCATTTGCGGAAGTGGCTGGCCGCACTGACGATGTCCGCTCTTCCCTCGACATCGGACATCAAGGAGTTGAACCGCCACCGTCGTCCAGCGCGGCGCGCCGTGGACTGAAAAAACCGCCTGAGTTTAATGGTTGCTACAACCACCAAACGACTTTCACGCCCAGCCTAATTTCCTGAACCGGATCAACGCGATTCCATCTGTCCAGATGTACCGCCAAAAATAAATCCTTTCGCGCTTTCACCCAAATCAAATCATAATCCGCGCATCCCGTCCCATTTGAGGGGCGCTCGCGATCGTCACGGACGTTGGAACGGGATGCGGTGGACGCCGATGCGCCTTTGACGAATGGCACTGAAGCGGACGGCGAAGTCGTGTGGTCCTGACGCCTCGACGCTGGCGTCAAGTTTCGCGGGGTGACTCGCGAGGCGACGGTGGCAAAAGAGCCCGATCACCGGGGAGAGCACGAAATAAGTCGTAAAACCATTGCGCGGGGAATGCTGGGTGTTTTCGGTGTGACCTGACTAACGCGTGTGCTTTTTACCTACTACTTTCGCACATGCGGCGGCGGGCGCACCAGGCGCCCGGCATTCCCTGCGCCCTCAAAAGAGGGCGGAATTCTTGGCATCACTCGGGCGCAACGCGCCGCGAGAACGTGAAGATGCGTCTTTTGACGTTCGACAGCCCACTTGCCAGCCCACTTGGACGGCGCCGCCTGTTTGCTGTTATGATGGCCAACGAAGAACGATGGAAAAATCCCATGAGCTGGCAGCCCTCCAACGACCCCATCCTTGGCGACCCCCAGTCCTGCGATGCGCTGGAACTGGTGATTGTGCCGCGCACCCGCGACCTCGGCGATGGATTTGAGGTGCGCCGCGCGCTGCCGCATGGCAAGCGGCAGATGGTCGGCCCCTTTATCTTTTTCGACCATTTCGGGCCGGTGCAGTTCATGTCGGGCAAGGGCATGGACGTGCGCCCGCATCCGCATATCGGGCTCGCGACCGTGACCTATCTGTTCGACGGCAGCATCATGCACCGCGACAGCGAGGGCAACATAAGGGAAATCGAACCCGGCGCGATGAACCTGATGACCGCGGGCCGCGGCATCGCGCATTCCGAGCGCACACCCGACGTGCAGCGCAAGAATGGCCAGAAGATGCTGGGCCTGCAAAGCTGGATCGCGCTGCCCAAGGGTTCGGAGGAAATCGCGCCGTCGTTCCAGCATTACGCGGCGGCTGACTTGCCGGTTGTCCGCGATACCGGCTTCACCGCGCGCATCATCGCCGGCAGTTCGTTCGGCGTGAAATCGCCGGTCACGATGGTATCGCCGTGGTTTTATACTGAAGTCAGCGTCAATGAAGGCGTCAGCGTTCCGCTCGATCCCGATCATGAGGAACGCGCGATCTATGTGGTCGACGGCGAGGTCGAGATCGCCAATGAGCGCTACGAAGGCCCGCGCCTCTTGATCTTCCGGCCCGGCGACCGCATCACCGTCAAGGCGCTCAAACCGACGCGGATGATGTTCCTTGGCGGCGACGCGCTGGAAGGCCCGCGCCATATCTGGTGGAACTTCGTTTCCTCCAGCCAGGAGCGGATCGAGCAGGCCAAGCAGGACTGGAAGAGCGGCCGCTTCGCCCACGTCCCCAACGAACATGAGTTCATTCCGCTGCCGGAATGAGCTATTCCCGCATTTCGCTTTGCCGCGCGTCTTTAAGCGCGCGACCGCTATTTCGAAAGTTTGATCCATGACCACGATGCTCGCCAGCGACCTGCCTCTCCCTCGAATTGGGCGTGGCAAGGTGCGCGATATCTACGCCGTCGGCGACGACCGCGTGCTGCTCTTGACCACCGATCGCATCAGCGCCTTCGACATCGTGATGGCCGAGACCATTCCGATGAAGGGCGCGGTGCTGACCCAGATCAGCGCCTGGTGGTTCGCGCAACTCGAAGGCGTGGTGCCGCATCACATGATCAGCGCCGATGCCGATACCATCATCGGCGAAGTGCCTGAGCTCAAAGACCACCGCGCTTCGCTGCTTGGGCGCGCGATGCTGTGCCGCCGCACCACGGTGTTTCCGATCGAATGCGTGATCCGCGGTTATCTCTCGGGTTCCGCGTGGAAGGAATATGCCGCGCAGGGCACGCTGGCGGGCGAGAAGCTCGCGGCAGGCTTGCTCGAAAGCGGCCGGCTGGAACCCGCGATCTTCAGCCCGGCCACCAAGGCCGAGACCGGCCATGACGAAAACATTCCGGTCAGCCGGATGCGCGAAATTATTGGCGAAGAGGTCGCCTACACGCTGGAGAGCATGACCCGCGCGGTCTATACGCTCGGCGAAAAGATCAGCCGCGACCAGGGCATCATCATCGCCGATACCAAGTTCGAATTCGGCCGGGATGCCGATGGGCGCATCATCCTGATCGACGAGGTGATGACCCCCGACAGTTCGCGGTTCTGGGCTACCGACGTTTACAAGCCCGGCCAGCCGCAGCCGAGCTTCGACAAGCAGCCGCTGCGCGATTATCTCGACGTGGAGCGCCACGCCGGCCGCTGGAATGGCGAAGCGCCCGCGCCGGCTTTGCCCTTAAGCGTGGTGGATGCCACCAGCAAGCGTTACCTCGAGGCTTTCCGCCGCGTCACCGGCGCGGACCTGAAGATCGCTTAGCTCCGGGAAAAACAAGGGTGGCGCGGGTTCCACTTTGGGTTGCCGCGCCACCATGAATCGTTACAAAAAAACATTGTGCTTGCACAGCGCGGTCGTCTACCACTGAGCGGGATTTGAGAGGCAAACGCGCGCGTGGTCAGTCAGTCCGACAATCTTGCCGACAGTCTCGCCATCGGTCTCGGCCGGAAGCTGCGATTGCGCACGGCGCTTACGGACGTGCTCGGCGGCGGCGCCGCCAGCGTTCTGACCGTTACGTTCGGATTGTCCTACGCGCTGCTGATTTTCGCCGGTCCGCTGGCGCCGTATCTGTCCTACGGCGTCGCCGCGACCTTCATTGCATCGGCGGTTCTCGCCGCCGTCATTGCTCTCGGCAGCTCCCTGCCGTTCGCGGTCGCAGGGCCGGAGAGTTCTACCGCGGCGATGACTGGCATCCTGGCGTCGTCGATGGTCGAACGGATAACGGCCGCCGATCCGTCGGCGCCGCTGCTCGCGCCGGTCATCATCACGCTCGCTCTTACGACCATCACGACGGGGATCGTGCTGTGTTGTTTCGGGTTGACGCGGCTGGGCCGCGCGATCCGCTATGTACCCTATCCGGTGGTCGGCGGATTTCTCGGCGCGACGGCCTGGCTGATCGTGCTCGGCGCGATCCGGGTCATTACCGGCCAGCGCTTTCAATTCGCCACGCTCGGCCGGTTCCAAAACGCCCTGACGCTGTACGAACTGGCGGCCGCCCTCGCGATGGCGATCATCCTCTATCTGACCTGGCACCGCTCGCGCACGCCTTTTGCCCTGCCTGCGATTCTTGTCGGCGGCGTCGTCGCTGCGCACATCGTATTCTGGCTGGCCGGCATCTCAGCGGTCGACGCCCAGGCTTCAGGCTGGACGTTTCAGCCGCCGCCGAGCATTACCTTCATGTTGCCGTGGAACATCGAGGAAATAGGCCGTTATCCCTGGTCCGCTTTGCCGGAGCTGTCGGGCAATTTGATCGCCGTCGTCTTCGTGACCGCATCCAGCGCCCTGTTCAACACCACCGGCATCGAAGTCGCGGCGCATCGCGAAGCCGATCTCGAACAGGAACTCAACGTCACCGGCGTCGCCAATATCCTGTCCGGCGCGTTCGGCGGCTATACCGGCTGCATTTCCGTCAGCCGCACCGTCCTCAATTTCAATGCCGGGGGGACCGGCCGGCTGTCCGGACTGACCGTCGCCGCGATCTCGATGCTGATGCTGGCCTTTGCCCCCGCGCTACTCGGCTACATGCCGAAATTCGTGCTCGGCGGCCTCCTGATCTATCTCGGCGCCGATCAGCTCCACAGATGGATCGTCCAGTCGCGGCGGCGGCTTTCACTCACCGAATATGTTTCGCTGCTGGCGATCATCGTCATCATCGTGCAATGGGGCTTCGTCGCCGGCATCCTGATCGGCGTGGTGATCGGTTGCGCAACCTTTGCCTTGAGCGCGTCGCGCATCGATTCCATCAAATACAGTTTTGACGGCACGGAATACCGCAGCTCACTCGATCGCTCGCGCGACGATCTGACGGTGCTGGCCGCCCATGGCAGCAAGATCCAGGGATTGAACCTGCAGAGTTATCTGTTCTTCGGCTCCGCCAACCGGCTTTACCAGCACGTCAAGGGATTGCTGGCGCATCATGTGGACTGCCGCTTCCTGGTATTCGACTTCAAGCAGGTGACCGGCATCGATTCCTCGGCGGCCTATAGTTTTGCCCAGATCAAGCGGACCGCGCATGACCGCGGCATCAAACTGGTGCTGGTGCATCTGCCGGCCATGGCCGAGAAGGCGTTGCGTTCGAGCGATTTCATCTCGCAGGACGTCCGCATCATGCCCGAACTGGATCATGCGCTGGAGTGGTGCGAGAACGAACTGATCGCGCAGCATCAGGACTTCGAGCAGGAAGAAGCTTCCTTGCGCGACTGGTTCACCCAGATCCTCGAGGACCCGGAGGACGCCGGCGAGTTGATCCAGCGCTGCGAGCGCCTCGAAGTCGATGCCGGCGAGATCATCGTCAATGCCGGCGACGCGGCCGATTCCATGCACTTCATCCTGGAAGGGCGCGTCGGGATCATGATCCCGAAAAGCGACGGCGGCACCACGCGGGTGCGGAGCCTCGGCCGTTATACCACGATCGGCGAAATGGGGCTGGTCTCGCATGCGCCGCGCAACGCCACGATTCAGGCCGAGATCGCCAGCGTGCTGTATGTCCTGAACACCGAGCAGTTCGAGGCGATCAAGGACGAAAACCCGCTGCTCAGCCAGAAGCTTTTGACCTATTTCGTTTCCGTAATGGCCGAGCGGCTGACCTTCGCCAACCGCGTGATCGCGGTGCTGCGGCGATAGGCCTGCGCCGCGCAACGGTGCTGACGCGTTGAATGGATCCCGATAAAGGCCTATCCTCGCCAAACCGGCGAGAACTCAAATCACGCTTTCGTCTACCAGGAGGACACCATGCGTGAATTTCTGTTGGCAGTAACCGTCGCGGCCGTGACAACGCTGGTGCCTTGCGCGCCTGCTGGCGCTCAGGACGATACCGACCAGAAATTCGGCACGGTTCATTTTGCGACCTCGTGCAACGAAACCGCGCAAAGGCGGTTCGATCGTGCCATGCGATACCAGCATTCCTTCTGGTACGCCGAATCCCGGGAAATCTACCAGGAAGCCCTCAAGGCCGATCCGGAATGCGCCATCGCCTATTGGGGTGTCGCGCTGGCGCTGCTCAATAATCCGCACAGTCCGGTGCCGGCGCCCAATCTTCCGCTCGGTCTTGCGGCAATCGAGAAGGCGAAAGCAGTCGGCGCCAGGACGGAACGGGAGCGCGACTACATCGACGCGCTGGCGGTGATGTATGCCGATTACGACAAGATCCCGCATCAGGCCCGCGTGCAATCCTATTTGAAGGCGATGGAAGCGCTGGCTGCGAAATATCCTGACGACGACGAGGCGCAGATATTCTATGCGATCACCCTCAATGTCGCGGCGTCACCGGCGGACAAGACCTACGCCAACCAGCTCAAGGGCGCGGCCATTCTCGAACCGATCTGGCAACGGCAACCCCTACACCCCGGCGTCGCCCACTATCTGATCCATCTCTATGATTATCCGGCGATCGCCGCCAAGGGCCTGCCGGCGGCGCTGCGTTATGCCAAGATCGCGCCGAACGCGCCGCATGCGCAGCATATGCCGTCCCACATTTTCACCCGCGTCGGCTACTGGAAGGAATCGATTGCGGCGAACACCGCGTCCGTGCAAGCCGCCAAGGCCAACAAGGAAGTCGGCGATCAGCTGCATGGGCAGGATTATCTTGTCTACGCCTATCTGCAATTATGTCAGGACACGGAGGCGCGCGGCGTGGTCGATGAAATCGAAGCCGCGCAGTTCGACCCCGACGCCTTTGCTGCTGCTTTTTCGCGGGCCGTCGCGCCGGCGCGCTACACGGTGGAGCGCGCCGACTGGACCGGCGCGGCAAATCTTGAGGTCAAGCCCAGCAAGTTTCCGCACGTGATGGCGATCACTCATTTCGCCCGTGCGATCGGCGCGGCGCGCTCCGGCAATCCGGTAGCCGCCAAAGCTGACGTCGCCAAGCTTGGAGAAATTCGCGACAAGCTGCGCGAGGCGAAGAACGTTTACTGGGCCGGCCAGGTCGATATCCAGGAGCAGGTGGCGAGCGCCTGGGTACTCTATTCCGATGGCCAATACGATGAGGCGCTCAAGGCCATGAGCGCTGCGGCCACCGCCGAGGACAATTCGGAAAAGTCGCCGGTCACACCCGGGCCGCCCGCGCCGGCGCGCGAATTATACGGCTTCATGCTGCTGGAGCGCGGCATGGCCAAGGAGGCCCTTGCCGCGTTCGAGGCCACGATGGCGAAAGAGCCGAACCGCTTCAACGGCTATGTCGGCGCCGCAAAGGCTGCGCAGGCGCTCGGCGACACCGCGAAAGCCAAAGCGATGTATGAGAAACTGGTCGCGCTCGCCGCCGGCTCCAATTCGGAGCGGCCGACACTGGCCACAGCGCGCGCTTTCGTCGCGAGCAACTAGATCGGCCGAAATGCGATGAAGAGAACTGCCATCATCGCTGCTGTCGTCGGCTTCTTGGGCTTCGGCCTGGGCGGGCTCGCCGGGGCCTCGATGTTTTTTGGCTGGCCGATGGCCGGCCACGGCAACGCGGTGATGACGCCGAGCCATCCGAAATTCTCCGAAGTGCAGTGGCCCTATCCGACCGACGAGCTGGGGCAAGGGCAAAGCCTTTCGTTGTGAGGCGGCGGACTGCGGCGTTGAGGTTAATCTTTTTGTTCGGGCCAAGATCGGCTTTTGCAACTGCACGACCGGCGTCTCCGACGATACCGAACTCGATCGCCTCAGCGATTTCAGGCTGATGGGCGAGAAGCTTTCGGGGCTGGGACCGGGCCGCCAGATCAACGTCGCCTGGATGAAAGGCCGCAGCCGGGCCTTTGCGATCGCCGATCCCTACCGCGCGGGAAATTCGGCGCTCGCAGTCGCGTTCAACGACCGCTGCGATGCCATCGTCGCCACCACGCTGGTCGCGCATAACAGCCCCGATGCGATCGAGCCCAGTGTGATCGAATTCCTCAACAGCGAGGTGATCGTGCACTGGGCCGAGGTCACGCTGGGTCTTTAACGCAGTACCGGCACTGCGAGGCTTAGATCCCCGCCATCATCACATATTTGATCTCGACATATTCTTCCATGCCGTGATGCGAGCCTTCGCGACCGAGCCCCGATTCCTTGACGCCGCCGAAAGGCGCCACTTCGGTGGTGATCAGGCCGGTGTTGACGCCGACCATGCCGGACTCCAGCGCTTCCGCCACCCGCCAGACCCGGCCGAGATCGCGCGAATAGAAATACGCAGCCAATCCAAACGGCGACTTGTTGCACATCGCGATCACGTCGGCCTCGTCCTTGAAACGAAACACCGGCGCCAGCGGCCCGAACGTTTCCTCGCGCGACACCAGCGCATCGGGCGCGACGTTCGAAAGCACGGTCGGCTCGAAGAAAGTGCCGCCGAGCGAATGGCGCTTGCCGCCGGTGACGATCTTGGCGCCGCCCTTGACCGCGTCGGCGATGTGTTTTTCGACCTTGTCGATCGCTTCCATATTGATCAGCGGGCCCTGCGTCACGCCCTCTTGAGTACCATCGCCGATCTTCATGGCGGCGACTTTCTTCGAGAGCTTTTCCACGAACTGATCGTAGATCTTGTCCTGGGCGTAAATCCGGTTGGCGCAGACGCAGGTCTGGCCCATGTTGCGGTATTTCGAGACCATGGCGCCTTCCACCGCGGCATCGATATCGGCGTCGTCGAACACCACGAACGGCGCGTTGCCGCCGAGTTCAAGCCCAAGCTTCTTCACGCCGACCGCAGCCTGTTGATACAGAATCTTGCCGACCTCGGTGGAGCCGGTAAACCCGACAAAACGCACCGCGGGATGTTCGCACAGCACCTTGCCGATCGCCGACGAATGGCCGGTGAGGATGTTGAACACGCCCTTGGGCACGCCGGCCTTCTCAGCCAGCGCGACCAGCGCCAGGGCGGTGAGCGGCGTCTCGTTGGCGGGCTTGAGCACCACGGTGCAGCCGGCGGCGAGCGCCGGCGAGACTTTCCGGGTAATCATCGAACACGGAAAATTCCACGGCGTGATCGCGCCGCAGACACCGATCGGCTGGCGGAGTACCAACAAGCGCGAGTCCGGCCGTTGCGTCGGGATGGTTTCGCCGTAGACGCGGCGGGCCTCCTCGGCGAAGAATTCGACATAGGCGCCGCCGATATCGACTTCGCCGAGCGCTTCGGCGAGCGGCTTGCCTTGTTCGCAGGTCAGGATCAGCGCCAGATCTTCGCGGTTGGCGACGATCAGGTCGAACCATTTGCGTAAGGTATTGGAGCGCTGCTTGGCGGTGAGTTTGGCCCAGGCCGGAAATGCGCGCTCGGCGGCTTCCACGGCTTGCGTGGCTTCCGCCGTACTCATCTTCGGCACCTTCGCCAACTCGACGCCGTTGACCGGATTGGTCACGGGATTGGCCGGCGTGCCGACCCAGGCGCCGTCGATGTAGCACTGCTCGCGCAACAGCGACGAATCTTTCAGGCGGTCGCGCAGCGAGAGCGCGGACGATTGCGAAGCGCGTGCGGCAGCAGTCGGGGTCATGGCGTTACTCCTTGGATCTAATTTCTTGGGATCGGATGTTCCCGCTCGTTGAATATCAATATAGGCGCAAACCGGCCGCAAGACACCGGCGGCAAAGGCACGGCTGCTTCAAGCAATTTCGAGGGCTTGGGCCTGAATTTCAGGCAAGTTTGACCAACAACGGTTGCGACAACCGAAGACCCGATGCAGCCGCCTCAGGCCGCGCCGCTCATATAGGTGTCACGGCGGCCGACCATGCGCTCCAACGCCGCCTTGGCATCGGCCTTCGACGACGTCGCGCAGGTCCGGTATTCCAGGTCCGGCGTCACGGCCGGTCCGCGCCGTGCGAACCATGATTTGGACGACACCGACAACAGCGCCAGCGCGCTCGCGACGTTCTCGACCGCGTCGAACGAAAACAACGCCCCGGTCGCGGCATGGCGGACTTCATAGATGCCAGGGCTGATCGGCGCCTCGATATTCTCGCCGCGCTCCGCACGGGGATATCGCTTCCATTCACTCCAGGTCGAAATCATCGCCGTCCCCATGCGGCCCTAAAGGCCGCAATCATTTTGATTAAATTCTTCAGCTCGAGAGCACCGTTTGTGCTGCGATCTGAACGCCTTATTCCAAAATCCGTTCCGATTAACCGGACCACGATATCGCCGCCGGACCGGAACGTCACCGATAATGCGGCGCCATTCCCCGCAAATTATGGCGAGTGTTGCAGTTCTGTCGCTTTTCCCGCCGGTATGCTTGCAACGAAGCTAATGCAGACACGAAATTCCGTTCCCGCGGCGCAACGCGCCCGGGTCTTGCTAAAAACCTCGCCCCTTGAAATCAGAGGGCGCAGGGAAGACCGGGTGCGCGCTGCACCCGCGGTCTCGCGTGCAAAGGTGGCTTAAGAAACGCACACGAGCATACAGGTTCAGCGGAGGCAATCCGGCCTTCCCTGCGCAATGGTTTTACGGCTTATTTCGCGCTCTCCCTAGTGACCGGGCTTTTTTGCCACCATCGCCGCGCGGATAAATCCAGCGCAACTTGACACCAGCGTCGGGGTGTCAGGACCACACGACTTCGCCGTCCGCCTCACGCGCCGTTCGTCAAAGGCGCATCCGCGTCCACCGCATCCCGCCCCGCGTTTGTGACGATCGCGAACGCCCCTCTGGAGGGACAGGATGGCGACGATTCTACTGGTGATTTGGGGAAGGGGTCAAGAAGCATTTCTGATAATCCGAAATTTATCGGCAGGGGATGTTCGCAAACTGCCACCGGCACCAAGAAGACTCTGGTGTGAGTCTGAGTGTGAGTGGTCGACGCCGGCTGCAGCCGAGCACGACGGAAATACAGCAATTGCTTGCAGGAAGGCGGTGCAGTGCTCCATTCGATCCGCGTAAACAAACGATGGCGGCTGATTTTTCAGTGGCGGCGTAGACTCCGTTCGTCCGCAAATCTTTTTGCGGGCGCTAAGCTACAGCGCTGTCATTGAGGGCCTGGATTGTCGTAAAAAGCCTTCTACCGCTCGTTCGCCTCGTCCCGATCCAATTTGTAACCGGGAGGAAGCGCCCAGTTGAGGGAAGCCAGGCGCTCGAGCGCCGCCTTGCGCCGGTCTTCCTTCTGGACGACCAGCGTTCGTTCGGCCACATCGACGATACTGATTTCGTCGCCTGCCCGCAGGCCCATCTTTTCAACCAGCGCTTTGGGCAGCCTGACAGCCAGGCTATCGCCCCATTTCGAAACCTGCATCGGAGCCTCCATGGTGAAGCCCATAATGATATCATTTCAAATCATCAATAATAGCAGGCGTTTTTGGACTGCGGGCAATATTGACGGCATGTTCGGCGTTGGTATCGAGGCAGATCATTCGTCGAAGAAGGCGCGTGGATCGGGTCCAACCGGCGGATCGTCAGGGATTCCGTCCGGCAGGAAGTCTCTTGCTCCAAGGGCGTCGAGTTCGGCCCAGAACTTGTCGATGTCGATGGGCGGTTTTTTCAGCGGCTCCAACACGACCTTGTCGCCGACCTTGCTGACCCGCACTTCGGTACCTTCGAACCAGCACTCCTTGGGCAGGCGCACGGCCTGGCTGCAGCCGTGCATGAACAATTTGGCGGTTGCACTCATAATGATCCGCCTCCCTCTATTATAGATACCTTTGATAGATATCCCGCGACCAGCGTATTTTGCGGGAGATCTGTACACACCAAATAACGTTGAATTGGTCGGGGAAATTAGATTTTAGGCGCAGAGCATTTTCATCACTGTACAGTAGAACTAGTCGTCCGCTTCCGTCCAAGCAATACAATCATCTCTACAAGCGACATAGCTGGAGTCCAACGCATCGCTCATCAATACAATTGCAGCTATCTGCGGCGCAGGCCGCCCGCGATCTGGACGTTCATGAGAACGTGCTGCGCAAATGGGTGAAGGAGTTCGGCTCCGATCCGGTTCAAGCCTTCCCCGGGCATGGTCAGATGAAGCCCGAGCAATTGGAGATCGAGCGGCTGCGGCGCGAGGTCAACAAGCTGAAGGCTGAGCGGGATATCCTAAAAAAGGCCGCGGCCTTCTTCGCGAGGGAAGCGACATGAAGTTCGTCTTCATCGCGAAGCACCGGACCATCTGGCCGGTGGCATGGCTATGCGAAGCAATGGGCGTATCCCGGTCGGGCTTCCATGCCTGGCTGAACCGCTCGCCCAGCCTCAGATCCCGAAGTGACGAAGCGGTGGGCCTGCAGGTGAAGGCAAGCTTCATTGCCAGCGACCGGACTTACGGCGCACGGCGTGTCTGGCGTGACCTGCTGGCGGATGGCGTCGAATGCGGTCTGCACCGGATCGAGCGACTGATGCGCCTGCAAGCCTTGCGGGCACGGCCAAGGCGCCGGCGTCTGCCGAAAGACGAAGGTGATCGCCAGATCGCAGCCGTGCCATCGAACATTCTTGACCGGCAGTTCGCGGCTGAACAGCCAAACCAGAAGTGGATCGCCGACTTCACCTACATCTGGACCGCCGAGGGTTGGCTCTACGTGTCGGCCGTGATCGATCTGTTCTCGCGCCGGGTGGTCGGCTGGTCGATGAGCGCCAGCATGACGGCTCAATTGGTCGCGGACGCCCTGTTGATGGCGATCTGGCGGCGAGGCAAGCCAGATGCCCTGCTGCATCACTCGGACCAGGGCAGCCAATACACCAGCGAGCAGTTCCAACGGCTGATGGCCGACAGCGGCATCGTTTGCAGCATGAGCCGATCCGGCAACGTGTGGGATAACGCGGCGATGGAGAGCTTCTTCTCGTCGCTGAAGACCGAGCGGACCGCGCGTAAAATCTATCGCACCAGAAATGAGGCCAGGGCAGATGTGTTCGATTACATCGAGAGGTTCTATAACGCCATCCGGCGTCATTCGACGATCGGATACATCAGCCCAGTTGAGTTCGAACGTAAGGTGGGATTAGCTTAACGAGGTGTCCATCAAACCGGCAGCAGCTCACTCCGCCAAATGAGTTGCATGTGCGGCTGCCGTCGCGGACGCGTTTGAGGTCATCGCCCAGAAAGAGGCCTCATCTACCGCGAGTGTATACTTGTCGAGTTCGGTCGCATGGCCAGAAGCGTCTTCACCAATCAACCGAAATTCACGGTAATTGGTAATCAAAACGAGCCTGTAGTGGTCGAAATATTTCGTTGCTTGGGCACTATCCGCTGTTTGCCAGGTATGTTCCGCTAAGCCTTTGACCTCGATTACACCTCGTTCTGGCTTCTGCCCTTTGCGGGGTTCGCCCTTTTGAATTTGGCTTCGCGAATAAAGCCCAAAATCGGGATTGCCTGCCCCGTCGTTGCGCAGCTGACCATTGCAAATGACCTTGGGCTTTAGCTGCTCCCCAAAATGATTCAGTAGGTTTTCGAGAGCGGAATAATACGATGTTTCCTTGGTGGCTCCTCCGGTGCCGCGAATGTCACCCATTCGAGTTAGGTATTCGCGGATGAAATCCGCCGCAGTCGAAATGGGCATGTGCTGTCCGAGAATCAGCGAGAGTGAGAGGGCTCGCAGACGGTGCTAAATTCGCGAGCGAAAAGAAAGCTCTTCCGCGGCCATGACCAGAACAGCAAGTTGGTATCGACCGTTTTCTGGATTTTCAATTTGGAGTGTTCTTATTTTGTTCCGACGTCTTACAAATTCAGAACGGAAATCAAGCGCTGGAAGCGGCCTGAATTTGTTTTACTGCAGGAAAAGATAAGCGACCTTTTCGCCGCCCGGGCATAACGATTGAGAGGCTGTGCCCTCTTCTAATCCCTACACCGGCAACCCATTCTCCCGCGCCAATTCCTTCAATGACACTTGCGGCCGCGCGCCGATGTGCTGGATCACTTCGGCTGCGGCGAGGGCGCCCAGGCGGCCGGCCGCCTCATGGCCGGCGCCGCGGACGAGGCCGAACAGGAATCCGGCGGCGAACAGATCGCCGGCGCCGGTGGTGTCCACGATCTTGCCGACCGGAAACGCCGGCACTGCAACCACGCCCTCTTTCGACGCCACCACGCAGCCTTTTTCGCTGCGCGTCACGATTCCGAGTTTGGTGTCGTTGCGCAATTGCTTCAGCGCGGTGTCGAAATCCGACGTCTCGTACAGCGAATGCAATTCGGCTTCGTTGGCGAATACCAGATCGACCGTGCCGTTGCGCATCAGATCGAGAAATTCGCCGCGGTAGCGGCCGACGCAAAATGCATCCGACAAGGTCAGCGCGACCTGGCGGCCGGAATCATGCGCGATCGTCGAGGCCTTGACGAAGGCTTCCTTGGCGCTTGCCGGATCCCACAAATAGCCTTCGAGATAGACGATCGACGAGGCCGCGATTTGCGCCGGGTCGATATCGGCGGATGTCAGGTCCTGCGCGGCGCCGAGATAGGTGTTCATGGTGCGCTCGCCGTCCGGCGTCACCAGAATGTAGGAGCAGCCGGTGGCCGGGCCATCAGCCGCGGGTTTGGTCTCGAACGCGACGCCGGCGGCGCGGATGTCATGGGTGTAGAGACGGCCGATCTGGTCATCCCTGACTTTGCCGACATAGGCGGCGCGGGCGCCGAGATTGGCGATACCGACAATGGTATTGGCGGCCGAGCCGCCGGACATCTCGGTGGCGGGGCCCATGTCCCGGTAGATCGAGGTCGCGCTGCTCTCGTCGATCAGCGCCATGCCGCCCTTGGCCATGCCATGCGCGTTAAGAAAAGCCTCGTCGGTCTGCACCAGCACGTCGAAAATCGCGTTGCCGATACCCAGAACGTCGTATTTTGCGTCAGCCATTGGTCAGATCCGTTTATTGGCGCTGTTTTGCGATACCGAAAGGCTGCGGCCTATCACAGGCGACGCTGATATAGAAGCCTCCATGATCCGTTCCTTTCTCACCGTTTCCACGGGCACGCTGGCCTCGCGGCTCCTTGGTTTCGCGCGCGACGCCATGATCGCGGCGCTGCTCGGCGCGGGCCCGGTCGCGGATGCCTTTCTGGTGGCGTTTCAACTGGTCAATGTGGTGCGGCGGCTGTTGACGGAGGGGGCGCTGAACGCGGCGCTGGTGCCGGCGTGGCTGCGCGTGCGCGAGGCCGACGGCGCGGTTGCCGCGGCGGCGTTCGCCGGGCGCGTGCTCGGCACCATCAGCGCCGCGCTGATCGTGGTGACGGCCTTGATCGGGTCGTTGATGCCGCTGGTCATGTCAGCGCTCGCGCCGGGCTTTGCCGGACACGCAACATTGCAGCTTGCGGTCGACGACGCGCGCCTGATGCTGCCTTATCTCGCCTTCGCCGGGCCCACCACTGTGATGATGGCGCTGTTGAACGCGAAAGGACGCTTTGCGCTCACCGCGTTCTCGCCATTGTTGTTCAACATCGCGCTGATCGCGGTCATGATCGTGCTGTTCGGCTGGCGCTTTGAGGGGGCGACGGCCGCGCTGGTGGTCGCGGCGACGGTCGGCATCGCCGGGCTGATGCAATTGCTGATTCTGGCCTTGCGCCCCGGCGGCGGCATCGCCACGCCATTACGTGTTGCGTTCGATCCTGACATGCGCGGCTTTCTTGGCAAGGCGATCCCCGGCATGATCGCGAGCGCCGGGCCGCAATTGCTGATTGTCGGCGGCGCCATCATCGCATCGTCGTCGCCCTCGGCGGTGTCGTGGCTGTATTTCGCCAATCGCCTGATCGAATTGCCGCTCGGCATTGTCGGCGTTGCGATGGGCACCGTGCTGGTGCCGGAAATGACGCGCGCGTTACGCACCGGCGATCCGCAGTCGACCGCGCATGCGCAGTCGCGCGGCCTCGAACTCGCGGTCGGTCTCGCACTGCCCGCGACATTGGGATTGGCCGTGCTCAGCGAACCCGTGGTGCGGCTGTTGTTCGAGCACGGCGTATTTACCGCCGCGGATACTATTGCCACCGCGAACGCGCTGATGTGGCTGGCGTTCGGCCTGCCCGCCCATGTGCTGGTCAAGGCGCTGTCGCCGGCGTTCTTCGCGCGCGGCGACACGATGACGCCGTTGTTCGCGACATTGAAGGGGCTTGTGGTCGCGATCGTGCTGGCTGTGATCCTCGGCCATGTCTATGGCGCGGGCGGTATTGCCGCCAGTATCGCGCTCGGCGCCTGGAGCAGCGCGACCAGCCTTATCCGGCATGGTGCGGTCGAGTTCGGTTTCGCCATTGATGCATCAGCGAGGCGGCGGCTGCCGCGCATTGTGCTGGCCGCGCTGGCGATGGGGGCATTGTTGTGGCTGTCGGCGCCACTCGTGCAGGCGAGTGCGAATCCGCACGGCATCGTGCAGGGCATTCTCTTGGCGCTGCTGATCGCGGGCGGGATTGCGATTTACGGCCTGTTTCTGGGCTTATTTGGCGTGATTCAACGGGCTGAAATCGTTAACGCGATAAGGCAAAATACCGGCCCCGGCTTGCGCGACTGATACTTGCGTGGCAATGGACGGCGCGTCGCGCCCATCGGCAATGGACGGCGCGAAACAGGAAATCAGCCATGGCGATCGTTGAACGGGTTTTTTCAGGCGTCCAGCCGACGGGCAATCTGCATCTCGGCAATTATCTTGGCGCCATCGTCAATTTCGTGAAGCTGCAGGAGACGCATAATTGTCTCTATTGCGTCGTCGACATGCATGCGCTGACGCAGCCGGTATCGGTGTGGGGCGGCCCTTTGGAACTCGCGCGCAACACGCGGGAAGTAACCGCGGCCTTCATCGCCGCCGGCATCGATCCCAAGAAACATATCGTATTCAACCAGAGCCAGGTTTCCGGGCATGCGGAACTGGCCTGGATCTTCAATTGCGTGGCGCGGATCGGATGGCTCAACCGCATGACGCAGTTCAAGGAAAAGGCCGGCAAGGATCGCGAGAATGCATCGGTCGGTCTTTATGATTATCCGGTGCTGATGGCGGCCGACATTCTGTTGTATCGCGCCACCCATGTGCCGGTCGGCGAGGACCAGAAGCAGCATCTTGAGCTGGCGCGCGACATCGCGCAAAAATTCAACAATGATTTCGGCGATTCGATTCTCGGCCACGGCTTCGACGACGGCCTGTATTTTCCCCAGCCGGAGCCACTGATCACCGGTCCCGCGACGCGGGTGATGTCGCTGCGCGACGGCACCAAGAAGATGTCGAAATCGGATTCGTCGGATAATTCGAGGATCAATCTCACCGACGATGCGGACACCATCGCGCAGAAAATCCGCAAGGCCAAGACCGATCCGGAGCCGTTGCCGTCGGAAGAAAAAGGGCTGGAAACCCGCCCCGAAGCCGACAATCTGGTCGGGATCTATGCGGCCCTGTCCGGCCGCAGCAAGGCCGAGGTGCTCGGCGAGTTCGGCGGCGGGCAGTTCTCGAACTTCAAGAACGCGCTGGTCGAATTATGCGTGACCAAGCTGGCGCCGATCGCTTCGGAAATGAAGCGGCTGGTGGCCGACCCCGGCCATGTCGATTCCATCCTGGTCGACGGCGCCGACCGCGCCCGCGCCATCGCCAATGAGACCATGAAGTCCGTGACCGACATCGTCGGCTTTGTGCGCAAGCGCTAGTATCTCCCCTAGCGAGTGTCTTACCTCTCCCATCGGGAGAGGTCGGATCGCATCGCAGATGCGATCCGGGTGAGGGGTTAGGCGCTATCGATAGACTGTACCCCCTCACCCCAACCCTCTCCTCATGGGAGAGGGGGCGCACTTCCGTTGTTGCATCAGACGATCAACACCTCACGGCAGTGCCGCAGCGCACTCTAAAGTCCGGCTCGTCACCGCCCCCGCTTGTCGGGGACGGCTGCGCCGTGGCAGCATAGGGTCTGCCTGGCGCAGCCTCGGGACATGCATGACCACCCAGCGACGAAGCTACGAGACCGGTCACAAGCCGAAATGCCTTGTCATCGTTGACGACACCGCGGAATGGGACCGCGCGGTCTATTATGCCAGCCGCTGGGCGATGCGGGTCGGCGGCGGCGTGGTGATGCTGCGCCTCATCGAGATCGAGGACCAGAACCAGCAATGGCTGGGGGTCGCCGATATCATGCGCGCCGAGGCGCAGGAGGAAGCCAATGCCGCGCTCGACCGCGCTTCCGGCCGCGCCAACGGCATTGCCGCGATCACCCCCGAACGGGTGATCCGCGAGGGCGACCCGACCGAGCAGATCCTCGACGTCATCGACAAGGATGCCGATATCGCGATGCTGGTGCTGGCCGCCAATCCCGGCCCCGAGGGCCCCGGCCCGATCATCACCCTGATGGCCAGCGTGGTCGGTTCGTTCCCGATCCCGGTCATCATTGTGCCCGGCGAGCTGACCGACGTCGAAATCGACGCGCTGTCTTAAAATACCCGGTCCTGAAGCCCTTGATGCGGCTTAAGAACTGCTGTTCTGCGCCCCTTGATCGTGCGTTTGCCATCGCCATCTGCTAGAAGAGCTTACGCGCCGGCCTTGAACCGGCGACGCCGGAGAAAATCATGTTTATTCAGACCGAAGCCACGCCCAATCCCGCCACCTTGAAATTCATTCCCGGCCGCATTGTGCTCGACGGCGGCACCATGGAATTCGCTACCCGCGAGGCCGCGACGCGCTCGCCGCTCGCCGAAAGGCTGTTCGGCGTGTCCGGCGTCACCAGTGTGTTTTACGGGACTGATTTCGTCACCGTCACCAAGGACGACAGCGACTGGCAGCATCTCAAGCCCGCGATCCTCGGCGCCATCATGGAGCACTATATGTCCGGCGCGCCGCTGCTCGCCGACGGCAGTGCCGGCAATGACGAAGCCGCCGACGAGGAAGACGAGTTCTTCAACGAAGCCGACGCCGAAACCGTCGCGACCATCAAGGACCTGATCGAAACCCGGGTCCGCCCGGCGGTCGCCAATGACGGCGGCGACATCACGTTCCGCGGCTTCAAGGACGGCATCGTCTATCTCAACATGAAGGGCTCCTGCGCCGGCTGCCCGTCCTCCACCGCGACGCTGCAGCACGGCATCCAGAACCTGCTGAAGCATTTCGTGCCCGACGTGGTCGAAGTCCGGCCGATGTGAGCTGACGAACCGCGCACCTTCACCCTCCCCTGGAGGGGGAGGGTCGACGCGAAGCGGCGGGGTGGGGTGACGGTCTCTCGTCTCAAACAGTGCCCGTTGAAAGACTGTCACCCCACCCCGTCTCGCATTTCGCTGCGCTCGATGCGAGCCGACCCTCCCCCTCCAGGGGAGGGTGGCGCAGAACCAGTCTTCACGAATTGTGACGTGACGATTTTGGGCTGCTATACGTGGCCCCATGCTGATCCTCGCCATCGATACCGCACTGGATGCTTGCGCCGCCGGCGTCCTCGATACCGAGGCCGGCAAATTGATCGCGCAGGAATCCCAGGCCATGAAGCGCGGCCATGCCGAAGCGCTGATGCCGCTGATCGCGCGCGTCATCGAGGCCACAGGCATCGGCTTTGCCGCGCTCGATCGGATCGCGGTGACGACTGGCCCCGGCAGTTTTACCGGATTGCGGGTCGGGTTGTCAGCGGCGCGCGGCATTGCGCTCGCCGCCAACAAACCCGTGGTCGGGTTGCCGACGCTGACGGCCTATGCCGCGCCTATTGTCAGCCAGAACGGCGAACATCCGGTGATCTCCGCGATCGATGCGCGCCATGATCATGTCTATCTGCAGGCGGTCAGCGGCAATGGCAGCTCGCTGATCCGCCCATGCGTCGCCTCGATCGAAGAGGCGCTCGGCGCATCGAAATTCGGCGCGCCGCATCTGGTCGGCAACGCCGCCAAAATTCTCGCCGATCGCTGGCCGGCGCAGGCGTTGCCGCCGTTCAAGGTCGATCCGCAGCCGGCGCCCGACATTGCCTGGGTGGCGTGGCTCGGCGCCGCGGTCAGTCCGGACACCGCACCGGCCCGGCCGTTCTATCTGCGCGCGCCCGATGCCAAGCCTTCCCTGAAAACGACTTCCATGAAAGACCCGCTGCCGAGGGCCGTGCAGCCTTCATGATGACCTGATGATGACTTGGCTCTCCAAATCTTGGCTCTCCAAATCTTGGCTCTCCAAATTATGGCGCAGCGGCCCCGCGGCGATCGAGCCCGCGACGCTGCGCGATGCGCGCGCCCTCGCGGAGCTTCACGGCGCGTCGTTTCATCGCGGCTGGGGCGAGGGCGAATTCGAGACCATGCTGACCGAGCGCAACACGCTGGTTCATCGCCTGCGGATGGGGCGGAAGGTGATCGGCTTCGCGGTCTCGCGCATGGCGGCCGACGAGGCGGAAATCCTCTCCATCGCGGTGGCCGAAAGCCACCGCGGCCGCGGCCTGTCCCGCGACCTGTTGCTGACACATTTGGGTCATCTTGCCGGCCGCGGCGTACGCACGGTGTTCCTCGAAGTCGAGGAACATAATCAGCCGGCGCGCCGGCTCTATCAATGGGCCGGATTTGGCATTGTTGGGCGCCGGGAACGCTATTACCAGCAGCCCGGCGGGGAACAATTGAACGCGCTTCTGATGCGCCGCGACTTGTCGTAACCCGCGCGCGGTGGCAGAACAGGCCCATTATCCGGACCCGGACACCATGACCGCCCTGAAATCGAGCCCTACGCTGAAGGCCACCGGTATCGAAGCGCGCTGCGCCGCCACCGGCATGCGCATGACCGAGCAGCGTCGTGTCATCGCGCGCGTGCTGGCGGAGGCCGTGGACCATCCCGACGTCGAGGAACTGTATCGGCGTTGTGTTGCGGTCGACGACAAGATCTCGATCTCGACGGTGTATCGCACCGTCAAATTGTTCGAGGACGCCGGCATTATCGAGCGGCATGATTTTCGCGAAGGCCGCGCGCGCTATGAGCAGATGCGCGACAGCCATCACGACCATCTGATCAATCTGCGCGACGGCAAGGTGATCGAATTCACCTCCGAAGAGATCGAGAAATTGCAGGCCGAGATCGCCCGCAAGCTCGGCTATAAACTGGTCGATCATCGGCTGGAGCTGTATTGTGTTCCGCTCGACGACGATAAGTCCTGATCGCGCGCCGTTTTGACATCACGATTCGATCTCATCATCTTCGATTGCGACGGCGTGCTGGTCGATAGCGAAGTCATCTCATGCCGCGTGCATGCGGAAGTGCTGACGCGTCACGGCTATCCGATCTCGACCGAACAGGTATTCGATCGCTTCCTCGGCCGTTCCTCGCGCCAGGCCCATCTCGAGGTCGAAGCCGAATTGGGCCGCAGCCTGCCGGACAACTATCACAGCCAGTTGCAGGACGAATTGTTTGCGTCCTTTGCGACGACCATGGAAGCAATGCCGCACATCGCTCAGGCGCTCGCCGCGATCGCGCAGCCGGTCTGCGTGGCGTCGAGCGGTTCGCACGCGCGTATGCGCGTCAGTCTTGGCCGGGCCAAGCTCTACGACAGATTTGCGCCGAACATTTTCTCTGCCTCGCAGGTCCAGCACGGCAAGCCCGCGCCTGACCTGTTTCTGTTTGCGGCGGCCCAAATGGCCACGCCGCCGGAACGATGTCTTGTCATCGAGGACAGCATCGCCGGCATTACCGGCGCGCGGGCCGCTGGAATGGCGGTTTTCGGTTTTCACGGTGGCGCCCATTGCCATCAGGGGTACGGCGATACGCTGCGCGCCGCCGGCGCCACGCTGACGTTTGACGATATGCGGCAATTGCCCGGGCTGATTGGCCAGAATGCCGGTTCCAACGCTGGATTTCCCGCCCTTTAGCCTATAATTGAGCGCCTATAAGCCCCGCGCCGCAATGGCGCCATTTCAACCCCGCATTCAGGTTCCATGAAGCCGCCGCGCAAGCTGCACATCAAGTCATATGGTTGTCAGATGAATGTCTACGATGCGCAGCGCATGGTGGACACGCTGGCGCCGGAAGGCTTTGTCGAGACCGCCAACGTCGATGACGCGGACCTGGTGATTCTCAATACCTGCCACATCCGCGAAAAGGCCTCCGAAAAGGTTTACTCCGAACTCGGCCGGCTGCGCACCGCCAAGGACGAGGCCGCGCGGAACGGCAGGACCATGAGCATCGCGGTGGCCGGTTGCGTCGCGCAGGCCGAAGGCAACGAGATCATCCGCCGCGCGCCGGTCGTCGATGTCGTGGTCGGCCCGCAAAGCTATCATCATCTGCCGCAACTGCTGGCCCGCGCCAAAAGCCATGGCCGCGCGCTGGAGACGGAATTTCCGGTCGAGGACAAATTTGGATTCTTAGCCCCGCCGAAGCCTGACGCGATTCGCGCGCGCGGCATCTCGTCCTTTGTGACGGTGCAGGAAGGCTGCGATAAATTCTGCACCTTCTGCGTCGTGCCCTATACGCGCGGCGCCGAAGTATCGCGGCCGGTCGCCAAGATCATCGACGACGTGCAACGCCTCGCCGACAATGGCGTGCGCGAAATCACGTTGATCGGGCAGAACGTCAACGCCTATCACGGCGAGGGACCGGACGGGCGGATCTGGCCGCTCGGCACCCTCTTGCGTCGTCTTGCCGAGATTCCCGGCATCGTTCGGCTGCGTTATTCGACCAGCCATCCCCGCGATGTCGATGACACCCTGATCGAGGCCCATCGCGACCTCGCGGAACTGATGCCTTTCGTGCATCTGCCGGTACAATCCGGCTCCGACCGGGTTCTTTCGGTCATGAACCGCCGCCATACCGCCGATGATTACCGGCGCGTCATCGACCGGTTTCGCGATGTACGCCAAGACATTGCATTTTCATCAGATTTTATCGTCGGCTTTCCCGGGGAAACCGAGGAAGATTTTTCCGCCACCCTCGCACTGGTCACACAAATCGGATACGCTGGCGCTTATTCGTTCAAATATTCGCCGCGGCCCGGTACGCCGGCGGCGGACATGCGGGAGACGGTGTCAGCGGCGGAAATGGACGAGCGATTGGTGCGGCTTCAAGAATTGATCGACAGCCAGCAATCGGCCTTCAACAGGGCCATGATTGGCCGCACTGTCGATGTGCTGTTCGAGCGCGCCGCCCGCAATCCTGGTCAGATCGTCGGCCGCACCGCCTATCTGCAGCCCGCGCATGTGATGGCACCGGCCGATATCATCGGACAAATGCTGCCGGTCAAAATCGAAAGCCTCGAGCGTTACAGCCTGCTCGGCGAACTTGCGGCGGCTTCGCCTGTGCCGCCCGCTTTTGCAGAAATGAAGTCCTCCACATCATCTCACCTTACAACGGGAGCCTGAACCCTTGCCAAAAAGCGCATCGGATTCGCCTTCGCTCGCTCCCCGCAAACTCGACCGCGATATGCCAGTTCCGCCCGAAACGCAGGTGGTCATTGACTTCGACGACAATCGTGCGGCCTCGGCGCTGGTCGGACCCTACGGACAAAATCTGGCGCTGATCGAACGCCGGCTCGGCATCGTGGTGGATTCGCGCGGCAATCACATCACCCTCGCCGGATCGCGCGACGGCTGCGACGCCGCGCGGCGCGTGCTGGAAACGCTGTATGCCCAGGCGGTCAAGGGACAAGAGCTGGCGCAGGGCGATGTCGAAGGTGCAATCCGCGCCGTGATCGCGCAAGGCTCGCTGTTCGAATTCGACGCCAAGACCGCTAAATCGCAGTTCGAGACCATCAATCTGCGCAAACGCCCGGTGCGTGCGCGCACCGCCGCGCAGGATTCCTATATCCGCGCGCTCAAGCGCCACGAATTGGTGTTCGGCATCGGTCCCGCCGGTACCGGCAAGACCTGGCTTGCGGTGGCGCAGGCCGCGCAATTGTTCGAGCGCAAGGAAGTCGATCGCATCATCCTGTCGCGGCCCGCGGTCGAGGCCGGCGAACGGCTTGGCTTCCTGCCCGGCGATCTGCGCGAGAAGGTCGATCCGTACTTAAGGCCGATCTACGATGCGCTGTACGATTTGATGGATTCGCGGATCGTCGAGCGCGCGCTGCAGACCGGCGAAATCGAAATCGCACCGCTGGCCTTCATGCGCGGCCGCACTCTGACCAACGCCGCGATCATTCTGGACGAGGCCCAAAACACCACGTCGATGCAGATGAAGATGTTCCTGACCCGGCTTGGCGAAAACAGCCGCATGATCATCACCGGCGATCCCTCGCAGGTCGATCTGCCCAACGGCCAGACGTCGGGCCTCGCGGAAGCGGCAAAACTGCTCGATGGCGTCGAGGGCATCGCCCAGGTGAAATTCACGGCCGAAGACGTGATCCGCCACGAACTGGTGGCGCGCATCGTCGCGGCCTATGAAGGATTGCCGCAGCGGCCGGCAACCACAAAACCTTAATGCCCAAACCTGCTGCCGAACGCGCGCCGGGGGCGAATTCCCGTCGCAACAGAAATGCCGGACCGATGGCGACGTTTGCCCTTCCGATAACCGAAGTTCTCGTGGTCGCCGATGCCTGGCAGGCCGAGCCTGATGCGGAGGCCGTGATCCAGCGCGCCATTGCGGCCGCGGCCGAATTCGCCGATGCGGATATCGGAGAGGCCGAACTCGCGGTCATGCTGACCGACGATGACGGCATTCGCACCCTCAACAGCAACTGGCGCGGCATCGACAAGCCGACCAATGTGCTGTCGTTTCCCGCGCTGCCGCCGACCGGCCCGAGCGGACCCGACGATGCGCCGCGGATGCTCGGTGACATCGCGATCGCCTACCAGACCATGCGGCAGGAAGCCGATGACGAACAAAAGCCGTTCGATCATCATCTCAGCCATCTCGCGATCCATGGTTTCCTGCATTTGATCGGTCACGATCACGAACAGGACGACGACGCCGAGACCATGGAAGCGCTTGAGAAGGAAATCCTGGCGCAACTCGGCATTCCCGATCCGTATTCCGATCGGGAGCGGACGGACTGAGATGGGTGATTCCGAACCGACCCATGACAATCCGCGCAACACGCGCAACCTGCCGGCCGTGGTGCAGGAGGGCGAAGTCATGCGCCCGGCCGCCGAGGGCTGGCTGACCCGCGCGATCCGCACGCTGTTCGGATGGAAGCCGGGATCGGTCCGCGACGATTTGCAGGTCGTGCTCGACGCTTCGACGCCGGACGAGGTCGGCTTTTCCGCGATCGAGCGCACCATGCTGCGCAATATCCTCGGCCTGCATGAACGGCGCATCGCCGACGTGATGATCCATCGCGCCGACATCGTCGCGGTCAAGCGCGACATTCCGCTCGGCGAATTGATGAGCCTGTTCGAAAGCGCGGCGCATTCCCGCCTCGTGGTCTACAACGAAACCTTCGACGACCCCGAAGGCATCGTCCACATCCGCGATCTCCTCGCCTTCATGACCGCCAAGGCGCGCGTCGCCGAACCATCCAAGGCCAAGCGCAAGAAGCCTTTTCCAGCGGGCCTCGATCTGCGCGCGGTCGATCTGGCGCTGCCGCTGGCCGACGCCAACATCATCCGCAAATTGCTGTTCGTACCGCCCTCGATGCGCGCGATCGATCTGTTGGCGCAGATGCAGGCCTCGCGCATTCATCTGGCGCTGGTGGTGGATGAATATGGCGGCACCGACGGTTTGGTCTCGATCGAGGACATCGTCGAGCAGATCGTCGGCGAAATCGACGACGAGCACGACAGCGACGAGCCGCCGGCGATCGTGCGGCAGGCCGACAATTCCTTCATCGCCGATGCCCGCGCCAGCCTCGACGATGTTCGTTCCGTGATCGGCGAGGACTTCGTGACCGGCGAGGCTGGCGAGGAAGTCGAAACACTGGGCGGTTATCTCGTGACCCATGTCGGCCGGCTGCCGGTGCGCGGCGAAGTAATTTCAGGACCCGGCAATTTCGAAATCGAAGTGCTCGATGCCGATCCCCGCCGCGTCAAGCGCCTGCGCATCGGCACCCGCAAGGAACGCTCTGCGGTGCGGGCGGACCGCGCAAACCGTCGCCGCGAAGCCGCGAACGAGGCAGGTTCCACACCCACCGGCGATACGACGAATCCGCCCAGTGACGGCGCGGGTTCGCCATGATCGCTGCCGGCAAACTGCGCGGCATTGGTCTTGCGATCATCCTGTCCTGGGGATGGAAGCGCGCCGCCATTGCGCTCGTCGCCGGTGCACTGTCGGCGCTGGCGATGGCGCCGTTCAATGCATGGCCGGTATTGTTCCTGACGTTTCCGGTCGCGGTCTGGCTGATCGATGGCGCGGGCGCCGGACGCCTGCAGGGCGTGCCGGCGGCGGCGATGGCCGGCTGGTGGTTCGGCCTCGGCTATTTCGTGCCGGGACTGTACTGGATCGGCTACGCGTTCCTGGTCGATGCCTCCACCTTCGCATGGTTGCTGCCATTCGCGATCCTGGGGCTGCCGGCCTATCTCGCGCTGTTCACCGCGTTGGGCTTTGCGCTGGCGCGCCTGATCTGGACGCGCGACGCCTCACGGGTGATCGCGCTGGCCGCTAGTCTGACGTTAAGCGAATGGCTGCGCGGCCATGTGCTCACGGGCTTTCCGTGGAACGCGTTCGGCTACGCGCTGACCGAACCCCTGGCGCTGGCGCAGACCGCGTCGCTGATCGGCCTGTGGGGCATGACATTTTTGGCCGTGGCGATCTTCGCGAGCCCGGCCGCGCTGATCGACGGCAGCTCGCGCGGACGCAAGCCGTGGATCGCGCCTGTGATCGCGCTGGCGCTGCTGATCGCGATGGGAATTTTTGGCGCGGTGCGCCTCAGCCTGCAACCGACCAAATTGATCGCCAGCGTCAAGCTGCGGATCATGCAGCCCAATTTGCAGCAGGACGTCCGGTTCAATTACTCCGCCAAGGCGGAAGTAATGCAAAAATATCTGACGCTGTCCGATCGCGCCTCCGGACCGCAATCCACCGGCGTGCGCGACGCCAACATCCTGATCTGGCCGGAATCGGCATTCCCGTTTTTCCTGACGCGCGAAGCCGACGCGATGGCGCAGATCGCCGATCTCCTGCCCAAGGGCACCGTGCTGATCACCGGTTCGGTGCGCGCGCCGGAATTGCCGCCGGGCGTGCGGGTCACGCGCGCCTACAATTCGATCTATGTGATCGATCACGACGGCAGCGTGCTGTCGGTTTACGACAAGCTGCATCTGGTCCCGTTCGGCGAATTTCTTCCCTACCAGGACTGGATGGAAAAAATCGGTCTGGAGCAGCTGACCAAGGTTCAGGGCGGATTTATTCCGGGCACCCGGCGGCGCAGCATGGAGATCCCGAATGCGCCGCGCGCGCTACCCCTGATCTGCTACGAAGCAATCTTTCCCGGCGACGTTGCGGAACGCGACGACCGTCCAGGCTGGATCGTTAATCTTACCAATGACGGCTGGTTCGGTATTTCGACCGGCCCGTATCAGCATCTGCAACAGGCGCGGCTGCGCGCCATCGAGCAAGGTCTGCCGCTGGTTCGTGCAGCAAACACCGGCATTTCTGCGGTTATCGATCCTCTTGGGCGGATCGTCGCGAAGCTCGATCTCGGCATCGAGGGCGTGCTCGATTCACCCCTGCCTTCCGCGATTGCATCAACGATTTATACCCGCCTCGGCGACGTTCCCGCCGCCATCATTGTCGCTGCCGCCTTTATTTTTGTCGTCAGGCGTCGCGTCGCGAAGCGCAGTTCCTGACGACTGCCTACGGAAATCCACTAGTTGACAGATCGACTGCGCCATTCGCATTCTGCGCGTCGAGATTGCCCAAGAATAGACCCGTCAGTATATTGCTCGAATTGTTTGCATTGATTCCTCATCGACACTCCGAGCAGGATTTGACGGTATCGGCGCCTGAGGCTACTCAGCTTTCGTTTTGCTTCACCCCGCACACGTAATTTCAAGGAGTGTTGGCGATGTCGACCAAAGCGCCCAATCCTGTTGACAAATATGTCGGCAGTCGTGTGCGCATGCGCCGCATCATGCTGGGCATGAGTCAGGAAAAGCTCGGCGAAGCCTTGGGCCTGACATTCCAGCAGGTTCAGAAATACGAGAAGGGAACCAACCGGGTCGGAGCGAGCCGTATTCAGCAGATCTCCGAAATACTTCAGGTGCCGGTATCGTTTCTGTTTGAAGGCGGACCCAGCGGCACCATCAGCACCGAGGGTTTTACCGAAGGCACGTCGCCGGCTTACGTATCCGATTTTCTTGCGACATCGGAAGGTCTGGCACTGACCCGCGCCTTCACGCGGATCGCCGATGCCAAGCTTCGACGCAGCATTGTCGATCTGGTCGAGCAGATCGCCACGCGCGAAGGACCCGACAAGCGCTGAGCCTGTTGGTTTGGGTTTGAGCTGCCTCTGATTTTGCCATATGTCGTCATTCTCGGGCGCGCCGTTGCGCGTCCCGATGCGCGCGCGTCAGTGGACGCATCTGAAACGAGCGAGTCCGGAATGACAACCAACGCATTCGATCCCCGATGAGCGCCGCGATCCGCGATCCCGGCCATCGCGATGCATCGCCCGATGACGCGCTCGCCGCTCATCCGCATGGCTCGTTCTTCGGCCGGCGCAAGGGTCACAAGCTTCGCTCGCATCAGGCGGACCTGATCGATCATCTGCTGCCACGGCTTGCACTTGAGACCACAGCTGCGCCGGCCTTGAACCTCGTGGCACTGTTCGATGCGCCGGTCGACGATGTCAGACTGGAAATCGGTTTCGGTGGCGGCGAGCATCTGATCGCCGAAGCGCGCGCTTTTCCCGCGACCGGCTTCATCGGCTGCGAACCCTATGTCAACGGCATGGCCAAGATCCTGGCGCAGATCGAAGCCCATGCCGTCGGCAACATCCGGCTGTTCGCAGGCGATGCCGCCGAATTGCTGGCATGGGCGCCGCCGCAATCGCTGGCGCGCATCGACCTGATCCATCCCGACCCATGGCCGAAACGGCGGCACTGGAAGCGTCGCTTCGTGCAGGATGCCACCATCGCCGCGATGGCGCGGGTATTGCGGCCCGGCGGAGAATTCCGCTTCGTCAGCGACATCAGCGACTACAGCGCATGGACATTGGCGCATCTTTCGCACTCGTCCGATTTCATCTGGACCGCGGAAAGAGCCGATGACTGGCGCCTGCCATGGACCGATTACACGATGACGCGCTACGGCCGCAAAGCCGAACGCGAAGGCCGGCGCGCGGCGTATCTGCGATTTAGAAGAGTCGGCTGATTTAAATCACGCCGACTGACGGGTCTGCCAGAAATTCACCACCCGCTCGGCGGTCACCGGCATCAGGCGCACGAAATTGGTGCGCACATTCTCGATGTCGGTCGGCGATGGCACCCGGGTTGGTCCGAGCCGGAGCAGGATCAGGGCGCGCACGGTGACCCATTCGAGACCGATCGCCTTGCCGAGGATCAGGATCGGATCGTGGCGGTCGCCGGAGATCAGGCGATCGAGCGTTGCGATCTTCACGCCCGACATCGCCGATAGAATGGCAACCGACTCTTCGTATTTGTGAGACTTGGCAAAGCCAAGCAACGCGGATTCGTTCAATTCGCCGTCGCGATGCAGCGCCATCACCTTGCGCTGGGCCGGCACGAAATCACGGCGGCTCTCGACTTTTTCGGGCACGCCGGAAATTTCGTTCATTACCTGCTTGATCGCGACCTGCCGTCCGGGCTTGACCACTTCGAACAAACGGCGGCGGACGACATCGATCGATCCCGCCAAGAGATCCTTCAACTGCAGATCCGAAAGATCGTCGCGCTGACCGACCTTGAGGGTCAGCACGCCATCCTTGCTGGAGCGCTTGATCAGTTCGGAATACCCGGTTTGCGAAAACTGCGCCCCGGCATTGCCGGCGGCGCGCCGCACCACGTCGCGATCGCCGCGCTGGACGATCACATCGGTCAGATCCGGCGAGAGCACTGGTCGCTCCGACATCGCCAGCAAATGACCCTGGCCTCTCAAGCGTGCGATTCCGATCAGCGCCTGCTCATCGATGACGCGCGATCGGCGCAGCAATGGGCCGGCGATCGACAGCTCGTCTTCATGCGCGAGTTGCCCGACCAAGGCGCGCGGCGCGTTGATCAATCGAGACAGCCGCTCCGCCAGTTCGGCGCGCGCGGTGATATCGGTGTGCGGAACGAGATCGACCAGAATGCCGTCGAACAGATCGACGTGATGGGAGCGCAGGTTGGGCGCATCCTCCAGATACATTTCGGAGATGCGGCGGGCCGCCTCGGCCCGGCGCTTGGGATCGCCCCGTTTGACGATCTCTTCGAGCCCGGGGATCATCGACGTGGCAACGGTCATGCAACTCACTCAAACCCGGCGCGGCGGCGGATTCCCGCGCCAAATTTAGGGTGGCTTGGTGAAGGAAGGGTTAGGTTCGAAACCGTCCTTCAGCCGCGCAAAATCGCGGCTTTGGGCCTCGCAGGCCTTGCCGGATCAGGTGAAAACCGCTATATCCGCGCCAACTTATGGTTCTCATACGATCGCGTATTGAGAGTGGGCCCGCTCCGGACCCGCTCTTTTTTATTACCTGAACGAGCCCGCAGAGCGACGACCCCGGGGCCCGGCTCAGCTGCACCCCGGACCGTCTTTATGGCCCGGCCACAACCCACGGCACATCAGACCGCCCGAGTAGACCAAATTTGACCCTGGATATGACTGATCCGACTACAGATTCCCCTGACATCGACCTGCTCGCCGAGCCCCGGCTGGTGGTTGAGCCGGGTGCTGCGGCGCGGGTATCGGCGGTCGCTGGTCCGGTGCTGCAGGGAATGGGTTACCGGCTGGTGCGGATCAAGATCTCCGGCGAGCATGGCTGCACCGTCCAGATCATGGCGGAACGCCCTGACGGATCCATGCTGATCGAAGATTGTGAAGCGATTTCAAAGGCTTTGTCGCCGGTAATGGACGTCGCCGACCCCATCGACAAGGCCTACCGGCTGGAGATTTCCTCGCCCGGCATCGACCGGCCGCTGGTGCGCCGGACTGATTTTGAACGTTTTGCCGGCCATCTCGTGAAGATCGACATGGCGCTCGCCCATCAGGGCCGCAAACGGTTCCGCGGCACGCTTGGACCCGTCGAGGGCGATGTCGTGCACTTACATCGCGATGACATCCGCGCGGGCGAAGATGTTGATGTGGCGCTGGTGATGGAGGACATCGCGGACGCAAGGCTGGTTCTGACCGACGAGCTGATCGCGGAATCGATGCGGCGCGGCAAGGCCGCCGAGCGCGAGCTGCGCCAGAATCTCGGACTTGAGCCGCCGCCCCCGCCGCACGCCAAAAAAAGCGACCCTTCGAAGAGCAACAAACCGAAGCCGAAATCGAACGTTAAGAAGCCAAGCGCCCCGAAAAATACCAAGGAACACCGTCTCGCCGCCGAAAGATTGCGGCGCGGCGAAATCGATCCCACTGAAGGAGACTGAGCCATGGCAGCTGTCAGCGCCAACAAACTTGAACTGCTGCAGATCGCGGACGCCGTTGCGCGCGAAAAATCGATCGACCGGGGCATCGTGATCGCGGCGATGGAAGACGCCATCGCCAAGGCCGCGCGGGCGCGCTACGGCAGCGAGACCGACGTGCATGCCGAAATCGACGCCAAGAAGGGCGAGTTGCGGCTGTCGCGCCACATGCTGGTGGTCGAGCAGGTCGAGAATTCGTCGAACCAGATTTCGCTGATCGATGCGCAGCGCGCCAATCCGGGCGCCCAGGTCGGCGATACCATCGCCGACACCCTGCCGCCGCTGGAATATGGCCGTATCGCCGCGCAATCCGCCAAGCAGGTGATCGTGCAGAAGGTGCGCGAGGCCGAGCGCGACCGGCAATATCAGGAATTCAAGGACCGCATCGGCGACATCGTCAACGGCATCGTCAAGCGCGTCGAATATGGCAGCGTCATTGTCGATCTCGGCCGCGGCGAAGCCATCGTGCGGCGTGACGAGATGCTGCCGCGCGAAGTGTTCCGCAACGGCGACCGCGTGCGTGCTTATATTTTCGACGTGCGGCGTGAAACCAGGGGTCCGCAGATTTTCCTGTCGCGCACCCATCCGCAATTCATGGCCAAGTTGTTTGCGCAGGAAGTGCCGGAAATCTATGACGGCATTGTCGAGATCAAGGCGGTCGCCCGTGATCCCGGGTCGCGTGCGAAAATCGGCGTGATTTCAAGGGATTCGTCGGTCGATCCGGTCGGCGCCTGCGTCGGTATGCGCGGCTCGCGCGTGCAGGCCGTGGTCAATGAATTGCAGGGCGAAAAGATCGACATCATTCCCTGGTCGCCCGACATCGCGACCTTTGTCGTCAACGCGCTGGCGCCCGCCGAAGTCGCCAAGGTCGTGATCGACGAAGAACGCGAGCGAATCGAGGTTGTGGTTCCCGATACCAATAACCAATTGTCATTGGCGATCGGACGGCGCGGACAGAACGTTCGTCTTGCTTCGCAGCTGACCGGCTGGGACATCGACATTCTCACCGAACAGGAAGAATCCGAACGCCGTCAGGCCGATTTCGAAAACTCCACCCGGGTTTTCATGGAAGCGTTGAACGTCGACGAAGTCGTCGGTCAATTGCTGGCCTCGGAAGGCTTTACCTCGGTCGAGGAACTGGCACTGGTCGACAGCAAGGAACTGGCCGGCATCGAAGGTTTCGACGAAGAAACCGCGAACGAGCTGCAGAGCCGGGCCCGCGAATATCTGGAACAGCTCGAAGGCGAGCTCGAAAACAAACGTAAGGAGCTCGGTGTGGAAGACGCTTTGAAGACGGTGCCCGGCGTAACCTCGAAGATGCTGGTGAAGTTCGGCGAGAACGAAATCAAGACCGTCGAGGATCTCGCCGGTTGCGCCACCGACGATCTGGTCGGCTGGACCGAGCGCAAGGAAGGCAGCGAGCCGACCAAGCATCCCGGCATTCTCGATGCCAACGAAATCTCGCGCGATGACGCCGAGAACATGATCATGCAGGCGCGCGTCATCGCCGGCTGGATCACCGAAGCCGATCTGGTGAAGAAGCCCGAGGAGACCGAGACCGCCGAAGGTCAGCCGGTCTGATGCGGGCGTTCGCCAAAAATACGAGCCGGTTCTGCGCAGCCGCTATGCGCACATGTTAGGAGAGACGTCACACGCATGCTTGCCCTCGCTGACCCCGATCTCGACAACGGACCGCGGACCGACAGGTCCGCGACGGTGCGGATGTGCGCGGTCACGCGGCAGGTGCGGCCAATCGACGAACTGATCCGGTTCGTCGTCTCGCCCCAGAGCGAGGTGTTGGCGGATCTGAAGCGCAAGCTTCCCGGCCGGGGCCTGTGGGTGACGGCCTCGCGGCAGACGGTTGCAGAAGCGGTCAAACGTCACCAATTCAGCAAAGGCTTCAAACGCGAGGTCCGCGTCGCGCCAACACTGGGGGCCGATACCGAAGCCTTGCTGGTCCGCGGCGCGATCGATGCCCTCGCGATGGCCGCCAAGGCAGGCCAGGTGGTCGCCGGTTTCAGCAAGGTCGAAGGCGCGCTTGAGGGGGCCTTCAAAGGTCACCCAAAAGGTCCCTCGGTCCATGCCCTGATCCACGCTTCTGACGGAGCGGCGGACGGAATCCGGAAATTGGACGCCATCGTCCGGCAAAATACCGGGAATCTCGAGGAATCGAGCCCCTTTCCGGTGGTCACGGCGCTGACTTCGGAACAATTGGATTTGGCACTGGGCCGGTCAAATGTGATACATGCTGCCCTGCTCGCGGGCCCGGCGAGCAAGACCTTCCTGTCACGCAGCCAAATCCTGGTCCGATACCGGATGGCGGATGACGACAGGACAGCCGGCCACGCGACCCAGAATTCGCCGACACAGACCGTGCCGACAGGCACGAAACAGGATTAGGACTGCTGAATGGTTGATACGAAAACGCCTGGCGACAAGACACTGAGTGTTCCGACCAAGACCTTGACGCTCAAGCCGCGCGTCGAGACGGGCACCGTGCGCCAGAGCTTCAGCCACGGCCGGACCAAGCAGGTCGTGGTCGAAAAGCGTGGCAAGCGCCGCGTGGGTGGCGATGCCCCTGCGCCGGAGACCCATGCGCCCGAGCCGGTCGTCGTCAAGCCCGTCGTACCGATCGCCAAGCCACAGGTTCCTACCCGTTCCGCACCGCCGCCGGCCCCGCCGCGCAGCAATTCGGGCGTGGTGCTTCGCACCCTGACCGAAGATGAGCGCAGCGCGCGCGCCAGTGCGCTTGCGGACGCCAAAGTACGCGACGTCGAAGAGCGGCGTCTGGCGGAAGAGGAAGCCAAGCGGCGCAACAGCAAGGAAGGCATCGAGCAGGCCGAGCGTGAAGCCGCCGAAGCCCGCCGCAAGGCCGAAGAAGAACGCCACCGCCTCGACGAGGAAGCCAAGCGCAAGGCCGAACTCGAAGCCAAAAAGCGCTTTGGCGAAGCCGAAGCCAAGGCCGCCGCGGCGGCCGCGCCGGCAGCAGCCCGCCCCGCGGTGCCCGTCGCGCGGGCACCCGGCATTGCCGCCGATGCTACCGACGAGGACGAAGGTCCGCGCCAGATCCGTCGTGGCCCCGGCGGCGTTGCCCGTCCGGCCACACCGCCGAAAACCACCGCCAAGCCGGCGCCCGCCAAGCAGCGCGGCCGCCTGACGCTGGTCACCGCGCTCAATGCCGATGACGTGCGCGAGCGCTCGATCGCGTCATTCCGCCGCCGTACCCAGCGCCTGAAAGGTCATCAGTCGAACGAGCCGAAGGAAAAGCTCATTCGCGAGGTGATCATCCCGGAAGCCATCAATATCCAGGAACTCGCCAACCGCATGTCGGAGCGGGCCGTTGACGTGATCCGCTTGCTGATGAAGCAGGGCGCGATGCACAAGATCACCGACGTGATCGATGCCGACACCGCGCAGCTGATCGCCGAAGAACTCGGCCACACCGTCAAGCGCGTCGCCGCGTCCGACGTTGAAGAAGGCCTGTTCGACGTTGTCGATGATTCCACCGATACCGAGCCGCGCTCGCCCGTGGTGACCGTGATGGGCCACGTCGATCACGGCAAGACCTCGCTGCTCGACGCGCTGCGCCACGCCAATGTGGTGTCCGGTGAAGCCGGCGGCATCACCCAGCATATCGGCGCCTATCAGGTGACCTCGCCGGAAAGCGGCAAGAAGATCACCTTCATCGACACCCCGGGCCACGCCGCGTTCACCGCGATGCGGGCACGCGGCGCCAAGGTGACCGATATCGTGATCCTGGTGGTCGCGGCGGATGACGGCGTCATGCCGCAGACCATCGAGGCGATCAACCACGCCAAGGCCGCCAAAGTCCCGATGATCATCGCGATCAACAAGATCGACAAACCGGACGCCAAGCCGGAGCGCGTGCGCACCGAACTCCTGCAATACGAAGTGCAGGTTGAATCGCTGGGCGGTGACGTCGTCGATGTCGAGGTTTCGGCCAAGAACAAGACCAACCTCGACAAACTGCTGGAAATGATTGCGCTGCAGGCCGAACTGCTCGACCTCAAGACCAACGCGTCGCGTCCCGCCGAAGGTACCGTGATCGAAGCCAAGCTCGATCGCGGCCGCGGCCCGGTCGCGACCGTGCTGGTTCAGCGCGGCACCCTGAAGGTCGGCGACATCATCGTGGCCGGCGCCGAGATGGGCCGTGTTCGTGCGCTGATCAACGATCAGGGCGAGACCATCGACGAAGCGGGTCCTTCGGTTCCGGTCGAAGTGCTCGGCTTCAACGGTCCGCCGGAAGCCGGCGACCGTCTTGCGGTCGTGGAAAATGAAGCCCGCGCCCGTCAGGTCACGAGCTACCGCGCCCATCAGAAGCGCGAGAACGCCGCCGCCAGTATTTCCGGCATGCGCGGCTCGCTCGAGCAGATGATGTCGCAGCTCAAGACTTCGGGCCGCAAGGACTTCCCGCTGATCATCAAGGCCGACGTGCAGGGTTCGCTGGAAGCCATTCTCGGATCGCTCGACAAGCTCGGCACCGACGAAGTCGCCGCCCGCATCCTGCATGCCGGCGTCGGCGGCATCAGCGAATCCGACGTCACGCTGGCGGAAGGTTTCAACGCTGCGATCATCGGCTTCAACGTCCGCGCCCACAAGGAAGCGGCCGCGGCCGCCAAACGCAACGGCATCGAAATCCGCTACTACAACATCATCTACGACCTCGTGGATGACGTGAAGAAGGCGATGTCCGGCCTGCTGGCGCCGACGCTGCGCGAGACCATGCTGGGCAATGCCCTGATCCTGGAAGTGTTCAATATTTCCAAGGTCGGCAAGGTTGCCGGTTGCCGCGTCACCGACGGGTCGGTGGAACGCGGCGCCAATGTCCGCCTGATTCGCGACAATGTCGTCGTGCATGAAGGCAAGCTGTCGACACTGAAGCGCTTCAAGGACGAAGTGAAGGAAGTGCAATCCGGTCAGGAATGCGGCATGGCGTTCGAAAATTATGGCGACATGCGTGCCGGCGACATTATCGAGTGTTATCGCGTAGAGACGATCCAGCGCTCTCTGTAAATTCAGGCTCTTTGCAAGTCCAAACCTTGCGGGTCCAAATCTTACGAGTGCGCGGATTTTTTAACTGAAAATGCGGCGTCATGGCCGGACTTGTTCCGGCCATCCACGCCTGACCTGATTCGACATGAAAGACGTGGATGCCCGCGACGAGCGCGGGCATGACGATTTTGAGAGACGACAATGCCCAGTCATCACAAGAAGAGTTCCGCTCCCGGCGGCTCGCAGCGTCAGTTGCGCGTGGGCGAAACCGTGCGCCATGCGATTGCGGACATTCTGTCGCAAGGCAGCGTGCACGATCCCGACCTTGAGGGTCACATCATCACCGTGCCCGAGGTGCGGATGTCGCCGGATCTGAAACTGGCGACCGTGTATGTGATGCCGCTCGGCGGCCGCGAGATCGACAAGGTGATCGCGGCGCTGGATCGCAACAAGAAGTTCCTGCGCGGGGAAGTGGCGCATCGCGTTAACTTAAAATTTGCGCCTGATCTTCGCTTCCGCACCGATGAGCGATTCGACGAAGCGGAACGAATAGAGAAATTACTGCGAACACCTGCGGTGCAAAAAGATCTCGCACCCAATTCGCCAGATTCGGAAGAGTGAATTGATGATCGTGACCACTGCCAACAACCTCATCGAGCCGCACATCGGCGATTCGCACGAGGGTGAAAAAAATATTTCTTCGGATGCACCGCGCGAGGGCAATCACCCGCGCTCGGGCAAGCAGCCGCGCCCGAACAACCAGCCGCGCCGCGACAAACGCGACGTCCATGGCTGGGTCGTGCTCGACAAGCCGATCGGCATGACTTCGACCCAGGCGGTCGCGGTGGTGAAACGGCTGTTCCAGGCCAAGCGCGCGGGCCATGCCGGCACCCTCGACCCGCTGGCGTCTGGCGGACTGCCGATCGCGATGGGCGAAGCCACCAAGACCGTCCCCTTCGTGATGGACGGCCGCAAGCGCTATCGGTTCACGGTGTGCTGGGGCGAGGAACGCGATACCGACGACACCGAGGGCCGGGTTACCCATACCAGCGAGGCCAGACCCTCCGCCGAGGCGATTTCCGCCCTGCTGCCGCGGTTCACGGGCGTCATCGAGCAGATCCCGCCGCAATATTCGGCCATCAAGGTCCAGGGCGAGCGGGCCTATGATCTGGCGCGGGACGGCGAGACCGTCGACCTGAAGCCGCGCCCGGTCGAGATTCACGAATTATCCCTTGTAGAACAATTAGATAGCAGTCGATCCGTGTTCGAGGCCGAGTGCGGCAAAGGAACCTATGTGCGGGCGCTGGCCCGCGATATGGGCCGGCTGCTTGGCTGTTTTGGCCATATCTGCGCCCTGCGGCGGACCCTGGTCGGCCCATTCGGCGAGGCCGACATGATTCCGCTGGAACAGTTGGAGGCTTTGTGCGATAGAGCCGCGTCTGGCGAGGGCAGCCTCGCCGACGCGCTTTTGCCCGTTGAGACCGCGCTGGACGACATCCCGGCACTGGCCGTCACACGGGCTGATGCGGCAAGGCTCCATCGGGGCCAGGCCGTTTTGCTGCGCGGACGGGATGCGCCCAATAGTAGCGGCACAGTCTATGTCACGGTGGCAGGCCGGCTTTTGGCCCTCGCCGAAATTGGCAATGGCGAACTCATCCCCAAGCGCGTGTTCAACCTGACCGGACTGACTGCCAGTCCGGCTCGCAGCAATGAAAGTATCTGACGATGTCGATTACCGCAGAACGCAAAGCGGAAGTCATCAAGACCAATGCCAACAAGGCCGGCGACACCGGCTCGCCCGAGGTTCAGGTTGCGATCCTGTCGGAACGCATCAACAACCTCACCGGACATTTCAAATCCCACGTGAAGGACAATCATTCACGCCGGGGTCTTTTGAAAATGGTCGCAACGCGCCGTTCGCTGCTTGATTACATCAAGCGGAAGGACGAGGCGCGTTACAAGACGCTGCTCGAAAAGCACAACATTCGTCGCTGAGTACAGTTCACGCGCGCATCCTGCGCGCGTATTTACGCGCGGACTCTATAACGTCCGCGCGGCGTATCCAGCCGCAATCCGGCGGCTGGGTGTAACGGGCAAGAAGCCCGTACCATCGGAAGGATGGACGCCATTCGAAAATCAAAGACCATGGCAGGATCGCTGGATGCTGATCGCGCAATGCGCTCAACATCTCGCAATCTTGCGCATGGTCTTTGCGTTTCAGGCGCCCCTGCTTTCGTGAACCCATGAAAGAAAACCCAATGTTTAATATTCATTCAGTCGAGATCGACTGGGGTGGCCGTCCCCTCAAGCTTGAAACCGGAAAGATTGCCCGCCAGGCCGACGGCGCCGTGCTCGCCACCTATGGCGAGACCGTCGTGCTCGCCACCGTGGTCGCCGCCAAGGCACCGCGCGAAGGCGTCGATTTCCTGCCGCTGACCGTCGACTACATCGAGAAGACCTACGCCGCCGGCCGCATTCCCGGCGGCTATTTCAAGCGCGAAGGCCGTCCGACCGAAAAGGAGACCTTGGTCTCCCGCCTGATCGACCGCCCGGTCCGCCCGCTGTTCGTCGATGGCTGGCGCAACGAAACCCAGGTCGTCGTGACCGTGCTGTCGCACGACATGGAAAACGATCCGGACGTTCTGGCCGTTGTCGCGGCTTCGGCCGCGCTGACGATTTCAGGCGCCCCCTTCAAGGGCCCGATTGGTGCGGCGCGCGTTGGCTTCATCAATGACGAATACGTCCTCAACCCGACGCTCGACGAGATGGTCGAAACCCAGCTCGACCTGGTTGTCGCCGGCACCGCCGACGCCGTGCTGATGGTGGAATCGGAAGCCAAGGAACTCAACGAAGAGATCATGCTCGGCGCCGTGATGTTCGGGCACCGGCACTTCCAGCCGGTGGTCAATGCGATCATCGAACTCGCCGAGAAGGCCGCCAAGGAACCGCGCGACGTCAAGGTCGTCGACGAAAGCGCGCTGGAAAAGGAAATGCTCGGGCTGATCGAAACCGATCTGCGCTCGGCCTACGCCATTCCGGTCAAGCAGGACCGCTACGCCGCGGTCGGCAAGGCCAAGGAAAAGGTGATGGCGCACTATTTCCCGGAAGGCCAGGAGCCGAAATACGACAAGCTGCGCGTCGCCGGCGTGTTCAAGGAACTCGAATCCAAGATCGTTCGCTGGAACATCCTCGACACCGGCAAGCGCATCGACGGCCGCGATTCCAAGACCGTTCGTAACATCATTGCCGAAGTCGGCATCCTGCCCCGCGCCCACGGCTCGGCACTGTTCACCCGCGGTGAAACCCAGGCGATGGTCGTGACCACGCTCGGCACCGGCGAAGACGAGCAGTACATCGACTCGCTGTCGGGAACCTACAAAGAGCAGTTCCTGCTGCACTACAATTTCCCTCCCTACTCGGTCGGCGAAACCGGACGCATGGGCGGCACCAAGCGGCGTGAAATCGGCCACGGCAAGCTCGCCTGGCGCGCGATCCACCCCGTGCTGCCGCCGCACCACGAATTTCCCTACACGGTGCGCGTGGTCTCCGAGATCACCGAATCCAACGGATCGTCGTCAATGGCGTCGGTCTGCGGCGCCTCGCTGGCGCTGATGGATGCGGGCGTTCCCTTGAAGCGGCCGACCGCGGGTATCGCGATGGGCCTGATCCTGGAAGGGGCGCGCTTTGCGGTGCTGTCGGACATTCTCGGTGACGAGGATCATCTCGGCGACATGGACTTCAAGGTCGCCGGCACCGACCACGGCATCACCTCGCTGCAGATGGACATCAAGATCGCCGGTATCACCGAGGAGATCATGAAGGTCGCGCTCGGCCAGGCCAAGGACGGGCGTATCCACATCCTCGGCGAAATGTCGAAGGCCCTGACCGCGGCGCGCGCCGAACTCGGCGAATACGCGCCCCGCATCGAGACCTTCAAGATCCCGACCGACAAGATCCGTGAAGTGATCGGCACCGGCGGCAAGGTGATCCGCGAGATCGTCGAGAAGACCGGCGCCAAGGTCAATATCGACGACGACGGCACCGTAAAGGTGGCTTCCGCCGACGGCGAATCGATCAAGGCCGCGATCAAGTGGATCAAGTCGATCGCTTCCGATCCGGAACTCAACGCGATCTATGACGGCACCGTGGTCAAGGTGATGGAGTTCGGCGCGTTCGTGAACTTCTTCGGCGCCAAGGACGGCCTCGTTCACATCAGCCAACTCGCCGGCAACCGCGTGCAGAAGACCTCCGACGTCGTCAAGGAAGGCGACAAGGTCAAGGTCAAGCTGCTCGGCTTCGACGATCGCGGCAAGACGCGTTTGTCGATGAAGGCGGTCGATCAGGTGACCGGCGAAGACCTCGAGGCCAAGCAGAAGGCGGAAGCCCCGCGCGAAGCTGCCGGCGAGTAATCGCTTTCAATCTCTCGTTATCAAAAGGGCGGCTTTTCAGCCGCCCTTTTTATTTACGCGACTGCCGAGAGATTCGGAATAATCTCAGCGCACGCACGGTCTATCGCTCGGGGAGGGTCAAGGTGGATCTCTTCGGAGCGCGACCATCATCGTGTATTTCTATGGTAAGCCCCCCGCTTGCTATAGTAGCACTTCACCTTGGCCCTCCCTCGCTCGCGGAATGCGTTCGATGCCACCAATCATCCGCCCCGCGCGTACCGACGAATATGACGCGGTCGCGCGGGTCTGGATGAACAGCTGGGTCTCCACCGGGCTCGCGGAGGCGAGTCCCTTCCTGCTGGCGCAATTGCGTGCGCGCATCACACTCGAAACCGACAACGGCTGGGATCTCTACGTCGCCGACGATGGCGGCGCGCTGGCGGCCATGCTGGCGCTACATTTGCCGAAAAAATATCTCGACATGTTATTCGTCGCTCCGGAATATCAGGGGCGCAGCCTTGGGCGAATGCTGCTCGCTTTCACACGCCGGCAGATGCCCGACGAGATCGAGCTGCGCTGCGTGCGTGAAAACGAAAAGGCGTGGCGCTGGTATGAACGTGAAGGTTTTGTGTTCGAACAGGAAAAAATCGAACCGATGACCGGCTACGTGATGAAATACTATCGATGGAAGAATCAGGAGGCCGCCCGATGATGAAGCTCTATTGGTCGCCGCGCTCGCGATCGTTTTCCGCATTGTGGCTGATGGAAGAAACCGGGCAGCCTTATGAGCGCGTGCTGACCGATATTTCCACCGGCGCGCAGAAGGCGCCGGAATATCTCGCGATCAATCCGATGGGTAAGGTTCCGGCCCTTCAGGACGGCGACGCAACGCTCGCGGAGGCCGCGGCCATCTGTGCCTATGTGGCCGAACGCTATCCCGAAGCGAAACTGGCGCCGCCGCTCGGCGATCCCTTGCGCGCGAAATATCTGTACTGGCTGTTTTTTGCGCCCGGCTGCGTCGAGCCCGCGATGGTGCAGGTTGCAACCAAGATCGAGATGAATCCAGTGTCCGCCGGCTGGGGCGATGCGCAGCGGGTGTTCGACGTGCTCGACGCCGCGCTCGACAAGGGGCCATGGCTTCTCGGCGAAAACTTCTCGGCGGCCGACATCGCGATCGGCTCGGGACTGAATTTCGCGGTGCGGCTGTTCAAGATGGTGCCTTCGCGCCCGTCCTTCGAGCGTTACATCGACCGCTGCGCGGCACGGCCGGCGTTCCAGCGCGCAGGCGTGCTCGCGGCGGGGTGAGGCGCGACAACAAGAACGTAGGGTGGGCAAAGGCGCATCTTGCGCCGTGCCCACCAGCGGTGGCGATGGTGGGCACGCTTCGCTTTGCCCACCCTACGGCCGTTGCGCCCGCTACTCCGCGGTATCCTTCAAATCTTCCGGCCGGGGCATCGAAATCACATTGTAACCGGAATCGACGAAATGCGTTTCGCCGGTCACGCCGCCCGACAAGTCCGACAGCAGATACAGCGCCGAGCCGCCGAGCTCTTCCAGTGTGACGCCGCGGCCGAGCGGCGAGTGTTTCTGCTGGAATGCAAACATGGTGCGGGCATCGCCGATGCCCGAACCCGCCAGAGTGCGAATCGGTCCGGCCGAAATCGCGTTGACGCGAATGCCGCGGGGCCCGAAATCGGATGCGAGATAGCGCACCGAGGCTTCCAGCGCGGCCTTGGCGACGCCCATCACATTGTAGTTCGGCATCACCCGTGTCGAGCCGCCGAAGGTCAGCGTGATCATGGTGCCGCCGGAGGCCGGCATCAGTTCGGCCGCGCGCTTGGCCAGTTCGGTGAACGAGAAGCACGATATCAGCATGGTGCGCGAAAAATTCTCGCGACTGGTGTCGGCGTAGCGTCCCTTCAGCTCGTTCTTGTCGGAGAACGCAATGGCATGGACCAGAAAATCCAGCTGGCCCCATTTGGCGCGCAGCGTCTCGAACACGGAATCGACGCTGGCGATATTTTCGACATCGCAGGGCAGCACCAGTTCGACGCCGAGCGACTGCGCCAGCGGCTTGACGCGCTTGCCGAGCGCATCGCCCTGAAAGGTGAAAGCCAGCTCCGCGCCCTGCGCCGCGAGCGCCTTGGCAATGCCCCAGGCAATCGAATGATCATTGGCGACGCCCATGATCAATCCACGTTTGCCCTTCATCAGGTCTTGCATCGTCCGGGTGCCTTCTCTTGTGTCTGTGCCTTGGCCGGATTTGTCTCAGCCATTCACGTCCTCGATGTGGCGTTTAAAGATGTTGTAAGTTTAAAGACATGGATGCCCGGTACAAGGCCGGGCATGACGGTGAATTGGGATATTCAGGTCGCGCGCAGTCTCACGCGTCCAGCCGCTTGAACACCAGCGTGGCGTTGGTGCCGCCGAATCCGAAGGAATTGGAAAGCACGGTGCCGAGCTTGGCATTGTCGATGCGCTTGCGCACGATCGGCATGTCGGCGAATACCGGGTCGAGCTCGGTGATGTGAGCGCTTTCGCAAATGAAACCGTTGTTCATCATCAGCAGCGAATAGATTGCTTCCTGCACGCCGGTGGCGCCGAGCGAATGGCCCGTCAGCGCCTTGGTCGCTGATATCGGCGGGCACGCCTCGCCGGTGCCGAACACCTTGCGGATCGCTTCCATTTCCGGCGGGTCGCCGGCGGGTGTCGAGGTCGCGTGCGGATTGATGTAATCGACCTTGGTCTTGACCGTCGACATCGCCATTTTCATGCAGCGTTCGGCGCCTTCGCCCGAAGGCGCGACCATGTCGTAGCCGTCGGAGGTTGCGCCGTAGCCGACGATTTCGCCATAGATACGCGCGCCGCGCGCCTTGGCATGTTCCAGTTCTTCGAGAACGACCACGCCGGCGCCGCCGGCAATGACAAATCCGTCGCGGCTGATATCGTAGGGGCGCGAAGCGGTTGCGGGCGTATCATTATACTTCGACGACATCGCGCCCATGGCGTCGAACAGCACCGACATCGACCAGTCCAAATCCTCGCAGCCGCCCGCGAAAATAATATCCTGCTTGCCGATCTGGATCGTCTCATAGGCATTGCCGATGCAATGGTTCGACGTGGCGCAGGCCGATGAGATCGAATAGTTCACGCCCTTGATCTTGAACCAGGTGGCGAGCGTCGCGGAAGCCATCGACGACATCGACTTCGGCACCGCGAACGGGCCGACCCGCTTCGGCCCCTTGGTGCGGGCGGTGTCGGCCGCTTCGATGATGGTGCGTGTCGACGGGCCGCCGGAGCCCATGATGATCCCGGTGCGCTCGTTGGAAATATCCGATGGCTCGAGGCCGGAATCCTGAATCGCCTGTTCCATCGCGACGTGATTCCACGCCGAGCCTTCGGCGAGGAAACGCATCGCGCGCCGGTCGATGATCCCGGACGGATCGAGCGTCGGTGCACCCTGCACCTGGGAGCGGAAACCGAGCTCCGCATATTTTTCAGCGCGCGTGATTCCGGATTTTGCCCCGTGCAGGCTCGCCAGCACTTCCTGGGTGTTGTTTCCGATGGATGAGACGATGCCCATCCCCGTGATGACAACCCGCTTCATGATCGCCTCGCCCTGTCGTTACGTTATTATATTATAGCCGTTATCAATCTGAATGACGTCTCTTGCGCTGCAGCAAGTAACTTACGTTCCCGGCTGCAATGTGGTGTCCTGCTGCTTGAACAGCCCGACCTTCAGATCCTTGGCGCGATAGATAATCTCGCCGTCCATGGAAAGCCAGCCGTCGGCAATACCCAACACCAGCTTTGATCGCATCACCCGTTTGATGTCGATGTTGTACACAACCTTGCGGACGTTCGGCAGCACCTGTCCGGCCAGCTTCAGTTCCCCAAGCCCGAGCGCCCGGCCGCGGCCGGCGCCGCCGGTCCAGCCCAGATAAAATCCAACCATCTGCCAGAGCGCGTCGAGGCCAAGGCACCCCGGCATCACCGGATCGTTCTTGAAATGGCACCCGAAGAACCAGAGGTCCGGCTTGACGTCGAGTTCAGCGCGGACGATGCCCTTGCCATACTCTCCGCCGGTCTCCGATATCTCGCTGATGCGGTCGAACATCAGCATCGGCGGCAGCGGCAACTGGGCGTTGCCGGGGCCAAACAGCTCGCCGCGGGCGCATGCCAGCAGATCTTCGTATTCATAACCGCCGCGCCGATCCAGCATGGTGCCAGCCTTTTCAAAATCCCGATGAAGCGTTTTCGAGCGAAATGGACCTGTTTCACGTAGGAAGCACGCCAATTTTGACCGATTGGCGCTGAAACCGCAGGTCAGGATAAGGTCCTGCAGCAACCAGTGCTCGCCTTTGCCGAAAACGCAAGGCTAAGTCCGGGCGCTCTCTATCATAGAGTTCCGCACGTTTTGCCATGGCGTGCCATCGCGCGCCATAACGTGCCATTTACCAATGACTTAGTTAGGGTCCGTTTTGCCATGCCGTGCCATTGCGTGCCATGTTGAGCCTCAATATGTTTGTACATGTTAGTACATGCCGGAAAGCCCCAGATGAGCCCGCGTACCAAGCTGAAAGACATCGACGCCGAGATAGCCGCCGAGATAGCGGCGGCCGTCAAAAAGGGGCGTGGCAAGGTCTCAACGGGCAACAGTCTTTTCCTCTGGGTTCGGGGCAATTCGGCGTCGTGGCTCTATCATTACCGGGACAGGCAGACAATGCGAACCCAGAGCCTTGGAACCTATCCCGCGCTGAGCCTACACGCTGCCCGGAAGGCCCGGGAGAACGCTGCGGCGATCCGACGCAATGATCTGGCTCGGCGCACCGGCAACTCAACTGGCGAGGCCGCCAGCGCTGCCCTACCCGGGGCCAAGCGCATGCGGTTCGGCGATATGGTCGAGGAGTTCCTGACAAACGCCCCAGCCCCCAAGACTTGGAAGGTGACGAGCACTGCACCCCACAAATATCGGCGGCTGAAACAGGGCGCGCTCGCCAAGATGTGGACCCATGAAATCGAAGTGGCGGACGTTGCCGCCGAACTGAATACCCGATGGGGCAACGCACCGGCCGAAGGCCAAAACAACCGTATCAAGATCAAGATGGTTTTCGACTACGCCCGCTCGGCAGGCTACCGCGCGAAAGACCAAATCAACCCGGCCAACAATGACGACATGAAGAACCTTGTCGCCAAGGCCCCGAAGGGTAAGTCACATCCGGCGATGCCACTGGCGGCAATCCCCGGATTTATGGCTGAGCTTGTCGCGGACGGCTCCCCGGGCGCACGCGCCTTGGCGTTCTGCATCCACACGGTAACGCGGACCATTGAGGCCCGCCTCGCACGTTGGGAAGAGATCGACATAGGGGCCAAGCTCTGGACCATTCCCGGCGGCAAAGGAGAGATCAAAGACGGCGAGGTCTACCGGACCATGAAAGAAGAGGAAGAGCATTCGATCCCGCTCACAGACGCGGCGATTGCCCTACTCGGCGAGCCGCAACCATCTGGCCTCGTGTTCGGTAGGCTCGCCCAACGTGCGTTGCTCAACCGGGTGAAGTCCGGCGGAGAATTCACCACGCACGGGATGCGAAGCGCATTCGATGGCTGGGCAAAAAAGAAGGGCTATTCAAAAGATTTCCGCGATCTCGCCAAGTCGCACACCACGGGCTCTGATCCGAATTACGATCATGAAAAACTCATCGAAGAGCGCGGCGAGATGATGCAGCGCTGGAGCGACTTTCTCAGTCGCAAGGGGGTTTGATCACATGACCGATAGGAGCAACCAAACCGAAGAAGCCCGCGAACCGCACGAGCATGACGAGGCGGCATGGGCGAAACATCGCGAAGCCCAGCGCCAGCCGTATCGCGAGACGAAGACGGCCCCTAAGCCGCGCTGAGGGGCTTTTTGTCCAAGAGCGTAACCTGAATGCCGCGAGCTTTTAGGAACCTCACGAATGCATCCGGGTAGTCGGCAAACATCGTGACGCCGTCTTGTCGCGAAGCCGAAGCAAGCATCTCGCCCTTACGCTCGGGCGATTGCAAATACTCCACTTCTAGCCTGCTCTCGACCGTTAACCGATCTTCTGCCGGGTAGCTGATGCGCATAGCCGTGTCCTCTTGTTCTAGGAGGGCTCAGCGGGCGCTAGATTTCAGGCGTCATTCGGGCAGGCGCGCACGGATTATGTGGACAAGCTGTGCATAATGTCGGGGCTTGTTGCCGGGATCAGCAGAATGTCCGCGTGACGGTTCTTAGACCAGCCGTCCATCTAGATATTGATCAAGTATGTCGAAAAATTCGTCGAGCGTGACGATGTGCAGGGTAGGCGGAAGCACGGCCACAAGCTCGTCACGTTTTCCGATAATGCGTTTGTCGTGAGTGATGAAGTAAGCGCAGCCAGTTTCGGCGGCCTCCGACAGATGAGACGCGTCGGCCGCATGTGCGCCCGGCTGGGCGTTACCTTGTAAGATCGTGGCGACGCGCTGCCTCTCCGCTTGTTGGTTGCTGTTCAAACCGGGTCTGAGGTTGAAAATCTTCGGGAGAACGGCCGCCTTGACACCAGCCGGAGTATTTGGATGCTGCACCTCGCCACGCACTCCGGCGGCCATAACCACAATGAGTTCGCTCGCCTCGCACATTCGCTCGAAGCGTTCGACCAATTGGTCCCGTGCTGTCCCGTCACGATCCAGCGCGTTGCTGTCCAATCCGATGTTGCTGATGCGCGGATCGATTGGTCGGCGATTGAGATTAATCCTCATCGGCTGCAACCTCCATAATGGCTTTAGGCGGGTGCGGGCTATATACGGATGGCCGACACCGTCAATACCAAAAGACCGCTCACGGCGTCAGACATTTTGCTCGGACGATCTCGTGTACACGGTCGAACAACTCTGCGACCGCATCCGTTGCTGCGCTCGCGTTCGGGAATGCATAAGCTTTCTCAGGTCGATATCGAAACGTATAGTCCTCGTGGAGGGGCGAGAGTGTTTTCACGACGCTCCTCGTCTCGTGGCTCAACACGAGCCCTACCGCCTCTGCTTCGCTCATCGCTTTGCCCAGTTGGTGTCCTAGCTTTTCACACCGCTTGATGGTCCAACCATTCGCTAACAAGCACGCCTTTAACAGCAGTTCGATAGCGTGCGAGCGCAAAAAGTATGTCGGGGCCACTAGGTAAATGCTGTGCTCATCCGTCCGCAGATTTTCAGCGGCTATCATGTAGTCACCGGCGTCCGCTTTGAAAATAACGGCCATATCCTTGTCAGAAAGAGCCATCACATCCTTCTCAACTTTTGTCTAACAAGCCTTCTCATGGCTGCCGAACTTCAACTCCCACTCAAAGAGCGGATTACGTACCCCGTCATGCACGAGGTTAAAGAAATTGGAATGGGGCAAAGCCCTGATGATCTTGTCTTCGAAGAGAGTTGGCAGCGCAATTTTGGACCGATACGTGTCCTCGTGCCAAATCAACATTGATTTGACGAAGGGCCTCAGCCAGTCGCGTTCTGTGCCGCCTGCAAAATCGTCCAAGTCATATCGGAGAAGATTGATCCCATTGAGAACGTAGTTGTAGTAGATCGAACGCTCGCGAGCGTACATGTATATGTCGGCCTCAGTTGAGGTCGGACTTCTCCAGAGTTCTTCGGCAAGTTCGTTGCAATGCGGAGCGCATGCTCGGATGTGCTCGTGGAGCTTTGCGGAAATGTAGCGGGACCTCATCCAGTCGGAGGGGTCTTTAAGCAAAACTAGCAATTGAGCGTGGCAGCTAACCATTGCAGCAAGCTCTAACCGCATCGCGTCGAAGGGCTCTGGCGAATTTGATACGCCTAATATTCGCTCCAACAGCCAGCCGGATAACTTTTGCTTTCCTTCCGGACTGAATTTCTCCCATACGCCGCCCGGACCAAAATATTGCTCGTTGTGAGTAACAAGCCGTTGGCCAAATTCGCTCTTCCAAAACCTATCTATAGACTTCTGTTCTTTCGACTTAAAAAGTCCAAACATCTATGGCTCCGTTGAGGTCGGCTGGTTGCGCGAAACTGGTGTTAGCTGGAGCAACGTCGCGACCGGCCGCTTGCCGACCTTCTTGCATTTCTGACACACAAGGCGGCTGGCGAGGTCATGTACAAAGGTCGTGGTAACGTGAGGCAGCGCGGCTAGATCGACATCCCTCTTCAATTTACACCGTGAGCACTCCAGTTCAAGCCACGCGTAGCCGCCATTGATCGCTTGATCGACTGTCGGGCTTGGATCGATGGGTCCGCCATCGCTCCACATCTTTTCATTCCATGACTGGCACGCGAGATCATCGGCTTCGCGGATCAACGCTTCACCGTCGCGCCGCTTCTCCGCTGAGCGCTCGGCGAATATCCGTGTCATGGCGCGCGACTTCGAAAGCTCTTTGTGCAGAGCCTTGCGGTCGCCGCCGGATAATGGCGTGTGATGAAACTTCGGAGCCATCATTCATTTGAGCGCGTCGGACTGGCTCGCGCAAGTATCCAAGATGTAGCGGCGATGTCGGCTCCGACTATACAGCCTATCGCCGTTTCTCCAGTGATCATCTGCATCATGCGATCCAACATCACAGAAGCCCTGCATCTGCGGGGCTTTCTTCGTCCTGGCGTTCCACATTCCGCCCTCGTGTAACTCCCAGTTGATGAACCGGATTGCGCGGAGTATTCTTGCGCAATGATTTCGGATGCGAACCCATGGTGAAGTAGCATCTGCGGGAGGGCCTTCCTGCAAAACGAAATCAGAAGCAACGGCAAGAACGCGGGTCTCGGGTTTTCATAGAGCCCAAAGCATGACGCGTTCTTGCCGTAGCGCTTCTCAGGTGGGTCATCATGCCCCACCTAGTCAGCCGCTCAGCGGCTCCTTGGTCCATCACGTCGAAAGGGCAACGTATGCCCCGCGCACAAACACGCCCCGAGATCATTCTCGCCTTGTCGCCGACAGCGACAGCGCGGGCGCTGGGCATTCGCGCCGAACGAGTTGAGGCCGCCGTTCTGGCGGGTCAACTCACTGTGCGCATGATCGGCGGCAAGCGTCGGATCAGCGTGCGCGATATCGAAGCGTGGTTTCAGACATTCCCAACTCGAAAGGTCCCCTCATGCTGATCAGTGATGAAGACATGCGCGCGCTGGCGCGGATCGAAGGCGTCCGAGAGGTCGCGCTTCCCGATTGCGTCATGAACTACGCCGACAACGAGCCGTTCGTGACGTACCTGCGACGCATCAAGCCTGAGAAGCCGCATTGGTTCGCCGCGCCTGTAGCGGATACACCGGATGAGGCCGCGCTCTACAAGGTAGAGGCGCAAGCTCAGTACGCACGCGAGCACGGCGCGGCCGCGTTGATCTCGCTGCTCTCCTCGAATGGACTTTCCCCGGGCAAGGTGCTCCCGCCGGTCAAGAGCGATCCGGCCGACGCCATCAAGGGCGCAAACAATCCATACAGTGACAACTTCAAGGGGACGCCCGCCGAGAGGGAAGCCAAGATCGCGGCGCTGATCAATAACCGCAACGGCACCGCGCTCGCTACGCAATTGGCTCGTGCGGCTGGGAAGACCCTGACGGGTCAGAAGCTCCAGCTTGTCGGCGGGGCTCGCAGATGATCACGAACCCGCAACGCCCGCTCAACACCGTGATCAGCCGACGCGCACGTGAGAAAGCCATTTACCGCGCGGCCGAAAAGATTTTCACCCGCGAAGCCAAAGCTTCGCTGGGCAGCGACGCCGACAAACTTCTCGCCGCATGGCTGAAAGGAATAACCCATGAGCAAACCTAACACCCTACCGGACGGATCATTGATCGCACACGGCCAGATAATTCGCGCGCCGAAGCGCCTGACTGATCCCGCTATCGCGCACGGTATGCGCGACGTTGGCGCGAAGGGTCACCCGCTCGCGTTCGTCGGCGGCAAACGCCCGCTGGACGATGAGCCCAATGGCAAGCTCTGCGTTGACGGACAGAGCGAACCAATACACGGCGGCATGCGCACCGCTACGCCTGAGCACCGTGGGATGGACTACGGCCCCGATCATGCCTCGTCCATTCTCGCGACGGCCGGGCCGGGCTCGTGGCGTGCTCCGGCTCATGGATCACAACGGAAGATCGGAACGCTTCCGGGAAAGAAGTAACGCCCATGCGCGGTCGCATAGTCCGATGGTACGATAACAGATGGATCATTCGCCCCGATGGTGGCGAGGCGTGCGACGTGTTTTGCGATGAGGCTGATCTACCGCCGGGCAGCAAGGGCCTCAATGTTGAGTTCGATCTCGTTCCCGCAAGGGGATGGTTTCGAGCGGTGAATGTGAAGAGTGGAGATGAGTGATGCGTCATGGGATCGTTAAAAATTGGTTTGAGCGCGGGTTCGGGTTCATCAAGCGTCCGGATGAAGCAGACATTTTTGCGCACGCAACGGCCTTCGTCGTCAACTTGAAAGGCGAACCGGCTCCGATAGGTGCCACGGTTGAATTTGAAGTCGCCATCAATGAGGAGACCGGTCGCGAGTTCGCGACGAAGATCAAAATCTTGCGCTACGCTGGAGACTGATATGAAAGGCTTCATCTGTAAGTGGGACCTACATCGTGGTTTCGGTTTCATCAAAATGCAGGGCGCGCAAGATATTTACGCGCACGTGAATAATTTTGCGGCGGGTCACTATCCGCGACAGGGCGTGAATGTCGTGTTCAATATCGGCGAGACCAATCGCAACGGCTACGGCCCGCGCCCGATTGCGACTGACATCAAAGTGGTTGGCATAGGCACGCACAAATGAGTGAGCGCGGCGAAGAGATAACGACCATTCACGGCGAAGATGCGTTTTTTACCATGGAGCAAGATCAATGAGCATGAGACAGAGCCCACCAAAACAGTCACCCGCGCATCGCGCACGCAAGGCAGTCGGCGCGCATGCCGGGATCAAAAGCGTCGGGCACAACGTCGGCACGCGAAAACCAAAAACCATTCTTGATCCAAACAACGGGCAGGATGGTGACAGAACCTATCCCTATCCCGCGCCCGGGGCTCGTGGGCCAGCTACGACCAACTCGTGACGTACTTTATCGCGCGTTTGCATCTCCGCTGGAGAGCATGGCGCATCACTCGAAAGGAAACCAAATGGCTCAAGACGTAGTAGGCAGCAAGCTCCCCACGTTCGCATCCGATCAGACCACGAAATCCACGAGGGGGTTCGGGCAAAATGGTTATGGCGGCGCTAGCTCTGAAACCCCGGGCAAAGCGCGGCTGATCTCGAAGGGCCTTTCCGACGTGAGCCCGCCGCTGTGCGTGATCCCGGCGAACAATCAAGTTCGCACCGTATCCGCGAAGCCGATCAAGAGCGCCAGCAACATGCACTCGCCGGACAAAGCAGGCGACAAGGTCCCGAGCGCGGTCAATCGCAAATAACGAATTAGCCGCCGTGCCCTTAACCGGCGGCTAGTGAACCATCACGTTCGTTTTTCGGTCGGGCGTGATGGTTTCTCTGGGATTGCTGAAGAACATTGTGTTCGCCCCGGGACTACGCAGCAACTCTAGCGCCGTCGCATAACGCGGCGGTGTCTTGGTCTCTTCACTGAAAGGAAACGTCCCCATGAACACGTTGAATGTTTTTGATGCATACGGTCATATCCGCGATCTTTCTGGCGACGCCACTGTCGCCGAGATCGAACGTCTCGACGACACGACGCGCGCTACGTTGTTCGAATGCGTCGCCGCCGTGAAGGCGAGCGCGGATCAGCAAGAGAAAATTCGCGTGCAACGTGGCGAGGTTCGTCGGCTCGAAGTGATCTACAACGCCGCGCTGGCTGCTGATCAGGCCGCGAACAAGCCGACGACGCATCACGAGGCGCTTGCCGCCGTGGTCGCCGCGAACGCCGGTCAGAAGCGCAAGCGTGTCACGCAAGACAAGCAGACGCGCGGCGCATTGAACGAGGCGACCACGCTACTGGCGGACGCTCGTGCAGTGCTCAATCAAGTGACCCATGCCTTGCCAGCGCTACAACGCGCTGAAAGTGCGGCTATCCTCTTGTGGCGTAATTGCTTGACCACTCCCGACCGACTTGCGGTCGTTCGAGATTATCAGCAGCGCTCGCAGGATGAGAAAATCGCCCGGGTCAAGAATGGTCAACCGGCTATCACCGCTCCCGTGGTGCCGCCGCATCGGTCTCCGATTGACGCACGCTTCGCCAATCGCGGCAAGGTCGAGAACCGGTTGCCTGCCTACATGGGCAAGCGCTGATCCCTCCTCGCGTTGAGCGTCCCCAATGCCCGAAATCATCCAATGGCCTGAAGCGCGCCGTGCAGGTTTGCCCCGGTACTTCACCGGACGACCTTGCGTTCACGGCCATGTTGCCGAGCGCTACACCGGCGACAAGCATTGCGTCGTCTGCTATCCGCAACGCGTGAACGCCGAAGGGAAGCGACGCGCCCGGGCGTTGTTGCGCGAAGCCGAAGCGCAAGCTGCGCTCAATCCACATCATGACGAGGCGAAAGCAATACGCGCTCGCGGCGAACGACTTGATCGCGTGTTGCGTGAGAAGACCTCCGCACGTCTCGAAGAGCTTCGCCAAGCAAGCAAGGAGACCATTCAATGACGCTGAAAAGTCCGGAGACGTTTCGCCAAGTTGTTGAGTGCCTGAGAGAAGTGGTTTCTGTGGCGGAATGCTCGCGCCGAATGAATATCGATGCCTCAACCATATTCTTGTGGCAGCGCCAATCAAAGGCCGCCGAGAAACGCAAGGAAGACCCGAGCGAGTTCATTTTAGAGATCGAAGGGGAGAGAAAATATTTCCATTCTTTCTGTGCTAGGGTCGTTGACGACGCGGTGGCTGTCGGATGCAGCAATATGATACAGCAGTTTAGAGATGGGGGCCGATGGGTCGAGAGCCGATTTCAGGGTGCTCCCGTGTTCGAAACAAATCCGGACTACGATGATCCGGAAATGCGCGATATCCTCGGGCTCGGCGAAGGGGACCGATACCTTAAAGATGCGAACGGAAATCGCATCCGGGTCATGAACTTTGAGCGCATCACCGATGCGCGCGAACAGTTCATCCTCGGATCGCATCTGCGCAAACGCTACGGCAAAGAGAGCAAGCTCTCGATTGACATGCAGGCGCGCGTCTCAGGTGGCGTGGTGTTCGGTAGCATGGGGCAGACAAAGAAGATCACGGCTCCGCTGCCACTCGTGGAGATCGTGCAAGAGGCAGACGACGAGCCCGATATGACGGTGCGGTCAACTGATCCCGACGCGTTGCCCGTCGCCAACCTTGACGACGCCGACGCGGTGGTCACGAAACCAATGGCTCCAGAACCCGCCGAGCCGATGATCACGACGCCGACGCCGGAGGCGTACACGCCGACAGACATCCCGCTTCTGAAATCGCAGCGTGAAGGCCGACCGCTCAGCGATTTAGAGCGCTCGTTGCTTGCCGAGATGAGCAAGTTGCCGGGAGCGCTGTCCAGATGATCGATGAAGACGAAAATTTTTCCATGTTCGAAGACGGCTGCGATGACGCCGACGAGACGGGCGAGCGCACGAACGTCTTGTTCTTAGGGCGACCATTGGAGAACCCGGACGATCTCAACCGTGCCGAGCAACAGTATCGACGATGGGGCATTTGCCCCGTGATGTTTGTCGAGCCGTTGAACGATGAAGACCCGGACGGCCCGGAAGTGCTCGGCAACGCACGGGAGTTCGCCAAGCTCATGGGGATAGACCCTGACACGCCGGTGACGGTCGAAGAGGCGATGGCTTTCCGGGAGCGATACGCAGACCCGGTGACGGGCGCTTGGCTCTACTGGCGGCTGATGGAGGCGGCCGGTCGGACGTAGTCTGCCAGCGGCGGACAGCCGCAGGGCTGGGCGCGTTATTCTGGAGCGGCCGATAGGATGGCACCGGCCGGGATCGCACGCACCAGCGAGCCTTAGAGACGGCAGTGTGCAGGGCTGCGCAAAGAAGGAAGCATAGATCTAAATTTCGATAAACGATTGTTGCAGCAAAATAATATTTGTCGTTGCAACCTAAATCTTTTCAAGAGCGTTGAAGGACGGAACCCTAATGAAAACGGGCTGCCCCTCGACAAGGCAACCCGTTCTATTTCGACGCTCTTCGCGACCTTGCCGGGTCCGTGAGCATGGCTACCGCGTAGGAGCGCGTTCGCAATGTCTACAAGCCAGAACTCGCAGCAAAGTTCAACGCCGAAAATCCCCTTGTTCGAAAAAACTTCGAACGAGGCGATGTTGTTTGCCGATTTCGTTTCGACGTTGCGCGTGACGCCGTCGCCGCGCGGCGATCTCATTGCGATCTATAAGACCCTCATCAACGCTCGCACCTTTCCGCGCATCGGGTCGTGGTCCGATCTATATCGGCTCATGACACGGCGAGCAGCGCCATCAGACGCACTCAACGAAGCCCGCAAGCTCTGGGCTGCTTACAAGAGCAACCACTCAAACGCTGTCGTGCCCCCGACGCTCAACGACGAAGGGAAACACAATGGCTGACAACTTTGAAATCTATCTAGGTCTCAACGCACGATGGATCCGCAACGAACCTGCTAAGCCGCCGAGCCCGCGTGCCATCGCTCAGCTTGCGTTCAAGCTGGAGCGCGCGGAGCAGTTGCTTGATGATCCATATTATCTTGATGAGGACACCGCTCGAAGTCGGTACCGCGACGCGATTGTCGCCTATCTCGACGCGATCAACGCGCGCGATCTCGTCGCTCGGGTGAAGTTCATCCGCCGCAAGGCGACGCCCAGCCGTGGGGACCTGCGGGCGCTGTACGATGCGATGTGGGACGCACGCAATCGGAGCGACGTTCTCCACGATCTCGACGAACAGTTCTCGTCACGGCGCGAACGCACCGACGCCGATCTCGCCGCGTCGCAGGCGGAAGACTTCTACAACATCGCCAGAGCCAAATTCCAGAGCACTCAACGCGAAGATCGCGCCGATAAGCGGAACGGCATCGTCCGCTATCCAGCGTCGCGCATCGTCAGACATTCAGTGAGAGGATAAATTATGCCCCAGTCCCCCGCGCTCGTCACTCAACAGCCCCTTGTGCCGCTCATCAGTGCTTCAATACCCGACGAGTTCGTCGATTTTGACGGACGAGGCCCGAACGCCGTTCCGGCTGACACGTTGCTGAGCGCTTTGATCGCCTTGAAAAAGCTCGGGCTCGATTGCTCCTATAACATCTTCAAAAACGAGTACCTGATCAGCGGGCAACTGCTCACGATCTATGACACTGGCCAAGTGTCCGATAACACCGTGCTCGCGCTCCGGCATCTGATCAGGATGAACTTTAACTTCGAACCGTCGCCCCGGAAAATGCAGGACGCCGTGACCCGTTACTGCACCATGCGGACGTTTCACCCGATCAAGCAATACCTCGAAGGCGTGCCGCGATGGGATGGCCTCACGCGCGCTGACGAGCTTCTGAGCACTTACTTCAATGCGCCCGATACGCCGTTCAATCGAGCCGTGTCGCGCATCGTGATGATCGCCTCTGTCCGGCGCATCTATACGCCCGGGACGAAGTTCGATTACATGACCGTGCTGCAATCGCCGGAGGGCTTCAATAAGTCGAGCGCGATTGAGACCCTGTACGGCAAAGACAACTTCACTGATCAATCAACCATTGGCTTGAACGCACGCGACACAGAGGAAGTGATGCGCGGTCATTGGGGCCAGGAAAATCCCGAGCTTAGCGGGATCAGCAAGGCGGACTGGAATAGGTTCAAGGCGAACCTATCCCGGACGAACGACCGAACCCGCCGCGTGTTCGAACGCAATCCGATCAATGCCCAGCGCACATGCATCCCGTGGGGAACGACGAACGATGACACTTATCTGCGGGCTCTCAGCGGCGTGAACCGGCGGTTCTTTTCAGTGGATGTGCTCTCGTCAATCGATATCGCGCAACTGATCCGCGACCGAGACGACCTATGGGCCGAAGCTATGGAGATTGAAGCGACCGGCGAGAGTTGCATGCTGCCTGAGAAGTATTGGGACGACGCGAACGCCGAACGTTTGAAGCGAACCGAGATTGATCCGTGGGAAGATACGCTTCGCGACATCAGTGAACTCGGCGCAAAGGAGGCACGCAAGGATGCGAAGGCTGGCATGCGCTCGCCGTGCTACGAACTTACGGATGACGGCGAAGAGCGCGTCTCTAGTGGCTACCTATTCGACATGCTCGGGTTCGCTGAGAAAGATCGCAACCCGATCCACGGGAGCCGCATCGCCCGCGTGATGAAGAAGCAGGGATGGGTCGCGGACGAACTGCGCATCGGCGGTAAGCATAGTCGCGGCTACCGGCGTCCGTTCTGCTCTGATCTCATGTGATTGACGCCCGCGAGATCGCGCGGACCGATTGACGGCGCTACACTTAAACAGATAAGCGTAGCGCCGATGTCGCGCGGCCTCGGAAAAATGCAAAGAGAAATCGTGCGCCTAGCGCGCGGCGCATTCACCGTGCGCGAGATCGCGCAAAAGCTCTACGTCAAAATCGACGACAGCAGGCTCGGCGGAGTTCGTCGCGCCGTTCGTGGCCTCGAAACCATTGGCTACCTGATCCGAGAGCCCGGGCGGCTTGGCTACTACCGCCTAAATGAAAACCCGCCACGGAAGCCCGAACCCGTTCGCGCTGAGTGGCAGCGGGTCCCGGCTCCAATTCGTAGCGGTTTCCAGTGGCAAAAGAGGAAGGCAGAGGCCGAGCGTGACGCCGAGATGACGCTAGGCGCTATGCGACCGCAAGACAGCGGAAACATCGACTACACCATCGGAGAAATCGGAGCCGCAGAGGCCGCCCAGTTCATCCGCCGCTATGAATGGCTCGGGACCGTTGGCAATCCCGCTGCGCGCTACTGTGCCCGCGATGAGTTCAATGAGGTCGCCGCCGTCGCCATCCTGTCGGCACCTGTCAACGTTCAAGCCGCTGGCCTATGCCGCCCGCTTGATCCTCGCCGACTGACGGACGACGACCGCGCCTATCTGCGGACCGTCGTTTGTCTGGAACGCGGTGCGTGCGCGCACTGGGCGCATCCGCATACGGCCTCATGGTTCATTCCGAAGGTTCTTTCACTGGCTCGGGCCGAACACGGCTGGAAAATCTTCTATGCCTACAGTGACGCGGAAGCGGGCGAGATCGGCACGATATACCAAGCCTGCAACTGGCTCTACATCGGCGCTGGCGCGGGTCGCGGATCGCGCGGACCACATATGAAGTTTCGACATCGTGACTGGCCGTGCGCCTCTGTTGCGCTCGGCGCTGGCAAATGGATCGGCGGGCGCACGTTCTATGAGCGCGGCCTATCGGTGGCTGACGTGGGCCGACGCAATGGCGTAGGCAGGCTATCGGCGGCACGCCCATGGGAAATGATCGACGATTTGGACAAGGGCAAATATGTGACGTTCGTCGGCGACAAACGCGAGCGCCGCGAGTTGAAAGCCTCGCTGCGCTATCCCGTGTTGCCTTATCCGAAACGTGTGCTGTAGCGCCCCGCGCCGTGAGATTGGTTTGAAAGGCTGTCGCGGTTGTCACAGTACCCGTCACACTGCCGTGACGGCAAATTCTTCAATGAATTCATCGCTGTCACACTGATACACTTAAACACATTGAATTATTGGAATGAGAATATCCTATACGGCTTAGAAATGATGCGTTTCAGCGTGACAGTGTGACAAACCGCTCCAGCCCTGCGGCTAATGGTTAATTTAGAAGCCGATTTCCCGGATTTCCTGTGTCGTTTGTACGGTAGAGGGGAATTCGCGCCAACATTACCGACCGGCGACAATTTCCGGGGCGCGCGTCACTCTTATGGTTAACGAACGTAGTTAAGACGCGGCCGTTAACGTTAAATCTAAACTCTGATAATAGATCGAGTTGTCTGCAACCACCTTCGCGCTTGACTGTACAATAGTGCACGCGCCCGGCCCGAGGCTTATGGTTGACGAGACGTTAATGCGCTGGCCACATGGCTTGGATGGTTAATGGCTCAGCTATGCATTTGTAGAATAAACGTACTGGCATAAGACTTGCCGAGAGCATAATATTTTCCATATTACGTGTTATGCGAAACTAATTAACCACTTAACCATAAGTTGCTCAATCGCCATGCACGAACGTGGTCAACAGATCGTTAAGAAGAACGCACAGCGAACCCCGGCCAATAAGAACTATGCCACCAGCTTGTCCCATTTTGATACGGGGTAGAACCTATGTGATGGGGGTCACACAAAACCCTATACACGCCCCTGCTTATAGGCACTTCGTCGTTTTACAGTGGACAAAAGCAGAACAAAAAATTTAGAAATTGAAGTCCGGAATGGGTCTCAGACCTCTCCCGTTCTTGTGCCGCATTGGGTCACCCTCCATATCAACCGAATTGCCCTCGAAGATCGGAGACCAATTGCGATGACCACTGAATTTAAGACCGGCGACACCGTCCGCCTAAAGTCCGGCAAGCAGCACATGAGCGTAGTAGAGATTGATCAGGCGAACGGCGAGAAGATCGCCACGTGCGTCTGGCACAACAGCGACGGCAAAGAGGAGCGCGGCACGTATCCGGTCGCTGCTCTTGCGGTCGTGTCGGCACCCGCGCCAAAGACGCTGCCGAAACTCGACACTCCGCGCGGCCCCGGCGGCAAAGACGGATGGATGGCTAACTAAGGGGATCACGCGCAAGACGGTCGGACCGATACAGACATACGTGATGGATCACGAGAGCGAGGCCGATACATTCCTCTCGGACTTTTTCAAAAACCCGAAAAACAAATCAATGGATGCGGTGCGCCAGCGTGCGCAGACGATCAATTTCGGAAGCGACCATTTCCGAACCTACTTCCTGAATAAAGCGGCCGAGCTTTTGGGATCGAAGTAGCCGCGCTCAATGGTTTCTTAAGCGGGCTCGGCGAGAATTCTCCCGGGCAGCGTATCAGCCTAAGCCGTCACCGCGTCTGAACTCCGGTGACGGCTTTGTTTTGTGTGAGGTTTGTCTTCCGCTTTGCACTCAGAAGCGGACATTCAAGTGTTGCCTCCCCATGTCCGCTAAGTGCCAAAAACAGACATCTCTACAGGAAAAACAACGCTGTTGTTTAGTCCGCTGTTTATGGACGACCGCATTAGGTAGATGATCGCCTATTATGTCCCAGCAATTCTTCGTAACGCGACCTCACGGTTTCATAACACTCACACGCGCCATCCTGCAGCCCTTCCAAATTCACCAGCGTTATCCTTCCACGCGCATATTTAATGAAACCGGCTTCTTGGAGGGTATGTGCAACGACCGTCACACTGGTTCGTCTAACGCCGAGCATTTCCGCCAAATATTCTTGAGTAAATGAAAGCGTATCACCTCGCGCTAAATCCCGTGCGCGAAGCAGCCAACGGCAAAGTCGCGCCTCGACCACATGGTTGGCGATGCAGGCCGCAGACTGTTGTGCTTGTGCGAACAGCGCCTGTTCATGACGAAGCAGTAATGACATAAGAGTGTCGCTTTGTTTTGCCGCCGCCTTTAGCTCATTCGAGTCGCAAGTCATTAAAGAGCCGGCAAGTTGAATTACGCCGCGGTTGACCGCAAGCTTTCCATCAAGGGCAGCCGTAGCCGATACCACTCCATCACGTCCGACCATCGCAGCTTCAACGGAGTGCCCGCTCGACAGGAGTACGACAAGAGAGACGATGGCGGTCAGAGGAAAATATGTGGTGAATATTTTATCGCCCGGCTCAAAGAGCAATTCGTGTTGCTCCACCTGCCTCGGTTTCAGGTGTGGCAGCAGGAGGGCAATATCGCTTTCCGAAAGAGAGGCTAATAAAAGATTGTCGGTGTGCGGCATGGCACTCCCCTCCTTTGACAGGCGGGAGCGTTATTACTCTCAGCTATCGGCGGCCCGAAGTTAGCCGATAATAAGATGACGGTAGGCTCGGTACCGCACATAGCAAGCGACTTTTTATTACAATCAAGTTTTACCGCAACGCACGCGGCAGTACATCGCGCATATGAACCACAGCCAGTACGGTTCCGCCCTCGTCGGTTATCAAAATCCTCGTGGGTATCTCTTCGGCACCAAGGATGATCCATTCGGCAAGCATTTCGCGGGCGGAGAGCGTTGCCTCCCGGCGTGCAGCCTCTATGTCGGGAAGTTCAGTGCCATCCGGATCGGTGTCGAGTTCGTCAATGTGTAGGAAATATCTCGGCAACGTCTTCTCCGGGCGCAAATCATCTACCCAACTTACTCCTTTGCAATAAGTTGCTCTGTGCCCACCTTTCGAACCCCTTGCTCTCAATTCGTCAGTCCGCTTTGGCTTGGCTGGGTTCGGACCAACTGAGCGAAATCCGCGCCTACTTAGGCGGCCTTACTGCTGCTGTGTGGGACTCCCTATTTGCACGGTTTCTTGAAAGCGATCTTTATACAGCCTCAAGAGCCCAAGGCCGAGCTTTCGGAGGTCATCCCGATATGGCCCAGGCGGAAGATTTCGCGCCCGTCGGAGGGTATCAGCAGCTTGCGCTCTGATAGGAGACGGCGGCACTCTCAATGGTGGTTTCATGTGATTGTGTCCCCGTCACTTGGGCGGCTGTAGGCCGGGAGACGCAAGCCACTCGTTCAAGTGAGAGGCGGTCTCAGCTTGCCTCGCCAACCGAATAAGCCGGTCGCGCTCAATACCTGGGGGAGTACCATGGGCCTCATCCCGCAAGCGCCGGGCTCGATCTGCAAGGCGTTTGTCTAATGAGATTGATTGTTTGAAACGGCGTCTTTCCATGAGGGCGCTCCTCCGCTCTTGAGTGAAGGCGGATCGCAAATTGGGCGCTTCCGGTCACCGATAGATGCCAAGGGCCGCGCGGTGATCGTCAGAAATTTACAAATCGTAAGTCGGTTTTGTCTGTCCGTTAGCCGACCAAATTCGTTAATTTTCCAAAATAGGCCACTGCGAAAATCACTAGGCCATGGGGTAAAACAGGCCAGTATCCAATACCGCAAAAGAACGGATCGGCAACCCGGAGCGCATCCCGAACTCTGGCATGCTAATGTCTGCTGTGGGTCAAACTGAGACTTCGACCCGCCGTAGCGGCATATCCGTTCTGCCCCCGGAAGCAGACTTCGTTCGGCTACTCGCATCACGCGCTCGCGTGACACACCGGCGACCTAATTTGGCCGCGTCTGTTGCTCGCCGTAATCGCGTGCTTGGTCGATCAACATCGCCATCATGGGCCAGCGTGACGGCGGGTTGTTCGCCATCATCGCTACTAGATGGCCTTGCATCTCGATTAGGTGCTCAGTCAGTTCAATCTCATCCAACGGCGGACAACTGATCGCGAGCCGACGTGCGATCTCTTTAGCGAACCACTCTCGGCGCTCTTCGAGTGTCATCGGCGAGCCCTCCGCGTCTTGCGGGCGCTCGTGATGTGCGCGGCGTTGGGGATCGATGCACCCGGGACGTAGGCAGGCAGGGTCGTGCGATAGGCGCGGATCGACGCGCCGTCGATTAGGGTTCTGGCACCATCCCGGCAGCCCGTGATCGCGCCAGCGTTTAGGAGGCGGTAGATTGTCCTGACCGAATAACCGGCGTATGCAGCGGCTCCCTTGGGGCTCAAGGACAGAGGCTCGAAGGCGTGATCGTCAGTGTGGGGAGATGGCCTAACTGAGGGCATGGCTGTGGCTCCGAAGAGCCCCGGCCGCCTAAGAGAGCAGCCATTGCGCGGGGTGTTGCGCAGTGCCTATGCCGTGTCGTGAGGCCGTGTAGGACCGGCCGATGGGTGATCAATCGCGCATTTGCATATATGTTCCAAGAGGTATCGAGACATGACGCGACATGCCGGGACGAGAACAAATCGACGACCGTGTTAGTACAGTCGTTTGTACATCAGACAATTGATCAACAATTTCAATGATAAAACTGGGCTATCATAGGCCTAGCGGGTGGCAAAGCGCCCCGCCGGGGCAAATAGCCGCGTTTAGCTTCGGTTTTCCTGCCATTTGCTAACTCCGGAGACTGGTTCTAGTTGCGAAAAACTTGCATCTACCGGGTTTCCTTACTATATTCCCTTGAGATAGTGCAGAACGAGTGCGGTGCCGGACGTGGAAATGAACGACAACGATTCAATGTTGAACGATGACGCCGCTGATTCCGTGGCCCGCCTAGCGGGACACCAGCCGGCGTTGACCGGTTGTCCGTGGCACGATGTCAACGAGATGCTGCAGGCCGCCGGCCTGCGCCCGACCCGTCAACGCATGGCGCTGGGCTGGCTCTTGTTCGGCAAGGGTGCGCGCCATCTCACCGCTGAAATGCTCTACGAGGAAGCGACCCTCGCCAAGGTGCCGGTGTCACTCGCCACCGTCTACAACACGCTCAACCAGCTCACCGATGCGGGCTTGCTGCGCCAGGTCAGCGTCGACGGCACCAAGACCTATTTCGACACCAATGTGACGACGCATCACCACTTCTATCTCGAGAACAACCACGAGCTGGTCGATATTCCGGATCCGCATCTGGTGTTGCAGAAGATGCCCGAAGTGCCCGACGGCTACGAGATCGCCCGGGTCGACATGGTCGTTCGGCTGCGCAAGAAGCGCTGAGCTCTCACGAAGGCAGAGACCGTAGGGTGGGCAAAGGCGCTCTTGCGCCGTGCCCACCAGTTTAATGTCCGGTGCGACTTGACGATGGTGGGCACGCGGAGCCTGTCATCGGGCGCGCATGCGCGCGACCCGTTGGCTTTGCCCACCCTACTGAAGTGCCTTCGCCGCAGAGCCGGCAAAAATCTCACTCCACCTTCTCGTCGGCATAAACGCCCCACAGGCGCTGCTGTTCGATCCAGCCATCAAAACCGTTGCCGGTGATGTGGCACCAGCCAGCCCCGCATTTCTTCACCTGGGCCACGACACCCACCTGCAAACGGGCGGCGATCGCGCTCGCCCCATCGGCACTGTCGTGCAGCGGCGCCAGATCGTCCTTGCTCTTCATGGTGACGACGGCGGTGCGGCGGCCTGACAGCAGCGAGTGATAGACCCAGCCTTCGGCGCCCTCGGAATCGCGGACCCGGCGCCAGTTCTCGAATTCGGCGGTGATTTCGACCGGCAGGCCGGAGCGGGTGTAGACCCAGGCGACGTCGTTATCCTTGGTCGGGCCGGCCCTGACGTTCACATGATCGGATTTGAGGCTGACATAGCGCGGCACCGGCAGACCGCTGGTGGTGAGCGCCGAATCCTTTGCCGACAAGGCCGTGCTGACCGAAGCCCCCAGCAAGCAACCCGCGACAACCACCACAGAATAGAAACGCCCCAACGCCATCAACTCGTCTCCTGCCGAGAACCCAGCCCAAATTCTTCGAGCTGAAACACGCGCAACCGATCTCTCAAAAACCCGTACCCTGCCGCCGCTGGCCCCTCGGTTTGTGAAACCCGGTTCCCTCAGGGGTTCTTGTCTTGGCCCGGCCTTCTGCTAGAGAGGACAGAACACCGAAAACCAACACAGCCCGAATGTCTCCCTCAGGAAATCCGGGGTGATATCGGGGGGAAACCCTGAAAACCCTCGAGAAATTCGAGAAACCCTAGAGCGAACCCGAGAAGCCAAAGCCGGCATCACGCGGTTGCGGCAGTGTCGAACAACCGGGTTAATGAGGTCTGAACAACCTCGCGAGAGCAGGACATGTCGGTCAAGAAAAAGCCTCTCGTTGTCGTCACGCGCAAGCTGCCGGACTCGATCGAGACCCGGATGCGCGAATTGTTCGACGCGCGGCTCAATCTCGACGATACGCCGATGAGCCCGGAGCAAATCGCCGACGCCGTCCGCACCGCCGATGTGCTGGTTCCGACCGTGACCGACGAGATCACCGAGGAACTTCTCAAGCAGCCGGAATGCGCGCTGAAGCTGATCGCCAATTTCGGCAATGGCGTCGATAATATCGATGTCATCGCGGCGCATGCACGCGGCATCACCGTGACCAACACGCCGAAGGTTCTGACCGAAGATACCGCCGACATGACCATGGCGCTGATTCTTTCGGTGCCGCGCCGGCTGATCGAGGGCGCCTCGGTCCTGACCGACGGCAAGCATTGGCCGGGTTGGTCGCCGACCTGGATGCTCGGTCATCGCATCGGCGGCAAGCGGCTCGGCATTATCGGCATGGGCCGCATCGGCCAGGCCGTGGCCCGCCGCGCGCGCGCCTTCGGCCTGCAGATTCACTACCATAACCGCCGGCCCGTCGCGCCGAAGATCGCCGAGGAATTGGGCGCGACCTATTGGGAAAGCCTCGACCAGATGCTGGCGCGGATGGACATCATTTCGGTGAATTGTCCGCACACGCCGGCGACCTTTCATCTGCTGTCGGCGCGGCGGCTGAAGCTGATCCGCAAGGACGCCTATATCGTCAACACCGCGCGCGGCGAGGTGATCGACGAAGACACGCTGGTCAAGCTGATCGAAGCCGGCGACATCGCCGGCGCCGGCCTCGACGTATTCGAGAACGAGCCTGCGGTCAGTCCGAAACTGGTCCGGCTGGCGAAAGCCGGCAAGGTCGCGCTGCTGCCGCATATGGGTTCGGCGACCATCGAGGGCCGCGTCGAGATGGGCGAGAAGGTGATCATCAACATCCGCGCCTTCCTCGACAATCACAAGCCGCCGGATCGTGTGCTGCCGAGCATGCTCTAAACGCTAACTCGCGCGAGCCTTGCGCCGCTCCTGCTTCCGCCATTCGCCGACAAAGGCCACGAACGCGCCGAGCGCGGGCGGCAGCTGGCGACGGCTTGGATAATACAGAAACGGTCCTGAAAACGGCGCGCACCAGTCGTCCAGCACGCTGACCAGCGCGCCGGATTTGACGGCCTCGCGCACATAGCCCTCGAAGGTCAGCCAAAAGCCAAGCCCATCATGCGCGGCGCGGTGCACGAGACCGGGATAGTTCGCGATCAATATTGGCGGCGGCGATACCTTCACCACCTGCCCCGCCTTCTCGAATTCCCAGTCCAGCAATATGCCTCTGCCGAAGCGGATGCGGATGCAACGGTGATCGAGCAAGTCCTTGGGGTGTTTTGGCTTGCCATGCCGCGCGACATAATCAGGTGACGCCACCACCGCATAGCGCTGCGGTCCGCTGAGCGACAGCGCGACCATGTCCAGCGCGAGATGTTCGCCGTACCGCACACCGGCGTCGAACCCCTCGGCAACGATATCGACGAATGAACTTTGGGCGACAATCTCCAGATCGATCTGCGGATAAGCGCGCAGAAAAGGCGCGACCATCGGCGCCAGCACCAGGTCGATTGCGGGCGGCGGCGCGTTGATGCGCAACCTTCCCGACGGCACGCCGCGCAAGCCACGCACCTGATCCAGTGCCGCGCTGACATCGCCCATCGCCGGCCCGATGCGGCTGAGCAACAATTCTCCGGCTTCCGTCAACGCGACGCTGCGCGTAGTGCGATTCATCAGGCGAACGCCGAGCCGTTCCTCCATGTCGCGCAGCCGCTGGCTGAGGCTTGAGACCGAGACGCGCTGCTCCAGCGCCGCGCGCCGGAAATTCCGGGTGCGGGCCACGGCCACGAAGGCCTCGAGATCGCGAAGGTCGAGGTCGCTCATTGTTCGATATAATGAACAAACCATTCGATATTGTCTATCTTATCGCTCCAATCAAAATGTCGCATATCCGGCGCACCGTTAGCGGTACGCAATGAGCCGCTGCGACTTTTGAGGAGAGCCCATGGATAAGCGCAAACTAGGTTCAACCGGCCCCGTCGTTTCGGCGATCGGGCTCGGCTGCATGGGCATGTCGGATTTCTACGGTCCGGCCGACCGCAGCGAGAGCATCGCCACGCTTCATGCGGCGCTGGATGCGGGAATTACACTGCTCGATACCGGCGATTTCTACGGCATGGGCCACAATGAAATGCTGATCCGCGAGGCCCTCGCGGGCCGCAACCGCGACAATCTCCAGATCTCCGTCAAATTCGGCGCGCTGCGCGATCCGTCCCGCGGTTTTGTCGGCGTCGACAGCCGCCCGGCGGCGGTGAAGAATTTCCTGGCCTATTCGCTGCAGCGGCTCGGCGTCGATCACATCGACGTCTATCGCCCCGCGCGGCTTGATCCCTCAGTTCCGATCGAAGACACGATCGGCGCCATCGCCGATATGATCAAGGCCGGCCACGTCAAGCATATTGGTCTGTCGGAAGTCGGGTCCGACACCATTCGCCGCGCGCACGCCGTCCATCCGATTGTCGATTTGCAGATCGAATATTCGCTGATCGCCCGCGGCATCGAGAGCGACATCCTCAAAACCTGCCGCGAGCTCGGCATCGGCATCACCGCTTACGGCGTGCTGGCGCGGGGCCTGATCAGCGGTCATTGGTCAAAGGACCAATCGAGCGCACGGGATTTCCGCAGCGCCAGCCCACGCTTCCAGGGCAGCAATCTCGATGCAAATCTCGCGCTGGTAGAGCCGCTACGGGTGATCGCCGGCGAGCTCGGCATCCCCGTCGCGCAACTCGCGATCGCCTGGGTGAGCGCGCAGGGCAAAGATATCGTGCCGCTGGTCGGCGCGCGGCGGCGCGACCGCCTGACCGAGGCGCTGGGTGCAATCGATGTCACGCTGACACCGGCGCATCTGGCCACGCTGAACAAGATGTTCCCGCCCGGCGTCGCCGCCGGCACACGCTACGCGGCGGAGCAAATGGCGCATCTGGACAGCGAGAAGCCTGCGAAGGCGTCCTGATTTTTATTGATGCGCGTTTATTGATGCGCGCTGAGATCGGTGATCACAAGCGCATCGCCGTTGAGCGGATTGAGCGGATCGCGCCGATAGCGCAGCGTCTCGAACCGCATTGCGCGCGCGTCCACCATCAGCAATCGCCCGACCAGACCTTCGCCGAAGCCGACGATTTCGCGGATCGCCTCCAGCGCCATCATCGACCCCAATACGCCGGCGAGCGCGCCCATCACCCCGGCCTCGGCGCAGGCCGGCACCGTGCCCGGCGGCGGCGGTTCGGGAAACAAACAGCGATAGGTCGGATTGAACTCGCCTTCATCGTTTCGCTCATGCGCGCGGATCGTGGTCAGCGATCCGTCGAACATGCCGAGCGCCGCCGTGATCAGCGGCTTGCCCGCAAGAAAACACGCATCCGAAACCAGATAGCGGGTTTCGAAATTGTCGGAACCGTCGAGCACCAGATCGTAGCCGCCGATCAATGACAACGCATTGCCGGCGTCGAGCCGGGTCGCATGCGCGGCGAACCTGACATGGGGATTGAGCTTGTGGATCTGCTCGGCGGCGCTGTCGACCTTAAGACGGTTGATATCCGGCGTGGTGTGGATGATCTGGCGCTGCAGGTTCGACAGCGAAACGATGTCGTCATCGACCACGCCGAGCGTGCCGATTCCTGCCGCAGCGAGGTACATCAGCGCGGGCGCGCCGAGACCGCCGGCGCCGATCACCAGCACGGAGGCCTCTTTCAGGGCCGTCTGGCCGGGGCCGCCGACCTCGCGCAGCACGATGTGGCGGGCGTAGCGTTCGAGTTCGTCGGCGCTTAGCATGATCTGTTCAAATCCCTCAAATTCATCTGGTATCGCTGCCTCACCGCAACCTAGGTGACCTCATGGTGAGGAGCGCATCTTTGCGCGTCTCGAACCATGATAATGCAAACTCTTCATCCTTCGAGACGCGGCCAAGCGGCCGCTCCTCAGAATGAGGATATCGTGGTTTCCTTGAACCATCGCATCCCTGTTGCCGACCAAGCAGATGTGCTTAGTTACGCGCTCTGCAATAGACCCGAAATTTGGGACCCGAGACTTGTCATGAGATCGATGCTGACAGCAACATTGATATTCGTGGCCGCGGGGACCTCCGCCCATGCGCAACTGACGCCGCCGTCCACGGCGGGCACCAAGCCGAAATCGGTCGCGACTATCCCGATCCGGCCCGCGCTGCAGACCCCCGCCGATACCGCCAATGCGATGGCGCAGGCCGAACGGCTGGCCATCCAGTCCGATCTGGCCTGGGTCGGCCAGTATAATGGCGCTATCACGGGCGAAGTCAGCGAGCGGATGGTGGAATCCATCAAGGAATTCCAGAAGGGGCGCGGCGGCAAACAGACCGGCGTCCTCAACCCGCAGGAACGCAGCGTGCTCGCCGAGACCGCGCGGCGGCGGCAGGACAATGCCGGCTGGAAGATCGTGACCGATGCCGGCAGCGGCGTGCGGCTCGGCATTCCGACCAGGCTGGTGCCCCAACAAACCAGCGACGCCAACGGCGCCAAATGGAGTTCACCGACCGGAACGATCCAGGTTCTGCTGTCGCGGCGCAAGGAAGCCAATCCGACCACGGCGAAACTCGCCGATCGCGAAAAGAAAGAGCCGGCCGGGCGCGCGGTCGACTACACCGTGGTCAAGCCGGAATTCTTCGTGCTGTCGGGTTTGCAGGGCCTGAAGAAGTTTTATGTGCGCGGCACCTTCAAGGGCGACGAAGTTCGTATCCTCACCATTCTCTACGATCAGGCGACCGAAAATACCGTCGAGCCGGTGGTGATCGCGATGTCGAGCGCGTTCAATCCGTTCCCGACCGGCGCCCAGATCGCGGGACCCGCGCCGCGCAAGACCGTTGAATACGGCACGGGTGTCGTCGTCAGCGATGATGGCGCTGTTGTCGCCGATCGCGAGATCACCGACGGCTGTCTCGCGATCACGGTTGCCGGCTTCGGCAGTGCCGACCGCGTCGCCGAAGACAAGGACCGCGGTCTGGCGCTGCTGCGCCTTTACGGCGCGCGCGGATTGAAGCCGTTGTCGCTCAGCAATGGCGCGGCGAAATCGAGCGTCGACCTCACGGGTATTTCCGATCCGCAAAATCAGGGCGGCGGCAACGCGGCCTCCAGCGTCAAGGCATCGGTGACACCAATCGGCAGCGGTGGCGATCTCGCATTGTCGCCGCCACCGGCGGTTGGCTTTTCCGGCGCCGCCGCACTCGACAGCGACGGCAAATTTGCCGGCGTTGCGTTGTTGAAACCGGCCGTCGTGGCCGGGCCGCCGAATGCCACGCCTGCCGCACAGGCGGTGCTGGTGCCGGCGGATGCCGTGCGTGAGTTTCTCAAGACAAGTGGCGTGGACGCAGCCGGCGGATCGGCGGACGCGAAAACCTCCGTGGTGCGCGTGATCTGCGTGCGGAAGTAAGCGGCTCTGATCGCGCTTCGTAGATATGACGCCCGTCATCCACGTAGTCTCCCGGAATAGCCAACCGCTGCATAACCCGTCATCGTCATCAGGTTGCTGATTCGGACCGCCGCGATCCCACGACTTCTGGATCGGGCTGGCACGTCCTGGAGCGAGAATAGCTCGACATCGCCTGTGCGATGCATCTCAGTCCGGCGTAACCGCAAATTCCCGTAAAGCAATCCAGAGGATTCCTGATCCATGCATACGATCGTATTGGCCACCCAAAAGGGCGGCAGCGGCAGAACTACGCTTGCAATCGGCCTCGCCCTTGCGGCGATGCAGGCCGGACACACCGTCCGGCTGATCGAGACGGACTCGCAAGGCACGCTTTCGAATTGGCAAGCCCGCCGCGCCTATGCCGAACCAATCGTCGAGCCGGTTTATGTCGCCGGCGAGATCGAACAACGGCTGCGGTCTTTGAGCGAGAGCGGCGTGACGCTGACGATCATCGATACCGCCGGCGGCCTCAGTGCCGCGACCGCGACGGCCATTCGCTGCGCCGATCTCTGTTTGATCCCCGCGCGTCCGACCATCGCCGATATCGAAGCGACCGCCCCGACGCTTCACCTCATCCGCGCCAGCGACAAGCCCTTTGCTTTCGTCCTCAACCAGACGCCTATCCGCGGCCAGCGCATCAACAACGCAGCCACCGCACTTGGCGAAGCAGCGGCGCTCGATATGTCGGGCGTTCTCGCCCAGCCCTTTATCGTCATGCGCAACGATCACCAGGATGCGCTGAGCTCCGGTCTCGCGGTGAGCGAATATGCCCCGCACAGCAAATCGGCGGACGAGGTTCGCGGTCTCTGGCAATGGGTCGAGGCGAAACTGGCTCCGGCCGGGTTGAGCGCTCAGGCCCTCGTCGACGAGCTGCCCATCATCCGCGAACTCCCGGCATCGCCCAGCATTCTTTCCGCGATGTTTTTGCCGCCACCCGCGGAACAAGTAACGCTGGTTTCCTGATTCTGATCGCTCTGGGGTAGTAGGGCGTGACGGCAAACGCTCCTTCTCCGCCATTCGGAGAATGGAGCGTTTGTTGTTTTTAACGATCGACCTTCACTTCTGGCATTTCGGGCACCAGAAGGTCGAACGCCCGTTTTGGGTAAATCGCCGTACGATGCCGCCGCAGCCGGCGGTTTGGCATTTTTCGCCTTCGCGGTCGTAGACCTGAAACGAATGCTGGAAATAGCCGAGCTCACCGGAGGTCTGGCGGTGATCGCGCAGCGACGAGCCGCCGGCCTTGATCGCCTGGTTCAAGACCGCGTGAATGGCGCTGACCAGCCGCTTGGCGTGATCGGTCGGCTCTTCCCGAGCAACGCCTTTGCGTTGTCCGGTTTTTGTCGCCAATGTTGCGGCCAATCTTCGCGGCGACAGATGCGACCGAAACAGCGCCTCGCAGACATAGATATTGCCGAGACCCGCGACCACGCGCTGGTCGAGCAGCGCCGCCTTCAGGCTGGTCTTCTTGTTGGCGCATGACTGCGCCAGCATTTTTGCATCGAATTCATTGCCGAGGGGTTCGGGACCGAGGCCTTTCAGCAGCGGCTCATCCTCGAATGCCTTGCGGGCAATGATCTTCATATAGCCAAACCGCCGCGGATCGTTGAACACCACCGCCGCGCCCGACGACATGTGAAACACCACATGGTCATGAGCGCGATCTTCGCTGCGCGGATGGTGGAATTGGCCAGGCGCGCCCTGACCCCCGTCCTCGAGGACGCGGAACGAGCCCGACATGCCCAGATGCATCAGGAGCACGTCGCCCGATTCGAGGTCGGCCATCAGATATTTGGCGCGCCGGCCCAAACCCGTCACGGTCTGGCCCTCCAGCCGCGCGATAAAGTCCTTTTGGAACGGAAACCGCAGGTCTTTTCTTCTGGTTTCGGCTTTCAGGATTTTTGAACCCTCCATGACGGGCTGCAGGCCACGGCGGACGGTCTCAACTTCGGGTAATTCGGGCATGCGCGGCATTCACCTTGAGGGGCTGACGTGATAGCGCCATTGCGGCTGGCGCGCTATGGTCCGCCGGACGCGAGTTTGAGGGCGTAAAGACATGAATTCACCCGACGAAACCACGCATTTCGGCTTCAGGGAGGTGCCGTTAGGCGACAAGCAGACGCTGGTGAACGACGTTTTCCGCAGCGTGGCGTCCCGTTACGACCTGATGAACGATCTGATGTCGGTCGGCCTGCACCGGGTCTGGAAAGACCTGATGATCAACGCACTCAACCCGCCGCGCAGCGGTGCGCCGTTTGCACTGCTGGATGTGGCCGGCGGCACCGGCGATATCGCCTTCCGCGCCGCCAAGGCGGCCGGCTCCGGCTTTCAGGCTACCGTCTGCGACATCAATTCCGACATGCTTGAAGTCGGCCGCGAGCGTGCGGCAGCACGCCATCTCGACGATCGGGTGTCGTTTGTCGAAGGCAATGCCGAAAAACTGGATTTCGCGAACGGCGCTTTCGACGCCTACACCATCGCGTTCGGCATTCGTAACGTGCCGCAAATCGATCTTGCTCTGAGCGAGGCATTTCGTGTGCTCAAGCCCGGCAGCAGATTTCTGTGCCTGGAATTCTCCGCCGTCGATGTGCCCGGGCTCGATCGCATCTACGATCTGTTTTCGTTCAAGGTGATTCCGCCGCTCGGCCGCGCCGTGACCGGCGACGCGGATTCGTATCAGTATCTCGTCGAATCGATCCGCAAATTTCCCAGGCCCGGCGCGTTCGCCGACATGATCCGCGCCGCCGGCTTTTCCCGCGTCAGCTGGCAAAGCCTTTCCGGCGGCATCGTGGCGCTACATTCGGGCTGGCGTTTGTGATTTCCGCACTGACTCATATCGCGCGGCTGGCCCGTGCCGGTTTCGTGTTCGCGCGCGAGGGCGTGTTCGGCGTGGTCGATCCCAGCCTCGTGCCGCCGCCCGGCCAGCTCGCATTGAAGCTGGCGCGAATCGTCGAACGCCCCGGCGCCAAATCCGGTCCGCGCCTGTCGCGCGCGCTGACGCGGCTCGGGCCGGCCTATTTAAAACTCGGACAATTTCTCGCAACCCGGCCCGACGTGGTCGGCGCCCAAATGGCGCGCGACCTGGAAAGCCTGCAGGACCGGCTGCCGCCGTTTTCGCAAACTGAAGCGGAAGCCGTGATCGCGACATCGCTGGAACGCCCGGTGGCGCAGGCGTTTGCGAGCCTCGGTCCCGCGGTCGCGGCAGCGTCGATCGCGCAGGTGCATCGCGGCGAAGTCGAACGCGATGGCGTGCGCCATTCGGTGGCGGTGAAAGTGCTGCGGCCCAATGTTGCCTCGCGTTTTCGTCGTGACCTCGCCGATTTCTTCTTTGTCGCGCACAAGGCCGAGATCTATTCGGCCGAAGCGCGGCGGCTGCGGCTGATTGAAGTCATCAATACGATGTCGCGTTCGGTCGCGATGGAGATGGATCTGCGGCTGGAAGCCGCCGCGCTGTCCGAGATGGCCGAGAACACCAAGGACGATCCGGATTTTCGTGTGCCCACGGTCGACTGGGACCGCACCAGCCATAACGTGCTGACGATGGAATGGATCGACGGCATCGCCCTGAGCGACCATGTGCGGCTCGCGCAATCCCGGGTCGATCTGCCCGAGCTCGGACGCAAGGTGATCCAGAGTTTTCTGCGCCACGCGCTGCGCGACGGCTTCTTTCACGCCGACATGCATCCGGGCAATCTGTTCCTCGACGATTCCGGCCGGCTCGTTGCGGTTGATTTCGGCATCATGGGCCGGCTCGGCCTGAAGGAGCGGCGCTTCCTCGCCGAAATTCTGCTCGGCTTCATCACGCGCAATTATCGCCGCGTCGCCGAAGTGCATTTCGAAGCCGGCTATGTGCCGGGGCATCACTCGGTCGAGAATTTTGCGCAGGCCATCCGCGCCATCGGCGAGCCGATCCATAATCGTACCGCCGAAGAAATCTCGATGGCGAAACTGTTGACGCTGCTGCTCGAGGTCACCGGCCTGTTCGACATGCGCACCCGCCCCGAACTGATTCTTTTGCAGAAGACCATGGTGGTGGTCGAAGGCGTCGCGCGCGGCTTCGACCCCAAGCTCGACATCTGGAAGGTCGCCGATCCCGTGGTGCGCGAATGGATCGAGCGCAACCTCGGACCGATCGGACGCATCCAGGGGGCGATGTCCGGCGCGGGCGAACTCGGCCGGGTGTTTTCAGGCCTGCCGGCGCTCGCGACGCGGGCGGTGACCGTGATCGAGCAATTGGAGACCATGACCCGGGAGGGTCTGACGCTGTCGCCGGAGACCATCGCGGCGATGGGACGGACCGAAGGCCGCAAGAGCCGCTGGCGCACCTTGGCGCTGTGGATCATCGCCGCCACCTTTATCGGGATTTTGGTGGCCGTGCGGCAGATGTGATTGCGTTGCTATCAAAATATGATAGCATTGATATCATATTCAGCGGGGTCTGATCATGGCCAGCCTGACCATTCGAAAACTGGACGACGCCATTCGGGACGAGCTGCGGCTGCGCGCGGCCCGTAACGGCCGCTCGGTCGAGGACGAGGTGCGGGTGATCCTGCGCGACGCCTCGCAGAATAGCGCCATGGCCCCCTCGCCGGCGCCGCGAGCCGCCACAGGCCGCGCTGCGCCCTCACAGGCCCACAGCATCGCCACCGGCGAGCCGCGCGTCACCCTGATCATCGGCGGTGGTATCGCGGCCTACAAGGCGCTGGACCTGATCCGGCGGCTCAAGGAGCGGCACATCCACGTCCGCTGCGTGCTGACCAAAGCCGCGCAACAATTCGTCACGGCACTGACCGCCAGCGCGCTGTCGAACGAGCGCTGCTACACGGATTTGTTCGATCCCGAGAGCGAATTCGATGCCGGTCATATCCGGCTGGCGCGCGACTGCGATTTGATCGTGGTCGCGCCCGCGACCGCGGATCTGATGGCGAAGATCGCGCATGGCCATGCCGACGATCTTGCGACCGCGATCCTGCTGGCGGCCAATGGGCCGATCCTGCTCGCCCCGGCGATGAACCCGCTGATGTGGAATAATGCCGCCACCCGCCGCAATGTCGCGCAGCTCACGCGCGACGGCGTCGCGATGATCGGCCCCAATGCCGGCGAAATGGCCGAAGCCGGTGAAGCCGGTGTGGGCCGGATGGCCGAGCCGTTGGAAATAGCTGCCGCGGCCGAGCGCATGCTGCGTCCTGCCCAGTCGCGTCCGCTGGCCGGCCAGCGCGTCCTTATCACCGCGGGGCCGACACACGAGCCGATCGATCCCGTGCGCTACATCGCCAACCGCTCCTCCGGCAAGCAAGGCTACGCCATCGCCGCGGCCGCGCAAGCGGCCGGCGCCAACGTCACGCTGATTTCGGGCCCGGTCGATCTCGACGCGCCCTGGGGCGTGTCGGTGATCCCGGTCGAGTCCGCGCGCGACATGCTGCAACAGGTCGAAGCCGCACTTCCCGCTGATATCGCGATCTTCGCCGCCGCGGTCGCCGACTGGCGCGTCGCCAATGCCGGCGAGCAGAAACTGAAAAAGACCGCCGCCGGCATGCCGCCACTGCAACTCGTGGAAAATCCGGACATTCTGGCGACGATTTCAAAACTGCCGGATAAGCGGCCGAAATTGGTGATCGGATTCGCCGCCGAGACCGAGAACCTGATCGACAACGCCAAGGCCAAATTCGCGCGCAAGGGCTGCGACTGGATCGTCGCCAATGACGTCTCGCCGGCGAGCGGCGTGATGGGCGGAGATCGCAATACCGTTCACCTGCTGACGCGGGACGGGACCGACATCAAGGTTGATTCCTGGCCGGTCATGACCAAAGAAGAAGTCGCGAGCGCGCTTGTGGCGCGAATTGCCGAGACCCTGACAACAACCGTGGAGAAAATCTCTTGAACGCAGTCAAGGTCGACATCCGGCAATTGCCGCATGCCGAAGGCCTCGCTTTGCCCGCCTATCAGAGCGCGCACGCCGCCGGGCTCGATCTGCTGGCCGCGGTTCCCGAGGACACGCCAATGATCCTGGCGCCCGGAAAGTATGCGCTGATCCCAACCGGCCTGACCATCGCGCTGCCGCCGGGCTATGAGGCACAGGTTCGGCCCCGCTCGGGCCTGGCGGCCAAGCACGGCGTGACCGTGCTGAATTCGCCGGGCACGGTGGATGCGGACTATCGCGGCGAGGTCGGCGTGCTCCTGATCAACCACGGCGACGCGCCGTTCCCGATCCGGCGCGGCGAGCGCATCGCGCAGATGGTGATCGCCCAGGTTATCCAGGCCGAACTGGTTCCGGTGACCGCGCTCACCGCGACCGAGCGCGGCAGCGGCGGCTTCGGTTCGACCGGAAAATAGCGTTTTCAAGCCAACGGGTCGCGCGAATGCGCCCCCGATGACAGGTTCCGTGGATACCGGTTCGCGTGAAGAAAACGCGTCAAAAATAAATGGAGCCGGATCGGGTGAACCGATCCGGAGCTGATCCCCGTAAGAAAACGGATTCACTTTCATTAAAACCCGCTCGAAAAAAATTTAGTCCGGCTTTTTTCACGACCGGATTTTGCGTTCACGGTCTGGACTCTTACCCGCCGACTCCCGTTGGGGATATTGTCATTCGATTCGCGAACGGCGGGGGAAGCGCCGGGCGTGGAAACGTGCGGTTTTGGGGCAAACCATGTCGGGCGTGATCGCGGCGATGCGTCGGACCCTGCTGTCGTGCACCTCACTGGCGCGCAACGGCCTGATTGCCGTTGGCATATCGGCCGTGGTCTCGGCCACGCCCGCAAAGGCCGGCGACTTGCCTTTGCTGGACGCCATCACGACCTTCTTTGAGATGAACCACCAGGAAATTGCCGCGCTGACGACGGCCTTTGCGCTGCTGGGCTTCTCGGTCGTCGCCGCGATCCTGCTGATGCGCCACCGGATCCGCGCGGCGCGCAACGAGGCGCGGCTACGCACTGACATTCAGGCCCTGCAAAGCGAGGCCGACCGGTTCCGCGCGCTGTTGTTCGCCGAGCCCCAGATCCTGATCTCCTGGGCCGCAGGCGACAATCGCCCGCAAATCAGCGGCGATACTTCACTGTTGCTGCCGCAGGATTCCCAGCACCAGTCGCCGCAGCGCATTCTTGCGTTCGGAACCTGGTTGCCGCCGGAGCCGGCGCTGCAGATGGACCATGCGGTCGATGCGTTGCGCGAAGCCGGCGAGGGCTTCTTGCTCAACCTTTCGACCTCGAATGGCCACGCCGTGGAAGCCATGGGCCGCGCGATCGGCGGCCAAGCCATTGTTCGGATTCGCGAACTCAATGGATTGCGCCGCGAACTGGCGGAAACCAATCTGCGGCACAAGGCGCTATTGGAAGAGACCGAAATGCTGCGCGGCTTCGCCGCCGCGGCCCCCTGGCCGATCTGGGCCAAGTACACCAAAGGCGGTCTCACCTACGCCAACGCCGCCTATGCGCGGGCAGCCGACGCCACCAGCGTCACTGATGCGATCAATCGCGATGTCGAATTGCTCGACAGCGCCGACCGCAACGACATGGACCGCGCCCTGAGTGGCGCGGCGACCTTCACCGCGCGGCTGCCGATTGTCGTCAGCGGCGAACGGCGGATTTACGACGTGCACGCGATGAATGTCGGCGACGGCCGCGTCGGAATCGCCATCGACGCTTCCGAGGCCACGGCACTCAGCGCCGCGCTGGTGCGAATGGCGGAGGCGCATCGGCGCACGCTCGATCAATTGTCTTCAGGTGTGGCTGTGTTCGACGGCCAGCGGCGGCTGGCGTTCTACAATGATTCCTATCGCCGGCTGTGGGACCTCGATCGCACATTTCTGGACAGCAACCCGGACGATTCGAGCGTGCTCGACCGGCTTCGGGCGGCGCGCAAACTGCCTGAGCAGCCGGATTTCCGGGCCTGGAAGGCCAAACTTCATGAGGCCTATCGCGCCGTCGAGACCGAGAAAGAGACCTGGTATCTGCCCGACGGCCGCGCGCTGAGCGTCGTGACCACGCCCAATCCGGAAGGCGGCGTGACGTATCTGTTCGACGACGTCACCGAAAGCCTGGAACTGGCGCGACGCTTCGACGGCCTGATCCGGGTGCAGCGGGAAACGCTCGACAATCTCGCCGAAGCCGTCGCGGTGTTCGGCAGCAATGGCCGCGCTGAGCTGTTCAATCCCGCCTTTGCCAGAATGTGGAAGCTGTCACCCGAAGCGATGCAGGAGCGGCCGCATATCGAGACGGTCGAGGCCTGGTGCATGCCGCTGTTCGACGACGCCGCGACCTGGCGCACGATCCGCGACGCGATCACCGCGATCGAGAACCGGGTCGAGGTGCCGCTGAAGCTGGAGCGCAAGGACGGCAGCGTGCTCGACTGCATGACCATGCCGCTGCCCGACGGCGCCACCATGCTGACCTTCCAGGACATCACCGACACCGAGAATGTCGAGCGGGCGCTGCGCGAGCGCAACGAGGCGCTGGAGACCGCCGACCAGATGAAGGTCGATTTCGTCCACCACGTGTCCTACGAATTGCGCTCGCCGCTGACCACCATCATCGGCTTCGCACATCTGCTGAATGATACGACCACCGGCCCCTTGGTGCCCAAGCAGGCCGAATACCTCAATTACATCACGGCCTCGACCAACTCGCTATTCGCCCTGATCAACAACATCCTCGACCTCGCCACCATCGATGCCGGCGCAATGACGCTCGAACTTGGCCCGGTCGATATCCGCCAGACCATCGACAATGCCGCCGAGGGCATTCAGGACCGGCTTGCCCGCGACCGGATCGAGCTTAAGGTCGATGTCGATCCCAATATCGGCAGTTTCATCGGCGACGGCAGCCGCGTGGTGCAGGTGCTGTATAATCTTCTCGCCAACGCGGTCGGATTCTCGCCGCAGGATTCCACCATCACGCTCAGCGCCAAACGTACCGAACATAATGTGGTGTTCGCCGTGACCGACCGCGGGCCCGGCATTCCCACTGAGGTCAAGGACAAGGTGTTCGACTGGTTCGAGAGCCATTCCAACGGCTCACGGCATCGTGGGGCTGGTTTGGGCCTGCCGCTGGTGAAATCGTTCGTCGAGCTGCATGGCGGCAGGGTGCGCGTCGATTCGATCATCGGCAAAGGCACGACCGTGACGTGCGACTTTCCGACCGATCAGGCGGCGCATCGCAACGCCGCGGAATGAGTGAACCCACCACATTCTCGCTGGCGCTCGCAAACGAAACTGCGACTGCGCATCTGATGGCCGATCTGGCGCTGTTGATCGGCCCCGGCGACGTCGTCACGCTGTCGGGCGATCTCGGTGCGGGCAAAACCGCCGCCGCGCGCGCCATGATCCGCTATCTCGCCGGCGACGAGACGGTGGAGGTGCCAAGCCCGACCTTCACGCTGGCGCAAACCTACGAATTGCCGCCGTTTCCGCTGGTGCATGCGGATCTCTATCGCATCAACGATCCCCTGGAGTTGGAGGAGATCGGCCTGTCGCCGCTGCCCGAGGGCACGGTGGCGTTGATCGAGTGGCCCGAGCGCGCGCCCGGCGCACTCCCCAAAGATCGCGTCGATATTGCGTTGAACCATCGCCCGGCGCTGGGCTCGACGGCCCGCGCCGCTGAAATCACCGGCTATGGCAAATCAGCCGCACAGGTCATCAGGCTGAAGGCACTGCGGCAGTTTCTGACCGATTCCGGTTTCATCGATGCCAAACGCCAGCGGATGGCCGGCGACGCCTCGACGCGTTCCTATGCGCGGCTGATCCGTGACGACGGCGTCTTCATCCTGATGAATTCGCCGCGGCGCCCCGATGGCCCTGCGATCTATCACGGCAAATCCTATAGCGCCGCGGTGCATCTGGCCGAAGACGTCAAACCGTTCGTCGCGATTGCAGGGGGCCTGCGCGCGCGCGGCTTCTCGGCGCCGGCGATCCATCACGCCGATCTCGATACGGGGTTTCTGATTACTGAAGACTTCGGCAGCGCCGGTTTTATCGAAGGCGATCCGCCCGCGCCGATCACGGCGCGCTACGAGGCCGCGGTCGATATGCTCGCGGCGCTGCACCGCGAAGCCTTACCCGAAATTTTGCCGCTGGCGCCGCACATCACCTATGCCGTGCCCGTCTTCGATATCGACGCCATGCTGGTCGAGATCGGACTGATGCTCGAATGGTATCTGCCCGATCGCGGCGCCGAGCCGTCAGAGGCTCTGCGCGCCGAATTCGTCACGATGTGGCGCGAGCTGCTGACCAAACTCGCGTCGATTCCAACCACTTGGGTGATGCGGGACTTTCATTCCCCCAATCTGATCTGGCTCGGCGATCGCGAGGGGATTTCGAAGGTCGGCGTGATCGACTTCCAGGATGCCGTGCTGGGACCGGCCGCCTATGATCTGGTGTCGCTGCTGCAGGACGCGCGGATCGACGTGCCCGAATTGACCGAACTTGGACTGCTGACGCGCTATATCAAGGCCCGGCGCGCGGCCGATGCGACGTTCGATCCGGCCAGCTTCGCCGAGACCTATGCGCTGATGTCGGCGCAGCGCAATACGCGCCTGCTTGGCACCTTTGCCCGGCTCAACCGGCGCGACGGCAAGCCGCAATACCTGAAGCATCAGCCCCGAATCTGGGCCTATCTCGTCAGGTCACTGGCCCACCCCGTGCTTTCGGGCATCCAAGTGTGGTATTCGGCTAACGTTCCCCCGCCGACCCCGTAATTTACCGCTCGTTAGCCCATTTTCCCTTAATCTAGGGGTAGATCCTGCCCTGAAGCGATGGGCGGCTGCTTGAGGGCGGAGCTGAAGTCATGGTGGCGGAACGGCGAAAGGGCGAGCGCGTCACGTTCGAACGCGGCTTCGCCGCGCATATGATGGGCATCGACGGCACCTGGCGGCGCGAATGCACGATGGAAGACATCTCCGAGACCGGCGCCAAGCTCACCGTCGAGGGTTCCGTCGAGGGACTGCACTTGAAGGAATTCTTCCTGCTGCTGTCGTCGACCGGCCTGGCCTATCGCCGCTGCGAACTGGCCTGGGTCAATGGCGACCAGATCGGCGTCAATTTTCTCAAGCAGGGCGACAAGAAGAAAAAGACCCGGCGCGCGCAGACCGCGGAGACCTGAGTCCCATTCGTTAACGCCGTCGTACAGCCGTCATGTCAGGCCATTATCGCAGTCTCCCAATGGTACGCCGCCGGAATCGCATGATATGATTCGCACGCGTCGGCATGATCTGCACGCAACCGGTTCGAGAATTTCCGAAATGTCCGTCAAGCCCACCAAAGCCATGGTCCTCGCCGCCGGCCTAGGCCTGCGCATGCGCCCTTTGACCGATCACATGCCAAAGCCGCTGGTGCAGGTGGCGGGCCGCACCTTGCTCGATCACGTGCTCGACAAGCTCGGCAGCGCCGGCGTCAGCGAAGCCGTGGTCAATGTGCATTATCTGCCCGACCAGATCATCGATCACGTCGCGACGCGTACAAAACCCCGCGTGATCATCTCGGATGAGCGCGACGAAGTACTTGAGACCGGCGGCGGCGTTGTCAAGGCATTGCCCTTGCTGGGCCACGAACCGTTCTTCCACGTCAATGCCGATACGCTGTGGATCGATGGCGTGCGGCCCAATCTGGCGCGGATGGCCGACGCGTTCGACCCGGAGCGAATGGATATCCTGCTGTTGATGGCGCCGACCACCAGCAGCATCGGCTATGGCGGCCGCGGCGACTACGCGATGCTGCCGGATGGCGCGCTGCGCAAGCGCAAAGAGCATCAGGTGGTGCCGTTCGTCTATGCCGGCGTCGCGATCATGTCGCCGGCGCAATTCGCCGATGCGCCCGCGGGCAAATTCTCGCTGACCAAAATGTTCGACCGCGCCAACGAGCAGGAGCGGCTGTTCGGCCTGCGGCTCGACGGCGTGTGGATGCATGTCGGAACCCCCGACGCGGTTCACGCCGCGGAAGAGGCGTTTCTGGAGAGCGTGGCGTAACGCCAGTTCTGTAGGGTGGGCAAAGGCGCGTTGGCGCCGTGCCCACCCTCTTCCATCAACGGCATTTCGGGTTGAATGGTGGGCACGCTTGCGCTTTGCCCACCCTACAGACCGTGCCCGCCCTACAGACCGCACCCGCCCCAATTAAAAAATCGCCCCCGAAATAGCCCCATGCCATGATGGCGCCTGATCCCGAATCAGGAAGCCCATGCGCGTTTTCAGCGTTCCAGCGTCAGTGCCGTTCTTGCGCAGCGTCATCGCGGCGTTGGTCGACGGCAGGCTGGTCGAAGGCTTCGAGGCCCGGGCGAATCCGGAACGGCTCACTCAAGCCACGCTCTATCTGCCGACCCGCCGCGCCGGACGCATGGCGCGGGAAATCTTTCTCGACGAGTTGAACACCGACGCGGTGCTGTTGCCGCGCATCGTCGCGCTCGGCGACATCGACGAAGATGAATTGGCCTTCGCCGAAGAGCCGGAAACCTACGGCGGAACGGCGCCGCTGGAAATCCCGCCAAAGCTTGACGATCTGGATCGCAAGCTCACGCTGGCAAAACTGGTGGCGATGTGGGCGAAAACTCCCGTATTGGCACCCCTTGTCGTCGGCGGCCCGGCATCAACGCTGGCGCTGGCCGGCGATCTCGCGCGCCTGATGGACGACATGGTCACCCGCGGCGTCGGCTGGGATGCGCTCGACGGACTGGTGCCGGATCAGCTCGACAAATATTGGCAGTACTCACGCGAATTCCTGCAAATTGCGCGACAAGTCTGGCCGGCTCATTTGCAGGAAATCCAGAAGATCGAGCCGGCGGCGCGGCGCGATCTCCTGATCGAAGCCGAAGCCAAGCGCCTGACCGCGCATCATGAGGGTCCGGTGATCGCGGCGGGCTCGACCGGCTCGATGCCCGCGACCGCGCGGTTCCTGCAGGCCATCGCAAAATTGCCGCAGGGCGCGGTGGCGCTGCCGGGGCTCGATACCGATCTGGACGACGATGCCTGGCAGATGATTGGCGGTACCCGGGACGCGCAGGGTAAATTCACCACGCCGCCGGCGTCGAACCATCCGCAATTCGCGATGCATGCCTTGCTGGATCGATTGGGCATCCAGCGCCGCGACGTCGAAATCGTGAGTGCACCCGCCGCGCATGGCCGCGACGTGCTGGTTTCCGAAGCGATGCGGCCCTCCAACGCGACCGCGCAGTGGTACAAGCGGCTGGCACAGCCCGAAATCGCCGAAAAGATTTCGCTGGGCATGACAAACCTCGCCGTCATCGCCGCCGGCAATTCCGAGATGGAAGCGCTGGCGATTGCGGTGGCCATGCGCGAGGCGCGGCATCTCAACAAATCGGCCGCGCTGGTGACGCCGGATCGCGCGCTGGCGCGGCGCGTGGTCGCGGCACTTGGCCGCTGGAATCTGACGTTTGACGATTCCGGCGGCGATTCGCTGATGGATACGCCGGCGGGCATTTTCGCGCGGCTCGCCGCCGAGGCCGTCGCCAATGAGCTGGAACCGCCGACGCTGCTGGCGCTGCTGAAACATCCGCTGTGTCGCCTGGGCGGTGCACAAGACGCATTCAAGCGCGCCGTCGAAGTGCTGGAGCTCGCTCTCCTGCGCGGCACCCGGCCGCCGCCCCGAAGCGAAGGGTTGGCGCGCGATCTTGCCCGGTTTCGGCTTGAGCTGATCGAATGCCGCGCCGGCCGACCGTCATCGCTCCATATCTCCGAGCCAAGAGCCCGGCTAAAGGACGAAGACCTCGACCGCGCCCATCAACTGATCACGCAATTGCAAGCCGCGCTCGCGCCGCTTGAGAATCTCAACTCATCAAGACTGTATGATTTTACAGAGATCGCCGAACGCCATCGTTTGGTCCTGATGGAACTGTCACGCGATGCGCATGGCGTTGCTGGCGCGTTCGAGGGCCAGCAGGGATCGGCGCTGGCTTCCGCGTTTGACGATCTGCTCGGCGAGGCCTCGCCAAGCGGATTGATGACGCAGCTTGGCGATTATCCCGAGGTGTTCCAGACCGCCTTCGGCGACCGCACGGTGCGGCGGCCGGAAGTCGCCAACGCACATTTGAGAATTTACGGCCCGCTGGAAGCGCGGCTGACGCAATCCGATCGCGTGATCATCGGCGGGCTGGTCGAAGGCGTGTGGCCACCGGCGCCGCGGATCGATCCCTGGCTGAGCCGGCCGATGCGGCACGAACTCGGCCTCGATCTGCCGGAGCGGCGCATCGGTCTCTCGGCGCACGATTTTGCGCAATTGCTCGGCGCTGACGAAGTTATTCTTAGCCACGCCGCCAAGGTCGGCGGCGCGCCGGCGGTGGCATCGCAATTCCTGCACCGGCTGGAAGCGGTCGCTGGCGAGGCGCGCTGGAAAGCCGCGGTCGCGGCCGGCGAACATTATGTCCGTTTCGCCGGCGAACTCGATCGCCCCGCCGAGGTCAAACCCGTCGCGCAACCGGCGCCCAAGCCGCCGCGCGCGGTCAGGCCCTTGAAATTGTCGGTGACCGCAATCGAAGACTGGCTGCGCGATCCCTATACGATCTACGCAAAATATATTCTCAAGCTGGCGCCGCTCGATCCCGTCGACATGCCGCTGTCGGCCGCCGATCGTGGCTCGGCCATTCACGACGCGCTCGGCGAGTTCACGCAAACTTTCGCGACGAGCCTTCCACCCGATCCCGCGGGCGCGCTGCGCGGCATCGGCCAGAAATATTTTGCGCCGCTGATGGAGCGGCCGGAGGCACGGGCGCTGTGGTGGCCGCGCTTCCTGCGCATCGCCAGCTGGTTTTCAGATTGGGAAACCATCCGCCGCAACAATGTCGCGGGCATCGAAGCCGAGATCCGCGGCGAAATCCCGATCCCGCTCGGCAATGAACGCATCTTCGTGCTGTCGGCGCGCGCCGACCGGATCGAACGGCGTCGCGATGGAACGTTTGCCATTCTTGACTACAAGACCGGGCAGCCGCCGACCGGCAAGCAGGTACGGATAGGACTGTCGCCGCAACTCACGCTGGAAGCCGCGATCCTGCGCGAAGGCGGCTTTGCCGACATTCCGGCGGACAGTTCGGTCAGCGAACTCGTCTATGTCAGGCTCAGCGGCAATAACCCGCCCGGCGAGCAACGGTTGCTGGAGCTGAAGGTCAACAAAAGCGACACGCCGCAACCGCCCGATGCGGCCGCCGACGAGGCGCGGCTGAAGCTGGAGGCGCTGATCCGCGCCTTCGAGAATGAAAGCCAGGCCTACACCTCGCTCAATCTGTCGATGTGGTCGAACCGCTACGGCAGCTACGACGATCTCGCCCGGATCAAGGAATGGTCGGCAGCCGGCGGCCTGGGGATCGAAGAATGGTAAAGGCCCCGCGCCCAATTCCCGATGCGGTCCGCGCCACGCAGGCGCGCGCTTCGGATCCCGCTTCTTCGGCGTTCGTGTCGGCCAATGCCGGCTCGGGCAAGACCCACGTGCTGGTGCAGCGCGTGATCCGGCTGTTGCTCGACGGCGTGCCGCCGGAGAAAATCCTCTGCGTCACCTTCACCAAAGCTGCCGCGGCCAATATGGCGGAGCGGGTGTTCACGACGCTGGGCCATTGGGTCACCCTCGACGATGCCGCGCTCGATGCCGCGATCATCGAGGCCGGCATCGCGCGTCCCAACGCCAAATTGCGCATGACGGCCCGCAAGCTGTTTGCTTGTGCGCTGGAAACGCCGGGCGGCCTGAAAGTGCAGACCATCCACGCACTGTGCACAAGGCTGCTGCAGCAATTTCCGTTCGAGGCCAATGTGCCGGCGCGTTTCGCGGTGCTCGACGACCGCGACCAGAACGAAATGATGGAGCGCGCCAATCTTAAAGTGCTGCTCGATGCCTCCCGCGACCCCGACAGCGCGACCGGCCGCGCGCTCACTATCGCGATGGCCAATGCGGCCGACGTCACCTTCAAGGACGTGGTGCGCGAGGCGTGCCTCAGCCGCGATCATTTCATGGCCTGGACCGATGCCGCTGGGAGCGCCGACGCCGCAACGGCGCAGATGGCCACAGCGTTGGATGTCGATCCCAACGAAAGCATCGAAGACGTCGAGCGCGAGATCGTCGATGGCCCGCATCTGCCGCGGTCGCGATGGGAGAATATCGCTGATGTGCTCGATACCAGCAGCAAGTCCGATCAGAACCAGGCCGCACAGCTTCGCGAAGCCCTGGCCTTTATCGGCAGCGCACAGGTGGACGAATATCTCAGCGTGTTCCTGACCGACGATCGCACCCCGCGCAAGACGGTGGTGACCAAGAAATTCGCCGACAACAATCGAGCGGCCGCCAACCTGTTCGAACAGGAAGGCCAACGCCTCGGCCCGCTGATCGAGCGGCGCCGCGCCGTGACGGTGCGGGACCGCACCCAGGCGCTGCTGCATATCGCGACCGCGGCCGCGGCGAATTACCGGCGCGAAAAACAAGAACGCGGCCTGCTGGATTATGACGATCTGATCGACAAGACGCTGGAGATGCTGGACCGGGTGTCATCGGGTTGGGTGCATTACAAGCTAGACCGCGGCGTCGATCACGTGCTGATCGATGAGGCGCAGGACACCAGCCCCCGGCAATGGGACATTGTTTCCCATATCATTTCCGAATTCACCTCCGGCGCCGGCGCGCGCGACGGCGTCGTCCGCACGATCTTCGCGGTCGGCGACGAGAAGCAATCGATCTTTTCGTTTCAGGGCGCCGCCCCCCACGAACTCGCCGACCGCCGGCAGCATTTCCACAGCCGGTTCAAGGCCGCGGGTCTGAAGTTCGACCCGATCTCGTTCACCTATTCGTTCCGCTCCGGGCAGAGCGTACTTCGCGCAGTGGAAAGCGCGTTTGCGGTCGATGACGTCTATCACAGCATCACTTCCGACCGCGACGGCATGCCACCGCACATGGCCCTCGACGATGCCGGGCCGAGCCTGATCGAACTCTGGGAATTGGCGGAAGCTGACGAGAAGGACGACATCGAAGGCTGGCGCGCACCGTTCGACGGCGTGGCGTTGACAAGCCCCGAAGTCAAACTCGCCCGGCGCATTCAGGCCGAGGTCAGGCGGCTGGTCGAAAGCGGCACGATGACCGGCTCGGAAGGCGCGCGCCGCCCGCTGCGCTATGGCGACATGCTGGTGCTGGTGCGGCGGCGCGGCAATGCGTTCGACGCGGTGATCCAGGCGCTGAAACACGCCGGCATTCCCGTCGCCGGCGCCGACCGGCTGAAACTGACCGAACATATCGCGATCATCGATCTGATGAATCTCGCCGACGCGCTGTTGTTGCCGCAGGACGATCTGGCGCTGGCAGTGGCGTTGAAGAGTCCGCTGTTCGGCCTTGATGAAGACGCCTTGTTCGAATTGGCGTGGGAACGAAAGGGATCGCTGCGCGAGGCGCTTCGCCACGCGGCGGCTGACGGAAAATTCACGGACATCGCAAATCGCCTTGCGGAATGCGAGCGCCGTTTTGTCAACGAGACGCCGTTTGCATTCTACGCCTGGCTGCTCGGCGGCGACGGCGGCCGGCAGCGAATGCTGCGGCGGCTCGGCCATGAGGCCAATGACGCACTCGATGAATTTCTCGAGCTCGCACTGGGCTATGAGCGCAAGGCGCCGGCCTCGTTGCAAGGTTTTATGGCATGGCTTCGCGCCGCCGACCTTGAGGTGAAGCGCGACATGGAAATTTCGCGCGACGAAGTCCGGGTCATGACCGTGCACGGCGCCAAGGGGCTGGAAGCGCCGGTAGTTTTTCTAGTCGATACGACCTCATCGCCCTCGGATACCCAACGCCTGCGGCTCATTCGTTTGCCGCGCGGCAACGCGGCGCCCAGCGCGCCCGGTGTTGTGGTGTGGGCCGGCAAGAAGGCCGATGATCCCGTTGCCGTGGCCGCCGCCCGCGCGGCGATGCTGGGCGAGACCGAGGACGAATACCGCCGGCTGTTATATGTGGCGATGACGCGCGCGGCCGACCGGCTGATCATCGGCGGCTGCATGCCCGGCAACATGAAGACAGTGCGCAAACTCTCCTGGTACGATCTGATCGTCCGGGGTCTCGGCAATTCCAGTCTTGAATTAGAGGAGTTCGACACCCCGCGCGACGGCGTGGTGAAGCGCTATTCGCGACCCGAGGATGCCGCGGACACGACCAGCACAGCCGCCACCCCCGCGACATCAACGCCAGCCGTGCTGCCGTCATGGTTGCTCACCCCGGCCCCACCGGAGGCCGACGCCGATGTCCTGCTGCGGCCCTCCGATCCGGCCAACGACGAAGCTCATCGTGTTCGAACCGGCGAAGCCCAGGAGGCCCGCACCCGCGCCCTGCAGCGCGGTTCGCTGGTGCATCGGCTGCTGCAATCCCTGCCCGATGTCGCGCCCGACCGCCGCCACGCCGCGGCGCTGACGTATCTGGCCCGCAATGCCGGCGGATGGACCGACGACGAACGCGGCGCACTGGCCGGCCAGTTGATGGCGCTGATCGCCGATCCACGCTTCGAGGCGGTTTTCGCCGCCGGCAGCCGCGCCGAGGTCTCGATCGTCGGCCGGCTCGATCGGCCGGGACGGCCGCTGATATCAGGGCAGATCGACCGGCTGGTGGTGACACCGAGCGAAGTCCTGATCGTCGATTACAAGACCAACCACGCCCCGCCCGGCCGGGCGGCCGAGGCTCCCTCAGGCTATGTCCGCCAGCTCGCGCTTTACCGGGCAGTGCTGCAGAAGCTCTATCCACAGCGCCCGGTCCGGGCTGCATTGCTTTGGACCGAAACCCCTGAATTGATGGAGATTTCCGCCCCCGCGCTGGACGCGCAGCTCGCATCCATCATCTCGGCGTGACCAAGCTTGACCCGGTGAGATCGCGTTCATAGGTTGGCTCTATGATTCCAGCGCGATTCTAGACCGCGCCTTTCCTTTCAAACTGAATGAGGTATCCCAATGGCCGTTGGCAAGGTTTCTGACGCCGATTTCGAAGCCGAAGTGCTCAAGGCGACCGGCCCGGTCGTGGTCGATTTCTGGGCCGAATGGTGCGGCCCGTGCCGCATGATCGCACCCGCGCTCGACGAGATTTCCGGCGCGATGGGCGACAAGGTCAAGATCGTCAAGCTCAACGTCGATGAGAGCCCGAAGACGGCCTCGAAATACGGCGTGATGTCGATCCCGACGCTGATGATCTTCAAGGGCGGCGAGATGGCGTCGCGCCAGGTCGGCGCCGCGCCGAAGCAGAAGCTGCAGCAGTGGATCACCGCTGCGGTCTGATTTTCTGTTGCATTGATTTGGTTCTGACGGCCGGCGAATAGCCGGCCGTTTTGTTTGGGCGGGTCTTTACAGGCCGGAACCAGCGTCAGGCGGGACCGTCAATCTTCGTCGGCTTGCTTGGATTCATTGCCTTGAACGAGCGTCTGAAACATCGCGACCAGTCGCGCGGTATCCGACGCCAGCGGTTCGAAAAAGGCGGCGTCGGTGTCTTCGACAACGACAAGCGCCTTGCGGGCAACATCGCGGCCGGCCCGCAGTACCTTGATCGACTTGGCGCGCGGATCCTTGGGATGATCGACCCTTTGGATCAGGGTGGCGGCTTCCAGGGTGCGGAGAATCTGGGACGTGGTCATGGGATCGATGCCGGATAGTTGGGAGATCCGCGACTGCGTCAGGGTTTCGGAAGCACCGAACCAGGCCGTGGTCGCCAGAACCACGAACTGGGAATGGGTGAGCCCATAAGGTGCAAGCGCCGCCCGTTGCCGCCGCTGCCAGGCGTTCGATATCTTCCAGAGCAGAAAGCCTGGGCTTTCCGCCGGACCCGCAAGGCGCGTCGGTAACGGCGGCTCGCCAGAACCGCGTTTCATTTCGACTCCACTCCAAATCCTTTCGCCGGTCGCACGCCCATCGCGGCCGCGATCGTGGCGAAGTCGGCCGCCGCGAGCCGCAGATGCCCACGGCGGAGCGCCATCCCCCAGTTCGGGCGCGCGCAGAACTCCAGTCTTTGTTTGATCACGTCCAGCGCCACCTCTTGTGCCTCAGCATAGCGGATATCCCGCCGGTAGGGGACAAATCCGCCGCCCATGTCGTACAGGTAAATCTCCGCGCCCTCGACCTGTCCGATGGCCGTGAACGCGCGCAACGCGTCGCCGCCCATCTCAATGGTCGGCGAGTAGTAGATGAGCCAGTCGCCCCGCGCCATTCGGCGCAGCGGCTGCACTTTGCCATGACACAATTGCGCGAAGCCGCCAGTGACGCCCCGTTGAACGTGGGCGCGCGAAACCACACCGAGCCAGGCCGTCATAGCGACCTCGCTTCGGCGAGTTTGACGAGCGCTGCGAGAACCGCAGGAAAGTCGGACGTCACAGCAGGGCCGATCGCCGAAGCTTCGGGTCCGCGGGCTTCGACGGCGTAGGTAATGCGCGTTCGCCCGGCGCCGAGGGATTCGATCCGATGCGCGACGGTGATCGCCAGATCTCCGATCCGCGTTTCGTCCACGAAACATTCATTCTCTCGAACCTCGACCAGCTTCGGGCGAAGCGGATCTTCTCCGGGAGGCTTCATCGTGAACCACGTTCCGCTCGAAAACGGCCCCTCGATATCAATGCGCTCAATGCCGGCATTCCAGGTCTTCCACCCGGGAACATCCCGGAAAATGCTCCAGATGATGTCCGGGGTTGCCGATGTCTCGATTCCGCATTCGCCACGCCAAACCTGATTCTCGTTCATGTCCGCCTCCTGTAATATGTACGCTTATAATAAGCGCACATATAATAATGTCAAGCGCGGCTTTAAATCTTCCGAGGTGTCGAAAGGGGCTGGCCGGCGGATCGTGAGCCTTGAGGGCTTTCAGGGGTTTTCAGCGCGGCCGGCCCCGGACGTGATCCGGGGTGGACATTGGTTCGCGTCAAGAAGACGCCTCAAACCAAGCCGCAAAACCTCTTTTCCGATTCATCGGAACGGCGGTTCTAGCGCGGCCTAATCCACCCTGTCGCCAGCGCGGACGCGATTTCGGGCCGGCCGTTGCGACGCGCCAAGGCCGCCATCGCCTCGTGATCGTACGGCACATGCCGGAACGTCACGCGCCAGTCGTTCCCGATCGATTCCAGGATCGCATAGCGTGCGTCGGGCGAGCCGGCCTCGATGACATGCGGATACGGATGGATATCGCGGTAGCCGGGCGAACCGACGCTGCCGGAATTAACGACCATGCGTCCATCGCGAAGCCGGACCGCGCGCGCAAGATGGGTGTGGGCGCACAGAATAAGCGGCTGCACGACACCCTCAGCCGCCGTCTCGATCGCTTCAAGCGATGACATCCGCACCGTGCCGTCCGCAAGCACGGTCTCGAGCCAGTATACCTCGTCGCTGCCAGGCGTGGCGTGGCAGAGAAACACCCGCTCGCGATAGACCTGCGTTGGCGGGACCGCACGAAGCCAGTCAAGATGGCCGGCATCGAGTTGTGCGTAGGCATGCCGATCCCATGATCCCATCTTCTCGGGCGGCCGGTCGATCAGGTAACGATCATGGTTGCCGAGCACATGGATGGCCTTGAGCGCCATCAAGGCGTCCATCGTACGCCGCGCATCGAGCGGCCCGCTCGCCATATCGCCGAGGTTGACGATATCGTCGATGCCATGCGCGCGGATATCGGCCAGCACGGCCTCCAGCGCGAGATAGTTTCCGTGGATATCGGCAATCGCGGCAAAACGCATGGTCATTCCAGCTATCGCCTATCCCGGCGGCGTGCCGTTCGCGGCCAGCACGTGACCGGCCAGATACAGCGATCCCGTGATCAGGATTCGCGGCGGCGCTTCATAAGCGAGGCGCGTCAGCGAATGCAGCGCGGCTTCGACACCGGCTGAGGGTTCGACTCGCATGCCGAGATGCCGCGCCGCATCCGCCAATCGATCTGGCGGCATGGTGTTGTCGCGATCCGGAATCTGCACCACGATGATGTGACGCGTCAGCCCGGCGAAATTGGCGAGGAACGCACCGGCATCCTTGTTGGCCATCATGCCGACAATCACGACCAGCGGCCGCGGCACCCGCTCTTCGAGATCGCCGAGCGCTGCCGCGGCGACGCGGCCGCCCTCGGCATTATGGCCGCCATCGAGCCAGATCTCGCAGCCCGGCGGGGCCATATCCACCAGCGTACCCGACGCCAGCCGCTGCATCCGCGCCGGCCATTCGGCATTGACGATGCCGGCTTCGAACGCGGACGGTTCGATCTTGAATGTGCTCAGCGCGCGCAGCGTCGCAATCGCGAGACCGGCATTGTCGAATTGATGCCGGCCAAACAACCGCGGCGCCGCCAGATCCATCAGGCCGCGGTCGTCCTGATAGACCAGACGCCCGCGCTCGACATTGACGTGCCACTCCTGCCCGGCCGTCACCATCGGCGCGCGCAGGCGCCTGGCATGTTGTTCGATCACCGCAATCGCCTCAGGCGCCTGCTCCGCGCAAATCACCGGCACGTTTTGCTTGATGATTCCCGCCTTTTCCCGGGCAATCGCCATCAGCGTGTCGCCGAGAAACTCCGTGTGATCCATGCTGACGGGCGCGATCACGGTAGCCAGCGGCGTATCGATGACATTGGTCGCGTCGAGCCGGCCGCCGAGACCGACTTCCAGCAACACCACATCGGCGGGGTGCTGCGCGAACAAACAAAATGCCGCCGCGGTTTCGATTTCAAAAATCGTGATCGGCGCTCCGGCATTGGCCCGTTCGCAATGTTCCAGCGTTGCGAGCAATTCGTCATCATCAACCAGAACGCCGCCGCCATGGCGTCCCAGGCGATAGCATTCGTTGATCCGCACCAGATACGGCGAGGTATAGACGTGGACCCGCAGGCCCGCCGCTTCCAGGATCGCGCGCAGATACGCGATGGTCGAACCTTTGCCATTGGTGCCCGCGATATGGATGACCGGCGGCAGTTTGCGTTCGGGATGATCGAGCCGTTCGAGCAGCCGATGCATCCGCTCCAGGCCGAGATCAATACGTTTGGGATGCAGGGCCGACAGCCGCGCGACCAGTTCGCCGAGCGAAGGCGGTTTGGCCGCAGGCACGTTCACGCGTGGGGCGCTGCCGGCGCCAGCTCCGCGCCCGATGCGACCGGCGCCAGGATATCGGCCTGCGGTAGGGGCTTGGAGGCAACTTCCACCGCCGGAGCTTTGGTCAGCAATCGACAGAGCCGCGCCAGCGTCGCGCGCATATCGTGGCGATGCACGACCATGTCGACCATGCCATGGTCTTTCAGATATTCCGCGCGCTGAAACCCATCCGGCAATTTCTCCCGGATAGTCTGTTCGATCACGCGCGCGCCGGCGAAACCAATGAGCGCACCCGGCTCGGCGATCTGCACGTCGCCCAGCATCGCATAGGAGGCGGTCACGCCGCCGGTGGTCGGATTGGTCAATACGACGATGTAGGGCAGCTTGGCCTCGCGCATCAATTGCACGCCGACCGTGGTGCGTGGCATCTGCATCAATGACAGAATGCCTTCCTGCATCCGTGCGCCGCCGGAAGCCGCAAACACGATGAACGGCGATTTCTTTTCCAGCGCGAGTTCAAGCCCGCGCACGATCGCTTCGCCCGCGGCCATGCCGAGCGAGCCGCCCATGAAATCGAAATCCTGCACCGCGATTACAACAGCCGTGCCTTCGAGCTTGCCGTAGCCGACTTTGATCGCGTCGTTCAGCCCGGTCTTGGCGCGGGCATCCTTGATCCGATCAGCATATTTGCGCTCATCGCGGAACTTCAGCGGATCGGCGGTCACTTCGGGAAGCGCGACATCGAACCAGGTCTCGTTGTCGAAGATCGATTTCAACCGCGCCACCGCGCCCATGCGCATGTGGTAGTTCGAGCCGGGGATCACGAACTGATTGCTCTCGACATCCTTGTAGAAAACCAGCTGGCCGGAATCCGGGCATTTGATCCACAAATTCTCCGGCGTCTCGCGACGCAGGATGTTGCGTATCTTCGGCCGGACGACGTTGGTGAGCCAATTCATGCTTCGCTCCGAATTGCCATCAGGCGGCAATTATCTTGAATATATGGCGGCCCGGACGATACCCGGCAAGCCGCTGTTCCCGGTCTATTCCACGGCTTTGTAGCTTATTCCGCTGCCTGTTTGGCGCCCCGCACGCCCTGCGCCAGCGAGGCCGTCAAGTCCGCCACCGCACCGATGGTCTTGGCCGTGGCCCGGACGTCGGAATCGAGGCTGGCGCGCAAGGCATCGACCAAGGCCGTGCCGACCACCGCACCATCCGCATGCGCGGCAATAGCGCCGGCTGCTTCCGGCGTGCGAATGCCGAAGCCGACACAGACCGGCAATTTCGTATGTCGCTTGATGCGCGCGACCGCTGCACCGACCACCGAAGCGTTGGCGCTGGCGCTGCCGGTGATGCCGGTGACGGAAACGTAATAGACAAAACCCGAGGTATTCGCGAGCACGGCCGGCAGCCGCTTGTCGTCGGTGGTCGGCGTCGCCAGCTGGATGAAATTGAGGCCGGCCTTGATCGCGGGCAGGCACAATTCGGTGTCTTCCTCCGGCGGCAGATCGACAATGATCAGACCGTCGACCCCGGCGGATTTGGCATCGGCGAGAAATTTATCGACGCCGTAAATGTAGATCGGATTGTAATAGCCCATCAGCACCAGCGGCGTCGTATTGTCGCCGGCACGAAACGCACGCACCAGGTCGAGCGTCTTCTTCAGCGTCATGCCGGCCTTCAGCGCGCGCAAGCCCGCCGCCTGGATCGCGGGGCCATCTGCCATCGGATCGGTAAAAGGCATGCCGATTTCGATGATGTCAGCACCGGCCTTCGGCAACGCCTTGATGATCTCAAGCGACGTCGCAGGATCGGGATCACCCGCCATCAGGAAGGTGATGAAGGCTGAGCGGTCCTGCTTCCTCAGCTCGGCGAAGCATGCGTCGATACGGGTGGTCATGATGTGGCGGTCGCTGTGCTATACCTCTCCCCGGTGGGGAGAGGTCGGCTGCGCAGCAGCCGGGTGAGGGGGATGGATAAGTTTAAGGCGAGAGCCCGAAACCTTCGCGCATCGCAAACGAGTGCCGAGGCCAAGCTTTGGCAGGCATTGCGTAATCGGAGACTGGCGCGATGGAAATTTCGCCGCCAGCATTCCATCGATAGGTACGTCGTCGATTTCGTAACGATCGACGGAAAACTGATCGTTGAAGTTGACGGCGTCACGCACGGCGAAGCGTCAGAATTAGCCCGAGACAAAGCCCGCTCCGACGTGTTGGAAGCCTGCGGATTCCACATCGTCCGCGTTTCAAACAGCGACGTGTACGACAACCTTGAGGGCGTCCTTGAGATGATTGAAGGCACGCTTCGGCTCGATTGAGAAGAAAGACCCCTCACCCGGCTGCTACGCAGCCGACCTCTCCCCGCCGGGGAGAGGTGAAGAAAGCGGCACCGCTCGGCCCTCACTTCTTCCTGCCCTTCAAGATATCGCCGACCTGCGGCACGTCCTTGTCGCCGCGGCCGGAGAGATTGACCACCATCAGATGATCTCTGGGTCGCTTCGGCGCGATCTCCATCACCCTGGCGATGGCATGCGCGGGCTCGAGCGCCGGGATAATGCCTTCCAGCCGCGACAGCAGTTGGAACGCCTCCAGCGCCTCTTCGTCGGTCGCGGACAGATATTTCACCCGGCCGGTTTCATGCAGCCAGGAATGCTCCGGGCCGATGCCGGGATAATCCAGTCCGGCCGAAATCGAATGCGCGTCCTGGATCTGGCCGTCATCGTCCATCAAGAGATATGTGCGGTTGCCGTGCAGCACGCCGGGCCGGCCGCCGGCGATCGATGCCGCATGCAATTGCGTCAGCCCATGCCCTGCCGCCTCGACGCCGAAGATTTCGACGCTGGGATCGTCAAGAAACGGATGAAACAGCCCCATCGCATTGGAGCCGCCGCCGATGCAGGCAATCAACGAATCCGGCAGGCGGCCTTCGGCTTCCTGCATCTGCGCGCGGGTCTCGACGCCGATGATCGACTGGAAGTCGCGCACCATCATCGGATAGGGATGCGGGCCCGCGACCGTGCCGATGCAGTAGAACGTGTCGTGCACATTGGTGACCCAATCGCGCAGCGCGTCGTTCATCGCGTCCTTGAGCGTGCGCGATCCCGATTGCACCGGGACCACCTTGGCGCCCAGCATTTCCATCCGGATCACATTGGGCTGCTGCCGCTCGACATCGACCGCGCCCATATAGACGACACAATCCAGCCCGAACCGCGCGCACAGCGTCGCGGTGGCGACACCATGTTGGCCCGCGCCGGTTTCGGCGATGATGCGCTTCTTGCCCATGCGCCGCGCCACCATGATCTGGCCGAGCACATTGTTGACCTTGTGGGAGCCGGTATGATTGAGTTCCTCGCGCTTGAAATAGATTTTGGCGCCGCCGAGATGATCGGTCAGGCGCTCGGCGAAATACAGCGGCGACGGCCGGCCGACATAGTCCTTGAGGTAGCCGTTCATTTCGGTCTGGAACGCCGGATCGGCCTTGGCGTCGGCGTAGGCCTTTTCCAGATCGAGGATCAGCGGCATCAGCGTTTCCGCGACAAAGCGGCCGCCGAAAATGCCGAAATGGCCGCGCTCGTCGGGACCGCTGCGGAAGGAATTGGGCAATACTGGATTCATCGAACCATGAGCTCTTCGGTTGCGCGCGCGGCGCGAATAAAGGCGCGGATCATCTCGACGTCCTTGACGCCGGGTGCACTTTCCACCCCGGAAGAAACATCGACGCCGCCGGCGCGGGTGACGCGAACGGCTTCCGCGACATTGCCGGCATGAAGCCCGCCGGAAACCATGAACGGCAGCTTGAGATCGAGACCTTCCAGCACATGCCAGTCGAACACCGCACCCAGGCCGCCCGGACGGGTGGCGTCCTTGGGGGCGCGGGCATCGAACAAGATCCGGTCGGCGACCACGGCATATCCGGGCAGCGTGGCGAGATCGGCCGGCGTTTCCACCGGTATCGCCTTCATGACCGGCAATCCGAATTTCTGCTTGATGTCGCGCAACCGCGCCACGGTCTCGTGGCCGTGCAGTTGCAACAAATCGGGCCGCAGCGTCTCGACGATGTTGGCGAGAACAGCATCGTCGGCGTCGACCGTGAGCGCCACTTTCGACGCGCGGCGTTTGACCTGACGGCCGAGGTCGCGCGCGGTCTCAAGGCTCAGATGCCGCGGCGACGGCGGAAAGAACACGAACCCGACCATGTCGGCGCCGGCATCAAGCGCTGCGTCGAGCGTCTCGCGCGTGGACAGGCCGCATATTTTGACAATCAGGGACATGGGTTCAGGCAACGGCCAAATAGGGTTAGGACAATGGTACAGCCGGAAAGGCCGGGCGATGAGCCGCGTTCTACAACGTCGCGCCCTGCTTGTCTCGCCCAACGGCCCCATAGGTGCCGGCCTGAAGCGGAGCCGGCAGGCGCTGCGGCTCGTACCGCGAGGGGGCCATGACATTGGAGGACATGGCGCTGGCACGCAGCTCGGCCAGTTGCGCCCGCGCCTGGCGCGCATCGGCCTCGTGCTGCCGCGCCGCGCGACGCCAGCGCCGCTGCCGGAACCAGGTCGCCGAACCGCCCGCCACCACACCCACAATAATTGCAGTGATAATGATCGCGAACAGAGGCACTGGAGGCAAATCAAAGGCGGTGTCACCGGAGCCAAACGGATCGAATGACACCGTCACCGGATGACGGTTGGCGACCGCAAAGTCGATAAAGATCAGACCCAGCGGAATCAGCACCAAGCCCGTCAAAAATTTTCGCATGACCATCTCTCACGTTGATGGAGCTTGGCGGGCGCCTGGATTTTTCCGCGGCGCGACAGCCGCGACATCTTAGGCGCCGGCGTCGGGTGCCGCGTCGTCGCGGTTCAGCCGTTCGCGCATTTCCTTGCCCGTCTTGAAAAACGGGACGCTCTTCTGATCGACCGGCACATGCGCGCCGGTGCGTGGATTGCGGCCGGCTCGGGCCGGGCGATGCTTGACCGAGAATGCGCCGAAACCACGTAGTTCAACCCGGTCGCCACGCGCCAAAGCGGCGACGATTTCATCGAGTATCGCGTTCACAATGTTCTCGACATCCCGCTGATAGAGATGCGGGTTGTGCTCGGCGATGCGCTGAACGAGTTCGGATTTGATCATCGAGACGGGGACCCGGGGAAGTAGAGTTATGCATTTCCGTGAAAATGCGTTGAACTGTCAAGACGCTAAATGAGATTTGGCGTGCGCGAAAACAGATGACAAACGGCCGGAATAGGGATTGTGACAATGCCCGCGATGCGGAATGACGGGACCGAAACCGGACATATGGTTCAATTGCCCCCTGCCGGATGCCACAACGCCAGCATGCCATCGAGGTTCAGCCGATCGACCGCCTGCACCACGCCGGCCTGCTCGACCTGACGCGCAATCGCGCTCAAACCAAGCGCGTCGAGCGTGATGGAAGCGGCGGTTCGCAGGAATGTCAGGTCGCCAAACCGCGGCGTCAGCTTGTAGTCCTGCACCGGCAGATCGCTCTTGACGCCCTTCTGCGCCACCAGCCATGCGACCGCGGTTTTCTCGTCGCCGAGCTGATCGATCAGCTTGAGATCGACCGCCTGATGGCCGGTGAAGACGCGACCATCCGCGACTTTTTCGAGCAGCTCGTCGTCCATGCCGCGGCGTTCTTTCACGAGATTGCGAAACCATGCGTAGGAATCCTTCACCAGCGCATCGAGCGCGGCCCGCGCTTCCGGACTGGTCGGCTCAAACCCGTTGGGGGCGGCCTTCAGCGGGGAAGACTTCACCTCTTCCACCTTGACGCCTACGGTCTTCAGCAATTCCGTGAAATTGGGAAATTGAAACAGCACGCCGATCGAACCCACCAGCGAGCTCTGCTGGGCGACGATGTGATCGGACGCGATCGCGGCAATGTACCCACCGGAAGCAGCCAGTCCCTCGACCACGACGACCAGCGGCTTCTTGGCCTTCAGGCGCACCAGCGCATCATAGAGCTGTTCGGAGCCGGCCGTGGTGCCGCCCGGCGAATTGATATGGACGACGACCGCGGCGGCCTTTGATTTCTCCAGCCGCTCCAGTGCGGCGACGCGTTCCTGGTCGCTGCGGATCAGGCCTTCGATATTGACGCGGGCAATCGAGCCGGAGGTCGCGAGCGAACCGCGCCCACCCGGCGTCGCCACCGCACCGACCACGATGATCGCGGCGATCGCGATCAGGGCCGCGACCACGCGCCAGAATGTCAGCTTGCGGCGTATCCTGCGGCGATCGACGATCACGTCTGAATCAAGCGACATCGAAAATTCTCCCGGAAGCGGTCCTGATCGGTTGGCACGGTATTCTCTGCACAACCCTAATGTATCGTGCCTCAAATACATCAATTGCGGCGTAATATGAAGAAAACATGGCCCTTTGTCGTCGGACCAACCGCCCGGACGATTATGACAACAAAAAAGGCCCCGGTTGCGAACCGGGGCCTCGTTTTTGTGACGACGAGTAAACTTACTTATCGGTGCGCTGCTTAAGCGCGGTGCCGAGAATGTCGCCCAGCGTCGCCCCCGAATCGGAGGAGCCGTATTGTGCGATGGCTTCCTTCTCTTCGGCGACTTCCAGTGCCTTGATCGAGACCTGCACCTTGCGGGCCTTCTTGTCGAACTGGATCACGCGCGCATCGACCTTTTCGCCGACGGCGAAACGCTCGGCGCGCTGATCGGAGCGCTCACGCGCCAGCTCGGACCGCTTGATGAAGGTGGTGAAGTCGGTACCGGCGATCTTCACCTCGATACCGCTTTCCTTCACTTCGAGGATCTCGCAGGTCACGACCGCGCCCTTCTTGACGTCGCCCGGCTCGGCGAACGGGTCGCCCTCGAGCTGCTTGACGCCGAGCGAGATGCGCTCCTTCTCGACATCGACATCGAGCACCACGGCCTTGACCATGTCGCCCTTCTTGAAGTTGTCGATCACCTGCTCGCCCGGAAGCTTCCAGTCGAGGTCGGAGAGATGGACCATGCCGTCGACGTCGCCTTCGAGGCCGAGGAACAGACCGAACTCGGTCTTGTTCTTGACTTCGCCTTCGACGGTCGATCCGACCGGGAACTTCTCGATGAACACTTCCCAGGGATTGCGCATGGTCTGCTTGAGGCCGAGCGAAATCCGGCGCTTGACCGAATCGACTTCGAGCACCTGCACTTCGACTTCCTGCGAGGTCGAAACGATTTTGCCGGGATGCATGTTCTTCTTGGTCCACGACATTTCCGAAACGTGGATCAGGCCTTCGATGCCCGGCTCGAGCTCGACGAACGCGCCGTAGTCGGTGATGTTGGTGACACGGCCGGTGAAGCGCGAGTTGAGCGGATACTTCGCCTCGATGCCCTGCCACGGATCGTCCAGCAATTGCTTCATGCCGAGCGAGATGCGGTGGGTCTCGTGGTTGATCTTGATGATTTTGACCTTGACGGTCTGGCCGATGGTCAGCACTTCGGTCGGGTGATTGACCCGGCGCCAGGCAATATCGGTGACGTGCAGCAGGCCGTCGATGCCGCCGAGATCAACGAACGCACCGTAATCGGTGATGTTCTTGACGACGCCGTCGATGACCTGACCCTCTTCGAGGTTCTGGACCAGTTCCTGACGCTGTTCGGCGCGAGTCTCTTCCAGAACGGTACGGCGCGACACCACGATGTTGCCGCGGCGGCGATCCATCTTGAGGATCTGGAACGGCTGCGAATTATTCATCAGCGGTGCGACGTCGCGGATCGGGCGGATATCGACCTGGGAGCGCGGCAGGAAGGCAACCGCGCCGTCGAGATCGACGGTGAAGCCACCCTTGACCTGATTGAAGATAACGCCGTGTACCTTCTCGTTGTTGTTGAAGGCCTTCTCAAGCTTGCCCCAGCTCTCCTCGCGGCGCGCCTTGTCGCGCGACAGCACGGCTTCGCCGAGCGCATTTTCGATGCGGTCGAGAAACACCTCGACCTCGTCGCCAACCTTGAGTTCGCTTTCGCGGCCGGGTCCTGCGAATTCACGCAGCGCCACACGGCCTTCGGTCTTGAGGCCGACGTCGATGACGGCCATGTCCTTTTCGATCGCAACAACGATGCCCTTGATGACGGAGCTTTCCTGCAGGTTGCCACCGGCAAAGGACTCGTCGAGCATCGCGGCAAAATCGTCGCGGGAAGGATTATAGGAAGTAGCAGCAGTCGCAGCCATTTGTTCTCCAGATGCGGGTATCGCCGGCGTTTCGGGTTAAGGGGCGCATCGGGCGTGAAGTGTTAGAGGTCCGCAAACCCTAACGACCGCGTTTGCGAAAAATGCAAAAGCGGGCCGGCAGCAAAACTGCACGTTCGATACGTTGATTTTTATCCGGAACCTGAACGAGGCAACCGGCCTCGGGATCGATGTTCAAGACCTGGAGCGGGCTTTCCTCCAATGACGGCAGCGGTTTCGTCTGAAAAAATTCAAACCCGCTGCCGGCCCGCTCGGACGGCCTCGACAATGTCGATGGCGGCCCGGACGCCGCCTTCTATATCCAAATGCGAGTTATCGAGCAAGTGAGCATCCGGCGCCGCTTTTAAAGGCGCTACCGGCCGATTTTGGTCGCGTTCGTCGCGCCTGAGGATATCGGCAAGCACGGCGGCCTCGTCGGCGTCCTCCCCCCGGGCCCTGGCTTCCAGGGTCCGGCGGCGGGCACGGACTTTGGGGTCGGCCACGACAAAGATCTTCACGTCGGCGTCCGGGCAGATCACGGTTCCAATGTCGCGGCCATCGAGTACCGCGCCCGGCGGACCGGCAGCGAATTGCCGCTGAAAGCTTATCAAGGCTTCCCGCACCTTCGGAATGGCTGAAACCACCGAGGCGGCGTCCCCGACCGCCTGGGTTTTCAGGGCCGGATCGCCGAACTTTTCAGGGTCGAGCGCGTAGGCCGCGGAAACCGCCAGCATCTCGTCGGTCAGGTCGGCGCCGGCATCGATCAAGGCCTTGGCGACCGCCCGGTAGATCACGCCGGTATCGAGGTGACGAAAGCCGTAATGCTTGGCCAGCCGCTTGCCGAGCGTGCCCTTGCCTGAGGCGGCCGGTCCGTCGATGGCGATGATCATGAAAACTCCGCCCCCAGCGAGCGCATCATCGGAATGAAATCCGGAAAGCTGGTGGCGATGAACGCAGTATCGTCGACCTTGACCGGCTTGTCGGCGGCAAGCCCCATCACCAGCGCCGACATCGCGATGCGATGATCCATATGGGTCGCGACCAGACCATCGCCCGGCACATGGCCCTTGCCTTCGACGATCAGATCATCGCCTGCAATCTCGACCTTGACGCCGTTGACGCGCAGCATCGCGGCGGTGGCTTCGAGCCGGTCGGATTCCTTGACGCGCAATTCCTGCAGGCCACGCATGATGGTGGTGCCTTCGGCAAAGGCCGCGGCCACCGCCAGTACCAGATATTCGTCGATCATCGAGGGCGCGCGCTCCGGCGGCACTTCGACACCGCGCAGCCGCGAGGCGCGGACTCTGAATTGCGCCATCGGCTCGCCGGCATCACCGCGGACGTGACTCTCTTCGATCGAGCCGCCCATCTCGCGCAAGGTCGTGAACAGTCCGGTGCGCAGCGGATTGGTCATGACATCCGAAAATACGACGTCTGAACCCTCGACGATCAGCGCAGCCACGATCGGGAACGACGCCGACGAGGGATCGGCCGGCACCACCACCTGCGCGCCGTGCAATTCGGGCTGTCCGGTCAGCGCGATGCGGCGGCCGTGGGCGCCTTCCGGCGTCGAGACGATCTGCGCGCCGAAATGTTTCAGCATCAACTCAGTATGGTCGCGGCTGGCCTCGTTCTCGATCACGGTCGTGATACCCGGCGCGGCGAACCCCGCCAGCAGCACCGCGGATTTGATCTGCGCCGAAGCCACCGGCGTACGATAAAGAATCGGCAGCGGGTCGCGCGCGCCATGGAGGGTCAGCGGCAACCGGCCGCCCTGCCCGCTGGCGCCGGCTTTGGCGCCCATCAATTCCAGGGGATCGAGGATCCGGCGCATCGGTCTTGAGCGCAGCGAGGCGTCGCCGTCAAAAATTGCCGTGATCGGGCAGCCCGCGACCGCGCCCATCACCAGCCTGCATCCGGTTCCGGAATTACCGAAATCCAGTGGCGCCTCCGGCTGTGCGAAGCCGGTCACCCCGACACCCCGCACCGACCAGGCAAAATCCCCTGTTCGTTCCACCCTGGCCCCCAATGCCCGCATGGCTTTGGCGGTATTCAACACGTCTTCGCCCTCCAGCAGGCCCGAAATCCGGGTTTCGCCCACCGCCAGCGCACCCAAAATCAGGGCGCGGTGCGAAATCGACTTGTCGCCGGGCACGCGGACCTTGCCGGTCAGGGGCCCGCTGGCGCGGGCTTCGAGCGGGGTTGGAGCAGCTGGGAGGTCGTCTGAATGGGTCAAGATTGTGTCCTCTACGCTGGCGGCAGGTATCACATGGGGCGCGCTGCGTCACGAGAGCCATCTGTCTGCGCAAAGCGCTATTGACAGCAGCGTCTCAACTAGCCAAGTGAAGCACCGTTTTTCAAAAAATTCCCAGGATTCCACACGTGGCCAAATCCGATCTCGGAACCAAACGCATTTGCCCGACGACGGGTAAAAAATTCTATGACCTGAATAAGAACCCGGTGATTTCCCCGTATACTGGCGAGGTCGTGCCGATTGCGCCGATTCCGCCGCCCCGGACCCGCGCCGACGCCGCCGCGCGCGCCAGTGCCGCCGCTGCAGCCGCTTCCGCCGAAGCCACGCCGGAGCCCGCCGAGGCCGAAGAATTGGTGCCGCTCGAGGAAGCCGACGCCGAGGAGAACACCGGCAAGGTCAAGGCTGTCGTTCCCGAATCGGAAGACGATATCGAGATCGACGAGACCATCGAAGACGACGACGATGATGATTCCACCTTCATCGCCGACGAGGAAGAAGGCGACGAGGATGTCACCGACATCATCGGCGACGTCGGCGGCGACGAGGAGACTTGAGATCAGCCCTGAACTGTGTTCAGGGTTTTATCCCGCGAGTCGCCCAAGGCGCGCGGGATTTCTAAAGGGGCCATAGCTCAGCTGGGAGAGCGCTTGCATGGCATGCAAGAGGTCGGCGGTTCGATCCCGCCTGGCTCCACCAGCCTTCGCAGGCTGCGCCTGCTTCGGCTCGGCAAGCCCTAACGCAGCGAAGGCTGCCGCGCCGGAGCCGCAGGGCGTAGGCGGGCATTGAAAAAAGCTGCGCCTGCTTCGGCTCGGCAAGCCCTAACGCGGCGAAGGCTGCTGCGTCGTAGCCCGCAGGGCGAAGACTGGCCTCGGCATTATCTGGCGGTAACGGCGGGCATCGGCAGCCGATGAAATACGTCTACATCCTGGAAAGTCTGGATTCGGAGCATTTCTACGTCGGCATCACCGACGACGTGCCGGCAAGGCTGGTAAAGCACAACGCGGGCGAAGTCGCGCATACTTCGAAATACAGACCATGGCGTTTAAAGACCTATGTTGCTTTCAGCGACGAAAAGCAGGCTTTCGCATTTGAAAATACCTGAAGTCCGGCTCCGGCCGGGCATTTGCGAAGAAGCGTCTCTGATGCTTTAAACGGCGGACGACAGCCCGTTCCGAAACTTTCGCAAGAAGCCTTCGATGACAACTGAAACTGTACCCGGCGCGATGACCGGCTTGCGTGTGATCGATCTCACGCGGGTGCTCGGCGGCCCCTATTGCACGCAGATCCTGGCCGACCACGGCGCCGATGTGATCAAGGTCGAGCCGCCGGCCGGCGACGAGGTGCGCGACTGGGGACCTCCGTTCCACGACGACGACGCGGCCTATTTCATCGGCATCAACCGCAACAAGCGCTCGATCGGCCTCGACCTCGCCTCCGAGGGCGGCCGTGCCGTGCTGATGAAGATGCTGGAGAGCGCCGACGTCCTGATCGAGAATTTCAAGCCGGGCACGCTCGACAAATGGGGCATCGGCAACGACGTGCTGCGCGCGAAATTTCCCAGACTCGTGCATTGCCGGATCTCCGGCTTCGGCGCCGACGGCCCGCGTGGCGGCAATCCCGGCTATGACGCGATCATCCAGGCCATGACCGGCATGATCGCCGCAACCGGCTCACCGCAATCGGGACCGATGCGCATCGGCGTTCCCGTGGTCGATATCACCACCGGTCTCTATGCGGCGATCGGAATTTTGATGGCGCTATCTGAGCGGCAGCGATCCGGCGTCGGGCAGTTTCTCGAAACCACGCTGTACGAGACTGGCCTCGCCGTGATGCATCCGCATGCCGCGAATTATTTCATGCACGGCAAGCCGCCGCAGCTGACCGGCAACGAGCATCCCAATCTCGTGCCTTATGCAATTTTCCCGACCCGCACCGACAATATCTTCATCGGGGTCGGCAATGACGGCACTTTCCGCAAGCTCGCCAAGGAAATCGGCAAGCCCGAACTCGGCACCGATCCGCGCTTTGCACGCAACAAGGACCGCATCGCCAACCGCGACGCTCTGCGCGCCGAACTCGCCGCGGTGTTCAGCCAATACGACGCCGGCCCCTTATGCGACCGGCTGCTCGCGGCCGGCTTGCCGGCCGGACCGGTGCAGTCGATCGATCAGGCCCTGACCAACAGCCACACGGTTTATCGCGGCGATGTCATCGAAAAAGACTGGTACAAGGGGGTGGCCTCCCCGATCCGTCTCGACCGCAGCAAGCCCAGCCTGCGCCGCGTGCCGCCAAAATTCAGCCAGCACGCCAGGGAGGTGCTGACGGAGTTCGGCTATTCAGGCCACGAGGTCGACGCGCTGCTCGCCAAGGGCGTCGTCTGCGGCCCGGAAAAGAAGCGCTGAGGGCGCTTTTGGGGGGAGGGAGCCGGTTCCCGAGGTGCTTGAACCCCCTGTAAATCATGCCCATATTGCTTGTTGACCGGCGGGCAGATTCGCCATCCGGTCGAAATGGGGCGCCGCAAGGGCCCTGAAACTTCAAAGTCGCTTCGAGAGGACTTTGCAAACTATGTCTCGTGTTCCTTCGCTATCCAGTCCGTTCCTATTGGGATTCGACGAAATCGAGCGTGCGCTCGATCGCGTCGTCAAAGGCGCCGACGGTTATCCTCCCTACAACATCGAGCGTTGCGATCGCGCCAATGGCCAGCCTGAACGCTTGCGAATCACGCTGGCGGTGGCGGGATTTACCCGCGACCAACTCGATGTAACCATTGAGGAAAATCAGCTGGTGATCCGCGGCCGCCAACAGGACGACAAGGCCCGGCAATACATCCATCGCGGCATCGCCGCGCGCCACTTCCAGCGCACTTTCGTGCTGGCGGAGGGGATGCTGGTGCTGGGCGCGGATTTGAAAAACGGGCTGTTGTCGGTCGACCTTGCCCGGCCTGAGCCGGAAAAGGTCGTTAAGACAATCGCTATCAATGAGCACGAATAATGGAACGAGGAGCGGACTCGACCGCTTAGTCTGACAGAGGAGTCGAGACCATGACTGAAGCTGAAGTAGTGTTTGAAACGGCTGGTGTCTCCACCGAGGCATTGGCGAGCCTGGGCGAAGGCCACATCGCCTATGTGAAGCAGATCCGCTCCGAAGATGTACCGGGACTGTTTCCCGAAGCGCCGGAGATCGCGCCGGGCCTGAAATTGTTCGCGCTCCATGCCGCCGACGGCACGCCGATCATGCTGACCGATAGCCGGGAAGCCGCGATCGCCAATGCCTGGAGCAACGAACTGCAGGCCGTCAGCGTTCACTGACGGAGCGCTTGCTCTCGTCACTGACGGAGCCTTGCTCCGTCGCTGCTGTGGCGAGACTGAATGACGATGTCATACGCGGGCGCGAACCCGCGTATCCATCGTTCTTCATCAGACGATCTTCGAAAGACGCATTTTCAAAACGGCAAAAACGGATGTTGCCGACAGCGTGTCAATCGGCGGTCAAATTTGACCCCCCGTATTTGCGCCCAATTTTGTCCCCTTTGATCGGCGGGCTTTGGCGTTAGCGCTCGGCTCGTCGGGGCCGGCCGGGGTTGCGTAATCGGTACACTCGATGTGTCGCTCATATCGGCGCGATGAAGAGCTTCTCCGGAAACGAGCTCTCGACCACTTCCAGGAATGCGCGCACCTTGGCGCCGATCAGGCGGCGTGAACTCTGCAATGCCCAGATCTCCACAGGCGAACCGGCAGGCGTTCCCCAATAGGCAAGCCTGCCGGCCTCGATATCTTCGGCAACAAGGAGTTTGGGCAGCAACGCCGCGCCCGCCCCCGCCAGCACCGCATCGCGGACCATCAGGAGCGAAGAGAGGCGTAGAATCGGCTCCGGCCTCAGCACGATGTCAGCCTCCGTTCCGGACTTCATCCGCCAGACGGTCCCGAGCGGTGTCGCGGGGAGCAAAACGGCCCTCACCGACAATGCGTCGCCGTCCGCCCCGGGAAGCGGGCGTGGCATACCGGGTGGCGCCACGATCATGCGTTCATCGTTGAGGAACCTGCGGCCGACGAGGCGCTCGTCCGGCGTCGGGTCGATCCGGATGACCAGATCATAGCCATCTTCGATTGGATCGACCTTGCGGTCCTCGGCAACGATTTCGAGCTGGACCTCGGGATAGGCAAGAGCAAAACGGGCGCCGATCCGGGGAAACGCCACATGCGCGAAGACAACCGGTGCGCTGACACGTAGCCTGCCTTTCGGCGTGGATGCCCCAAGGACGACCGCCTCTCCGGCTTCCGCGATTTCACTCAGCAGCCCGCGCGTGCGCTCATGAAGCGCCCGTCCCTCATCCGTCAGTCGCAAGCTCTGGGTCCCGCGCTCGATGAGCCTCACGCCGAGGCTCTGTTCAAGTTCGGCGACCCGACGCGACAGCGTGGCTTTGGAGCGCCCGGAGACGCGAGCGGCGCGGCCGAACCCGCCATGGGTCGCGACGAGGTCGAAGTCGGACAAAGCCTGAAGATCCATCATATGTTCCATATTCGAGACAGGCTATTTCTATATTGGCATCTATTGCATAAAAATGAGACGGCTATGTTCTTCCTCAAGACATACGGCTCGCAAAATCAAGAGGAGATTTCGACATGACCATTCTCGTTACAGGCAGCACAGGAACGATCGGCGCGCAGGTCCTGGCGCATCTACAAGGTCGCAACGTTGATATCCGCGCTCTGACGCGTTCGCCCGAGGCGGCTCACCTTCCCTCGGGCGTGACCGCGGTTCGCGGCGACCTCGCCGACCCGGATTCGGTGCGCGCGGCGCTTACGGGCGTCAGCACATTGTTCGTGCTCGCCCCGAATGTTGCCGATGAACTGACACAGGCCATGCTGACCCTGACAGTCGCCCGCGAGGCCGGCATCAAGGGCATAGTCTATCTCTCGGTATTCGGCGGCGACGCCTATGCCGACGTGCCGCATTTCGCGGGCAAGTACACAGTCGAGCGCATGATCGAGGCGCTCGACCTTCCGGCGACAGTTCTGCGTCCCGCCTACTTCATCCAGAACGATCTTCGTCAGAAGGATGGGCTTCTGAAGGCCGGCATTTATAGCTCGCCGATCGGCGCGAAAGGCGTCTCAATGGTCGATATCCGCGACATCGGCGAGGCCGCCGCGATCGAGCTGGTTCGCCGTGAACAGGCCGCGACGCCGCTCGGCCGCGAGACCTACGCCCTGGTTGGTCCGGACAGCCTGACCGGCGAAGGTATCGCCGGCATCTGGAGCGAAGCCCTCGGCCGCGCGATCCGCTATGGCGGCGACGACCTCGTCGTCATGGAGCAGCGCATGAAGACCATGCTGCCCGCCTGGCATGCGCTTGACCTGCGCCTGATGTTCGCCCGCTATCAGGTGGATGGCGCGGTGGCGACAGCTGACGACATAGCGCGCCTAACCAAGCTCCTCGGTCGCGCCCCACGCTCCTATTCAGCTTTTTCCAGGGATGCCGCGACCCAGTGGGCGAAGGGCTGAGCCCGCACCTTACCCCCACGAAGGAGACCTGCCATGATAACGATCCAACCGCTCTCGCCTGAAGACGCTCCAGCGCAACTCCACGGCCTGCCGCCGATCCGCTACGCCGACCGGGCGCGGGCGGCGGGCGTGGAAATCACGCTGTCGGTCTGGGAGGGCATGCCACATGTGTTCCAATCTCCCCTCGGCCAGTTTCTCGCAGCCGAGCAGTCCGTGACCGCCATCGCTGATTTCCTCCGCCAGCGGCTCATCGATGCGTCCTCGTCCATCAGCACCCCTTCGGAGGTTTGACATGAAGATTCTGGTATTGGGCGCCACGGGCGCCACCGGCCGGCTGATCGTCGGCAAGACTGTCGCCAAGGGACATGACGTCGTCGCGCTCGTTCGCACCAAGGCAAAGGCCACGGATCTCGCCGGCGCCCAACTCGTCGAAGGCGACGCTCGCGATGCTGCTGCTCTGACCCGCGCCATCGCCGGCTGTGACGCCGTCATCAGTTCACTGGGCACCCCCATGAGCCCGTTCAGGGAGGTAACCCTGCTCTCGACGGCGACGCGCGCACTGGTCGGTGTCATGTTGGAACAGAACGTCCGCCGGCTGGTATGCATCACCGGCCTTGGCGCCGGCGACAGCCGCGGCCATGGCGGATTTTTCTTCGACCGGCTATTCCTGCCCCTGATGCTGCGCAAGGTCTATGAAGACAAGGATCGCCAGGAGGACGCGATCCGGGCCAGCACGCTCGACTGGACGATCGTCCGGCCGACGGTGCTGAATGACAAGCCTGCGCGCGGTGGCATCAAGGCGTTGACCGACCTGTCAGATGTCCATGGCGGGACAATCGCCCGAGCCGATGTTGCGGATTTCGTCATGCAGCAACTCAATGCTGATACCTGGCTGCGCAAAGCGCCGCTGATCACCTGGTAGGATCCTTTGCAAGTCATATCTCTGCCTACCAGCTTCATTAAGAGCACGGCACGCTCAACGCCTCGGACAGCGCGGAGAAATCCGCGCAACGCGCAGAGCTGCGCTCGCCGATAACAGTTGCGTAGATTTACGCGGCAGTCGCCGGCGGCAGCGCCAGCACCGAATAGATCGCCTGGGCGTCACGCGAGGCGCGCAGTTTCTTGGCGACGTCCTGATCGCGCAACAGCCGTGCAATACGAGCCAGCGCCTTGAGGTGATCGGCGCCGGCGCCTTCCGGTGCCAAGAGCAGGAACACCAGGTCGACCGGCTGGCCGTCCATCGCCTCGAAATCGATCGGGCGCTCCAAACGCGCGAACAGGCCGAACAGCTTTTCCAGTTTGGGAAGCTTGCCGTGCGGGATGGCGACGCCGTAGCCGACCGCGGTGGTTCCGAGCTTTTCCCGCTGCAGCAGCACTTCAAAAACCGCGCGTTCGTTCTGCCCGGTCAGGCTCGCCGCCCGCGCCGCCAGTTCCTGCAGCGCTTGCTTCTTGCTGTTGACTTTCAACGCCGGGAGAATCGCCTCGGGTGCGACCAGGTCGGTAATCGTCATTGGGCGTTCCGAGGTGAATTGACCGTCAGGTTGCGAAATAGGCTCGAGCGAGTGGCATCAAGAATAGGGGGCGGGAGCGGCCTTCCGCCCTGTTCCTAATTGGGGGGCTTCTACTCCAACGCAAGCGCGGTGCCAACACCTGCGAAGTTATTCCCACCGCCTATCGTTAAGGGCGCGGGACCCTAAAGAGGGCCCCGGGGACCGTAAATGCCGACCCGCGCCTAGAGCCTTATCGGTTCTGATTGCATCAGAACCGGGCTCTAAATCTTCGTTTTGACGCGTTTTCTTCACGCGAACCGGTATCCACTTCGCTCGAAAACGCTCTATTCCCCCCGCATAACTACGGGGGGATCGACCCAGCCGACATTACCGTCGGCCCGCCGGTAAATGATGTTTACCCGGCCGCTCGAGCCATGCTGGAACACGATGCAGGCGGCGCCGGTCAAATCCAGTTCCATGACAGCCTCGCTGACCGAAAACCGCTTCAGCGACGTGGTCGCCTCGGCGATGATGACGGGACTGTAGTCGGTGACCTCGTCGTCGCTTTCCGCCAGCGCCTCGATCACATAGCTCGGCGCGTCCAGCGTCGGGGCCGTCATCTCTGCCATCGCCGCGGACGCCACATGGGCCTTGCGGGCGGAGCGATCCTTGAGGCGGCTCTTGTAGCGGCGCAGCCGCTTTTCGATCATGATCAGGGCCTGATCGGCGCTGGCATAGGCATCGGCGGCATTGGAATCCGCTTCCAGCGTGATGCCGGAATCCAGATGCAGCGAGCAGTCGGTTCGAAAACCGAAACCGTCCTTGCTCAGCGTGATGTGACCGGAATAATTGCCGTCGAAATATTTGCGCAGCACTTCATCGGTGCGCTCACTGACACGCCCGCGCAGGGCGTCGCCGACATTGATGCTTTTTCCCGAGATTCGCAGAGTCATCTGATACCTCGATTCTTTGGAACATGATTCAACGGGGGTTGAATCATGCTCGCCGCGCATCTGTTTGAGCATAATCTTTTCGGAAAACCGGTTCCCACTTTTCCGGATTATGCTCTCGCGGAACCGACACTATCCCGATTTGGCCGGGACGCAATCAGGCAGGCTGTGTATCGCGGGACCGATCGGATGCGGCGGGGGCCGAGAGCGCATTGCCGAGCATGCTTTGTTTGTCGCGGCGACGTTGCACCGACGAGGGGATTCGCATCGCTTCGCGGTACTTCGCGACTGTGCGACGGGCGATATCAATGCCCGATTCGCGCAATCGTTCCACGATGGTGTCATCCGACAGGATCACCGCGGGATCTTCGGCATCGATCAGCTGCTTGATGTGATGCCGCACCGCCTCCGCCGAATGGGCTTCGCCGCCATCGGCCGATGCAATCGAGGCGGTGAAGAAATATTTCAATTCAAAACTGCCGCGATTGGTCGCCATATATTTATTGGCGGTGACGCGCGAGACGGTCGATTCATGCATCTGGATCGCGTCCGCCACCGCTTTCAGATTAAGCGGCCGCAGATGCGCGACACCATGGGTGAAGAAGCCATCCTGCTGGCGCACGATCTCGGTTGCCACTTTAAGGATGGTGCGGGCGCGCTGATCGAGCGCCCGCACCAGCCAGGTGGCGTTCTGCAGGCAATCGCTGAAATAGGATTTGTCGCCGTCCTTGCGGATCGTCTTCGACAGCTCGGTGTAATAGACCTGATTGACCAGTACGCGCGGCAACGTGTCGCTGTTGAGTTCGACATGCCAGCCGCCGTCGGGCCCGGGCCGCACATAGACATCCGGCACCATGGTCTGCATGCGCGCCGAGCCGAATTTCAAACCCGGCTTCGGATCGAGCCGGCGGATTTCGCCGATCATGTCGGTGATATCGTCGTCATCGACGCCGCAGAATTTTCGCAACGCGGCAATGTCGCGCTTCGCCAGGAGATCCAGATGCTCGACCAGCGCCTGCATCGCAGGGTCGTAACGGTTGAGCTCGCGGAGCTGGATCGCAAGACATTCACTGAGCGAGCGCGCGCAGACACCGGGCGGATCGAATTTCTGCAGCACCGCGAGCACCGCCTCGACATCTCCAGGCGATGCGCCAAGCCGCTCGGCGGCCCCGCCGAGATCCGGCGGCAGATAACCGGCTTCATCGACGAGGTCGATCAGATATTGCCCGATCATGCGCTGCGCGGGCGCCGCAAAAGCTACCGCCAATTGTTCGGCAAGATGGCTGCCGAGCGTGATCTCGGCGGCCACAAAGGCTTCCAGATTATAGCTGTCGTCGTTGGAAGCGCCGCCGCCCCATTCGGTATAGGCGGTCGGCGCCGCATCCTGCGCGGTGCGCGCGGCGGCCTCGGCCGGCTCCTCGGAGAACACGTTATCCAGACCCGTATCGAGGGTCTGCTCGATCTCGGCGCGGGTGCCGAGGTCGCGGTTCATCCATTCTTCCTGGCCCGGCTCGAAGCTTTCACCGGTGGAACCGCTGGAAAAGTCTGTGTGGTCGCCGGCGCCGTCGTCGCCGAAACTGGTGTCCCCATCGCTGGAATCCGAGAATTCGGCTCGGTCCGCAACCGGTTCGCCGGCCACCGGGGATTCGGAACCGTCGCTGGCGCGCTCAAGTAGCGGATTTCGCTCCAGTTCCTCCTCGACAAAGGCAGAGAGGTCGAGATTCGATAGCTGCAGCAGCTTGATCGCCTGCATCAACTGCGGCGTCATCACCAGCGACTGCGATTGCCTAAACTCTAATCTCTGCGTCAGCGCCATGGAGGCTAGAACCGATCCCACTCAAAAGTTGGTCCGATTCTTGCTTAAACTAGTCCAAAGCCGATGTACACGGCTTGACGAATTGTAAAAATGGACTAGAGGGCGAATTTCCGGCGAGGGTTAAAGCCGGAATTCCTCACCCAGGTACAGCCGGCGTACATCCGGGTTATTGACGATCTCATCCGGACTTCCCTCCGTCAAGATTTCTCCGGCATAGACGATATAGGCGCGATCGGTCAGGCCCAGCGTTTCCCGCACGTTGTGGTCCGTGATCAGCACACCGATGCCGCGATTGGTGAGATGGCGGACCAGATCCTGAATGTCGCCGACCGCAATCGGATCGATGCCGGCAAAGGGTTCGTCGAGCAGCATGTAATTGGGCCGTGTCGCCAGCGCGCGCGCGATCTCGACGCGCCGCCGCTCACCGCCGGACAGCGCAATTGAAGGCGTTTTACGCAACCGCGTGATGTTGAACTCATCGAGCAGGGAATTGAGTTCGGCCTCGCGTTTTTTTTTCGAAGGCTCGACCACTTCGAGCACGGCGCGAATATTCTGTTCCACCGTGAGGCCGCGAAAGATCGAAGCCTCCTGCGGCAGGTAACCGATGCCGAGCCGTGCGCGCTGATACATCGGCAGCTTGGTGACGTCGTGGCCATCGAGTTCGATGGCGCCGCGATCTGCCTTGATCAGACCGGTGATCATGTAGAAAACCGTGGTCTTGCCGGCACCGTTCGGGCCGAGCAAACCCACCGCCTCGCCGCGGCGAACATAGATGCTGACGCCGCGCACGACCTGACGGGTGCCGAAACTCTTTTCCACGCTATGCACAGCCAGGTAGCCCGCACGTGGCGCCGACCGCGGGGCGGTGGCGCCATTGGTCCTGGCTGGCGCCTTGGCAGGGGCGGCTTTGGCTGGCGCGGCTTTGGCCTGAGCTGGCCGCGGTCTTTCGAGCCGGGGCGGCTCCAGATCGGGCAACGGCGCTTCCCGCGCCATCGGGGGCGCATCGCGCACCGGGCTCGTCAGCATCTCGCCCATGCTGTCGCCAAGCGCGGTGATGTCGTCGCGCGAGCGCGCGAACCCGGGCGCCACGCGTTTGGCCGGGCGTCGACGAAACATGCCGAGTAAATCCACCATTCCCGCTTCGTTCAGCCTTTCACGGTGATCCCGCGACCCGCCGCGGCGATTCGATCGCACGCGCAACATGAAGGAATGGATGTCCCTTGCCCAGCGAAACACCCTCAAACGGGAGGGATGGATCGCGCGGTCAGGGCATGACCTGCCAAAGTGTCAGCGGTTTGGCGAACGGCCACGTGCCGTGGCTGATCGTTCAAAGCGCGCAGGGTAGATAGAGGTTCCCGCTTGGGGCAGCAAGCTTCTCAAGAGCTGCTATTTTGCAAGCCTCTGATCTTATTTGGATTTATTCACGGTCCCTATGGCCGGCAATGGCGATCCCGATGCTGGCGAGACCGGCCCGCAGTCTTTCCCGGACTGGTTAATCAGGGCATGGACCGTTCCCTTATCGGATTCTACCCGCGACATGCCAGTGGTCATGTCGACCATCAGGCGATCCCCGCTCACCACGTTTTTACATTGGGTCAGGACGACCCCACCAAGCATTGTGATTAGATTGGTCTTGGTGTCGAACACCGCGGTTTCGCCGGTCACGACCTGGTCCTTCTGGGTCACGACCACACTGCCCCGGGCCTCCAGGCGCTTGATCGACGAAGCGCCGCCGGGACCGGGCGTCGCGGCTTGCATCGGCGCGGACGGGGCCGGCGCGGTTTTTGTTCCCGCTTTCGCATTGGCTGCCGGTGTCGCGGCGGGGGCGGAGTTGGAATCGTAGAACACCACCAGCGTCTTCGACGTCATGGTGGTGTCGCCCTGAACCACCTTCACATTGCCGGAGAAGGTCGCTTCTTTCTTCTTGTCACGCATCTCGAGCGTGGCGGCGTCGATCTGGATCGGCTGATCGCGATTTTGCGAAAAGCCCTGCATCGCATTCGGCACTCCTGTCGCCGCGTTCTGAGCGACGGCTCCGCCTGCGATCGTGATGAGCGCAGCGCCGACCGTGGAAGCACAACGCGCAATCCGCCTAACCCTGTGGATGCGCCGGAAAAGCGTCATGATGAAATCATTTCGCGCTGACGGATTCCGCAAGCGAAAGACGCCGCGGACAATCGATATTATTTGGGTTTATTTGAATTCCCGGACCCTGCCGGGCTGCTCGGCTGCGCGCCCGGGAAGATAGAGCCATTCTGGCCGGACGACTGGAACAGGCCCTGCACGCGGCCGGAGTCGGATTCCACCCGCGATACGCCGGTGGTCATGTCGACCATCAGCCGATCGCCGCGCAGCACATTCTTGTTCTGGGTCAGCACCACGCCGCCCAGCATGGTGACCAGATTGGTCTTGGTGTCGAACACGGCGGTTTCGCCGGTCACAACCTGGTCCTTCTGGGTCACGACCACATTGCCGCGCGCCTCCAGCCGCTTGATCGACGAGGCGCCGCCGGGGCCCGGCGTCGCGGCCTGCATTGGCGCAGACGGGGGCGGCGGTGGCGCCGCTTTCGCTCCCGCCTTCGCATTGGCCGCCGGAGCGGCCGGCGCCGCGGTTGCCGAACTCGATTCGTAGAACACCACCAGCGTCTTCGACGTCATGGTGGTGTCGCCCTGAATCACCTTCACATTGCCGGAGAAGGTCGCTTCCTTTTTCTTGTCGCGCATCTCCAGCGTCGCGGCTTCGATCTGGATCGGCTGATCGCGATTTTGCGAAAAGCCCTGCATCGCGTTGGGCACCCCGGTGACCGTGCTCTGCGCCGCAGCGTCGGCGGCGACCATCGCGAACGCGACGGCGCCAAGCGCGATCCACCCGATCAAGAACCTGCGCGATGAAAACATCTTCATGAGCGTCATTTCGAGTTAGCGGATTTATTGGACAACGGCCGCGTCTTGGCAGGACGGACGGGAGCCGGCGGCGGCACGGGCTCCGGCTCGGCGGTGGGAGGTGGCAGCTTGTCGATGTTCATCACGACATGGCCTTCGAATCTCACCGTTTCGCCACCGCCGGTAATCCTGAGCTTGTCGGAGGATATTGTTCCGTCTGCCCATTTCACGTCGACATGTTCTTCCGAGGTCACGGTATTCTTGCCCATGTCGACAAAGGCCTGGCTGAGCCAGGCTTCATAGCCCGTGGAAGTCTGCAAGTAGATGTCCTTATGCAAATCGAGCAATTGCTGCTTGGTATCCATCACCCCGGTCAGCGCATCCAGCGTCACGGTCGACTGATCCTCCATCAACACCTTGGCCCGCAACGTCTTGAGCTCGACGTGATCCGGATCGGTCACGTCCTGGGTCGCGGTCTTGGCCCAGACCTCGTAGGGCCGCCGGTCGGGCGTATAGCCTGACATATGGGGTGATTCCATCGTGATCTTGGTACCGGAGACGACGAGGTTTTCCATATCGATCGGCAGCTTGGGCAACAGCATCCGGAACGGATTGAAGATCGACACCAACACGATCGTCGCCATCGACAAGATCACCGCCGCCGGGACCGCCACGCGCAGCACCCGCACGATTCGGCTGTGGCGCGCCGCGATCGCAAAGCGCGCCTCCATTCCGGCTTGATAGGCAGGATTCTGAACCGAATTCACCACCGCTCCAGGTAAAGCACGACGTGCAGCAAGACCTGATCATTCTACCCGGGATCGCCGGATTAAGCAGCCGGGACCTCGGGGTACGAGTGTGTCCGAAACGGGGCGCGAACGGCCGGCAAGCCACCAGAAATACGCTTGAACTGGGCCATTGGCTCACGAATGCGCGAAAATATCCTCGGTGTCCCAGCCCTGCAGATCAAGCCTGGCCCGGGTCGGCAGAAATTCGAAACAGGCTTTCGCCAAGTCCGTGCGACCCTCACGCGCCAGCATCGCATCGAGGCGCTCGCGCAAGCCATGCAGATGCAGCACGTCCGAAGCCGCGTAAGCCAGTTGCGCCTCGCTCAGACTTTGCGAGCCCCAATCGCTCGATTGCTGCTGCTTCGACAGATCGATGTTGAGCACCTCGCGCACCAGATCCTTGAGGCCGTGGCGATCGGTATAGGTGCGGGTCAGCCGCGAGGCGATCTTGGTGCAGTACACCGGCTGCGGCATCACGCCGAAGGCGTTATAAAGCGCGGCGAGATCGAACCGCGCGAAATGAAAAATCTTGGTGATTTTCGGGTTGGCGAGCAGCGCTTTCAAATTCGGCGCGTCATTTGGATTCTTGCCGTGGTCCTTGGCAATTTGCACAACGTCGGCGCTGCCATCGCCATTCGACAATTGCACCACGCAGAGCCGGTCGCGATGCGGATGCAGCCCCATGGTCTCGGTATCGATCGCCACTGAATCGGTGTAGCGGGCAAGATCAGGCAGATCGCCGCGATGCAGACGTACAGTCATGGTATTTTGGAACCCCGTCGAATCGATGCGACCAAACTACCGCCCAAATGCAAAAGAGGCGAGCGGCAGGGAAGCCGTCCAAGCCATAAAAAGCCAATAAAATCAGGACAAATCGCGCAGGCGAAATAAAATTAGCGGTCAGACAACCTCTGGCCCGCTTTCCGCGCTAAAAGCTTCGGCCGGAAAATCCGCTGCGCGCAAGCGGTGTAATCACGCCGCACCGACCCCATATTTGCCGGCGTGCTGCGCACCCACGCATTCGAATGAGTGACATGACTGATCAAACCTTGAATGAAAAAGCCTCGGCCGCGCCCATCGTCGATCAAAAAGAACAGACACCCGGCTTCTCCCGCTACCAGTCAATCCTCGTTGCCTTGCTGGCGCTCGTCCAGTTCACCATCATTCTCGACTTCATGATCATGTCGCCGCTCGGCGCGATCATCATGCCGGCGCTGGATATTTCGGCGGCGCAATTCGGTGTGGCGGTCTCGGCCTACGCGTTCAGCGCAGGGATTTCGGGCATCCTGGCCGCCGGCTTCGCCGATCGGTTCGATCGCAAACGGCTGCTGCTGTTTTTCTATCTCGGCTTCACCGCCGGAACCGCTTTGTGTGCGCTGGCGCCGAATTATCATTTGCTGCTGATCGGGCGGATCGTGACCGGGTTGTTCGGTGGCGTGATCGGCTCGGTGGTTCTGGCCATCGTCACCGATCTTTTTGCGCTCAACCTGCGCGGCCGCGTGATGGGCTTCGTGCAGACCGCGTTTGCGGCAAGCCAGGTGATGGGAATCCCGGTTGGGCTTTTTCTCTCCAATCACTGGAACTGGCATGTCGCGTTCGGCGCGCTTGTGGTCCTTGCGATTGTCACCATCGCGGCCATTGCACTGGTGATGCGCCCGGTGAACGCGCATCTTTTATTGAAACAGGACCGCAACGCCTTCCGGCACCTGATCGCGACCGTCAGCCAGCCGCGCTATACGCTGGCCTTCGCGGTGACGACGTTGCTCGCGACCGGCGGCTTTATGCTGATGCCGTTCGGCAGCGCCTTTACCGTGCACAATCTCGGCATCGATATCCTGCATCTGCCGACCATCTATCTGGTCTCCGGATTATTCAGCATTTTCACCGGCCCGCTGGTCGGCAGGGCGAGCGACAGGTTCGGCAAGTTTCCGGTGTTCGTGTTCGGCAGCGCGGTGTCGGTGATCATGGTGTTGATCTACACGCATCTCGGCCAGGTGAGTTTGACGACCGTGATTATCGTCAACGTGCTGATGTTCGTCGGCATCTTTTCGCGCATGATCCCGTCGCAGGCGCTGATTTCGGCGATCCCCGATCCCAGCCAGCGCGGCTCATTCAGCGCGGTCAGCGCTTCGCTGCAGCAGCTTTCCGGCGGGCTCGGCTCGGTGCTGGCCGCCGCGATCATCGCGCAAAATGCCGACGGCACGCTCCGGCATTTCGACCGACTGGGCTACATCGTGGTCGCGACATCGCTGCTGTCGCTGATCGCGATGTATTTCATTCAGAAGTCGGTCGCGAAGCAGACCGGCAAGCAGGTTGTTTGAGGCGGGGGCCTCGGTTTGGCCGAGGGGGGCACCGGGCCGCAGCCCAATCTGATCTGTCAGATTTCGTGCAAAATAAGCACCTGATGGTGCCCAGGAAAGGACTCGAACCTTCACGGCCGTTAAGCCACTGGCACCTGAAGCCAGCGCGTCTACCAATTCCGCCACCTGGGCATTAGGGGCGGTTACTACGGATCGGTCGCGCGCTTGTCAAATTGGCGACCGGCGGGCCAAATATACTGCTCTGCGGGACATGACGACGCGGCGCGAAAGCGCTAAACAGCCTCGTGAATCCCTCGCGGACCGTTGATAGACCTCTTGAGACCCCTTGGACTTTGGCTGACAGGAAATGACCCCCATGGCATCGAATTCGGACACCCTGGTTACGGTTTTCGGAGGATCGGGTTTTCTGGGGCGAAACGTGGTCCGCGCGCTGTGCAAGCGCGATTACCGCGTCCGGGTCGCGGTAAGGCGGCCGGAATTGGCCGGGCATCTGCAGCCGCTGGGAAAAGTCGGCCAGATCCACGCCGTGCAGGCCAATCTGCGCTATCCGGCGTCGGTCGAGGCCGCGATGCGCGATTCCCACGTCGCGATCAATCTGGTCGGCATCCTGACCGAAAGTGGTGCGCAGACCTTTGACGCCGTGCAGGGCACGGGCGCAGGCGCCGTCGCCAGGGCGGCCGCCGCGGTCGGCGCGCGGATGGTGCATGTCTCGGCCATCGGCGCCGACGAGAATTCAGAATCGCGTTACGCCCGCGCCAAGGCCGCCGGCGAAAAAGCCGTGATGTCAGCCATCCCCTCCGCGACGATCCTGCGGCCGTCGGTCGTGTTCGGCCCCGAAGATCAATTCACCAACCGCTTTGCCGCGCTGGCCCGGATGTCGCCGGCGCTGCCGCTGATCGGCGGCGGGGTCACCAAAATGCAGCCGGTGTATGTGGGCGATATCGCGACCGCGGTCGCGGACGCCGTCGATGGCAAGACCAAGGCCGGCGCGACCTATGAACTCGGCGGCCCGGAAGTGCTGACGATGCGCGAGATCATGGAAATCATTCTCGCGACCACCGAGCGCAACCGCATGCTGGTTTCGCTGCCGTTCGGCCTTGCAAAATTCAAGGCCATGTTCCTGCAATTCGCACCGGGCGCGCTGAAACTGACGCCGGATCAGGTGACGCTATTGCGCAGCGACAATGTGGTGTCGGACGCAGCGAAAGCCGCCGGGCTCACGCTGGAAGGCTTGGGCATCGTGGCGGATTCGCTGGAAGCGGTCGCGCCGCAATATCTCTGGCGCTTCCGCGCCGCGGGGCAATTCCAGAAGAAGAGCGCGTAGCGACTGGCATGACCTCATCCCCGCGCGAGCGCACTTGCGCGCGTCGCTGGAGGAGCGGCCTTTTGGCCGCGTCTCGAAGGATGGACACAGATGGTGTGTGCCAGATGGTTCGAGACGCGCGCTAAGCGCGCTCCTCACCATGAGGGACTGTTACCTTCCCATCGCCAGCGCAATCAGCCCAAGCGTGCCGACAATGACGCGCCACCAGGCGAACAGCGTAAAACCGTGGCGGGTGACGTAACTCAGGAACGTGTTCACCACGATGATCGCGGTGATGAAAGACACCACGAAGCCGATCGCAATAATCCCCAGATGATCCGAGGTCATCTCGCCGCGGTTCTTGTAGAAATCGTAGGCGAACGCGCCGATCATGGTCGGGATCGCGAGAAAGAACGAGAATTCCGCCGCCGCGCGCTTTTCCGCGCCAAGCAGCATCGCCGCGACGATGCTGGCGCCGGAGCGTGACACGCCGGGGATCATCGCAAGGCACTGCGCAAAACCAATCGCCAGATACATCGGCAGCGGAAACTTGGTCGCATCGTGCTCATGCGGATTGTGATCGAGCTGATCGACCCAGAGCAGGATCGCGCCGCCGACGATCAGCGAAAAGCACACCACCCACGGATTGAACAGGAATTCCTTGATGTATTTTCCGGCAATCAGACCGATGATCACAGCCGGTAGAAACGCCACCAGCACACCAATGACGAAGCGGCGGTCTTCTGCGTTGGAGAACATGCCAAGCGCAATGTTCCACAACTTCGAAAAGTAGATCACGACAATCGCGAGAATCGCGCCAAGCTGAATCAGAACCGCAAAGCTCTGCCAGAAAGCGCCATCGCCAAGGCCGAAGAAACGCTGAGCCAGCAGCAGATGGCCCGTCGATGACACCGGCAGAAACTCGGTGACGCCTTCGATAATCCCGAGAATTACCGCCCTTATTGCATCAGACATCATGATCCGTTCCGTTGTGATCAGCCCGACCGAAAAAAGCCGGGTTCTTCTCGCTTATTCCCCTGCCCGCCGCAACGTCAAAATACGAAAACACAGGGTTGCCTCGTTCGTCCGCTTCTGTAGTTTGACGCACTGCTCGGACGGTGAGAGTTTTTTAAGCACCGCGACTTTATCAAGGACTTCATGTTCACGCTGTTTCATCACCCATTCTGCCCGCATTCGCGCTTCATTCGCCTGGCGATCGGCGAACACGGGCTCGATCTGCGTCTGGTGGAAGAGCGGGTATGGGAACGGCGCGAGGCGTTTCTCGCACTCAATCCGGCCGGCACCACGCCGGTATTGACCGCCGAAGGCCGGCCGCCGATTCCAGGCGCCGCCATTATCGCCGAATATCTCGATGAAGTTCACGGCGTCGAGATGGAAGAGCGCCGGCTGATGCCGGCTGGTGTCAACGAGCGCGTCGAAGTGCGCCGGCTGATGGCATGGTTCAACGAAAAATTCTTCGAGGAAGCGTCCAATCCGCTGGTGACCGAGCGGATCTACAAGCGCTTCATGGCCGAGGGCGATGGCGGCGGCGCGCCGACCGCCGAAGTGATCCGCGCGGCGAAGGCAAATGTGCGCTATCATCTGGCCTATATCGGCTGGCTGGCGCAGACGCGGAATTTTCTGGCCGGCGACCAGCTCACCTACGCGGATCTCGCCGCCGCGGCGCATCTTTCGGCGATCGATTATCTGGGCGACGTGCCATGGATCGAGGACGACGCGGCAAAGGCGTGGTACGCGCGGGTGAAATCCCGCCCCTCGTTCCGTCCGCTATTGAGCGAATGGCTGGCGGGCGTTCCGGCGTCGCGGACCTATGTGGATCTCGACTTCTGAACGCACACACCAAGCTTGCTCCCGCTGAGATCAAGCAAAAACTTGCCGACGAGGCGCGCGCGCTTGGTTTCGATTGCATCGGGGTCACCGATCCAGACGCCATCAGCAAGGCCGGCCAGTATTTCCGCGACTTCCTCGAGACCGGCGCGCATGGCGACATGGATTGGCTGGCGGCCAACCCGCAACGCCGCACCGATCCGCGCGTGCTGTGGCCGGGCGTGCGCTCGGTGATCATGCTCGGGGTCAATTACGGGCCCGATGAGAATCCACTTTCGATCCTGCAACAACGCAGCCGCGGCGCGATCTCGGTCTATGCGCGGGGTGACGATTATCACGATTTGATCAAGAAACGCCTGAAAGCGCTGGCGCGATGGCTGGTCGCCACGTCAGGCGACGAGGTCAAGGTATTCGTCGACACCGCCGCGGTGATGGAAAAGCCGCTGGCGCAGGCGGCGGGACTGGGCTGGCAGGGCAAACATACCAATCTGGTTTCGCGCGACCTCGGCTCATGGCTGTTTCTCGGCGCGATCTATACGGCAACCGAACTGCCGCGCGACGAAGCCGACACCGATCATTGCGGCACATGCCGAGCCTGCCTCGAGGTTTGCCCGACCGCGGCCTTTCCCGCGCCCTACAAGCTCGATGCGCGGCGCTGCATCTCATATCTCACCATCGAGAACAAAGGCCCGATCCCGCACGAATTTCGCAAGCCTATCGGCAATCGCATCTATGGCTGCGACGATTGCCTCGCGGTCTGTCCCTGGAACAAATTCGCGCAGGCCGGCCAGGAAGCCAAACTGGCGGCGCGCGATGAATTGCGTGCGCCCGATCTTGCTTCGCTGGCGCGGCTCGACGATGCGGCGTTTCGCGCCCTGTTTACGAAATCGCCGGTCAAGCGCATCGGCCGCGACCGCTTCATCCGCAATGTCCTGATTGCGATCGGCAATTCGAACGACGGCGCATTGGCCGCCGAGGCCAAGCATCTGCTCGATGACGCAAGCCCGCTGGTGCGCGGCGCCGCGGTATGGGCGTTGTCGCAATTGATGGCGCCGGAAGAGTTCGCGGCGCTGGCTGCGAAGGGCAGCGGCACAGAGAACGATGACGGAGTGCGCGCGGAATGGACTCGCACCGCAGCCAATCCCTCATCCTGAGGAGCCGCGAAGCGGCGTCTCGAAGGATGAAGGCCGGATCTCATGGTTCGAGACGGCGCAAGGGCGCCTCCTCACCATGAGGATCACGCACGCCATCTGCAAACCTCACCCGATCTCCGCGACCGCCGCGAGCATGCGCGCGATATCCTGCGGCCGCGACAGGCGGTGATCGCCGTCCTGGATGACCGTCAGCACCACATCGTCGACCGGCAGCCGGTGCGCCAGCGCGAACGCATGCTTCCATGGCACATCCGGATCCTGCGCACCCTGCAGGATGCGGATCGGGCAGCCCACCTCGATGGCGCTACCGAGCAACAGGTGGCGGCGACCCTCTTCGATCAATGTGCGCGTGATCGGATAGGGCTCGCCATATTCCGACGGCCGCAACCACACGCCCTTAGTCTCGATCTCGTGGCGGGCTTCCGGCGAAAAGCCTTTCCACATCAGCTCTTCGGTGAAATCCGGCGCCGGTGCGATCAGCACCAGCCCGGCCAGCGACATCAGGCCTGCGCGTCGCTTCAAAAGTTCGCGCGCCAGCAACAGCGCCATCCAGCCGCCCATCGAGGAGCCGATCACGACTTGCGGGCCGTCGCAAAATTGTTCGAACACCGCGACGCTTTCTTGCAGCCAGCGCCCGATGGTGCCGTCGATGAACGCGCCGCCGGATTCGCCATGGCCGGAATAATCGAACCGGACGCAGGCGCGATGGTGCTCGGCCGCCCATGCATCCAGCGCAATGGCTTTGGTGCCCTGCATGTCCGATTTGAAGCCGCCCAGCCAGAACAGTCCGGGCGAGCCGCCCGAACGGGTCCGCACCGCGATACGGCGCGCTTCGCCGTCTTTGCTTTGGCCAACCTCAATAAAAACCGGCGCAGGTCCGGATGCCGCGGAATGGGTCATGGATCATTACTCTGTTTGTCTGCTGTTTGAGTGAGCACACGCGATCCGTCAACGGACGCCAATACCGGTGTCGACAGGTCTCAACTGGTCCTCTCGGCGTCCTTGGGCATTGCGGAACATCCGCCCGGCCGCTATGTGAACAATACCGTCCCGCCGGCGTTAGCCAGCGTGACCAAAATGCCTCGCATTTGATGGTTTCGTACGCGTATTCGAGCAAGTTTGCTTGCCCGTTGAGCCGTATTCCTTCACACTGTCGCCTTCGTTCACAACCTTGGAGAGTTACCCATTCGCCGTCCCAACAGAGCCCCGCCCGCCGCCGCCAAAGACGGGCCGCGCACCAACGATGAAATCCGCAACGCACAAGTTCAGCTGATCGATCAGACCGGGCTGAACCACGGCACGGTCGAGACAGTGACTGCCGTCAAGATGGCACTCGAGGCCGGCATGGACCTCGTGGAGATTTCGCCGAACACCAGTCCTCCCGTTTGCAAGATTATGGATTACGGGAAGTTCAAATATTCCGCGCAGAAGAAAGCCGCGGAAGCCCGCAAGAAACAGAAGGTCGTCGAGATCAAGGAGATCAAGCTGCGGCCGATGATCGACGATCACGATTACGACGTGAAGATGCGCGCGATGCAGCGGTTCTTCGAGGAGGGCGACAAGGTGAAGATCACGTTGCGCTATCGTGGCCGCGAAATGGCGCACCAGGAAATCGGCACCAAGCTGCTGGACAAGGTCAAGACCGACGTCGCGGAGTTTGCCAAGGTCGAGCAGGACGCACGTTTCGAAGGCCGCCAGGTCGTGATGGTTCTGGCCCCGCGCTAAGCGGCGCCAACCACTCTCAACTCGTCGTCCCTGCGAAAGCAGGGACCCATAGCCACCAATAGTAGTCGTTGCCGAAGGTCTCTATGCCCGTGTCCTAACGACAGGACACGGCGTATGGGTCCCTGCGCCAGTGCGCAATTGCGCACAAGGCAGGGACGACAGCCTGTGGAGACCGTTGCAGCAATCAGCTTCGGACGGCCCGCCAGCTGCCGCTGCATTTGTCGCCGGTAATGATCCCGCTCCATCGGCCACTGCCGGAATTGCCGGCGAGCCGGCCGCTCCCGGTCGCGACCGACGCGCCGACCGAAATTGTGACGGAAACGTTGCCGCGGGGACTGATCCCCCCGGTGACCTTGCCGCCGCCAGCCGATGAAAGACGCGTCCCCGCCACGTTGAAGGGGACGGTGTGGTCGGAACTGCAATTTCCGGCCTGGGTGGCGAAGGTCACATTCCAGGTGCCGTCAAAGGCGCCCGGCGTGGCCATCGCGGCCTGTGCGCCGGAGGGGGCCGACATCGCGACGGCGCCAAAAATGGCGGCCGCGAAAAATGATCGCAAGGCGCCGTTATATTTGAAGATTTGGCGCCGGAAATTGGTGAAAGTCGCAATCGATTGAGCTGATATGGACATGTTTTCCCTGTTTTGGCTGGGTTAATCACGGCATCAGCCTATACGTCGAACATTACGGTTCCGCGGTTCATCGTTGCCAATTGGGTTTGGCTCTGCCATAAGCCCTGACTTCATCGCCCGGCTGATCAAGGGCTGCCGTGTCGGTGTCCGTGCAGGTTATAGCCATTAGGAAATAACCGAGCACTTTCAACGCTCTAACGAGCATTTTAGCCGCGAAAGCGCCCTCTGGGCGCATTTTTCCGTGGCCTATAGGAGAGCCAAATGCCCAAGCTGAAGACCAAATCGGGCGCTAAAAAGCGCTTCAAGGTGACTGCCACCGGCAAAGTACTGGCCGCCCAGCGCGGCAAGCGCCATGGCATGATCAAGCGGACGAAAAAGCAGATTCGTCAGCTCCGCGGCACCCGCGTGCTGTTCAAGACCGACGGCGACAACATCAAGAAATATTTCTTGCCGAACGCCTGATCGCTCCCACCGCGCACGCGGTCCATTTTAGCCGAGCCGCGTTCGCGCGGCTGATCCGTCACCCATTTCCATGAAGGAGACCCGTCATGTCTCGCGTTAAACGCGGTGTGACCTCTCACGCCAAGCACAAGAAAGTCTACAAGGCCGCCAAGGGTTTTTACGGCCGCCGCAAGAACACCATCCGCGCCGCCAAGGCCGCCGTTGAAAAGGCCGGGCAATACGCCTTCCGCGACCGCAAGCGCAAGAAGCGCACCTTCCGCGCGTTGTGGATCCAGCGTCTCAATGCCGCGGTGCGTCCGTTCGGCATGACCTACAGCGTCTTCATCAACGGCCTTTCCAAGTCGGGCATCACGGTCGACCGCAAGGTGCTGTCGGATCTCGCGATCAACGAGCCGGCGGCGTTCCAGGCGATCGCCGAAAAGGCCAAGGCCGCGCTGGCGGCTTAAGGCAGCCCCCATCGGGGCTATGGCGAAGTTTGTGAAGTGGTCTTTGTAGAGTCGTCTTGGCCGGCTAATAGCGCGAAGCGCGTCTTCGCGCTGGATGTCCGGCCATCCGCCTCTTCTTCCTCTCGAACGCCGTAAGACGTGGATGCCCGGGACAAGCCCGGGCATGACGGGCTAGGGGCAGCGGCTTCAGCATCCTGGCCAAAAAGGATTGCCATGACCGACCTCGCCCAACTCGAATCCCAAATCCTCGCTGAGATCGCCGCCGCCGGCGACGAAGCCGCCCTCGAGGCCGTGCGTGTCGCCGCCCTCGGCAAGAAGGGTTCGATCTCCGCGCTGCTGGCGACACTCGGCAAGATGTCGCCGGACGAGCGCAAGACACAAGGCGCGGCGATCAACCTCGCCAAGGATGCCGTCACGCAGGCGCTGACCGCGCGCCGCGATATCCTGAAATCCGCAGCACTCGATGCGCGGCTCGCCTCCGAAACCATCGACGTCACGCTGCCGCTGCGCGAAACCCCGGCCGAGCAGGGCCGGATTCATCCGCTCAGCCAGGTGATGGACGAGCTGACGACCATCTTCGCCGATATGGGATTTTCGATCGCCGAAGGCCCGGACATCGAGACCGACGACTATAATTTTACCAAGCTGAATTTTCCCGAAGGCCATCCGGCGCGCGAAATGCACGACACCTTCTTCTTCAATCCGAAGGAAGACGGCTCGCGCATGCTGCTGCGGACCCACACGTCGCCGGTGCAGGTCCGCACCATGCTGACGCAAAAGCCGCCGATCCGCATCGTCTGCCCGGGCCGCACCTATCGCATCGATTCCGACGCGACCCATACGCCGCAGTTTCATCAGGTCGAAGGCCTCGTGATCGACAAGGGCTCGCATCTCGGCCACCTCAAATGGATCCTGCACGAGTTCTGCAAGGCGTTCTTCGAGGTCGACAATATCAACATGCGGTTCCGTCCGTCGTTCTTTCCGTTCACCGAACCGTCGCTCGAAGTCGACATCCAGTGCCGGCGCGACAAGGGCGAAATTCGTTTCGGTGAAGGCGAGGACTGGCTCGAGATTCTCGGCTGCGGCATGGTGCACCCGAATGTGCTGCGCGCCTGCGGCATCGATCCCGATGTCTATCAGGGCTTCGCCTGGGGCATGGGCATCGACCGCATCGCGATGCTGAAATACGGCATGTCCGACCTGCGGCAATTATTCGAAAGCGACGTCCGCTGGCTCAGCCATTACGGCTTCAAGCCGCTCGATGTCCCGACCCTCGCGGGAGGATTGAGTTCGTGAGTGTTGTCGAGACTGCCACTGACGCAAGCACCCCCACCCTAACCCTCCCCCGCAAGCGGGAGAGGGAACGGACAGCGTTCGGTATTGGTACTTTTCGTCACTTGGCTTCGTTACCCAGTCTTCACAGGGATACGACCAATCCATCCCCACGACAGGTCGGACTCCCTCTCCCGCTTGCGGGGGAGGGTTGGGGTGGGGGTGTCTCGGCGTTGGAGGTCTCGATGGACGAACACAAAACTCCGACATGGAAGGTCCCTTCCAAGCTGCGCTCCAACGCACGTACGCTCAGAAAGAATTCCACCGACGCCGAACGGATCCTTTGGTCGGGACTACGCGATCACCGCCTGAATGGCGTCAGCTTCCGACGCCAGGTTCCAATCGCTACCTATATCGCCGACTTCGTGTGTCACGCCGCCAAGCTCGTCATCGAACTCGATGGTGGGCAGCATTTTTCCGATGCCCAGGAAGCCGCCGACACTCGGCGGAGCGCGATCATTGAAGCTAAAGGTTTTCGCGTTTTGCGCTTCAGCAATCATGACGTGATGACCAATCGCGCTGGCGTGCTGGAAACAATTGTCACCGCCATTGGGGCGGGCACCCCCACCCTAACCCTCCCCCGCAAGCGGGAGAGGGAACGCGATAGACTGCCGGGGAAGCGATCAACATGAAATTCACCCTCTCCTGGCTGAAGGAACATCTCGGCACCGACGAGCCGCTGGAAAAGCTCGCCGACAAGCTCACCATGATCGGGCTTGAGGTCGAGCATATCGAGGACAAGGCGAAGGAACTGGCGCCGTTTACGATCGCGCGGGTGATTTCAGCCGAACAGCATCCCAATGCCGATCGGTTGCGGGTCTGCATGGTCGACACAGGTGATGGTGCCGCGCCAGTGCAGGTCGTGTGCGGTGCGCCGAATGCGCGGGCCGGTCTGGTCAGCGTGTTCTCGCCGCCCGGGACCTTCATTCCCGGCAAGAACATCACGCTCGGCGTCGGCACCATCCGCGGCGTCGAGAGCCGCGGCATGCTGTGCTCGGCGGCCGAACTGCAGATCTCCGAAGATCACGACGGCATCATGGAATTGCCGGATGACGCGCCGCTCGGGGCTGCGTACGCGCAATGGGCCGGGCTCGGCGATCCCGTCATCGAAATCAATCTCACGCCGAACCGGCAGGACTGTACGGGTGTGCATGGCACCGCGCGCGATCTGTACGCCGCCGACATGGGAAAATTCAAGGATCCCGGCATCAAGCAGATCAAGGGCGAATTTCCCTGCCCGGTGCAAGTGACCGTCGAAGACGCTTCGCTATGTCCGGGCTTCGCGCTGCGGCTGGTGCGCGGCGTCAAGAACGGCCCGTCGCCGGAATGGCTGCAGCAGCGCCTGACCTCGATCGGCTTGCGCCCGATCAACGCGCTGGTCGATATCACCAACTTCATGACCTATGACCGCGCCCGGCCGCTGCATGTGTTCGACGCCGCGAAAGTAAAAGGCAATCTCACCGTGCGCCATGCGCGTGACGGCGAGACCCTGCTGGCGCTGGACGGCCGCACCTACACGCTCGACAGCAATGTCTGCGTAATCGCGGACGATCACGGCGTCGAATCGCTGGCCGGCATCATGGGCGGCGAGGCCTCGGGCTGTTCGGAAGACACCACCGACGTGCTGATCGAATCGGCGCTGTGGAATGAAATCAATATCGCGCAGACCGGCCGCAAGCTCGGCATCAATTCGGATGCGCGTTATCGTTTTGAGCGCGGCGTCGATCCGGCCTTCATGCTGCCGGGGCTGGAGATGGCCACGCGGCTGGTGATGGAATTGTGCGGCGGCACGCCGTCGGAGAATATCGTCGCCGGCAATGCGTTCGGCGAGGATCGCGTGATCGATTTCCCGCTCGCGGAAACCAAACGTCTGGCCGGCATCGACGTGCCGCTGCCGGAAGCCAAACGCATTCTCAGCCATCTCGGCTTCATGGTGGCCGGCAGCGGCTCGGTCGTGAAGGTCGCGGTGCCGTCCTGGCGTTCGGATGTGCACGGCAAGGCCGACATCGTCGAAGAGATCGTGCGCATTGTCGGCGTCGATAAAGTGCCGATGACGCCGTTCGAGCGCGGTGATGCGCCGCGCAAGCCGATCCTGAGCCCGATCCAGTTGCGCACCCGCCGCGCCAAGCGCGCGCTCGCGACACGTGGCATGGTCGAGGCTGTAACGTGGTCGTTCATATCAAAGCCGCATGCCGAATTGTTCGGCGGCGGCAAAAGCGAACTCGCGCTCGCCAATCCGATCGCGTCTGACTTGTCTGACATGCGGCCGAGCCTGCTGCCGGGCCTGGTGGCCGCGGCGCAGGCCAATGCCGACCGCGGCTTTCCGGATGTCGCGCTGTTTGAAGTCGGTCAAATATTCAAAGGCGATAAACCGGAAGATCAATTGATCGCGGCATCAGGCGTGCGCCACGGCTTTGCATCCTCGAAAGGCATCGGCCGGCACTGGTCCGGTTCGGTGACTGCCGATGCGCTCGACGCCAAGGCCGATGCGTTTGCGGTGCTGGCCGCCGCCGGCGCGCCGATGCAGGCGCTGCAGATCGTGCCGGGCGGCGCGAATTGGCTGCATCCCGGCCGTTCCGGCACCATCCAGATCGGGCCGCAAAACGTGCTGGGATATTTCGGCGAGCTGCATCCGCGCACGCTGGAAGCCCTCAAGGCCGACGGCCCGCTGATTGCGTTTGAGGTGATTCTCGATCGCGTCCCCGCGGCCAAACAGAAGCCGACCCGCGCCAAGCCCGTGCTCGAACTCTCGGCGTTCCAGCCGGTGTCGCGCGACTTCGCTTTCACCGTCGATCGCAGCGTCAAGGCCGGCGACATCGTCCGCGCCGCGCAGGGCGCCGACAAGCAGTTGATCACAGCCGTCACCGTGTTCGACGTCTATGAGGGCAAGGGCGTCGACGACGGCAAGAAATCCGTCGCCATTGCCGTGACGATCCAGCCGCGCGAGAAGACGTTGACCGATCAGGAGATCGACGCGGTGGCAGCGAAGATCGTGGCTGAAGTGGGCAAGAAGACCGGCGGCGTGTTGCGGTAAGGCGGCGAAGCTTACTTCTCCCTCGCCCCGCTCTTACGGGGAGAGGGTTGGGGTGAGGGGCTCTATCGGCAAATTCGGACTCGCGGAGAGTCCCCCTCACCCGAAGCCTTCGGCTTCGACCTCTCCCCGCAAGCGGGGCGAGGTAAGTAAGCATCGAAGTCGATTTCCTCTCAATTAATCGGCGAACTCGGCGTCGCCGATCGCACCGGCGCTGCACGACGCCGCTGTGCGCGGGCCGGGGCCGGCTCCGCGACATCCCGCGGGGCGCCGATCTTGCGCAATGCGGCGTCAGCGGCGCGCTCGCCGCTTTCCCAGGCGCCGTCGACCGTGCCCCACATCGTCTCGTGGGTCGCTTCGCCCGCGAGGAACATGCAGCCGATCGGCTCGGCGAGAATCTTTCGCGATGGCTGGTTGCCCGGCCCGGCCACCGACATCGCACCCAGCGCATAAGGCGCGGTATTCCAGCGGGTGGCGCTGGATTTCTTGACCGCGGCGGCGACGTCGCTCCCGAACAGTTTCGACAGCCATTCCACCGCGAAAGCCACCATCGCGGCCTCGCCTTGAGAAGAGAGATCGCGGCCGAACGAGCCCGCGACATCGATCGAACACAGCGACGACGACCCCATATTGGCGAACAGCAATGCGGTGCGCGTCGAATTGCTCTGCTCGATAATGATCTCGTCGCGCCCGAGGCCGAGCGGATTGCCGGGCATCTGCAGCGCGATGTGATCGTAGCTGCCGAGATTCAATTTCGCGGCAGCATCGAGCTGGCGCTTGGGAATATCCGGCGTGAATTTGATATTGCCCGCGGCCAGCACGTTGCTCGACACGGTAATGATCGCCGCCCGCGCGTTGATCTTGCCGGCCGGCGTCTCGACCGTCACATCGCGGTTGCTCCAGCTGACTTGATTGGCCGGCGTCGACAGCGCCAGCGGGACCTGTTCGCCGAGTTTGGCCATTAAAGTGCCCAGACCCTGGCGGCAGGCGATCGTGGCGTTACGGTCCTGCGCGCGGATCTTGTCGACCACGGAAACATCTCTCAGATCCTTGCCCGTCGCATTGGCGCCAAGCACGAAGTCCGCGGTGGCTGTCCAGTCCCCGAGTTCTTTCGGCAGAACGGACGCGCAGGACACATCGCCCTTGCGGGAGGCTTCATCGAAGGCGCGGTTGGTGCGCACCAATGCCGCCAGAAACTCCTCGGTTTCGCCGGCCCGGGCGTAACGGCGGCCGATGCGGATTTTCTGGCCCGGCGGCGCCGTCGAAATGTCGAGCCCCGCGCTGCGCGCGAGCTTGATCATCGGATTGGTGTCGGGATTGTGCAGCCATCGCGCGCCGCGATCGAACGGCACCTCGAAGGTCGAGATATCCGTGAGGCAGCGTCCGCCAATTTGCGCTGCGGCCTCCACCACGATCACCCGGCGGTTCGCCGCCTGGATTCGCCGCGCCGCGGCAATGCCGGCGGCGCCAGCGCCGATCACGACAATGTCAGCTTCGCGCGGCAATGGCGCGCCCCACGCCCGGGCGCCAAACGCCGGCGCCAGCGCAAGCGCCGCGGATGCCGACAGGAAATCGCGCCGCGTAATTGTCATGTCAGGGTTTCCGAACCTTTTAAACCAACGAGAACATCTAGAGAACTTGCCGCATCCAGGCGAGAGCGGCAACCATCATGGTGAATCAATCATGATTGATACGCTTTTGGCATGAACTAAATTGCAACGGCTTTCGACCATGCTAAGAACCATAAAAATGCGGTCGAAAAGGCCGCCGGGGGGAATGCATGGGCGTGGTGCTCGATACCGTCGGAAAGCTGATCGCTTCCTATCTGCAAAAGGAAGTGCCCGGCTATGAGCCGTTCACGCCGAGCGACCCGGAACATCTGCGCGGCGTGATCGAACCCGGCGATGTGCTGCTGGTTGAGGGCAACAACCGGGTTTCCGGTATCATCAAATACCTCACGCAATCCACCTGGTCACACGCCGCGTTGTTCGTCGGTCCAATCGATGGCGCGACCGAGCCCGATGGCGAGCCGCACGTCCTGATCGAAGCCAATATCGGCGAAGGCGTGACCTCGGCGCCGCTGTCGAAATATTTTCCCTATCACACAAGGCTGTGCCGGCCGGTCGGCCTGACGTTCGAGGACCGCAACACGGTGTGCCGCTATGCGATCAACCGGATCGGCTTCGGCTACGACACCAAGAACATTCTCGACCTGATGCGCTTTCTGATTCCGCTGCCGATCCCGCAGCGCTGGCGCCGCCGGATGATCGCCTTCGGTTCCGGCGATCCCACCAAAATCATCTGTTCGGCGCTGATCGCGCAGGCCTTCGACGCGGTGCGCTATCCGATCCTGCCGAGAATTACGCGCGCGGGCTCCCGAGCGGCCCGCCGCGAGATTCTGCACATCCGTGACTCATCGCTCTACATGCCCCGTGATTTCGACATCTCGCCCTATTTCGAAATCGTCAAACCCACCATCGTGCACGGCTTCGACTACACATCCTTGCATTGGGCCGATAAACAAAAGCCGCTCCCGGAGGTAGCCGGCCAATTCGGTATCTTTCCAGAAGCGATCCAATCGCCGCCGCTTGTTCCTGAAGCGGTTGACCAGGAAACGGCGCTTCCTGCTTAAGAAGTAGGACTGCGCACGCGTTCATCGAACGGGCTTTGCGCCCGCCGTCGGCACTTGCCTAATCCGTTTCGGCTCTTGCCGAACCACAAAAGCGTCTCTACGTCTGGCGAGGTCTGTCGCTAGGGAAACCGCCATCATGTTGGACGCCGCCGTCAAGGCGCTCTCTCAAATCCTGTCACCGCCGATGCGCTCGATCCTGTGGCGATCGATCGGCTTGGCGCTGGTGCTGATCGTGGTGCTGGCGATCGGCCTGCAGCGGCTGTTGAGCTGGTTTGCCATCTCGGGCGAAGGCTGGGCCGAAGCGATGCTCGGGCCTGGATTCCACACGCCACTCAACGTGCTGGCATGGATCGTCTCCATCGCGGCCGGTCTCGGCGTCGTGTTCGGCGCGGTATTCCTGATGCCCGCGATTACCTCGCTGGTCGCCAGCGTATTCGTCGATGAAGTCGCCGACCATGTCGAGCGCGAACATTATCCCGCCGAACGCCCCGGCGTGGCGCTGCCGTTTGGTCTGGCGATCACCGAAGGCGTCAAGACCGCGCTGCTGACGATTCTGGTCTATCTGATCGCATTGCCGTTCGTGTTCGTGGCCGGCGCGGGGTTCATCGCGTTCTTCATCGCGACCGCGTGGCTACTCGGACGGGAATATTTCGAACTCGCGGCGATGCGGTTTCGTCCGCCCGCGGAAGCCAAGGCGATGCGCAAAGAGAACGCCGCGCTGGTGTTCACGGCCGGACTCTTCATCGCGGCGTTCGTGTCGATCCCGATCGTCAATCTGGCCACGCCGCTGTTCGGCATGGCCTTCATGGTTCACATGCACAAGCGCCTGAGCGGGCCGCGACCGGAACTGATCGAGCCGGCAAGGAAGACGGGCGTGCCGGTGGTTTAGGTCCTCATCCTGAGGAGCGTCGCGAAGCGATGCGTCTCGAAGGATGGCGGCAACGCACGGACTCGCGGCCATCCTTCGAGACGGCCGCAGTGCGGCCTCCTCAGGATGAGGACCGTGCGGGTGATTGGCGCTAGACTAGCGCCCCACCAGCGGGCACCCACTATCCGCCAAAGACCGGAACGCCTGATCGCCGGGAATCGTACCGAGGATCTTGTAATAATCCCACGGCTTGGTGGATTCCGACGGCGTCTTCACCTGCGCAAAATACATATCGTGCACCAGCCGGCCGTCTTCGCGCAGACGGCCGTTCTTGACATAGAAATCATTGACCGGCATCTCGCGCATTTTCGCCATGACCGCCTTGGCATCATCGGTGCCGGCGGCGGTAATCGCCGCGAGATAATGGCGAACCGCCGAATAGACGCCGGCCTGCGGCATGGTCGGCATCCGGCCCTGGCGCTCGAAGAAGCGCTTCGACCAGACGCGCGTCTGCTCGTCACGGTCCCAGTAGAACGCCGTGACGAATTTCAGCCCCTGTGCGGCCTTTAATTCCATGCTGTGAATATCGGAAATGAACACCAGCAGCGACACCAGGGTCTGGTTTTTGGTCAGCCCGAACTCGTTGGCCTGCTTGGTGGCATTGACCATGTCGCCGCCGCCATTGGCAAAGGCCACCACCTTGGCGCCGGAGGCCTGTGCCTGCAGCAGATAGGAGCTGAAATCCGCGGTGTTGAGCGGATGACGCACGCTGCCGAGAACTTTTCCGCCGGCCGCCTTCACCGCGGCGGTCGCGTCGGCTTCCAGCGAATGACCGAAAGTGTAATCGACCGTGATGAAGAACCAGGTGTCACGCCCTTCCGCCACCGTCGCCTTGGCAAGACTCGTGGTCAGCGCGTAACTGTCATAGACCCAGGAGGCCTCGTTCGGCGTACAGTTCTTGCCGGTAAAGGCGGTGCTGCCGACTGCGCCCGCAATCGCAATGCGGTTCTTCTCGAAGGCGAGTTGCTCGACGCCCAATGCGACCGCCGAATTGTCGAAGCCGATCGCCATGTCGACCTTGCCGACTTCGAACCATTGCCGGGCCACCGCAACGCCGATATCGGATTTGTTCTGATGATCGGCGAATACGATGTCGACGGGCTTGCCGAGCACCGTGCCGCCGGCATCCTCGACCGCCATGCGCGCGGCAACCACCGCGCCCGGGCCGCCCAGATCGGCATAGAGACCGGACTGGTCGTTGAGCACGCCGATCCTGACGACATCGTCGGAGATTTGCGCCTGCGCGGCGGGTCCCCAGATAACGCCGGCAAGGCACACGGCGGCTGGCAAAAAAGCAAGAAGCCTGGTTCGCACGACGTCACTCCCCGATAGATGCGCGGCCCTTGAGTTAGGCTTTGGCACATCGTGGAGCGTATGCGCGGCACCCTCCGGATACAAGACGGCGATCGACCGCAGGCACGTTGTTGTTATTGCCGGGAGAGTCCAAGCCGCCGCATCACGGCCTGCGTGAAGCCGAACGGGGCCGGCGTAAATGGGCCTGAGGGTGCCCGGGTCATCAGGGCCGTAAAACCGAGCGCCGCCATCGCCAGCCAGAATGTCAGCCAAAAGCCGTCGATATAGGCCAGCACATTGGCCTCGCGTTGCACCAGTGCGGCGAGCGATCCCGTGGCGCGCGCCATGGCGGTTGCGGCGCCGTGGCTGGTGAAGCCCGCCGACATCTGGCCGAGAATTTTGACGACGTCGGCGCTGCCGTTCTCCAGATGCTGCCCGAGAAAATTGGAATGGATCTGCTCCCGGACGCGCAGCCATGTGCCCATCAGTGCGATGCCGATCTCGGCGCCGCCGAGCCGCATGATCTGGATGTAGGCGGCGAACGCGGTCGCCCTGGTAAAATCGGAATTGGACAGCGCGATGATAATGATAGGAAAAAGCGTGAACGCCTGTCCGACCGACTGCAGCAATGCGATGGTGACGAAATCACCCCGCGCCCAATCATGCGTCAGCTGCGTTCCAAGCAGGCTGGCGGTGGCGAAGGCCGACAGGCCGATAATCAGGACGAAGCGGGGATCGAAATGCCTGAGCAGAAAGATCGACAGCGGCACCATCACGAGCATCGGCAGCGCGCCATAGGTCACCAGCAACTCGCCGGTTTGCTCGGGCCGCAAGAGGGCGACAGTGCCGAGAAAATTCGGCACCAGCGATGAGTTGGACAGGCTCGTGAGCGTGTAGAGCAGGATGACGATCAGCGAGAGCCCGACATTGCGCGAAAACAGCACGCTGACATGCGCCCATGGCTTGCGCACCAGCGTCTCATTGATCAGGAAGAGGACGCATAACACGCCGCCTCCAATCAGCAGTGCCGCGACGGTGCCGGATTCCAGCCAGTCGAGGCGATTGCCCTGATCGAGCCCGGCATAGACCATGGAAACGCCGGCTCCCAATAACAGCATGCCGCCCCAGTCGGCGCCTTTAAGCACTTCACGATTGACCGGCGCATTCGGCGTCCCGAGATAGACCATCAGCCACATCAGCGGCGCGAGCAACGCGCCTTGCCAGTACAGCCACTGCCATCCGAGATGCTCGACATAGAAGCCGACCAGCGACGATCCCGCATCCAGCGCAAACCCGACCCGGATCGAATAGAGCGCGATCGCCGGCAGCCACCATCCGATCGGCAGATTGCGGAAGATGATCATCAGCGTCGCGGGGACGAAGGTACCCAGCAGCAGGCCGTGGATGACACTGAGTACGATCAGCGTGTCGTAATCGCGCACGAACGGGATCACGAGCGAGACCAGAGCGTAGGCCAGACTGGGGACGCCCAGAACGCGGCGCAAGCCGAAGGCGGTCGCGAGCCACGCCACCGCCGGCGCGATGAAGATTTGCGAACCGATCGCCGACGTCGATAGCCAGGCGCCCTCGTCGAAACCCAGTGAAAAGGCCCCGCGCAAATCCGGCAATCCGACCGTCGTCAGCCGGCTATCGAAATTGGCGAGAAAAGCGCCGAGCAGCACCGCGACGACGGCGAACAAAGGTTGCGGCGCGACGCCGCCGCGCGAACGCGGTCCCTGATCGGTATCGTCGCTATTTTCCGGCATTCGACACCGCGTCGTCGGTGTGAATTTCAGTCACCACCGACATGCCCGGCAGCAACCGCTCCAGCAGCGGCTGGCCTTTGTCCAATTGAATCCGAACCGGGATGCGCTGAACCACTTTGGTGAAATTGCCGGTCGCGTTGTCAGGCGGCAGCAACGCGAATTGCGATCCGCTGGCGGGCGAGATGCGCTCGACCCGGCCGTGCAGCCGCTGGCTCGGGAAACTGTCAACGGTGACATCGACGGATTGGCCCGGCCTGACCCGGGTCAATTGGGTCTCCTTGTAATTGGCGATGATGTAGACGTCCGGCAGCGGCACGACGTTGATCAGGTTGCTGCCGATATTGACGTAGTCATTCGGCTGAACTTGCCGATCGCCAACGACGCCGTCGAATGGCGCCGTGATTTTGGTGTAACTCAGCTTGAGCTTCGCCGAAGCCAAAGTCGCCTTGGCGGCTTCGATATCCGCGGCGCGCTGCTTCTTCGTCCCGTTCAGCACCTCGATCTGGTGGCGTTGTGCGGCGATCAGCGCCCGGCTGGCCTTGACGTCCGCCTGCGCCCGGGCATAGGCGGCGACGGCCTGTTCGAGCTTTTGCCGTGTGCCGGCCTCGGTCTGTGTCAGCGACTGTTGCCGCTCTTGTTCTTCGCGGGTTTCGACTTCCTGCGCCAACGCCGAGACCTGCTGTGCTTCGGCCTGGGCGATGGTGGCGTATTGCAGCTCGATCTGGTTGGCGAGATTGTCGAACACGGCCTGTGCGCCGGCGACGCCAGCCTCGGCCAGGGCGACCTGGGCTTGGTAGTCGGCGGGATCGATCTGAATCAAGAGATCGCCAGTCTTGACGCGCTGGAAATCGTCTACCGCGACGGTGAGGACCTCTCCCGAAACCCGGCTGCTCAGCCGCGTCAGGTCGGCTTTGATATAGGCGTCGTTGGTAGTCTGGATCACGGCGTTGCCGGTCCAGGCATCCCAGCGCAATGTGGCCAGGGCAATAAATCCAAAGGCCACCAGCACCGCAAGCAACGGAAGCGCAAGCCGGCGAAGGTGCGGACCAACTGACGAGGGCGGTAAAGCGGTCTGACCTGACGATGGTGCCGGGTTGACCTGATCCTGCTCGCTCAAAGACGCCCCCTGTCACTCATGGTTGCCCCGCGAGGAACCGAGAAATATTCTGCGCGGCGGTTGCGTGGCTGGACACGACAAGCATGCCTCAAACCGTCTTTTCAGGCCAGCGGCAGAGATCGTTGATCAGACACACTTCGCAGCGTGGCTTGCGCGCGAGGCAGGTATAGCGGCCATGCAGAATCAGCCAGTGATGCGCATGCAGCATGAACTCTGAGGGGATCACGCGCTCAAGCCCGAGCTCGACTTCCAGCGGCGTATTGCCGGGCGCCAGACCCGTGCGATTACCGACACGAAACACATGCGTATCCACCGCCATGGTGTGCTCGCCAAACGCCATGTTGAGCACGACATTGGCGGTCTTGCGGCCGGCGCCCGGCAACGATTCCAGCTCTGCACGGGTGCGCGGCACTTCACTGCCAAAGTCGGTAATCAGTTTTTCCGACAGCGCGATGACGTTTTTGGCCTTGTTGCGATAGAGCCCGATGGTCTTGATGTAATCGCGAACTTTCTCCTCACCCAGCGCCAGCATTTTTTGCGGCGTGTCGGCGACCGCAAACAGCGCGCGCGTCGCCCTGTTGACGCCGGCATCGGTCGCCTGCGCCGACAGCACCACCGCGACCAACAGCGTATAGGGGTTGAGATGTTCGAGCTCGCCCTTCGGCTCGGGATTGGCTTTGCGAAAGCGGCTGAAGGCTTCGTAGACTTCAGCCGGTGTCCAAGGCTTGGTTGAAGTTGCCTTGGTTGAAGTTGCCTTGGTTGAAGTTGCCTTGGTTGAAGCTTTCTTGGTTGAGGTCTTCTTGGTTGGAGCTTTGGACTTGGCCGAAACCTTGCCGGCTTTTTCCGCGCGTTTGGAGGACGCTGGTTTCACTTTGGAGGGTAGTCTGCGGGTGATTTTCGCCATGATCCGGGTATACTGACAGGTCATGACCGCAGGCAATGAATTTGATCCGCAGGCGCAGCCGGAATTATTTTCGGCATTGCTGACGCCGCACCGCTCGCTCAATCGCACCGGTTTCCTGGTGCTGATGGGATTTCTCAGCGCGGTCAGTTTCGCGGCCGGGATTGCCTTTCTATTGATGGGCGCGTGGCCGGTATTCGGCTTTTTCGGCCTCGACATTCTCGCGATCTATTGGGCGTTCCGGGTCAATTTCCGCCGCGCGCGGGCCACCGAGGAGATTTCGGTAACGCCGTCCGAATTGCGGGTGCGCCGGGTCAGCCATCGCGGCCATGTGGTCGAATTCGTGCTCAATCCGCTCTGGGTTCAGCTCGACCGCAAGACCCACGCCGAATTCGGCATTGAACGGCTCTATCTGGTCTCAAAAGGCCGCTACTTCAGCATCGCGAATTTTCTTGGACCAGACGAAAAGGCAAGCTTTGCCAATGCCTTAACGGCTGCGCTGCAAGCCGCGCGACGGGGCGTGACCTACAATCCATTGTCCTGATTTGGTGTCGGAAATCGGGTGGTTTGGCTATCGCCCCCGGCCTACATCGTAAGGCATGATGTACCCAGCCATGAATGATCACATGAACCTCGCCATTAAAGACCGTCGCCTGGCCAAGCCCGGCTCGGAGAACGCGACGCTGCGCGATTATGATTCGGTACGGCGCGCGATCGGCTTTATTTCGGAACAGTGGCGCAACCAGCCGACCATCGAAGCGATGGCGGACGCGGCCAGCGTCACATCAGATGAATTGCATCATCTGTTTCGCCGCTGGGCCGGACTGACGCCAAAGGCCTTCATGCAGGCGCTGACGCTCGACCACGCCAAGGGCCTGCTGCGTGATTCCGCCAGCGTGCTCGACGCGGCGCTGGACTCCGGGCTGTCAGGCCCGGGCCGGCTGCACGATCTGTTCGTCACCCATGAGGCGATGTCGCCGGGCGAATGGAAGAACGGCGGCGCCGGCATGACGCTAAGATTTGGATTTCACCCCTCGCCGTTCGGGACCGCGATCGTGATCGCCAGCGGCCGCGGATTGGCTGGTCTTGCGTTTGCCGATCCCGGCGAGGAACAACCAGCGCTGGCCGACATGCAGCGGCGCTGGCCGCGCGCAACCTATATCGAGGACACCGCCGGCACCGCCGGGCTGGCGCAGCGCGTGTTCGATACCAAACTGTGGCGCGAAGACCAGCCGCTGCGCGTGGTGCTGATCGGCACGGACTTCGAGGTCCGGGTCTGGGAGACGCTGTTGAAGATCCCGATGGGCCGCGCGGTCTGCTATTCGGATATCGCCAACAAAATTAAAAACCCCAAGGCTTCACGCGCGGTAGGTGCGGCGGTCGGAAGAAACCCGCTGTCGTTCGTGGTGCCCTGTCATCGCGCACTCGGCAAAAGCGGTGCGCTGACCGGCTATCACTGGGGCATCACCCGCAAGCAGGCGATGCTGGGCTGGGAAGCCGGGCAGGTCGGGATTCACTGAGGGATGAAATGTAGGGTGGGCAAAGCGAAGCGTGCCCACCACCTTGATTACCGCTTCGATGATAGATGGTGGGCACGGCGCAAGCGCGCCTTTGCCCACCCTACCACGGCCCCTGCTCTACTGAGCTGGCGCACTCTTCACAGCACAGCGTTGGTAAAGCGTGCGATCGATTTTAAGGGCGCCTCTCTGCGTCGTCGCAAGCTTGATCGTCGTCTTTCGCCCCTCGACGCCTTTCGTAAAGTCTTCCCAGAATTCGAAGCACGTTGCGGCCAAACTCGTTCCGCCTCCGAGGGCGGATGTCCGATCGATCCGGCAATGATGTTCGTATTGGTCGAAGACAGGCGTTGGCTTGCCGTCGATTGTATGGCCCAGGTCGATGAGCGTCCGGCTGTTCGGGCCTTCTTCGTCGCGGCATTCTGCCTGGGTTTTCGCCCAAACCCCCTCGAACGGCTCTGAGGCGCGTGACGCTTGCGACGTCAGCGCCAAAATGAAAAGCACCCCGAGTAAGTCTCGTCCACGCGTAATGGCATTCCGCATACACACAATTTCCATTTTGGATTTTGTGGCATTTCCCGCCCCGCAGGTTCACGTCATTCTGGGCCGATGAACGTAGGGTGGGCAAAGCGAAGCGTGCCCACCACCTTGATTACGGCTTCGATGATCGATGGTGGGCACGGCGCAAACGCGCCTTTGCCCACCCTACAAGGTTTCAAGGCGCGAGCTACCCCGCCAGATCGAGCTTCGAAGCCACCGTCGCATCCGCATTCAATCGATAAATAATCGGCACACCGGTTGCGAGTTCGCGCTTCAAAATGCCTTCCGGGGTCAGCTTTTCCAGCACCATGATCAGCGCGCGCAGTGAATTGCCGTGCGCGGCCACCAGCGTGCGCTCGCCGCGCAACACGCAGGGCAAAATTTCCTGCACGAAATAGGGCAGCGTGCGCGCCAGCGTATCCTTGAGGCTTTCGCCGCCGGGCGGCGGCACATCGTAGGAGCGGCGCCAGATCAGGACCTGGTCCTCGCCCCATTTCTTGCGGGCGTCGTCCTTGTTGAGGCCCGAGAGATCGCCGTAGTCGCGTTCGTTGAGCGCCAGATGCTTGCGAACGGGAAGGCCGGTCTGGCCGAGTTCGGCCAGGGTCAGATCGAGCGTGTGCTGCGCACGGAGCAAGGCCGAAGTAAAGGCGATATCGAACTGCAGCCCCTGCGCCTTCAATTTCTGGCCGGCGTCTTTGGCCTCGGCGATGCCCTTCTCGGTGAGGTCAGGGTCTTTCCAGCCGGTGAAAAAATTCTTCAGGTTCCATTCGCTCTGGCCGTGGCGCACGAGCACGAGAAGGCGGTCGCTCATTCCGGTTGTTCCGTTTTTTAGTGAGATACTTAAAAGTCAGAAAGCCCAAGCACATCGGCCATCGAATACAGTCCGGGCTTCTTGCCGTGGGCCCACAGCGCCGCTTTTACAGCGCCCTGCGCAAACATCGTCCGGTCCTCGGCCCGGTGCGTCAGTTCGATGCGTTCCATCGCGCCCGCAAAGATCACGCTGTGATCGCCGGTGACGGTGCCGCCGCGCAAGGACGCAAAGCCGATATCGCCGGGCCGGCGCGCGCCGGTGATGCCGTCGCGGCCGCGCGCGGCGCGCTGGCTGAGCGCGATCTGGCGGCCGGCCGCCGCGGCCTCGCCCAGCATCAAGGCGGTGCCCGAGGGCGCGTCGATCTTGGCTTTATGATGCATTTCCAGAATTTCGATATCGAAATCCTCATCGAGCGATTGCGCGACCCGCTTCACCAGCGCCGCGAGCAAATTGACGCCGAGGCTCATATTGCCCGATTGCACGACAATGGCCCGCGAGGTGACGCTCTTGATCACGGCGTCATCCGAGGCCGAAAGGCCTGTGGTACCGATGACATGGACCAGGCCGCGCTCGGCGGCGATCGCGACATTGGCGATGGTCGCGCCCGGCACGGTGAAGTCGAGAATGGCGTCGGCATTGGCAGACAGCGTCCACAGATCGGCCGACAAGGCCACGCCATTGGCGGGCAGACCCGCCAGCACCCCGGCATCGAGGCCCAAGAGGTCGGAGCCCGGCGCTTCCAGCGCGCCGGTGACGACGGCGCCTGACGTCTCGGAAATCACGCGCGTCAGCGCGCGGCCCATCCGGCCGCCGGCCCCCGCAACGATCAATCGCATCTCGGCCATGTCCAAAACCCTCGCCTTTGCCGTATAGCCGGGGTGGCGAGTTCCGGCAACCGATGGGGGCGCTGCGGGCCCGTCGAACGCCGGTCATTCCTCATGGTGAGGAGGCGCCCCAGGATGAGGGAGGCGTTCCCCGGATGCTGCGCAGCGCCATAAGCGCGTTTACGCGCGTCTTCGACACGCTATGCGGTGCGCTGCTGATCCGGGCTCCATGGCTCTGTGCCTCGGGGCTTGGGTCCCGGCTCTGCGGAGCAGCGTGAAGAACGCTGCACCGCGTCCGGGACACGAGAGATATCGCTCCACGTCCTCTCGGGATGAGGAATGCCTGCCTTACGGCTGCGGCCCGTCATAGCCTTCCACGACAACGAGTTCAGCGATCGAATGCGGCTGCCGCACCTTGATGTTTTCCTGATATTCGGGCGAGCGATAGCAGGCCATCGCCGTCTCATAGTCGGGAAATTCGATCACCACGTTGCGCGATCGGCTTTGGCCTTCGACACCGGTGAACTTGCCGGCACGCACGACAAAGCGCCCGCCGAACTTCTTGAAGATGGCGGCATTCGCCGCCGCGTAGGGCTTGTAACCCTCCTCATTGTGAACGTCGACGCGCCCGATCCAGTAGCCTTTTGCCATGATGCTTCCCTCCGGTTTGCCTGATTATGCCAGCGCGGTCTTGATATCCGCCACGATAATTTCCGCCACCGCCTTGGGGTCAGCGGCTTCGGTGATGGGCCGTCCGACCACGAGATAATCCGAGCCGGCGGAAATCGCACGGCCCGGCGTCATGATGCGCTTCTGGTCGCCGAGATTTGTCCCGGCCGGCCGCACGCCTGGTGTCACCAGGCACATCTCGGCGGCAATGATCCCGCGCAGCGCCGTGGTCTCTTCGGGTGAGCAGACGATCCCGTCGATGCCGAATTCCCTGGCCTGCCGGGCGCGGGCGGCGACCATATCGGACACATTATGGCGATAGCCGGCTTCGTGCAGATCGCCGTCGTCATAGGAGGTCAGCACCGTGACCGCGAGGATCTTCAATCCCGATCCGGCGCTGGCCTCGACCGCCGCCTTCATGGTCTGCGGATAGGCGTGCACGGTCAGGAAGGTCGCGCCGTGCTTGGCGATACTCTCGGTGCCGCGCGCAACTGTATTACCGATGTCGTGCAGCTTGAGATCGATGAAGACCTGCTTGCCGGCATCCGCGAGTTGGCGGATCAGCGGCAAGCCGCCGGCATAGGCCAGCTGGTAGCCGATCTTGTAAAACGTCACGCTATCGCCGAGCCGGCCGATCATCGCTTCCGCCGCCGCGACATCGGGCAAATCCAGCGCCACGATCAGCCGGTCGCGCAGAGCAATGTTGGATGGCGGCATGTCACCTCACCTCGTGCTGGGAAATCTCGATCAACTGCCGCACCAGCGCGCCCAGCGCCTCGATATCGGCGGGATGTTTCAACCTGTCCATATCATCATAGGCCTCGCCGGCGAACGGCAGCGCCAGCTGATTGGGAATCACCATCGCGCGGCAGGCGGAAAGTATAAGCCGCAGCGCCGCCAGCGCGCGCGTTCCACCCAATCTGTTTTCCGAGGCGGCTGCGATCGCAAAGGCGCGGCCGTGAAACACCTGGCCGCGGACCTCACTCGCGTCGTGCACGCGCGACACCCAGTCGATCGCATTCTTGAGCAATGGCGGCACCGATGAATTATATTCGGGGGTGACCATCAGCACGCCGTGATGCGCGCCGATCATGCGCTTGAGATTGACCGCATGCTTCGGCACGCCGGATTTGCTTTGGAGGTCGCCGTCATAGATCGGCAGCGGAAAATCGGCGAGCGACAGCCGCGTAACCTCGACGTTCGCTTGCGCCAATTGATACGCGGCCGCCGCCGCAAGCTTCGCATTGTGCGAGCCGGTGCGCAGCGAGCCGGGGATCACCAGGATTTTCAACGCCGACATGATTTAAAATCGCATTCAGGACGAACTAACCGCGCAAAGCGCGGGAGTAGCTTCAGCCCTTGCGATACACCCACACGCGCGCCGGCGGAAGGTTCATCCAGATCCGCTCGGAGGCTTCTGTGGATACGCCGGGCAGCGATTTCGGAATCGGCGGCGCGACCGAATAAGTGAATTGCACAAAGGGCGCGCCGGGTGCCAGCGCCAGGAAAGCGTCGCGAATGAGCTTCAGGCGGGTCAGCATCGGTTTTGTCACCAGCGGCAGGCCGGACACGACCGCGGAGGCCGGCGCGTTCAGGACGTCCCAGAGCGAATCGCGCAGCGCATAGGCGTCGCCCTGGACCACTTTGGCGAGCGGATAGCGATCGCGCAAAAGAGCGCAGAAGCCCGGATTATATTCGACCAGCACCAGCCGCTTCTGGTCGACGCCGTGCTCGATCAGCGCATTGGTGATCGCGCCGGTGCCGGGCCCAAGCTCAACCACCGGGCCTTCGGATTTGATATCGACATATTGCGCCATGGTGCGTGCCAGCACCTTTCCTGACGGCATCACCGCACCCATGTGCAGCGGCTTCTCAATCCATGAACGAAGAAAACGCACCTCATCATCGAGACGAAGGGGCTTCTTCAACGCACGCACGGACGATTGCAAAGGCATGTCGCTACCAGGCGGGACCGCGGTTACGCGGAAGTGTCAGAAAATGGTCATAAAGAGGTATAGGTAGCCACTGAAACGGTCAAGCCGAACCGTCATCAGGTCCCGGTGCGGGTACCAAAGAAGTCCTTGACCTTAGTGAAGAAACCCGCAGCCTCGGGTTGGGTTGCACCGGACGATAATTTTTCGAACTCGGCCAGTAATTCCTGCTGCTTCTTGGTCAAATTCTGCGGCGTTTCGACGACGACCTGGACGTACATGTCGCCGGTCTGGCGCGAACGCAGCACGGGCATGCCTTTTGATGCAATGCGAAAGCGCCGGCTGGATTGGGTTCCGGCGGGAATTTTCACCTTGGTCTTGCCCTTGTCGATGGTCGGCACCTCGAATTCACCGCCCAGCGCCGCGGTCACCATCGAGATCGGCACCCGGCAATGCAAATCAGCGCCATCGCGCTGGAAGAATTCATGCGCCGCCAGCGACAGAAAAATATAGAGATCGCCCGAAGGCCCGCCGCGCACGCCGGCCTCGCCTTCGCCGGCCAGCCGAATCCGCGTGCCGTCTTCGACGCCTTGCGGAATATTGACCGACAGATTGCGCTCGCGCGTCACCCGTCCGGAGCCGGAGCAGGACGGACAGGGGTCTTCGATCATCTGGCCGCGGCCCTGACAGCCCGGACAGGTTCGCTCCAGCGTGAAGAAGCCCTGCGCCTGGCGCACCCGGCCGGCGCCGCCGCACATCGAACAGGTCTTCGGCTTGGTGCCAGCCTTGGCGCCGATGCCCGAACAGGATTCGCAGGTCACCGAGACCGGAATTTCGATCTGGGCGGTTTTGCCGAGGAAAGCTTCCTCCAGCGTGATTTCCATGTTGTAGCGCAGGTCCGCGCCGCGCTCGCGCCCGCCGCCGCGGCCACCGCGCTGCCCGGCCATGCCGAACAGGTCTTCGAAAATATCGGAGAATGACGACGCAAAACCGGCGCCAAAGCCCGGCCCGCCGCCACCCTGCTCGAAGGCGGCATGGCCGTAGCGGTCATAGGCGGCGCGCTTGTCGCCGTCCTTGAGAACTTCGTAGGCTTCGTTGATTTCCTTGAACCGGACTTCGCTCGAGGCATCGCCGGGGTTCTTGTCCGGATGCCATTTCATCGCGAGCTTGCGGAACGCCGACTTCAGCTTGGGCTCGTCCGCGGTACGTTCGACTTCAAGGGTTTCGTAGTAGCAGCGCTTGGTGGTGGACATCCGTCAAACCCGCCCGAAGTTCTTCTTCATCCCGAACGGAATGCGGCCCATAGAATGCCGCCTCCGGCTTAATGAAAAATGACCCTCATCCTTCGCCACGCATCGCGCGCCGGGAATGAGGGCCATCACAACTGCCTTTAAGCAGACTTCTTGGTGTTCTTGTCGTCGTCGACTTCGGTGAATTCCGCGTCGACCACGTCGTCCTTGGCGGCATCCTTGGCCGCATCGGCCTCGGCCTGCTGCTTGTACATCGCCTCGCCGAGCTTCATCGAAGCCTGCGCCACAATGTTGCTCTTGGCCTTGATCGCCTCGGCATCGTCGCCCTTCAGCGCTTCCTTCAAATCGCTGACGGCGTCTTCGATGGCGCGGCGCTCGCTGTCCTCGACCTTCGAGCCATGCTCGGCCAGTGCCTTCTCGGTGGAATGCACCAGCGCATCGGCATGGTTCTTGGCGTCGACCGCTTCGCGGCGCTTCTTGTCGTCGGCCGCATTGGCCTCGGCATCCTTGACCATCTTCTGGATGTCAGCCTCGGACAGGCCGCCGGAGGCCTGAATCCGGATCTGCTGTTCCTTGGCGGTCGCCTTGTCCTTGGCCGAGACGTTGACGATGCCGTTGGCGTCGATATCGAAGGTCACTTCGATCTGAGGCATGCCGCGCGGTGACGGTGGAATCCCCATCAGGTCGAACTGACCGAGAACCTTGTTGTCGGCCGCCATCTCGCGTTCGCCCTGGAACACGCGGATGGTCACCGCATTCTGGTTATCCTCGGCGGTCGAGAACACCTGGCTCTTCTTGGTCGGGATCGTGGTGTTGCGGTCGATGATGCGGGTGAACACGCCACCCAGCGTCTCGATGCCGAGCGACAATGGCGTCACGTCGAGCAGCAGCACGTCCTTGACGTCGCCCTGCAGCACGCCGGCCTGGATCGCCGCGCCGATCGCCACGACTTCGTCCGGATTGACGCCCTTGTGCGGCTCCTTGCCGAACAACTGCTTCACCACTTCCTGAACCTTCGGCATGCGGGTCATGCCGCCGACCAGCACCACTTCGCCGATCTCGCCGGCGGTGAGACCGGCATCCTTCAGCGCCTTGCGGCAGGGCTCGATGGTCTTCTGGACGAGGTCATCGACCAGCGCCTCGAACTTGGCGCGCGTCAGCTTCATCGTCAGATGCTTCGGACCCGACGCATCCGCGGTGATGAACGGCAAATTGATTTCGGTCTGCGTGGTCGACGACAATTCGATCTTGGCCTTTTCGGCGGCCTCTTTCAGGCGCTGCAAGGCAAGCTTGTCGTTGCGCAGGTTGATGCCCTGCTCCTTCTGGAATTCGTCGGCGAGATAGCTCACCAGCCGCATGTCGAAGTCTTCACCGCCCAAGAACGTGTCGCCGTTGGTCGATTTCACTTCGAACACGCCGTCGCCGATTTCAAGAATTGAAACGTCGAAGGTGCCGCCGCCGAGATCGTACACCGCAATGGTGCCGGTCTTGGTCTTGTCGAGACCGTAAGCCAGCGCGGCCGCGGTCGGCTCGTTGATGATGCGCAGCACTTCAAGGCCGGCGATCTTGCCGGCGTCCTTGGTGGCCTGACGTTGTGCGTCGTTGAAATAAGCGGGAACGGTGATCACCGCCTGATCGACCTTCTGGCCGAGATGGGCTTCCGCGGTCTCTTTCATCTTCTGCAGGATGAAGGCGGAGACCTGCGAGGGCGAATAGGTTTTGCCGTCGGCTTCGACCCAGGCATCGCCGTTCGACGCCTTGACGATCTTGTAGGGGACAAGCTTCTTGTCCTTTTCGACCATCGGATCGTCATAGCGGCGGCCGACGAGGCGCTTGACCGCAAAGAAGGTCCGCTCGGGATTGGTCACCGCCTGACGCTTGGCGGGCTGACCGACGAGGCGCTCGCCATCGTCGCTAAAGGCGACAATGGACGGGGTCGTCCGCATGCCCTCGGCGTTCTCAATGACTTTCGACGTCTTGCCATCCATTACGGCAACGCACGAATTCGTGGTGCCGAGATCGATCCCAATGACCTTTCCCATGGTCCTCACATCCTTCTTCTTTTTGCGGCAGGTTGGCTGGGCCCTGACGGCGCACCAATCCAACTCCCCAACGATCAAATACTCGCGATATTGCGACGGTGAGCCTCATATAGGAGGGGGGGCAGGCCCCGCAAGGACCGTGACGTACCCTTGAGCCCCGAAAACCCCTTAACCCCGCAAGATAGTGTCCGCTTCCGGGACGGCATTGATCGAGATCAGGGCGCGACCCGCGGGAACACAATCGGAAGGGCCCGCCGGACCGGCCCTGTTGCCGGAGCGGCAAACCCGCTAAAAGCGGGCGGACTGATTCAAGGGACCCGACTTCAAGGGATTCGACTTGGACCCGCGCCGGCCGACCATTGAACGGCCTCAATACGAACCCAGTAGATTCCCGATGAAGCATATTCGGCTATTATCCGCGGCTACCCTGCTCCTCTTTGCGCTGTCCCCCGCCTTCGCCGCGGACCCGGTTTTCCCGCCGGGCGCCCGGATCGGGATGACCCCCCTGGTCGGTCTGACCAAGGCCAAGACATTCATCGGGTTTGAAACCGAGGATGAAGGCGTCAAGGTCCTGATCGCGGAGCTGCCGGCTGAGGCTTACGGCGAAGTGGTCAATGCCTTCAAGGCCAATCCCGTGGGCACCGGCGGCATCAAGCCCGAGAGCATCGAGACCTCGACGGGACTGGCCTACTACACCGCCGAAAATACCAAGGAAAATACCAAAGACGGCCCGCGGCCGGTGCGGCGTTATTCGATGATCCTGCAGGGCGGCACCTTCTCCGGCTATGTCGCGGTCCAGGTCCCCGAGAATGCCAGCAAGATCTACACCGACGACGCGATCCGGCAGATGTTTGCGTCCGCCGTGGTGCGCAAGGAAGTCCCGATCGAGGAGCAACTCGCGCTGTTGCCGTATAAGGTCAGCGACCTCGCCGGTTTCAAGAATGTCCGCACCCTGACACCCGGCGGTGGCGCCATCCTGATCGGCGACGGGAATGAGACAACCGGTTTCGAGACCGCCCCCTTCATGGTGATCGGCGTGATGGGATCGGCGCCGACGCAGCCGGAAGATCGCGGCCGCTTCGCCCAGCAGGCCGCCACTTCGATACCGGGAATCCGCAACTGGCGTCTCACCATGTCCGAGCCGGTCCGCATCAACGGCGCGCCCGGTTATGAAACGCGGTTAGAGGCCACCACCGGCAAGGACAATACGCCTGTTACCGTGGTGCAATGGCTGCGGTTCGGCAACGGCCCGACCTCGCTTCGCGTGATCGGCACCGCGCCAACCGATCAATGGCCCGCTGCGTTCACGCGCTTTCGCGCTGTGCGCGACGGCATTCAGTAGCTTCAACCTGATATTTTGGCCGATAATTTTCCGGCAGCCTGTTCGCACTGCACTCGTTGCCAAAAATTCGAGCGCTCGCGCGCGCGGCCCCGCTTTACGATTCCGCGCCGACCTGATTTGCTGGCATCGTCCTTACAGGGGAGATGCAGCATGTTGGACCGAAGGCAGATTCTGGCGGGCTTGGGCACGATGGCGATCGCAGCCGCCATTCCGAAATCACTGTGGGCAGCCGCCTCCATCAAGATCGATGACGGCTCGGCGCTGCTGGTGATCGATGTTCAGAATTGCTTCCTGCCCGGCGGCAGTCTCGCGGTGAAGGACGGCGAGCAGGTCGTGCCCGTGATCAACCGCATCGCCAAGGGTTTTTCCAATGTCGTGATGACGCAGGACTGGCACACCTCAGGCCATGTCTCCTTCGCGTCAGCCCATGCCGGCAAGAAGCCGTTCGAGATGATTGATCTGCCCTATGGCAAGCAGGTGCTGTGGCCCGATCACTGCGTGCAGGGCACCGATGGCGCCTCGCTGTCAAAGGATCTCGCGATCCCGCAGGCCGAACTCGTCATTCGCAAGGGCTACCACAAGGACGTCGACAGCTATTCGGCCTTCACCGAAGCCGACGGCAAGACCACCACAGGCCTCGCCGCCTATCTCAAGGCGCGCAAGCTGCAGCGTCTGTTCGTGGCGGGTCTGGCGACCGATTTCTGCGTCGCCTGGACCGCGCTCGATGCGCGCAAGGCCGGCTTTGAGGCTTATGTGGTTGAGGATGCCTGCCGTGGGATCGATACCCAGGGCTCGATGGCCAAGGCCTGGGCTGATATGGACAAGGCCGGCGTCAAGCGTATTCAGTCCAGCGATATCGCGGTGTGAAGATTGGATTGAGTTTATAGCGACGACGGAAATCTTCTCCCTCTCCCGCTTGCGGGGGAGGGCCGGGGTGGGGGTGCTTCGGCAAAATTCGATAGTCGAGGGGAGGATAGACTTCCCCCACCCGCCACGCTTCGCGTGGCGCGCCTCCCCAGCAAGCGGGAGAGGTAAGCAAACCCAACAACAACCTTTCCCCGCGGTGAGCGCCGGTATGACTGACGAGAGCCATCCAATTACTTGGGCCATCGCCGCCAAGATTTATTGGGCGATTGTTTGGCGCGCCACAGCTATGTACATCGCTGCCTATACGCCCTTGGTTCTGTGGCTTATGGTTGATGATGACCGCTTAAACGATCCGAACTATCTTATTCTGCGCTTCGCTTACGCATTGCTGTTGATGTTGGGGGCCGGTTTCATTGCCGTGAGGATGGCGCTTCGAAAGCGGTACCGCAGCTTTGGAATTCGGATCAGCCGGGAGCCGCTGTCCTAACCTGCTTTAGAGACTGGTGGCTACTGGCGGAGAGGTTGGCAAAGACGAAGCCTGGACCGCGCTCGATGCGCGCAAGGCCGGCTTTGAGGCTTATGTGGTTGAGGATGCCTGCCGTGGGATCGATACCCAGGGCTCGATGGCCAAGGCCTGGGCTGATATGGACAAGGCCGGCGTCAAGCGTATTCAGTCCAGCGATATCGCGGTGTGAAGGTTCTCGCTCTTTCGTCATGCCCGGCTTGACCCGGGCATCCATGCCTTACCGCGCTTAAATCAAGAAAGACGTGGATGGCCGGGTCAAGCCCGGCCATGACGAGTTTAGCTAAAGTCGCCCCTCAGCCCTCCGACGCACTCGCCTTGGCGCCGCCCTTGGAGACCGCCACCAGCGCCGGACGCAGTACGCGTTCGCCGATCGTGTAGCCGGCCTGCACGACTTGCACGACCGTTCCGGCGGGAACGGATGCGTCGGGCACTTCGTACATCGCCTGCTGGAAATTCGGATCGAACTTCTCGCCGGCCGGATCGAATTTCTTGACGCCGTTTTTCTCCAGCGTGTTGAGCAGCGACCGCTCGGTGAGCTCAACGCCTTCGATCAGCGCCTTCACCAACGGATCGGCTGCCGCACGGGTATCGGCCGGAACCGCATCGAGCGTTCGCTGCATATTGTCGGCGATATCGAGCACATCGCGCGCGAAACCGGTGATGCCATAGGTGCGCGCATCGGCGACCTCACGCGCGGTTCGCTTGCGCAGGTTTTCCATCTCCGCCAGCGTGCGCAGCATCTTGTCACGCGATTCCGCGGCTTCCTTGGCCAGCGCTTCAACCGATCCTTCTTCGGGATCGTCCGGCATGATGTAGGGCTTCGACACCACCGGTTCGGGGCCCTGTGCCGGGTTCGCCGGATTGTCCTTTTGCCCGTTGGGATCGGTCATCACACTGCCTTCTCGAAATCGTTTTGAGATTGATTTGGTAATGATTGGATTGCTGGGCCGGATATCGTGCTTTAGGCGCGGAAAATCAAGCGCCAAGGCGCTTTGGAGGCGCTTTGGAGGCGCTTTCAGACGAAACCGGGGAACCGAAAATACCTCAAATGCGAGCGATTCCGGCCTGATCCAGGCTCAGATCATCCACCCAGCATCCGGCTGACGATGCGCGCGGCATAATCCACTGTTGGAATGACCCGGGCATAGTTTAGCCGGGTCGGCCCGATCACCCCGAGCACGCCGACGATATGGCCGGCGCCATCGCTATAGGGCGCGATGATCGTCGAAGACCCCGACAGCGAAAACAGCTTGTTCTCCGATCCGATGAAAATCCTGACCCCTTCGGCGCGCTCGGCACGCCCCAATAGATCGATCACACCGCGCTTGGTCTCGAGGTCGTCGAACAGGAGCCTGACGCGCTCGAGATCCTCCAGCGCATGCAAATCTTCCAGCAAATTAGCGTGGCCGCGCACGATCAACTGCCGATCGTCGGTTTCCCCGCCGGACCAGCTCGCAATGCCCGCGGAAATCACCTTTTGCGTCAGTTGGTCGAGCTCGCTGCGATTTTGTGTCAGCGCGGTTTCCAGCTCAAGGCGCGCTTCCGCCAGCGTGCGCCCGCGAATCCGCGAATTGAGAAAATTGGTCGCCTCTACAAGCGCCGAGGAGGGAACACCCGGCGGCAGTGTCAGCACGCGGTTTTCGACCTGGCCGTCTTCGCCGACCAGCACCACCAGCGCCCGTTCCGGCTCCAGCCGGACGAATTCGATATGTTTGAGCCGCGAATTGGATTTCGCCGTCAGCACCACCGCCGCCGCGCGCGTCAGCCCGGACAGCCGGGTCAGCGCTTCGCCAAGGGCGGCTTCCACCGACTGCGCCTTGCCCACTGAGGAGAGCTGGGTCTGGATCGATTGCCGCTCGGGCTCGGTGAGGTCGCCCATCTGCATCAGGGCGTCGACGAAGAACCTTAAGCCAAATTCGGTCGGCAGCCGTCCTGCCGAGGTATGCGGCGCGTAAATCAGGCCGAGCGCCTCGAGATCCGACATCACATTGCGCACGGAGGCGGGCGACAGCGGAACCGCGATCAGGCGCGAGATATTGCGCGAACCGACGGGTTCGCCGGTAGCGAGATAGCTCTCGACGATTTGACGAAATATGTCGCGGGAACGCTCGTTGAGCTGGGCGAGCCCGGCATGCGGCGCGATCAGGCCAATCGGTTCGTGGTGGGCCACGGGATACTCCTAGCGACAGACCCTAACTTGTCGCTGTTGGGGGCCAGTTACAAGCAGGCATTGTCTTAAGCCAGATTCGGCCGCCAAAGGCCTTGCCGCTGGCCAATCGCCCTCCTACAAGCACCGCCAGCCACAACCTTTTTGAATTCTGGAGGATTTCCCATGCGGCCAAGCCGCCGTGCGCCGGATGAACTGCGCGCCGTGTCGCTGGAACGCGGCGTGGTCAAATATGCCGAGGGTTCCTGCATGGTCAAATTCGGCGACACCCATGTGCTGGTGACGGCGACGCTGGAAGAGCGGTTGCCGCCATGGCTCAAGGGCCAGGGCCGGGGCTGGGTCACGGCCGAATACGGCATGCTGCCGCGCGCCACGCTTGAGCGCACCCGCCGCGAAGCCTCGGCCGGCAAGCAAAACGGCCGCACCGTCGAAATCCAGCGCCTGATCGGCCGCTCGCTGCGCGCCACCCTCGATCTGGAAGCGCTGGGCGAACGCCAGATTACGGTCGATTGCGACGTGTTGCAGGCCGATGGCGGCACGCGGACCGCGTCGATCACCGGCGCCTGGGTCGCACTGGCCGACTGCATCGGCTGGATGAAGAGCCGCAACATGGTCAAGGGCAACGTGCTGCGCGACAACGTCGCCGCGATCTCCTGCGGTATCTATAACGGCACCCCGGTGCTCGACCTCGATTACGCCGAGGATTCCGAGGCCGATACCGACGCCAATTTCGTGATGACCGGCGATGGCCGCATTATCGAAGTCCAGGGCACCGCCGAGAAGACCCCGTTCTCGCAGGACGAGTTCCTGGCGCTGATGGCGCTGGCGCGCAAAGGCGTGGCGCGGCTGGTCGATCTGCAGAAAATGGCGACGGCGTGATTAAAAACGTGGATGGCCGGGACACGGCCAACCATGGCGGACTATAAATATTCATGACCAGACATCGCCGAATCACCGGCAAGCTCGTGATCGCGACCCATAATCCCGGCAAGCTTGCCGAGATGCGCGAACTGCTGGCGCCCTACGGCGTTGAAGCCATCTCCGCCGGCGAACTCGGCCTCGATGAGCCCGACGAGACCGGCGACAGTTTTCGCGCCAACGCGCAGATCAAGGCCGCCGCCGCCGCTAAAGCTACAAACCTTCCGGCGTTCGCCGACGATTCCGGTCTGGTGGTCGAGGCGCTCGACGGCGCGCCCGGGATTTTTTCGGCGCGCTGGGCCGGTCCAACCAAGGATTTCGCCGCCGCGATGGCGCAGATCGAACGCCTGCTGCAGGAGCGCGGCGCGACAACGCCCGATCAACGACGCGCCTATTTCGTTTCCGCGCTCTGTGTCGCCTGGCCCGACGATCATCTCGAAGAGGTCGAGGCCCGCGTCGAGGGCACTCTCGTATGGCCGCCGCGCGGCACCGCCGGGTTTGGCTACGATCCGGCATTTCTGCCGGATGGACACACGCGTACCTTTGGCGAAATGACCAGCATCGAAAAGCACGGCCTGCCGCCGCTGGGGCTAGGGCTGTCGCATCGCGCCCGCGCCTTCGTCAAACTGGCGGAGATCTGCCTGTGAGCGGCGAGAAGAGCCCCCGCCCTAACCCTCCCCCGCAAGCGGGAGAGGGAAAAGATCCAGCGTTCGGCGTCTACGTGCACTGGCCATTTTGCCTGTCGAAATGTCCCTATTGCGACTTCAACAGCCATGTCCGGCATGCGCCGATCGACGAAGATCGATTCGCCCGCGCCTTCGAACGCGAAATCGAAACCACCGCGGCACGCGCCCCGGGCCGTGAAGTGTCGTCGATCTTTCTCGGCGGCGGCACGCCGTCTTTGATGCGGCCGCAAACCGTGGGCGCGATTCTGGATTCAATCGGCAAGCATTGGCGCGTCGCGTCCGACGTGGAAGTCACGCTGGAAGCCAATCCCACCAGCGTCGAGGCGACGCGCTTTGCGGGCTATCGCGCCGCCGGCGTCAATCGCGTTTCGCTCGGCGTACAGGCGCTGGACGATGCATCGCTGAAAGCGCTGGGGCGCCTGCACACCACGCGCGAAGCACTCGACGCAGTTGCGATCGCGCGCACTTCGTTCGATCGCTATTCCTTCGATCTGATCTATGCCCGTCCCGACCAGACGCCGCAGATGTGGACGGACGAACTAAAACTCGCGATCTCGGAAGCGGCCGAGCATCTGTCGCTCTATCAGCTCACGATCGAAGAAGGCACGCCGTTCTTCGGGCTGCACGCCGCCGGTAAACTGAAGACGCCCGACGAAGCCGTCGCGCGCGCACTCTATGACGTCACGCAGGAAGTCTGTGCGCAGCATGGCCTGCCATCCTACGAGATTTCCAATCACGCGCGCGCGGGCGCGGAGTGCAAACATAATCTCGTCTACTGGCGCGGCGAGGAATATGCCGGCATCGGTCCCGGCGCGCATGGACGTCTCGATATCGATGGCACAAGGCACGCGATCGCCACCGAGAAGCGCCCGGAAGCCTGGCTGATGCGGGTCGAAGCGTCAGGCCACGGCGTCGTCACCGACGACCATCTCAACAGCGAAGAGCGCGCCGACGAATTTTTGCTGATGGGGCTGCGATTGGCTGAAGGTATCGACCCCAAACGCTACGCGGCGCTGTCCGGCCGCTCACTCGATCCCGGCCGTATCGCCGTGCTGCGCGAAGAAGGCGCCATTGTCGTCGATGACAGCGGACGGCTGCGCGTCACGCAGGCCGGATTTCCGGTGCTCGATGCGGTGGTCGCGGATCTGGCGGCGTAAATAAGCGCTGTTTCCACTTACCTCGCCCCGCTTGCGGGGAGATGCCGGATTGCAAAGCAATCCGGGTGAGGGGACTCACCGCGCATCTCATCTTCAAAATTTGCCGAAGCAGCCCCTCACCCCAACCCTCTCCCCGCAAGTGCGGGGCGAGGGAGCACATTGTCGCCAAGCCGGGACGACACCTCTCATAGACCAATCACGCCCCAAAGCTCTTCGGCGAACCCGCGACCGGCGTGCCGCCAGTCGTGGCCACGCGCATGACGGCGAGGCCGCGCTCATTGGTGCCGTCGCCGCGGAAACGAAACAGGCCGTCGATGCCGGCAAAGCCCGACGTATTGGTCAGCACATCAGGCGTGAAACGCTTGCCGCCCTGGGTGCGCGCGAGGGCAGCGACCAGCGCCACGGCGTCATAGGCGAGCGTCGCGGTTCGCACCGGCTCGACGCCGCCGAATTTGGCGCGGTAACGCGCCGCAAAGGCGCGAAAGCCGGAAGGATCCGGCGCGGCATAGAGACCGCCCTGTAGTTTGGCGCTCGCGAACACCCGCGGATTATCCCACAAACCAGTCCCGAGCAGCTGGATGTTCTTCAAATTGGCGCCGGCTGCCGCCAGCGAATCGGCCACCTGCACCACCGAATCGCCGTCATCGGCCAGCAGCAGCGCATCGGCCTGGCCGAGCGCCTGCGCCACCCGCTGCGACGGCCCGGCGCGATCGGCGCCGTATTTTTCAAACGCCACCACGCGTCCGCCGCGGCGGCCCACCGCCTGCTTGAACGCGGCTTCCACCACATTGCCATAGGCATTTTCGGGCAGCAGCGCTGCGAACGATCGCTTGCCGATGCTGGCCGCGTATTCGACGATCCGGTTGACGTCGGACTCCGGCAGGAAGCTGAACAGATAGACGCCGCGGCCGGCCACGCTCGAATTGGTCGAGAACGCGATCACCGGGATGCCGCGCGCGCGGGTCAGTTGCGCCGTCGCCGGGACCGAGAGCGCAAACAGCGGACCGATGATGATCTCGGCGCCTTGATCGAGTGCCTGCTGGGTGCTTTGTTGGGCGCCTTGCGGGCTCCCCGTGTCGTCCTTGATCAGAAGCTGGATATTGGGATTCAAAAATTCCGACAGCGCCATTTCCGCGGCGTTCTTCATCGACTGCGCCGCGACGCCGGCATTGCCCTGCGCCGAGAGCGGCAGGATCAGGCCGACCTTGACCCCGCCCGCGCCGACCGTGAGCGGCTGCTGCTGCGGACCCGCCGGCCCGGTCGAGACCGGTAGATCCTGCGAGGAACTGAACGGGTTGGAAAACTGGCTGAGGCTCGACTGTACCCCGGCGCAGGCGCCAAGCAGCGGCGCGCCGAGAATGAAGCCAATCGCCGACCGCCGGGTCGCCCCGGAGCCAGCCATCGGTTTCTGACCCGGATCCTTGCCGGGATCCTTGCCCAAGTCCTTACCCGAATCCTCGGGATTTCGCGGGCCCACCATCACATCTCTTCTCTCGGCCGACCAGGATCGGCCGGAACTCCCACTCAAGACTGCACCCCTGAGATCAAGGGGGGTGGATTTAGGCATATTGTCGGCGAATAGTTAACCAAAACAAAAGGATTGTGGCCTTGCGACAGCAACGCCGGTTGCAGGGAAATGTTGCCTCGCTATTCCGCAGCGCGGTATTTCGAAGCTATTGCCCGGGGATACTCCGGGCCATTCCAAGCTACGCCGGGCTTCGGCGTCGGGTTGCACCCCTCCCGCCCCGGTTTGAGTGTTTCTTCACGCCAACCGGTATCCACTTCGCCCAAAACGCCCTAGATCAGGATTATGCGCGCAAAACCTGCTCCCATAAATAGACCTGACGGCCATAAACCCGACGGGCAGCCGGAGGCCCCGGCGCGGACCTTCTCATTGGGCGAGATAACCCTGACCGCGCCGAAGGCGGCGCCGGGCCTGCATCTGGTCGCGACCCCGATCGGCAATCTCGGCGACATCACCTTGCGCGCGCTGGAAACGCTGGCCGGCGTCGACATCATCGCCTGCGAAGACACCCGCATCAGCCGCCGGCTGACCGAGCGCTACGGGATCACGGCGCAATTAAAGCCCTATCACGAGCACAATGCCGCATTGGCGCGGCCGAAGATTCTCGAAAAGCTGGCGCAGGGTTTTTCCATCGCGCTGGTGTCGGATGCCGGCACGCCTCTCATTTCGGATCCCGGCTTCAAACTGGTGCGCGAGGTCTGCGCGGCGGGCCATGCCGTGATCGCGCTGCCGGGTCCCTCCTCGGTGCTGGCGGCGCTGTCGGTCGCGGCACTGCCGACCGACCGGTTTTTCTTTGAGGGCTTTCTGCCCCCGAAGCAAGTCGCGCGGCGCACCCGGCTGACGGAATTGGCGCGGATCGACGCGACATTGGTGATGTTCGAATCCGGCAACCGCGTACAGGACACATTGAAAGACCTCGCCGACATCATGGGCACCCGCGATGGCGCGCTGTGCCGCGAGATGACCAAACTGCATGAAGAGATCACGCGCGGGCCGATTGCGGAGCTGGCGCGCAATGCCGACACGATGGAGACGCGCGGCGAATTCGTGCTGGTGATCGGGCCGGCCGCGGCCGACACGCGCATCATGGCCGCCGACGAACTCGACGATCTCCTGCGCAGCCGGCTCAAGCGCGACAGCGTCAAGGATGCGGTGGCGCATGCGGTCGAAATTTCCGGCCGGCCTCGCCGCGAAATCTATGCCCGCGCGCTGGAGCTCGCCAAGGAAGCCGACACGCCGACGGATAGCGACACTGATGGGGAAGGCGACGATGGCCAAGACCATGACCAAGGCTGAGGACGCGCCACCGCCAGCCACACCGGAAAAACCCGCCTCGCCGGCACGGGTCGCGGCATTCCGCACGGGTCTCTCGGCCGAAGCCCGCGCTGCGGCCTGGTTGATGGCCAAAGGCTATCGCATCCTGGCCAAGCGGTTTCGCACCCCCTATGGCGAGATCGACATCGTGGCGCGGCGGCGCAATCTGGTGGCCTTTATCGAGGTCAAGGCCCGCGCCACGCTGGATGACGCCGCCTATGCCGTGACGCCGCGCCAGCAGGCCCGCATCATCAACGCCGCGCAGGCCTGGCTGATGGCGCATCCCGAACATGCCGAATTTGAGCAACGTTTCGATGCGTTACTGATTGCGCCGCGGCGTCTGCCGCGCCATCTGTTAGCGGCATTCGACGCCAGCACCTGACAACTTCATCCTCCAAGAGAACCGCGGACCCGCCCATGAAATTGAACGTCGCCGTCCAGATGGACCCCATCGCGCGCATCAACATCCGCGGCGATTCGACCTTTGCGCTGCTGCTGGAAGCCCAGAAGCGCGGCCACGCGCTGTCCTATTACACGCCGGACAAGCTCTCGCTCAAAGGCGAGGAACTGGTGGCGCCCGTACAAGTGCTGACCGTGCGCGACGAACCGGGCGATCATTTCACGCTCGGCGAGCCCAGGCGCGAACCGCTGGCGCAATATGATGTCGTGCTGCTGCGGCAGGATCCGCCGTTCGATCTCGCCTACATCACCTCGACGCATTTTCTCGAACGCATCCATCCGAAGACGCTGGTGGTGAATAATCCGGCCAGCGTGCGCAACGCGCCGGAAAAGATCTTCGTGATGGATTTCCCGCATCTGATGCCGCCGACATTGATCTCGCGCGACCTCGACGAAATCAACGCGTTCCGCGACGAGCACGGCGCGGTCGTGATGAAGCCGCTGCATGGCCATGGCGGTGCTGCGGTATTTCGCGTGATGCCGCAGGACATGAATTTCGGCTCGCTGTTCGACATGTTTTCGGTGACGTTCAAAGAGCCCTGGGTGATCCAGCGCTTTCTTCCCGAGGTCAAGCACGGCGACAAGCGCATCATCCTGGTCGACGGTGAATTCGCCGGTGCGGTCAACCGCGTACCGGCGCCGGACGACCTGCGCTCCAACATGGTCCGGGGCGGCGCCGCGCAAGCGACCGAACTTTCGGACCGCGAGCGCGAAATCTGCGCCACGCTGGCGCCGCATCTGCGCGAGCGCGGACTGCTGTTTGTCGGCATCGACGTGATCGACGGCAACCTCACCGAGATCAACGTGACCTCACCCACGGGCATCCGCGCCATCGCACGGCTCGGCGGACCGGATGTCGCAGCGAAAATCTGGGACACGATCGAGGCGAAGCGCAGCGGAAAATAGTTTTTTCATTTGCAACGCTTCCATCTGTGCATGATGGTTCGAGACGCGCCAACGGGTCCGCGCGAAGCGCTGCCCGATGATAAACTCCGTCGCGCTCCTCGCCATGAGGGACCGGATGCAATTTCGGACCTCATCCTGAGGGCTTGCGAAGCAAGCGTCTCGAAGGATGGATGCGATCATTGGAGTATCAACAATGAAAACAAAAACATTAGCCGCCGCGCTGTTCGCCGGCGGAATCCTGATCGGCGCCGGCACCTCCGAAATCATCCACGCGCAAGGCGCGGGGCTCGCGAGCAACCTCGTGTTCCAGAGCGACCTCAACAATATCCCCGGACAGGAAGTACTGGTGTTCGCTTCGACCTGGCAGCCCGGTTACCGATTGCCGCTGCACATGCATCCCGAGGGACACGAGATCACTTACGTAGTCGAGGGCGAGCAGACTTTCGAGATCGACGGCGTCGGCACCAAAATCGTGAAAGCCGGTGAAGTGGTCTACACGCCGCCGAACACCGCGCATTTCGGACGCAACGCCACCGACAGGGAATCCAAAACCATCGTGATCCGCATCAAGGCGAAAGATCAACCGGTCGCGACGGAAGTGAAGCGCTGAGGCCAGCGCTGAGGCATTGCGTCACGGCCGGTTTTTATGCAGTACTCCGCCCCATCAAGAACAAGAAACGGGGTTTTAAGGAAATGCCTGAAGCACTGGTTCGCGGCGTCCACATTAATTACGAAATCATTGGCAATTCGGGCCCCTTCATCGCCCTGACGCCCGGCAGCCGCCGGTCTTATGCCGAACTGGTCAACCTCTCCAAAGCGATCGCAGCCAAGGGTTACCGCGTGTTGCTGCATGACCGGCGCAACTGCGGCGCATCCGACGTCGCCTTCGACGGTTCGGGATCGGAACACGAGGTGTGGGCCGACGATCTCCACGAACTCGGCAAGCAACTCGGCGCGCTGCCGATGTATGTCGGCGGATCCTCGGCCGGCGCCCGGCAATCCTCTACGCGATGCGGCATCCGGATGGCCTGCGCGGCCTGTTGCTGTGGCGGGTTACCGGCGGCCAGGAGGCCGTGGACAAGCTCTCGGAGAGTTACTACGGCCAATATATCAAGCTGGTCCGCGCGGGCGGCATGCAGGCGGTCGCCGACAGCGAGCATTTCGCCGAATGCATCAAGGCGCGGCCGGCGAATAAAGAGCGGCTGCTCGCGACCAACGCCGAAGCCTTCATCAAGGTGATGGAAGTCTGGCGCGAAAAATTCCTGCAATCCGCCACGCTGCCGATCGTCGGCGCCAGTGAAGCCGATCTCGACGCCATCAAGGCGCCGGCCTGTTTGATTGCGGGCAATGACGTGATCCACACGCCCGCCACCGCGCGAAAAGCCGCACGGCTTATTCCCAACAGCGAGTTGCACGAGGACGTCGTCACGGTGCTTCCCGACGACAAATTGCTGAAGGATTGGGACCGCGGGGAATGGCGCGACGCCGAGCCGCGCATGGCCGCGATCTTCGGTGATTTTCTCTCGCGCGCCGAAAAACACTAAATCAATAATAATCAAGATCCGGAAGGAAACCGCGATGAGCTTGCAGATACGCCGCGTCGTCACCGGCCACACCGCTGAGGGCCGCGCCAAGGTGGAGATCGACGAGATCGCCACCAATGTGATTTCAAACCGTCCCGGCGCCTCGTCCTGCGTGGTGTGGTCCACAAAAGGTTTTCCGGTCGACAATGACGGCTTTACCGATCCGACCAAGTCCGCATTCAAGACCACGGTCGAGAACGGCACGGTGTTTCGCGTCGTGAGCTATCAGCCCGGCGTGTCGCCGCGCAACCATCGCACCGATTCGATCGACTGCGCCGTGGTGATGTCGGGCGAGATCGACATGGAACTCGACGACGGTGTCATGGTGCACCTCAAGGCGGGTGACCTGCTGGTTCAACGCGGCACCATCCACAATTGGGTGAACCACGGACCGGATGTCTGCAACATCGCCTTTGTGCTGATCAGCGCCAAGCCGGTGACCGCGACGGGTGGGATTTTGCACGCGGAGGGGTAGGGGGCTCGCGTTTTTCGGTTCAATGCCTGCATCCATCCTTCGAGACGCATCGCTTCGCGATGCTCCTCAGGATGAGGTCAGAGAACCCTCATGGTGAGGAGCGCGACTTCGCGCGTCTCAATTCGGCTCGATCCCCGCGGCCTTCACCGTCGCCGCGGTGTCTTCCACCTGCTGACGAAAGAACGCCGCGGTCTCGGCGGCATCTCGCTGGTCCGGCATGTAGCCGTCGCGCTGCATGATGCCGGCCACTTCGGGTTGCCGCAATGCGGCATGAACAGCACCGTTGAGCTTGTTCACGAGCGCATCCGGCGTCTTGCCGGGCGCCAGGAACAGCGCCCACGAGCCCTTCACATAGGCCGGCAGATATTGCTTCATCAGCGGCACATCGGGAAACGCCGCGAACGGTTTCGACCCGGTGAACGCCAGCGCCCTGACGGTTCCTTGCTTGATCAGGCCCGTGACCGACGGCGGCGTCACGAACATCACCTGCACGGCGCCACTCAACAGCCCGGTCATCACCTCGGCGGCGCCCTTGTAGGGCACATGTTCCATCCTGATGCCGGCCTGCTGGTTGAACAGCTCAGCCTTCAGATGCAGTTCGTTGCCGACGCCGGGCGAGCCATAGAGCACGCGGTTTTTCTTCGCATAGGCGATCAATTCCGGCACCGATGTGATCGGTGACTTGGCGTCGACCAGCATGAACACGCCGTCGAGTTGCCCGATCGTGGCGATCGGCTTGAGATCGGTGAGCAGATTGTAGCCGAGGCTCTTGTAGATATAGGGCGTCGGCGCGATGGAGGACGACGAAAACAGGAGCGTGTAACCGTCCGGATCGGCCTGCGTCACGGCCCGCGCGGCCAGGGTGCCGTTGGCCCCCGGACGGTTTTCGACAATGAAAGCCTGGCCGAGCGCGGCGCCCATCGCTTGCGACACGGTGCGCGCCTGGATGTCGGGGCCGCTGCCGGCGCCGAAGCCGACCAGCACATGAACAGGGTGACCGGGATAGGCCTGCGCCTGCGCCGCCACCACTGATAATAACCACCACGAAAACGAGACCAGCCACGCGCCGGCCGACGTGAACCGCCGGACCATTTGTTTTCTCCCTGACGCAAATTCTTTGTGTTCTTGGCTTACGCGTTTCACACTCGGCGCCGGGCGGCAACTCAATCTTTCCGGCACACCTGAACGCAACATCGCTCAGGGTTGAGCATGGCATGCTTGTAAATCTCAGGGTGTGCGGATAGCATTTCCTTTTTAAATAGGCTGCCGAGGGGATTTCCTCCGATGACAGACATTTCGACAACAGACATTCCGACACCAGCCTTGCCGACACCAGCCTTGCCGACAACAGCCGTGCCGGTAACAGTCACGCCGACGCCGCCCCGAAACATCGTTCTGTGCCTCGACGGCACCAGCAATAAATTTGCGGCCGTTAACACCAACGTGGTCAAGCTCTACGCGATGCTCGATCGCGCGCGACCCGATCAGCTATCCTATTACCAGCCGGGTATCGGCACGATGGCGCCGCCGGGTGTCTGGGGCAAGCTGAAACGCTGGTTCGTTAAGCAACTGGATCTCGCGATCGCGTGGCTGCTGGAGGATCATGTCACCGACGCCTATCGGTTCCTGATGCGGTACTACCAAAAGGGCGATCGCGTTTTCATCTTCGGGTTCAGCCGCGGCGCCTACACCGCGCGCGCCGTCGCGGCGATGATCACCAAGGTCGGCCTGCTCACCCAGGGCAACGAGGAATTGATCCCCTTTGCCTGGGACATGTTCAAGCGCGAGCACGACAAGACGGTTTACGAGGGATTCAAGAAAACATTTGCCCGCGATGTGCCGATCCATTTTCTCGGGCTGTGGGACACGGTGAGTTCGGTCGGATGGTTCTGGGCCCCGGAACACTTTCAGTACACGATGAACAATCCCGGTGTTGAGATTGTCCGTCACGCCGTGGCGCTGGATGAGCGCCGCGCCTACTTCCTGCAGAACCTGTGGGGCGATAAACCCCCGACCAACATCGATCAGGTCTGGTTTCCCGGCGTTCACTGTGACGTCGGCGGCGGCTATCCCGAGATTGAAGCCGGGCTGTCGGCGATTGCCCTGCAATGGATGACGGGCAAGGCAGAAGCCGCCGGGCTGATCATCGATCCGGCAATGAAGGCGGTCGTGCTGCCGGCGCAAAATACGCCGGGCTCGGAATATGTCGCGCCATTTGCCGGCGGCCCGCCGCATGAATCGCTGACCGGATTGTGGTGGATCCTCGAATACCTCCCGAAACGCTACCAGGACCCGGCCGCAGGCTTTGCGACACGCTGGATATTCCACGGGGGGCGACCCCGGACCGTGCCGGAGAATTCCAAAATCCATACCTCGGTGTTTGAACGGATGCAGCTGGTTCCGGGGTACAGTCCGAAGAATTTTCCGAGCGCTTATACGAAAGTGACGTAGGTTTGGGGTCGGTACCCCGCCGAGCGGCTGCGTTTCACGGCGCAACGCCACCGGCGGCACCATCATCCGCCGCCTCGCGGCCGGCGTTTCTTTATGCTTGCAATAATCCTCCATCGGCTATGATCTTGGACTTCAGCCAAGACCTGCAGCCAAGACCTGCAGCCAAGACATTCACGATGGGGGTAGCCATGAAATCTCCCGTATCGACTATTCGCAAATGGTCCACCGAAGCTGAAATCCCGAGCAGGCGCCTCGATTACTGGATCGGCGCGATTTGCGAGGGTTTTCTTGAAATGACCGCGACGACCCCTGTCGCCGCCGCGTTTCAGTCCAGTCTCGAGAACGCCCAATTGGGGCCGATCGGCGTGAATCGTGTGCGCGGCAGCGCACAGGACGTCTATCGCACCCAAAGTGCTATCAGGCGATCCCGTGCCAATTATTACTATTTGTTGTGCAAGACCGACGGCGCGTGGTCGATCGCCCAAAACGGCCACATGGCGGGCGTCAAACCAGGAGACGTCGTTCTCGTGGACTCCAGGCAACCGTATGAGTTTCACTTTCCGATATCGAGCGACACGGTTTCACTCGAATTGCCGCCGTCCTGGGTGGAATCCTGGCTTCCCGATCCCAAGCGAATGGTCGGCCGGCCGATCGATGGCGACATGGGTTGGGGCCGCGCGCTGAGCGCCTTCGTCCGCGAAATGTCGCCGGAACTGGCCATTGCCAGGCCGTTGCCGGCTCACATCATGGTCGATCAGCTGGGCGCGCTATTGGCGCTCGCATCCGGAACGGAGCCCGGCAATGCGTCGGAGACAAGTTCTGCCCTTGCGGCCGTCAAGAATGGGATCGTCGATGCCGTTGCAGAACGCTATGCCGAACCGGGCTTGAGCGCGGCCACGATCGCGCGCGATCTCGGCATCTCCGAGCGCACGTTTCATCGCAGCCTCAGCCGTGGCGGCGTTACGTTTGCCGCCCTGCTGCGCGACACCAGAATGGCCGCCGCCAAGCGGATGTTGAGCGAGCCGCGCTTCGACAAGCACAGCATTGCCGGAATCGGTCTGCGCGTGGGATTTAGCGATCCCTCGCATTTCATTCGGCAATGCCGCGGACGGCTAGGTCTCACGCCGGGCGCATTGCGTCGCCGGCGCGCGGACGACATGACGTAAACGACTTGGCATAGACGACTTGGCACAAAGCGGCCATCCGCCTGTCGCTCATAGGCCATCCGGGATCGCCATCCCGGCCTAGCATGGTTCGCACCAACATCGTTCAGGGAGGGCAGACATGAGTGATACCTATGTTCTCGTTCACGGCGCGTGGCACACAGGCCATGAATTGGAGGCCGTCGCAAAGCATATTCGTGAGGCGGGCCATCACGTGCATTGCCCGACGCTGGCGGGCAACCACAAGAATGACAGCCGGGCCAAAACCACGCTGGATGACGCCATCGCCTCGCTCGCGCACTATCTCGAGACGCATGATCTCAAGGAGGTTCGCCTGGTCGGCCACAGCTATGGTGGCATGGTGATCTCGGGCGTCGCGGATCGCCTTGGTTCTCGCCTCAAACGGCTGGTCTATGTCAACGCCTTCGTGCCCCATGATGGCGACAGCCTCAACGATCTGGTGCCGCCGATCTACACCGGCATGTTCGACGCGATCGCCGGCGCCAATGATGGCGCGGTGATGCTGCCATTCGAGATCTGGCGCGAGGCCTTTATCAACGATGCGGATATCGCGCTCGCCACATCAGCCTACGGCGTGCTCAATCCGCACCCGTACAAGACCTTCACCGACAAGATCAAACTGAGCCAGCCGCTGGCGGCTATGCCAATCGGAAAATCCTACGTCAATTGCCAGCAGGACATCGCGCTGCCGCACAGCTACCCCTGGCATCCGCGCCTGTCGGAACGGCTCGGACTGTTTCGCCTGATCGAATGCCCCGGGAGCCACGAGACCTGGTTCACGAATCCACCGCGGCTGGCACAGGCCATCATCGAGGCCGGGAGGGATTGAAGACGGCGTCCGCGCCTCATCCGAGCGTAACGCCGTGATAAGGAATCCGGAACAATCGTGATCCGGTTTAGGGTAAACGATCAGCTGTAGAGACAGACGTGAAGCGGGTGAGCGTTGAGTCGGTGTTCTAGGACGAAAATACAGCCGAGCTGAATTATGGGCATGGCTTCTAGCGTCAATTACGCCAGCCGCAGCTACATCCTTTTCCATTTTATTTTGCGGATCGTCGCGGGAGCGAAGATTACCGTCTAATAAAATTTTCACAGCGTTCTCAATCGGCGCATGATGAAATAGACGGCTCGGCCATTTACTTCTATAAGGGCGCCAAGGACTCGTTAGAGCCTTCTCCCACTTTGTGACGTGCGCTTCAATAAAAGCGGCGCTTAGTGCCATGCCATTTCAAGCTGAGTCTTGGGAGATGGAACGATGACGTTGCCACGTTCTCCGGGCCGATATTCCAAAGCGACCTCGGGTTCGCTCCGTACTCCCTGAATTTGAACGGGCCGCACATGAGGAAGTACGCTCAGAAATGAAAGCAATGGAGTCCCCGCGCCTTCTCGCGACCATCCGGCCTTATCTTTTGTCAAAAGTCCCTTCTGAAGACCGATCCAAGCGCCCCAAAGATCTTCGCGTTCAAAACTCCAAGCTGTCTGCTCTAATTCGAGCTTCAGAACGCCGTCTTCAACGATAGAAGCTGCCATTGATTTTTTCGTGTCGATCTCAAACAGCCCTTTGCCCGTCAGTTCAACTACGCGATTAATCGCAGATAAAAAAAGTTCAAATGAAGCTTCATTAGAAATTTCAGTCTTCAGCTGTCGAGCAATATTCTCCATATGCTCAGGTAAATCGATATCAACTGTATAATCATGAATATATACTGGAATGGTAAGTGATTGAAGATATCGCTCCATCAACGGACGTACTTCTTCCCAATCTAGGCCGCCATTGCCGCAGCCGAGGCGTGGAAATGAGATTTCGGTTATGCCGAGTGACTGGTACGTATCAACGAACTTTCTCAGCCCGGATTCTATCCACTCGATTTTCGAAGGATTTCGCCAATGCTTCTTCGTTGGGAAATTCAAAGTCCATGAATCTGCTCCGCGCCATAGCCATAACTTCCCTGGCGCAAGTTGCTTTTGATCGCAGACCCTTTTGTAAGCCGCGAACATCTCAGGCTCGCGTTCCTTAAAATCCTTGGCGATTCCCTTGCCCATGACGCCAACGCAGTTAACTGTATTCACTAGCGTTTGAGCTGTGGATTCTAGCAAGCTAGTTCGTCTGTAAATGAGCATGAGCTTTCCGGTGCAATCGCGGAGCGGATCGGTATCAGTTTTGGTAGCGACCATCGGACGAATCGATTCTAGTGAAGACATACGTTCTGAAACTTGTAAAGAACAAACTCAGAACGGACGTATACTTGGCCTTAATACGCGTTGATCGTACCTAAGGCTGCTGCTCGGGTCCTTGGCGCGCCCTAGCTGCCCCGCCTCAACACAATAATCCCTAATCCCTCCCCCTATATATGTTCCCCTAATGTTCTTGCCAGTTCCCTCGCCTTCCGCTAGCCTCCGCGTGGCAGAGGGGCAGCATGGTCCAGCGGGTTTCCACCGTCGCGTTTGAGGGGATCGAGGCCCGGGCCGTCGACGTGCAGGTGCAGGTCGCGCCGGGTTTGCCGGCTTTTGCGATCGTCGGCCTGCCCGACAAGGCGGTGTCCGAGGCCCGCGAGCGGGTGCGCTCCGCGCTGATCGCCTCGGGACTGGCGCTGCCGGCGCGTCGGATTACCGTCAACCTCGCGCCCGCCGATTTGCCGAAGGAAGGCAGCCATTACGACCTGCCGATCGCGCTCGGCCTGATGGCGGCCATCGGGGCTATTCCGCCGGATGCGCTCACTGGATTCACCGTGCTCGGCGAACTCGGCCTCGATGGATCGATCGCGCCGGTCGCGGGCGTGCTACCGGCCGCGATCGGCGCCAATACGCGCGAGGAGGGCCTGATCTGTCCGGCGCAATGCGGCGCGGAAGCGGCCTGGGCCAGCCCGGATATCCAGATCATCGCGGCGCATTCGCTGATCCAGATCGCCAACCATTTCAAAGGCACGCAGGTGCTGTCGCGGCCGCAGCCAAAGGTGCATGAGCGCGAAACGACATTGCTGGATTTGCGCGACATCAAGGGACAGGAAAGCGCCAAGCGCGCGCTCGAGATCGCCGCGGCCGGCGGGCATCATCTCCTCATGATCGGCTCGCCCGGTGCGGGCAAATCGATGCTGGCCGCGCGGCTGCCCTCGATCCTGCCGCCGCTGTCGCCGTCGGAGCTCTTGGAAGTGTCGATGATCGCCTCGGTCGCGGGCGAGATCGAAGGCGGCGCGCTGACGGCGCAGCGACCGTTTCGCAGCCCGCACCATTCCGCCAGCATGGCCGCGCTGACCGGCGGCGGCATGCGCGCCAAACCCGGCGAGATTTCGCTGGCGCATCAGGGCGTGCTGTTTCTCGATGAATTTCCGGAATTCGATCCGCGCGTGCTGGATTCGCTGCGCCAGCCGCTGGAAAACGGCGAGATCGCGGTGTCGCGCGCCAATCACCGCGTCACCTATCCGGCGCGCTTCATGCTGGTCGCCGCGATGAACCCCTGCCGCTGCGGCCATGCCTACGAGCCTGGTTTCGCCTGCAAGCGCGGACGGGTCGACCGCTGCACCAGCGATTACCAGACGCGAATCTCCGGCCCGCTGATGGATCGCATCGACCTGCGCATCGAAGTGCCGGCGGTGAGCGCCGCCGACCTGATCCTGCCGCCGCCGGCCGAAGGCTCGGCGGAAGTCGCCGCCCGGGTCGCGGCGGCGCGCGACATCCAGACCGCGCGCTACATCGCGGCCGGGCTGCCGCATGTCCGCACCAACGCCGAAGCGCCGGCCTCGGTGCTGGAAACCATCGCGCAACCGGATGCGCAAGGTTTGAAGCTGCTCCGCGACGCATCCGAGACCATGCGGCTTTCCGCCCGCGGCTATCACCGCGTGCTGCGCGTCGCGCGCACGCTGGCCGATCTCGACGGCTCGGACAAAATCGGCCGGCTGCATCTGGCCGAAGCGCTGTCGTATCGCGCGCTGGCCGACGATTTAAGGCGTGCGGCTTAAAACTAAAATCATCAGCGCGTTCAACGTGATTCGGGGTGTCCAGATGGCACGCCAAAAATATTCCGATTTTCCGAAGTTGCGAATCAATCTATATTGATGACCGTCCCGCCTCATAGAGGGGCGTTTCGCGATCGTCACGGACGTGAGGCGGGATGCGGTGGACGCGGAGGGTGCTTCTGACGAAAGCACCTGAGGCGGACGGCGAAGTCGTGTGGTCCTGACGCCTCGACGCTGGCGTCAAGTTCTTGAGAAGCAAGCTTCTCAGGGGCGACGGTGGCAAAAGAGCCCGATCGCCGGGGAGAGCACGAAATAAGCCGTAAACCATTGCGCGGGGAATGCCGGGTGATTCCGGTGTGACCTGACTAACGCGTGTGCTTTCCACCTCTACCCCTGCACATGCGGCGGCGGGCGCACCAGGCGCCCGGCATTCCCTGCGCCCTCTGTTGGGAGGGCGGAACGAGCAGGCCAAAACTCGGGCGCTTTGCGTCGCGGGAATGTGAAGACATGTCCGCCGTCATTCCGGGATGGTGCGTAAGCACCAGACCTGGAATCTCGAGATTCCGGGTGCTTCGCATCGCCCCGGAATGACGAAGTCCGAATTGGCTGTTTGACATTCGAGTCCGATGTGATGGCGGCGCACTCCGGTATGCCCTCTCCCCCCTTGCGGGGGAGGGAACTCAGCACCGTTGCCGAATTGGCCCCGTCAACTCGCCGGTAACGAGTTTTGTTTACACTCTGCCAACCATAAGCCCGGCGTATTCAGGGCTTGGGATCAGCGGGCGGCTCTTCATGTTGCGTTTCAGGATTCTGGCCTCTTCCATTCCCTTGATCGCCGCGGCGGTGTTTGCGCGCGGCGGATTGTCGACGGGCGCGCAGCCCTGCATCGCGTTCGCCGAGACTTCAGTGCGGATCGCATCCGTGCCCTGGCATGCCGATCTTCATGTCGCTTTCACCGACGATCCTTCAACGGCGACCGTGAGGGTCCAGATCTCGGACAGTCCGGAGAGCGCCGATTTCGCCGTGGTCGACGATATCGACAGCGCCGAATCAGGGGCGTGCGAATCCAGTGCCGCGACCCGGCTGGTCGCGATCTCGGCCTCGCCGGCCGGCGGCGCGCCGCTGATCTATCTCAGCCATGAAGGCCCCGCCGATTACCGGATCTTCGTGCGGTCGAAGACATTTACCGAGCGCGATGCCGCCGCCCTCGTGGTCGGCGCCGGTGTCGGCACTGCCCACCCCTCTGTGGAAGCCGCGTCGCTCTAGCGAGCCGCTCCCCAACAGGGCGTTAACTTCTCATCAACCATGTTCTTACCGGACAGCGCGCAGCCGCCGGTTCTCAAGCACTTCGCAAGGTCGCCACGGCATCGTCACCCTCAAGCAAAAAACGCCAATCGGGACCCCATCAAATACCCGATCGTGCGAAACAACCGGCGCCAGGCCCAAGGTAGTCGCGGATGAAACGCCTTCCCCGGATCAAATTGTATCTACGCCGCTTCTCGCGGCGGCATCCGTGGATCATGTCCTCCATCCGCTCGTTCACAGTGTTTTCCGCCGCCTTCGGGGGCGCCTATGGCTTCATCGCCGGCAGCCGGTCCCAACAATCCGGTTACGACGCCAACGCCTTTGCGATCGGCGCGAGTTTCCTGTTCGCAGTGGCCTGCGTCGCGCTGGCGACGCTGAGCATGCGGCTGCGGTTCATGCGCAAGCGACTGCGCAAGATCGCGCTGCATAATGAGGCGCTGGCCGATCGCAATTGGGAATTGAAGGAAGCCGAGGAGCGCGCCCGCAGCCTGTTCGAATCGCAGGGCGACCTGATCGTGCTGCGCGACGCGCAGGGCCGCATCACCTTCGTCAACGACGCCTATTGCGAGTTGGCGCGGCAACCGCGCAGTGCGCTGATCGGCAGTCCCTTCACGCTGAAAGTTCTGGAGCAGGGCGACACCGCGCTCGAATCGAACGGCACGCGGATTCACGATCAGCGCGTCGACACCGCATTGGGACCGCGATGGATCGCCTGGCGCGAAGGCCTGGTCCGGTCCGACGCGGGCGGCCCGGCCGAGATGCAATGCGTCGGCCGCGACGTCACCGATCGCACCGCGACCGAACGCGCGCTCAGCGACGCCCGCGATCAGGCCGATGCGGCTAATCGCGCCAAGTCGCGCTTTCTCGCGATGGCCAGCCATGAAATCCGCACGCCCCTGAACGGCATTCTCGGCATGAGCGGGTTGCTCTTGGATACGCCGCTGACGCCCGAGCAGATGACCTATGCCAAGGCGGTGAAAACCTCCGGCGACGCGTTGCTCGCGCTGATCGAGGAACTATTGGATTATTCCAAGATCGAAGCCGGCAAGCTCGATCTCGAACATCGTCCGTTCGCGCTGGGCACCTTGATCGAGGACATCACCGAACTGCTGGCGCCGCGCGCGCAAGCGCGCCAGCTCGAAATCGCGGCCTATGTCGACGAAAGATTGCCACAAGAAGTGATCGGCGACGCCGCGCGATTGCGCCAGGTGCTGCTCAATCTCGCCGGCAACGCGATCAAATTCACCACCACCGGCGGCGTCGCGCTGATCGTCGAGCCCGGCATCTGGCCCAATGAAATCAGCTTCCTGGTGCGCGATACCGGCATCGGCATCGCGCCCGAAGCGCAGCAGCGGATTTTCCGAGAATTCGAACAGGCCGACGAGCGCATCGCCCGCAGCTATGGCGGCACGGGCCTCGGCTTGAGCATCTCCGAGCGGATCGTCAAGCGCATGGGCGGGCGCATCACGCTCGAGAGCCTGCCGGGCAAAGGCTCGACTTTTGAGGTGTCGATTCCGCTGACCGCCTCCGACGGCAAAGCCAGTGAAGCGCCGGCCGCACCGGATCTGGCCGGCCAGTCGATTCTGCTGGTGTCACCGCAAAGCATCGAGGCTTCCCTGGTGGCGCGCCGGCTGCAACGCTGGGGCGGCCAGACCTGCGTGGTGTCGGATATCGACGTCGCCGAGGCGCTATTGCCGGAGCGTTCCTGGCACGCCGTGCTGCTCGACCGTGCGTTCGGCGCCGACGAAGTCGCGCGGCTGGGCGAGGCCGCGCGGACCCACGCGACACAGCGCATCGTCATGCTGACACCCGCCACGCGACAGGAATTGCAACTGGCGTCCTCACCCTCGGCCTTCACGGGCTATCTGGTCAAACCGCTGCGCGCGGCCTCGCTCGCGGCGCGCCTGACGGCAGCGCCGGAAATCGCAGCGCCGAACATTGCCGGCGACATGCTGGAGTCGCTCGACCACACCGAGTCGCCCACAGTCGCCGCCGCGCGCGGTTTGTCGGTGCTGGTCGCCGAAGACAACGAGATCAACGCGCTGTTGATGCGATCGCTGCTCACAAGGTTGGGCCATCACGCCGTCATCACCACCAATGGCGAGGAAGCGCTGGAATCCTGGCTCGGCGCGCGGTCAGCGGGCGCGCCCTATGACCTCGTGCTGATGGACATCCAGATGCCACGGCTCGACGGCATCGAAACCACCAAGCGCATCCGCGCCCGCGAGGCCGGACAGCCCGGCCGCCAGACGCCGATCCTCGCGCTGACCGCGAACACGCTGGTGGAGGATCGCTACGCCTGTTTTGAGGCCGGCATGGACGGTTTCCTGATCAAGCCACTCGATCGCGAAAAGCTGACCGAAGCGCTTGCGGGCCTCGCGGCGTCACGGCAACTCGTCGGCTGATCCCGCGCGGAACGCGGCGCTGCTGTTCGCACGATGCGCTTGACGCATCCGGTGATTCCACTCAGCATATGCGCACGTAAATGCGAGGCCCGCGCGCGTGGCCCCATACAAAACGACAAACAAAAAGGTCCCGGGAGGACTTCGATGACCAACAGGTTTTTGCAGATATCTTTGACGTGTCTCGTCGCAGGCATCTTTGCGAATGCACCGGCCTCTGCCAAAGAGCCAAAGCTGGAATCGACAGACGTGATGATCCCGTCCGGGGATGCGGGAATCCAGCTGTTCGTGCGCAACAAGCATCTGGCGGGCAAGGAATCCTCGCCGGACAAGATCCTGCTGTTCGTGCACGGCGCGACCTATCCGGCCGAGACGGCGTTCGATCTGCCGATCGAAGGCGTCTCGATGATGGATCTGATCGCCGCTCGTGGGTACGACGTCTATCTGGTCGATGTCAGAGGCTATGGCCGCTCGACCCGGCCGCCCGAGATGAGCCAGCCGCCGGCGGCGAACAAGCCGATCGTCTCGACGCAGGTCGCGGCGCATGATCTTGGTGTGGCCGTCGATTATGTTCTCAAAAAGCGCAAGGTCGCGAAGATCAACGTGATGGGCTGGTCGTGGGGCACCTCGATCTCCGGCTCCTACACCAGCGAGCACAACGATAAAGTCAGCAAGCTCGTGCTCTACGCGCCGCAATGGATCCGCAATGAGCCGCCGGCGCCGGTCGCCGCCAATGCGCCGCCGATGGGCGCGTATCGGCTGGTCTCGAAAGAATCCGCCAAGGCGCGCTGGCTAAAGGGCGTCGCCGCGGACAAGCAGGCCGATCTGATTCCGCCCGGCGTATTCGATGCATGGGCCAACGCGACCTGGGCCACCGACCCCGAATCCGCCAAACAAGATCCGCCGATGCTGCGCGCGACGAACGGCGTTATGGAGGACAGCCTGAATTACTGGGCCGCCGGCAAGGCGCAATACGATCCCGGCAAGATCACGGTGCCGACATTGCTGCTGCATGCCGAATGGGATGCGGACCTGCCGAGCTATCAGGCGCAGGCCTATTTCGCGCAGCTGAAGAATACGCCCTACAAGCGGCTGATCGAGCTCAGCGAGGGCACGCACACCGTGATGCTGGAAAAGAACCGCATGCAGTTCTTCCACGAGCTGATGGGATTCCTCGATGAGGAAAAGCCGCTGGCGCTGAAGTAAATCGCCAAGAGCGCAGCGATATTACGCGAAGAGCGCAGCGATATGACAAAGCGATGAAGCGGCGGCGTTACAGCCGCCGCAGCGCCACGGTCTCGACCACGTGATCCCTGCCCTTTTTCAGGATCAGCGTCGCGCGCGGCCGGGTCGGCAGAATATTGTCCTCGAGATTGGCGAGGTTGGTGCGCTCCCAAATCGCCAACGCGGTCGCGGTGGCTTCCTCGTCGGAGAGCAGCGCGTAGCGGTTGAAATAGGACCTGGGATCGTGGAACGCCGTGTCGCGCAGCGTCAGGAAGCGCCGCACATACCATTCGCGCAGCACCGATTCCTCGGCGTCGATATAGACGGAGAAATCGAAGAAGTCCGACACCACCGGAACCGCCTTGCCGTCACGTGGAAGCCGGCCGGTCTGCAGCACGTTGACGCCTTCGACGATCAGGATGTCGGGCCGGTCGACCTCGATCCACTCGTTCGGGATGATGTCGTAGGTCAAATGCGAATAGACCGGCGCACGCACCGGCCGCCGTCCCGCCTTGATGTCGCTGAGGAACGACAGCAATGTCGGCAGGTCGTAGCTCTCCGGAAAACCCTTCTTCTGCATCAGGCCTTGCCGCTCGAGCACTGCGTTGGGAAACAGAAAGCCGTCCGTCGTTACCATGTCGACCTTGGGCCGCGGCGACCATCGCGCCAGCAGCGCCTGCAGCACGCGCGCGGTGGTGGATTTTCCGACCGCGACCGATCCCGCAACGCCGATGATGTAGGGCATCTTGCGATCCTCGATGCCGAGGAAGCGCCGCTGCGCGAAATACAGCCGCTGCATCGCATCGACATAGATCGACAGCAGACGCGACAGCGGCAGGTAAATTTCCTCGACTTCCTTGAGATCGAGCCGGTCGTGCATCGAATGCAGCTTGGCGATCTCGTGGGCTTCCAGCGTCATCGGCGTATCGTGGCGCAGCCGCGCCCATTGATCGCGGGAGAACACCCGATACGGATTATACTGCTGGTCTGGTGCTCGCATATCCATGAGCGTCGCCCCCTAGTCGCGCTTGCGCGCCGCCTTCTCCTCGAGCCCGGACATGGTCGCGCGCTGCCCAAGGGCGGCCTCGACATCCTCAAGCTTCACGCCGCGCGATTTCAACAGCACCAGGAAATGAAACATCAGGTCGGCACCTTCGGCGATCAGATGGTCGCGGTCGTTCTCGACCGCGGCGATCACGGTTTCCACCGCCTCCTCGCCGAACTTCTTGGCGCAATGCTCCGCGCCCTTGTCGAGCAGCTTGCGGGTATAAGACCCCTCGCCCGTCGCCGCCGCGCGGGCGTCGATGGTGGTGGCCAGATCATAAAGCGTGAAACGTGACATCGACTGAACTCATACGCCGGCCCGCAAGAGGCCCATCCCCTTGGAGATGTAGCACTTCTCACGCCCGGAGTCGTCAGGGATCGAGCCGCATCGGCAGCCCGTTGCGGACCATGTGATCCTTGGCTTCGCGGATGGTAAATTCGCCAAAATGGAAGATCGAGGCCGCCAGCACCGCGGTGGCATGCCCCTCCCGGATACCGTCGACCAGATGGTCGAGATTGCCGACCCCGCCGGAGGCGATCACGGGCACGGCGATGCTGTCCGCCACCGCCTGGGTCAGCGGAATGTCGAAACCCTGCCTTGTGCCGTCCCGGTCCATCGAGGTCAGCAGGATTTCGCCGGCGCCGAGCGAGACGACTTCCTGGGCGTATTCGATGGCGTCGATCCCGGTCGAATTGCGCCCGCCATGGGTGAAAATCTCCCAACGCTCCGACCCGCCGCCGCGCTTCACCCGCTTGGCGTCGATCGCGACTACGATGCATTGGTCGCCGAATTTTTCCGCGGCTTCCTTGACGAATTCGCGGCGGCTCACGGCCGCGCTGTTGATCGAAACCTTGTCGGCGCCGGAGCGCAGCAGAGCCTTGATATCGTCGACCGTGCGCACGCCACCACCCACTGTCAGCGGCATGAAGCAGGCTTCGGCGGTGCGCCGGACCACGTCCATCATGGTGCCGCGATTTTCATGCGTCGCGGTGATGTCGAGAAAGCAAAGTTCGTCGGCGCCAGCCGCGTCATAGGCGATCGCCGCTTCGACGGGATCGCCGGCGTCGCGCAGATCGACGAAGTTGACACCCTTGACCACCCTTCCGTCCTTGACGTCGAGACAGGGAATCACGCGCACCTTGAACATCAGATAACTCCTAGGCCGCGGCGCGCGCGTTACGGATCAGCGCCAGCGCGGCCGCAGGATCGAGGCGCCCGTCATACAGCGCACGGCCCGCGATGGCGCCGGCGAGTTTTTTGGCGCGCGGCTGCAGCAACGCCTTCACATCCTCGATCGACGCGAAGCCGCCGGAAGCAATGACCGGGATCGAGATCTGCTCGGCCAGCGCAATGGTGGCGTCGAGATTGAGCCCCTTCAGCAGACCGTCGCGCGCAATATCGGTAAAGATGATCGCGGCGACGCCGGCATCCTCAAACCGCTTGGCGATTTCGAGCGCGGTGACCTGCGAGGTCTCCGCCCAGCCTTCGACCGCGACCTTGCCGTCGCGCGCATCGAGGCCTACCGCGACCTTGCCGGGGAATTTCTTCGCCGCACCCTTGACCAGTTCGGGATCGCGCACCGCCGCGGTGCCGATGATCACGCGAGCGACGCCCTTTGCGAGCCAGGCTTCAACCGTGTTCAGATCGCGAATGCCGCCGCCGAGCTGCACCGGCATCGTGACCGCTTTCAACATTCCTTCGACCGCCTGCGCGTTCATCGGCTTGCCGGCAAAGGCGCCGTCGAGATCGACAACGTGGAGATACTCAAATCCCTGCGCCGCAAAACTGCGCGCCTGATCGGCGGGATCGAGGTTGAACACGGTCGCGCGCGCCATATCGCCCTGCTCGAGGCGCACGCACTGACCGTTCTTCAGATCGATGGCAGGAAAAAGGATCACGGCTTCCATTTCAAAAAGTTCGAAATCAGAGCCAGCCCGAAACGCTGGCTCTTCTCCGGGTGGAATTGCGTGCCGATCGCGGTGTCCTTGCCGACGATCGCCGTCACCGGCCCGCCGTAATCCGCGCGCGCCAGCACATCCGCCTCGTTGGTCGCATTGAGGTGATAGGAGTGCACGAAGTACGCATGGCGCCCCTTGGGCCCGAGCGGCAGACGCTCCAGCACCGGATGTTCCCGGATCATGTCGAGTGTATTCCAGCCCATATGCGGGATTTTCAGATTCTCCTGGCGCGGCGAGATTTTTTCGACATCGCCGGCGATCCAGTTAAATCCGTCGGTAGTGACATGCTCCTTGCCGCGGGTCGCCATCAGCTGCATGCCAACGCAAATGCCGAAGAACGGCCGCGCCTTGTTGCGCACGGCCTCGGTCATCGCCTCGATCATGCCGTCCAGCGCATCCAGGCCACGTCGGCAATCGGCGAAGGCGCCAACACCGGGCAGCACGATACGATCGGCGCGAAACACCGTTTCGGGATCGCGGGTCACCACGATCTTTTCAGGGTGCTCCATGCTGCGGCTGGCGCGCTCGAACGCTTTCGCGGCGGAGTGCAGATTGCCGGAGCCGTAATCGATGATCGCAACGCTCACCGCGATCCTCCCGGCTCTGGAAATAATCCGATGATATCGCCTGGCGCCACCGGCGGCCGCGAAAAGCCCTGGCCCGGAACATCCCGCGTCGGCGGCGGGCCGCCACGATCGACGGCCGATTGATCGTTACTGAGCGCGCGCTGCTTGGCGGTCCAGCGATCGAAAAAGCGGCGCTCGGCAGCCTCCTCGTCGTCGGCCACCACGATGTCGAGCTCACGCCAGTTGCGCCGCGACAGGGTCCAACGTTGCAGACTGGCCGCTTCAAATCCCAGCAGCAATGCGAGCAGCCCATCCACCGCAAAGATCGCCACGCCGGAAAGGCCCGAGCGTACCATCGCGACATCGATCACGGCCATCAGGACGATCCAGCCGATCAGCGCCAGCCACAGGCGGTGCCAGGCCAGCCACACCACGCCGAGAATCGCTGCCCAGACATGAAAGCCGTCACGAACGAACGCAAAGCGATCGGTCGCGCGAATATCTGTATTGCCGCCCAAGGGCGCATGCACTGTGTAAACCGGCATCGTACCTCTCCGCCGATGAAACCAAAATCAGCCGCCGAGCTGACCCTTGGTGGACGGCACTTCGCCTGCGGCGCGCGGATCGATCGCGACCGCGGCGCGCAGCGCTCTCGCCAGACCCTTGAAGCAGGATTCGGCGATATGATGGCTGTTCTCGCCATATAGGGTCTCGACGTGCAATGTCACGCCGGCATTGATGGTGAAGGCGTTGAACCATTCGCGTACCAATTCAGTGTCGAATTGCCCGACCTTGTCGCGCGGAAACTCCACCTTGAACACCAGCACCGGCCGGCCGGAAATGTCGATCACGACGCGCGACAGGGTCTCGTCCATCGGCATGTGGATGCTGGCATAGCGGGTGATGCCGGCCATGGTGCCGAGCGCCTGCTTTACCGCCTGACCGAGCGCAATCCCGACATCCTCGGTGGTGTGATGATGGTCGATATGAAGATCGCCCACCGCCTTCACGGTCATATCGATGCGCGAATGCCGGGCCAGGAGATCGAGCATATGATCGAAAAAGCCGATGCCGGTCGCGACATTGGATACGCCGGTCCCATCGAGGTTGATCGTCACCTCGATGTCGGTCTCTTTGGTCTTGCGCTTGATGGTCGCGGTGCGCATGAAAAGTGCTTCCTCTGGAGCCTTATCGGTTCTGATTAAATCAGAACCGGGCTCTAATCTTCGTTTTGACGCGTTTTCTTCACGCGAACCGGTACCCACTTCGCTCGAAAACGCTCCAGGCCCATTTGGGGCCGAAAACGCGGCCCTTTTAACAGGCCCATCCAGCCTTCGCTACTGCGGGATCGGCCGATAAAGGCCGAACTTCGGCCTATGGTGACCGGAATCTGGCCCAGAAACGCTCCGGGTCATGCCGATTGCAACCGTCCGCCCTAATCCCTAAATCCCTGCCAACGCGAGGTCCTTCATGCACGCATCTGAGTCCCAATCGCCGGTCTGGCACGGCACTACTATTTTGACCGTCCGCAAGGGCGGCAGGGTGGTCATCGGCGGCGATGGACAGGTGTCGATCGGCCAGACCGTGATCAAATCCAACGCCAAAAAGGTCCGCAAGCTCGGCAAGGGCGACGTTATCGGCGGTTTTGCCGGCGCGACCGCCGATGCCTTTACGCTGTTCGAGCGTCTCGAAAGCAAGCTTGAGCAGTACCCGGGGCAATTGACCCGCGCCGCGGTCGAGCTCGCCAAGGACTGGCGCACCGACCGCTATTTGCGGCGATTGGAAGCGATGATGATCGTCGCCGACAAGGATGTATCGCTGGTCCTGACCGGCACAGGCGACGTGCTGGAGCCGGAAGCCGGCGTGATGGCGATCGGGTCCGGCGGCAATTATGCGCTGGCGGCTGCCCGCGCTTTGGTCGACACCGACAAGGACGCCGAGACCATCGTGCGCCGGGCGCTCGATATCGCCGCCGACATTTGCGTCTACACCAATCGCAACGTGACCATCGAGACGCTGCAGGCCGGCTGATCGATGGCGCCGGACTACGTCTTCCGCCCGATGACCGCCGATGACCTTCCGATGATCCGCCGCTGGCTCGAAACGCCTGACGTCGCGCGCTGGTGGGGAGCGCCCGACGAGCAATATGCGCTGGTGAGCGGCGATCTCGATCACCCGGATATGGATCAGTTCATCGTCGTGCTGGATAATCGGCCGTTCGGCTATATCCAGTGTTACGCGCTCAGCACCTGGAACCAGGGCTTTGGCGCGCATCCGGCCAACACCCGCGGCATCGACCAATTTATCGGCATACCCCAGATGATCGGCCGTGGTCACGGCTCCGGCTTCATCCGGCAATTCGTCGACGGCCTCTTGGCATCAGGCACGCCGCGCGTGGTAACGGACCCTGACCTGGACAATGGCCGCGCCATCGGCGCCTACGCCAGGGCCGGCTTCCATCGCGAGCGCCTTGTCGATACACCGGATGGCCAGTCCCTGCTGATGGTCCGCAACTCATGACGCTTGACCAGGATATGTCGTCCCGCACGGGTCTTTCACCGTGGCAATGGTTTCTGATCGCGGCCGGACTGCTTGCGCTGCAAGCCTCGATCCTGTTTGCGATGGGCCGGCTGCCGATCTGCGCCTGCGGCTATGTGAAATTATGGCACGGCGTGGTGCAGAGTTCGGAGAACTCGCAACACATCACCGACTGGTACACCTTCTCGCACATTATCCACGGCTTCCTGTTTTATGCCGCGACCCGGCTGTTGCTGCCGCGCCTGTCCTGGCCCGCTCGTCTGATTGTGGCGATGCTGGGCGAAGGCAGTTGGGAAATCGTTGAGAATTCAAACTGGATCATCGAACGTTATCGTTCCGCGACGATGTCGCTGGACTATTTTGGCGACAGCATTGTCAATTCGGTGTCCGATACGCTGTCCATGATCACCGGCTTCCTGCTGGCCCGGAAGCTCCCGGTTGCCTTCACCATAGCTCTCGCGCTGGCGTTCGAGATTTTGGTCGGGCTTCATATTCGCGATAACCTCACTCTGAACATCATCATGCTGATTCATCCGTTTGAGGCCATCCGGCAGTGGCAGGCGGGTCCACCGATCATCTGACCCGCTTGTTTCCGCAACATTCTCAACCTACCTAGGATTCATGACCGACTTTTCGCCCCGTGAAATCGTCTCCGAACTCGACCGCTTCATTGTCGGCCAGGCCGATGCCAAGCGTGCCGTCTCCATTGCGCTGCGTAACCGCTGGCGGCGGTTGCAGCTTACCGGCTCGCTCCGCGAAGAAGTGCTGCCGAAAAATATCCTGATGATCGGGCCGACCGGCGTCGGCAAGACCGAGATCGCGCGGCGGCTGGCGAAACTTGCAGGCGCGCCGTTCATCAAGGTCGAGGCCACGAAATTCACCGAAGTCGGCTATGTCGGCCGCGATGTCGAGCAGATCATCCGCGATCTCGTCGAAGTCGCGATCGCGCAGACCCGCGAGCGCAAGCGCAAGGACGTGCAGGCGCGCGCGCAGCTCGCCGCCGAAGAACGCGTGCTCGATGCGCTGGTCGGCGCCAATTCCAGCGCCGCGACGCGGGATTCGTTTCGCAAGAAACTGCGCGCCGGCGAACTCAATGACAAGGAAATCGAAGTCGAGACGCAGGCTTCGGGCAGCGGCATGCCGATGTTCGAAATTCCGGGGATGCCCGGCGCGCAGATGGGCGCGATCTCGATCGGCGACATCTTCGGCAAGATGGGCGGCCGCACCAAGACCCGTCGCCTCACCGTCGAGGATTCCCACGAGACCCTGGTCAACGAGGAATCCGACAAGCTCCTGGACAGCGATCAGCTGGTGCAGGAAGCGATCAACGCGGTTGAGAATAATGGCATCGTGTTTCTGGACGAGATCGACAAGATCTGCGTGCGCGATGGCCGCAGCGGTGGCGACGTATCCCGCGAGGGCGTGCAGCGCGATCTCCTGCCCCTGATCGAAGGTACGACCGTGTCGACTAAACATGGCGCGGTCAAAACCGACCACATCCTGTTCATCGCCTCCGGCGCGTTTCATATTGCAAAACCGTCGGACCTGCTGCCCGAACTGCAGGGCCGGCTGCCGATCCGGGTCGAGCTGGAAGCGCTGACCCGCGACGACATGCGCCGTATCCTGACCGAACCTGAAGCATCGCTGATCAAGCAATATGTTGCGTTGATGCAGACCGAAGGCGTGACGCTCGATATCACCGACGGCGCCATCGACGCCCTCGCTGACGTGGCGGTTGCCGTCAACTCGACGGTCGAGAATATCGGCGCCCGGCGGCTGCAGACCGTGATGGAGCGGGTGCTGGACGAGATTTCCTTCGCGGCGCCCGACCGCAATGGCGAGACCATCCAGATCGATGCTGAGTATGTGCAAAAGCACGTCGGCGATCTCGCCAAGAACGCGGATTTGAGCCGGTTTATTTTGTAATCGCGCCCACATCTCTCAGTCCGTCGTCCCGGCGAAGGCCGGGACGACACCCAGACATTGCGCGCCACGCATCCCGCATGTGATAGTTCGCGCCAAGTTAGCGGTTATCTCTGGGTGCTGAATGAATCTGCGGTTACGGGAAAATCCCTGGCGCCTGATGCTGGCCGTCAACGTCGCCGTTGTGATCGGGGTTTTTCTCTACAAGATCACCCGCGAGCCTTACGTCCCCTACATCCATCTGGTGGTCGATTATCATTTCGGCTTCACCAAGCGCGCGCTGATCGGCGCCGTGGTGGGGCTGTTCTTCTCCAAGGTGCCGGTCTGGCTGGTGTTCGCGCTGAGCGGCGCTGTCTGGCTGATCACATCGGGTCTTTTCATCAAGCTGTTTCAGCGCACCTTTGGTTTCGACAATGAGCATCTGCCGCTGTTCGTATTGATGGCGGGCTCGCCGTTCTTCCTGAAGAACTTCATGCACACGCTCGGCCATTTCGATATTTACGGCTGTGCGCTGGCGATTGGCCTGCTGCTGGTGCCGGCGCGCTCGCTTATCTTCGTGATCGCGGCCGCGCTGGGCTCGATGGTCCTGATTTTGATCCATCACATTCATCTTCTGATGTATGTACCGACCATCGCGGTCATCGTGGTGCTGCGCCATTATCTCGTGCAGCGTTTGAACGTGCTGAACGTGACCATTGGAATTGCCGCCCTCGCCGCCACCGGGATTCTTTTCGTCGCCGCTCAGTTCTATGGAACGATGGCGGTGCCGCAGGACGAGTTCGTCCAATATCTGCGGGGTCGCATGGCCGATCCGGCGCGGACCAATCTCCTGAGTTTTGCCTATATCTGGTATCAGCCGTTGTCGCAGGAAATCCGGGATACCTGGGAGCGGATGCCCTCCAACATCCTGGGCGTGCCGGTGTTCGCGCTATTGATCTGGCTGCATGCGCCGCTGTGGCGATATTTTGCCGAGCTGATCCGCGCCCTCGCAGATGATTTGCATCGGCGCATCGTCATTGCAGCCATCACCGCGGTGAGCCTTGGCTACCTCATCATGTTCGCGATCGTGTTCGACTATTCGCGCTGGATATCGAACTGGGCGGTCTGCATGTTCCTGATCCTGCATGCGGTCAAAACGCTGCCCGCCTCAAAGCCCGTTCCATCCGTCGCAACGGACGATCCCAAGACCACCCTGCTCGGCTGGATCGTGACGCTTATCCCGCGCGTCGGGATCGTGCGGCCGTTCTAAAGTCCTAAATACGGGATCGCCTGATCCGCACGTAAAGCGCACCCTCGCCGCCATGGCCGATATGCGCTTCTTCAAAGCCAACCACCAGCGTGCGAAATTCAGGCAGGTTCAGCCATAGCGGCACCTGGCGGCGCAACACGCCGCGCTCGGATTCGGCGCTGATGGTGCGGCCCTTGCCGGTGATAACCAGCACGAAGGTCAGGCCGTCGCTATGGGCGCGCTGCAAAAAGCCTGACAATGCGCGGTGCGCGCGCGTCTGCGTCATGCCGTGCAAATCGAGCCGGGCCTCGATTTCCTTGCGGCCGCGCGACAGATGCGAGCGCTCGCGGCGTCCCAGCGGCGCCAGTGGTGGCGGCGCGGGTACCACAGGCTTCGGTGCTCGTGGAATATTCGCCGCTGGATGTGATTTCGGCGCCGCCTCGGGTTTTGCAGCAACGGGGGCTTCCGTAGGCGGCGCGGCAGAATCTGACTTTGATGCGCGATGCCGTTTGCGCAACGGCTTGGCTTGCCTCGCGACGCTCTCCCACAAAGCGCGCTCTTCCTCGCTCAGGCTGCGCTTGCGGCGCGGCGGCGTCGGTAAATCCGGAATCAGTGGCGGACGTTTCATCGGCGGCGGCGATAGTGATTGACGCGACGGTATCGATGGCGACGCCCCTCGGGCGCTGGCTTGATATCGGGACGCGCCTCAGGGAGCGGTACCGGTTTGGCGACCGCGGCAGCCGTCGAGGCTTGCGGCAGCCCGGCAACGGAAGTGTCCGAGGGTTTCTTCGGGTCTTTCGGCCGATCCTTCAACGGATCGACCTGCGGAAACAGTTTTGCGATCTTCTCCGACGGCCGCGGATCCGGCACCGGCATCTTGCTGCCGCGCGCCGCCGGATCGAGGCTTTTCGGCACGAGCATGACAAAGCGCATGTTGTGGCGGAAGCGGCCGGATATCCGCCCGGCATCGACGCCGGCGCCATAATAGATGTCGGCGCGCGCGGGGCCCGTGATCGCCGAGCCTGTGTCCTGCGCCACCATCAGCCGGCGAAACGGCGTCTTCGATTGTTCGGAATCAATCGGAAGCTCGCCTTCGATAAAAAACGGCGTGCCGTAGACATGAAGCGCCTTGTCGACCGCGATCGAGCGGCCCGGCGTCAGCGGCACGCCCTGCGCGCCGACCGCTTCATCCTTGTCGGAGAGATTCACTTCACGGAAAAACACATAGGCCCGGTTCGCGCGCCGCAATTCCTTGGCGCCATCGGGATTCTGATCCATCCATTCCCGGATCCGCTGCATCGACATCTGTTCTTTGGGAATGATGCCGCGATCAATCAGGATGCGGCCCACCGCCGTATAGGGGTAACCATTATGCGCATCGTAGTTGATGCGGATGGTCGAGCCGTCTTCGAGACGGACCCGCGCCGAACCCTGGATCTGCGAGAACAGCAAATCCGTCTGACTTTTTAGCCAGCAGATTTCGAGGCCGCGGCCGGCGATCGCGCCGTCTTCGATTTCGCCGCGATCGTAATACGGCACGAGCTTGCGGCGGCCGATCTTGCGAAACACCTGGCCCTTGTTGGGCAGGCTGGGCGCGCTCTGTTTGAAGCCGCGGACGAACAAATTAGACGGGCGTCGATACACCGGCACATTATAGACGTCGGTCTGGGTACGAGACCCGTCAATCACAGGCTCATAGTAGCCGGTGACAAAACCCGCATCCTCGCCGAGCCGTGAAATTCGCAACGCGCGAAAATTTTCTTCGAAGAAAGCCTTGGCCTTGACGCCGTCGGTGATGTCGAGCGCTTTGGCCGCGCGGCAGGGTTCCCGCAGCGAGGTGCCCAGCGCCTTGGGATCGGGGGCCGGGCCTTGCTGCTCGGCGATCGATCGGCAGCTGACGCGAAACGCCCCATAGGCCGCCAGATGATCGTCCTCGTTCCAGCCCGCGATATCCGACCACGCCACCGGCGCATATTGACTGCCCGGGATCTCAAGCGGCCACTCAAGGCGTGGATAGGGAATGGCACGGGCTTCCGGCAGATGCTCGCGGGCGCTGTGCGTGGCGCGCGCGCGGCGGGCGGCATCTGCGGTAAACGGCATCAACGCCAACGCCGCCACGATCAGACAGCACGCGGCCGCGTAGTGCCTGATCTCACGCGCGTTAGTGGGCGCTTCCGGTGCCAACCAGCTTCCAGTTCGGATCGCGTGAGGTCGTGTCGCGGGCGAATGTCCAAACATCGGTGATGTCGGCAACCTTGTCCGGATTGCCGTCGACAATGGTGCCGGCCTTATCGCGGGTGACCGAGATCATCTGCGATACAAAACGCACGGTCAGCTGCGCCGAACGGTCGCGCGCTTCCGCGCCGACCAGCTCAGCCTTGTCGATCGAAACGAACCGCGTTTCGGTCTTCTGCTCTTGTTTCTCGCGATCCTTGATCACGGCATCGAAGCTGTCAAAAACTTCCGACGACAGCAGATCCTTCAGCGAGCGGCGATCACCATTGGCGAACGCCAGCACGATCATCTCATAGGCGCTCTTGGCGCCGCTGATGAAATGACGGGGATCGAACGAGGAATCCTGGGCGACGATCGCATCGAGACCCTGGGCCAGCGCGGTGCCCGGCTCGGCCAGGCCTTTCCAGCGATCGGTCGGCGGCGTCACATCGGCGGTCGGCGCCAGCGGCGCCTGGTCGATGACGGAGCCCGGCATCGGAACGACGCTGTTGTCTTGCGCGCCCTGCACCACATTGCGTGCCGCGCGATCATAGGGCGGCCGCTCGTTTCCGGTGCGCTGTCCGAGCACATTGCGCAGGCGCAGGAAGATGAAGACGGCGAGCGCCAGGAAGATGATGGTGTAAATATCCACGTCGTATTCGCTTTCTGGTCTGCGCCGGCAAGAGCTCCGGCGATAGAGCGTTCCCTCAGGGAACGGCAGATATTACATCATGGATGGGTCTGCAGCATGTAGGCACGAAACTTGGCCTGGCCAATGGCACGTCCTGGCACGATAAAGCCACGACCGTTAAAATAGGCCAAGCCGACGCTCTTACCCGGTAGCCACAGGCCGAATTGTAGCGCGTTTTCACGTCAAGGGGAAACCCCGATCGTGCCCGGAAATCGCGCATATTCAATAATTTAGAGTGTAACCTCCACAGCATGGCCACAGCTCTTCCGCATATCGGGCGAAGTTAACGATCCCCAAAGACAACGAAGCCTCCGGCAGCCTGCCGGCCATTGTCGTCCTTGTGGAATGAGGCGCGGCTATGATAGCCACTCGCCCCGACAGGGCATTTCGCACCCCGCGAGCGGATTTAGCTGCAAATCGGCCCCGATCGCTTGAAAAGTTCCAGGAGAGACTTCCATGACCAACGGCAACGGCGTGCCCCCCGAGGCAGCCCCTCCTCCGCAGCTGAACGTGCTGGCGCAGTATACCAAGGACCTCTCGTTCGAAAATCCCAACGCTCCGGCCTCGCTCGCCCCGCAACAGCAGCAGCCGGCGATCAATATCCAGATCAACGTCACCGCCAACAATCTCTCCGAACATGAATATGAAGTGACGCTGTCGGTCGAGGGCAAGGCGGAAAACGCCGGCAAGGTCATGTTCAGCTTCGACCTCGCTTACGCCGGTGTGTTCCGGATCGTTAACGTGCCCAAGGAAAACCTGCATCCGCTGGTCATGATCGAATGCCCGCGGCTGTTGTTCCCGTTCGCGCGCGAGATCATCGCCACGTCCGTGCGCGATGGCGGGTTCCCGCCGCTGATGCTCGATCCCGTCGATTTTGTCGGTCTGTATCGCCAGAATCTGGAGCGGCAGTCGGCTGAGGCCGCTCAGATCAAGCCGAGCTGATTTAGCTCTCGCTTTTAGACGCCCAGAAAATCATTCCAGATCGGTTTGTCGCCCAAAGTGGCGACAAACTCCCGATGCGCGGCGCGGTCCGCCTCGGTTACGCGTGGCGCGAGCGGTTCCAGCCGCTGCCGCCGCGGCATTTCGCCGACACCATTGGTACGGGTCTCGCGGGTTTCCGAGGCCAGAATCAATTGCGACTGCCGGGCCCCGATCAGATCGATATAGACCTCGGCCAGCAATTCGGCGTCGAGTAGCGCCCCATGCTTGGTGCGGCGGGAATTGTCGATCGCATAACGCGAGCAGAGATCATCGAGGCGGTTGGACACACCGGGATGCTTGCGCCGCGCCAGAAGCAAGGTGTCGACCAGCCGGTCGCGTGAGATGACCGGGCGCTTGATCCGGTCGAGCTCGGCATTGATGAACCCGATATCGAACGAAGCGTTGTGAATCACCAGCGGCGCATCGGCGATGAACTCGAGGAAATCCTCGACCACCTCGGCGAATAGCGGCTTGGTGGCGAGAAATTCGCTGGACAGGCCGTGCACGGCGAAGGCTTCGGCCGGCATGTCGCGCTCGGGATTGATATGCCGGTGAAAAGTCTGGCCGGTCGGCATGCGGTTGAAAATCTCGACGCAGCCGATTTCGACCAGCCGGTCACCGCGCAGCGGATCGAGGCCGGTGGTTTCGGTATCGAGAATGATTTCGCGCATGAATAAAAAGCCGGTGGGATCAGCGAATCAGGTTCGCCGTTGCGGCATCTTACCAGCCTCGACCAGAATGTCCCGGATTCGGGCCCGTACCGGGTCAAGACCATGCGAGGTATCCACCACGAAATCCGCGCGCTTGCGTTTTTCGGCATCGGGCAGTTGCCGGGCGAGAATGGCATCGAGCTTGTCGGCAGTCATGTTGTCACGCGCCAGAATCCGCTCGCGTTGAATTTCCGGTGTGGTCGTGACCACCACCACCGCATCGACGCGTTTTTCGCCGCCGGTCTCGAACAACAGCGGCACATCGACCACGGCCACCGCCGCGCCGGATTGTTCGGCGTCCTCCAGGAACCTCGCGCGCGACGCACCTAGCATCGGATGAACGATCTGCTCGAGCCGCCTCATCGCGGCGGGATCGTGCACGACTTGCGCCGAGAGAAGCGTGCGGTCGACCTTGCCGCCAATGGTGGTGCCAGGAAACGCCGCTTCGATCGCAGGCGCCGCCTCGCCTTCGTACAGGCGGTGAACCGTCGCGTCGGCATCGTAGACCGGCACACCGGCTTCCACGAATAATTTCGCGGTGGTCGATTTTCCCATCCCGATCGAGCCGGTCAGACCAAGAATGATCATGATGCGCTCTTATACACCGAGCAGCCGTTCGTTACGCAGAAACGCCAGCAATGGCAGCAGCGGCAGCCCGAGAATGGTGAAATGATCGCCCTCGATACGCTCGAACAAATGCACGCCGAGGCCTTCCAATTGATAGGCGCCGACGCTTGATGTCACGGCTTCGCCGGCTTCGTCCAGATAGGCCTCGATGTCGGCTTCGCTCAGTTTTCGCATGGTCATGCGCGCAACGGATACATGGGAGAACATTATCTTGCCGTCGCGCGAAACCGCAACGGCGGAATGTAGTTCATGCGTGCCGCCGGCGAGCGCGCGCAATTGTTCGGCGGCTTGGGCCCGCCCGGCCGGTTTACTGAACAGCTGTGATCCCAGCGCCAGGGTTTGATCCGCACCGACGACAAACCGGTCGGGCAGCTTTGCCGACACAAAGAGGGATTTCTCACGCGCGAGAAGTGCGGCGATTTCGCCGGGCGCCGTCAAACCAGATTTTTGCTGTACAGCACGCTCATCAATGTCGGACGGAACGGCTTCAAAATCGATCCCGGCATTGGCGAGCAGCGTCTGCCGCGCCCGGCTTTGCGAGGCCAATATCAACGGATCTTTTCCGCGCCACAGCGTCATTCGGCCAACCGCTGCCGTTGCCGGTCGGACAACAATTTCATGATCGCGGCCGCGGTTTCCTCGATCGACCGGCGTGTCACGTCGAGCTGCGCCCAGTCGAATTTGGCGGCGAGCCGCCGCGCATATGCGACTTCGTCGGTAACGGCCTGACGGTCAATATAAGTGTCGTTGTCGCGATCACCCATGCTCAGCAGCCGGTTCTGCCGGACCTGGATCAGGCGTTCGGGCGCGGCGTGAAGGCTGACCACCAGCGGCTTCTTCAACGTCTCAAGCTGATGTGGAATCGGGATACCCGGCACCAGCGGAACATTTGCGGTGCGGATGCCCCGGTTGGCGAGATAGATGGAGGTCGGTGTTTTAGAGGTGCGGGATACGCCAACCAGAATAACCTCGGCCTCTTCCAATCCTTCGACATGCTGGCCGTCATCATGGATCATCGTATAGTTCAGCGCGTCGATCCGCTTGAAATATTCCGCGTTCAAAGTGTGCTGGGCGCCGACGCGTCCCGTGGTGGGCGCTCCCAGATAGGCCTGAAACAACTGCATGACCGGCCCGATGATCGAGAGACTCGGGATGTTGATCTCCTGGCACTTGGCTTCGAGTCGGCCGACCAGATCTCGCTCGAGCAGCGTGAACAACACAATCCCCGGTGCTTCCTCGATTTCGCTCAACACGCGATCGAGCTGCTTCTGGCTGCGCACCAGGGGATAGACATGTTCGACCGGAGTCACATTGGCATATTGCGCGGCGACCGCGCGCGCCACCGTGATCAGCGTCTCACCGGTCGAATCGGAGACCAGGTGAAGATGAAAATAATTGCCGGTCGTGGGCACCTGAACCCCTGTGTAACCTGTGAATCCCTGTGGAGCTTATCCCTTGGAATCGCCCCCGGGTCGATCGGTCCGGGATAACCCGACTTTTTCTTCACAGGGCTCATCGCCGGGATAAGTCATCTCATGGCGGCAATGATAGTGAGCTTATGTGGATTTGTCTCTGTATAGACTGGCGAGCGCGCGCCGCAAACACTTGAATTAAGTGACGTTATTGCACCAACCACATCCATCCGAAAATTTGTTGATGGATGTGAACAAGTCGCCTGCAGTTGCGGGAGAGTTTTGCGTGGGCCTAATCCACCGCTACTTAGACTCAAACCTAAGAATCTAAATAGATTGTTTTAGATAAGTGCCGCTTGCGGATATGTCTGCGCCAAGCGACAAGACTGGATGCTCAGCAACGCCTGCAATGGCTGAGTTGTTCCAGGGTTTGAACGAGCAGCGCTTTCGCGGATGGACGATACACGATGTACGAATGGATCAAGGCACTGCATGTGATTGCGGTCATCGCATGGATGGCCGGCATGCTCTATCTGCCGCGGCTGTTCGTCTACCACTGCGATGCGGAGGCCGCATCAAAGCAGTCCGAGACGTTCAAGATCATGGAACGGCGGTTGCTGAAGGCGATCATGAACCCCGCGATGATCGTGACCTGGCTGGCCGGGCTTTATCTGGCGTGGGCCGGTCATTGGTTTTCAGCGCCCTGGCTGCACGGCAAGCTGCTGCTGGTGGTATTGCTGTCGGGTGTCCACGGCTTTTTGTCGCGCTGTGTGCGGGATTTTGCAGCGGATCGCAATTCACGCAGTCAGAAATTTTATCGTATTATCAATGAGGTACCGACGATATTGATGATCGGGATCGTGATTCTGGTCGTGGTCAAACCATTCTGATGGGCGTTATCAGCAATAGTTCAACTTGAGCGCTCCTTGCGGAAAGCCCGTCGATTTTCTATATTACCTAAATCCCACCCCACGCAGGCGGATGTGGTTGTGTTCCGGTCTCCTCGTTGAGCCGGCCGTCACATCAGGTTTGAAGCCTCTCCGGCACTTTCCTCGCTTAGACCTGCGGACCTTCCTTTTCTTGCGTCCGCATTTTGTAAAGCCACCTCGCACCCCTCCCCCTTGCTACTCCACAGGACGACCCCAATGCGGGAAATGAAACTTCAAGACCTCAAAGCCCAGACGCCAGCCGAGCTAGTCTCGTTTGCCGAGGAGAAAGGGGTCGAAAACGCCAGCACGATGCGCAAGCAGGAGCTGATGTTCGCCATTCTCAAACAACTCGCGATCCAGGAAACCGATATTATCGGTGAAGGCGTCGTCGAGGTTCTCTCCGACGGCTTTGGCTTCTTGCGCTCGCCGGATGCCAATTATCTGCCGGGACCGGATGATATCTATGTCTCGCCGTCGCAGATCCGCCGCTTCGGGCTTCGCACCGGCGATACCATCGAAGGCCATATTCGCAGCCCGAAAGAAGGCGAACGCTATTTCGCGCTGCTGAAGGTCAACACGCTCAATTTCGAAGACCCTGAAAAGTCCAAGCATAAGGTCAATTTCGACAATTTGACGCCGCTGTTTCCCGATCAGCGCTTCCGGCTCGAACTCGAAGACCCAACCAGAAAAGACCTTTCTGCAAGGGTTATCGACATTGTGGCTCCGATCGGCAAAGGCCAGCGCGCTTTGATCGTGGCGCCACCGCGCACCGGTAAGACCGTGCTGATGCAGAACATCGCGCACTCGATCACTGCCAATCATCCGGAATGCTACCTGATCGTGCTTCTGATCGATGAGCGTCCGGAAGAAGTCACGGACATGCAGCGTTCGGTGAAGGGCGAAGTCGTTTCATCGACCTTCGACGAGCCGGCGGTGCGGCACGTCCAGGTCGCCGAGATGGTCATCGAGAAGGCCAAGCGGCTGGTCGAACACGGCCGCGACGTGGTGATCCTGCTGGACTCGATTACGCGCCTGGGACGTGCCTACAACACCGTGGTGCCGTCATCCGGCAAGGTACTGACCGGCGGTGTCGACGCCAATGCGTTGCAACGGCCGAAGCGCTTCTTCGGCGCCGCGCGCAATATCGAAGAGGGCGGTTCGCTCACCATCATCGCGACCGCGCTGGTCGATACCGGCAGTCGCATGGACGAAGTGATCTTCGAAGAATTCAAGGGCACCGGCAATTCCGAACTGATTCTCGACCGCAAGGTCTCGGACAAGCGGACCTTCCCGGCGATCGATATTTCGCGCTCCGGTACCCGCAAGGAAGAGCTCATCACCGATCCGCAGCTGCTCAAGAAAATGTACGTGCTGCGCCGGATCCTCAATCCGATGGGGACGATGGACGCGATCGACTTCCTGCTCGACAAGCTCCGCAACACCAAGAACAACTCGGAATTCTTCGAATTGATGAATACCTGAGCCGTTTCGGCGGTCTTGAATTGGGGCGTCCTCGCGTGAGCAGGGCGCCCTTTTTCATGTTTGGGGCTAAATATCGCGAAGGAGCCTTTGCTGCGGTAATGCTGCAGCATGGCGGGATATGTCAGTTCTCGTCGATCGATCGGTAAGTAACTGAAATTGCTTTAACTTATTTCTGAGGCGTGAGCGATCGGGCGTTTTCTGCAGCATAAATGCTGCGGAATATGCTGCAGCATAAACAGCGCCGCTGGCTTCCTGGCCCAGGTCATCCGAAGAATCGAGCCAATCGAAATTGCGTTGCGTTCTCAACGGCCCGAGGACAAATAGGCGATGCATCCGCGGGAACAGACCATCTTTGCTTTGTCGTCCGGCCGTCTACCGAGTGCTATCGCCCTGGTGCGGGTGTCCGGTCCGCAGGCCATGACCGCCTTGACCTCGCTTGCGGGTAAACTTCCCACGCCGAGGATGGCGACGCGGGTGTTGTTGCGGGACGTCAGCCAGCGGCCGATCGACGATGCGGTGGTGCTGTGGTTTCCGGGACCGGCCAGCGCGACCGGTGAGGATGTCGCCGAGTTTCACGTCCATGGCGGCCGCGCGGTGCTGGCGGCATTGCTTTCCGCATTGTCGGCCTTTGAAAATATGCGGGCCGCCGAGCCCGGCGAATTCACCCGCCGCGCGTTTGAGAACGGCAAGCTCGATCTCACCGAAGCCGAAGCGCTCGACGATCTGATTCACGCCGACACCGACCGACAACGCCGCCAGGCGCTGCGCCAGATGAAGGGCCTGCTCGGGGACAAAGCGCGGGACTGGCGGGCGCAGATTATCGAGGCATCGGCATTGATCGAAGCCGGGATCGATTTCTCCGACGAGGGCGACGTGCCCACGGAATTGCAAAAGCCCGCGCTGGCAAAGATCGAGACGCTCCTCGCTGAGATTCAAGAAGTGCTTGCAGCACAGGGCCAAAGTGAACGTCTGCGCGACGGGCTGGTGGTTGCGATCGCCGGTCCGCCGAATGTCGGAAAATCGACGCTGATGAATCAACTCGCGCGGCGCGAAGTCGCGATCGTATCGCCGCATGCCGGCACGACCCGCGACGTGATCGAAATCCAGCTCGATCTCGATGGCTATCCGGTGACGGTGATCGATACCGCCGGCATTCGTGAGACCGATGATCCCGTCGAGCAGGAGGGAGTGCGCCGGGCGCGGGCGCGTGCGGCGGAAGCCGACCTCGTGTTATGGATGGTCGATGCGCAGCATGTGGCGGCCGATCGCGAAGGGGCTTCGGGGGCGTGGGTCGTGCGCAACAAGATCGATCTCGAAACGGGCAATTCGGCGAGCTCGCGCGAATCAGCCAATGGCCCACGAAAGGGTGGCTCGACCGAGTTTGGGATTTCTGCGGCGCGGGGCGACGGCGTCCCGGAGCTGATCGCGGCGATCGTGATTTTTGCGCGGGATTTTTTCGGGGCAGGCGAGGACGCCCTGATCGGGCGCGGGCGGCAAAGGAAATTGCTGCAGGAGACAGTGATTATGCTGCAACGCAGCATTTCGATTATTGACAGGGGTGAGGAACTAGCTGCGGAAGAATTGCGAAGCGCGGCGGTTACGCTCGGGCGATTGCTTGGCCGGGTTGATGTGGAAGATGTTCTTGACGTCATCTTTCGGGAATTCTGTATAGGAAAGTAATATTTCTTTATTCATTCTTTATGTTCATTTCTTCGACTAATTGTTTCACGTGAAACAACGCGTTAGCTACGGCCGTTTCACGTGAAACATCCTCGCATTTGAACTTACCGCTTTCGAGTTGAAACGCCGCGTTATAGAACGCGCGCCATGGCTGCCGACCAAAAATCGTTCGACGTCATCGTTATCGGAGGAGGCCACGCCGGCTGCGAGGCCGCGAGTGCGGCCGCGCGCCTCGGCGCCAGGACGGTGCTGGTCACCCACCGTTTTGCGACCATCGGCGCGATGTCCTGCAACCCCGCGATCGGCGGGTTGGGCAAGGGCCATCTGGTCCGCGAGGTCGATGCACTCGACGGATTGATGGGCCGGGTCGCCGATGCCGGCGGCATCCAGTTTCGGATGCTCAACCGGCGCAAGGGGCCGGCGGTCCGGGGACCGCGCGCGCAGGCGGACCGCAAGCTTTACGCGACGGCGATGCAAGCCGCCCTCATCGAGACCGCTAATCTCAGCGTGATCGAAGGTGAGGCCGACGAACTGATCGTGGCCAGCGGTCGTGTTGCCGGCATTCGTCTCGCCGACGGCCGCGAACTGTCCGCCGGTGCCGTTGTCATTACGACCGGCACCTTCCTGCGCGGCCTGATCCATCTCGGGGAGAAGAACTGGCCAGCCGGCCGGGTCGATGAGGCCCCGGCAATGGGTCTCTCAAAATCATTCGAGCGGGTCGGCTTTACGCTCGGCCGGCTGAAGACCGGGACCCCGCCGCGGCTCGATGGCAGCACGATCGACTGGCCCGCTGTCGAGATGCAGCCGGGCGACGATCCGCCGGAGCCGTTTTCGGTAATGACCGACCGGATCACGACGCCACAGATCCAGTGCGGTATCACCCGCACGACCCCGGCGACCCATGAGGTGATCCGGGCCAATGTGCACCGATCGCCGATGTATTCGGGCCAGATCAAGAGCAGCGGGCCACGCTATTGTCCCTCGATCGAAGACAAGATCGTTCGCTTTGGCGATCGTGACGGGCATCAGATCTTCCTGGAGCCGGAAGGTCTCGACGACTCCACGGTCTATCCCAACGGTATCTCCACTTCGCTGCCGGAAGAGGTTCAGCTCGCGATCCTGGCGACAATCCCCGGCCTTGAGCGTGTGCGGATGGTCCGGCCGGGCTATGCGATCGAATATGATCATGTCGATCCGCGCGAACTTGATCCGACCCTGCAGGCCAAGCGATTGCCGGGGCTGTTTCTGGCCGGACAGATCAACGGCACCACAGGCTATGAAGAAGCCGCCGCGCAGGGGCTCGTGGCCGGTCTTAATGCCGGCCTCGCCGCCAGCGGCGGAGATGCCGTCGTGTTTGACCGTGCCGACGGCTATCTCGGTGTGATGATCGACGATCTCGTCACCCGCGGAATCACCGAGCCCTATCGAATGTTTACGTCACGCGCCGAGTATCGCCTGACCTTACGCGCCGACAATGCGGATCAACGCCTGACCGACAAGGGAATAGGGCTGGGATGCGTGGACCTGGCGCGATCGCTGCGCCACGGCGCCAAGATGGCTGCACTCAACGCTGCCAAGGCTCTGACAAAGTCGCTCGCGATTACGCCGAACGAGGCCGCGAAGCATGGGCTGGCCCTGAATAAGGATGGCCAGCGCCGCTCGGCCTTTGAGCTATTGGCCTATCCGGAGATCGGCTGGACCGAAGTAGGTGCAATCTGGCCGGAATTGTCAGCCATCGACCCATCGATCGCGGTCCATCTCGAGATCGACGCTAAATACGATGTCTATCTCAAGCGTCAGACCGCTGACGTCGATGCCTTCCGCCGCGACGAGGGGTTGATCCTCAGCGAAGTCGATTACAGCCAGGTGCCGGGGCTTTCCAACGAGGCCCGCTCCAAGCTGCAAGCCGCACGACCGCGAACCGTGGGGCAGGCGGGCCGGCTGGATGGTCTAACTCCCGCGGCGCTGGGGATTTTGGCGGCCTATCTACGTCGGGAAGCGCGACGGAAGCCGTCATCGGCGACGGTGTAGAGCTGTTTCACGTGAAACAACGCGGTGCGCGCCCTGTCTGAGGGCTCCGATAACGACGTGAGCAATATCGGAGCGTAGTCTCCATGATTGGAGCTTTGTCGGTGCAGATTGTCTCACGAAGCTCCTCATCGGGGTGTATCGTGACCGGGACTCACAGCGACGCTTCTAAGCGACCCAACGACCCATCGAGCCAATGCCCAAAACCTCCAACCAGACGCAGTCTCCGATCCTCGGCTCCGATAAGGCCGCAGCTCTCGCCTTGACGCCTGTTTCACGTGAAACAGAAGCGCGGCTCGATCGCTATGTCGAATTGCTGCTGGAGTGGCAGGCCAAAACCAATCTCGTCGCGCCATCGACGCTTCCGAATCTCTGGACCCGGCATATCTCGGATTCGCTGCAGCTGTTGACGCTGGCTCCAGGGGCAAAGGCCTGGGCCGACCTCGGCAGCGGCGGAGGTTTTCCAGGCGTTGTGCTGGCCTGCGCGCTGGCAGAGATTCCGGGCGTGCAGATCCATCTGGTCGAGCGCAATGCCAAGAAGGCCGCCTTCCTGCGCGAAGCGCTGCGAGTAACCAACACCCCGGGCACAATTCACCCCGCTGACATCGGGGATAGTGTGGATAGAACCGTCGGTAAGGTCGATTGCGTCACCGCGCGTGCCTTGGCTCCGCTACATCAACTCATCGGCTTCGCGGAGCCGCTGGTGAGGCAGGGTGCAAAAGCCTTGTTTCTCAAAGGCCAAGATGTAGAGGCTGAATTGACCGAAGCCACTAAATATTGGAATATCAAACCGCAAATGCATTCCAGCCGCACCGGCGGACACGGCTGGATCGTCGAACTCGATCATATCGAGCGGCGCCTCCCCGTCCGCAACACCGATGGCGTCCGCGCATGACCGTAATTGATCAAATATATCAAGAGGATAAGGCCCCTATTCCGCCGGCCCATCCGCGCATCCTGGCGCTAGCCAATCAGAAGGGCGGCGTCGGCAAGACCACCACCGCGATCAATCTCGGTACCGCGCTGGCCGCGATCGGCGAGCGCGTGCTGATTGTCGATCTCGATCCGCAGGGCAATGCCTCGACCGGATTGGGCATCGATCGCCGCAGCCGCAACTGCTCGACCTACGACGTGCTGATCGGCGAGGCGCCGTTGCGTGATGCGGTGGTCGCGACCGCAGTGCCGCGGCTGCATATCGCCGCCTCGACAATGGATCTCTCCGGCCTCGAACTCGAACTGGGCTCGACCCGCGACCGTGCGTTCCGGCTGCGCGATGCGATCGCGGCGCTGAACACCAATGCCGAACCGCAATCCGACTACACCTATGTGCTGATCGATTGCCCGCCATCGCTCAATCTTCTTACCGTCAATGCGATGGCGGCCTCCGATGCGATCCTGGTGCCGCTGCAGTGTGAGTTCTTTGCGCTGGAGGGTCTGTCGCAATTGCTGCAAACGGTGGAGCAGGTGCGCTCCACGCTCAATCCCAATCTGTCGATCCACGGCATCGTGCTGACCATGTTCGACTCGCGCAACAATTTGTCGAACCAGGTTGTCGCCGACGTCCGCCAGTTCATGGGCAGCAAGGTCTACAACACCATGATTCCACGTAACGTGCGCATCTCCGAAGCGCCGTCCTACGGCAAGCCGGTGCTGGTCTACGATCTCAAATGCGTCGGCAGTGAAGCCTATCTCAAGCTTGCGACCGAAGTGATCCAGCGCGAGCGCGAGTTGCGCACGCATTGAGACGGATCCGTAGGGTGGGCAAAGCGAAGCGTGCCCACCGGAATATTTTGACTTGAACGATGGTGGGCACGGCGCGAAGCGCGCCTTTGCCCACTCTACGATCTCCACGACGAAGCCGAAGCTTAACAGGAGCGCTTAAGTTGAATCCAAGGGAGCTGGCGATGGCCGACGAAGCGCGTTCGCGACTGGGCCGCGGTCTTGCAAGTCTGATCGGAGATGTCGGCGGCGAAGCCGCGCATCTGGAACGGCCGCGCGCGCAGCGCAAGGTCCCGATCGAATTCATCAAGCCCAATCCGCGCAATCCGCGCCGCGCGTTTTCCGATGCCGAACTCGGCGAGCTCGCCGATTCGATCCGGCAGCACGGCGTGATCCAGCCGATCATCGTTCGTCCGGTCAAGGGCGCGCAGGATCGCTTCGAGATCATCGCCGGCGAACGCCGCTGGCGCGCGTCGCAGATCGTCGGGCTGCACGAGGTTCCGATCGTGCCGGTCGATGTCAGCGATTCCGACGCGCTTGAGATCGCGATCATCGAAAACGTGCAGCGCGAAAATCTCAATGCGATGGAAGAGGCGCAGGGCTATCACGCGCTCGCCAATGAATTCAAACGCAGCCAGGAAGAAATTGCCAAGATCGTCGGCAAGAGCCGCAGCCATGTCGCCAACATGATGCGGCTGACGAAATTGCCGGCCGAAGTTCAGGCCTATATCGCCTCGGGCCAACTGTCCGCCGGTCACGCGCGGGCACTGATCGGCGTGCCGGATCCGGCCGGTTCAGCCAAGCGCATCGTCGAGGAAGGTCTCAATGTGCGCCAGGCCGAAGCGCTGGCGCATGTCGAAGGCGTGCCCGAGCGCAAGCCGCAGAAGGCGCGCGGCGGCAAGGTGAAGGACCCCGATACGGCAGCACTGGAAAAGCGGGTCAGCGATGCGCTTGGACTGACGGTTAGCGTCGACCACCGGGAGCCCGGCGGCACCGTGCACATCCGCTACCGCGACCTCGATCAGCTCGATGAGATCGTGGCCAAGCTGGAAGCGAAGGGGTAGGCAGCGCGCTGCTCAACCTTTCTTCACCTCTCCCGCTTGCGGGGGAGGTCGCCGCACAAAGTGCGGCGGGTGGGGGAATTGCTTCCGCCAATTCGATGTCCGCGTGTTTGTTGAGCACCCCCACCCCGACCCTCCCCCGCAAGAGCGGGAGAGGGGGAAGAAGAGTCACCCCCTGCGCTTCGCATTGACCGCGATCGACAGCAGCGTGCGCTGCGCGATCACGGCGGCCAGCGAGGCCTGCTTGCGCATTTCCAGCGCGGCGACGGCGAGCTGCTCGATGATCGACACCAGCCGCGCCGTACTGAAGTTGCGCAGCGCGGTCTCGACATTTCTCTTTCGGGAGAAATGCAACCGGGGAAATCCACTGTCGAGCAAGGTCGAGACCGGCGTTCCATCGGCAACGGCAAGCGCGGATTTATGCAGCCACGCCGCCTGGCGCTGCGCGGCTGAAATGATCATGCCGGGATAGGTGCCGGCCACCATCGCCTTGGCGAATTCGGTCTCGACCGTGGCCGGGTTTCCGGCAAAGGCGCCGTCGACGATCGGATCGATCTTGAGCTCGGAGGCGTCGGCGACGACGGCCATCACGTCGTCGAGCGTGACTTCGCCCTTGCCGTGGGCGTAGAGCGCGAGCTTGCGCAATTCATTACGCGAGGCCTGGCGGTCGCCGCCAAGCAAGGCCATCAGCGACGCGCGAGCATCCTGCGCGATTTTCAGATTGGAGACGCGCAGCTCATCGTCAATCAATTTCGCAAGGTCGCGTTCGGCGTCCGGATAGCAGGCGATCGCGACTGCGGTCTTGGCGCGCTCGCAGGATTTGCGCAGCGGCGATTCCGGCCGCAGCTCGCCGGCCTCGATCACGATCCGGCAATCCTTTAGCGGTTGCTCCGCGAGCGTATCGACGCCGCTGGCAAAACTGCGCGAGCCGGCGCGGATTCTGATCGCGCGGCGGCCGCCGAACAGCGGTATCGTCATCGCTTCATCGACCAGCCGCGACGGTTCGGCTGAAAGCTCGTCGCCGTCCAGCCGCACCAATGAGAAGGGATCGTTGGGATCGTCGACCGCCGACGCCAGCAGCGCATTGGCGCGCTCGCGCACAAGGCCGGCATCCGGACCGTAGAGCAGGATGATGGGACGCCCCGGATCGGGTCGGGCGAGAAACGCGTCGATTTCTTTGCCGCGCAGCGCGACCATGGTCAGACCTTTGGCTCCGTCATTCCGGGGCACGCCTTCGCGCGACTCCGGAATTTCGATCGCATGATAATAGCTCTGGGTTTTGGATTTGCGCGCCCCAAAATGATCGGGACTTAAGAGCCGGCGTAGAAGAACGACGCCAGCCGGGTCTGGATTCGCTCGGCGACTTCCTGACAGGCGCGATCCTCGGCGTCGCGGAAGGCGCGGGCGCGGGCGAACCGCTGGTAGCTGCCGGGGATATCGAAGGACACGCGCGAGAACGTCGTGCCGGTCATGACCGATTTATTGGTCGCGTTCTCGATCAGATTGTATTGCAGATCGATGCCATAATCTTCGTTGCTCGGCAGTCCGGTATTGGGATCGACGATCAGCGAAGTCCGGCTGGTCGTGAATTTCATCACCAGCCGATGGGTAGGAGGTCCTCCGGTGGCGTTGCCATATAGCTTGAACGCCAGCGCGTTGCGGATTTCGACCCCAAGGCGGGCATCGCGCGAAGCGTTCGGCTTCTCCACCGGCGGGAGCTCAACGCCCATCAGCTTTTCCCGCAAAGCGGGTGTGCCGTCGGCGTGTTCGGCATACATCGGCTGGAAGCAGCCGGCCGTCAGCGCCGCCAGGGCGGCCACGGCCAGAAGCCGAGCGACGATGCGGGTCCTAGCCAACGACATTCACGATCCTCATGGGAACAACGATCACTTTGCGGACGGCATTGCCGGCCAGAGCCTGTTTTACCGCATCAAGGGCCAAAACGGCAGCCTCAATTTCCGGATTCTGGGCCGTTCGGGCCACCGTGACCTCACCCCGTTTTTTGCCGTTGACCTGAACCACCAGCGTCACCGTGTCTTCAACCAGCAAATCGCGTTCGATTTGGGGCCAATTCGCCTCTGAAACCAGCCCCTGCTGCCCCAGCACGCCCCAGCATTCCTCGGCCAGATGCGGCATCATCGGCGCGAAAAGTTGCACAAGAATGACTGCGGCCTCGTGAACCGCCCAGGCCAGATCCGGCGCGGGCTGTGCCGGGCGCGCCAGCACCTCGCCCAGCGCATTGGCGAATTCCCGGATATAGGCCAGGCAGACGTTGAAATGCAGCTTTTCGATCCCGGTGGAGACCTTGTCCAGCGCGCCATGGGCGGCCTTGCGCAGCGCCAGCGCATCGGCGCCGAACGCCGCCGGCTTCGCCGCTACGGTCGCGCCGGCCATTTCGGCCGATTCGTTGACCAACCGCCATAGCCGCTGCACGAAGCGCGAAGCGCCCTGCACGCGCTCGTCGCTCCAGATCACGTCGCGGTCGGGTGGGGAATCCGACAGCATGAACCAGCGCGCGACGTCGGCGCCATAGGTCGCGATGATGTCGTCGGGGTCGACCGTGTTGCGCTTCGACTTCGACATCTTCTCGATCGAGCCGATCGTGATTTCTTCGCCTGACGTCAGCAGGCTGGCGCGGCGGCCGCCCGGGCCGGCTTCGATCTTGACCTCGGCCGGCGTGACGTAGCCGCCGTCGGCCTTTTGATAGGTCTCGTGCACCACCATGCCCTGGGTGAACATGCCGGCGAACGGTTCATCCATGCCGATATGGCCGGTGGCTTTCATCGCGCGGATGAAGAAGCGGCTGTAGAGCAGATGCAGGATCGCGTGCTCGACGCCGCCGATATATTGGTCGACCGGCATCAGGCGGTTCACGACTTCAGGCGTGGTCGGCGCGTTCTCGTTCCACGGATCGGTGAAGCGTGCGAAGTACCAGGACGAATCGACAAACGTATCCATGGTGTCGGTTTCGCGCTGCGCCTTGCCGCCGCATTGCGGACAGGTGACGTGCTTCCAGGTCGGATGATGATCGAGCGCGTTGCCGGGCTTGTCGAATGACACGTCTTCGGGAAGCACCACCGGCAGGTCCTTGTCCGGCACCGGCACGACGTCGCATTTCGGGCAATGAATCACCGGGATCGGGCAGCCCCAATAGCGCTGACGCGAGATGCCCCAGTCGCGCAGGCGGAAGTTCACTTGCCGCTCGGCGACCGGCATGTTGCCGCGCAGCTCGCTTTCGAGCCGCTTGGCGACATCTTGTTTGGCCTGCTCGATGGTCATGCCGTCGAGGAAGCGCGAATTGATCATGCGGCCGTCGCCGTCATAGGCGGTGTCGGTGATGACAAAGGTTTTGGGATCAACGTCCGGCGGGCAAACCACCGGCGTATTTCCGAGGCCGTATTTGTTGACGAAGTCGAGGTCGCGCTGGTCATGCGCGGGGCAGCCGAAGATCGCACCGGTGCCGTATTCCATCAGCACGAAATTGGCGACGTAAACCGGTATCTTCCAGTTGGCATCGAACGGATGGATCGCCTTGATGCCGGTATCGAAGCCGAGCTTCTCGGCAGTGTCGATGATTTCCTGCGCGGTGCCGTGGCGTTTGGCTTCCGCGATGAATTCAGCCAGCTTCGGGTTCTTCGCCGCCGCGGCCTGCGCCAGCGGATGGTCCGGCGCGATCGCCATGAACTTCGCGCCGAACAACGTGTCCGGCCGCGTGGTAAAAATCTTCAGCTCGCTTTCGCCATCCGGCGTGGTGGCACCATCGAGCGCGAAGCGCACCAGCAGGCCTTCCGAACGTCCGATCCAGTTGCGCTGCATCAGCCGCACCTTGTCGGGCCAGCGATCCAGCGTATCGAGCGCGTCGAGCAGTTCCTGTGAGTACTTCGTGATCTTGAAGACCCACTGGTTCATTTCGCGCTGCTCGACAACAGCGCCGGAGCGCCAGCCGCGGCCGTCGATCACCTGCTCGTTGGCGAGCACGGTCATGTCGACCGGGTCCCAGTTGATCTTGCGCTTCTCGCGCTCGGCCAGGCCTGCGCGCAGGAAATCGTTGAACATCTTCTGCTGGTGCTTGTAGTAGCTGGGATCGCAGGTCGCGAACTCCCTGGACCAGTCGAGCGACAGCCCGATCGACCGCAATTGTTTCTTCATCGCGGCGATGTTGTCGTAGGTCCAGGCCTTCGGCGCGACTTTACGCTCGATCGCGGCGTTTTCGGCCGGCAGCCCGAACGCGTCCCAGCCCATCGGGTGCAGCACGTTGAATCCCTTGGCCCGCATAAAGCGCGCCAGCACGTCGCCGAGGGTGTAATTGCGGACATGCCCGATATGGATGCGCCCGGACGGGTAGGGGAACATCTCCAGCACGTAATATTTCGGCCTGACGTCGTCGTTTTTGGCGGAGAAGATCGCCTTTTCGTCCCACTGGCGTTGCCAGCGCGGTTCGGAATCACGGGCGTTGTAGCGTTCGGAGGTCATGGAATTGAAGGGCTTTTCGTGGATTGCGGGCCGGTCCAAAGGACGGCGGACTAGGCCACAAAAGCGGCTTTGGGGTCAACGGGTCGGGAGGCCTATGCGGCCTGCGCGTGGCTGACGGTAGCGGTGGAACAGGGTTAGCTCGCCAGCGCCATCTGGCCATCCGTGATCCGCACAAAACCGTGTTCGACCACGGCGTTGCGGCCACGATGCTTGGCGGCGTAGAGGGCGGCGTCGGCGGCTTCGATCAGGTCGCCGGGCTGCAGTGCGGCGCTGGGCCGGGTACCGGCGACGCCGACGCTGACCGTCACGGTCTGATGGCTTGATGTGGCGTGGGGCATCGCGAGATCCTGAACTGCCGCGCGAACGATTTCGCCGACCTCCAGCGCCCGGGCGGCGTCCGCATTGGGCAGCAGAAGGCAGAATTCCTCGCCGCCATAGCGTCCCGCAAAACCCATGGTTTCCGCGGCAATGGCAGCCAGCGTTTCGCCGATCCTGGAGAGGCAGGTATCGCCCTCGGGGTGGCCATAGGTGTCGTTGAACAGCTTGAAGTGATCGACGTCGATCATCATCAGTGACAAGTCACCCGCGTGCTGCAGGGCCTTCATCCATTCGAAGTCGAGCCGGCTCTGGAAGCCGCGCCGGTTGGCGAGGCCGGACAGCATGTCGATCGATGCCATCACGGTCAGCCGGTCATTGCTGGCGATCAACTCGCGTTCGCGCGCCGTCAACTGGGCCGCCATCGCATGGAAGGCGCGGACCAGCGGGACGAATTCAGCCGGCAGCCGGGTATTCGCTGTGCGTACGGTCCATTCGCCCTGGCCGAACCGTTTGGCCATCGCTGCGATCGTCTCGATGGGCTGGATGATGAGCTTCTCCGCCGCGATCAAGGCGCCGAGCAGCACGAACAGGCAGACGAACAGCAATTGCAGATAGGCGGTACGAATCTCGCGGTTGATGTCGGCCGATACCTTGGCTTCATCGACGCTGAGAATCAGGCGCGATTGGGTGCCGGCAATGCGGGAAAATTTGGCGGCATGCACAGAACCATCGGGCGCGGTGAATGAAAGCGAGCCTTCGGCCTGATCCGAGCCAACCACGCGTTCAGCGATCGGAGACAACATCGGCACGGCGCTGAGCGGGCGACCGACCAGGTCGGTTTCATCCTTCGGCGCCGCCAGGACAATGCCCGCGCCATCGATCATCACAGCCGAAATCCCCGGATGTTCGCCAAGATGGCTCATGAATTTCGAAATCCAGTCGAGATCGACGCCCGCGACGATAACGGAATCCATATCGGCGTTGACGGCGGACATCGGATAGGCCGCCATCATGATCGGCTTTTTGTCGGTGTTGGCGAGCAGGAAATCGCTGAAAACGAGGTCGCCGGTTTTCCGAGCCTCCTTCAAATAAATACGGTTGCTGAGATCGCGCCCGACCTGTTCGGGAATCGTCGAGCATTGCACCCGCCCATCGGCGCCGACAATCATCAGCCTGCGGATCCACGGCAGATTGGCCGGCAGGCTGGCCCGCAGGATATCGCAACCGCGACCGACGTTACCCACGGACGCACGGATATAGGCCGCCGATCGCAGCACCGTCTCAACCGAGGAGATGACTTCCTTCAGGGTGTTGGCGCTGTGCTGCGAGAGGTTGGTCAAATCGGCTGACGCGGCCGCGACTTGCCTGGCACGCTCGCTTTCGAGCGAACGGGCGCGCTCCAGCATCAAGGGAGCCACCAGGATCAGCGCCAGCAACACCAGCCGTGCGCGAATTCCGAGAAGCTTCTTGAGTTTCACTCTTTGACGGCTGAAACTAACGCGTGACATTTCTCTACCCCAACCCCATTTGCAAGGTAGAGGAGAGGGTTCAAGAAGCCTTACTTGAACTCGCTACAATTCGAACGACCTCGTCAATTTGCGAACGGTAGATGACATGACGATGCCCGAAAACGCCGCTCCGATAACCACGCATTTACCAACCGGGCTTTCTGCGGTGGAGCAGGACATCGTGCGCGCGTGCAAAGAAGCGCGCCGGGATCGCGCATCGGTGACGCTGGTTGCGGTGTCCAAGACGTTCGATGCCGATGCGATCGTGCCGGTGATCGAGGCCGGCCAACGCGTCTTCGGGGAAAACCGCGTGCAGGAAGCCAAGGCAAAATGGCCAGGGTTAATGCCGGCTTATTCTGGACTGGCGTTGCACCTGATCGGGCCGCTGCAATCCAACAAGGCCAAGGAAGCCGTAGCATTGTTCGACGCGATCCATTCGGTCGATCGTCCGAGCGTTTGCGAAGCGTTAGCCAAGGAAATCGTTTCTCAGAACCGACGGCCGCAATTGTTCGTCCAGCTCAACACCGGCGAGGAGCCGCAAAAGGCCGGCATCGCGCCGGCAGACGCAGATGCCTTCATCGCGAGCTGCCGTGAAAAATACGGCCTGCCAATATCAGGGCTGATGTGCATTCCGCCGGTCGATGACGCGCCGGCGCCGCACTTCGCGCTGACCGCCAAGATCGCCGCGCGTAATGGCCTTACGAATTTGTCGATGGGCATGAGCGCCGACTTCGCGATCGCGATTGCCTTCGGTGCGACGCATGTGCGCGTTGGATCGGCGATTTTCGGAACGCGGTGAGCGTTATTCGATCGCTTTAGCCGATCACTATTTTCGTCTGCGGCCCCAATTGCTGCAACAGCCGCAGCATCGCGGGTTTGGTCATCGACACGCAGCCGGCGGTCGGCCCGAAATTGTCGCGCGCCAGATGCAGGAAGACCGCGCTGCCGAGGCCGGCTATGCGCGGCGAGGTATTGTGATCGATCTCGACGATGAAATCATAGAGGTGGTCGTCGCGCGTGAGCCGATCGCCGTCCTCACCAGCGCCCAGCCGTAGCGGTTGGTTGTAATGGCGGCTATGCGGATCCTCGCACCAGGCGTCTTCAGGTCGGATCGCGCGGCTCGGCAGGAATGTACGTGGTCTGGGGTGCCGATCGGCGCGCCACCATACTTGTCGCGGCCGGAAGACGCCCCTGGGAGTCCCGCCATCGCCCTCGCGCTTGTTGGCGATAATGCCGCCGCGACCAAGTGCCACTGGGACCGTCTGGCCGCCGGCCAATAGCCAGCCGCGGCGGGGGTTCCCGGCGACGGCGCGAATCCGGATCGCGGACAGCGGCCGGTCGGCTAAATTTATCGGATAAGCGGTTGAAATACCGGAATTTTCCATGTGCGAGACGAGTCTCTTGAGTGCCGCCCCATAAATATTCTATTTCGCGGCATTACAGGACATTCATCTAAATGCCCGCGAATTCCAGAGTAGAGTGCCTTTCGGCTTGTGAATCCGTAACGGTTCCCTACTTCAAGACGAAGAATATCTGACGAGCGCCGACAAAAGAAACTTACCGACCACAGACTAAGCCCGGTCCAAGCGGCTACCGCTCGCGCCGACGCGCCAAAGGATGGATACAAATGGCCAATGCCCGCAAGATCCTGATCGTGGATGACGATACCGATCTGCGTGACACGTTGGTGGAGCAATTGTCGCTGCACGACGAGTTCGAAGCCTCCGCCGTCGACACCGGCGCCAAGGGCGCCACCGCGGCCAAGGCCGACGCTCCGGATCTCGTGCTGATGGATGTGGGGTTGCCGGATACCGACGGCCGCGAAGTCGTCCGTAGCCTGCGCAAGGGCGGCTTCAAGGCCCCGATCATCATGCTGACCGGACACGATACCGATTCGGACACCATTCTCGGGCTCGAATCAGGCGCCAATGACTATGTCGCCAAGCCGTTCCGTTTCGCGGTGCTGCTGGCCCGCATCAGAGCCCAGCTGCGCCAGCACGAAGCCAGCGAAGACGCGGTTTTCTCGGTCGGTCCCTACAGCTTCCGCCCCGGCTCCAAGATGCTGACCGGCGCCAATGCCCGCAAAGTCCGCCTGACCGAGAAGGAAACCGCGATCCTGCGCTTCCTGTACCGGGCCGGCCAGCTGCCGGTCTCGCGCGAGACGCTGTTGCAGGAAGTCTGGGGCTACAACTCGGGTGTTACCACCCACACTCTGGAAACTCACATCTACCGGTTGCGCCAGAAGATCGAGAAAGACGCCGCCAACCCCGAGATATTGGTGACGGAAGCCGGTGGCTACAAGCTGGTGCCGTGATACGATTCGGGCAACGATTCGTGATCGCGCAACCGGTTTTTCATGTCGATCGAAGATGATGTTGCCCTGCTAGAGCGCGTCCCGACATTGCGCCTGTTGGGGACCACGGCGTTGCGCATGCTGGCGATCGGCTCGGAGCAGCGCGATATCGCGCGCGGCGATCTGCTCTTCAACGCAGGTGACGAGGCCGACGCTGGATTTATCGTCCAGCGCGGCGCGTTCCGCATCGATGACGGCACCGGCGCTGAAATCGTCGCGGGCCCCGGCGCATTGATCGGCGAGCTCGCGCTTGTGGTCGCGATGCAGCGGCCTTCCACGGCGCTCGCGATCGAGCATTCCTCGGTGATTCGGATCGCACGCAGCCTGTTTCAGCGCGTGCTGGAGAGCGACCCGGTCGCGGCGCGCCGGCTTCGCGACGAGTTCGCCAACCGCACCAGCCAGATCGCGAGCGATATCCTGATGGCCGGAGCGAAGCTGAGCATTTGAGCGTATCCTCATGGTGAGGAGGCGCTCTTGCGCCGTCTCGAACCATGAGTGCCCGGAGCCATCCTTCGAGACGCGCGCTGGGCGCGCTCCTCAGGATGAGGACGACGACGATGGGGCTCACACCTCCAGCGTCACCGTCACCGGGACGTGGTCCGACGGACGTTCCCAGCCGCGTGCATCGCGCGTGATTCGGAAATCGCTGATGCCGTCCTTGAGCGCGCGCGATACCCAGATGTGATCGAGCCTTCGCCCGCGGTCGGCCAAGGTCCAGTCCGCGGCGCGGTAGCTCCACCACGTATAGACCTTTTCCGACATCGGGATGCGCTCACGCGCGACATCGATCCACTCGCCATGGGTCTGTGCCGCCAGAAGTTTCTCGCATTCGATCGGGGTGTGCGACACCACTTTCAACAATTGCTTGTGCGACCAGACGTCATTCTCATGCGGTGCCACATTGAGATCGCCGACCAGGATGTGCCGATCGTCGCCGCGCGGATGCAACGGCTCGCACGCCTTCATCTCGTCGAGGAAACGAAGCTTGTGTTCGAATTTCGGATTGAGCGCCGGATCCGGAATATCGCCGCCGGCCGGGACATAGAAATTATGCAGCACCAGCGGGTTCGACAGTTGCGCCTTGTCGCCGAAACTGACCGTGATATGCCGCGAATCGACCTTGTCGCAGAAGGTACGAATGTTGGTGACCTCGAACGGCAGCTTCGAGACCACAGCGACGCCGTGATAGCCCTTCTGCCCGTTCAGCGCGACGTGTTCGTAGCCGAGCCGCTTGAAACGCTTGAGCGGAAAGGCGTCATCGATGCATTTGGTTTCCTGCAGGCACAGCACATCCGGCCGCACCGATTTGAGAAACTTCGCGACGATATCGATGCGCAGGCGCACCGAATTGATGTTCCAGGTCGTCAGGGAAAAGCGCATGGGGACCGGTAATGCAGAAGCAAATGACGTGCCTCATCCCCGGATGAGCAATGTGGATGAGGGGATGGTGTGACCATCTTTTTAGGGCGCGCGCAAGGGACGCGCTTGTTTTCGAGTCGCGCGAACGGAGTTTTTGGGGACGAAGACGAGAGCTGGATGTCAGGCAGGCGGAGAGCTTTAGCCCGGGTTAGTACGGTCGCGATCGTTGAAATCGATCTTGAACAGGCCGGGATCGAATTTCTTGGTCGTATCCAGATTGTAGACCGCGACCGTGGTGTCATAGCCCTGCGGGTCGGTTACCGTCCACTGCTTGAGCTGGCCGTCCTTGGCGCCAACCATCAGCATCAGGCGGCTGGTGCCGATCAATAGCTGCTTCTCTTCGATGGTGACGCTGATGAAAACGTCATCGGCGGTCACGCTCACAACGTTGGTGTCCTTTAACAGGTCGATGCGATCGGACAGCAGGTACCGCAACGGCGTTTGCGACAGCGGATAGATCTCCTGGGTCGCCAGATTGCGGTCACGCACGGCGACCATCGATCCGTCGGCGACGACCGCGATCGGGCTCGGCGGCGCATATTCGAAACGCACCTTGCCGGGCTTCTGGATGTAGAAATCGCCCTTGGTCTTGGTGCCGTCGGGCCCGACCTGGATAAAATTTCCGGCCAGCGTCTGCAGCGACGAGAGGTAGGAACTCACGCGGGCGGCCTGCGCCTTTTGGTTGGCATCGAAGGTGCCAAAAAGACTGGCGGGAACGTTGCGGCGCGGATCCGGAATAAAAGGATTGGGCACCGCCATGGACCCGGTCGTCGCCGGACCTCTCTGCTGGTCCGAGCCGCTCTGCGGGTCGCGGGCTTTGGGCGCCGGTTTGGGGACAGGAACGGTCTGCGCATCAGACGGCGTTATCGTCGCTCCGAGGGGTGCTGCGATCAGCCACGCCAAAGCAACGCGCATCAAGGCCGCGCGCGTGATGCGGATGGGGAATTGGTCTGCCATTCGATGTTTCTGATTTCTCGTCAACGCATCGCCCTGTCTGGCTGTTCGCTCTTTTATCGCGCTTTCTCCAAAAGGAGATATCGTTTTTACGTGAAAAGACGGTGCAATCCCTTGCACCCCTTTGGCGCCATTCGCGGCTTAAAAGCCGCTTTCTTCCTCTTCGACCAGAATTTCGCGTTTTCCGGCATGGTTGGCCTGGCCGACGATGCCCTCGAGTTCCATCCGTTCCATCAGCGACGCAGCGCGATTATATCCGATTTGCAGCCGGCGTTGAATGTAGCTGGTGGAGGCCTTGCGGTCGCGCTTGACGATCGCGACCGCCTGCGAGAACAGGTCGCCGCCGCCGTCGCTACCCATGGCGCTGGAATCGAATACCGCGCCGTCTTCGCCGGTCGGTTCCTCCGCCGTGACCGCTTCCAGATATTCCGGCTGGCCCTGCGACTTGAGATGGCGCACGACCTTCTCGACCTCTTCGTCCGAAACGAAAGGTCCGTGCACGCGGCTGATACGTCCACCGCCGGCCATATAGAGCATGTCGCCCTGTCCGAGCAGCTGTTCGGCGCCCATCTCGCCGAGAATGGTGCGGCTGTCGATTTTCGAGGTGACCTGAAACGAGATGCGGGTCGGGAAGTTCGCCTTGATGGTGCCGGTGATGACGTCGACCGACGGCCGCTGGGTCGCGAGAATCACATGCAGTCCGGCGGCGCGCGCCATCTGCGCCAGCCGTTGCACCGCGCCTTCGATGTCCTTGCCGGCGACCATCATCAGGTCGGCCATTTCGTCGACGATGATGACGATATAGGGCAACGGGTCGAGATCGAGCTTCTCGTCCTCGTAGACCGCTTTGCCGGTTTCCTTGTCGAAGCCGGTATGCACCGTGCGCGTCAGCTCTTCGCCTTTTGTCTTCGCTTCCAGCAGACGCGCATTGTAGCCGTCGATGTTGCGAACGCCGAGCTTGGACATTTTCTTGTAGCGCTCTTCCATCTCGCGCACCGCCCACTTCAGCGCGACCACGGCCTTTTTCGGGTCGGTCACGACGGGTGTCAGCAAGTGCGGAATGCCGTCATAGACGGAGAGCTCGAGCATTTTGGGATCGACCATGATCAGACGGCACTGATCGGGCCGCAGCCGATAGACCAGGCTGAGGATCATGGTGTTGATGGCGACCGATTTGCCGGAACCGGTGGTGCCGGCGATCAGCATATGCGGCGTTCGCGCGAGATCGATGATGATGGATTCGCCGCCGATGTTCTTGCCGAGGCAGAGCGGCAGCTTCGCGACCGATTCGTTGCCGTCCTTGACCGCGAGCAATTCGCGCAAATAAACCTTTTCGCGATGCGCATTGGGCAATTCGATGCCGATCGCATTGCGGCCGGCTACCACCGCGACGCGGGCTGACAGCGCGCTCATCGAGCGCGCGATGTCGTCAGCCAATCCAATGACGCGCGATGATTTGATGCCGGGCGCGGGTTCGAGTTCGTACAGCGTGACGACCGGCCCGGGATTGGCCTTGACGATTTCGCCACGGACGCCGAAGTCCTGCAGCACGCCTTCCAGCGCGCGCGAATTGGCTTCGAGCTCACTCTTGCTCAGCGGCTGGCGGTCCGATGCCTTCGGCGCGGTCAGTACGGAGACCGAGGGCAATTCGAACTTGTCGGATGATTTGCGCTGGGGTGTGCGCGGCGCGGGTTTTTTGCGTGGCGCGCGTGCAGCGGGGGCTTCCTCGTCGTCTTCTTCCTCTTCCTCAAAATCTTCGTCGGCCTGTGGCGCAATCGATGGTGCTGCCCGGCCGCCGAGGTTCGGCTCCTGGCGCTCAAAGGAAGATGCGCGGGGCGTCGGCGAACTTGCGACCAGACGGCCGTAAGCCAGCGACAACAACCATCCGAGCCGCGCCTTTGCGCTCATCGCGGCGTGGAACATCCACCCCAGCGAGACCGAACCGCGGTCGTCTTCTTCCACGAACGGCGCATCGTCGTCCTCGATCGGCGTCAATTCCTCTTCCTGCGGGCGTGACCCCATGCCGCTGGCGACCAGGAAAGTTGCGGTCATCGCGACGCCGAGGATGATTCCAAGCACCAGGCAATAGGCAAATCCGGGAGGGCCGAACACGACAGCGGGCGCGCGCACCAAGGCATCGCCGACCACGCCGCCCAACCCCGTCGGCAGCGGCCATGCACCGCCAAGCGGCCAGCAGCTTGCAAAGCCCGCCGAGATCACCGTGCACAAGACCCAGCATGTGATCCGCAAGGCTTCGCGGTCGAAGGTGCGATGGGTCAGCATGCGCCAGCCCCATATCGCAATCGGCAGGATCAGCATGACCGCGCCGAGGCCGAGAATTTGCATCAGGAGATCGGCACCGATGGCGCCGGGATAGCCGGCGATATTGCGGATCGCACGCGACGTTGCATGGCTGAGGCTTGGATCCTGCACAGACCAAGTCATGAGTGCTGCCGCGGTGCCGCCGGACAGCAGCAGCAATCCCAGGCCGGCGAGCTCGCGCAGCCGTCGCGCGAGGGCCTCGCGGATCGCTGCCGGTAACTGGCCCACGAGGGGAATGACACGTTCGATCGCTGGCATGCTCATGGGGCCCTGCGACTGGATGGCGATGCGAACGATTGCATCACCATCTCATCTCCTTGTTTGAGCGTGATCTCCGCGCAAACGCCGCCGGCGTTTGTCGCGAGGGAAAACCGGTTCTTGTTTTTCCCGATCATGCTTCAGTCCAGAATTTTGACCAGCCGGTGCAACGCCTCGGCCGTTGTTTCACTGTCCTGCACCAGCGCCAGTCGAATATAACCGGCGCCGGGATTGCTGCCGTCGGGTTGCTGCCGCGCCAGATAACTTCCGGGCACCACGCGCACGCCGCCATCCCTGTAGAGGTTTACGGTAGCCGCTTCGTCGCCGCCTTTGGCGGAGACGTCGAGCCATACGCAGAAGCCGCCGGCCGGGCGACGATAGCCATAGCGATTGCCGAGGATCTGATCGGCGAGATCGAATTTGAGACGGTAGAGCCGCCGATTTTCCTCGACATGCGTCTCGTCGCTGTAGGCGGCGACCGCGACATGCTGCAGCGGTACCGGCACCTGCGGTGCCGCGACGTTGCGCAGCTCATGATACAGGCTGAGAAACTTGCTGTCGCCGGCGGCAAAGCCGACGCGCATGCCCGGCAGGTTCGAGCGCTTCGAGAGCGACTGAAACGCGACCGCGTTGGTAAAGTCAGGGCCGGCGCATTCCAGCATGCTGCCGGGCGGGCGCTGCGTATAGATTTCCGAATAGCATTCGTCGCTCAGGATCATGAAGCCGTGGCGATCGGCGAGCGTTTTCAGGCGGCTGAAATATTCCCGTGAAGCCACCGCGCCCTGCGGATTGGCCGGCGAGGCGATGTAGATCGCGACCGTCCTGGCCAGCGTCGCCTCATCAAGCGCGTCGAGATCGGGCAGGAAGCCGTTGGCCAGCGTGGTCGGCAGATAGATCGGTTCGCAGCCCGCGGCGCGCGCGCCGGCGCCATAAGCCGGATAAAATGGATTGGGCAGCAGAATCGCCGGCCGGCCCTTGCGCTCGCCGACATAGCGAGCGGCAGTAATCGCCGCGAAAAACAGCCCCTCGCGGCTGCCGTTGAGCACCAGAAGTTCGGTTTCGGGATCTACTCTCCGCGGCAGGTCGAACCGCAGGGAAAGCCAGTTTGCCGCCGCCTGCCGGAACGGCTCGATGCCCCGGGCGATGGGGTAGCGGCCGAAATCGGCGATATGTCGGGCCAGCACCGGACCGACGAAATCCGGCACCGGGTGCTGCGGTTCGCCCAATGATAATGTTATCAAGGGCTTGCCGGGTTGATACGGGGCCAGCAATTCGGTGAGCCGCGCAAATGGCGAGCGTTCGCTTTCCGGACTTCCGGCGCCCTGCGGCGCGCGGGATGAAGCGGTCATGGCCATACGTGTCGTGCCAGCACTCTTGAAGCCGCCGATCGCACTCTGAGACCGGCCGGAAATGGATCAAACCACCATAGATACGGCGAGGTTAAGACACGATTAACCATCGGCCCGCGGCACTATCCAGACCCATAATTCTCAAAAAGAAAGGGGCCCCAGCTTGCGCTGGAGCCCCTCAACGGTCGGGGCATTGCCGGGTATGTGCCCAAACCGTAGTTCTGGGAACGACCTCGGGAGGTCGTGCCCCGGGAGAACTCACATATTGTAGGCGCGCTCGGTGTGCTCGGTGATGTCGAGACCCTCACGTTCGGTTTCGACATTGGCGCGCAGCCCGACGATGACATCGACGACCTTGTAGAGGATCGCCGAGCCGATACCGGACCACACCAGCGTGGTGCCGACGCCCCAGCACTGCGAGATCATCTGTGCCGCGAAGTCGTAGTCGCCGATCTTGCCAGTGGTGTAGTCCATCACGCCGGTGCCGCCGAGTGCCGGATTGACCAGGATGCCGGTGCCGAGCGCGCCGACGATGCCGCCGACGCAGTGGACGCCGAACACATCGAGCGAGTCGTCATAGCCGAGCGCATTCTTCACCACGGTGCAGAAGAACAGGCAGACCACGCCGACGATCAGACCGAGCACGATGGCGCCCATCGGACCGGAATAGCCGGCCGCGGGTGTGACCGCCACGAGGCCGGCGACTGCGCCGGAGATCGCGCCGAGCACCGAGGGATGGCCCTTGATCATCCATTCAGCAAACATCCACGACAACGCCGCCGCCGCGGTGGCGACGAAGGAGTTGGTCATGGCGAGTGCAGCGCCGCCATTGGCTTCGAGATTCGATCCGGCGTTGAAGCCGAACCAGCCGACCCAGAGCAGCGAAGCGCCGATCATGGACATGGTCAGCGAATGTGGCGCCATCAGGTCCTTGCCGTAACCGACGCGCTTGCCGATCAGGAGCGCACCAACGAGGCCGGCGATGCCGGCGTTGATATGCACCACGGTGCCGCCGGCGAAGTCGATCGCGCCCTTCTTGAACACCCAGCCGGCGTCGGCATTGACTTCAGCCAGCTTGGCTTCGGCTGCGGTCTTCGCCGCTGCGTCCGATCCAGCTGCCGCAATCGCCTTGACCGCATCCGAGATCGCGTCCGGTCCGGCCCAGTACCAAACCATGTGTGCGATCGGGAAATAGATCAGCGTTGCCCACAGCGGGATGAACAGGGCGATCGCCGAGAACTTCATGCGTTCGGCAAAGGCGCCGACGATGAGCGCGGGCGTAATGGCCGCGAAGGTCATCTGGAAGCAGACATACACCAGCTCCGAGATATTGGCGTCGACGCTGAACGTCGCGGCCTTGGAGTCCGGCGTCACGCCCATCAGGAAGGCCTTCGAGAAGCCGCCGATGAAGTCGGAGCCTCCGGTGAAGGCGAGGCTGTAGCCATAAACCGCCCAGAGAATGGTGACGATGCACACCGTGTAGAACACCTGCATCAATACCGAGAGCATGTTCTTGGAGCGGACGAGGCCGCCATAGAACAGCGCAAGGCCGGGGATCGTCATCAACAGCACCAGCACCGTCGATGTCAGCATCCAGGCATTGTCGCCCTTGTTAACGGTGGGCTCTGCAAAGGCAGCGGTCGCGGTGAACAGACCGACTGCGAGGGCCGCCAATCCCGCGCTATAGGGACGCTTGAACGTCATTTGGTTTTACTCCTGATTGGATAAGGGTGAGCGCGAAATCAAAGGGCCGCGGCATCGGCCTCGCCGGTGCGGATGCGAACCGCATGGTCGAGGTTGATGACGAAGATCTTACCGTCGCCGATTTGTCCGGTTTTTGCTGCGGACGTGATTGCTTCGATGGTTTTGTCGACCTGATCGGTCGCGACAGCGACCTCAATCTTGATCTTGGGCAGGAAGCTCACCGCATATTCAGCGCCGCGATAGATTTCCGTATGGCCCTTCTGCCGGCCATATCCCTTCACTTCGGTCACCGTTAGACCGTGAACGCCGATGGCGGTCAGGGCGTCACGGACTTCTTCGAGCTTGAATGGCTTGATGATCGCCATAACAATTTTCATGGGTCGTATCCCCGCTTGGGCCCGATCCCGACTTGATCGAGCGTTCTCGACTGAGGTTCACCACGGAGAAGTTCACTACGCGGGCACAGCCAGTCCTGGTAGAATCAAATGCCGTGCCAGATCGAGCGCGTTCCCTAACGGACTATGAAAGCGGACCTTTTTGGGCTTTGCGGGGTCCAGTGTGATCGGCACTATTCGGTCGCGCTTAAATCTTAGTCAGCAGTGCTTAAAAGCAGCGCATGACAGACTGCCGACATAATAATGCCCATAGCGGCGGCAGTCTAAAGGTATTTAGATAGGGGATATTACTGCAAAGCCTCGCCGTGCTGCGAAATGTCGAGGCCTTCCATTTCCTGTTCGCGCGAAACCCGTAAGGGTACAAAGGCGCTGACCAGTTTGAGCAGGATGAAGGTCACGCCGCCGGACCACACCAGGGTGACCGCAACGCCGTAGAGCTGGATCAGCAATTGGTCCGGATTGCCCTCGATCAGGCCGGAGGTCCCGCCGATCGAAGCGGTCGCAAACACCCCGGCCAGCAGGATCCCGGTCAACCCGCCGACGCCATGGACGCCGAACACGTCGAGCGAATCATCATAAGCGAAACGGCGCTTCAACCAAGTGCAGGCCCAGTAGCACACCAGCCCCGCGATCAGGCCGATGACGATACCGTGCCAGGGGGCGACGAATCCCGACGCCGGTGTAATCGTGCCGAGCCCCGCGACCGCGCCGGAAATCATGCCAAGCACCGAGGGCTTGCGTTGGGTGGTCCATTCGATCGCGCCCCAGGTCAGCGCTCCGGCACAGGCGGCCAGATGCGTGGCGATGATCGCCATCACCGCGCGCGAATCCGCTGCCAGCGCCGATCCGCCGTTGAAGCCGAACCAGCCGACCCACAGCAATCCGGTGCCGGTCACGGCCAGCGACAGATCGAAGGGCGACAGATTTTCGGTCCCGTAACCAAGACGCCGGCCCATCACCTTGGCGGCCACCAGACCGCCGGTCCCGGCGCTCAGATGCACGACAAGGCCGCCGGCAAAATCCATCACGCCGACCCGGCCGAGGAAGCCGCCGCCCCAAATCCAATGGGCGAGCGGCACGTAGACCAAGGTGAACCAGCCGATTGCGAACAACAGATAGGCCGAGAACCGCATCCGGTCGGCGACGGATCCCGCCACCAGCGCCACGGTGATGACCGCGAATGTCATCTGGTAAAACATGAATAGCGCTTCGGGGATGGTCTTTGCCGCGGGATTGACGCCGTCCATGGTCATCCCGGCGAGAAACCAGCGATCGAGCGTGCCGAGCCAGGGGCCATCGCCGACAAACGCCAGCGAATAACCGAACGCGACCCAGAGAATCGAGATGATGGCCACGGCAGCCAGGCTTTGTGCCATCGTCGCCAGCACGTTTTTCTTGCGCACCATGCCGGCGTAGAACAGCGCGAGGCCCGGGATCGTCATCATCAGCACCAGCGCGGTCGCAACGATCATCCACGCTGTGTCGGCGGCGTTGATGGTTGAGGTCGCGGCGAAAGCAGGCGCTGCCAGCAAGAAAGGCGTCGCCAACAAGAAAAGCGTTGCCAGCAAGACAGCGGCAAGACTAATTCCCGCAGCCGAACGCGCGGCGCGACACAACAGTGCCCCCATGGTATTTCCCCAGCCTATTTATGATTTTACGAACCGCATTCCCGGCGTCGTTGCCGGGTGCGATAGAAGTGCTTCGATCTGAAGTGCTTCAGCCCGAAGCTCAGAAGTTTACAACGCGTCGCTATCGGTTTCGCCGGTGCGAATCCGCAGGGCATGATCGATCGGCGTCACGAAGATTTTGCCGTCACCGATCTGTCCGGTGCGGGCGCTGGCGCTGATGACCTCGACCGCCTTGTCGGCGAGAGTGGATGCGATCGCGATCTCGATCCGCAATTTCGGCAGGAAATTCACCACATATTCGGCGCCGCGATAAATTTCAGTATGGCCCTTTTGACGGCCGTAACCTTTGACCTCGGTCACGGTCATGCCACTGACGCCGATCGCGGTGAGCGCCTGGCGGACTTCGTCAAGCTTGAAGGGTTTGATAATGGCGACAACGAGCTTCATGTTCAGGCCTTGGTTTCCGGATCCGAGATCAGTCACGCCCTAGATTTGCGTCCCGCGCAAGTCTGTCATCTTTCTGCGCTATTGGCACAAAAAGTTGCCGGCCCGACCGAAAAATGGGTGCAGCGGCGAGCTTTCGCCCGCCAGCCTCCTGTACAGGGGAGGGGATGATCCGCCAAGATGCGATCTCGCCGCCGGCTTTTAGGCTGGCATATCCACCCATAACACGTCCTAATTTCTTGTTTTGACGTATTTTATTTGTGCGGAGCGGTGTTGTTCTGCCTGAAAAGACTATGAGGAAATGCAATGTCCGACCGATCCTGGTTCTTCGCATCCCAAGGCCAGCAGCAAGGTCCCTACCCCGAAGCCCAGCTCCACGATTTGATCGCCAAAGGTATCGTCACCGCGGCCACGCTGGTCTGGAGCGAGGGCATGGCGGATTGGCAGAAGGCTGGGGATATCCCGGGCCTGTTCTCGGTCTATTCGCGGCCGCCGGCTGTCCCCGGTTCGCAACGCTCGCCGGCCAGTGCCGGAAGCGCAGGCGGCGGGTCGCTGTCGGTCGATCTGGAATTATGGCCCCTGCTTGGACGAAGTCTCATCTTCGTCATCGGCCTGCTGCTGGTCGTTCCGGCGCCCTGGGTTGCAACGAGCTTCTATCGCTGGATGGCATCCCGCATCGATGTGCCGGGGCGGCCCAACCTCGCTTTTACGGGCGAGGTCGGCGACATCTGGTACGTCTTCGTCGCGATCGGGCTGATCTCTGACATCGGATTTTTCCACGTTCCCTATCTGCACTTCATCCTGATTCTGGCTCAGGCGGTTCTGTCCTGGATGACGGTGCGATGGATATGCGCGAACCTCAGCTCGAACGGGCGGCCGCTTTCGCTTTCGTTCGACGGCAGCGCATTGTTCTATGTGGGCTGGCAGCTGCTGACGATGTTGTCCGCCATTACCATCATCGGCTGGGCCTGGGTCGCGGTCTACTGGATGCGCTGGAACTGCAGCAACGTCGGCGGTACGCGGCGCGCGATTCTGTTCAACGCGACTGGATTGGAAATGCTGTGGCGCACGCTTGTTTGCGCTATCGGCTGTGGGTTTTTAATTCCCATTCCGTGGGTGCTGCGCTGGTACATCACATGGTACGTGTCGCAGTTCGAACTGGCCGAGCGAGCCGCTTAAGCCAGTCAGGCCGCGCTTTACGGTTGCTTGCGTTCGCGCAGCGAGCCTTCCTGCGCGACCGAGGCTACCAGCGTGCCGTCCTGCTTGAAGATCAAGCCGCGGGTCAGGCCGCGTGCGCCCTGCGCGCTCGGTGAATCCTGGGCGTAAAGCAGCCATTCATCGGCCCGAAATGGCCGGTGAAACCACATCGCGTGATCGAGACTGGCCGGCATCATGCGCTTGTCGAACAAAGTGCGGCCGTAGCGCGCCATCGCCGCGTCGAGCAGCGAGAAGTCCGACGCATAGGCCAGCGCACACATGTGCAGCGCTGGGTCGTCCGGCAATTTTGCCGCGGTGCGGATCCAGACATGGATGCGGCCGTCCTCGATCTTCTGGCCGAAATAGCGGCCGAGCTCGACCGGCCGCAGCTCGATCGGACGATCGGATTCGTAATAGCGGCGGACGAATTCCGGCATGTCGCGGAACATCGGCTGCTTCGCCATTTCCTCCGCGGAGAGTTTTTCCGGCGGCGGCACGTCGGGCATCTTGTCCTGGTGATCGAACGAGCCGTGCTCGTCGACATGAAACGACACCATGATCGAGAAGATCGCGTTGCCATGCTGGATCGCGGTGACCCGGCGGGTCGAATAGCTCTTGCCGTCACGCAGCCGTTCGACCTCGTAGATGATCGGAATCTGGGGATCGCCGGGCAGGATGAAATAGCAATGCAGCGAATGCGGCAGCCGGCCCTCCACGGTGCGGCATGCCGCCACCATGGCCTGCCCGATCACCTGTCCGCCGAACACCCGCTGCCAGCTCGTCTTCGGGCTGTTGCCGCGAAACATGTTCACCTCGATCGGTTCCAGATCGAGAATGGAAATCAGGTCGATCAGTCCTTTGGACATGCAAGTGCTTTCAGTTTGAACTTCGGCTTTCGGTTCGAACTTTTGCGTCATTCCGGGGCGTGAACGAAGCGAACGAACCCGGAATCTCGAGATTCCGGGTTCACGCGCAGACGCGTGCCCCGGAATGACGATCAAGGATGCAAGGCCTTGTTTCGTGTGACTGTTTCGCCCAGCTATAATCAGGTAGCAAGTATAGTTTCATGGCGTGAGCAGGGTCCATTATGTCGGCACAGCGAAGCATTGTCATCGGCGGGGGCGCCTTGGCCGGATTGGCGCTGGCCCTGGCGCTGCGTCAGGGCCTGGGCGCCGACCTTCCCATCATCGTGGCCGATCCGGCACTGGGCACGCGTCCGAGCCGCGATCCGCGGGCGACCGCCATCGTTGCGGCCTGCCGCCGGCTGTTCGAGGGGATCGGGGTATGGGATCAGGTTGCTGCCGACGCGCAGCCGATTCTGGACATGGTGGTCACGGATTCGAAGCTCGAGGACGCGACCCGTCCGGTGTTCCTGACCTTCGCGGGCCATGTCGAACCGGGCGAACCGTTCGCGCATATGATCGAAAACCGGCATCTGATCGACGCGCTGGTGCAGCGTGCCGAGGCCGAAGGCATCGATCTCAGGGCTACCGCGGTGACGGATTATGCCTCGCGCAGCGACGGCATCGATGTGACGCTGGCCGATGGGCAAGTGGTTGAAGCCAGCCTTTTGGTAGCGGCCGACGGCGCGCGCTCGAAACTGCGTGAACGGGCCGGGATTGCGACCCATGGCTGGGACTATGACCAGTCCGGCATTGTGGTGACGGTCGGCCACGAGCGCGAGCATCACGGCCGCGCCGAAGAACATTTCCTGCCCTCCGGGCCATTTGCGATCCTGCCGCTCAGCGGAAAACGCTCCTCGCTGGTGTGGACCGAGAAACGCGCCGAGGCGGCCCGCATCGTTGCCCTAAACGAGGAGGAATTTCACGGCGAACTGGAGCAGCGCTTTGGGCTCCATCTCGGCGAGATCAAGACGCTGGACCAGCCGCGCGCATTTCCGCTCGGCTATTTCGTGGCGCGCTCCTTCATCGGTGAGCGGCTGGCGCTGGTCGGCGACGCCGCGCATGTGATTCATCCGATCGCAGGCCAAGGGCTCAATATGGGCCTCAAGGATGTCGCGGCCCTTGCCGAGGTGATCGTCGATGCCGCGCGGCTCGGCATCGATCTCGGCCAGGCCGATGTGCTCGATCGCTATCAGCGCTGGCGGCGGTTCGACACCATGGCGATGGGGCTTGCGACCAATTCGCTCAATTTTCTGTTCTCCAATCAATCGACGCTGTTGCGCACCGTGCGCGATATCGGATTGGGCCTCGTCGACCGGGCGCCGCCGCTGAAAAGCCTGTTCATCCGTCAGGCCGCGGGCCTGTCGGGCGAGGTGCCGCGGCTATTGAAGGGCGAAGCGCTGTAGGCGTCCTGCGAAAGCTGAAGGACGAAAGATCGCCGCGCGTCATTTCGTCAGAATGAAGTTCGCAACGGTGTCGACCAATCCAGTGTCGAGCGCCCGTTCCGGCTGATTGTAGGCCGCCATATTGTCTTCTTCGTCGGTCACGTCGACCAGGACATGGTTCATGTCCGGTAGCCACACCGTCTTGGCCAGCGGTGACGCGGCGGAGAGGGCGATGAAATCGAGCCGCGCCACCTGCAGGTCGCGGCCAGCGCCGATAATCAGCGTCGGCCGGTCGATCAGCTTCAAGGGATCGATCGGGTCTTCGGCAAAGGCCGAAGCGATGCCGGGCTGCATGGATGGCGCGATCGCCAGTCCCTGCGGCGGCGGATCGACGATCTGCCCAGCCATGATGGCGTCGATTGCCTTCACGATCGGTTGCAGCTTGTCGGGAGGAAGTTTCTTTTCAAGCTGAGCCTTGACGAGGTCGCCCTGCCGCCGCGCCGCGGTCACCAGCAAGACAAGGCGGTCGATCGGCACGCGCCGCGCAGTCAGGATGGCGACCAGGCCGCCCTCGCTATGGCCGGCCACGATCACCTGCGAAAATTTTGCGCTGCTGCGCAGGTAATTCACCAGCGCAACTGCATCTTCGACAAAGTCCTTGAAGCGGAAGTCTTCCGGCCGCCCGTATTCTGGCTTCCATCCGCCGGCGCCGCGCTTGTCATAGCGCAGCGTCGCTATCTTGCGCGCCACCAACTGCTCCGAGAGCTTCTTCAGCGTCGCCGGTTTGACTTGCGGTCCGTTGCCATCATGGTCGGTCGATCCGGAGCCCGCGATCAACAGGACGACCGGTGGCTTTTCGACATCCGGGGGGGTCGTCAGAATAGCGTCGATGGCGCCGACGCGAATTTTGGTTTCTTCGGCCTCCGCAGCCGTGGTCGCGCCGCAGAGGACAAGAACGGCAAGCGCAGTGATGATGGTCCTGGCGCGCATGCGCTACTCGATCTTCCGCGCCTCTTCCGGCAGCATGATCGGGATGCCGTCGCGGATCGGATAGGCGAGCTTGGCCGAGCGCGAGATCAATTCCTGCCGGCTTGAATCAAATTCGAGCGGTCCCTTGGTCAGCGGGCAGACCAGAATCTCCAGCAATTTGGGATCGACGGTGCCTTCAAGGCGTTCGGGCTGGGATGTCATGGGGTGGTCTCCGGCTCGGGATATCGCTCCCTGTAGCATATTCGCAGGAGTCGTGTAGCGGCCCGGCGTGCCGAATTCGGTAAAAGGAATTCAAAAAGAATAGATAGATTGCGAGCAATCCCGCTAGGCCAATTCCAACAATTCCCCTGTACACCAGCGGGAGTTGGAACAGGGAACCGCGAAGGATCAACATGTTAATGAATCGGCGTCAAAGCGAGCGTCGCCTGTGCAGAAGGTTCGCAAAGATCCAGTTCGGTACCGGTTTGTTGCCGCGGGATTGCACCATCACGGACATATCGGAGGGTGGGGTAAAGGTTATCGCCGAGGATCTCGACGTCCCCCCCGAATTCACCATCATTCTGTCGACAAGCCGTCCGCGCCAATGTCGGCTGGCTTGGCGGATCGGCCATGAGTTCGGCGCTCAATTCATCGATTAAGGCGGAAGCGCAAGCGCCTGAAATCCGGCGCTTGCGGCCCGGCTTAACCCGAAATTAGGATTAACCTGTGAGCATTTTTTCCTGGTCGGCCACCGACCACAGGTCAAATAAATGCTCCAGCAACACCGTTTCGCGAAACTACTGACGTCGACAGCCCTGTCGGCGGTTGTGGCGTTGGGGCTTTGCGGCTGCCAGACCGATAGCCTGTCGGACATCACGGGCGCGCTCGGTGATAAAGCCGAAAAAAGCAGCGCCGCCGACCCCCAGCACAGTGTGGATTTCTATCGCGATCGATTTCGCGCCCATCCCGAGGACGCCGACGCGGCGTTACAATATGGCAAGGCGCTGCGGGCCTCGGGGCAGAAATCCCAGGCGGTCGCTGTGCTCGAACAGGCCACGATCGCTCATCCCGCCGACAAGGCGCTGCTGGCCGGTTACGGGCGCGCGCTGGCGGACAATAGCAATTTCCAGCAAGCCTTCGATGTCCTTGGCCGCGCTCATAGCCCCGAAAATCCGGATTGGCGGATATTGTCGGCGCAAGGCGCTGTACTCGATCAGCTTGGCCGGGCTGAGGAAGCCCGGCAGTATTATGCGAGCGCCCTGAAAATCGTGCCCGAAGAACCTTCGGTACTTTCCAATCTCGCACTCTCCTACATGCTTACGAAAGATCTGAAAAAGGCGGAAGAGACCTTACGCCGGGCGTATGGCCGTCCAAATGCAGAACCGCGCGTGCGCCAGAATCTTGCATTGGTGGTCGGCCTGCAGGGCCGTGTCTCCGAAGCCGAAACGATTATGAAGGGTGACCGGCCGGCCGCGGAAGCGGCGGCGGATATCGCGGATCTTCGGCGCGTGTTGTCGCTTAAGGCAGCGAATGCGCGGATGGAAGTCGGCAAACCCCCGTCGACGACCCCCGCGCGGTCCAATTAAAGGCACCGCGCGGCATCAGCCGTGGCTGGGGCTGATGAAAACGTCGCGGCGTTCCGGATTACGCCTTGTCCGGATTACGCCTTGTCCAGACTAAGACTTGCCGCCTGCTCGCAGCTTGTTGATGATCGGTGACAGGAACGAGCTTCGCGGCTTCTTGACGTCGCCATGGCCTGTCAGCTGCTGCGCGATCTGTACGAACATCTTGCTGGCGCGATGACGGGCGGAGATTTCCGCGATCATCTGGCCGTTGTTGGCGGCGGTACCGAACATTCGCGGGTCGAACGGAATCGACACGATCGGCTTGTTTTCGATGGCCTTGGCGAATTCGCCCGGGGTGATTTCCGGTCGCTTGGGCATGCCGACCTGACTGAGGCAATATAACGGGGGCCGGTCGTTGGGCCGCGCGGCCTTCAGAACGTTCAACATGTTCTTGGTATTGCGCATGTTGGCGAGATCTGGCTCGGCGACGATCAGAATATCATCCGCGCCGATCAACGCACGCCTGGTCCATCCCGACCATTGATGGGGAATGTCGAGTACGATGCAGGGGGTCGTTAGACGCAAGGTATCGAAAATGGCATCGAAGGCCTGATCGCCGAAATCATAGACCCGCTCCAGCGTTGCCGGCGCGGCCAGCAGGCTGAGATGGTCGGTGCACTTCGCGAGCAAACGCTCGATGAAGGCGCTGTCGGGCTTGTCTGCCGAGAACACCGCGTTCGCGATGCCCTGCATCGGATCCTTGTTATAGTCGAGCGAAGCGGTTCCGAAGGCAAGGTCGAGATCGATCACGATCGAATCCAGCGCAAGATCGCGCGAGATTGCCCAGGCGACATTGTGCGCGACGGTGGATGCGCCGACGCCGCCCTTGGCGCCGACGATGGCGATGACACGGCCGACGGGGGCGGCTTCCGTGACCGAAAACAAGCCGCAGATCGAACGAACGACGTCGAGGGTATCGACCGGTCCCACCACATAGTCGCTGACGCCGCGACGGACCAATTCGCGATACGGCGCATCATCGGTTTCAGTGCCGATCACAACGACACGCGTTCCGGGGTCGCACACGGTTGCGAGCTGGTCGAGGCCAGCCAGGATATCGGTACTGCTCTCGGTCTCGATAATGATCACGTTCGGCGTGGGCACCGTACGATAGGCTTCGATGGCGGCGGGCATGCCGCCCTTCTTGATCGTCAGATGAGCTTTGCCGAGGCGACGGTCGACGGCCGCCGCTTCCACGGCAGTAGTGGTTTCTGCGGTCACGCAGAAGGCCTGCACCGACACGCGTGGTGCCGGCGCGATGTAATCGTTTCGGGATTGCGGGGGGACGTCCGACAGCTCTTTACTCGTCATTTGCCTGCATCGCTCAATTTGGCCTTCTCGCCTTCGGGATAGACGGTCGCGCTCGTCTCGCCCTTGCGATATTTATCGAAGCCTTCCGTACGCCGTATTGTGTAGGCCGGAGTTTCGGACCGGGGCTGCACGAGATCCGACGGATTGTCGATCATCGCCGCCATATTGCGCTGATAGGCACAGCCGAAATTGTAATAGTCCTTGTTTTCGAAGTAGCTCGGGTTCTTGATCGAAGGACCGAGATTCTCGGGCCACAGCCCGCACGGCCCGGCCACGGCGGCGATCTTCGGATAACTCAGCCGGATCGTCGGCAGCATTCGCGGATCATCCGGATGATAGTGGCGCACCGAAATTCCACGCGACGGAACGCCGCTTGCAGCAAGTAGCGCCTGAATTTCCCGGAACGAACTCGCCGCAGCCCGCGCATTCGGCGTCTCGACCGGCACATCGGCGACAATTGCGCCAGTTCCTTCGCTAACCCATATCCGGCCGAGCCCGACGATATCGGCACGTTGTGCAGCGGACAGATCCCCGCGCGCGTGGCCGACGAAGATCACGACGGATCGGTCGGTCTCCTGGATCGCAATCGGATGACGCTGGCGGTAATCGTTGGGAATACGCGCCGTTACGGCGACGTCTTCATTGATATCCGTGCACGCACCCAGCGAGCCCGAAACGCCAATGAGCGCGCCCAGCAGGCACAGGGTTCTGACGCGATTGAGCGATAGTGTGTTTGTCATCGTTCCGTCCTCGTCTCGCGGCCTCAGTCAATGATGAAACCGAAATTGCCCTGATAGCTTCCGACCGGTTCGGCGCGAGCAGGAATGCCGTAGATCCGGTTGATCTGGGCGAACAATGTCGATTGGGCATCCGATGCGGGCGCAAATCCATCATCCGGGCGCGACAACTCTTTCTGCGCCACCGCTCGAACCACATAGGGCGTCACGATGACCATCAACTCAGTCTGGTTGTTGACGAAGTCCTGGCTTCGGAACAACTGGCCGAACAACGGCAATTGATCGACGCCGGGCAATCCGTTGACGGCCTGCTTGGTCTGTTCCTGAATGAGTCCGGCCATGGCCAGCGATCCGCCGGACGGGATCTCAAGTGTGGTTTCCGCGCGCCGTGTCTTGATCGAGGGGATCGTCGTTCCACCGGCACCACCGGCCAAAGCATTGTCGAGCGATACTTCCGACACTTCGGTCATCACGCGCAGGCTGATCCGTCCCTCGGTCAGCACGACCGGCGTGAAGTTAAGCGAGATACCGAATTTCTTGAAACTGACGGTCTGCACGCATTGTCCGATCGCGCCGGCCGTTGTGGTTTGGCAGGTCACGCCGGTCGGGATCGGGAATTCACCGCCCGAGATAAAGGTCGCGGACTCGCCGGAGATCGCCGTCAGATTCGGCTCCGCCAGGGTTCGCACCACGCCGGCGGTCTCCATCGCGCGCAAGGTCGCGGTGACGGAGGGCACACCGGCCTTGTTCAGAGCTTGCGTGACAACGGAATTGCCGGGAACGAGCGGTGAGTTGTTGGCGGTGAATGGGTTGGCGTTGTTGAAATTGACTACCGAGGTGCCGATATTCATCGAGGCACTGAGATCGACGCCCAATTGCTTGACGATATTCCGCTGGACCTCGGCGACTGTCACCTTGAGCATCACCTGATCGCGGCTGCGGACCACGATGGAGTTGACGACCTTGTCGGCGCCGCCCACCAGACGCGCGGCGACATCGCCGGCCTGCTGCGCTTCGATCGGACTGGATACCGAGCCCGTCAGCATGACGCTGTCGCCGATGCCTTCGATCTGGATTCCGCCCGCGGGCAGCAGTTGCTTCAACGCGGCGCGCACACCATTGAGGTCGCGCTTGACGGCGATGTCATAGCCGGCGATTTGCTGGCCGTCGGAATCGAAGAACACGACGTTGGTCTGGCCGACCGCCGCGCCGATGATGTAGGCGCGCTGCGGCGAGCGAATGACGGCGCTGGCTATTTTCGGATCGGCGACCAGCACATCCTTGGCGTCGCGCGGCAGGTCGATAATGGTGGATTTGCCAATGCCGAGCGCCAGAAAACGGGTCCTCGCCTGGATGCCGGGGTGATCGTCATTCGCTACGGCCGGGGCCAGGGCCGCGGAGAGCGTCAACGCAGCGGCAACCGCAAACGACAGAGCGTGGTTCAGAAAAGTTGGCAACAGCCGATTGGCGCTCATATCGAGTGTCCTTCTGGTCACTTCTGTTTCTTGGTCTGGCGTGAGATGCCGGCGTGAACCGCATGGATGCAGCCAGTCGGGAGAGAATAGTTGTCGGGTCCATTTGCGGGACACGGGGCGCCGCCGGCATCGAGAGCGACAGTCAGGACAACAACGTGTTCGATATTCATACGCTCGATCTAACTTTACGCAGGTGCACTGAACTGAAGGTGTGTACTGAACTGAACTCTGTCTGTGCCGCAGCCTCTTCCTCACGCGTGACTAAGCGGTAAAATTGTGAGCGAGAGCCGAACAGTTTACGGAAAAGGGTTCCCTGGATTTGCCCTCATGGTGAACGGAGCGTTATCGTTCGGAGCGTCCCGGGGGCGATCGACCGCAGCGGCGCGCTTCCCTATCGGTCGTGGCGATGAAGAACCAGAAATTTACTATGCGGGAAAAAATGCGAAGCCGAGGCTTTGCGTCGCTGGCGTCTCTATCGCGTGGCGATCCGGAGCAGTTCGTCGAGCATCGCGGCCTGCCTTGCGCGCGGCAGCGGCTGGTCCGACAACGCGAAGCCGACAAACGCCCAGTAGATGATCTGGGCACGGGCGCGGGCGATACCGGGAGCGAGTCCGGATGCCCTTAGAAGATTTTCCACATAATCGAGCCGGCGCCGGTCGATGGCCTGCACGGCATTGCGCGCCGCCGGCTCATGCGCGGCCCAAATGCGGACCGCCTTCTCCAGCGCCAACTGGCCGCCGAATGCCCGGCGCAGCAGCAGCGTCACCGGATTTTCGCTGTCCGATGCGGCTTCGACATTGGCAATGATCCGCTCGGCGGCGACCTCGCGCCAATGCGCCAGGATTGCCGCGTGAAAGGCTTCGACGTCGGCGAAATGCCAATAAAAACTGCCGCGCGACACACCCATCGCCTTGGCCAGCGGCTCGGCCTTGAGCGCGGTAAATCCGCGCGCGGCCAATGTCTTGAGGCCCTCATCAAGCCAGTCCTTGGCGGAGAGTTGATCGGTCATGGCTGTTTCATGGCTGGTGCCTGCGACATCTCACCATACACGACTGTATTGACAGGCGCCAAGCCGTCGTCCACAACTTACCATACAGTCATGTATGGAGGTCGATGCGATGCGCGATCTGCTGCTGCAATGTTCGGGGCTTGCCGCGATCGCGGTGGCCATCATCCATGGGGTGCTCGGCGAAACCAGGGTGTTCTCCCGCGTGACGATCGAGCCGCCGCGGCTGCGCAATCTGATCCGGCTGTGCTGGCAGGTCGGCACCGTCGGCTGGATTTGCGGCGGCGTGCTCCTGATCGCCGCGGCCTCGATGGCGTCGGTCCCGGCACGGCACTGGATCGTGGTGACGGTGGTCGCGATGTACGCCTTCGGGGTGATCGGCAATGCCTGGATTTTTCGCGGCCGCCATTTCGGCTGGATGGCCTTGAGCGCGGTGATCGTGCTGGCGGTGGCCGGGTACTAAACTACTGCAATCCGGTGTCGCCGCTGGTGCGCTTCTTGGCGAGATCCATTTCGGTGACGGCGATCAGAATCTCGGCGCGTGTCTTGAGATCGGGCGCCTCGAGCATCGCCTGCTTTTCCGGCGGACCATAGGGCGACATCATCGCCAGAGCGTTGACCAGCGCCTCGTTGGGCGCGCTCTCGACGCCTTCCCAGTCGACCTTGAGATTATTGGCTTTGAGGAAATCCGTCAGCACCTCAAGCAGCGCCTCACGGTCGACGGCTTCCTCGCCCTTGCGCGCGGTGAAATCGTCGATGTAGGGGAAATAATCCACCTTGCATTGCCGATACGCAGTAAGTGCGGCGACTTCCTCGACCACCTTGAAGCGCGCGATACCGGTGAGTTCGAGGATGTAACGGCCGTCGCCCGCTTCGGCGAGCTGGGTGATGCGACCGACGCAGCCGACGCGAAACAATACCGGTTTAGCCTCATCCGGCGAGTGCGAAACATCAGGCTGGATCATCCCGATCAGCCGATGGCCGTCGCGCAACGCGTCGTCCACCATCGCCAGATAGCGTGGCTCGAAGATATTGAGCGGCATCTGGCCGCGCGGCAGCAGCAAGGCGCCGGGCAACGGAAATACCGGGATCAAGTGGGGAAGGTCGCCGGGCCCGCGATATTCGGCATTGATCGGCATCAGCGGTCCCGGTGTTGGCCAGAGGGGTTATGAGAACAGGATGGTCGACAATCGCTTTCGTCCCTCGACCGTGGCTTCATCGGTCGGGCCCCACGCCTCGAAGAACTGCACCAATTGCTTGCGTGCGCCATCTTCGTTCCACTTGCGGTCGCGCTTGACTATTTCGAGCAGCTGCTGCGTCGCCTCAGCCCGCTTCTCACTGGCGTTGAGCGCGATCGCCAGATCGAATTGGGCCTGATGATCGAGCGGGTTTGCGGCGACTTTCTGTTCCAGCTCGGTCACCGGCCCGAGCGCCTTGGCCTGTTCGGCCAGATCGATCGACGCCTGGACGGCCTTGACCGCGGCATCACCGCGTTTCGATTCCGGCACCATGGCGAGCGTCTGCGTCGCCTGTTCGATGGCGCCGGTGGCCACGTAGCATTTCGCGAGGCCTGCCAGCGCGGCGATATTGGTCGCGTCCGCCGCCAGTACCTCGGCATAGATCGACGCCGCGGTGGCGGGATCGCCCTCGGCCAGAACGGCTTCAGCTTCCTTGATGATATCTTCGATATTGGGCTCGCCCGGCATGCCGGCGGTCAGTTTGTTGATGAAGGCCGTGACCTGGCTTTCCGGCACCGCACCCATGAAGCCATCGGCGGGCTGGCCGTTGACGAAGGCAATCACGGCCGGAATCGACTGGATTCCCATCTGGCCCGGGATGGCCGGATGGTCGTCGATATTCATCTTGACCAGCTTGACCTTGCCGTTGGCCGCACGGACCGCCTTTTCGATGATCGGCGTGAGCTGACGGCACGGGCCGCACCACGGCGCCCAGAAGTCGATCAGCACCGGCTGACGCTTCGACTCCTCGATGACGTCCTTGACGAACGTCTGGGTGGTCGTCTCCTTGATCAGATCGGCCGCTGCCTGCGGCGCTGGTCCGCTACCCTGCTCTATGATCGTCACGGGAATCCTCGTCTGATGTCTGGGGATGCTCTAGCACTTTTCCAGCCCTAATTGGCGCTTGGGGGCCGAATTTGCAATCCGGGGAACCGTGCTTTGGCTGTTTAGGGCCGATTCGGCCCGGGAAGGCCGGTCAGGGCCATTATCCGGTCGATTTTCGGTGTTGTACGGCTGTTGCATTCGGAGGCCGCATTTGGCATAGGTCTGCCCGTTGCCGGTGACCAGTCGCCGCCAATCTCTCGGATGCGGGTGTAGCTCAGTGGTAGAGCACGACCTTGCCAAGGTCGGGGTCGAGGGTTCGAATCCCTTCGCCCGCTCCAGATTTCTCGAAGTGGCAAAGTTTGACGAAGGCCCGCTGTCTCAGCGGGCTTTTCGCTGTGTGCAGCGTTATATATGTCCGCATATTTCGAATTTCCGTTTGAGAATGCCGTGTTTGAAAACGCCTTGGGCGATTTCTCGGGCGCATTTCGATTTTATTTCTGTCGCACGGAATGTTGAGCGCGGCAGATGCCGGTGCTGTTGACCTGCACTGCAACGCAACAAAGAATAAAGCGGCTTCAGCTGCGGACGACGAAAAGAAATTTCTTCTCAATTCGCGGGGGCGTAACGGCGCCGTGCAGCATCCGCTTCTCTCTTCCAGAAGATGTGGTACGATTTTTGGTCTGATCACCTCACGCCAGACCAAAGTTCGTCTCTCGGGGACGGGCGAAACAAATAACAAACGTAGCCAGATCGGCTGCATAGGGAGTGACGCGATGAAATCGGCTTTCAATCGATATGTTCTTGCGCTCGCGGCAATCGCTGTTGTTGCGGGGGCCGGGCAGGCCAGCGCGCAAAGCAAGTTGAAAAGTTATCAGTCCGGCACCAAGGAATTCTGGACCCATCCGCCGGACGATTGGTTCCTCGGCGACGAGACCGAAGCGCAAAAAGGCCTGGCGCCGCCCTCGGGGCCGCCGACAGGTTCGTCGGATGCGGAACTCGCCGCATTGATAAAGAAGATCAAGCTGCCGGAGGGCTTCAAGATCGAGGTGTATGCATCCGGCGTTCTGGCCGCACGGCAGATGGCCTGGGGTGACAAGGGGACGCTTTTCGTCGGTTCGTTCATCCTCGGCAACGTCTACGCCATCACCGACAATGGCGGCAAGAAAGAGGTCAAGACCATCCTCAAGGGGCTGAACATGCCCACCGGTCTCGCCTATCGCGACGGTGCGCTCTACGTGATTGCCGTCAACAGACTGATCAAATACGAGAACGCCGAAGCCAATCTCGCCAATCTCGGCGAGGGCAAGGTGGTCTATGACGACATGCCGTCCTATGCGGCGCATGGCTGGAAGTATCTGGCCGCCGACAAGGACGGCTGGTTCTACGTGCCGTTCGGACCTCCCTTCAACATCGGGATTCCGCCGACCAGCGTCTCGCAGATCCGCCGCGTCGATCCCAAGACCGGCAACGCTGAACTGGTCGCGCTCGGTGTCCGCAACAGCGTCGGCGGCGACGTCGATCCGCGCACCGGCAAATACTGGTTCACGGAAAACGCCCGCGACTGGATGAGCGACGATACCCCGAGCGACAAGCTCAACATGATCTCGAAGATGGGTGAGCACTTCGGCTATCCCTATTGTCACCAGGGCGACATGCCGGATCCGAAGTTCGCAATGGGTCACAAATGTTCGGAATTCACCCCGCCGGTGCTCAATCTCGGCGCCCATGTGGCTCCGCTCGGCATGAAGTTCTACACCGGCAGCCAGTTTCCTGCTTCGTACAAGAACAACATCCTGATCGCCGAACATGGTTCGTGGAACCGGCACAAGTACCAGGGCGCGCGAATCATGCGCGTCATCGTCGATCCGGACGGCAAGAACGCCAAGCAGGAGGTGTTCGCATCCGGCTGGATCGAAGGCGACCAGGGCTATCTCGGCCGCCCGGACGACATCATCCTGGATAAGGACGGTTCGATTCTCGTTGCCGACGATTGGGCCGGCGCGATCTATCGCATCAGTTACAAGAAGTAAGGCCCGGACATCGGAAGCTGCGGTCGCTCGGGAACGAGTGACCGCAGTTTCGCGTTTCCAACGAAGAAAAAACGGGAATATCGATGATGCGCCGCCATTTGATATTATTCGCGCTGTGCGGCGTTGTGTGGGGCCTGACGGCGCTCTCGGCCGGCGCGGCTGATCCTGCGGCGATCAAGGAAAAAGCCGAACAATGCGGCGGCTGTCACGGCGATAGCGGCATTTCGCAAACCGAGAACATTCCCTCGCTGGCCGGCCAGCCGGATCAGTTCATCCAATGGCAGCTGGTTTTCTTCCGCAGCGGCGCGCGCAAGAACGAGCTGATGCAGCCGATCGTCGAACAAATCACCAACGAGGATATCCGTAACCTCGGCGCTTATTTCGCGGCGCTCGCGCCGCCCAAGGCGTCCAAACCCGACGACAATCCAGATCTGTCGCAAAAGGGTGCGCAGGCCGCTGTCGGCCGGCGCTGCAACTCCTGCCATACCGATACATTCGCGGGCACCAAGGCGGTGGCGCGTATCGCCGGCCAGCGTGAGGAATATCTGGTGAAAGCGCTGCATGACTATAAGTCAGGCGTGCGATCCGGCGGCGCCGGGGCCGCGATGACGGATGTCGCCTATCCCCTGAGCGATGAAGAAATCACCGCGCTGTCGCATTATCTCGCGCATCTCTGAGTCCTCATCCCTGCGTAACGGCTTCGCCGTTATCGCTGGAGGAGCGCTCTTGCGCGCGTCTCGAAGGACGGGCGCGGTGCACCGATGGTTCGAGACGGCGCTAACGCGCCTCCTCACCATGAGCATCTATCCCCGCTGCTTCTCATATGCCTTCAAATGCGTATAGGCGGTGCGCAATTTGGCGACCGGTACTTTCGCGGCGTCCGCACGTGCAACCAGATCGCCGATCACATGATCGGCTTCGACCTTCGCGCCGGCCTTGATGTCGCGGAACATCGAAGCGGTCATTTGTGAGCCTTCCGCGGTGAGCATGCCGCGGGTGCGCTCCAAAAATGCCGCGCGGGGCGCGTGACCTTCGGCAGTCGCGATTGAGCTTACTTCATCGAGCATGCCGAGGATAAAATCCCTACCGCCGGGCGCGGCCAGGATATTGCCGACCGAGGTGCGCATCAGACAGGTTGAGGCGGCGAGCGAGGAGAGAAACACCCATTTCTCCCACATCTCCTGAACGACATGCTCGCTGGCCACCGATCCGAAATTGCCGCTCGCCATCATGTCGGCGATGGCGCGGACGCGATCCGACATGTTGCCGTCGCGTTCGCCGAAATTGAGCGACTGCAGCGGCGCGAGCTGTACCACCTCGCGCTGTTCGTTGAGCGTCACCGCGATGGCGCAGAGACCGCCAAGCACGTGCTCGCGCCCGAATTTCTTGTCGAGCACATTGAGATGCAGCATGCCGTTAAGTAGCGGGATAATAGCGGTCTGCGCGCCGACCGCGGGCGCGAAGGACTGGACCGCGTCTTCAAGGTCGAAGGCCTTGCAGCTCAACAGCACGGCGTCAAACTTTTCGGTGAGCTTGTCGGCCTGCACCGTCGGCGGATTTTTCAGCGTCACATCGCCATGGGGGCTTTTGATCACGAGGCCGCCACTGGCGAGCTCGGCCGCGCGCTTGGGGCGGACGAGGAACGTCACATCACGCCCCGCCTGGAGCATCCTGCCGCCGAAATATCCGCCGATGGCGCCGGCGCCGACCACGAGCATACGCATCATTAAATTCCTTTTTGTTCTTGTTAGCCTGTGAGCCCGTCATGCCCGGCGAAAGCGCGAAGCGCGTCTTTACGTAGATACCCCAGGCATCCACGTCTTGGCAGTAACGAAAACGTGGATGGCCGGGCATAGGCGAGCGAAAGCGACGCCGTCCTTCGGACGCCTATGCCCGGCCATGACGAATGAATGGTAAGTCTACCACTTTTCTCCGAACGGGCGGATTTCAAGCTCAAAAGTCCAGGCACTGCGGGGCTGCTGATAGAGTTGCCAATATGAGGCGGCGACCGAGGCCGGCGGCATCAGCAAATCAGGATTATTCAGCGCTTCCTTGCCCCACAGCTGCTCGCGGCGCTCACGCACCCAGGCGGTATCGACGCCGGAATCGATAATCAAATGCGCGACATGAATGTTTTTGGGGCCGAGTTCGCGCGCCATCGACTGCGCGACCGCGCGCAACCCGAATTTGGCGCTGGCGAAAGCCGCAAAACCGCTGCCGCCGCGCAACGAGGCGGTGGCGCCGGTAAAGAAGATGTTGCCGCCGCCGCGCGGCACCATCAGCCGGGCCGATTCGCGCCCGGCCAGAAAGCCGGCCCAGCAGGCCATTTCCCAGACCTTGCGGAACACCCGGTCGGTGGTCTCCAGGATCGGGAAATTGACATTGGCGCCGACATTGAAGATGCACACTTCCAGCGGCGCGTGCTGGTCGGCGTCATTGAGGAACGCCGCGACCTCATCTTCCTTCCGCGCATCGAGCGCGCGAGCCACGATCGATCCGCCGGATGCCTCGATCTCCTTGACTAGCGGCTCGAGCTTGGCGCCGTCGCGCCGTCCGGCGAACACGGTGAAACCTTCGGCGGCGAACTTCTTGGCGATTTCGGCGCCGATATAGTCGCCGGCGCCGATCACCACGGCCGTTGCGTTTCGCTTTTGCATATTGGGCCTCTCCTTCCTCATCCTGAGGAGCGGCTCTGCCGCGTCTCGAAGGATGTAACGAAAACGTGCCTGATGGTTCGAGACGCCGCGCCAACGCGCGGCTCCTCACCATGAGGGTTATGGTATTATTTTCCCGAGATCATCTCCTCGACCTCGCGCAACTGTTCCTTGCCGAAAAACATTTCCTTGCCGACAAAGAAGGTCGGCGAGCCGAAGGCGCCACGCTCGACCGCGGATTGGGTGTTCTCGATCAGTTTGGCTTTCACGTCGGCGTCCTGCGCTCGCACCAGCAGTTTCGCCGCGTCGAGGCCGGACGCGGTGAATGCCTGGGCCGCGACTTCAGGGTCGTCCATCTTCTTGGGCTCGTCCCACATGTGATGAAACGCGGCGGCGACGTATTTCTCGAACACCCCTTCGAATTGCGCCGCGATCGCCGCGCGCATCAGATGGAGGGTGTTGACCGGAAAAAATGGATTCCAGCTATAGGGCTTGACGTGAAACCGCTTGACGAAACGCTCGGTCTCGATCGCGTGAAACTCACGCTTGTTCTTGACGCCGGCCAGCGTTTCGGCGGGCGATTTGTTGTTGGTGGCCTTGAAGATGCCGCCGAGCAAAACCGGCACATATTCGAACTTCACGCCAGTCCGCTGCTCGATCGCCGGGATCGCTTCATGACTGAGGAAAGCATTGGGGCTGCCGAAATCGAACAGGAATTGCGGGGCGTTCGGTCTCACGGCGGTCTCCCTGAGATGACGGTTTCTTATATGATCCCTATCATTTCAAGTAGCCTAGCGTTTCATGTCTTGGGGATCAACCAGCCCGGGCTTGTGGGTCGCGCCGAAATGCCCGTCCGGCGAGCATCAGGGTGTGTTGGCGTACATCAGCGGGCCATGCGGCGATCAATTTTTCGAAACGAGAGGGATCGTTCGCATACAGCGCACGGATAGCGTCTTCGTAATGCGGTTTGTTGCCAGCCATCACGGACATGAAACGATAGGCCGCCTCCTGCGCCCGCCGGATGCGATGGCTGTCCTCGCCGGTCCGGCGCGCGTCCTCAACCAATCGGCGCAACGCGACGGACGCGCCGCCGGATTGCTGTCCCAGCCAGTCCCAATGCCGCGGCAACAGGGTGACCTCGCGCGCGACCACGCCAAGTTTCGGACGGCCGGGGCCGCGCGGTACCGCCGATGCGGCGTCTTCTGCGCTCGCAAGTGGGCCGATAGGGTCCGGGAGCCGGGCCTGAACATCGGCAACGCTCCCGCGAAAATCGACGTCCACCGGGCCGCTGGTCAGGCCATTGAAGACCAGAATCACCGCATCGTTGCGGCGGTCGAGGAGCTCTTTCGCTGCCTGCGCGACCTCGCGCAGTTCGCCGCTGGCGATGCGGCGGTCACCGTCAAAGGCGATGTAGGCGACGTCAGATCCGGGATTCATGGCCAATTCTCCATTTCGGTCGGAATATTACCCGGGTAAATTATTCTTGTCAATAATACCCGGATAATATCGACGCGCTGACATCTCGACTTTCCGGTTTCCCGCTGGCACCACCATCCATCGCAAACGCGTCATACGGGGGAAATCGCCATGCTCACGCTCCATCATCTCAACAATTCCCGCTCGCAGCGGGTGCTGTGGCTGCTGGAGGAACTTGGCCTTCCCTACGAGATCGTGCGTTATCAGCGTCAGCCCGACATGCGCGCCCCGGCGGAATTGCGCGCGATTCATCCGCTCGGAAAATCGCCGGTCATCACCGACAACGGCAACACCATCGCGGAATCGGGCGCGATCGCCGAATATCTCACCGAGACCTATGGCGATGGCCGGTTGATCCCGCTGCCGAAAACGCCGGAGCGGCTGCGCTACACCTATTGGCTGCATTATGCGGAGGGTTCCGCGATGTCGCCGCTGCTGCTGAAACTGCTGTTCACGCTGATGCCGAAGCGCGCGCCGGCGCTGTTGCGTCCGGTCGTGCGCAAGGTTGCCAATCAGGCGCTGACCGCGCTGGTCAATCCGATGCTCAAGCAGCATATGGCGTTTTGGGAAAGCGAACTCGGCAAGAGCGAATGGTTCGCGGGCCACGAGTTCACCGTCGCCGATATCCAGATGAGCTTTCCACTCGAAGCCGCCGCGGCACGCGCCGGACTGGATCAAGGCCACCCCAAAGCGATGGCGTTTCTGGATCGCATTCAGGCCCGGCCGGCCTATCAACGTGCGCTGGAAAAGGGCGGGCCGTATTCGGTCGGGCGTTGAAAGGTTAGCGCGATTTCTGAACTTCGCCGACGGACGGCAGCGCCATCACGGTGACGCCGGGTGGCGGCACGTCGTCGTCGGGCACAAAGAAATCCGACATCAACGGCACCGAGGGATCGACGCGGTAGGATTCGAAATCGCGCACGCCGCTGGCGCTGAGAATTTTATCGTCGATGCAGAACTGTCCGGTGAATTCGCGCGACGGTTTGGTGAAGATTACATAGGCCGCGTCGGCCATGATCTCCGGCGTCCGGCTTGCGCGCATCATCGCATCGCCGCCCAAGAGATTGCCGACGGCGGCGGTCGCGATCGTGGTGCGTGGCCACAGCGCGTTGACCGCGACGCCGGCCGGTTTCAACTCGGCCGACAGACCCAGCACGCACAGGCTCATGCCGAATTTCGCCAGCGTATAGGCGGTCGAATGCTCGAACCATTTCGCCTTGATGTCGAGCGGCGGCGACAGCATCAGGATATGCGGATTGGAAGCCTTCTTCAGATGCGGAATACAGTATTTCGACACCATGAAGGTGCCGCGGGTGTTGATGCCCATCATCAGGTCGAACCGCTTCATGTCGGTGGCCTGTGAATTGGTTAGGCTGATCGCGCTGGCATTGTTGACGCAGATGTCGATGCCGCCGAATTCGGCGACGGTCTGGTCGATCGCCGCGATTACCTGAGCTTCCTCGCGGATGTCGCACAGGATCGGCAACGCCTTGCCGCCGGCGGCGCGGATCTCGTCGGCCGCGGTATAGATCGTGCCCTTGAGCTTGGGATGCGGCTCGGCGGTCTTTGCGGCGATCGCGACATTGGCGCCGTCCCGCGCGGCGCGCAGCGCAATCGCAAGCCCGATGCCACGGCTGCCGCCGGATACGAAGAGCGTTTTGCCTTTGAGCGATGTCATCGGTCTCCTCCGGTTGTCGAAGCGCGGAAAAATCAGCTCCCTCCCCCCTTGCGGGGGAGGGTTGGGGAGGGGGGTAGCCGCGAGTCCAGTGCTTGCAGCTTACCCCTCTCCCTAGCCCTCCCCCACAAGGGGAGGGAACGACCGGGTCCAAACCGGCTACATGGGTAACACAATAGACCGACGACATGGGTAACAGGTCAAGTGATCGGCAAGGAGGACCTTTCCGATGGTTTGGATGGAGACCTGTGCTGTGGATGAACGGATGCGGTTTGTGATTACGGCCGAGAAGCAGGAGGAACCATTTGCGGTAATATGCCGGCGCTTCGGCGTGAGCCGACGGGTTGGTTACAAATGGGTTGCGCGCTATCAAGAAGCAGGCGTCGAAGGTTTGCTCGATCGCTCGCGAGCACCGGTGCATCATTCTCATATGATTGGGGAGGAGATCGGCGAACGCTGCCTTGCGGTGCGGCGCGCGCATCCGACCTGGGGTCCGGTGAAGGTGCGGGCCTGGCTCAAACGTCAGGCCCCAGCGACGGAATGGCCGGCGACGAGCACGATCGGAGCGTTGTTCGATCGCGAAGGACTGACGGTAAAGCGGAAGCTGCGCCGCCGCAGCCCGCCATCGAGCGCACCGTTTGCGGAATGCACGGCGGCCAACGACGTGTGGTGCATCGACTTCAAGGGCTGGTTTATGACCGGCGACGGCAATTACTGCGAGCCGCTGACGCTTACCGATGCCCATAGCCGGTATCTGCTGCGTTGCCAGGCGATGGGACGGACCGATACCGCTCACGTCTGGCCGGTGCTGGAGGCGGCCTTCCGCGAGTTCGGTCTTCCGCATCGGCTGCGTTCCGACAACGGTCCGCCATTTGCCTCGCGCGGTGCCGGCGGACTGTCGCAACTGTCGGTCAAGGTGATCAAGGCCGGCGTGCTGCCGGAGCGGATCGCGCCCGGCAAGCCGCAGCAGAATGGCCGGCACGAGCGAATGCATCTGACCTTGTTGCAGGACGCCGCTAAACCGGCGGCCCGCAGCCTGCGTGAGCAACTCGAACGCCTGCGGGTGTTCCAGAACGTCTACAACGAAGAACGTCCGCATCAGGCGCTCGGCAACGATACGCCGGCCGAGCATTACGCTCTGTCGCCGCGCCGCTTCGATGGTGTCTTGCGCGAACCGGGCTACGGGCCTGACCAAGTCGTTAGGCGCGTGCGTCAGAACGGCGAGATCAAGTGGAACGGCAATACGATCTATATCAGCGAGGCGCTGGTCGGTGAGCCCGTGGGCCTCATCGAGGACGCGGGCGCCTGCACCGTCAACTATGGTCCGATCGCGCTCGGCACTATCGCTCATCGCGGCGATCACCTGAAAAAACCTAAACGCGTCGGCCGTGGACTTGTGGACAACGCTGCGCGTTGCCCACAGGGTCCACTGCCCCAACAATAGACCTGAACGAAACAAGAATTGTGTTACCCATGTCGTCGGTCAGAACTGTTACCTATGTTCCCGGTTGCTCAGACCGAGCAAGCCCTAAGCATCCGCATGTAAAACGCGGCCCCGCGTTTCCGGCAGGGCAAAGGCCGCGATGAAGAACACGCCGTAAGCGGCCACCGCGAAAATCGCGATGGCGTTGCCGAGCGATGTCTCGGTCGAGAGCGCGCCGACCAGGAACGGGAACAGCGCGCCGATGCCGCGGCCGAAATTATAGCAAAAGCCCTGACCCGATCCGCGCAGCCGGGTCGGATAGAGTTCGGTCAGGAACGCGCCGACGCCGGAGAAATAACCCGAAGCGAAAAAGCCCAGGGGGAAGCCGAGCAGCCACAGCACCTCATTGGTCAGCGGCAATTGCGTGTAGAGCAGGATCAGGGCTATCGCACCGATCGAGAAGATCAGGAACAGATTACGCCGGCCGATGCGGTCGGCGAGCCACGCACCGACGAGATAGCCGACAAATGAGCCGACGATCAGTGCCGAGAGATAGCCGGTGGAACTGACGATCGAGAGTTTGCGTTCGGTGGTGAGAAAGCGCGGCACCCAGAAGGTGATGGCGTAATAGCCGCCCTGGCAGCCCGTGGACATCAGCGACGCCAGGATCGTAGTCTTGAGCATTGGGCCATCGAAAATCGCCCACAGCGAAGGCCGGTCGCCCGACGCGGCCTGTTTGGCGCGTGTCGCCGCCGCGATCTCGGGCTCCACGACATAGCGGCGCAGGAAGAACACCAACAGCGCCGGCAGCGCGCCGATCGCAAACATCCAGCGCCAGGCGATCTCGGGCGGCAAATACGAGAACAGCACGGCCTGCGACAACACCGCGAGGCCCCAGCCGACCGCCCATCCCGATTGTACCGAGCCCACCGCACGGCCGCGATATTGTGGACGAATCGCCTCGCCCATCAACACGGCGCCGGCGGCCCATTCGCCGCCGAAACCAAGGCCAAGCACGGCGCGTGCGATCAGGAGCTGATCGAAATTCTGGACGAAAGCGCAGACCAGCGAGAAAAACGAGAACCAGAGGATCGTGAATTGCAGGGTTTTAACCCGACCGATGCGGTCGGCGAGATAACCGCCAAGCCAGCCGCCGATCGCGGAAGACAATAGCGTCACCGTGCCCGCGAAGCCTGCGGTGCCGGGATCGACCTTCCAAAGTGCAATGATGGTGCCGACCACCAGCGGGTAGATCATGAAGTCCATGCCGTCGAGCGCCCAGCCGGCCGCGCAGGCCCAGAACGTCCGCCGCTCCGGCAGGTGCATGTCGCGATAGAAGGCGAGCAGGCTGGTGTCTTCGATGGCAGCGACTTCGATCGCTCCCGATGGCTCAACGGTGCTGCTCATGACGGGCGTTCCCTCGGAAAATTTTCTTACCGGCCATTTCCATGCCTGCGGTGGCCGGTTGGAGCGCAGGTGAGAGGACTTCTACGCCGATCTTGGGTGCAGGCAAATCCGCAATCGGTTGACGTGACGGGGGTTATTGCCCCGCGGCTCCCGCGCCACGGCTGCGCGGATCGGGGGCGCCGAGCAATCCCTGATCGGTCACCCCTATCGAATTGGCCGAGGTCCGCCCCAGCGGTTCGATCACCCGATGGCCCTTGGCCCGCAGCGCCGCCAGCGTGTCCTCGGCAAAGCCGTGTTCGACCCGCACTTCGTCGGGCAGCCATTGGTGATGCACGCGGGGCGCGGCGACCGCTGCGGCGACATCCATTTTATAGTCGAGCACATTGACGATCACCTGCAACACCGCGGAGATGATGCGGCTGCCGCCCGGCGAACCTGTCACCAGAACCGGTTTGCCGTCCTTCAGCACGATGGTTGGCGTCATCGACGACAAGGGTCGCTTGCCGGGGCCGGGCAGGTTGGCTTCAAAGCCGACCAGACCAAACGCATTGGACGCGCCGGGCGCCGCGGTGAAATCGTCGAGCTCGTTGTTGAGCAGCACGCCGGTGCCTTCGGCGACCAGTCCAACGCCATAGTTGAAATTCAGCGTATAGGTGTTGCTGACCGCATTGCCCATACTGTCGATCACCGAAAAATGCGTCGTGTTATCGCCTTCGTGCGGTGGCAGCGCCGACAGCGCATCGGTCCACGGTGTGGCGCGGTCGAGATCGATACTGGCGCGTTGTCTGGCCGCGTAATCCTTTGAAGTCAGGGTCGCAACCGGCACTTTGACGAAAGCGGGATCGCCGAGATAACGGGCGCGATCGGCATAGGCGCGCTTCATCGCCTCGATCAGGACATGCAGCGATGGCGCAGAACCTTGCTTCATCTCAGCCATCGGAAAACCCTCGATGATATTGAGGGTCTCCAACAGCACGACGCCGCCGGACGACGGCAGCGGCATCGAGATAATGTCGTAGCCGCGATAGGTGCCCCGCATCGGCGCGCGGATCACCGGCTGATACGATTTCAGATCGTCCAGCGTCATGATGCCGCCGGCGTCGCCGATGCCCTTCACCAGTTTTTCCGCGACCGGGCCCTGGTAAAACCCGCGGGGCCCCTGTTCTGCAATCGCCGAGAGCGTCGTCGCCAGATCGGTCTGAACCAACAGGTCGCCATCCTTCAGAGCTGCGCCGTCCTTGCCGGAAAATATCTTGATCGCCGATGGCCAGCGCGCCAGCCGGCCGCGCTCCTCGGGCATCGCGTCGGCGACATCATCGGTGACGACAAATCCGTCGCGGGCCAGCGCGATCGCTGGCTTCAACAATTCCGCGAGCGTAAACTTGCCCGAGCCGTATTTTTCCAACGCGAGGCTCAATCCTGCGGCAGAGCCGGGAACGCCGATGCCGAGCGCGGAGTCGCGCGACTTGGCGATGTCGGGTTTGCCGTCGGCCCCAAGAAAAATCGTCGGCGTGGTGGCGGCCGGCGCGGTCTCGCGATAGTCGATGGTGATGTCCTCGCCGCGCTCCCGGGAGTGGATCACCATAAATCCGCCGCCGCCGAGGTTGCCCGCGCGCGGATAGGTCACGGCGAGCGCAAACCCGGTGGCCACCGCCGCATCGACCGCATTACCGCCGCGCCTGAGCACGTCGGCGCCGACACGGGAGGCGATTTTCTCCTGCGCCACCACCATGCCGTGTTCGGCGGCAACGGCATGAATCGCATCGGCGGCGGGCGGCGTGTAGAAATTGCTGTGTTGTTGCTGTGCGGCCGCCGGTATCGCCCACGCGGCGACGAGCATGATGGTTAGCAATGTCCTGCGCATTCCTGCTGTCACCAAGGTCATCTCAAATCCATCGCGGGTTGAAGTCGGTTCAAGTCTGAAAAACGTAAGGCCATTGCCGCCGCCAATGCTATATGGGTTCCCATATCTGGGCAAAACGCCTCCGCGTGATTTGGCAGGACATTTCGAGCATGGCGGTCGTCACTTCGAGCCCAGGAACGTCAGACGCAAGCATTGCAGATATACCGCAGACTTATCCGCCGCGCTCGGCGGTTATCAGCTGGATCTTCTTCGATTGGGCCGCGCAGCCCTATTTCACCCTGATCACCACCTTTGTCTTCGCGCCTTATTTCGCGACCCATGTTGCGGCGGACCCCGCCAGCGGGCAATCGCTGTGGGGCTTTGCCACCGCGGCCGCAGGCCTGATCATTGCATTGTCGTCGCCGGTATTGGGTGCCATCGCTGATGCCAGCGGCCGCCGCAAGCCGTGGATCGCCGGATTCGGTGCGCTGTTGGTGATCGGGTCCTGCCTGATGTGGTTTGGCAAGCCCGGAGATCCCAGCGTCATTCCGCCGCTGCTGTTTGCTTATGCGTTAGCCACCATCGGGGCTGAATTTGCCACCGTCTTCAACAATGCGATGATGCCGACACTGGTGCCACCGGACAAGATCGGGCGGCTGTCAGGGACCGGATGGGCGACCGGCTATATCGGCGGCATTTTCAGTCTCGTCCTGGTGCTCGGCTTTCTCGCCGCCAATCCGGAGACCGGACGTACGCTGTTCGGGTTGATGCCGCTGTTCGGTCTCGATCCGGTCTCGCATCAGGGCGATCGCATCAGCGGGCCGCTAACCGGTGTCTGGTTCATCATCTTCGTGCTGCCGATGTTTTTGCTGACGCCGGATTATCCCGCCAGGCACTCGGCGCGTGCTGCCTTGCGCGAGGGCTTGAGCGAGCTCGGGAATAGCTTGCGCGAATTGCCGCGACGAAAATCGATGGCGGCATTTCTGCTCGCCAACATGATCTACACCGACGGGCTGGTGTCGTTGTTCGCATTCGGCGGCATCTATGCGGCGGGGACGTTCGGCTGGAACACGATCCAGATCGGCACCTTCGGAATCATCCTGGCGATTGCCGGCACGTTCGGGGCGTGGCTCGGCGGCAAGCTCGATGATTCCTTAGGGCCCAAGCGCGTGATCGCGGGCAGCATGTTGTTACTGCTGCTGGCGATCGTCGCGATCCTGCTGGTGGACAAGGATTCGATCCTGTTCATCAAGGTCGCAGCCCCAGTGCCCGGCGGCGCGTTGTTTTCCGGCGCCGCCGAGCGCGCCTATCTGGTGCTGGGATGCCTGATCGGCGCGGCCGGCGGCCCGCTTCAGGCGGCGTCGCGCACGCTATTGATCCGGTTGGCGCCGAAAGATCGCATCGCGCAATATTTCGGACTGTTCGCGCTGACCGGAAAAGTCACGTCCTTCATCGGACCGCTGCTGATCGGCATCATCACCGCGGTGACCGCGAGCCAGAAGGCCGGCATGGCGGTGCTGGTCGTGTTTTTCGTCGCAGGCCTGGCGCTGTTGGGCAGGGTGAGGGAAACCCAAGCCTGAGATGCGGCCGTTCGCTTTCCTCCTGGAATCGCTGAAGAAAACATCCCGGTGATCGATCCGGCAGGTGGCGGAATGATACCGCTTGACATGTGACCAAATGGTCACCTATATGGGCGGCATGGATATGGACGAGGTGTTCAGGGCCCTCGCGGACCCGACGCGACGAAGCCTGCTCGACGAACTGTTCAGGGAAGACGGGCAGTCCTTGAGCATGCTCGAGCAGAGGCTGCCGATGACCCGCTTCGGTGTGATGAAGCACCTGAAGCTGCTCGAGGAAGCCGGTCTCGTCGTCACCAAACGCCGCGGCCGGGAGAAGTTGCACTTTCTGAATCCGGTCCCGATCCGGCTGGTCCACGACCGGTGGGTGAGCAAGTACGCAGAGCCTTGGGCTGCATCGCTGAGCGGCCTCAAGCGAGAGCTGGAGAACAAGACGATGGAAAAGATATTCGAAATCTACATCAAGACCACGCCCGAACGACTCTGGCACGCGATCACCGACACCGAGATGAGGCGCAAATGGAATTTTGGAGCCGTCGTCACCTCGGACTGGACGCCAGGCTCCCGCTTCGAGGGCTTCGGTGGAGGCGCGCTGATTCTGGAGGGTGAAAATCTGGAGGTCGATCCGCCGCGCCGGCTGGTCCAGAACTTCAGGGCTCTATGGGGCGAGGACGTCAAAAGCGAAGGGACCTCGCGGATCACATGGGAGATCCAGCCGATCGGCGATTCCTGCCGGCTGACGGTGACCCATGATCAGCTGCGCGAGGGCGCCAACAATCAGCTTTATGGCGGTTGGCCGATGGCCCTTTCCGGACTCAAGACGCTGATTGAGACGGGTGAGATTCTCACGACACCGGGGTCGCTGCGCTGGTTGCAGGGAGAGAAGGATCAATTGCCGGAAGTCGGTTGATCGAAGGGGCGATGCAGCGACCTGCGCCAGCAAACATCCCGTGTGGTTTGGCTGCATTGTTGATCCGGTATTTGTCTGGGGCGGCATCATGAACGGCAGACTGAAGTGGATCGCGGCGGGCATCCTTGCCGTGATTCTTGCGCTCTTCAGCGCAGGGTTATGGTTCGCCAGCAATCAATTGCTTTTCCCAACCTGGCGAGGCGCAACCAGAGATCTGTCCGTCTGCAATCCCGAGATGGAGAAATATTGGGGCGCGGGTTGCGGGAACCTGCGCAGCACCCATCAATTCAAATTTCGGGAAGTCCGCCTTTCCTCGCTCAACGGTTACCAATTGCCGGGATGGCTCATTGGCACCGCGGAAAATGGCAAAGGACGTGCCAAAGGCGCGATTATGCTGATCCCTGCCGGCGGCAGCGACAGAAGGGAAGAAACCAGATTCATCCCATTCTTCCTCGGTCAAAATCTCGATGTTCTCGCGCTGGATCTCGGATGCCAGGGCGAAGCACCTTGTCCGGTGCCGGGGATGACATATGGACAGCGAGAATTGAGAGATGTGTTTTCCGCCTATCTTTATCTCACGGAGAAATACGACAAGGTGTACGCCATGGGCAGTTCGGTGGGCGCCGCGTCGATTTTGATCGCTCTGCCCGAGATGCCCAAACTGACCGCCGCGATCGTGGAAAATCCGATGGTGAGTTTCCAGCAACTCATCAGGAACGCGCCGGAGTCACAATCCATGCCCGGTTCGTTCGTTGATCTCCTGATCAAGGTCGCCATGCTGCGTGGCCAATTTGACGGGCTGACCAGCCCGGAGCATTCCTTGCGTCTTGCGAAAACAACGCCGATTTATTTCATTCACAGCCGAATGGATCAAATCGTTTCGTATACACAAACGCAGGAACTCGCCGACCTCTATGCCGGCCCGAAGACGGTCTGGTTTCCGGAAAAGGGCAGCCACGCCGCGATCTGGGATGCAGATCATGCCGATTACGAAAAGAGACTCACGGATTTCCTGAACGGCGTCCGTTAGCCAAGCGCTAATGCCGGAAATGCCGCACGCCGGTGAACACCATCGCGATCCCGGCATCGTCAGCGGCCTTGATCACTTCATCGTCGCGGATCGATCCGCCCGGTTGAATCACCGCGGTCGCGCCGGCTTCGATCGCGACCAATAGTCCATCGGCGAATGGAAAGAATGCATCGGAAGCCACCACCGATCCCTTGGTCATTGGTGCTGCCAATTTCAATTCATCGGCGGCGTCCTGCGCCTTGCGCGCGGCGATGCGTGCGGAATCGACCCGGCTCATCTGTCCGGCGCCGATGCCGACGGTTGCGAGATCCTTGACGTAGACGATGGTGTTGGATTTGACGTGCTTGGCCACGCGAAATGCGAATTTGAGATCGCGCAACTCAGCTTCGGTGGGCGCGCGTTTGGTCGCGACCTTCAGTGTCATGCCGTCAACCGTCGCATTGTCGCGACTCTGCACCAATAGCCCGCCGGCCACGGTTTTTGCCGTCAGTCCCATCGCGCGCGGATCAGGCAGGCTTCCCGCCAGCAATAGCCGCAGATTTCGTCTCGCTGCGACGATCGCGATGGCTTCTTCGGTGGCATCGGGCGCGATGATCACTTCGGTGAAGATTTCGGTGATCGCGCGCGCGGCCTCCGCATCCAGCGTCCGGTTCAGCGCGACGATGCCGCCAAAGGCCGACGTCGAATCGCAGGCCAGCGCCTTGCGGTAGGCGCCGACGAGATCGGCGCCTTCGGCTACGCCGCAGGGGTTCGCATGCTTGACGATGACGCAGGCGGCCGTGCGCGCGGCGTCGAACTCGGCGAGGCATTCATACGCCGCGTCGGTGTCGTTGATGTTGTTGTAGGACAGCTCCTTGCCCTGAAGCTGCCGTGCGGTCGCAACGCCCGGGCGCTTGTCGGGCGTACGATAGAACGCCGCGGTTTGATGCGGGTTTTCGCCATAACGTAACGCCTGGATCAGCCGGCCGCCGAAGGCGCGGAAATCCGGCGCCTCGGTTTTGAGTTCGTTGGCGAACCAGTTCGAGATTGCGGCGTCATAGGCCGCGGTGCGGGCATAGGCCTTGGCGGCCAGACGCCGCCGCAGCGTCAAGGTGGTCGCGCCCTGGTTCGCGGCGAGTTCGTCGAGCACGGCCTGATAATCGGCGGCTTCGACGACGACGGCGACATCGTCATGGTTCTTGGCCGCCGCGCGGATCATCGCGGGGCCGCCGATATCGATATTCTCGATGCACTCTTCGAAGTCCGCGCCCTTATCGACGGTCGCTTCGAACGGATAGAGATTGACGACCAGCAGATCGATCGGCGCAATGTCATGGCTTTTCATCGCCTGCGCATGTTCGGCATTGTCGCGGATCGCCAATAATCCACCATGCACTTTCGGGTGCAGGGTCTTGACCCGGCCGTCCATCATTTCCGGGAAGCCCGTCAGTTCCGAAACGTCCCGTACCTTCAGCCCGGCCGCGGCAATCGCCTTGGCGGTGCCGCCGGTGGAAACGAGATCGACGCCGTGGCCGGCCAGCGCGCGGGCGAATTCAATCAGTCCGGACTTATCGGAAACGGACAGCAATGCGCGGGTGACGCGGCGCGGATGATCGGTCATGTCTTGGTCCTAACTGGCAAGCCCGCCGGGTAGCACGGTTTGGGCGGCAGCGAAACCGTAGGCCGGCAGCGGGTCACATATATTACAGCGGCAGTTCTGGCTCGCGGCGCGCATTACGTTTTGCCGTGGTTGCTGAGGGGGATGCGGTCGAACGCATGAAACTCCAGCGGACCGAGGACGCCTGCCGCGAGTCCTGGCGGATCACGATCTGGGCGGTGCGCCGGGGTCCGTCGTTTCCGGCCAGAAACACGCTGTCCTCGAGCTCGACCTTGTCGTCGAGTGCCTCGAAGGTCCAGACGTCGCGGTTGGGCAGCACCAGCATAACGCCGCGCGCGTCGCTGAGCCGGCTGGCCTTGACCGAGGGATGCAAATGAAACCGCAGCGCATAGTCGGTATTGGTGCCCTTGATCCGGGCGCCAGGCGCCGGCGTCAGGGAGTCCTCGCCATCAACCCGCGCGCCGTCATGCGCGAGCATCAGCACCCGGCGATGCACCACGCCGAACTTATCGAGATAGCCGTCATGCGATGAGGTCAGCAGCACGCCATTGTCGATCACCTCGCGATAGCTTTCCACGTCGGTGGGTCCACCGACGATGGGTGCGCCTCGCAGCAGCCGTTTTACGGCCGAAAGTTCGACGAACTGGCAGGACGAAGTCTCATGATAGGTCAGCGTCGAATGCGCCGGCGTGCCGCGGGCAAAACTGCGCCAGTTGTCGCGGCCGGTGGCGGGCATGCCGCAATTGATCACGATCCGGCTTGGCCCCGATGACAACTCAAACGAGAGGCAGCCGGCGTGGGCGTCGTGGCTGACGTTCGGCGGCGGAGGCGGACCGGTATCCATGATGATGGTGGTGGTGGCGGCATCGAGCCGCTGAAAGCCGGTATGCGGCATATGCGCCATCGGCGCGCCATGGGCGTCGTCATAGGCCAGCAAGGTCGCCAGCAAATCGGAAGGCGCGCTGCTCATGCCGTTGAACATCGCAAAGCTGCCGTCGCCGTGGCGGAAGAAGCGCAGCATCGGCATCATGCGGTCGATCGCGTTCAACAGCGCCGGCGGCGGCGCGATGTTGCGGGCGGCGAAGGTTTGCCGCAGCGGCAACAGGTCGATCAACAGCTCGATCAACGCGCCGGGATTGCGCGAGATGTGTCCGCCGTCGGGCAGGATCTGGCGCTGCAATTCGTCGGAGAGTTTTCGCGCGGCAGAGCGGATGTGCCGCGCCTGGTTGGCGAGACAGAGCGACGCATAACACAGCGCGATCAACACCTGCAGCCGCGGCACCCCGTCGGGGATATCGAGCATGGTGTAACGCAGATAGCGAATTTCGCGGGCCAGACCGCGCAGATAGCGCCGGTAGAATTTGCCGTCGGTGTCGCCGAGCACCAGCGGCGCCTGCGACAACAGCGAAATCACGCGGCGCGCGGCCACGTCGGCGCGGCGGCTGACCGGCCGCTTGTGCCCCTGGTTGGAAATCCAGTCGTCGACCAGCGAGCGCGCATTGGCGCGGGTCAGCGCGGTATCGGCCGCACGCAGATGCCGCAACCATCCGAAGCCGAGAAGTGCGACTTCCCAATCTTCCGACGGCGGCTCGAGATCGAAGATCGAGCGGCCATGGCAGGTCACGATCTTGCCGGCGAACACAAAGCGCCCGGCATAGATTTCGGCCGCGCGGGTGGCGTCGGCGGTACGCAGGTCATGCGGGGCGATGATCAGCCGATCGGTGCGGCCGGGCCACAGCCGCGACAGCGCGACAGAGCCACCGCTTGCACGCGCCATCATGTTCCGCGCGAAACGGCCCATGATCAGCGTCGAGATTCGTCTGCGGTGAGCGACCGACACGCCTTACCTTGTTTGGGAGGATTCTCTCGCGAATCCTTTTAATCCGGAAACGCGCCCAAAACACCACCTTGAACGGCGCGAATCACTGCATCGGTCGCGAAATGCGGTGCAAAATCAGGATTTAACGAGTCTGGCGGCGTAAAAACCGTCGAGGCCGCCCAGCCGGGGGTCCTCATGTGGCAGGTGGCAGGGCAGCGTGCGCAAATCGCCTTCTGCGGTCAGTATTTCGGTAAGGCCCGCGACCTCGCCGGCCTCGATCGGGACGCGGCGCATCGTAGGCTCGGTAGCCAGAAGCGCCGAGACGATTTGCTCGCCCTCCTCCGGCTCCAGCGAACAGGTGCAATAGACCAGCATTCCGCCTGATTTCAGACGGGTGGTAGCTTTCTGCAGCAATCGCTTCTGCTGCGCCGCCAGTGCTGCGATATCGGATTCCTGCCGGAGCCAGCCGACATCGGGATGGCGCCGGATCGTGCCGGTCGAGGTGCAGGGCGCATCGAGCAGGATGCCGTCGACGTCCCCCTGACCTTCTTGCTGATTCTCTTGGCCAAGCCAGTCGGCCGCATCAGCGACCGCGGTTTCGGCATCCAGTTTTAGTCGCGCCAGATTGTCGCGCAGCCGCGCCATGCGGCTCGGCGAGCGGTCGACGGCCGTGACACGCGCGCCGGCCTGTATGAGTTGCGCGGTCTTGCCGCCGGGCGCGGCGCAAAGATCGACGATGGTCTTGCCGGTGATGTCGCCGAACAGGCGCGCCGGGAGGGCGGCGGCGGCGTCCTGCACCCACCAATGGCCCTCGTTGAAGCCCGGCAGCATCGTGACTGAGCCCTGCAACAGCGTTCGCACCGATCCCGTGGCGAGTATTTCTCCATGCAGCCGCGTCGCCCATTGTTCGGCGTCGGACTTCACGGTCAGATCGAGCGACGGGTCGTGGCCGATCGCAACCGCGATGTCGTGCGCGACGCTCTCGCCGTAATGGGCGACCCAGCGCGCCAGCAGCCATGGCGGCACGTCGAGCGTCTGCGACTTGACCTCCTCGATCAGTGGATGTCCCTCGCGCGCGCAGCGCCGCAGCACCGCGTTGACGAGCCCGGCATATTTCGCGGCCCGCCGATCCGACTGCACCAGCCGCACCGACAGATCGACCGCGGCATGATCGGGCACGTCCATCCACAGGATCTGGGCGGCGCCGATCAAGAGCGCACTTTGCGCGCGGGGAGCGTCGGTCGGAACGCCGCGATCAAGCAGCCGCGACAGCACATGGCCGAGCGTGCCCAGCCGCCGCAGAATCGTCGCCACGAGGCGGCGCATCAAAGCGCGGTCGCGGTCGGAGAGGCTTTTCAGCCCGGGATGGGCGGCGGCGCCATCGAGTTGCTCGTCGAGCGTCCGGTGCTTGTGCAGCACACCGTCAAGAATATCCGCTGCGATCCGCCGCGCCGCTAGACCGGGCACTTCGGATGGCAAGGCAAATCGTTGTGGGGGCATGGAGCGGGAACATCTCGCGGTATCGGACAGCTACTCGCATTTCAGCTTTTGCCGTCAAAAGGGAAAGACACCTTTGGCAGCGGAATATGCCAAATGTAAGAATCGCCTTTATGACTTCACAGTTCGGGTGTGAAATGTCCGCGGAAGCATTGGATCTGAAGGGCCCAGCCCTGTAGCTGGAGAGTGCGATGACAGACAATCCTTCACAGCGTCAGACGACCGCGCCTGCTCCAGAGCGGAAACCGCTCTCGCCGGCCGCCCAGCGTGCGCTCGCCGAGGCCGAAGCACGCCGGCAGGCGGTTGCAGCCGACGCCAAGCCTCTACCCAAGGAATACCAGGGGCCGAAGGGGCCGGAACCGACCCGCTATGGCGATTGGGAAACCAAGGGCATTGCCTCGGATTTTTGAGGCGGGCGCGTTTCACAAACGAAAAACCGCGCAGGTGCGCGGTTTTCTGCGGCTTCAAATCTGGACGGTGATGATCAGCGCGTGACCACTACCGTGGTGCCGACCGAAACCCGCTGATAGAGGTCGGTGATATCCTGGTTCAGCATGCGGATGCAGCCATAGGACACGAACCCGCCGACCGAACCCGGCATGTTGGTGCCGTGGATCGCGTATTCGCCGCCGGCCAGCGTCATCGCGGCCACGCCCATCGGGTTGCGCGGCGAACCGCCGGCAATCACGTCCGGGATCGACGGCTTGTCACGCTTCACTTCGGCGGGCGGCGACCAGGCCGGATTGCGGTATTTGCCGTCGATCCGGGTGGTGCCGGCCCATTGCTTGCCGGACTTGCCGACGCCGACGGGATAACGGACGGCGCGGCCGGAATCGAGGATCAGATACAGCCGGCGTTCGTTGGTGTGCACAACGATCGTCCCCGGCGAATAATTGTCGCGGGCGCCGACCACTTCCGGGTTCGCCTGCGCGCCCGTCGTTCCCAGCATCCCGGCCCCGATTGTGACCGCCAGCGCCACCGCAATCCTCAACGACATCGCTCTCTCCAATTTCGCTTCCGTCCCGAGGGGACAGTCAAATCGACGCAAAACCTGCAAAATACCGGTTTCACCCAATCATTTTTAACCGCGTGCGTTAACCAACCGCTTTCCGCACAGGCTTTGGGATCAATTCCGAGGCTGCAGCAAAGGAAATGTTGGCAACAAAGTAAATGACCTGAAAACAACACTCGCCGGGAAACGTGAGGCGAACCCCGGCCTGCCCCTGACGATTGCGTGAGGGGAGGCGGGCCGGCTGCGGTTTGATTGGAAAAGCGGCTTTACGCCGAGGCGTCCTTCTTGTTCTGGCGGTGCGCGACCAGATCGTCGACCACGGCGGGATCGGCCAGTGTCGAGGTGTCGCCGAGGCTGCCCGACTCGTCCTCGGCGATCTTGCGCAGGATGCGGCGCATGATCTTGCCGGAACGGGTTTTCGGCAGGCCCGGCGCGAACTGAATGAGGTCCGGAGAGGCGATCGGGCCGATATCCTTGCGCACCCAGGCGACCAGTTCCTTGCGTAGCGCGTCGCTCGGCTCCTTGCCGGTCATCAAGGTCACATAGGCATAGATGCCCTGACCCTTGATGTCGTGCGGGTACCCGACCACGGCGGCTTCCGATACCGCGTCATGCGCGACCAGCGAACTTTCGACTTCGGCGGTGCCCATGCGATGGCCGGAGACGTTGATCACGTCATCGACGCGCCCGGTGATCCAGTAATAGCCGTCGGCATCCCGGCGGCAGCCGTCGCCGGTGAAATATTTGCCCTTGTAGGTCGAGAAATAAGTCTGTTCGAAACGCGCGTGATCGCCATAGACCGTGCGCATCTGCCCCGGCCAGGATTTGGCGATGCACAGATTGCCCTGGCATTCGCCCTCCAGCACCTTGCCGTCGGCATCGACGATTTCAGGTACCACGCCGAAAAACGGATGGGTCGCCGAACCCGGCTTGAGTTTGGTGGCGCCGGGCAATGGCGTAATCAAAATGCCGCCGGTCTCGGTCTGCCACCAGGTGTCGACGATCGGGCAGCGCTCGTCGCCGATCACGCGGTGGTACCATTCCCAGGCTTCCGGATTGATCGGTTCGCCGACGCTGCCGAGCAGGCGAAGGCTCTTGCGCGAAGTTTTCTTGACCGGCTCGTCGCCGGCCTGCATCAGCGCCCGGATCGCGGTCGGCGCGGTGTAGAAGATGTTGACCTTGTGCTTGTCGATCACGTTCCAGAACCGCGAATTATCGGGATAATTCGGCACGCCCTCGAACATCAGCGTGGTCGCGCCGTTGGCCAGCGGCCCATAGAGAATATAGCTGTGACCGGTGACCCAGCCGACATCGGCGGTGCACCAGTAGATATCGCCGTCGTGATAATCGAACACGTATTGGTGCGTCATCGAGGCGAATACGAGATAGCCGCCCGAGGTATGCAGCACGCCCTTGGGCTGGCCGGTCGAGCCCGACGTATAGAGGATGAACAGCGGATCTTCGGCGTGCATGTGCTCGACGGGGCAGTCCGTCGTCACCATCTCGGCGGCTTCGTGGTACCAGAAGTCGCGCGTCGGATTCATGTCGATTTTGGCGCCGGTGCGCTTGACCACGACGACCCAATCGACGCCGCCGCTCTTGGCGATCGCGGCATCGACGTTGGTCTTTAGCGGCACCTTCTTGCCGCCGCGCAGTCCCTCGTCGGCGGTGATCACGACCTTGGATTGGCAGTCGCTGATGCGTTGCGCGAGGCTGTCGGGCGAAAAGCCCGCGAACACCACGGAATGGATCGCGCCGATCCGCGCGCAGGCCAGCATCGCGTAAGCGGCTTCCGGAATCATCGGCAGATAGATCGTGACGCGGTCGCCCTTCTGGACGTTGCGGGTCCGCAGGATGTTGGCGAACTTGCAGACCTCGTCATGCAATTGACGATAGGTGATGTGTTTCGATTCCGAGGGGTTGTCGCCCTCCCAGATGATCGCGGTCTGGTCGCCGCGCTTCTCGAGATGCCGGTCGATGCAGTTCCACGCGACGTTGAGGACGCCGTCCTCGAACCATTTGATCGAGATATTGCCGGGCGCAAAGGACGCGTTCTCGACCTTGGTGAAGGGCTTGATCCAGCCGATGCGCTTGGCCTGTTCGCTCCAGAAACCCTGGGGGTCGCTGATCGAGTGCTGGTACATTTTGCGGTATTTGGCCTGGTCGACAAAGGCGCGCTTGGCCCATTCTGCCGACACGTCATAAATCTTCTCGGACATCATCCCCTCCACTCGCAGCGATCCGGGCATCCGGCGCTCGCTGGCCGCCTTGATTGTTGATGTGATTATGCGTCGCCGGGCGATGGCCGGACAAGGCGCAAACGTCTGCGACCTTGGTCGGTCTGGCCAAGGGAATTCCGATCTTGCTCCGGAAAGCGATCACTTTCGCGTTTTGGCAAAGCTTGAAATCAACGTTATCGCGCGAATGGCTCCTATGAAAGGTATCTAATAACCTTTTGCCACTTATTCGGGACTCGCAATAGCCGGGGTTACCCCCTAAATCGCGTTTCCGGGGCCGGGCGGTCCCACCCGGAACCAAGCCATAACAAGCGGCATTACCGGATAGCAGGCGGAGCAAGGCGACTACGGTCATGATAGATCAGCAGAATTTCGAGGCTACGCGGCCCGTTTCCGCCGATCCGGCCGTGGCGTTGGCGGAGGCGCTCGGGCAACTGCCCAAAGCGCCCCCTGTAAAGACCCCCAGCATTGCCGCCAAAACCTCAGTCGAAGCCCTGGCCCGCGACATCGGTCTCACCCTTGGCGACCAGAATGAATTGACCATCCGCCGGATCAAGCGCGGCAAGAACTACTCTTTCGTGCGTGCCAACGGCACGCCGATCCGCCACGTCGGCACCCTCCGGCGCCTGAATTCGATGGCGGTGCCCCCGGCCTACCAGCAGGTGCGCTATTCGCCCGATCCGACCTCGCATCTGCAGGCCGTCGGCGTCGATGCGGCCGGCCGGCTGCAATACCGCTATCATGCCGATTGGGAGAAGGTCCGCGAACACCGCAAGGCGCATCGCCTCGCGCGGCTGGTCGCAGCGTTGCCGAAAATTCGCCGCAACGTGTCCATGCATCTGTCGGGCGACGAGCCGACCCGCGAATTCGCGCTGTCGGCGGTGATCGAGCTGATCGCGCGCACCGCGATCCGCCCCGGCAATGAATCCTATGCCCGTCTCAACGGCACCCGCGGCGCCACCACGCTGTTGAAGTCCAATGTCGTGCTGGAAGACGATACGCTGGTGCTGGCCTTCAAGGCCAAGGGCGGCAAGGCCGTGCGCAAGGAATGCGACGCCGCGAAACTTGTCCGCGCGATCGGGATTTTGCGCACTGTGCCGGGCAAGCGAATGTTCCAGTACCGCGATAATTCCGGCACCGTGCGCACGGTGTCCACCACCACCGTCAACGCCTTCCTGCGCGAGATCGCCGGCATCAAGATCTCGCTGAAGGATTTTCGCACCCTGATGGCGTCCGCCGTGGTGCTGGAATCGCTGTCGCGGATTTCGCCGGCGGCGAGCGCCCGCGGCCGCAAGAAGCAGGTGCTCGAAGCCGTTCGCGCCGCCGCGGACGAGCTGTCGAACACGCCGGCGATCTGCCGCAAGAGCTATGTCCACGATACCATCGTGACGGCGTTCGAAGACGGCATCCTCGAACGTTTCGCCGCGACCATGAAGGGCTATCGCTCGCAATCGAAGCGCGAGCAATTGCTGGCGCAGGTCGTATCGGCCGCAGCGGCGTAGGCGGCTTGCGGGTTTTCTGATTCGAATTTCAAAGAGCCATTTGATCGTCACGCCGGGCAGGATGCTCCGCATTGAGCCGGGAATGGACATGCAAATTCGTTCTCGCGACGCAATGCGCCCGGGTTTTTCAAAAAAATCGGTCCCTCAGAGTAAAGAGGGCGCAGGAAACGCCGGATGCCAGCTGCACCCGTAGCCGCGCGTGTAGTGTAGTAAGCACGCGCGTTAGTCACCACAGGTTCAGCCAATCATCCGGCGTTTCCTGCGCAATGGTTTTAACAGCTTCCTTCGTGCTCTCCCCGGCGACCGGGCTTTCTTGCCACCGTCGCCTACGGACTGAATCCGTAAACTTGACGCCAGCGTCGGGGCGTCAGGACCACACGACTTCGCCGTCCGTAGGCCGCGCTTTCGTCAAAGGCGCTGCCAACGTCCACCGCATCCCGCACCAACGTTCGTGACGACCGCGAAGCGCCCCTCTTTCGGGACGGGATGGCGTGGATTCTGCCTTTGATTTGGGGGTGCGATCAACTGCGTTGGCTGCGACAGATTAACACGACGGGCAAATCAGTTGGCCGGATAGGCACGCAAATGACTAATACACAAGTGCGAATGGCAACGGAGGCTTTAGGCGTTATCCGTCATTGCGAGGAGCGTTAGCGACGAAGCAATCCATCTTTGGTTCGCGTCAAGATTGATTGCTTCGCAGAGCCTGTCATCGGGCGCGCATTCGCGCGACCCGTTGGCTCGCAATAACGAGCCTCATATTCCCGCCGCCCGTCTTACAGACGATCTTCCATTCCTCGTCCGTCACCGGCTGCACCGATAGCCGCGAGTATTCATGAGCGCCATGTCGGTCAACCGCTTGTCGGCCCTGATCGCGGCCATCGTCACCGGGGTCTTCAGCGGCTTGTCGGCTTTGATATCGACGCAGACGAATTTTCCGGTCTTGTCGCTGGGGTCGGGATAGGCCTCCTTGATGATCTCGGCAATGCCGTCGGTCGAATCGACTAACCCATCATTCTCGTGGAATTCGCTGTCGAAACACCCAGACCATCCGACCGCTGCGCGCGCTGCGGATCATTTGCGGTGGCGTGCGCGTTCGACAGGAACACGACGTTCCTGCCGCCACGCTTGGCATCGTAAAGCGCGTCGTCAGCCCATTTAACAACAATCTCTGGCGCGACGTCTTCTTTCGCGAATGCGACGCCGAGGCTGATCGTTACCATGCCGGTCGAATCATCGGCCGGCCGGACTCCGGGATTGACGATGGCGAGCGCTTCCACCGAAGTGCGGATGCGTTCGGCGATCGTCCAGGCGAGGTCGGCCGAGGCGTTGACGAGAACGATAAAGAATTCCTCGCCGCCATGGCGAAACACGGCGTCTTCGCCCAGCCGCACCGATTTCTCGATGGCCTTTGCGACCCGTCTGATGCACTCGTCGCCAGCGGCATGGCCGGTAGCGTCGTTCAGTTGCTTGAACAAATCGATATCGGCCATGATGAACGCAATACGGGCTTTCGGGATCGTCGGGTCACGCCAGAGTCTCTCGACAAGGTCGGTCGCCGAGCGGCGATTGCCGAGTCCGGTGAGGGGGTCGTGGGTCGCCAGTATTTCCAGTTGATGATTGGCGCTTTTCAGCGCATCGCTGCGATACTGGTTGCGCAGCGACAACAGGAAAGCTTTTTGAGCGAGAATCGACTGGGTTTTCCGCGCGATCGTCGCCGCATAGATTCCCATCGCATAAAAGATCGTCGTCCCGAGCGCTTCCTCGAGGTCGATCGCGGGATTGAAGATTTCGAAGCCAAGAAAGATCATCGTGGAGCAGGCCATCAGGGCCAGGGTCCAGATATAGTCGACATTGAACACCACGATCGCGATCGTATCCACGTACAGGATGCAGGTGAGGAAGCGCTCATAGTCGCTCCCGCCGGCCGCGACGGCGAGGACGCCGTAAGCCAGCATAACGCTGGTCATCAACAGCATAAGTGAGAAGCCTTCGACAGCGGCGGTGCGGGGCTTCCGCCAGACCAGGTAGGCACAGGCATGCAGCGCCGGCACCAGCAGCCCGCTGATGGCGATGGTGAGCCGCAGCAAATCGGGAGCGAGCAGGAAGCTGATCGGCACGAAAGCCATGCTGATCAGCGCAACCCAGACCATCCATGCGCGCGCGATCTTGCTTCGCTGCGGCCAGTCCTTTTTGCGATAGACCCGCACCATCTCGGGAGAGAACCGGATGTCGCGCGTGCGTTGTGACAGCAGCCGCTCGGTCTCGGCTTCGAGAGCTGGTGTCATGGCCACGCTCCCCGCCTCGTCGAGCGGTGTCGGGCTCAGGCTGCGGGCACCCGATTTCAAGACTTGTCCTCCGTCCGTCGCTCTGGCGGCAACGGTCCGAATAAGAGCTTGAATTGATGAATTTTCCTTGTGGAAACGGGCTGGGGGAAATACGGCCCCTGCAGGATATGAGGTGCTATGATACCTACATCCCGCCCATCTTGCAGACGATCTTCCACTCCTCAGCCGTCACCGGCTGTACCGACAGCCGCGAATATTTCACCAGCGCCATATCGACCAATCGCTTGTCGGCCTTGATCGCGGCCATCGTCACCGGCGTCTTCAGGGGCTTGTCGGCTTTGATGTCGACGCAGACGAACTTGCCGGTCTTGTCGGTGGGATCGGTGTAGGCTTCCTTGATGATCTCGGCGATGCCGACGATCTCTTTTCCTTCATTCGAATGATAGAAAAAGGCGAGGTCGCCCTTCTTCATCTTCACGAGGTTCTGCCGCGCGGTGAAATTGCGCACGCCGGTCCAGGCCTCGCCCTTGGCGCCTTTCGCGACCTGCTGATCCCACGACCACGCGGAAGGTTCGGATTTCACCAGCCAGTACGCCATAATCACCCCTCCGCCTTGAACGGCCGTGTCAGCAGGCTTTCGATCGCATCGTCGATGGTGGTCGCGCCGTTCAGGATCGCGGCGACGGCATTCGACACGGGCATGTCGACGTCCTGCGCCGTCGCCAGTTCGATCAGCACCGGCGCGGTGAATTCGCCTTCGGCGAGCTTGTCGCGCGGCCGCGCTTCACCACGTCCGAGCGCGATGCCGAGTGCGAAGTTGCGCGATTGCGGGCTCGAACAAGTCAGGATCAGATCGCCGAGGCCCGACAGCCCCGCCATGGTTTCGCTGCGTGCGCCGCAGGCGCGGCCGAGCCGCACCAGTTCGCTGAAGCCGCGCGTGGTTAGGGCTGCCTGTGCTGAGGCGCCGAGTTTTTTGCCGGCGGCTATTCCGGCCGCAATCGCCAGCACGTTTTTCGCAGCACCACCGATCTCGACGCCGCGGATATCCGAGGTGTGATAGAGCCGAAAGCTCGGCGAACCCAGCGCCAGTGCCAGCGCGCTGGCAAGTTCGACTTCCTGCGCCGCCAGCGTGACGGCTGTCGGCAGGCCACGTGCGACGTCTTCGGCAAAACTCGGTCCCGACAGAATGGCCGGCCGCGCATCGGGCGCGGCTTCCGCGATCACCTCGGTCATGAACTTGTGGGTGCCGCGCTCGATGCCCTTGGCGCAGGCGATGACGGGCTTGGCTTTGGCGAGATGTGGCGCGAGGGCGGTGGCGGCCGCGCGCAAACTCTGCGCCGGTGTCGCAATTAGAATGATGTCGGCTTGAGCAGCGCGCGCAACATCATCCGTCACGTCGATATCGGCGGCCAGCGTCATGCCGGGCAGTTTCGGATTAATGCGGGTAGCAGCGATATGCGTAGCCATGGCCGAGCTGCGCGCGCACAGCACGACATCGCGTCCCGCGCGCGCGGCGAGAGCGGCCAGCGCCGTTCCCCACGCGCCGGCGCCGATCACTGCGACTTTGTCGAAGGCAGTCATCGCTAAAACCCCGCACGCGTGTTCGCGTACCCAGCCGGCGCCGTGGCGTTTTCGTCGAGCAGCCAACGGGCGCGTGGCGGCGTGTCCATCGTATCGCTAATCCCAATCGCGAGCCTTTCCGCGCCGGCCCAGGCGATCATCGCGCCGTTATCGGTGCAGAGCGCGGGCGGCGGAATAATCAGCGTGGTCTGCGCCTTGGCCGCGACATCCTGCAGCGCGCCCCGAATCGCCTGATTGGCGGCGACGCCACCGGCCGCGACCAGCGCGCGCGGCGGACCGAATTGTTCGTGAAACAATCTCAAGCCGACGCTGAGCCGGTCGGCGGTCGATTCCAGCACCGCGGCCTGAAAGCCGGCGCAGAGATCGCTGATGTCCTGCGGCTCCAGCGGATCGATTCGGCTGGCTTCGTTGCGCACGGCAGTCTTCAAACCCGACAGCGAAAAATTTGCATCGTTGCGCCCGAGCATCGGCCGCGGAAACCCAAAGCGTTTGGCGTCCCCGCCGCTGGCGGCGCGTTCGACTTCCGGTCCGCCCGGATAGGGCAGGCCAAGCATTTTTGCCACCTTGTCGAAGGCTTCGCCCATCGCATCATCGACCGTGGTGCCGAGGCGCACATATTTGCCGACGCCGGTGACCGCGACGATCTGGGTGTGGCCGCCGGAGGCGAGAAACAGGCAATAGGGAAAAGCCAGGGAACAAGTCAGCCGCGGCGTCAGCGCGTGAGCCTCGAGATGGTTCACCGCGATCAGCGGCGTGTTGTGCACCATCGCGATCGCTTTCGCGGTGGTGAGACCTACGATCACGCCGCCGATCAGGCCGGGGCCGGCGGCCGCGGCGACCGCGGAGAGCTGCGCAAAGCCGACGCCGGCTTCCCTCATCGCGCGCTCGACAATGCCATCGAGCAGGTCGACATGGGCGCGCGCCGCGATCTCCGGCACGACGCCGCCATAGGCCGCGTGTTCTTCGGTCTGCGAATGGACGATATTGGACAAAATCCGGCCGGTGCCGTCGCTCTGGCGCTCGACCACGGCGGCTGCGGTTTCGTCGCAGGTGGTCTCGATACCAAGAACGAGGGTTGGTACCAGCGTTCGCGTGTCGTTACCCAATTTGAGGCCTTGCGTTATCGGCGAAACCGGCGTTTTTCGTCGTCCAGAGCCGGTATGGCTCTAGCATTGTGGGGTCTTGAAGTGCAATCGCCCGGTGATGCGAAAACCCCTCCAGCGACGGCGTGAAGCATGGCCATTCTTGTCACACGCCCGCATCCGGACGATGAGGCTACCGCCGCTGGTCTGCGCGCCCGGGGCTTTGAGGTACTGCTGGCGCCGATGTTGCGATTTGAGCCGGTGGTCTTCGATGACGACGAGGAGATGCGCTACGGCGGGGTCATCGTCACCAGCGCCAATGCGTTGCGCGGGATTGAACGTCAGCTCAGGGATAGAGGCCTTGCTGAAGCTGCCGCTGTTCGCGGTCGGCGAACATACCGCGGCCGCGGCCCGCAGCGCCGGATTCGAAACCGTGATCCCGGCCAAGGGCGGCGCCGCCAGTCTGCGCGATCTGGTGCTGGCCAGCGCGAAGACCAAAGCGCTGAAGAAATCGAGCCCGCTGCTTTATCTGGCCGGGGCCGATCTCGCCCGCGATCTCGCCGGCGAACTCGGCGAGCGCGGATTCACCGTCGTCACGCAGACGACATACAGGATGGTTCCACTATCCAGCCTGCCGCGCGAAACCAGCGACGCCTTTGCCGCCAACCGGATCGAGGCGGTGCTGCATTATTCACGGCGCAGCGCGCGTGCGTTCCTGGAATCAGTTCGATCAGCCGGTGTTGAAATATCGGCGCTGGCGATCCCGCAATGCTGTATCTCCGCGGCCGTCGCCTCGGTGTTGCGCGACGCCGGGGCCCCACAGGTCATCACAGCGGCGTCACCGGATGAAAATGCCTTATTCGCGCTGCTGGACCGTGCTTTGCGACCCTGATCGCGCTACAACGCGGGTTCAGACCCATTGAACGCCGGTTCAAGAAACCGCGTCAAATCAGAAGATTAGAGCGTTTTCGAGCGAAGTGGATACCGGTTCGCGTAAAGAAAACGCGTCAAATCAAAAGATGAGAGCTTGGTTCTACCCGGACGAGGCTCTACGAGAGCGGGCCGATTCTGGTAGAGTTGGCTGGAGCCAAAGAGGAACCGCGTAATGGACGAAGACAGGCCCGAAGACACCCCGCTGTCGCCGGATTCGGGCCGCGCCAAGCGCGCGCCGCCGACCATCGACCTCGAAGCCTCGGAAATTTCCAGCGAAACCAAGGGGACCGGGACTGCACCTGATGCGGATGCGCCGCCCCGGCCATCCCGCTCCTGGCTTTCGGGCGAGGCGATCGCCGCGACCGCGACATCGGCGGTGACCGGCGCCGTTACGGCCGCGGTGGTGATCGCGGCAGCCTGGTATCTGGGATGGCCGGGTGAGGCCACGGCGCCAGCGCCGCCGGCCAATACGGCCGCGATCGACACGTTGACGTCACGCGTCGCCGATATCGAATCCAAATCAGCCAAGCCTCCGGTCACCGCACCCGACACGGCCGCCGCCGCGCGAATCGATTCGCTGGAAAAAACGATCGCGACGCTGCGCAGCGAAATCGCCGGTGCCCGCGCGCAATCCGAAAAGCTCTCTTCCGACGTCAATGCGGTGAAGTCCGCGTCGCGCGAAGCCGCCGCAGCGCCGGATCTCAGCGCGATCAATGAGCGCCTCAGCCAGATCGAGCGTACCACCCGCGCCGAAAGCGCCGAGATCGCCCAGCAAAGCGCCAAGCCTGTCGACGATGCCGCGCTTCGCCGCGTCGTGGTGGCGTCGATGCTCGATGTGTCGGTGCGGCAGGGCGAACCTTTCGCCGCCGCGCTGACGGCCGCGAAATCGCTTGCAACAGACGCAAATGCGCTCAAGCCGCTCGATGCGTTCGCCACGTCGGGCGTGCCGAGTGCGGCCATTCTCAGCCGCGAATTGTTGACGCTGGTGCCGAAACTGTCGCCGCCGGCGCCGGAACCGGCCACCACCGGTGCCGGGATTGTCGATCGCCTGCAGGCTGGCGCGGCAAAACTGATTCGCATCGAGCGCACAGACGCTGTCGGCACCGACCGTGGCGCCATCGTCGCGCGGGTGACGGCCGCGGCGCTGCGCAATGATTCCGCCGAGGCCCGGCGCGAATTGAACACGCTGACGCCGGCCGATCGCGCGGCGGCACAGCCCTGGCTGGACAAGGCCGATCAGCGTGATGCGGCGCTTGCCGCCTCGCGTCACTTCGCGGCCGACGCCATGACGGCGCTCGCCAAACCGGCGCCATAGGATTTCGATGTACCGGATCATTCTGTTTTTGGTGTTGATTGCGCTTGCAGGCTGGGGCGCATCGTGGGTGGCCGATCAGCCCGGCGAAGTCTTGATAAAGTGGAGCAGTGGCCAAGCTCATCCCTCGTTGCCCACATTCGTGCTGTTGCTCGGCATTGTCGTTGTCGTGGCGATTGTGGCGTGGACGATTTTGCTTTTCCTCTGGCGCCTGCCGGAGCGTATCAAGCGCAATCGGCGCGAACGGCGCCGTGCGCGGGGCCGCAACGCGATCACGCAAGGCCTGCTCGCGATCGGCCATGGCGATTCCTCCGCCGCGCGCCAGCATGCCGATGTTGCGCGCCGCCATGCCGCGGATGATCCGCTGGCGCTGCTGCTGCACGCGCAGTCCGCACAGCTCGATGGCGATCGCGACGGCGCGCGAAAAGCATTTCATGCGATGGCCGAGCGCCCAGACACAAGGTTGCTGGGCCTGCGCGGCCTGTTCATCGAAGCGCAGCGCGCCGACGATCCGGTCGCCGCGGTCGGGATTGCGGAAGAAGCGCTGAAATTGTCACCAGCCTCGACCTGGGCTTCGCAGGCGGTGCTGGGATTTCGCTGCGCCAAGGGCGACTGGAGCGGCGCGCTGGCGATTCTCGACAACAATCTCGCCTCGGGCCTGATCGACAAGCCGGCCTATCGGCGCCAGCGCGGCGTGCTGCTGACGGCCCGCGCGCTCGAGCTTGAAAAAGTTGATCGCGATTTGTCGCGCGAAAGCGTGATGGAGGCGATCAAACTCGCGCCGACCCTGGTGCCGGCCGCGGTGCTCGCGAGCAAATATCAGAGCGAGGCGCATCAAGTGCGCCGTTCGATGCGCATCGTGGAAGCGGCGTGGCTCGCGCATCCGCATCCCGATTTGGCTGACGCGTATGCACATGTGAAACTCGGCGATTCCGCGCGGCAGCGGCTGGTGCGGGTCGAGACGCTGGCTGCGAAGGCACCGGGTCATCTCGAAGGCGCGCTCGCGGTGGCGCGTGCCGCGATCGATGCGACAGAATTTGCGCGTGCGCGCGAGGCGCTGGCGCCGTTCGTCGCCGCGCCGACGCAGCGGGTCGCGATGCTGATGGCGGAAATCGAACGCACCGAACATGGCGACAGTGGCCGGGCACGCGCCTGGACCTTGCGCGCGGTGCGCGCGCTGCACGATCCGGTGTGGACCGCGGACGGTTATGTCAGCGATCGCTGGCGGCCGGTGTCGCCGGTATCCGGCCGGCTCGACGCGTTTCAGTGGCAGATGCCGCTGGCGTCGTTACCGTCGGACAAAAATGCTACGATCGAATCGTCGCCGTTCGAGGAGGCGATGCTCGCCGCAGCACCCCGCCGCGTCGAGCCGCCGCGAGAGGTCGTGCAGGAATCCTCGGTAGAAGTTCCACTCCCGGCCGCGCAGGACAATGTGCCGGTGATTTCAACGCCAAAGCCCGCGCTCGAGCCGGCCCCGGTTGTAGCGCCAATTCCCGCCGCGCCTGTGCCCGCGCCGCCGCCGACCGAGGCGGTTCCTGCCGCCGCCCCGCCATTGTTCCGGGCGCGGCAGGATATCCCGAAAGCCGCCGACAAACCCGCTCTTGCCAGCATTCCCGCGGTGATTCCGATCATCCGGGCGCCCGACGATCCCGGAATCGACGATGAGGCGGTCAGCGATGAATTCGCCGACCAGATCAATCCGCCGCCAGGCCACGCCGGCGGCTGGCGCGGCTTCCTGTCCCGCTGGGGCAATTAAAGCGTTTTCGAGCAAAAGCCTGCCTTAGAGCCTTATCGGTTCTGATTGAATCAGAACCGGGCTCTAATCTTTTGTTTTGACGCGTTTTCTTTACGCGAACCGGTATCCACTTCGCTCGAAAACGCTCCATGCGGCTTCGGGCAGGCGCGTTTTTCTTGCAAAATCAGGCGTTGCCCGATATCAGGTGCACGCGTTTTCAGGCAGATTCTGAGCGCGCTGTTTGGTCCGCCGCAATAGCTCAGTTGGTAGAGCACGTCATTCGTAATGACGGGGTCACAGGTTCGAGTCCTGTTTGCGGCACCAGCCCTTTTTCATTCGAGCTTTATTGCGAACTCGTCATGGCCGGGTCATAGCCGTCCGAAGGACGGCGTCGCTTCCGCTCGCCTATGCCCGGCCATCCACGTCTTCTGCATTGGTAGCCAAGACGTGGATGCCCGGCACGAGGCCGGGCATGACGAACGATGGAGTCAGTTTCTGACTTAACTACTGCGAAACCGTCTGGACCACGCTGTTCACCGGCCGCAGGCTGGTCGGCGGAAGCTTCATGTCCTTGACCAGCGCTTCGTCATATTCCGGCAGCGTCTGATACGTCGTCTTGGCCTTCATCAGCACGACCTTGTAGCCGCCGGCCTTGAGGCGGCGCAGCAGCGTCGGCATCGCTTCGGCGGTGTGCTTCTGGAAATCGTGCATCAGAATGATGCCCTTGCCGAGCTTGTCGATCTTGGTCATCACGGTGTTGACGATCTGCGCCGCGTCCTTGGCCTTGAAGTCGAAGGAGTCGGCGTCGCAGGAGAACATTGCGACGTTGCGCGTGCCGAGATAGGCCATCGCGGCCGGGCCATGCTGCAACTCAGGAAAGCGGAAGAACGGCGCCGGTGCGGTGCCCAATGCCATCTTGACGGCGCTGTAGCCCTTTTCGATTTCGTCCTTGGCCCCCTGCTCGGTCATCTTCTTGCTGTTCAGGTTGGCGTGCGACCAGGTGTGGGCGCCGATGGTGTGACCGGCCGCGGCGACTTGCCGCAGAATTTCAGGATGATAGGTGGCGTGTTTACCGATCGGAAAGAACACCGCCTTGGTGCATTCATCGGCGAGCGCCTTGAGCACGGCGGGCGTATTGCCGGGCCACGGGCCGTCGTCGAAGGTCAGCACGACTTCCTTGTCGGCCAGAAAATCAAGTTGCTTGAAATGTTCGAAACCAAAGCCCGGTCCGCCCGTCGTGTCGATCTCGACCACCCGGCTGACGCCCAGCGCATCCGGATTGGCGCAGGTGGCCTTGACCGGCTGCGGCGCGGCAACGGGCGCGGGCTTTTCCGGGATCGTGCCGGTGATTTCGACGTCCTCGCGGGGCGCGCTGGCTTTGGTGGCCGGCGGAAGCTTCGGGGTCTGCGCGGCAGCGACGATTTGAGGCGCGAGCTCACCACCCGGGTGCGATGTCCAGAACCAGACGCCGGCGATGACGACCGCCGCCACGACACTCGCCAACATCAGACCGACCGCATTACGCATGGTTACGCTTCCTTAAATACGCACGACAAAATTGGAGCCAGATCATTTATGGAAAATAGTTATTAACGCCCCACCAACGCCGCCCGGTTCCGGCGCGTGAATTAGCGGCATTCGTTGACGGGCTCTCAGGAGAGGCAGCCGATTGAGTGACGGAGGTCACAATCGGCGCACGGAGTGACTGTGGTCACAGTCGATGCCGCGCCATTGAGGCACAAAAAGGCATCAACAACGCGCCGCTGATCTGGCGCTACCCTCGGGAGCCGAACATGACCGCATCTCACATCAAGACACTCCGCCAGGCCGGTTTGGTGCTGGTTTTCGCTGTCTCGCTGTCTGGGCTCTGCTCGACCCAAAGCTTTGCCTTCAGCGCCGAGGCGCAGCAGATGTGCACCGGCGACGCGTTTCGCCTGTGCAGCTCCGAAATCCCCAATATTCCGAAAATCACCGCCTGCATGGTGAAGCATCGGTCGGATCTGAGCGCCGGTTGCCGGACCGTGATGGACCGGGATTTCGCCAAGCAATCCAGCAAGGTCGCGGCGCAATAGTTCCAGACGCCAAGTCATACGCGCCTTGTGAATTCACGCGCTTTGGGCGCATTGACATGACAGGCGCGGCGGACTCTGATCGCGCATGTGATTGAGGTAAGGCGTGATCAAATGACGAGAATTCTTTTTATTGTTTCATTGGTCGTGATGGCTTCCGCGGCGTCGGCCCAGCAGGGACATGACGCCTGCGCGCGGGATGTCTCGCGTCATTGCCGGGCGGTGATGAACGAAGGCGATTCGGCGGTTCTGGGCTGTCTCAAACAACACCGCGCCCGGCTCAGCAAGGCCTGCGACAAGGTGCTGACCGATAACGGGCAGTAACTAAAAGCTAAGTGCTGCTGCTGCCTGCCGCCGCGGAGGCGACCGGCAATACGTCATTGGCGGCGCGGTCGGGGCTCTCCTCTTTCCAGCGCACCGATCCGAACGGCCGCTCCAGCATGCGGCGGATGCGGATCGGGTCCGGGCCGAGATGAAAGGCGATCGCCTGCAGATGCAGCGCGCGTTCGGATTGCGTCGAGCGATTGCGCTGGCGCAGATAATCCAGCCAGGTCGGGCAATGATAGCGCTCGGTCCACAATTCCGGATCGGCGATGTCGCGCGCGATCGACCAGCCGTAGGCGCCGTTGCGCTGGCGGCTGAGCTGCACGTCCTGCATCACATTGTGGAAGGCGCGCGCGTTTTCCGGCGCCACGCGATATTCGATCTCGACCACCAGCGGCCCGCTGCGCGCGGTTAGCGACAACTGGACTTCGGGATCGGCGAGTATTTCCGCGTCTTCATTGCGCGCGCCAACCCGCGGCATATGCAGCCACAGGCCGAGCACCGGGGAGGTGAACATCAGCGCGCCGGAAACCAATAGCGCGGTCTCGACGCCGACATGGTCGGTCAGATTTCCCCAGCCCCAGCTTCCAATTGCGATGCCGCCCGCAATCGAGGCCTGGAACGCGGCCAATGAGCGGCCCGCGACCCAGCGCGGCGCCGAGAGCTGCACGCCGATATTGAACAGCGCGACCGCGAGCATCCACGCCGCACCCGCCACTACCAGCGCCGCAGCGGTCAGCACCGGTTCCCGGCTCAGCGCCACCGCGACGATCGCGCCGCCCATCGACAGCGCGCAGGCGCGTATCGCGGCTTCGCCACTCATGCGCTTGCGCACTTCTGCGATGTTGAGCGCGCCGACCACCGCGCCCATGCCGAAGGCGCCGAGCATGATGCCGTAGGTTTGCGCGCCGCCATGCAAGAGATCGCGTGCGACCAGCGGCATCAACGCCGAGACCGAACCGCCGAGAATGCCGGTCACCAACGTGCGCGCCAGCACGATGCGGATCGAGGGCGAGTTGGCGATGTAGCGCACACCCGAGACGATCGCCCGGTTGAGACGTTCGCGCGGCAGACGCGACGGCTCATGGGTGCGGCGCCAGAGAAACAGCACCACCAGCAGCGGAATATAAAGCACCGCATTGGCGGCGAACGCCGCGACCGCGCCGGCGGTCGCGACCACGATGCCGCCGATGGCGGGGCCGAAACTTCGCGCGATATTGTAGCTGATGCCGTTGAGCGCCACCGCGGACGGCAGCGTTTCCGCCGGCACCTGCTCGCTGACCGAAGATTGCCAGGCCGGCCCGAACAGCGCCATGCCGCTGCCGACGACGAAACAAAGCGCGAGCAGGGTTTGCGGCGTGATCAGGCCGAGCCAGGCCAGTACGGACAAGGCCGTCGCACCAGACAGCGCGATCGCCAGCGAGATCAGCGCGACGATGCGCCGGTCATACATGTCGGCAATGGCGCCGGCTGGCATCGAGATCAGCATCACCGGCAGCATCAGCGCGGTCTGCACCAGCGCGACCTTGTCGGCCGACGAGGTCATCTGGGTCATGGCCCAGGCGGCCCCGACGCCCTGGATCAAAAGACCGAGATTGGAGAGCAGGCTCGCCAGCCAGATCCGCCGGAACACGGAATGCCGCAGCGGCGCCGCGACACCATCGGCCGACAGCATCGAGCGTCTTGGCTGTTCCGTCATCGCCCGCTCCCGGAGGCCGGTCGTCACCGGTCCTTGATTCCCCACCGTCTGCAGTGATGCCCGTGAAAGTCCTTGGCTGTCCAGTGGTTAGCTCGCGGGCATAAATACGGGAAATGGCGTGCAGCCATCAAACCGGTCGATCATGGCCTATATTCCGTCGGATGGTATTGGCCGGGTGCGCAGCGCCTTCATGGCGCCGGGATTCCGGAGCTGATAGGATCACGAAACGCCAATCTCGTCGTCGAGCTTTTTGCGAGGACGCCCGTGAGCATAGCCGAAGCCTGGGATATTCCGGTCACGCCGCAGCCGCTGGTGCCGCCGCGCCCGCCACGCGCCTCCGAAACCCTGACCGCGCTAAAGCGGATGTCGCTGATGCGCGAAAGCATGATCGCGACCTGGGGGCAGCCCGCCTATGAAGAGGATGTCATCCAGGGCCGCTTCCTCGGGCGCAACAGCTTCATCGTCAACGCGCCGGACGCGATCCGGCATGTGCTGGTCGACAATTACGAGAACTACACGCGAACGCCGGCCGGCATCCGGGTGCTGCGCCCGGTGCTCGGTGAAGGCCTGCTGATTGCAGAAGGCCGCGCCTGGAAGCACCAGCGCCGAACGCTGGCGCCGGCATTCACGCCGCGCGCGGTGGCGCCGATGATTCCGCACATGATCGCGGCGACCGATGAAACGATCGCGAAGTTGCAGGCGCTGAGCGGCGCGCCGGTCGATCTGCGCGAAGCGTTGCAGCGCATGACGCTCGAGATCGCCGGCCGCACGATGTTCTCGTTCGAGATGGGGCGTCATGGCCCGACCTTGCGCGATTTCGTGATGGAATATGGCGCGCGGCTGGCGCGACCGCATTTTCTCGACCTGCTGATGCCGCTGGGCTGGCCGAGCCCGCAGGATTTTTCCCGCGCCCGTTTCCGCCGGCGATGGACGCAGTTCATCGGCACCTTGATGAAAGAACGCCGCGCCATCGGCAAGAACGAAGGCGCCCCGGCGCGTGATCTGTTCGACCTGATGGATGCCGCGCGCGATCCGGAGACCAATGAGGCGTTCAGCGACGCGCAGCTCGGCGATCAGGTGGCGACGATGATTCTCGCCGGCCATGAGACCACCGCGACGGCGCTGTTCTGGTCGCTGTATCTGTTGGCGCTGGATGGCCCAACCCAGGATCAACTCGCTGCCGAGGTTCAGAGCGCGCAGGTTCAAGCTAACGCGGCGAACGGCACGCTCGATCTCGACCGATTGAAATTTACCCGTGCGGTGGTCGATGAAACCATGCGGCTCTATCCGCCGGCGTTTCTGATCGCTCGCGCAGCCTATGCCGCCGATACGGTCGCGGGCCGGCCGGTCAAGAAGAACGACGTGATTTTGATTGCGCCATGGCTTCTGCATCGCCATGAAAAGCTCTGGGAAAATCCGAACGCCTTCATGCCCTCGCGCTTCATGCCGGGCGCGCCGACGGTGGATCGCTTCGCCTATCTGCCGTTTGGTGTCGGCGCACGGGTCTGCATCGGGGCGCATTTTGCGTTGGTGGAGGCGACATTGGCGCTCGCCAAACTGATCGCGGCCTTCCGCGTCGAGCTTGTCGACAAGGCGCCGGTGATGCCGCTTGGCGTGGTGACGACCCAGCCCGATCGCTCGCCGATGTTTCGGATTACGCCCCGTTAGCCGGAGCGGGTTCGAGCGAAGTGGACGCCGGTTCGTGTGAAGAAAAGGCGTCACAACCAGAGGCTAGAATCCTGAAGAAAAGGCGTCACAACCAGAGGCTAAAATCCCGGTCACAATCGGAGCCGGGTAGCCTGCAGCCCTTGCGCGGACGCCGGCTTGCACTCATTTAGGGGTCAGGCATGAGCGACATCCAGGCCCAGTTCTCCGTGCTGAAACAGACGGCCGATCCCGCGGTCGCCGAGGCTATCGTGCGGCTGGTCGAGACCGGCGAGGATCACGAGCTCAACCGGATCAATCTGCTGGATTTTTCCAAACGTACCGGCCTCGACGAGGAACGGCTGATTTCCGGTTTCCTCCATGCGTCCCGACTCGGACTATTCGACCTTACATGGAACGTGTTGTGTCCGGGCTGCAGCGGCGTGCTCGATGCGCACAGCACGCTGAAGTCGCTGCGCCATGATGACTATCACTGCGGGCTATGCGCCTGCGGTTACGAGGCCTCGGTCGACGAACAGGTCGAGGTCGCCTTCACGGTCAGTCCCCGTGTCCGGCACATTGCGGCGCATGATCCCAATACGCTGCCGATCTGGGAATACTACAAACAGGTGTTCTGGAGTTCCGGCGTCGATCTCAACAAGGATTCGTTCGCGTCGCTCTCCGATGAGGTGGTGCTGGATGCGCTGGAACTACCCGCCGGCGAGAAGGCGGTGCTGTCGCTGCAATTGCCGCCGGAATTCATCATCGTGTTCGAGCCGGTGACGCACTCGGCGCAATTCATCGACGTCCAGGGCGAGCCGACCAGGGAGCGTCAGCAATTGTCGCTGATGTACAACAGGATTCACGCGCCGGTCGGGACCATGACATTGCGTCCGGGACCGCTACGGCTGTCGCTCGACAATCAGGCCGGCGTGCGGGTGCTGCCGTCGGTCTTTGTCGCTGCCGATGCGCTTCATCATTTAATAGGCAAGCGCAAGCCGTTTCTGACCGCCAAGCGGATGCTGACCAACCAGACGTTCCGCGATGTCTACAAGGCCGACAACCTCAATATCGATCAGCGACTCAAGATCACGTCGCTGTCGTTCCTGTTCACCGATCTCAAGGGCTCCACCGCGCTCTACGAGCGGGTCGGCGATCTTGCCGCCTTCGATCTGGTGCGCGCGCATTTCCACGCCTTGCTGGAAATCATCGCCTCCGAGAAGGGTGCGGTCGTGAAGACGATCGGCGATGCCGTGATGGCGACCTTCGTGCGGCCCGAACATGCGCTGGCCGCGGGGTTGCGGATGCGCGCCGCGATGGACGCGCTCAATACCGAACGCGGCACCAATGATCTCGTGGTCAAGATCGGCATTCATGAAGGACCGTGCCTCGCCGTCATGCTCAATGAGCGGCAGGATTATTTCGGCCAGACCGTCAACATTGCCGCCCGGGTTCAGGGCCTCGCAACCTCGCAGTCTATCCATATCACCGGGCCGGTAATCGACGCGCCCGCCGTGGCCGCCCTCCTGGACAAGAATGAGATTGCGCCGATTCAAAAACACGCGGCGCTGCGGGGCATTGCCGACAAGATTGTCGTGTACGAAATCCCCTGAGCGGAATCCCCTTAGATTGCCTATTCGTAATGCGGCTTGGGAACTTGCGCGGATTGCGCACTGGGAATTTCCAGCCCATATATTGGCCAGTGCCGCCGATGCGGTGGCCAAGTGACGTCAACGATTTACCTCACACGATATTGGTAGGAAGTGATGCTGGACGGATTACGCCAATTCATTGCCGACGTTATTTCTCCCGGCGGACACGAGGGCCGGTCATTCGACGATACCGGCTATCGTCTGGCCGCGACCGCGTTGCTGGTGCATGTGATCTCGCTCGATGGCGAACCCTCCGAAGTTGAGAAGCGCAAGCTTCATAGCCTGATCGAAAGCCGCTTCGGGCTTGATCCGGGAACCGCGGATCAATTGATCGCCTCCGCGACGCTTGTCGAAGGCGAGGCCGTCGATCTCTTTCATTTCACCAGCGTCATCATGCGTTCGGTGGATGAGGCGGGCCGCCTGCGCATTGTCGAAATGATGTGGGAGCTGGTCTACGCCGACGGGCAGGTCAGCGAGTTCGAGGATAATGTGGTGTGGCGTGCCGCCGATCTGCTTGGCGTGTCGTCGCGCGACCGGATTGACCTCAAGCATCGCGTCGCCGGGGCGCAGCCTGCGCCGGCCGCGGGCAATTGAGGTTGTGGGGAGATCATCCGACACGCCGCGGTGCAGCGCGTTTCGATCTCCCGATGGCACGGTACCGGACATGACGAAACTTTAATTTCGCCGCTTGTCGCGCGCCGTGAGGCGCGTTTATTCCCGAAATCCTCCCGTTTAATTCTGCGGATCGCGGATTTGATAGCACCGAAATGCTTGCAGGCGGCTTGCATCCCGCTTAAGGCGTATGCTGCCTTCCTGGGCATATCCTGCCATTTATTTACGAGCATTGATCGTGACTGAGCGTGTGACGCTGATTACCGGGGCCTCGGCTGGAATAGGTGCCGAACTGGCTCGGGTTTTCGCTTCCAAGGGTCATCGCCTCGCGCTGGTGGCGCGACGTGCGGATCGCCTGACGGCGCTGGCCGCCGAAATCGGCGCCTCCGGCGGTGCCGCCCCGGTGGTGATTCCCTGCGATCTCGAACAGCCTGACGCCTGCGATCAGGTTGCCGCCGCGCTGGCTGCGGCCGGGGTAGAGGTCGAATTTGTCGTCAACAATGCCGGTTTCGGCTTGTTCGGCACGGCGGCCGAACTGAACCGCGCCGAGCAGCTGGGCATGATCGCGGTCAACATTCGCGCGTTGACGGATCTGTCGCTGCGGTTCGCCGACCAGCTGATTCGCAATCGCGGCGGCATCCTAAATCTGGGATCCATCGCCGGCTTCCTGCCGGGACCCGGCATGGCCGTGTATTACGCCTCCAAGGCCTATGTGCTGTCCTTCACCGAAGCGTTGCGCGGCGAGCTCGGTCCGCGCGGCGTTCGCGTCACGGCGCTATGTCCCGGGCCGGTGCCGTCGGAATTTCAGAACCGGGCGGGGTTTGCTCCCGGATTCGATTCCGCGGTCCTGAATGTTTCGGCGGCGAATGTCGCGCTGGCCGGATATCAGGGGTTGATGGCCAACAAGCGGGCCGTGCTGCCCGGCCTCGGTATCAAGATCGTGCCGGTTCTGCTGCGGCTGTTTCCCCGCGGGTTCATCCTGGCGGCGGTCGCCCGGTTTCAGCTGCGCAAACGCTGACAAATCTATCGGGAACCGGTTTGGCCCGCGATTTGCTTATTTACCGCTGAACTCAACAGCCCTGTGCTCACACCAAATTAACGATTGCTTAGCTATGATTTCGGCTTGATTGCCGCGCAAAGAAAAGTCGATGCCGTTTCAGTCGATCAGGACCAATACCGGAACCGTGCACTATCTGCCGGGCAGCTTATCTCCGGCCGCCGCGCCTTCATCCGCTACTGAGCCTCTCTTGCCGGTTCTAATCGTCCTGCATCAGGAAACCTCGACGCCGGGCCGCGTCGGCAATGCGTTGCGGGCGCTCGGGCATCCCCTGGACATCCGGCGTCCGCGGTTTGGCGATGCGCTTCCGCAAACGCTGGATGGCCATGCCGGCGCCGTCATTTTCGGCGGTCCGATGAGCGCCAACGATCCGGATGATTTCGTTCGCCGCGAGATCGACTGGATCGAGGTGCCGCTGCGGGAGCAGCGGCCGTTTATGGGGATATGCCTGGGCGCGCAGATGCTCGCGGTGCAACTCGGCGCACGCGTTGCGCCGCATCCGCAGGGACGAGCGGAGATGGGATATTACCCGATCCGTCCCACGCCTGCGGGGCTCGAGCTGTGCCGGCATTGGCCTGAACATGTCTATCATTGGCACCGTGAAGGGTTCGACCTTCCGCGCGGCACGCAATTGCTGGCGGAGGGATGCGACTTCCCGGTGCAGGCATTTCGTTTGGGCCATTCATTCGGTTTCCAGTTTCATCCCGACGTGACCTACGCGATGATGCATCGCTGGACGACACGCGGCTGTGAACGTCTCGAAATGCCGGGCGCCTGCCCGCGTCACCAGCATTTCGCTGACCGCGCGATACACGACGTGACCGAGCGCGCCTGGCTCAATCACTTCCTCGATGGCTGGCTGGCTCAGATACCATCGTCGGTGATGTCGGAAGCCGCGGAATAGCGCGCGCTCGTTTTGCCTTCCAGCAATCCGTTCAAATCGCCAATGTGATATAGCGTCGGGCCAACAAGCCCGCGATGGCGGATGGGAGCGGAACATGACCAGCGATGAATTCGCCGCGCTGCTGGATGATTTGACGCGGTCCGCCGAATCCGGCGACGGCGTGCGCTTCGCCCGGCATTTCACCGAGGATGCGGTTTATTACGATTACATCTACGGCGCCCATCGCGGCCGTGCCGATATCGCGCATATGATGCAGGATCTGTTTCACCGTGACGCCGCCGACTATCGGTGGGAAATGTTCGATCCGGTGTTTGGCGGCGAACAAGGCTATGCGTGGTCGCTGTCGAACTTCACGTCGAAAATCCCGCAATTCGCCGGCCGCCATGTCGTGATCGACGGCATCAGTCGGTTTGTCGTGCGGGATGGCCTGATCGCGGAATACCGCGAATCCGTCAATGGCGGCGTGGCGATGGCTCAGCTCGGGGTCGAACCCGACCGCATGACCAAAGTGTTCAAGCGCTGGAGCGGCTGGCTGAACGAGCGGCCGGAGACACAGGCGTATCTGGCGCGCGGGAAGGGGTCGCGGAGGTGAGATATCAGATACGGCCCGTCTTCGCCCTGCGGGCTACGACGCGGCAGCCTTCGCCGCGTTAGGGCTTGCCGAGCCGAAGCAGGCGCAGCCTGCGAAGGCTGGTGGAGCCAGGCGGGATCGAACCGCCGACCTCGTCATTGCGAACGACGCGCTCTCCCAGCTGAGCTATGGCCCCATCGTGGCCGCATATTGGGAAGCGGGCGGCCAGCAATCGGCGCCATTTACAATCCGCGCCAAGGTCAAGTCAAGAACGGCGAAATTGCTGATTTTCCGGGCCATTTTCCGGCAAGTTCCCTTGTTTGGGAGGGGGGGAACCGATATTTAGCAGGAAGTCGAATCCACGACCGAACCCCGCGAGTAAGCCTGCCATGCGTGCCGTTCTCGACATCGTTCTTATCGTTCTGGATCTCTATGTCTGGCTGCTGATCGCCTCAGCCATCCTGTCCTGGCTGATCGCCTTCAATGTCGTGAATACGCGCAACCAGTTCGTGTCGGCGGTGGCTGAATTCCTCTACCGGATCACCGAGCCGCTGCTGGCGCCGATTCGCTCGATCATGCCCAATCTCGGCGGCCTCGATATCTCGCCGATCATCCTGATCCTGATCATCATGTTCATCCAGCGGGTGATCACCTACTACATCTATCCCGCGGTCTTCTGATTGGATGCGATGGCCGACGCATGGCTGATCCTTGGCGTTATTCCACCCAAGGCATCAGCGTCGCGCTGCGGGTCACCCCGCGCGGCGGCCGGGACGACATCGACGGCGTTGAAACGCTCGCCAATGGCCGCAGCGTGGTCAAGGTCCGCGTCCGCGCCATCGCCGAAGGCGGCGAGGCCAACCGCGCGGTGACGGAACTGGTCGCGAAAGCACTCGGCGTCACCAAAGCCAGTGTGCGGATCCTGTCCGGTACGACCTCGCGCCTCAAGCAGATTGCCGTCGATGGCGATCCCGCCAAATTGGGCGCTGTTTTGCGCGAACTGACCGCGTTGAAGAAGGATTGAGATGACGGCCCAACTCATCGATGGAAAAATTATTGCCGCCGAGCTTCGCGCCCGCGTCGCCGCTGAGGTCGCGCGGGTTCGGCGCGATCATGGGATCACGCCCGGATTGGCGGTGGTGCTGGTCGGCAGCGATCCCGCCAGCCAGGTCTATGTCCGCAGCAAACACAAGCAGACCCAGGCCGCCGGCATGGCGTCGTTCGAGCATGTGTTGCCCGCGGACGTCGCGCAAGGCGATTTGCTGGCGCTGGTCGGGCAGCTCAACCGCGATCCTTCCGTGCACGGCATTCTGGTGCAATTGCCGCTGCCGAAATCGCTCGATACCGAAACCATCATCAACGCGATCGATCCGGCCAAGGACGTCGACGGGCTGCATCCGAACAATGCCGGACGTCTTGCCGGCGGTTTGGCTGCGCTATCGCCGTGCACGCCGCTCGGCTGCATCATCCTGACCAAAAGCGTGCACGCCTCGCTGGAAGGCATGAACGCCATCGTGATCGGCCGCTCCAATCTGGTTGGCCGCCCGCTGGTGCAATTGCTGCTGAACGAAAACGCCACCGTGACGATCGCGCATTCGCGCTCGCGCGACCTCGCGCAATTGTGTGCGCGCGCCGATCTGGTTTACGCCGCGGTCGGCAAACCGGAAATGGTGCGCGGCGACTGGATCAAACCGGGCGCGACCGTGATCGATGTCGGCATCAGCCGGCTGCCGGATGTGGACGGCAAAACCCGGCTGGTCGGCGACGTCGCCTTCGATGAAGTGTCGCAGGTCGCGGGTGCGATCACGCCGGTGCCGGGCGGGGTCGGCCAAATGACGGTGGCGTGCCTGCTCGTCAACACCCTGCGCGCGGCCTGTGCGATTCACGGATTGTCGAAGCCGGCGGTGTAGCGGGTTACGCCGTCACTTCCCCTTCGCGCGCTCGATGCCTTCCAGGATCAGCCGGTGTGCATCGGCGGCATCGCACCACTTCAGGATCTTGACCCATTTCTTGGGCTCGAGATCCTTGTAGTGCTCGAAGAAATGCTGGATCTGCTGCAGCGTAATATCCGGCAGGTCGCTGTAGTTTTTCACCTTGTCATAGCGCTGGGTCAGCTTGGACGACGGCACCGCGATGATCTTCTCGTCGACGCCGGCCTCGTCTTCCATCATCAGCACGCCGACCGGCCGCACGCTCATCACAGCGCCCGGAACGATCGCGCGGGTGTTGGCGACCAGCACATCGCAGGGGTCGCCGTCGCCGGACAGCGTATGCGGAATGAATCCGTAATTTCCGGGATAGCGCATCGCCGTATAGAGGAACCGGTCGACGACCAGCGTGCCGGCTTCCTTGTCCATCTCGTATTTGATCGGCTCGCCGCCAACCGGCACTTCGATGATGACGTTGACGTCATGCGGCGGATTGATCCCGATCGAGATGGCGTCAATGCGCATGGATGGCTCCGCAGTTGTAAGATTAGCACGATCGTCATACGCGGGCTTGACCCGCGTATCCATCACACTTTCAAGGAATGTACTTTCAAAAGATGGATTGCCGGGTCAAGCCCGGCAATGACAAGACTGGTAGCCAGGCTCAGTTGGTCCAGGCGAAGGCGACCTTGTCGAGCGACTTCGGCCCGAACTTCTCCGACGAGCGCGCCACCATGCGGCCGCCGAGCGCGCGGTAGAATTCAGTCGCGAGATCGTTATCGGACAGCGCCCAAACCACCATGCTCTTCAGGCCGCTCTGCAGCAGGTCGCGCTTGGCGGCGGCGAACAGCCGGCGGCCGAAGCCGAGGCCCTGAAATTCCGGTCGCAGATAAAGCTCGTAGATCTCGCCTTCGAAGTGCAGGCTGCGGGCGCGGTTGCGGCCGTAATTGGCGTAGCCTGCGACCTTGTCGCCGAACACCAAGACGCTGACGCGGCTGCCCTTGCGGATCGCGCTGTCCCACCATTGCGGGCCGCGGCGGTTGATCAGCTTCTCCAGCTCGGCACCGGGAATGATGCCCTGATAGGCCGAACGCCAGGCTTCGTCATGGGTGGACGCCACCGCGGCTGCATCCGCAGCTTTGGCCGGCCGGACCTCGATCAGGGTTGTGCTCATGGTTCTAATCAAAGCAAGTCAGCGCGTCCGCTTCAAGGTCCATCGTTAATTATCGGTTAACCTGTGGATTTTGTGCATCAGTATTACGGTCTGACTGTACCGAAAGAGGACAGGCGGCTGCCTAAAACGGCAGTTGGCTGATGCCTGACAGGGCATGACGGGCCGGAGCCCGGGTTTTTGCGGGGGGAGCGGTCACGGAAAAATGCGCTGGATTTGATTCGCCGTGCGTATTCTGCTGCCGAAGCCGAATCCCGTCCGACCCGCACGCCAGGCCCATTCATGCAATCGTCCAAGGCATTTCTCGCTCTGCTGATGCTGGCTGCGGTCGGGATCCAGACCGCGGCGGCGCAGTCTAGCTTTGGCGCGCAAGGCGCGGAGGGCGAGCCCAACCGCGAGCAGCAATGGCTGGTGCCGTCGCCCGATCCGGATATCGCGGCGCACGCGGTGCTGTTTCGCCCGCCCGGCGAGGGGCCATTTCGGCTGGCGGTGATTGCCCATGCGTCGGTCCAGAACGTGCTGCGTCGCGCGCAAATGCCGCAGCCGGAATACCGCGCGCTGGCGGCGTGGCTGGTCGCGCGCGGCTTTGCCGTGCTGGTGCCGGAGCGACCCGGCCATGGCGCGACCGGCGGAAAATATCTCGAGGACCAGGGCGGCTGCGACGAGGCGGATTATTCCCGTTCCGGACACGCCACCGCCAGCGAGATATCGGCGGCGCTGAATTATCTGCGCGGGCAATCGTTTATCCGGCCAGGCGGCGCGATCATTGTCGGCCATTCGGCCGGCGGATGGGGCGCGCTGGCGCTGGCCGATGCCGACATGCCCGGCGTCGCTGTGATCGTTGCGTTTGCGCCCGGCCGCGGCGGCCACGCCAACGATTTCCCCAATCAGGTCTGCGCGCCGCATACGCTGTTGGCTGCCGCGGCCGAATTCGGCAAGGCCGCGCACATCCCAGTGACGTGGCTGGTGGCCGCCAATGACAGCTATTTCTCGCCGGACTTTTCGCGGAAACTGGCCGACGCGTTCCGCGCCGGCGGCGACAAAGTGGACTTTCGAGTTGTGGCGGCAGCCGGCGGCGAGGGCCATTGGCTGCCGGAGACCGAAACTGGCGTCAAAATCGCGGGGCCGGAATTGGACCGCGCGCTGAAGGCGCCCGCTGCGGTCACGGTCAAAAAGCGATGACGCAGGATGCGATGAAGCCGTGGCCCGACGACGACGTGATCCTTTATGATGGCGTCTGCGTGTTCTGCTCGCGCTGGATCCGCTTTATCGCCGCGCGTGACACCAACAAGCGCTTTCGTTTCACCGCGATCCAGTCGGGATATGGCACAAGGCTGGCGCAGGTTTTTGGCATCGACCCTGAAGATCCCGACACCAACGCCGTGATCCATGGCGGCGTCGCGTACTTCAAGTCCGACGCCGCGCTAACGGTGCTGTCGAACCTGCCGGGATGGCAATGGGTGCGCGTGCTGCGCGCATTCCCGAAACCGCTCCGCGATGCGATCTACAATCTCGTCGCGCGCAATCGTTATCGGATTTTCGGGAAGTACGAGGCGTGCTTTGTGCCGGATGCGGAGTTCAGGGCGAGGGTGATCGAATAGCCGACGCTGAGTTCATGTTGCGACTCATGCCAAGCACTTCCCCCGCCGCCCTTCTCCCGCTGTCCCGCGCCCCATGCGCGGTCGAGAAAAAGTTCGGTGAGGTCGCCTCGCCCGCAAAAAACAGCCGCCCGTCGACCGGCGCGGCGAGGACCGCGCGGTCGCCGGCGTGGCCGGGCAGCGCGTGCGAATAGGAGCCGCGGGCGAAGGGGTCATGGGACCAGCGCGATTCCGACAGCGGTTTTAATTTGCGGCGAAAATCATTGCCGAGCAGGGCGACGATCTCGTCGATCGACTGTGCGGCGATTGCGCCCTGGCCGGCGTCTTCCAGTTCTTGCGCAAAGCGGCCGCCGAAAAAGCCTTCGATGCAGGGCTGGCCGAATGGACGCAGATGATAGGTGCCCATCGCGGTGCGCATGGTGGCGCCGCGCAGATTGCCGTCCGGCGGCAGCGCGTCGGGCTCATCGAGTGCCAGCATCACCTTGTCGGCCAATCCCAGCGGCAAGCCGCGCGCGGCATCCACTTTGGCGGGCAGCGCGGGGTGAAAACGGATAGCTTCCATGGCGATCAGATTGGTCGGTACGGTGACGATCACTTTGTTGGCCGTCAGCGTGCCCTTTGAAGTCTCGATCCGAATTTGTTGGCCGGAATGATCGATCAGCGACACTTGCGTATTCAGCGCGATCTCGCAGGACGCGCCATAGGCGGTCATCAGCGCGCCGTAGCCGCGGCGCACCCGCCAGTTGAGGTTGGTGTCCTCATAGGCATCCATGTCGAGAATCGAGACCTGGTCGAGTTCGCAGCCGTTGATGTAGGTTGAAATCGCATCGAGCATCGGGTTCCAGCGATTGCCGGGCTCAAGGCAGGCGCTTGCGGCGCCGTCGCGGCCGCTTTTGGCGGCTTGTTCGACGCGCTCATAGAATTCATCGATCGCCCGGATGAACTCGTCGCGGTCCTGCTGTGGAAAGGCCTTGCCGTAGGCGCGCTCGCGCCAGGGCGGCAGCGTCTTGTCGACTTCGAAATTCAGATCTGCGGCAATCCCGACGAATGAATTCTGGTCGGCCGAATGCAGCCAGCCGCAGCCGAGGTCGAAGGTGATGCCGGGCGCGGCCATGATGGTGTGGCCGCGGCCGCCGACGCGGTCGCGCGCTTCCAGCACGAGGGTGGTGAGGCCGGAGCGCTTCAGCGCATGCGCGGCGCCGAGGCCGGCGGCGCCGGCGCCGATGATCGCGACATCGACTGTGGAGGGGAGGGACATATGAGGCGAATGGCTAGGGGGCGAATGGTTAGTGGCGAATAGCGAATAGATAAGACGCCTTCACCTATTCGCTACTCCCTATTCGCTATTCGCCCCTTACTTCTACGCCACGGCTTCCTTGGACTTTTCCGCGCGCTTGCGCTCGTTGGCGTCGAGGTGACGCTTGCGCAGGCGGATCGACTTCGGCGTGATCTCGACCAGCTCATCGTCCTCGATATAGGCCAGCGCCTTTTCGAGGGTCATGCGGATCGGCGGCGTCAGCCGCACCGCTTCATCCTTCGAGGTGGTGCGGATGTTGGAGAGCTGCTTGCCCTTGAGGATGTTGATCTCAAGGTCGTTGTCGCGGGTATGCTCGCCGACGATCATGCCCTTGTAGACCTTCCAGCCCGGCTCGATCATCATCGGGCCGCGGTCTTCCAGCTTGAACATCGCATAGGCCACGGCCTCGCCCTGATCGTTGGAGATCAGCACGCCATTGCGGCGGCCCTGGATGTCGCCCTTGTAGGGCAGGTAATTGTGGAACAGGCGGTTCATGATCGCCGTGCCCTTGGTGTCGGTCATCAACTCGCCCTGATAGCCGATCAGGCCGCGGGTCGGCGCGTAGAACACCAGCCGCAGGCGATTGCCGCCGGACGGCCGCATCTCGATCATCTCGGCCTTGCGTTCGCTCATCTTCTGCACGACCACGCCGGAGAATTCCTCATCGACGTCGATGACGACTTCCTCGACCGGCTCCAGCAACTGACCGTTCTCGTCCTTGGTCAGCACGACGCGCGGACGCGACACGCTGAGCTCAAAGCCTTCGCGGCGCATGGTTTCGATCAGGATCGCGAGCTGCAATTCGCCGCGGCCCGACACTTCCATCGAATCCCGGTCGGCGGCTTCGACCACGCGCAGCGCGACGTTGCCTTCGGCTTCGCGCAGCAGGCGATCGCGGATCAGGCGGCTGGTGACCTTGTCGCCTTCGGTGCCGGCGAGCGGCGAGTTGTTGACGATGAACGACATCGACACCGTCGGCGGATCGATCGGCTGCGCCTGGATCGGCACGTCAACGCTCGGATCGCAGAAAGTATCGGCCACGGTGCCCTTGGGCAGGCCCGCGATTGCGACGATATCGCCGGCTTCGGCCAGTTCGACCGGCTGACGCTCGAGACCGCGGAAGGCCAGGATCTTGGTGATGCGGCCGGTTTCGACCAGCTTGCCGTCGCGCGAAATAACCTTCACCGCCTGGTTCGGTTTAACCGAACCCGACGCGATGCGGCCGGTGATGATGCGGCCGAGATAGGGGTTGGCTTCGAGAATGGTGCCGAGCAGGCGGAACGGGCCTTCCTCGACCACGGGCGGCGCCACATGCTTGATGACGAGATCGAACAGCGGCTTCATGCCGACGTCGTGGGACGCCTCCGGGGTCGTTCCCATCCAGCCGTTCTTGCCCGACCCGTACAGGATCGGAAAGTCGAGTTGGTCGTCGGTCGCGTCGAGTGCGGCGAACAGGTCGAACACTTCGTTGACGACTTCAGTGATGCGCGCATCCGGGCGGTCGACCTTGTTGATCGCGACGATCGGCTTCAAGCCGAGCTTGAGCGCTTTGCCGACCACGAATTTGGTCTGCGGCATCGGACCTTCGGCGGCGTCGACCAGAACGATGACGCCGTCGACCATCGACAGGATACGCTCAACCTCACCGCCGAAATCGGCGTGGCCCGGGGTGTCGACGATGTTGATCTGGGTATCTTCCCAATGCACCGAGGTGCACTTGGCGAGAATCGTGATGCCGCGCTCGCGCTCCAGATCGTTGGAGTCCATGGCACGCTCGACCTGACGCTGGTTGTCGCGATAGGTGCCGGATTGCTGCAGCAATTTGTCGACGAGGGTGGTCTTGCCGTGGTCGACGTGGGCGATGATGGCGATGTTGCGAAGGTTCATAGCTCTTCTTCTGGCTCGGACAATGCTGGAGCGCGATCTCGCCGGAAAACCGGGACCCACTTTTCCGGATCACACTCAGAAACCTGGAGTTCGAGAGGGCGCAAGGCGCCCAAAAAGGAAGCCCGGCCAAAGGACCGGGCACACCCTACTCGTTGCGGCGCAATATAGTCAGAAATCGCCGGAAAACAATGCGTTGTTTACGATTTGGTTAGCTGATTTTCGCGCCAAACCGGTCAGGAACCGGTTACGGGTCCGCGGGCGTGTTCGCCTTCGGCGGGATAAACGCCGCGCAGCACCTCCTCGAAGTGATTTTTGACGGATTCATTACAGAGGCAGGCCCGTTTCTGCAGCGCGTCGCGGTTACGGACCAGGATCGAGCCGCGCCGGGTCTCCAGCACCCCTTCCGCCTTGAAAGTCTGGATCACCCGGCTGGTATAGCTGCGGCCAACCCCCAGCAGGGTCGATAGCTGCTCATGGGTCAGCGGCACCGTGTTGTCGCCGTCGGTACGTTCCATCGCCGAGATGATCCATTTGGCGGTGCGCTGTTCGATCGAATGGATCGCGTTGCAGGCGGTCGACTGGAACATCTGCGCCAGCATGCAGTCGGCATAGCGCGCGAATACGTTGCGCAGCGTGGGGGAAGCGGTTTTCGCCGCATCCAGCTTTCCGACATGCAGGCGCACGAACGGACCGCCGAACTTAACCATGATGCGGGTATAGGCCGGCAGATATCCTAAGCTAACGATGCCGCCGACAGCGCCTTCGCGGCCGACCAGAATGGTCTCAACATCGCGGCCATCCTCATTGGGGACGAGATAGGTCGCGAGGCTGGGCCCGCAGGGAAAGTGAACGATCTCGACGTCGTCGCCGGGATTGTAGAGCAGGTCGCCGGCGACAGCCTCTTCGGGTCCGAGATGCGGTTCAATCAGCGCAAAATCCTTGGCGCTCAGCCGCCGCAACAGGTTGTTGAACGGCCGATCAAGATTGTCCGAAGCCTTTACGGCTGGCGTTGCCATTCAAAAATATCCCTCTGCCCCTGACTGGTTCCGACAATAACTGACGTTGCTGCATAGTTATGTGCACAAGTGCACAGACGACGGCGGGTTCGATGGGTTTCATAGGGGGAACCTGCCCGGGGACAAGCGCCAGCGGCAGACCGGGTTCCAGGCCCTCTCCAGCCTGGGTTCCATTCCGGTACATTGTGTCAGTGAGACGATGGAAACCACCTCTTCCGACTGCCTTTCGGCGTGGCCCAGGGATGTCCTGATCGTCGAGGATGATCCGATCATCGCGCTCGATTTCGAGGACACCATTCTCGGGCTTGGGGGGCGGGAGGTGCGCACCGCCGGCAATGTCGCACGGGCACTCGAAATGATCGCCGAGCGTGCGCCGGATTTTGCCCTGCTCGATGTCAGTCTGATTCGGGAAAAGAGTTTTGCGATCGCCGAACGGTTGGAGGCGCTGCAGATTCCGTTCGTCTTCGTGACCGGATATGGGGCCGACGTCAGGTTGCCGGCGGCCTTCGCGCACCGGCCAAGGCTGCCCAAACCCTGTTCGACCGATGCGCTGGAAGCGGTGCTGAAACAGCACCGCCCAAATCACCGGCCGAGCGATGGCGCGAAGCGCTGACACGTTTCGCGATGTCCGCTATCCCAGTTTCGGATCCAACGTAGTCGACCACAGCGCCGTATCGGCTCGATCGCGCAACGTCACGGTCATCTGCCCTGACGCGCCTTCGATCTGGACGTGACCGAAGAACTGCATACCGGCGGATGGCGGCGCATTCTGTTTGTCCGGCGCGGGGGCTTTGAAGAACTTCACTTCCGGCCCAAACGTATTGTCGAGATCGCCGGGTCCGAACGTTCCCGCATGCAGCGGCCCGGAGACGAATTCCCAGAACGGCTCGAACTCCTGAAACTGCGCCTTGTCGGGACTGTAGTAATGCGCGGCGGTGTAGTGCACGTCCGCCGTCAGCCACACGGTGTTGGCGATCCCGGCGGTCTTCATGAAGCGTAAGAGGTCGGCGATTTCAAGCTCGCGGCCGCGCGGCGGGCCATCGCCCTGCGCAAAGGCTTCCGAGCCTTTTTTATTGTTGAAGTCATCATAGACGATCAGGCTGAGCGGCATATCGGACGCGATCACCTTCCAGGTGGCGCGCGAATTTAGCAGCGCGCGCTTCAGCCATGCCAGCTGATCGGGACCGATGAAATAGGCGTCGGGACCGTAAGTGGTTTGCAGGTTCGGACCGTTGGGGCCGCGATAGCTGCGCTCATCCAGCATGAACACGTCGAGATGTGGCCCGTAATTGAGGGTGCGATAGACCCGGCCCGGTTCGACAATGCTTTCGCGCATCGGATACATCTCGTGGAACGCGCGGCCGGCGCGTGCTGCGAGCAGCGCGATATCGCGCTCCTTGTAGGCGGCGGGGAGTTGTTTGGACGCCGACCAGTTGTTGGTGACTTCGTGATCGTCCCACTGCACGAAGATCGGCACCTCGGCATTGAAGGCGCGGACATTGTCGTCGAGGAAATTGTACTTATGCGCCGCGCGGAATTCGTCGAGCGTCTCGGCGACTTTTGTCTTTTCCGGGATCATGACGTTCTTCCAGACCTTGCCGTCGGGCAACTTCACTTCGGCGGAAAAGACGCTGTCGGCATAGATGGTGTCGCCGGAATGGATCAGGAAATCCGGCCGGTGCTTGCGCATGGTGGCGAAGGTGACCATGCCGCCATCGTCGGGATTGATGCCCCAGCCCTGGCCGGCGACATCGCCGCCCCAGACAAAACTGACGTTGCGCCGGTCGGCCGGCGCGGTGCGAAACCGGCCGGTGACAGCTTCGCTGGAAACCCCGGTATGCGACAGGTCGCGGAATTTGACGCGGTAGAAAATATCCTGCCCGGCCGGGAGATTTTCCAGCAGCATTTTCGCGGTGAAGTCGCTCTCGGGCAAAGCGGCGATCGGCGGCAGAACCCGCGCATTGGCAAATGATTCGGTTGTCGCGACCTCGATCAGCATCTGCGAGGGCCGGTCCGCACGCGCCCACACCACGCCGCCGTCGGCGCCGACATCGCCGGATTGCACGCCATGGCTAATCTGTGGCCGATCGGCCGCGCGGCTGAGATAGGGCATCGCGATAGTGCCCAGCACGCCAGCGCCTGTCGCCGCTGTAGTCGAAAGAAAACGCCGGCGGGAAATTTTGCGAGAAAGCTTGATCATCATGTGGTTATCTCGATCGATCGTCAGAAGCGTCAGGTCCTGCGGACAGACCTAAGAGCATAGTGTGACGATTGAATTGCAGAGCGGTAGAAGTCCGCGATGGGAACCGGCTACAGAGTTCCGGTCGCGCGGAACTGGGCGCCGGCTCTTTGAAGATTCTGCGGCATGCTGATCAGCAATGCCTTGCGATCGGCGACGGCGTTGTGGAATTGCTCGAGCGCGATGTTGAAGGCGGTCAGTGCGCCTTCTTCGACGGCGCCGTGCTCGAAGCTCACCAGCGTATCGCGCAATATGGTGTCCGCTTCGGCCTGCATGGTGTCGAGTTCTTCGATGGAATCGCTGCGGCGCGCGACTGCGAGCATGTCCAGCAGGCGTTCACGCAGCGACGAGTTGTTGTTGCGCTCGTCCTTTTTCAGATAACCGGCGAACCACGCGCCGGCAGAGCCCGTCGCGGACAGCAACATCAGTCCCCACCAGATGTAATCGCTGTAGCGGTCCATGAAGGATTTTTCTTCGCCATCGACAAAGGCCGCCGCGCCCGGATGTACCGGGATCGCGGCATCCTTGTCGGTGTCTGGCGTTTCGATCTTGGCCGCCAGCGGGAATTCGGACATCACCGATTGGCGGATCGCAAATAATTGCCGGGTGAAAGCCGCGACCGTGGTGTCCGACAGATCCTTGCGCGCCACAATGTGGTGCGAGAAGCTGATGGTCTTGATCTCGTCGTCGGGCCGGTCAGGCGAGCCACCGAAGGAACCGGCGGGGATTTCGGAAGCCTCGTACGCCGGGTGATTTTGCGCAATCGCTTCGGCCGAATCGATGGCGAGGAAGGTCGGCGTGACGCCATCATGGGTCGAGGCTGCGATCGCCTCCGCGGTAATCTTGCTGTTGAGCGGGCCGGCGGCGATGTAGGCATCCGCCTTCTGGCTGCGGACAGCATCCGCGGCTTCAGGGGCAGGAAACTGAACGATCTCGATCTTGCTCGGATCCACGCCGTATTGCTGCAGGATCACCTTGAGCAAATTGACATTGGCCGGAGTGCGGCCGACAACGCCGACGCGATGTCCGGCGAGTTGGGCAATCTTGGTGATCTTCGGTGCGGCTTTCTTGCCTTTGACTTTCACCGGCGCCGGTACCCACAGCACCGCGACGTTCTTGCGCAGCGTCGCCACCGCCTGTGCAATTTTCGGCACATCGAGATCGCCACGGATGATCGCGAGATCGGTCTTGCCGTCGGCGAGCAGATCACCGCTCGCGGTCGGGCCATCGGTCTGCAGCGGGCGCAAGCGGATATGACTGTGCGTCTGGTTAAAGGCCTGCGTCAGCGCTTGAACGACCTTGACGTCATCGCTGTTGGCTGGACCAACCGCGATCCGCAACGTCACCGGTCGCGACGCAAAGTAATAGCCACCCGCCAGCGCGCCGGCGATAGCCAGGATCGCGGCCAGCGTGATGAACATCATTCGTCGCTTCGCCGAGCGAGGCGAGGGCGTAGAAGGTTGTTCGGCGAAGTTGGGGCCGTCGGTCATCGATCTGGCAAACAATCGTTTGAGGTCCAATGTCGTCATGCCGAGGCGGTTAGGCCGATATTGTAGCAAGTTTCCCAAAGCCGTGGGATTACAACCGCGTCATGGTTACCAATGGCGCCCCCGGGAGATCCTATTGTGACGTGGATCCAAAGGGTTAGGTTCAGTGTTAGGATCAAGTTCGAACCAAACGGAGGCCATTATGGCGGAGCGGCTATCGGCGGAAGCGCGAAAATCGGCGCTAAAAGGGTTGTCCGGCTGGGCCGAGACAACCGGTCGCGAGGCGATTGGGCGGACCTTTGTCTTCAAGGATTTCAACGAGGCGTTTGGGTTCATGTCCCGCGCTGCCCTGGTCGCGGAGAAAAACGACCACCATCCGGAATGGCGTAATGTTTACAAAACAGTAGAGGTGGTTCTGGCGACCCATGATGCCGGTGGCGTCACCGCGTTGGACGTTGATCTGGCCAAGGCCATGAATGCCATCGCAGCCCAGCTCGGGGTGGCCTGACTGGTCCAATCTTGCGGCCCCGATGCGACATCCCCAGCTTGAGGGGGTGTTTGCCGCGGCGACCGGCTGCGGCATCAAGGGAAGGCAGCCTTAAGGGGAGCCTTGCTTAAAGGGAACCTTGGCGATGATGTCGGAACATACCGTGGGCTTTGAGCCGGCCGATGAGCTGGCGAAAGATCCCGAAAGCCTGCGCCGACGCTTTTGGAAGAAGCTGAAGCGCGTGGCGATCAGGCTGCCGTTCGCCGAGGATTTGCTGAGTGCCTATTATTGCGCATTCGACAAAGAGACCCCGCGTCATGTCCAGGCGGCATTGCTCGGCGCCATTGCCTATTTCATTCTGCCGTTCGATTTCATCCCGGACATGCTGCCGGTGCTCGGCTTCACCGACGACGCCGCGGTGCTCGCGACCGCGATCCGGATGGTGGCGACCCATATCAAGCCGGAACATCGCGATGCCGCCCGCGCCGCGCTCAAGCGCGGCATCGCGCCGGAGGACTAAAGCGTTTTCGAGCGAAGTGGATACCGGTTCGCGTGAAGAAAACGCGTCAAAACAAAAGATTAGAGCCCGGTTCTGATTCAATCCGAACCGATATGGCTCTAGCCCGCGTGGTTTGCATCACGGATGCAGGATCACCTTGCCCATCGCCTTGCGGCCTGCGAGCACTTTCAGCGCATCGGCGGTTTGCGCCAGCGGAAACGTGCGATCGACGTGCGATGAGATCTTGCCCTCCGCGGTCCACTTCACGAGCTTTTCCAGATTGGCGCGGTTCTTTTCCGGATTGATACGCGCCCAGGCGCCCCAGAACACGCCGCGGATATCGCAGCCCTTGAGCAGCGCCAGATTGAGCGGCATTTTCGGAATGTCGCCGGCCGCGAAGCCGATCACCAGGAAGCGGCCTTCCCACGCGATCGAGCGCAGTGCAGCTTCGGCATAGCTGCCGCCGACCGGATCGAAAATAATATCGGCGCCCTTGCCGCCGGTCAGGCGACGCAGGCCTTCCTTGAGATCTTCGGTGGCGTAGTTCAGGCCCAATTCAGCGCCGTGCGCCTTGGCGAATTCGAGTTTCTCTTCGGATGAAGCGCAGGCGATCACCTTCAGGCCCATCAGCTTGCCGAGCTCGCAGGCCGCGAGACCCGTGCCGCCGGCGGCGCCGAGAACCGCCAGCGTCTCGCCGGGTTTCGGGCTCGCGCGATCTTCCAGCGCGTGCAGCGCGGTGCCGTAGATGATGATGATTCCGGCAGCGCGATCGAAATCGAGATTGTCGGGAATTTTTACGATCGAACTCGCCGGCAGCGCGATCTTCTCGCGCGCGCCGTTGTGGCCGCACGACGCCACCACGCGATCGCCGACTTTGAGATCGGTCACACCTGCGCCGATGCTCTCGATGATGCCCGCGACTTCCGCCGCCGGTGAAAACGGAAATGGCGGCTTGATCTGGTATTTGCCCTGGATCATCAGCAGGTCGAAGAAATTCAACGCCGCGGCTTTGATCGCGATGACAGCCTCATTCGGCCCCGCCACCGGGTCGGGCACGTCGGCCAGTACGAGATCGTCGGGACCGCAATATTGCGAGCAGAGAATGGCCTTCATGGAGACACCTGCGTTTGGGGCGTACGGTATGTGTCAACTTCATGCCGGATTTGAAGCCGGGCTACAATCTGATTTGGGTATCGCCTCCTGGTGAGATCGCGGTGCGGGGATGCGGCGACAACCTGTCCTGTTCACATGCCGCTAACTGCCTTCCCAAAAAGGCATTTCCCGGCTATCCATCGCTGCTGTGACGATGCGATACCGGGCCATCTTCCAGTCACAATGATGGGGGAACCAGACTTGGTGATGTCCGTGCGGCAAATGCTGACAGCGCTGGTGACGGTTGTGCTGGTGTGCGGGGGCTCAAGCCTTGCGCAGGCCCAGAGCACGTCGTCGAAAGGCACCGCCAAGCCGGCGGCGGCAGCCCCTGCCCCGGCTGCTGCTGCCGCAGGCGGCGCAGAGCCCACGCTGGTCGGCCAGTTCGGCACCTGGGGCGCCTACACCGCGACACCGAACGGCAAGAAGGTGTGCTTCGCGCTGGCCAAGCCCTCATCGTCGAAAACCAATCCGCCTAATCGTCCGCGCGACCCGGCCTATGCTTTCGTCTCGACGCGCCCGGCCGAAAAAGTCAGCAACGAAGTCTCGATCATGATCGGCTACACGCTGAAGCCGGGCTCGGAATCGACGCTCGAGGTCGGCGGCGCTTCCTATTCGATGTACACCCAGGGCGACGGTCTCTGGATCAAGAACGCCGCCGAGGAAGAGCGGATGGTCGATGCGATGCGTAAATCCGCAGATGTCACCGTCAAGGGTGTGTCGGCAAAGGGCACCGAGACCACGGACACCTTCTCGCTCAAGGGCCTGTCCCAGGCGCTCGACCGGCTGGCGCAGGATTGCCGGCGTTAACGGGTCTTTTCACCTCGAAATGGCTGCATTTGGTGGCTTTCCAGCGGACCCTGGAAGGCCTATTTGAGGGGCCATGAGCGAAACCATGATCAACACGTCAAGCGAAGCCAGCCCGGCTACCAACGCGCCTTTGGAAAAGATCGCGCTGGAAACCTATGTGCCGCCGGCCAAGCCGTCGCTGGTCGGATTGTCGCGCGCCGAGATCGCCGATCAGCTCGGGACGATTGGCGTCGCACCAGCACAGCGCAAGATGCGCGTGCAGCAGCTGTGGCACTGGATCTATGTCCGGGGCGCGCAAGAATTTGCGCAGATGACCAGCATTTCCAAGGGAATGCGCAGCGAACTCGAGCAGCATTTTACGGTCGCGCGCCCCGAAGTGGTCGCGGAGCAGATTTCCAACGACGGTACCCGCAAATGGCTGTTGCGGTTGCCGAGCGGCGACTCGGTCGAGAAGGCGCATGAAGTCGAGTGCGTCTACATTCCGGAAACCGACCGCGGCACACTGTGCGTTTCCTCACAGGTCGGTTGCACGCTGACTTGCTCGTTCTGCCACACCGGCACACAGCGGCTGGTGCGCAATCTCACCGCGGGCGAAATCGTCGGCCAGATCATGGTGGCGCGCGATCGCCTCAACGATTGGGCCGACCGTGAAACCCCGACCGGCAGCCGCCTCGTCACCAATGTGGTGATGATGGGCATGGGCGAACCCCTGTATAATTTCGACGCGGTGCGCGATGCGCTCTTGATCGTCGCCGACAATGAAGGCATCGGCATTTCCCGCCGCCGCATCACGCTATCGACCTCGGGCGTGGTGCCGAACATCATCCGGACCGGCGACGAGATCGGCGTCATGCTCGCGATTTCGCTGCATGCGGTGCGCGACGAATTGCGCAACGAGCTGGTGCCGCTGAACCGCAAATATCCGATCGCCGAATTGCTGCAGGCCTGCCGCGACTATCCGGGCTCTTCCAATGCGCGGCGCATCACCTTCGAATATGTCATGCTCAAGGGCGTCAACGATTCACTCGACGATGCCAAACTGCTGGTGAAGCTGCTGAAGGGCATTCCGGCCAAGATCAATCTCATTCCGTTCAATCCCTGGCCGGGCACGCGCTATGAGTGTTCGGACTGGGATCAGATCGAAAAATTCTCGGAATATATTTTCAACGCCGGATACTCCTCGCCGGTGCGCACGCCGCGCGGCCGCGATATCCTCGCCGCCTGCGGCCAGTTGAAGTCGGAAACCGAGAAATTGTCCGTGCGCGAGCGGCAGGCGCTGCGTGCCATGGCGATGACGGATTGAGCTGGTTCCTCATGGTGAGGAGGCGCCAACGGGTCGCGCGAATGCGCGCCCGATGACAGGCTCCACGCCGTCTCGAACCGATGAGATCGGGGGCTTCTCATCCTTCGGGACGCGCGCAACAGCGCGCTCCTCAGGATGAGGGACGAGCAGGCAAGCGCCAGATAGCAAATGCGTAGGATGAGAAGAACTCAATGGCGCTGATCGGCCGCTTGTTTGTCATTCTGTTTGGATTTTTCGCTGCCTGTCTGGTGGCGGGAATGATCGTGGTTGCCGCAGTGCTGTTTCCGGAATTCAGCGATTTGGGAATCCGGCCGATCGATCAGGACGCGATCAATGTCGTGATCGGCTTCGGCTTCATCTTTGTCAGCGGCTTTGCGCTGTTGCCGGCGATGATCGTGGTCTTGATCACCGAAGCATTTTATATCCGGGGCGCGCTGACCTATGCGGTCGGCGGCGGCATCGTTGGTCTCGCCTGTTATCTCGGCCTGATTCCGTTCGATACCGAGACGCTTCGTTTCGACGGCATCGTGCGGCGTCATCTCGAAATCATGACTGGCGCCGGGATCGTCGCAGGCGCGATCTACTGGATGATCGCGGGCCGTAACGCCGGCGCATGGCGCGAACCGCGCCGCCCGCTGCGGCTGCCGCCGCCACTACCGGCGCATTCGCCTCCGCCGCCGGATTCGCCGCCGCCGTCCTGAAGTGCGACCTCACGCCCCGCGGCCTTTTCATCATCACTTGCCTCGGCTAAACCCCGCGCCATGAACCGGACCGGACTTTTCATCGCGCTGGCTTTGGCGCTTGTTGTCGGATTGCTGTTCGGGATCTATCCCGAACTCGATCTGAAACTGGCCGGACTGTTTTACGATCCGGCGACCAAATCCTTTCCGCTCAAGTTCAACAAATTGGCCGCGATTGCGCGCGACGGGGCGATGTGGATCGCGTGGGGCCTGGCGCTGCCGGCCCTCGTCGCCTTGATCGTCAAGCTCGTGCGGCCGGAACGGCCATTGCTGGTGTCGGGGCGCGCGGTCGTCTTTCTGTTGATTACGCTGCTGCTGTCCGCGGGGGTTCTGACCAATCTCACCTTCAAGAGTTATTGGGGCCGGCCGCGTCCGGTGACGGTGACGCAATTCAATGGAACCGAGCCGTTCGTGGCGTGGTGGGATCCGCGCGGGACGTGCGGGCGAAACTGTTCGTTCTTCTCCGGTGAGGGCGCGACCGCGTTCTGGACCTACGCGCCCGCGGCGCTGACGCCGCTCCCGTGGCGGCCGCTGGCCTATGCCGCCGCAACCGTGTTCGGGGTCACCACCAGCGTGCTCCGGATGTCGTTTGGCGGGCATTTCTTTACCGATGTGGCGATCGCGGGTCTGGTGACGTTTCTGGTGATCTGGCTGGCGCACGGCTATATCTACCGCTGGCCATCGACCCGCCTCACGGATGAGCGCGTCGATGCCGCACTGACCCGGTTTGCCACTCGTTTTCGTCGGCCGGGGTAATCGGGCCGCGATTAAACGCGTGCCCATCGGCCCGAAATTTGATATCCGCGCACCCAGAAACATCTGGCCATTACGACCGATTGGAAGTTCGATGAGTACGATCCTGAAAGGCCTGCCCAAAGGCGAAAAAGTCGGCATTGCCTTCTCGGGCGGTCTCGATACCAGCGCGGCGCTGCTGTGGATGAAGCAGAAAGGCGCCCGCGTCTTCGCCTATACCGCCAATCTCGGTCAGCCCGACGAGGCCGACTACGACGAGATTCCGCGCAAGGCGATGGGCTTTGGCGCTGAAAAAGCCCTGCTGGTGGATTGCCGCACGCAATTGGTCCACGAAGGTATCGCCGCGATCCAGTCCGGTGCGTTCCACATCTCTACCGGCGGCATAACGTATTTCAATACGACGCCGCTCGGTCGCGCGGTGACCGGCACGATGCTGGTCGCGGCCATGAAGGAAGACGGCGTCAACATCTGGGGCGATGGTTCGACCTTCAAGGGCAACGATATCGAGCGGTTCTATCGTTATGGCCTGCTGACCAATCCGAGCCTCAAGATCTACAAGCCCTGGCTCGACCAGCAATTCATCGACGAATTGGGCGGGCGTTCGGAAATGTCGGCGTTCCTGACCGCCAACGGCTTCGACTACAAGATGAGCGCCGAGAAGGCGTATTCGACCGACAGCAATATCCTCGGCGCGACCCACGAGGCCAAGGATCTCGAGAGCCTGGATAGCGGTATCAAGATCGTCAATCCGATCATGGGCGTGCCGTTCTGGCGCGACGACTGCGCCGTCAAGGCCGAAACCGTCACCGTGCGCTTTGAGGAGGGGCAGCCCGTCGCGCTGAACGGCCAGACCTTCGCCGATCCGGTCGCGCTGTTTCTCGAGGCCAACACCATCGGTGGCCGGCATGGACTCGGCATGAGCGACCAGATCGAGAACCGCATCATCGAGGCCAAGAGCCGCGGCATTTACGAAGCGCCCGGCATGGCGCTGCTGCACATCGCCTATGAGCGCCTGATCACCGGCATCCATAACGAAGACACCATCGAGCAGTATCGTATTAGCGGCATGCGCCTTGGCAGGTTGCTCTATCAGGGCCGGTGGTTCGATTCGCAGGCTCTGATGCTGCGCGAAACCGCCCAGCGTTGGGTGGCCCGCGCCGTCACCGGCGAGGTCACGCTCGAGCTGCGACGTGGCAACGACTACTCGATCCTCAAGACCGAGAGCCCGAACCTGACCTATCAGCCGGAGCGGCTGAGCATGGAGAAGGTGGAGGATGCGGCGTTTACGCCGGCGGATCGTATCGGCCAGCTGACGATGCGCAATCTCGACATCACCGACACCCGCGCCAAGCTCAACCTCTATGCTGAGACGGGCTTGCTATCGATTGGCGACAGCTCGCACATCTTCAAGCTTGAGACGGATAAGGATTGAAGCGCGCGGTGCGAAAGTGAGTCCTTGTCGCTGAGGCTCTAGTCCTGCTTGATCCGCAGCGCGTCGAGTAGCGAGCGGAATGCGCGGGAATATTCGGCGCCGGCCTTGCCGATGTCGCGTCCGGACGCGCAGGCCACAGCGGCCTCCGTCACCGCGCCGAGCAGCAGCCGCGCCAAGGGCTCGACCGGCTGCCGCGCGATCAAGCCAGTCTCCATCGCAACCGTGAGCGCGAGCGGAAACTTGCCGCCGAAATGCTTGGCGTCGATCTCGCGCCAGCGCTCCCAGCCGAGCACGGCCGGGCCGTCGCGCAGGATGATTTGGCCGGTCGGGCCCTTCGAGCAGGCCGTAAAATAGGCCTGCGTCCCGGCCGCCATTGCGGCGAGCGCGTCTTTCTCGGCGCGCGAGATTCGGTCGAGGTCGGAGACGAGTTCGAGCGAGGCCTGCTCGAATACCTCCTCGAACAGGGCCTCCTTGGTCGAGAAATGATGATAGACCGCGCCCTTGGCGACGTGCGCGCCGGCCGCGATCTCGTCCATCGTGGTCGCGGCAAATCCGCGCTCGCCAAAAATGCGCTTTGCCGCCTTGACGATCGCCGTCCGGGTTTTTTCTCGCCGCGCGGCCTGGGTTGCCATTCCCTGACCTAGCGCAGTTCCAGATGCAAGCCAATTGACTTGCCGACCGGCAGTCGATAAATACCGACCATTGGTCGGTATTTATCGGAGATCTGAGAATGCCATCGCTCGCCACGCTGCAGGCCTTTGCCGCTACCGTCGAATCCAACGACCATGTCGGCGCCATCCAGAAATTCTATGCATCCGACGCGCAAACCCGGGAGAACGATGCCCAACCGCGGGTCGGCCGTGATGTGCTGGCGGAATGGGAACGCGCCGTGCTGGCGTCCGTTGCCGGTGTCAAGACCACGCGGCTCGGGCCATTGCTGCTCGACGGCGACCGGTCGGCAATCTGCTGGCGGTTCGAATTCACCGGCAAGGACGGCAAAGTCCGGGCGATGGAAGAGGTCGCGTGGCAGACCTGGCGCGGCGAACAATTGATCGAGGAGCGTTTCTTCTTCGACCCGCAACAGATGAAGGGATGAGGCTTCCGACGCGATCAAACAACGTGATCAAACAAAAATGGCCGGGATTTCTCCCGGCCATTTTCATTTTGCGAATATTTCGCCTTACCGCGGCGGCGCGATGCCGGGGGGCGGGGGCGGCAGCGAGGCCGTGCCGCCGTTGAGCAGCGGCGTGATGCGGCGGACGGTGACGCGGCGGTTGATAATGCTCGGCCCGTCGGTCTGCTCTTTCAGATATTGCGAGCCATAACCTTGCGAGGTCAGGTTTTCTGCGGGCACGTTGAACTGCTGTGTCAGCAGCTCGGCCGCGGATTCGGCGCGACGATCCGATAGCGAGAGGTTATCGACGCTGTTGCCCACCGCATCGGTGTGGCCCTCGATCAGGAACACCTCACGCGGGTTGCGCGCGATCGCCCGATTGAGTCCGTCCGCGATCACCTGCAGCCTCGCTGCCTGATCGGGCGGAATATCCCACGATCCCGTGGCGAAGTTGATGGTGTTGAGATCGATGCTCGGCATCAACATGCGCACCGACGGGCTGAAGCGGATTTCATCGAGCGAATAACGTCGCGCGATCCGGTCCACCGGCGGGGCTTCCATGGTCTCGTAGATCAGGTCCGGCGACGCATCGTCGGCCTGTACGATGTAGCGGTCGTAGGGGATCCGGAGTACCGGCGGCGGCAGATCGACATAGAAACCGCCCACCGCGCTGGGATCGCGATAGCTGTTGTCGATGATGATGATCTCGCGGCCTTCCCGATCCCGGCGGATCCGGCGCAGCAACAGCCCGTCGCGGCCGGTGATGGTGATGATCTGCGAGCCATCGGGACGAATCACGATGGTGCGGGTCTCGCCACCGACCTGCTGGGTCTGGATATCGCGGGCGCCGAAACGGAATCGGTCTTCCTCGTTGTGACGAATGAACGACTGGCCGCCCGGATCGACCACGATCACGCGGCCTGGTTCGGTGAAGACCTTGCGGCCGCCCTGGTCGCTTTCCTGCCGTGCGCCACGGAAATCCTCCATACGGCGCGGTCCTTGGGGAGCTGCTCCAGGTGCAATCGGAGTCAACGCAGCGGCCGGTGCGGGTGCGGCCGGGATCGGCGCGGCTACGGCTGGCGCCGCATGCCGTACGAAGGCCGCGCCGCCGGGCGGTTGGCCGGCCACGGCAGGTGCTGTGCCAGGTGCTCCCGGAGCTGCTCCCGGAGCGGCGGCGTTCGGTTGCGGGCCACGCGGCGGAGGTGCTCCGGGCGCAACCTGAGTCTGCGGCGTGACCGCTGACGGGGTCTGCGGTCTCGGACCTGCCGGCGGCGTGCCTGCAGGAGGAGTGGCTGGCGTTGCCGGTGTCGCCGGCGTCGTCGCGGCTCCGCCCGCAGGGGGCTGCGGTGTCGCGCCCGGTCGTTCCCGGCCTCGCTCCCGCTCTTGTGGTTGCCCGGCCGGTGCCGTTGGCGCGCCTTTCTGCTGCGGCTGGACAGCAGGTGCAGCCGGCGCGGCAACTGGCGGAGTCGGAGGCTTCGGCGCAGCCGGGGCTGGCGCTGCAGCCGGAGGAGCCGGCGGTGCAGGATGCGGCGGTGGTGCCGGAGGCGGTGTGGGTCGTGGCGGAGGCGCGGCTGCAGGCGGCGGAGCTACCGGGTGCGGCGGCGGCGCAGCAACAGGAGGTGCCGGATGCGGAGGCGGGGCCGCGGCTGGCGGTGCAGGATGCGGAGGGGCGCCAGCCGGCGGCGCCGGGCGGCCCGGGGGTGGAGCTCCCTTCGGCGGCTGCTTGGGTTTTCCGTCGGGACCTAATTCTTCCTTGGCCTGAGCCATAACCAGTGGCGCGGTTTGCGCGTGCGACGGCGCGCTTACAAATTGCAGCGCGGTCAGAGCGGTGGTGGCGAGCAGTAACAAACGAAGTTTTGTCATGATGGTCTGGGTCCCCGGAAAAATTCTCAGAAGGTCTTGCTACATGTCGTTGGCAACAGAGTGGGCAACAAAGCTTGTCATCAAGCTCTGACGATCAACGAACAAGCGTTAGGCCGGATTGTGGCGGGCGTTGAAGGCGGGTTTGTATTTATTTCTGACAGTGCGAAGCCCCATTATGGCTTTGTTCATGACGCATTCAGAGGGTCATTTAAACGGTGTGTTCGCATTGTCCCTGCGGCATATCCGCGTGGCCCGAATCATTCAGGCCACGCGGTTTGGCATGCCAGTATCTAACATACTTACATGGCTGTCGGTGACGGCGATGCCGGTCCCTCTGGGCCGCGCACCGGCAATTCTTCAGGTACTTGGCCCGGTAACTCCTCCGGCCTCGGAGGTTCACCAGGCTCCTGCACCGGCGGGGGTATCTCGGGCCGAGGGCTTCCTGGCGGACTTTCCTGCGGTGGCTCCGCCGGTTTTCCGGGATTGATTGGCGGGTCCTCTTGCGGGTCAATCGGCATCTACAGTGCCACCTTGCGGTTATCGCCGAGGTTCGGACGAGAGCCGGTCATGGCCGCCGCCGCCATCTTGACGTAGCTGATCACGGAGCCGGGCGAGTCCCAGAATTCGGCGTCGTCGGGCGTGATTTTCAGCACGCGGATGTCCGGATCTTCGGCGCTGCTCCACCATGCCTTCGCCGGCGTTGAAAACAGCTCCCTGATCTTGGCTCTGTCGTTGGAGACGACCGCGGTGCCCGTGATCGAAACATATTTCTGGTCGCTGGCATTGGCGAAAGACAGATTAACGCCGGGATTGCGGGCGATTTCCTCGTCCTTGTGACGGCGGGCATCGGTCAGGAAGTAGATCGCGTTTTCGTCGCGCTCGAGATAGGCGCTCATCGGCCGGGCGCGGAGCTTGTTGCCATCATGCGTGACCAGCATCGCAAAGCCGATCTTTTTCATGAGGTCCCAGGCACGATCCGTGTCGCGTGCGGTATTGTCGTTGGCCATGTTTCGCTCCATTGCTGTTGGAGGGATAACGGTGCCGCTACGGTGATGTTCCAGCCCGGGACTGCCGGCGAACTAAGGGGAACTCAGCACCAGCAATGTGTTACTGCGGGTCTTGCCGGTCTCGGCATAGCCGCGCGCGTGCATGTCTGCGATGCAATCGTCCTGCCATTCATTGCGCGACAGATGTTCGATCACCACCGCGCGCGGCCACAAGGATGATGGCGCCTCCTTGAAGAAACCGGTCAGTACGCGGTCTTCATAGCCCTCGACATCGATCTTGAGCGCATCGACGTGATCGACACCGGCCTCGCCGAGGATACGTTGCAGCCGCAACGACGGGACTTTGATGGCGTTGCCAGTGCGCTGGCCTGTTACGATGTGGCTGGCGCCAAGATTGTCGCCATCGGTCTCGATCAGCAACTCGCCGTCGGAAGGCCCCGCCGCCGCGGCCACCAGCGTCACCTGCGTAAAATTCGACGCCATGCGGTTGAACGCCAGCCGCGCATGGGTGACTGGATGCGGTTCAACCGCGATCACCTTGCCGCTACTGCCGACATGACGCGCCAGCACCATGGCATAGGTGCCGACATTGGCGCCGACATCGACGAATACGCCGCCGACAGGCGTGTGTGCGCGCAGGAAATCCAGTTCCTCAAGATTGTAATCGGGATTGAACAGCGCGCCGCGTTCGGTCGCGCTGGCTTGGTGATAGAATCGAAACGACGCGCCCTGATAGGCGACATCGAGCGGACCCTTGCGCAGCAGGTTGACCAGTCGTGACAGCATCGGGCGGAATGCGCCGCGTTTCAGCCGTGTGCGTTGCGCGAGCGAGATGATCGCTGCTTGCGCGGGCGTCGGCGCGAAAGCGCCGAAGGCCGGCGGGACCGGATCATTGGCGGCAGCGCCTGTTGGCAGTCTCGAAGTCGTCAAGATGTCCTCGCAGGCATAGGGAAGCGGCGGCATGCATAGCCGACTTTGCCGGCTAGTCCAACGACGCGCGCGTTTGCAGTGGCCGGCCTGCAAAAAAGCCCGAAATGATGGCAAGAAATGCCAAGCTAAAGTCGCCGCGCACTCCATAGTGTCGGCCTGACACGCGGATTCAGGGAAGGGATGCGAAATGAAGGGTTCAGATCTTCTTGTTGCGGCGCTGGAGAATGAGGGCGTTGATCGGATCTTCGGGGTTCCCGGCGAAGAGAACCTCGCCGTCGTCGAAAGTCTTCGCCGCTCATCGATCGAGCTGGTAGTCACCCGTCATGAGCAGCCGGCGGCTTTTCTGGCTGCCACCTATGGGCGGCTCACCGGCAAGCCCGGGGTCGCGCTGAGCACGTTGGGTCCCGGGGCGCTGAACTTTGTCACCGCGGCGGCTTATGGATTTCTCGGCGCCATGCCGATGGTGCTGATCACGGGCCAGAAGGCGATACGACAGAGCCGGCAGGCGCATTTCCAGATTGTCGATGTGGTCGCGGCGATGCGGCCCCTGACCAAGCAGTCACAGCAGATTGTGAGCGCGTCGAGTATTCCGACCCTGGTCCGGAACGCGTTCCGGATCGCCGTCGAAGAACGCCCCGGTCCGGTGCATCTCGAATTGCCGGAAGACGTCGCGGCCGAAGAAGCCGGCGATGTCGCGCTGGTGCCGGTGCATGCCGCCGCACTTCCGGTCGCGCCGCCTGGGGCCATCGAGCGCGCAGCCGAATTGATCCTAGGCGCACGGTTTCCGCTGTTGATGTTCGGGGCCGGCGCCAGCCGTCCGCAATTGGCGCCGGCGCTTTCTGAGTTTGTTCGGCGCGTCCGCATTCCCTTTTTCAACACCCAGATGGGCAAGGGCTCCGTCGGCGGCGCATCGGAGTTTTACCTCGGCACCGCGGCCTTGAGTGAACGTGATTACGTTCACCGGGCGATCGATCGCGCCGATCTCATCGTGACGATCGGACACGACACCGTCGAGAAACCGCCGTTCCTGATGTCACGGGATCGCCATCAGGTGATTCACATCGGATTCGCGCCGGCGACCGTCGAAGAGGTGTATTTTCCCCAGACCGAGATTATCGGTGACATCGCACGAGGACTCGAATTGCTCGCCGGCCGGCTGGAGGGCAGACTGAACATGAACCCGGACTGGGTTGCCTTGCGCAAGAACATCCTGGATCACATCACCGATCGCGCGGAAGAGGACCGCTTCCCGTTGACGCCGCAACGCATCGTGCATGACGTCCGGCAAGTCATGCCGCCCGACGGAATCGTCGCGCTCGACAATGGCATGTACAAGATCTGGTTCGCGCGCAATTACCGTACCGACGTCGCCAATACGCTTCTCTTGGACAACGCGCTGGCCACGATGGGCGCCGGGTTACCCTCCGGGATGATGGCCGCGCTGCTTTATCCCAAGCGCCGCGTGCTGGTGGTGGCGGGCGACGGCGGCTTCATGATGAACAGCCAGGAGCTCGAGACCGCGATACGGATGAAACTCAATCTCGTGGTGCTGATCATCGAGGACCATGCCTACGGCATGATCCGCTGGAAACAGGCCGTCGATCATTTTGCCGATTGGGGGCTGACCTTCGGCAATCCTGATTTCGTCGCTTACGCGGCAGCCTATGGCGCCCATGGGCGGCGGATCGCTGCGGCCTCGGAGTTGATTCCCGCGCTGGAGCAGGCGTTCTCCGCCGGCGGAGTGCACCTGATCGCGGTGCCGATCGACTACAGCGAGAATACGCGGGTGCTGGTCGACGAACTCCGGTCCATGCAGGACAGTTCAGGCGGATCCGGAACGCGATGACTTGGTGAAGCGGCTGGCGTCAGACCTGCCGCTCGACCATCTTCATCTTGAGTTCGGCGATCGCCTCGGACGGATTGAGGCTCTTCGGGCAGGCCTTGGCGCAGTTCATGATGGTGTGGCAGCGATAGAGCCGGAACGGATCCTCGAGATTGTCGAGCCGCTCGCCGGTGGCTTCGTCGCGGGAATCTTTCACCCAGCGCGTTGCCTGCAGCAGGGCGGCCGGTCCGAGGAAGCGGTCGCTGTTCCACCAGTAACTCGGGCATGAGGTCGAACAGCAGGCGCACAGGATGCATTCGTAGAGGCCATCGAGCTTTTCGCGGTCCTCGTGGCTCTGCTTCCATTCCTTCTGCGGCGTCGGCGTGGTGGTCTTCAGCCATGGCTCGATCGAAGCGTATTGCGCGTAGAAGTTGGTCAGGTCAGGCACCAGGTCTTTCACGACGGGCTGATGCGGCAGCGGATTGATCTTGACCGCGCCGTCCTTCACGTCGTGCATCGATTTGGTGCAGGCCAGCGTATTCTGGCCGTCGATGTTCATCGCGCAGGAGCCGCAGACGCCTTCGCGGCAGGAACGGCGAAAGGTCAGCGTCGGGTCGATGTGGTTCTTGATCCATATCAGGCCGTCGAGCACCATCGGGCCGCAATCATTGGTGTCGATGTAATAGGTGTCGACGCTGGGATTTTTGCCGTCGTCCGGATTCCACCGATAGACCTTGAATTCGCGCGTTTCGGTCGCGGTCGCCGGCTTCGGCCAGGCCTTGCCGCCGCTGATCTTCGAATTCTTCGGCAGTGCGAATTCAACCATTGAGCTAAGCCTTCGCTGTGGTTCGGATCGCGCTTAGTACACCCGCGCCTTCGGCGGGATGTACTGCACGTCATTGGTCATGGTGTAGTCGTGCACCGGACGATAATCGACGGAGGTCTTGCCGCCATCGTCGATCCACGCCAGCGTGTGCTTCATCCAGTTCTTGTCGTCGCGCGCGGAGAAATCCTCGCGGGCATGGGCGCCGCGGCTCTCGGTGCGGTTGGCCGCCGAGTCCATCGTCACCACCGCCTGCACGATCAGATTGTCGAATTCGAGCGTCTCGATCAGGTCCGAATTCCAGATCAGCGAACGGTCGCTGACCGAAATATCGCCGATGCCGCCATGCACCTTGTGAATCAGGTTCTGGCCTTCGTTGAGAATCTCGCCGGTGCGGAACACCGCACAATTGTTCTGCATCACATGTTGCATGCTGTCGCGTAATTTCGCGGTCGGCGTACCGCCCGAGGCGTAGCGATAATGATCGAGCCGTCCGAGCGCCTTGTCGGCCGAGCCGGCCGGCAGTTCCGGCTGCTTGCCGTTCGGGGTCAGCTTTTCGGCACAACGCAATGCCGCGGCGCGGCCGAACACCACAAGATCGATCAGCGAGTTGGAGCCGAGGCGGTTGGCGCCATGCACCGACACGCAGGCGGCTTCGCCCAGCGCCATCAGGCCCGGCACCGTCGCGTTGTCGTCGCCGTTGCGCTTGGTCAGTACTTCGGCATGAAAATTGGTGGGGATGCCGCCCATATTGTAGTGCACGGTCGGCAGGATCGGGATCGGCTCGCGGGTCACATCGACATTGGCGAAGATCTTGGCGGACTCGGAAATGCCGGGCAGGCGTTCGTGCAGCACCTTGGGATCGAGATGGTCGAGGTGCAGGAAGATGTGATCCTTCTTCTTGCCGACGCCGCGGCCCTCGCGGATTTCGATGGTCATCGCGCGTGAGACCACGTCGCGCGAGGCGAGGTCCTTGGCGGAGGGCGCGTAGCGCTCCATGAATCGCTCGCCTTCCGAATTGACGAGATAGCCGCCTTCGCCGCGGGCGCCTTCGGTGACGAGACAGCCCGAGCCGTAAATGCCGGTCGGATGGAACTGGACGAATTCCATGTCCTGCAGCGGCAAGCCGGCGCGCAACGCCATCGCGCCGCCGTCACCGGTGCAGGTATGCGCCGAGGTGCAGGAGGCATAGGCGCGGCCATAGCCGCCGGTCGCCAGGATCGTGGTCTGGGCACGGAAGCGATGCAGCGTGCCGTCGTCGAGTTTCAGTGCGATCACGCCGCGGCAAACGCCCTGATCGTCCATGATCAGGTCGATGGCGAAAAATTCGATGTAGAATTCCGCGGCGTGGCGCAGCGCCTGGCCGTACATGGTGTGCAGCATGGCATGGCCGGTGCGGTCGGCGGCGGCGCAGGTACGTTGCGCCTGGCCCTTGCCGTAGTCCAGCGTCATGCCGCCGAACGGCCGCTGATAGATCTTGCCGTCTTCGGTGCGCGAGAACGGTACGCCCCAATGTTCGAGTTCGTAGACCGCCTCGGGCGCATTGCGCACCATGTATTCGATCGCGTCCTGGTCGCCGAGCCAGTCCGACCCCTTGACGGTATCGTACATGTGCCAGCGCCAGTCGTCCGGATGCATGTTGCCGAGCGAGGCGGAGATGCCGCCCTGCGCCGCGACGGTATGCGAGCGGGTCGGAAACACCTTGGTGATGCAGGCGGTGCGCAGCCCGGCCTCGCTGCAGCCCACCACGGCGCGCAAGCCTGCGCCGCCTGCGCCGACGACGACGACGTCATAGGTGTGGTCTTCGATCGGATAGGCGTGGCCGTTGGTGGCGGGACCGCCACTGCCGTTTGCAGCCTTGCCATTGCCATCAGCGGCCATGCGCTAAACTCCAGAGGACAGTTTGAGAATCGCGTAGATCGAGGCCAGCGCCACCGCGATTGAGAAGAAATTATTGGCCATGATGGCGGCGAGCTTCACCTTCTCGCCATGCACATAGTCCTCGATCACCACCTGCATGCCGATCTTCATGTGCCAGGCGCTGGCGATGATGAACAGCAACAGGATGATCGCGACCAGCGGCGAGCCGAGAATCTGCGCCGCGCCAGCCTGGTTGCGACCGAGCAGCATCATCACAATGATGATGACGGGCAGGATCAGAAGTATCATTGCAACGGCGGTGAGGCGCTGGCGCCAGAAGTCCGAGGTGCCCGAATGCGAGGCGCCGAGATTGCGGACGCGCGCGAGGGGGGTGCGCATCGATTTCACGGTTTGGGGTTCGGTCATCGGCCGCCTCCGATCGCATAGGCGACGACCCACAGCAGCACGGTTCCGGCAATGCCGGCGATCAGCGCGCCCCAGGTCAGGGCCTCGCGCTCGCTGGCCTTGAAGCCATAGCCAAGGTCCCAGACGAGGTGTCGGAGGCCGCTGAACAGATGATGCAGCAGCGCCCATGTATAGCCGAACACGATCAGGCGGCCGAGAAAGCTCGAGGTAAAGGCCTGCACATTGGCGTAGGCTGTTGGCCCTGACGCCGCTGATATCAGCCACCAGGCCAGCAGCAAGGTGCCGAAATACAGAGCGATGCCGGTGGCGCGGTGCACGATGGACAGCGCCATCGTCAGGGTCCAGCGGTAGGTCTGAATATGCGGTGAAAGCGGTCTTTCGATCCTGGCGGTCATCGGCAGCTTTTGACGGTTTGCGGGCCTCCGCAGGGGCCCTTCGGGGATCGCGGTAGACGAATTCTATTTACGAACTCGAAACAGCGAGCGCAACGGCGAAATCATCGTTTGCGAATGAATGTTCATTGCTTCGGATGAGCGTCAGATGAGCCTTGCATTGATGGGGATTGACAGGACCACCGGGCGCTGGCGGCTAACTCCGATGAAGCCCGATTCATGACCGGTTCATTCCGCGTCGAAAACTAATCTTGTTAAAAACCAACCTCGTTAAGAATTTGGGCGCGAACGGGCGGGAACGATGATCGCAGGGCTGGACGTCTCGGAACTGCTTGAACTGGCGCTGCTGTTGATGGCGGTCGGCGCCTTGGCGGGATTTCTCGCCGGCGTGTTCGGGATCGGCGGCGGCGCTATTCTGGTCCCGGTGTTTTATGAATGCTTCCGGCTCGCCGGCGTGCCGCTCGAGGTGCGAATGCCGCTGTGCGTTGGCACGTCGCTCGCCATCATCATTCCGACCTCGATCCGGTCTTTTCGCGCCCATCACGCGCGCGGCGCGGTGGATATGGAAATCCTGCGCAAATGGTGGCTGCCGGTCCTGGTCGGCGTTCTCGTCGGAAGTGTGATCGCGCGCTACGCGCCGGAGCGGCTGTTCAAGGTTGTGTTCGTGATGGTGGCATGGTCGGCCGCGGCGCGTTTGTTGCTGGCGCGCGAGAACTGGAAGTTTGGCGACGATTTCCCGAAGGGTCCGCTGATGCGAATCTACGGCCTGGGTATCGGGCTGCTGTCGACGCTGATGGGTGTCGGTGGCGGATTATTCGCTAACCTGCTGATGACGCTCTATGGCCGGCCGCTGCATCAGGGAATCGCGACCTCAGCGGCGCTGGCGGTGCTGATTTCGATTCCCGGCGCGCTCGGCTATGTCTATGCCGGCTGGCCCGTGGCCGCGCATTATCCTGACGTCGCGGCGCTGCAATTGCCGTTTGCGATCGGTTACGTGTCGCTGATCGGCGCCGTGCTGGTGATGCCGACCAGTCTCTTAACCGCGCCGTTTGGGGTGCGCGCGGCCCATGCGATGTCGAAACGTGCGCTGGAGCTCGCGTTCGGCTCCTATCTTCTCATTGTCGGCAGCCGGTTTGTGATCAGCCTGGTGTAGGAGGGTACGTGCCTCATCCTGAGGAGCGGCCACTTGGCCGCGTCTCGAAGGATGAGAGTGTACCGTGGTCTCATGGTTCGAGACGCGCGAAGACGCGCGCCTCACCATGAGGAATTATCACTTCGCGTAAATCTTCGCATAGGTATCGCGCAGGATGTTCTTCTGCACCTTGCCCATCGCGTTGCGCGGCAGTTCATCGACCACAAACACCCGCTTCGGCATCTTGAATTTCGCGAGCCTTCCGTCGAGCGCATTCAACACCGAGGCCTCGCTGACGGCGGCGCCCTTGTCGCAGACCACGACGGCCGTGACGCCTTCGCCGAAATCGGCGTGCGGCACGCCGATCACGGCGGATTCGATCACGCCCGGCATGGCGTCGATCTCGCTCTCGATTTCCTTCGGATACACATTGAAGCCGCCGGAAATCACGAGATCCTTGCCGCGGCCGAGAATGTGCACATAGCCTTGTGCGTCGATCTTGCCGAGATCGCCGGTGATGAAGAAGCCGTCGTCGCGGAATTCCGCCTTGGTCTTTTCCGGCATCCGCCAATAGCCCTTGAAGACGTTCGAGCCCTTGACCTCGATCATCCCGATGGTGTCGCGCTTGAGTTCCGTGCCGGTTTCGGGATCGGTGACGCGCACGGAAACGCCGGGCAGCGGCAGGCCGACGGCGCCGGCGACGCGATCGCCATCATAGGGATTGGACGTATTCATGTTGGTCTCGGTCATGCCGTAGCGCTCAAGCACGGCGTGACCGGTGCGGGCGGCCCATTCGCGGTGGGTATCGGCCAGCAAAGGCGCCGAGCCGGAAATGAACAGCCGCATGTGCTTGGTGGATTCGTGGGTCAGCGCCGGGCTTTGCAATAGCCGTGTGTAGAAGGTCGGCACGCCCATCATCACGGTGGCGCGCGCCATCAGCTTGATGATCAGCTCGGGATCGAATTTCGGCAGGAAGATCATCGAGGCGCGGGCGAACAGCGTGACGTTGCTGGCCACGAACAGGCCGTGGGTATGATAGATCGGCAGCGCGTGAATCAGCACGTCCTTGTCGGTGAAGCGCCAGTAGTCGACGAGGCTCAGCGAATTCGACGCGAGATTATCATGCGTCAGCATCGCGCCCTTGGAGCGCCCTGTGGTGCCCGACGTGTAGAGGATGGCGGCGAGATCATCGTCCGCGCGCGCGACGGTGACAAAGTCAGGCTTCGCCTTGGCGGCGGCGTCGGTCAGCGATCCCTTGCCGTTGACATCAAGCGTCTCGACCTTGGCGCCCACTTTCGCCGCGATCGCCCCGATGCCTTGCGCTTTCGAGGGATCGCACACCACCAGCGAGGGCTCCGCGTCGGTGATGAAATATTCCAGCTCATTGAGCGTATAGGCCGTGTTGAGCGGCAGATACACCGCACCAGCCCGCACCGTGGCGAGATACAGCACCAGGCCCGGCACCGATTTGTCGGTTTGTGCGGCGACGCGATCGCCCGGCTTGACGCCGCGCTCGACCAGCACATTCGCCATCTGGCCCGCACGCGCCACCAGGTCACCATAGCTGATGCGCTGGCCGTCAACGGTTTCGATCGCGAGCCGGTTCAGGTCATCGACGCCGTCGAACAGGCGGGAAAACAGGTTGGCTTTCGCAATGGTTTTGTCGGTCGCGTTCATGCATCATTCCCGTGGGTGGGCGCGACCCTCAGGGCCACAGATCTCTGCGGGTTCAATAGCAAAGACGCCTGTCACAAAGCAACGGAGACGGTTTGCATGTCAAATAACGGGAAACGCGTGGCTTCTAAGGGGGAACGCGTGGCGTGGGTCACCGGCGGCGGCAGCGGGATCGGCGAGGCCGGCGCGGAATCGCTGGCCGCCGACGGCTGGACCGTGGTGGTTTCGGGACGCCGGAAAGAGGCTCTGGACGCGGTGGTGGCGAAGATTAACGGGAGCGGCGGCAAGGCTGAGGCGATCGCACTCGACGTCAGCAAGGCAGCCGACGTTAACAAGGCCGCCGAGCAGATTCTCGCCAAACACGGTCGTATTGATCTTCTGGTCAATAGCGCCGGCATCAACGTGCCCAAACGCAGCTGGGCCGATATGGAACTGGAGGGCTGGGACCGGCTGGTCGAGATCAATCTCAACGGCGTGTTGTATTGCATGCGCGCGGTGCTGCCGGCGATGCGGGCGCAACAGGACGGCTGCATCATCAATGTCGCGTCATGGGCCGGCCGTCACGTCTCAAAGATGCCCGGGCCGGCCTACACCACTACCAAGCATGCGGTGTTGGCGCTGACCCATTCGTTCAACATGGATGAATGCGCCAACGGCCTGCGGGCGTGCTGCCTGTCGCCCGGTGAGGTCGCAACGCCGATTTTGAAACTGCGCCCGGTGGTGCCTTCCGAACAGGAGCAGGCCAAAATGCTGCAGCCCGAAGATCTCGGCCGCACCATCGCCTTCGTCGCGAACATGCCGCCGCGGGTCTGCATGAATGAAATCCTGATCAGCCCGACATGGAACCGGGGATTTCTGCAAACTCCCGGCAGCCGGGACTAGCAACACCATCCCGATGTCGTCCTCGCGAAGGCGAGGACCCATACGCCGCGGTGGTACGGCTTAAGGTAGCTGTTGCGAGCTTTCTTTATAGTCTGAAAAAGCGGTGGTTATGGGTCCCTGCGTTCGCAGGGACGACACCTGGTTTTTGGACGCATGCGCACGTCTTGCGGTGAAATAAGTTTCAAATACTCGAAAATTTATTCCCTGAAACCGGCCCTGAAACCTCCCGTAGCTCGGCTCAACGGCAACGCAGTCAACCAATCAAAAAGACAGCGTCGTTGTTGAGCCCCTCAATCGCCTGGCGGACATCCGCTGGCACACTCATTCGGGAGACGTTTCCATGTCCAAGCGTATTGCACTTTTGTCCGCCGTCGCCTTCAGCGCGCTGGCTCTCACCTCCGTCATCGTTGCGCCGGTCAGCGCCCAGGAGAAGACCGTGATGGTCGGCGGTGCTGCGATGTTCCCCTCCAAGAACATTATCCAGAACGCCGTTAACTCCAAGGACCACACCACGCTGGTGGCGGCGGTGAAGGCCGCCGGTCTGGTCGACACCCTGGAAGGCAAAGGCCCGTTCACGGTTTTCGCGCCGACTAATGCCGCGTTCGGCAAGCTGCCGGCGGGCACGGTTGACACCCTGGTGAAGCCCGAGAACAAGGCGACCCTCACCAAGATTCTGACCTACCACGTGGTGGCCGGCAAGCTTGAGGCTTCCGACCTGACCGACGGCAAGAAGCTCAAGACCGTCGAAGGCGAAGAGCTGACCGTCAAGAAGGCGGACGGCAAGGTCATGATCGTCGACGCCAAGGGCGGTTCCTCGACCGTCACGATCCCGAACGTTAACCAGTCAAACGGCGTGATCCACGTCGTCGACACCGTGTTGATGCCGGCGTCGTAAGCGCCACGCATTTCCGGATCGCATCCCCCTGGGGATACGCATGGCGGGCCGGGGCAACCCGGCTCGCTTTTTTGTGACTGCCACGCCCGAAATGTTTCAATCGGACAGGGGTCTTAGTAGTAACGCGGCGCCGGTTCCCGGCGTATGATAGGCGTATTCACTTTCAGCGATGGAACCGTCATGTCCAGCCTGGCCGCCAGCGAAGAGCGCACCATACCAGCCACCAAGACGGTGATTCAGCCGTCCTGGGTCCGCCTGATGCATTGGATCAATGCGGTGGCGATCGTCCTGATGATCATGTCGGGATGGCAGATCTATAACGCCTCGCCGCTGTTCAAATTTTCATTTTCGCATTCGATTACGCTGGGTGGCTGGCTCGGCGGAGCGCTGCTCTGGCATTTTGCCGCGATGTGGCTGCTGATGGTCAATGGTCTCATCTATCTCACGTTAGGTTTCGCGACCGGCCGCTTCGCGAAGAAGCTGCTGCCGATCTCGCCGACGGGCGTGCTCGCCGACACCAAGGCCGCGCTGACCGGCAGACTGTCGCATGCCGATCTGTCGAAATACAATCAGGTGCAGAAGCTGCTTTACACCGGCATCATCATCGTCGGCGTTCTCATCGTGCTGTCGGGATTGTCGATCTGGAAACCGGTCCAGTTGCAGTGGCTGACCGCGCTGTTCGGCGGCTATGACATTGCGCGTTATGTCCACTTTGTTTGCATGGCACTGATCGTCGCCTTCATGGTGATTCATGTCGCACTCGCGGTGCTGGTGCCCAAAAGCCTGCGCGCCATGATCATCGGCCGCTAGAAAGCGCTTTAAAGTTCCTTGGGAGAAACATCATGGGCCGCCTTCGCTCACTTCTAATTCCAGGTGTCGACAAGCAATTGCTGGTTCGCGACGCGGTGAAGACGATGCCGGATCTGGCGCGCCGCCGTTTCATCGCCGCGGGTGCAAGTTTCGGCGCGCTGACGATGCTGACCGGCTGTGACGTATCGGACAGTTTTTCGGCCGAGGCGATGCTGACGAAGATCTCGAAATTCAATGACGGCGTGCAAGCCTTGATCTTCAATCCCGATGCGCTGGCGCCGACCTTTCCGGAAAGCGCGATCACCAAGCCGTTTCCGTTCAACGCCTATTACGAAATCGACGATGCGCCCGAGGTCGACGGCAAGGACTGGAAGTTCGAGGTCACCGGCCTTGTCGAGAACAAGAAGTCATGGACGCTGGAGGAGCTCTACAAGCTGCCGCAGGTCAAGCAGGTCACGCGCCATATTTGCGTCGAGGGCTGGAGCGCGATCGGAAGCTGGACCGGCACGCCACTGCGCGATTTTCTTAAATTAGTCGGCGCCGATACCCGCGCCAAATATTGCTGGTTCCAGTGCGCCGACCGGGAAGGCTACAACTCGCCGCTCGATATGCGTACCGCGCTGCATCCGCAGACCCAGATGACGTTCAAATTCGGTGATGAAATCCTGCCGCGGGCCTATGGTTTTCCGATGAAAATCAGGGTGCCCACCAAGCTCGGATTCAAGAATCCGAAATATGTGGTCTCGATGGAAGTCACCAACGACTACAAGGGCGGCTATTGGGAAGACCAGGGCTATAATTCATTCAGCGGGAGCTGAGGAATCCTCTGTAGGGTGGGCAAAGCCAACGGGTCGCGCGAATGCGCGCCCGATGACAGGCTCCGCGTGCCCACCATCAATGTTGAATACCGTGATTTGAGGATGGTGGGCACGGCGCAAGCGCGCCTTTGCCCACCCTACGTTTTCGGATTCAGTTTCTTCTGAAACGCCGCCGCAACCGCCCCCACCGCCAGCATAGCCGCGGAAACATTCAGCGCATAGGACAGGCTGCCGAACGCATCGGTGACCGCACCGACCACGACCGGGCCCAGCGTCTGGCCGATGCCGAACGCGATGGTCATGGACGCAATCCCTTTCGGCCACGCCGCGGGAGGACAGTTGAAGCGGATGAAAGCGGTGACCGATCCCACCACCGCGAAGAACGCAACGCCGAACACCAGCGCCGATATCGCCAGCAGAAGCACCGAATGCCCGAACAGCGGCAGCGCCGCGCCGAGTGAGTTGGTGCCGAGAATGATCGCGGTGGAAACGCCGCCGCTGTCGCGCGCCAGCACGCGGCGCCACAGCCATGGGGTCACGAACGCGCTCAATCCGATCAGGCACCAGAAGGCGCTCTGCGCCACCGCACCGCCGCCGGCGTCGCGCACATAGGCGATCATGAACGTCATGTAGGCGATGTAGCCGGCGCCGAACAAAAAATAGCTCGCGATATATATCACCACCGGTGTGAGTGCGAATTTCGCCGATCCCTCGGTGACGACGCCAGCCTGCGCATCGATCGGCGCCGGCAGCAGCGGCACGGTCATCGCGACCGCAAGCAGCGTCATCGCCCACCATACAATCCACCATGATCCCGGCCCGAATGTCTGCAGCACGAAGGGCGCGACCAGCCCCGAGGCGACGATGCCGAGCCCGGGTCCTGCGTAAAACAGACTAAGCAGGAAATTCGCCCGTGCCGGTTGCGACTGCGCGATGGTCGCCGCCAACGCGGCGCCTGCGACGAATCCGGCGGCGGCGCCAACCCCGGCGAGCAATCGCGCAAAACTCAAGATGAAAAAATTGCCTGACAGCGCACAGAGCGCCAGCGAGAGCACGCTGGCCACGGTTCCCCAGCGTACGGTTGCGGCCAGCCCGAAGCGCGTGATGAATTTCGAGATCATCAGCGCGCCGGCGAGATAACCGGCGGCATTGATCGTGTTCATGAAGCCCGCGGCGGAATAGGACCAGCCAAGCGTGTCGCGCATGTCTGGCAAAACCAGCGAATAGGCGAAGCGGCCGATGCCGAGACCCACCGTAGGCGCCAGCGACAGGATCAGGATCAACTGCGCGGGATGCGCAGGCGGCGAGGGATGATCGGGGGCTTTCACGGGATTCTCCGGCAGGAGCCGACCACTGTGGCAGGGTAGCGGGCGGTTGCACAGCACCGCGGCGGCAATGGTGTCTTGCCATTTGTGCAACGCCGCTCTAGCAATCCCGCGCGCAGCGAAATGGGCCGTCATGCCCGGCCATAGCAGTCAGCCTTGCGCTGACTGCGTATACTTGTCAGCGGTGGCCGGGCATCTACGTTCTTGCTTCTTCGGTGCAATCAAAATCAAGACGTGGATGGCCGGGACAAGCCCGGCCATGACGAGTTGGAGGATTCTTTCCCATGGCGACCCAAAAACTGCTGCTTCTCCCTGGCGACGGCATCGGCCCCGAAGTGATGGCGGAGGTGAAGCGCCTGATCGACTGGCTCAACGCGCAGGGCATCGCGCATTTCGAGACCGAGCAGGGTCTGGTTGGCGGCGCCGCCTACGACGCCAGCAAGCTCAGCATCACCGATACGACCATGGCGAGCGCGCAAGCCGCCGACGCCGTAATCTTCGGCGCGGTCGGCGGCCCGAAGTGGGACAGCGTTCCCTATGAAGCGCGCCCCGAAGCCGGGTTGTTGCGGCTGCGCAAGGATCTCGGCCTGTTCGCCAATCTGCGGCCCGCGGTGTGCTATCCCGCGCTGGCGGAAGCCTCGAGTCTGAAGCGCGACGTGGTCGAAGGCCTCGACATCATGATCGTGCGCGAGCTCACCGGTGGGGTGTATTTCGGCGAGCCCAAAACCATCACCGATCTCGGCAACGGCCAGAAGCGCGCGATCGATACCCAGGTTTACGATACCTATGAGATCGAGCGCATCGCGCGGGTCGCGTTCGACCTGGCGCGCAAGCGCCGCAACAAGTTGACCTCGATGGAAAAGCGCAACGTCATGAAATCTGGCGTGCTCTGGAACGAAGTCGTCACGCAAGTTCATGCGCGCGAATACAAGGACGTGCAGCTCGAGCACCAATTGGCCGATTCCGGCGGCATGAACCTGGTGAAATGGCCCAAGCAGTTCGACGTCATCGTGACCGACAATCTGTTCGGCGACATGCTCTCGGATATCGCTGCGATGCTGACCGGCTCGCTCGGCATGCTGCCGTCGGCCTCGCTCGGCGAAGTCGATGTCAAAACCAAAAAGCGCAAATCGCTGTTTGAGCCGGTGCACGGCTCGGCGCCCGATATCGCCGGCAAAGGCCTCGCCAATCCGATTGCGATGATCTCGTCATTCGGAATGGCGCTGCGCTACTCGTTCGACATGGGCCCGCTGGCCGACAAGGTCGACGCGGCCATCGCCGCGGTGCTCGCCAACGGCCTGCGCACCGCCGATATCAAATCCGAAGGCACGACGGCGGTATCGACCTCGCAGATGGGCGAGGCGATCCTGAGGGAATTGCAGACGCTGCACGGATAAGAAGTTCGCAGTCGTCCCGGCCCTGGGCCGGGATGACAGATGCTACCCGATCAATACGGGATCGGGATGCGCGTCGGATATCCGCCCAAATCGGAGGGCGAGCTGAGCGGCTGGCGGTCGAGCGGGCGATTGTTGTTTTCGCGCGCGAACGAGGGATACCCGACTTCCGGGGGATAGGCGTAGTCGGTGAATTTGCGGTCGCCGGGCAATACTTCGACGCCGGCATCGAGCCAGGAGCGTTTGGTAACATAGACCCGGGTATGCGGGCCCTGCTGGTAGGACACGTTGGGTCCGCTCGTTCCGTAATAAGGACGGCCGTTTTTATCGAGCTTCCGCGTTTCTGCGCTGGCCTGTGTCGCGTCGAAGCCGATCACGACAACGGCGGCAGCCGCCAGCACAACCAGAAGCCTTTTTACGGCGGGGAGTTTCAAGATCATCACGTCCTCATAGGGCTGGCAGGTCGCCATATCCGATTACGGGTCATTTTAGCTGCCGCGCGCCCACGGTCACAAGGTCAATCGGGCCACACTGCATCACAATAAATGCGTGGGTGACGAAAAAGTCGCATAAAAGCCAGCGCCTTAGTCCTGCCATTTAGTGTGGGTGCCGATCAGAGCGGACCGCGCAGCAGGGGATTCCCGGTGCCCGTCACCCAATCCGCCGAGGTGACCGAGGGGGTCGCCGCGTTGCAGCCGCTGCGCTTCAACTCGGCGCGGGCGAACAATTCAGCCAATTTCGGTTCGTTTCCAGCTGTGAGCAGAATCAGCCGGTTCAGCATGCAGCCGATCGCGGCGCGCCGGGCCGGTATTCCGTCGCCCTGGCAGGTCCAGCCGGATATCTGCAGCATGGGATCGCCCAGACGCTTGATAAAGCCGAGGCATGATTTCGCACTGTCCGTATTTGCGTCGAGACGAAGCAATGCCACCGGGCCGAACTTGCTGTCGACGATTCCAGCCGCTTCCGACCCATGCAGGCTTTCCCGGTCTATCCGGGCCGCGATGTCGGCGCCGGAGGCGTCCGAGGGGCTGAATTCGCCGCCGGGACGGTAGATTTCGAGCTCTGCGACCGGCTTTTCGCCTTGAGCGGTTCCCTGAGCCGTCCAACGCAGGACGTCCTTGCGGCCCCCTTCAGGGTGCCGGAATATCTCGTAAGTCTCTGGTTTTAATTGATTATCCAGCGGAGTGACGGCAAATGCCGGATGCGAACGCAAGGCCAGGCTCCAGCCTGCCTTGGGCGCCGGCTCCGTGGTCGCGGCCGCCGGCAATTCGTCCCAAAGATGAAGCCCGAGCATGGCAAGCAGCCCTAGAGTGCCCACATAAGCCACCAGACGCGCCAGCGTGCCAGCGCATTCATCGGCAAAGCTGGTCAGCGCCGGGTGAATACTGGTCCGATAACTGGGATTGGTGGGGGTGGCCCAAAACGATCGCATCAAATGCCCAAATCGCTACCGGGCACCGGCTGACGGCACCCCAGTCTAACGTTGTCTTAAGGGCGTTTCTCGCATAGAAGCGCTGCCTCTTCCCTTTCCGCTGGCGGCGGGGGCAAGGCATTTTTCTTCGGAGAGTGAACGATGGGTTACAAAGTCGCGCTGGTCGGAGCGACCGGCAATGTCGGGCGGGAAATGCTCAACATTCTGGACGAACGCAAATTCCCGGCTGACGAAGTCGTGGCGCTGGCGTCGCGCCGCAGCATGGGCGTCGAAGTTTCGTACGGCGATCGTACCCTGAAAGTCAAAGCGCTCGAGAATTACGATTTCAGCGACGTCGATATCTGCCTGATGTCGGCGGGTGGCGCGGTGTCGAAGGAATGGTCGCCGAAAATCGGCGCCGCCGGCGCGGTCGTGATCGACAATTCGTCGACCTGGCGGATGGATCCGGACGTGCCGTTGATCGTGCCCGAGGTCAATGCGGATGCGGTCAGCGGCTTCACCAAGAAGAACATCATCGCCAACCCGAACTGCTCGACTGCTCAGCTCGTGGTCGCGCTGAAGCCGCTGCACGACAAGGCGGTGATCAAGCGCGTCGTGGTCTCGACCTATCAATCGGTGTCGGGCGCCGGCAAGGACGCCATGGACGAGCTGTTTTCGCAGACCAAGGCGGTCTACACCAACAGCGAATTGATCAACAAGAAATTCCCCAAGCGTATCGCCTTCAACGTGATCCCCGAGATCGACGTGTTCATGGAGGACGGCTACACCAAGGAAGAATGGAAGATGATGATGGAGACCAAGAAGATTCTTGATCCCAAAATCAAGCTGAGCGCGACCTGCGTGCGCGTGCCGGTGTTCGTCGGCCATTCCGAAGCGGTCAATATCGAGTTCGAGAATCCGATTTCGGCCGATGAGGCGCGCGACATCCTGCGCAATGCGCCGGGATGCCTCGTGATCGACAAGCGCGAACCGGGCGGCTACGTCACGCCGTATGAAGCCGCCGGCGAGGACGCGACCTATATCAGCCGTATCCGCGAGGATGCGACCGTGGAGAACGGTCTCGTGCTGTGGTGCGTGTCGGACAATCTGCGCAAGGGCGCTGCGTTGAACGCGATTCAGATCGCCGAATGCCTGATCAACCGCAAGCTGATCAGCGCCAAGAAAAAGGCTGCTTAAAAAGCGGCGTCAAAAAAAACGGCGTAACAGGCGGGGCCGGAATCGCGATGACCGAACAGCCGGCGCCCTACAAACCGAACCCGACGCTGAAACGCATTGAGCACGGGTTCGAGAGCATTTTGTTCAACAGCCGCTGGCTGATGGCGCCGTTTTACCTCGGTCTCGTCGTCTGCCTTGCGGTGATGTTGTTCAAATTCTTCAAGAAGCTGTGGGAGTTCATCCTCATTGCGCCTTCCGCCAATGAGGGGGACATCATCCTCGGCGCGCTCAGCCTGATCGACGTCTCGCTGGTCGGCAATCTGATCCTGATCGTGGTGTTTTCGGGGTACGAGAATTTCGTCTCGCGGATCGATCCCGGCGACCATCCGGATTGGCCGGAATGGATGACCAAGGTCGATTTCGCCGGGCTCAAGCAGAAGATGTTGGCCTCGATCGTTGCGATTTCGGCCATTCAGGTGCTGAAGGCGTTCATGAACATCGACGTTGCCTTCGATGCCACCAAGATGGGCTGGCTGGTCGGCGTACATCTGGTGTTCGTGGTCTCGGCGCTGATCCTGGCGCTGTCGGACCGCTGGGGCAGCGATCATGGTGCCGAATAGGGAGTAGCGAATGGTGAGCAGCGCGCGAAATTCGCTACCCGCTTACTTGCTCCCGCGCGCTGACAAATTCCTTCGCGACGTGATCGAGCACGAACAGCGAGCCCTCGGCGACGCCGAAATAAGCGCCGTGCAACTGCAACTCACCGCGTTCGACCGCGGACTGCACGAACGGAAACGTCATCAGGTTTTCAAGGCTGCGGAATATCGCGGCTTTCTCGATGCGGACGGTGAAGTCGGCCATCGTCTCGTGGTCGCGCTGTTCGACCTTTTCGCCCGGCTTGACGAACATCGACATCCAGCGGCCGATGAAGTCGCCTGGTGACAGCGGCTCCATTTTATCAATGAAGGCGCGGATACCGCCGCATTGCGCATGGCCGAGCACGACGATGTGCTTCACATGCAGCGCCCGGACCGCATATTCCACCGCCGCCGATACGCCGTGCGCGCCGCCGTCCGGCTGGTATACCGGCACCAGATTGGCGACGTTGCGCACCACGAATAATTCGCCCGGACCGGCATCGAAGATCACTTCCGGCGACACCCGGGAATCGCAGCAGCCGATTACCATCACTTCAGGGGACTGGCCGCGCTCCGAGAGCTCGCGATAGCGCGACTGCTCGGTCGGCAGCCGCTGCGAGGTGAAGGTCCGGTAGCCCTCAAGCAGGTGTGGCGGAAACAGGTCCATGACAGTGGCTAAACCATAGGGCGATGACAGGAACAAGTCTTTCGGAGCCGCGGTTGAGATGTTATCGCGTGCAGCGAAGAAATTGAAGGGAACCAGCCATGATCCGTCCGCGCCGCAGCCTGTTGTTCATGCCCGGATCGAACGCGCGGGCGCTGGAAAAAGCCCGCAACCTGCCGGCGGACGGCATTATTCTGGATCTGGAGGATTCCGTAGCGCCGGACGCCAAAGCCGGCGCGCGCGACCAGATCGCGCAGGCGATTGCCGCCAAGGGATTCGGCAAGCGTGAAGTCCTGATCCGCGTCAATCCGCTGGATACTCCGTGGTCAACAGACGATATCGGCATGGCCGGCAAGGCACGGCCTGACGGCATTGTGGTTCCAAAGGTTTCCAGCGTGGAAGACCTTAAAGCAATCGGCGATCAGCTGGCCGATGCCGATCCCGCGATCCGGGTCTGGGCGATGATCGAGACCTCGCGCGCGGTTCTCCATGCCGAGGAACTGGCGGCGGCCGCGCGCGATCCCAAAACGCGGCTCGCCGGATTCATGTTCGGGCCCAATGACATTTCGCGGGAAACGCGGATCCGCATGATGCCCGGCCGCGCAGCGATGATCCCGATGATCACCCACTGCATTCTTGCGACCCGGATGCATGGCCTCGAAATCCTCGATGGACCCTACAGCGATTTCAGCGATTTCGACGGTTTCGGGGAGGAATGCGCGCAGGCACGCGATCTCGGCTTCGACGGCAAGACGCTGATTCATCCGGGCCAGATCGAGGCCTGCAATGCGATCTTCACGCCGCCGGCGGAAGAGATCGCGCAGGCCCGCAAGATCATCGCGGCGTTCGAGTTGCCGGAAAACGCCGCGCGCGGTGCGATCCGGCTCGATGGCCAGATGGTGGAGCGGCTGCACGCCGACATGGCGCGTCGTACGATCGCGATCGCAGATTCGATCGCGGCGATGGGGCATTAGACGCCAAACCGCTCCGCTGCTGCTTTTCCCTTCTCCCCTTGTGGGAGAGGGGAAGAGCACGACGCTTTAGACGCCAAATTTCTCCGCCGCCCATGCATGCAGGCTTCCCGGGATTGGCCGCTGACTGCCGCGGCCTTTGGGCGAGACGTGGAATCCCGATATTTCGGGATCACTGAGCATCGCTGAAAAATCCGACGGCTCGAAGAACAATTTCGGTTCGGCATGAACCGCATAAAACGATTTCTTCGGCAACGCGTGTTGCAGTTCGCCGGCGCGGCGGGCGAGTGCGGTCAGCGCGGCCGGACCGAAAATCGCGACACGGATATCCGCGAGCCGGCGAGAGCCACGCAGCTTGCGAAGCGCGAAGGTCAGCCGGTGCCGCAGCGCCAGCCAGTCCGGCGTCAGTTCGTCCTGCTGCATCAATGCCGTGAAGGCCGTGACAACAGGATCATCCGACGGCAGATACAGCACGGAATTGCCGAGCTGGCGCGGCCGCTCCCACGCGAAATAGGGTTTTTCCGGATCGAGTTCGATCGGCTTGAGCAGCAGTACATCGGCATCGAGCCACAGCCCGGCCTTGCGCGCCATCAGCCGCATCCGGAAAAAATCGCTGAATTGCAAGGTGGTCCAGTCGCGCCACACGCCGTCGGGACCGGTCGGGCGCAGTCTTTCCGCAAACGCATGCGGCAGGATCGCTTCGGCCTCGGCGTTGCCGACGCCGTCGGGCAATTGCCCGAGCGGATCGAAACTGTAGACGGTAACCTTATGGCCCGCCGCGACCTGCGATCTCAGGCATAAAAGCCGCAGCGCATCGAGCGGGCCATGCCAGAAGGTGACGACGTCAGGCCGCATCTTCGATCGCCTCCATGTCGTCATCGGAGAGGCCGAAATGATGGCCGACCTCGTGGATCAGCACATGGCGTACGATATGTCCCAGCGTCTCGTCATGCTCGGCCCAGTAATCCAGGATCGGGCGGCGATAGAGCCAGATCATGTTGGGCAGCCTTGCGATATCGTCATGGCTGCGGAATGGCAGGCCGACCCCCTGGAACAGGCCCAGCAGGTCGAATTCGGTTTCGGCCTGCATCTCGTCGAGCACTTCTTCGGTCGGAAAATCATCGACACGGATGATCACGCCTTCGCAAAGATCACGAAAATCTTTGGGCAAGCGCTCGAAAATCTCGTGTGCCATGGCTTCGATCTCGGCCAGCGATGGCGCTTTCGCAGGTGTCCACATCAGGTTTGTTTAGCGCGGGTTTCGCAGATGCTCCAGACACAGTTGACGTTGCCGCCGCAATCGGAGACCGTGTCGCCGTCAACAGGCTTGGGTGGGCGTCAAGATGCGTATCAGGACAGCGGCAATCGCGGTTTTCGCAGGTTTTGTTTCGTTGCTCGTCGTTTCATTGCTCGCGGCGGGTGCGCAAGCGCAGACCGCACCGGTCACACGGGTGGCGCAGGCTTCGCAGCCCGCTGCGGATGATCCAACCGCGCCTGCGGCCCGGCGGCCCACCAAACGCGTTCGCATTTATCCGCGGTATCAGGCGGAACCCGATGGCGTTTATCCCCGATATTTCCCCGGCCAGAATGCGGTACGGGAGTGCAACGCGACTTATGTGCAGGAATACCGGCCAAGCGGCACGGTGATTGTGCCCCGCATGAACTGCTATTGGCGTCGCGGTTAAATCCGCCGTTCCCAGTGCTTTCGCAGCGCGCCGATCAGCCCGCTGCCGACCACCAGTACTGAGGTTCCATAGACCAGAATGGCCATCGCCAGTTGGGTGAAGCTACTGGCGGTGCCGGGACCGCCGCCGGGCCCCTGAGACGCCAATGCAGCGCCGGCCGGAAGCAAGACCATGGCTGTCGATGTTAAAACAAGTGCCGCACGTGATGTTCGGTACCATTTTCCAGATGAAGGCAATTTTTCAGAAGGCATGGAAATCTCCTGTAACGGAAGCCCGCAGAAGATACGGAGCACAGTCTGGACCGGTTTTGACATCTTGTGAATGTTTTGGTGCGGCACGGAACCAGATCGTGCGCCGCGCATTTGCTTTGCGGGCGCAGGCATTCATTTCACGTCACTCACTTCAGCTCAGGTCTGCGCCGCGGCGTGCGTTCGATTCGGACGCACGGCGATGGCGTGACATCCAACGACTTATGGGAGACGTAAATGAACGTGACGAGAATTCTCGGGCTAGCCGCTGTCGGCGCATTGCTCACTCTTGCTGCTCCGGCCGAGCGCGCCCAGGCGCTGTCGCTGGCCAATCCCGGCGCCGCCGCGGCGGTCCAGGAAAGCTCGAAGCAGGGGTCGATGACCGAGGTGCGTTGGCATCACCGCTGGCATCATCGCCATTGGCATCGCCGCTAATGAATGTGGGCTGACCCCATCACGAGTCACGACAGGCCCGCTTTGCGGGCCTGTTTTTTAGAGCATGATCCGGAAAAGTGGGAGCCGGTTTTCCGAAAAGATCATGCTTACATCCAGAAAACCCTTTGTGCTCAATCCCAGTTCTTGAACTTCCAGGATTTGAGCTTCCAGGGTGTCAGCGTCTCCATCCGCCACTGCACCCAGCGGTCCGGCGGCCAGTGACTGAGACGTGACGTTTCCTTGACCTCAGGCTCGGCCACGCGTGGCTTATAGCGGCGGCGCGTCTGGCGCGTCGCCTCGCTGATCATATCGACGAATTCAGATTTGTCGGCCATCGCAGGTTCCTCGCGAGACCAACTCTGCCCTCAACTGTTTAACGACTTCCTTCGCCAATGCGTCGAGGTTGAAGGAAGGAGCTTGCGCCCCTTACCGCCAATCCCGGATATCGACGAAGTGCCCGGCAATCGCCGCGGCGGCCGCCATCGCGGGCGATACCAGATGGGTGCGGCCCTTAAAGCCCTGACGGCCCTCGAAATTACGGTTCGAGGTCGAGGCGCAGCGCTCTTCCGGCTTGAGCTTGTCGGGGTTCATCGCCAGGCACATCGAGCAGCCCGGCTCGCGCCATTCGAAACCGGCCTTGATGAAAATCTTGTCGAGGCCTTCGGCTTCCGCCTGTTCCTTCACGATGCCCGAACCCGGCACGATCATCGCATTGACGTTGCCGTTGACGGTCTTGCCTTCGGCGATCTTCGCCGCCGCGCGCATATCCTCGATCCGGCCATTGGTGCAGGAGCCGATGAAGACGCGGTCGAGCTTGATGTCGGTGATCTTGGTGCCGGCCTTCAGGCCCATGTAGCTCAGCGCGCGGTGCTTCGAGAGCCGGATCGCCTCGTCGGCGATCTGATCGGGATCCGGCACAAAGCCTGAGATCGACACGACGTCTTCGGGCGAAGTGCCCCAGGTCACGATCGGCGGCAGCTTGGCGGCATCGAGCCTGATCTCGTGATCGAAATGCGCGCCCTCATCCGAGCGCAGCGTCTCCCAGTAACGCACCGCGGCATCCCAATTCGCGCCCTTCGGCGCTTTCGGGCGGCCCTTCAAAAATTCAAAGGCTTTCGCGTCCGGCGCGATCAGGCCGGCGCGGGCGCCGCCCTCGATCGACATGTTGCAGACGGTCATGCGGCCTTCCATCGATAAGGCACGGATCGCCTCACCGGCATATTCCAGCACATAGCCGGTGCCGCCGGCGGTGCCGATCTCGCCGATGATCGCCAGGATGATATCCTTGGCGGTGACGCCGTCGGGTAATTTCCCGTCGACGAGGACGCGCATATTCTTGGCCTTTTTCTGGACCAGGGTTTGCGTCGCCAGCACATGCTCGACCTCGGAGGTGCCGATGCCATGCGCCAGCGCACCGAATGCGCCGTGGGTCGAGGTATGGCTGTCGCCGCAGACGATGGTGGTGCCCGGCAGCGTGAAGCCCTGCTCGGGACCGATCACATGCACGATGCCCTGCCGCACGTCGAATTCGTTGAAATATTCGACGCCGAAATCCTTGGCGTTTTCCGCCATCACGCGGATCTGCTCGGTGCTATCCGGGTCGGGATTGGGCTTGGTGCGGTCGGTGGTCGGGATGTTGTGATCGACCACGGCCAGCGTCTTCTCCGGCGCGCGAATCTTGCGTCCGGCGGCACGCAAGCCTTCGAAGGCCTGCGGTGACGTCACCTCATGGACCAGATGGCGATCGATATAGAGCAGGCAGGTGCCGTCATCGGCTTCGTGAACCAGATGGTCATTCCAGATTTTGTCGTACAGCGTGGTGGGTTTGGACATGAGCGTAAGCTCCAAAACTAGTGTTCGTGATCAGGTGAGCGCGGATACGCGCACATTCAAAGACGCGGCATCAAAGGGCGCGCGTAAGCTCTGACGTTGCCGAGGTCGCGAACCGCCCGAAGAAGCGGCCGGGCAGCCGGCTGCGATCGTCGAGGACGACGCGGGACGCGATGGTTTGGCGATCTGGAAACATTCCAACCTCATAACACACGAGGTATCTAAGTGCGATATGCGTTTGCCGCTACCGTCATTGCGCCGCGGCGGGCATGCAATGACGCTGTGCCGCAACAAAAAAGCGCGGGCAAGCCCGCGCTGTTTCGTCAAATCCTGCAAATCCTGTGAGGCCAGGAATTACTCGCCGACGGCAGCGGCGCGGTCCGTCTTCTTTTCGACGATGCGGGCCGACTTGCCGCGCAGATTGCGCAGGTAATAAAGCTTGGCGCGACGCACCTTGCCGCGACGCACCACCGTGATCGAGTCGATCATCGGGGACATCACCGGGAATACGCGTTCCACACCTTCGCCGTAGGAAATCTTGCGAACCGTGAAGCTCTCGTTGAGCCCACCGCCGGAACGGCCGATGCAGACGCCTTCATAGGCCTGCACGCGCGAACGATCGCCTTCGACCACCTTGACGTTGACGATCACGGTATCGCCCGGTCCGAAATCCGGAATCGTCTTGGTGGCGGCCAGTTTGTCGTATTGCTCTTTTTCGAGCTGTTGAATGAGGTTCATCGCGAAATCTCCATCGGCGGCGCGCCCGGCACGGGCTGCGCGAGTGTTCGGTTATCCTTGCGCGGATTTGGCGCTCGTATACGGCAAAGGCCGGGCCTTGTCACCCGTCTGTCGTGTTTTTTGGGCGTTTTTGGTTGGCCTTTATCGCCCACAGATCGGGCCGATTGGCCTTGGTCAGGGCTTCGGCCTCGGCCTGGCGCCAGGCCGCGACCTTGGCATGGTCGCCCGAGAGCAGGATTTCCGGGATCGGCTGGCCCTCGAACTCCTGCGGGCGGGTATATTGTGGGTATTCCAGTAAACCGTCGGAAAAGCTCTCATCGGCGCCCGAAGCGAGCTTTCCCATCACCCCCGGTAGCAGCCGCACACAGGCGTCAATCAGCGCCAAGGCGGCGATTTCGCCGCCGGACAGCACATAATCGCCGATCGAGACTTCCTCGAGCCCGCGCCCCGCGATGACCCGCTGATCGACGCCCTCAAACCGGCCGCAAATAATCAGCGGGCCGGGTCCGGCGGCGAGTTCCACGACCCGGGACTGGGTCAATGGCCGACCCCGGGGGCTCATCAACAGGCGCGGGCGGTCTTTGGGGACGGTATCCGCCGCGTCAATCGCGGCCGCCAGCACGTCGGCCCGCAGCACCATGCCGGGGCCACCGCCGGCCGGGGTGTCGTCAACGCTGCGATGCCGGTCGGTGGCCGAATCCCGGATATCGCGCGCCTCCAGCGCCCACAGGCCCGAGGCCAGCGCCTTGCCGGCCAGACTGACGCCGAGCGGTCCCGGAAACATCTCCGGAAATAGCGTCAGCACGGTCGCGCGCCAGGGTGTGGTTACGGTCGCCATGCTTAGGCGTCCGCTTCGGCTGGATCGTCGCCGTCGACCTCATCCGGCAAAACAATCACGACGCGCCCGGCGGCGAGATCGACGGTGGGCACCACGGCGTTGGTGAACGGCAACAGCATGGTTGGGCCGTGGGGCGGCGCGATTTCGATGATATCGCCGGCGCCGAAATTGTGGATCGCGGTGACGCGGCCGATCGGCTCATCCGCGGCATTGACCGCGGCGAGCCCGATCAGATCGGCGTGGTAATATTCGTCCTCGTCGGTGGCCGGCAGTTTTTCACGCGGGATATAGAGCTCGATGCCGTTGAGGCGCTCGGCTTCTTCGCGGGTCGCGATGCCTTTCAGCGTCGCGACCAGATGCCCCTTGGCCTCGCGGGCGGTCGCGACTTCAAACTCGCGCGCGCCGTCCTTGGTCGTGAGCGCTCCATAGCGCTTCACGGCCAGCGGATCCTCGGTGAAGGTCCACAGCTTCACCGCACCGCGCACACCATGCGCTGCGCCGATACGGGCGACGCAGATTTGCAGCGCTGACATCAGCTGTTTCCATCCTTCGAGACGTGCGCAAGAGCGCACTCCTCAGGATGAGGATAAGCAAGCCCCTCATGCTGAGGAGCACGGCTCAAGCCGTGCGTCTCGAAGCATGGGAACGAGGCCATTCTTGAACCTTACGCCGTCTTGGCGGCGGCTTCGGCGTTGGCCTTGCGCTCCTTGCGCGGCACGGCCTTTTCCGGATTGTTGCGCGCGGCACGCTTGGCAACGCCGGCGGCGTCGAGGAAGCGCGAGACGCGGTCCGACGGCTGCGCGCCCTTGGCGAGCCAGGCCTTGACCTTGTCCATGTCGAGTTTCAGCCGGGCCTCGTTGTCCTTCGGCAGCAGCGGATTGAAGTGGCCCAGACGCTCGATGAAGCGGCCATCGCGCGGAAAGCGCGAGTCGGCGACGACGACGTGATAGACCGGGCGCTTCTTGGTGCCTGCGCGAGCGAGGCGGATAACGACTGACATTTAGTTCTCCTGTGAAGTGTTGGTTTGAATAAGGATGAATTGATCGCTGTTATTTCTTCTTCCCCAATCCGGGAAAGCCACCGAGACCCGGCAACGTCGGCTTGCCGCTGAGGCCCGTAAGCCCGGGCAAGTTCGGCAAGCCGGAACGAAGTCCGGCGGGAAGATCTTTTGGCAGCGCGGGCATGCCGCCCGGCATTTTTTCGGCCAGCGCCTTCATCTGGTCGGGCGAGGGCATGCCGCCGCCAAAACCCATTGCCTGCGCGATGCCGGCCATCGGGCCGCGCTTGCCCGAGCCCATGGCCTTCATCATGTCGGCCATGTTCCGGTGCATCTTCAGCAGCTTGTTGACTTCTTCGACCTTGAGGCCGGCGCCGGCGGCGATGCGCTTCTTGCGGCTGGCCTTGAGGATATCGGGATTCTTGCGTTCCTGCCGCGTCATTGAATCAATCACGGCGACCTGGCGCTTGAGAATCCTGTCGTCGAGGCCGGCATTGGCGATCTGGTTTTTCATCTTCGCGATGCCCGGCATCATGCCCATCAGCCCGGAGATGCCGCCCATGTTGGACATCTGCAGCAATTGCTCGCGCATGTCGGACAGATCGAACTGGCCCTTGCGCATCTTCTCGGCGACGCGCGCGGCTTTCTCCGCGTCGATATTGGCGGCGGCGCGTTCCACCAGCGACACCACGTCACCCATGCCGAGAATGCGTCCCGCAATCCGGCTCGGATGGAAATCTTCCAGCGCGTCGGTTTTTTCACCGGTGCCGATCAGCTTGATCGGCTTGCCGGTGACCGCGCGCATCGATAGCGCCGCACCGCCGCGACCGTCGCCATCGACGCGCGTCAGCACGATGCCGGTGAGGCCTACGCGCTCGTCGAACGCGCGCGCCAGATTGACCGCGTCCTGGCCGGTCAGCGAATCCGCGACCAGCAGTACTTCATGCGGATTAGCCGTGGCTTTGATCTCCGCGGCTTCGCTCATCATCTCTTCGTCGAGCGTGGTGCGGCCGGCGGTGTCGAGCAGCAGCACATCATAGCCACCGAGCTTTGCGGCTTCGAGCGCGCGCTTGGCGATCTGCGCGGGCTTTTGTCCGGCGACGATCGGCAGGGTCTGGATATCGAGATCGCGCCCGAGCACCGCGAGCTGCTCCATCGCGGCCGGGCGATAGATGTCGAGCGAGGCCATCAGCACCTTGCGCTTGTCGCGCTGGGTCAGGCGTCGCGCCAGTTTGGCGGTGGTGGTGGTTTTGCCGGAGCCTTGCAGGCCGACCATCATGATCGCGACCGGCGGCACCGCATTGAGATCGATGGTCTGGCCGTCCGCGCCGAGCGTGGCGACCAACTCGTCATGGACGATTTTCACGACCATCTGGCCCGGGGTCACGGATTTGACCACCGTGGCGCCGATCGCCTGCTCGCGAACTCGTTCGGTAAAGCTGCGCACCACGTCGAGCGAGACGTCGGCCTCGAGCATCGCGCGGCGCACCTCGCGCATAGCGGCATCGACGTCAGCCTCGGTCAGCGCACCGCGCCGCGTCAGCCGATCGAGTATGCCTCCAAGCTTTTCCGACAGATTGTCGAACACTTGACTTCTTCCTGTTGCCTCACCCTGAGGAGCCGGCGCAGCCTGCATCTCGAAGGGTGGCGGTTCTGCCGTAACCCCATCCTTCGAGACGCCGCTTCGCGGCTCCTCAGGATGAGGTGTAACCAAACAATTTTGCGCCCGAGGGCGCATCGCGCTGTCGGGCGTTGACCTCCGGCCTCAGGGGCCGGGCGGCGGGTCGAAAAGAACGTCTTTCCGAGAATTGCGGCGGTTAAACCCCCGAAAGGCCCTTAAGTCAAGAAACGTCACCGAAGGCGGTATCTCAGTAAGCCTTGCGGGTGGGCTATCCCTTGCCCAAATGCAGGTCTGCCCTGGTTCAGGTCTTGGGGCCAATCGGGCATGAAAACCACCCGCCGCCGTGTTCTCGGGCTTCTCGCCAGCGCCGCCACCGTCGCGGGCCTTTCGTCCTTTTGGATTTACCGCATGAAAACCTATGCCGGCCCGCCGTCCGATCATTTCGACGGAACGCATTTTTTTGATCCCGATGGCTCGCCGCCAAAATCATTAGGGGAAGTGCTGCGCTGGCAGTTCG